>CAWFXQ010000001.1:0-125903 GCA_963819845.1 Miltoncostaeaceae bacterium
CCGTGGTGATCCCGCGCCACTCGTACTCGCGAACCGTGCGCGGGCTGCCCATCTCCCCGATGTAGTCGATGAAGGTGTCCGCGCCCCGGCCGGCGTAGTACTCGCTGTCGTAGAGGTCGGCGAAGTTGACCCGAGGGTTGGCCACGAACGACAGCCCGCACGCCCCACATCGACGGAACGCGAAGTCGAGATCACTGAACTCGGAATGAACCTCCGCGAGCTCGCTCGTCGTCGCGCCACACGCAGGGCAGTGCTCTCTCGTGATCTGCACGACGCGTACGGTACCGTCAACGCCCGTCGACCGGCTGCCGGCCCGAAGCACGCCGAGGCCGACATCGTCATGATCCCGTGGTTGCTCGTGGCTCGCACCACATCCGGGTTCCCTCGGCTCGCGATGCGGCCGCTGTCGTACCCCATCCCGTTCCTCGCCGGGAGCTGCTGACATGGCCCGAGAGCAGCGCACCCCGCGGAGGTTCGAGTTCGTGCCGACCCCTTCGGTGCTCTCGGCGCGTGCCCGGGCGGCGTTCATCTCCTGCCCAGCCTGCGAGACGGACAGCGAGCGGTACCTCTTCCACAAGCTGGGCGTGAGGTTCGTGAGGTGCCGGTCGTGTGGCGTCGTGTACGCCAACCCGCCCGTCATCGCCGACCGGCACTACTTCGACGTTGACGCCGTCGGTCAGCACGACCGCCCCCGGGATCGGGAGCTGTTCCGGCAGGAGCTCGAGGAGATGGTGCGGGCGGCCACCGAGCGGTACGAGGCGTTGCGTGGCCACCCCGCCCGGGAGGTCGTCCTCGCTGGGCGCACGATCGACGAAGGCGTGTCCGTCGGTGGGGGCATGCGCCGGGAGGCCGTCCGCCTCACGACCGACGATGCCAGGCGACTCAGCAGCGACGGCGACGTGACGCCGATCCTCACGGCGATCACGTCCGACACCAGCGTCCTGATCCTGAACGAGCTCCTCGAGGCGTGCCCACTGAGCGCCTCCGTCGTGCGGCAGCTGGCGGCGGCCCTCCCCGACGGTGCGCTCGTCGTCGTGGTCTTCAACAACGTCGGCTCCGCCCCCGCCCGCGCCCTGCGCCGTCACTGGACCCGGTTCTTCGCCTGGAAGTCGGTGTACTTCGACACCGACAACCTGGCCAGGCTGATGGACCGGTGCGGGTTGCGCCTGGTCGGCAACGCGCGGTGCTCGACCGCCCACTCGGGGGCTTACGTCGTTGACCGGCTCGGCTCCGGCGGCGTGGTGAGCCGCCTCCTCGGCCGATCGCCGCTGGGCTCGGCGACCGTGCGGCTGCCCCTCGGCACGTGGATGGCGACGTTCGAGAAGGTGCCGGCGCACACGGCCGAGATGCTCTCCATCGTCGTGCCGGTCTTCAACGAGAAGACCTACATCAGCGAAGTGCTCGACGCCCTGCTGGCGAAGGAGCTCTCGATCCCGAAGGAGGTCATCCTCGTCGAGAGCAACAGCACCGACGGGACGCGGGAGATCGTGCAGACGCTACGAGGGCACGCCCGGGCTCACGCGTCGTCTACGAGGAGCAGCCGCGCGGCAAGGGCGCCGCGGTGCGGCGCGGGCTGGCCGCAGGCAAGGGCTCGATCGTCCTCATCCAGGACGCCGACTTCGAGTACGACCTCGACGACTACGACGCCCTGCTCGAGCCGATCCTGCAGCGCCGCACGAGCTTCGTGCTCGGCTCGCGGTCGCTGGGCATCGACGACTGGAAGGTGCGGCGAGTACGCCCGCTCGCGCGTCAAGGCCTTCCTGATGAACTTCGCCCAGCTGCTGTTCGCCAAGACGTTCAACGTGCTCTACCAGCAGCGCATGACGGACATCAACACGATGTTCAAGGTGTTCCGGCGCGAGTGCATCGAGGGGATCGAGTTCCGCGGAGCCGGGTTCAACTTCGACATCGAGCTGGTGTGCAAGATCGTGTCGGGCGGCTTCGCCCGATGGAGGTGCCGGTCAACTACGTGGCTCGCGGCTTCGACGAGGGCAAGAAGATCAACTTCGTGACCGAGTTCTATCCCGTCCTACTCGATGCTCTACCGCTGCCGGTTCAGGCGAGCCAGGAGGCGCTGAGCTGACGTTCATCGAGGGCCGATCGAGGACGCGCTGCCCGGGTCGCCTCGATCACCGTGCAGACTCGGCCTGTGCGGTGATCGGACGGTGCTCTACGCTGCGCCGGCGATGAGCAGACTGCGACCGCGACCCGCCGCCCGCTACATCCATCCGCGGGCCGTCGAACTCATGCAACGAGAAGGCGACCACGACGCCAACCTCGACGTCGCCGACGAGCACGCACCCAACTACCTGTCCTGGATCGCCGATCTCTGCCGCCCGCACCTCGGCCCGCGCGTGCTCGAGGTCGGCGCCGGCTACGGCGCCATCACCGCCCGCTATCAGCACGGCCGCCAGGTCGTCGCCAACGACGTCTCCCCGTCCTGCGTGAATGTCCTGCGCCAGCGGTTCGCCGACACCCCCACCGTTCGCATCGACGACCGCGACCTGCGCAGCCTGCCCTACCGCCACCGCTTCGACTCGGTACTCATGGTCAATGTGCTCGAGCACATCCCCGACGACGTCGCGGCGCTCGCACAGCTCGGCCGGGCAGTCGTCCCCGGCAGGACCATCGTTGTCTACGTACCTGCCCTCAACGGCCTCTACGGTCCCTGGGATCGGCAGGTCGGGCACTATCGCCGCTACTCGGTCTGGCGGCTGGCGCGAGGTGTTCAGGCAGGCGCAACTGCAGCCACTCGTCGTGGGATGGGTCAACCTGCTCGCGATCCCGGCGTGGGCGGCGTGCTCGCGCGACGACGTTACCGACCGCCAGCGGAACGGCCGGCTCCTTGTCACTGTGGGATCGCTTCGCCGTGTTGACGGGACGTTTCATCGAATCGCGGATATCGGTGCCGATCGGCCTGAACGTCCTCGGCGTCGCTCGAGTGACCGCGGAGTCAGAAGCTCTCGTGACCAAGCTGCCATAGCGGCCGCGCGCTCGCGCCCGCGCCCGGGCGGCTCGGCTCCGCGCCCTCGGCCGTCGTGCACTAACCGCGCAATGGCTGGGCCTTGTAGCTGTGGCGCTGATCGTGGCTTCTCTACTTCTGGACGGCGGGGACGAACGCGGACTTCGGCCGGAGCTACCACTCGCTGCTCGCCGAGGCCTTCGAGGACGGGCAGACTAGCCTGCCCGTCCAGCCGGCGCCCGAGCTGCTGGCGCTGCCCGACCCGTACGACCCGGCCCAGAACGCCCCCTACCGGCTCCACGACGCCACCCTCTACGAGGGCCGCTACTACCTCTACTTCGGCCCGGCGCCGGCGGCGGTGCTCTTCCTGCCTCTCCGCGCCGTGGGCGTCGAGCTTTCCGACGCCTGGGCCGCCGCCATCTTCGGCTTCGGTGGCTTCGTCCTCGCGGGCGCGCTCCTGCTGTTCCTGATCGCCCGCTACCTGCCCCGCACGTCGACGGCGTGGCGCCTCGTGGCCGTGGCGGCACTCGGGTTCGGCAATGTCGTGCTCTTCATGCTTCGGCGCCCGTTCGTCTACGAGACGGCCATCGCTGCTGGCCTGTTCTTCCTGATGGCGGCGGCGCTTCTGCTGGTCATCGGGGCGCTGCGCGAGCGGCCCTCCCTCCCGCTGATCGCCGCCGGCAGCCTGGCGCTTGGGTTTGCCGTCGCCTCCCGCGCGAACATGGCCCTTGCCGCACCGCTCCTGATCTGGGCCTGGTGGAGGGCCGCCGGGCCCCGCCGGGCTGGCGGCGGGGGCCGGTCCTGCGCGCCGCCGCCGCCGCGGCCGCGCCCTTCGCGGCCTGCCTACTGCTGCTGGCGTTCTACAACGTCGTCCGGTTCGGCTCCCCCACCGAGTTCGGGACGAACTACCAGCTCGCCGGGCTCAACCCCAGGGAGTTCGACTTCTTCTCACTCGACCGGCTGCTCCGGGCGCGTGGTTCTATCTGCTCCAGCCCCCGTCTTTCGGGCTCGACTTCCCCTTCATCACTCTGGCGCCCGAGCTACCCGGGGACCCTGCCGACGGGCTTCTTCGTCGAGCCCGTGGCCGGCGTGCTTCCGGTGACGCCTCTGCTCATCCTCCTAGCGGCCGTGCCCTTCCTCATGCGCCGCGCGCGCGGCCCCCTTTCCCGCGAGCTCGTCGGCCTCGGCGGCGTGATGGTCGGGGTCGCGCTGCTGCTGCCGGTGATCTCCCTCGTGTCAGCTCGGCGGCGCGACCGAGCGGTACGAGGTTGACTTCGTCAGCCTCCTGATCATCCCGGCCGCGCGTCGGTTGGCTGTGGCGCGGCCGAGCGGCTGCGCGCCGGCGGTGGCCGCGCCGCGCGCGTGCTCGTGGTCGGGACCGCGGCCGTCGCGTACTGCGCGGCGGCCAACCTCGCGTTCAGCGTCGTCGGCTACTACGACGGCCTGCGCACCGCACGGCCCGAGACCTACGAGCGGCTCGAGGACGCGTTCGCCTGGGTGCCGACCTCGCGGCCAAGCTCCAGGGCGAGCCGGTCGTGCTCGAGGTGCGCCCCCAGGGGGTCCCGACGACGACGCACGACGGTGCAGCTGGCGGCTCCGGGCGCCGGGGTCGTGGCGCTGCAGGCGACCTTCGTCGCCAACCCTGCCCTGCCACCGGGCTCGGTCGTCGCGCTCGAGGGTGACCGGCTCCGACGGGGCCGTCCGCCGCTATCCCGCTGGCCGGGCCGGACGGCGACCGTCAGCGCCGGCCTCGACGGCAGCGGGCTGGCCGACGTTCGCATCGAGTGGATCCTGGTCCGCGCGGGCCGCGAACGGGGCGACGCCGACGGCGCCTCTGCCGCCGGGCTTGAGCGTGATGGAGCCCCGCGTGGTCCGAGTGGACCCCCGAATGAGCCCCGCCCGGCACGACCGGTACCATGGCCGCGCGATGGCCGGCACCATCACCACCCCGCGCCGCCTCGAGGGGCTCATGCGACGGATGCCGAGGCCGGCGGTGGTCTCGAAGTTCGCGCTCACGGGGCTCGTCGTCGGGGCGACTCACCTCGGCCTGGTCACCGTGCTCGTGCTCGGCGGCGTGCCGATCCAGGCGGCGCTGGCGATCTCGTTCGTCATCGCACTGGCGATGCACTTCACCCTCAACCGCCAGTGGGTCTTCACCCACGACTCGGGCTACGCGCTCCACCTGAGCCGCCAGGGCCTGCGCTACCTGCTCGCCGCGGGCCTCTCCTACGCGGGGACCTCGATCGCGGTCGCCGTCCTGCCGGAGGTCCTCGGCATCCCCGAGCTGGCGGTCTTCTTCCTGGCCGCCGGCGTGATGGCGTGCATCAGCTTCACGCTCCTCCACCTCTGGGTCTTCCACGCCGCCGCCGGCGGAGGCGCCGTGAGCCGGCCGCTGGTCTCGGTGGTGGTCCCGTGCCTCAACGAGGAGGACAACGTCGGCCCGCTCTACGAGCGCGTGCGCGCGACGCTCGTGGCGGCCGAGGTGGACTACGAGGTCATCTTCAGCCTCGATCCCTGCACCGACGCGACCGAGGACCGCATCCGCGAGATCCGGCTGCTCGACCCGGCGGTGAAGATGCTGCGCCTGTCGCGGCGCTTCGGCCAGCCCGCCGCGACCCTGGCCGGCATCCGCATGGCCTCGGGCGACGCGGTGGTGGTCATCGACTGCGACCTCCAGGACCCGCCCGAGCTGATCGGCGACATGATCGCGCGCTGGTCGCAGGGCTTCGACGTCGTCTACGCGCAGCGGCGCTCGCGCGCCGGCGAGACCCTGCCCAAGCGGATCGTGGCGGCCCTCGGCTACCGAGTCATCCGGCGCGTGGCGGAGGTCGAGATCCCGCCCGAACACCGGCGACTTCCGCCTGATGAGCCGGCGCGTGGTCGACGAGGTGCTGCGGCTCAACGAGACCCACGGCTTCCTGCGCGGGCTCACCGCCCTGGTCGGCTTCCCCCAGGCCAGCGTCCTCTACGACCGCGACCCGCGGGCGGCCGGCGACGGCAAGTACAACCGCTTCACGGGGTCGGTGCGGATCGGCCTCAACGGGATCGTCGGGCTTCTCGCGCTACCCGCTCCAGATCATCACCTGGATCGGCCTGATCACCTTCACCTTCGCCATGGTGCTCGGGCTGGTCTACCTGGCGCTGCGGCTCGCCGGCGTCGAGATCCCCTGGGGCAACCCGACGCTGGTCATCATCATCTCCTTCTTCAGCGGCATCCAGCTGCTGAGCCTGGGGGTGATCGGCGAGTACGTCGGGCGCATCTACGACGAGGTCAAGCGCCGCCCGCTCTTCGTCGTCGACGCCCTCGAGGGCTTCGAGCGGCCGATGGCCGAGCTCGAGGAGCGAGCCCGGCGCCGGCGCGCGAGCGCTCCTCCGGCCTGACGCGCGTGACGGACGGCGCTCCCGCCGGTCGCGATCCTCGCCGGCGGCCTCGGCACGCGCCTCGGCGACGCGGCCGGCGGGCTGCCGAAGGGGATGGTGCCGGTGGCGGGGCGGCCCTTCCTCGAGCACGTGCTCGAGCTGCTCGCGGCCGCGCGGCGCGTCGCGGGTGGTGATCTGCCGCGGCCACCTGCGGCGAGGCGATCGAGGACGGGCCTCGGCGACGGGCGCCGCTTCGGCCTGTCGATCGCCTACTCGGACGAGGGTCCCGACCCGATCGGCACCGCGCGGCGCCCTGCGGCGCGCGCTGCCCCTGCTCGGCGAGCGCTTCCTCGTGATGTACGGCGACACCTACCTCCGCGTCGACTACGCGGCGGTGGCGGCGCGCCACGACGCGCTCGGGCCTCCCGGCGCTGATGACCGTGCTGCGCAACGACGGCCGCTGGGGGCCGAGCAACGCCGTCTACGCGCGCGGGCGGGTGCTGCGCCTACGACAAGCGCGACCCGCCGCCGGGCGCCGAGTGGATCGACTACGGCCTGCTGGCGCTCGACGCCCGCGGCGCGCTCGCCGGCGACGAGCCCGACCTGGCCGACGTGCTCGCGCGACCTCGCGCGCCGAGGGCGGCTCGGCGGGGATGCCGGTCGCGCGCGCGCTTCTACGAGATCGGCACCCCCGAGGCGCTCGCGGAGACCGAGCGCTTTCCTCGGCGCGGGCGGCGCCTGAGAGCGCGATCCCGTCGCGCTCGGTCACTCAGCGAGCAGGCGCGCGCGAGTCGCCCTGCGGGCGCCGGGCATCGCGGCCGCGGCCGGGGCGCGCCAGCGCGCGACCGGGGTCGCCGGACACCGGGCGGGCAGCGTCACGGTCGAGCTGCGACCGGCGTCGCGGGATCGCGCCGACGGCGAGTCCGCCGGCGGCTACGGCCGGCGCGCGCGGTGCCGAGCAGCGATCACGCGCGCGGCCGGCGCGTAGCTCGTCGACCTCCATCCCAGGCGAGCCGGCGTCCGGCTGAGCGCGCGCGGTTGGAGACGCACCAGCTCGCCGGGCCCGACGTCCAGGCGAAGACCGTGGCGCCGGCCGCCTCGGGCGGGTACCAGCCGCTGCCGTACGTGGTGACGTCGAGCGGCGGGGGCGGCGTCGAGCGCGTAGACGGCGTTCGCCCACACAGCGCGCGCGGTCGTCGATCGGCTGGGGGCCGGTCGTGAGCACGTCGGTCCAGGGACGGCCGGGCCGCCACTCCGGGCACGCCGCCGGGCGGTGAGGTAGGACGCCGTGCTCCCGAGGCCGATCGCCGTCACCCGGCGTGCGCCCGCCGAAGTACGCCGCCATCATCCGGAATTGGAAGGATCGGGCGTCGGGCGCGGCGCCCTCGGCGAGGACGGTCGAGCCCGGGGGCAGGGCGCGCGAGCGCGCGGCCCATCTCGACGTCCGCGCGCGGAAGCCGGTGGCCGCGTCCGCGGACGCCTGGAGGGTCTGGCCGCTGACCGGGATCCAGACCGCCGCCAGCACGCCCAGCGCCGACGAGGCGCAGCGCGCGCCCGCGACCGCCCGCCGGGCAGCAGCCCGATCACGCCGAGGCCGGCGAGCACGGCGCCCCCCGAGATCAGCCCCTTGTAGACCTGGTAGGGGAGCTCGTCGACGAGGCGGTACCGGACCACGACGGCGCCGGTGCGTCACGAGGGCCCCGCCGGCGATCGCCAGGAGCAGACGGCCCGCCGCGTCCGCCGCCTCGGCCGGGGCGCCAGCGCGAAGACGACGACAGCGACGACGAGGCCCAGCCGCGAGCGACGGACCAGCCCAGCGGCGACGCGAGAAAAGCGAGAAGGCGCTCGTCGCCCCAAGGAAGAGGGCGGCGTAGGCATCGGAGGAGAAGAAGCCGGCGACGGCGTCGATCGGCAGCGCGTCGAGGAACAGCAGGTTCGTGACGCCGCGGACCACCTGGATCGGTGCGTACGACCATCACCGCCACCGCAAGAGCCGCCACGAGCGCGACGGCGCGGAGCAGCCGTGCGCGCTGGCCCGGCGCCGGCCAGCCGGAAGCCAGCCGCGGATGCACGACCCAGGCGGGGCGTCGGGCGCGAGCAGCGCGACGCCGGCGATCGGGAGGATCAGCCACGGCGTCAGGTCGGGGTAGACGCCGACCACGCGCCGCTGGCGAGCGCCGCGACCAGGAGCCGCCGCCACGCCCGGCGCCGCGCGAACCGCAGGAAGGCGGCCACGGCGAACGGCCAGAGGCAGATGCTGACGAACTGGGTCGTGTAGTTCTCGGCGAAGGGCAGCGCGAGCGAGCGGGCTCGCGACCGCGACCGCGACGCAGGCCAGCGCCCGATGGCTCGAGCGCGGGTCGAGCGCGGCGGCGAGCGTCGCCCAGCCGCCGACGGCCGCGGCGAGGCCGACGGCCGCGGCGGCGTTGACGACCTCGAAGCCGTCGCGTCCGAGCAGGCGGCGAGCAGTGGCGGCGAAGTGCTCGAAGCCGAACGCCGAAGATAGCTGCGGTCCGTCGTTCCACGGCACCAGCGTGAGCGGGCTGCGCGATGTCCGGCTGCGACGTCGCGCGGGAACGGGTGGTCCTTCAGCCAGTCGACCAGCGTCGCGTAGCCCCAGCCGTCGTTGTTGGTCACGCGCGATCGTGGTCGCGAAGCCCTGGTCGATGGTCGGCGCGACGTAGGAAGCAGGCCGCCGGCGAGCCACCGAGGACGCACGCGCCTCCGGGCGATCGGCCACGGCGAGGACCGATCGGCCGGTCCTGGTGCGACCCCCCGGCGCCGCAGCGTCGACCGCGACGGCGAGACGCGATGACCACGACGAGCGCCGACGACGACGGCGCGGTCCCCGACCCGGCAGGACGCGCCCGAGGGGATAGAGCAGGCATCAGGACGCAGAGCCCGAGCGGGATCGTCTCGACACCGATCCAGCGCCCTCGCGGCATCGAGCAGACCGCTCAGCGCGACGCCCGCGAGCAGGCACAGGGCGAGGCCCGAGCGCGTAGATCGCCGAGGACCGCGAGCATCAGGCAGCGGGCGACCGAGGGGACGCCAGGCGTCTCGCGCAGGCGCGCCTCGACCACCACGGATCGACCCGCGCGAGCGCTCGTCGCCGCGCCCGGCGCGCAAGCGCTCGCGCAGCTCCGCGTCGTGCAGCACCTCGGCGAGCGGCCTCGGCCGCGAGGCGGGGGTCGCGCGACGGAGCAGCAGCACCGCCTCCGCCCATCGTCTCGGCGACGGCGCCGACGTCGACGGCGACGACCGGCGCGCCGGCGCGCATGGCCTCGACGATCGGCGCGCAGAAGCCCTCGTGACGGGACATCACGCAGACGACGCCGCAGCCGGCGGTAGAGCGCGTCGCGCTCGTCGTCGGAGACGCGGCCGCGGAAGGTGATTCCGCCGCAGCCGATCCGCTCGACCAGCGCCTCGAGGCCCGCCGCGTAGCGCTCCCAGCCCGCCGGCCGAGCCCACGATGTCGAGGGTCGCCGCCGGGCGGTGCAGCAGGCGCACGAGGGCGAAGGCCTTGATCAGGTCGTCGACGCCCTTGCTCGGCGCGATGCGGCCGACGAACGAGGACGCCGTCGCCGCGGGCGCCGGCCGGCGGCGCGGCGGCGCGGGCAGGACAGGAGGGGCACCACCTCGGGCTCCGGAAACCCGGCGCGCCGGAGCTCCGCGGCGTTGTAGGTGGAGTCGGCGAGCACGAGGTCCCAGCCGTCCGCGAGCTCGACCGGGAGCGCGCCGGGCGCCGGCAGGCAGAGCGTCGGCGACCGGCCCGCGCGGCAGCAGCTCGGGCGGCGTCACGTTGTGGTAGACGAACGCCTTCGGCCCGCGGCGCCGCCCGGATGTCGTGCGAGCCCGTCCGACCAGATGCTGTAGTGCGACCATCCAGGCGGCTGGCGGGCTCGCGTCGGCCAGCGCTCGCAGCGGGACGACCTCGCCGGCGCTGGACGCGTCCCACGTCTCGGCGACGAGCGGCGTCGTGACCCCACCGGCGCAGGAGCCGGACCTGGTGGCGCGCCTGGTCGGAGACGGCGTCGTGCCGGGCGAGCGTCGGCACGAACACGTTGACCGCCGCGCCGGCCCGGAGCCGCGGTCACGGCACCTCCACGAGCGGCAGGTGGGCGATGGCGGCGAACTGCTCGGCGGCGCTGCGCGGGCCGCGCTCGCGGACCGGCCGCCATGCGTCCTCGGGCGCGACCGGCTCGACGAGCCCGCGCGGCGCAGTCCGCGCGCACGAAGAAGGCGTTGACGCCGTTCGAGTCGCAGCCGGCGAGGACGTAGCCCTTGCGTCGCGCCAGCCGGTCGAGCGCGCGCGAGCGACGCGCCGTGGTACCAGCCGCTCGGGATGGCGCTCGAGGCGGTCGAAGGCCGGGTCGTAGGGGACGCTCACCGACGCGGTCCGGGCCGAAGGTGCCGTTGTACTCGATCACCACGACGCGGGGCCGCGGCCGCTCGATCGCCTCCCACACCCAGAGGTCGTTGCCGTCGATGTCGATCGACAGCAGGTCGAGCTCGCCCTCGAAGCCCTCCTCCGCGAGCAGGGCGTCGACATTCCCCCGCGGTGACCGTCCGCTCGCAGGACCCGAACGGTCTCGCGCGTCTCCGGGCCGGCGCGCGTAGAAGGCCCGGGCGGCCGCGACCCCGCGGGCCAGGCGTCGACCATCAGCCCCCGCCAGCCGAACACCATCGCCAGGCGCGGCCGTGTTGCACTCGCGCCCGTCGCCGATCCCGATCTCGACGAAGCGCCGGTCCGTGACGCCGATCGATGGAGAGCAGCCACGCGATGATGCCGTCCTCGCCGTTCTGGGAGTAGACGCGGCACTCGGCCGCCGCGAGCCCGGCAGTGGCCCCGTCCGGGCGGCCGAGGTCGCGGGTGGCGCGGCCCGCAGGAGGTCGCGCGTGCCGTCCAGCGCCGGTCGTCCTCGAGGCGGTGGATCCGCTCGCCGTACGAGCTGCCCAGCGCGCGCAGGTGATCGCTCGAGACGCGACACGCCGCCCTCGCCGCGAGCTCGTCGAGCAGCTCCTGCAGGTGACGGCTGAGCCTCCTCGCGCGACGCGCCCTCGGCGTCGAGCGCGAGCTTGAGCCAGCGCGATCGCCTCGCGCAGCGCATGTCGGCCGTCCCCCGGCGCTCCGAGTGCGCCGGCCGGCCGCCGCAGCGCGCGCCACGGACCGCCCGGAGCGACGGGGCGGGGTCTGAAGGAAGTCGGTCGACGGGCGTCGGCGGGTCGACCTCCTCGACGCTGTCGTCGAGCCACGGCAGGTCGTAGTCGCCCGCCCGCTCGCGCGCCTCGACGCGCCGCGCGAGGTCGGCCAGCAGCCGCTCGTTCTCGTCGCTCACGCCGCGCGCCCGGCGCGGCGCCGCGACCTCGTGGAGGAGCCCCTCGAGGCGTCGCGACGACCGCCTCCGGGCGGAACCGGCCGAGCGCGTAGCGGCGGCCCTGGGTCCCGAGCCGCGCCGCCGAGCCCGCGGTCGTCGACGAGGCGCCAGAGAGCCTCCGCGTACTCCGCGCCGTCGTCGAACCAGAGCCCGCCGCCGGCGCGGCGCACCTGGCCGACGAGCACCGGCGAGCGCGCGCTCACCAGCACGGGCCGGCCGTGGGTCCAGGCCTCGAGCACGGCCATCGAGAGGCTCTCGTAGGGCGACGGCAGGACCACGACCGCCGCGCCGGCCAGCAGGGCGTGCTTCTCGCGCCTCGTCACGAAGCCGCGCGCCTCGAGCCAGCGCCCCTGCGGGAGCTCCATCGCGACGTGCCCGGCCAGGACGAGCCGCGGGCGGTCGGGCCGGTCCAGCGATCGCGCGCCGGTGCTGCGCGCAGGAGGTCGACGCACCCCTTCGACGGGTCGACCCGGCCCAGGTAGAGCACGTACGGCTCGCCGGTGCCGCCGCGGCCCGACCGCGGGCGGCGGGTCGACGCCGACGCCGACGAGCCGGGTCGCGCGCGCGCAGGGGGCCGAACCGGTCGCGGCAGAAGTCGCGCTCCTCCGGGGTGCTGAAGGCCAGCCCGCGCGCCAGGCGGAAGGTCCGGTCCATGATCGGGAAGCGCGGCCGGCGGCTCGTCGTGGAGGGCCGGGATCATGAGCGACGCGATCGGCCACCAGGGGCAGGCCGTCCCAGGTGGTCGCGTAGAGGTACGGCACGAACACCACCGCGTCGTAGCCCGCGCCGTCGCGATCGAGGTGGTCGAGGAGCCCCGGGGCGTTCGGGCCCTGCTCGCGCATCCACCGTACGAGCCCGGCGATGCCGAGCCGACCCGCGACCGCCGCCCTGTACCAGCGGTTGAAGCGCTCGGTCACGCGCGGCTCGGGCACGGGGAAGCGCTCGACGCGGACGTCACCGTCGCGCGAGGCGCCCGGCGGGTAGGGCGTCGGCCCAGGTCCGGTAGTCCTGCGGCGCAGGTCGTCAGCACGGTCACGTCGTGCGCGGCGGGCGAGCCGCGGCGCGTGCCATCGCGCCAGGCCCTCGGCGCCGCCGCCGACGTCCGCGCCCGTAGCGGGGCACGACGATCGCGAGCCGCAGCGCCGCCGGTCACGCGGCCGCCGGCCCAGCGACGCGCGGGCGACCTCGGCGCCCTCGAGGATGCGGAGCCCGACCTCGCGCGCGCGAGGCTGGCCGCGGCGAGCCGCGCGGCCGCGCCGCGCCCAGGGCCCGGGCGAGGGGCGGCGTTGGCATGCAGGAAGGCCGTCGCCTCCATCACCTCGAGGTCGGTCTCGGCGCGGAGGGCGCCGCCCGCGTCGGAGCAGGTCGTGCGGCGGCGTGCCGGGCAGCGCGACCACGGCGCGGCCGGCGGCCCAGGCCTCGAGCGCCGCCGCGAGGGCGCGGCGCCCCGGCCGCCGACCCACGCGACGCCCGGCCGTGCCGGCGGCGGCGCGCGGCGGCTCGCGCCACGCCGCGACGAGAGCGCCGGCTCGGCGGCCTCACCGACGTCCAGGCCGCGCCCTCCGGGGACGCGCGGCGGCGCGGGCAGCCCGGCGACCAGCACGGAGCGGTCGGTCGGCGAGCCGCTCGCCGAGATCGTCCGCCTCGCAGGCGTCGAGCAGGACGACGGCATCGGCGGCGGCGACGAGCGCAGCGGCCCAGGGGCTCGGCCGTCCGCGGGCCGAGGGCCGGCACCACGACCAGCGGGCCGCTCGGCATCGGGCCCCGGGAGCATCGGGATCCTCCGCGCCCGATCGACGAGCGTGCCCGGGCCGCTCGCGCGCGAGCCCTCGGGCACGCGTCCAGCGCCCGGTCGAGCGGCGCGCTCGAGCGCGCCGCGGCATCGCGCGGCCGCGGCAGACGATCACGCGAGCGCCTCGACGAAGGCGCGCAGCCGCGTCCGCGACGGCCTCGCGGCCGAGCGCGCGCGAGCTGCTCGCGGCGCGCCCGCCGCCATCGCGGCCGCGAGGCGAGGATCGCCGGCCGTCGCGGCCAGCACGGCCTCGGCGACCAGCGAGGGCGGCTTCTCGTCGAGGAGCGAGCCCGGCGCGCCCGACGGTCTCCGGGCACCGCGCCGGCGGCGAAGGCCACGATCGGCAGCGACGCGGCCATCGCCTCGACCAGCGGGACGCAGTAGCCCTCGTGGTCCGAGAGGCAGACGAAGCAGTCGCTCTCGGCGTAGGCGCGCGCGAGGGCCGCGTCGTCGAGCGAGCCGGCGAAGACGACGTGCTCGTCGACCAGCAGCCGCCGCGCGAGGTCGCGGCAGCGCGCCGCGTAGCGCTCCATGCCCACCCAGGTGCCGACGAGCGTCAGCACGGCGTCGGCGCCCGCTCTGGCGGAGGGCGGCGAGCGCGGCGATCAGGTGGTGCTGGGCCTTGTTCGGCACGCCGCGGCCCACGAACAGCAGGCGCAGCCGCCCGTCCCGCGCGGCGCGGGGCGGCGACGGGGGCAGCTCGCGCCGCATCACGCCGACGACGTCGCGGCGCGGGAACCCGAGCGCGCGGAGCTCGTCGGCGTTGAAGGACGAGTCGGCGGCGGCGGCCACGACGCGGCCGGCCAGGCCGGCCAGCTCCGCGCGGCCCCGCCGGCACTGGAGCGCGACCGCGGGCGCGTCCTCCCACAGCAGCTCCGCCGGGGTGATGTTGTGGTAGTGGATCGCGGGCCGGTCGCAGCGGGCGAGCACGTGCGTCGAAGGCGGGGCTGCCGATCGAGTAGTGCAGCACCGCCGCGTCGCCCGGGCGGGCGACGGCGCTCCCAGCGGGTGACCGGGTGCACGCGGCCCGGCGAGGGCTGGGTGGATGCGCTCGTCCTCGCAGAAGAGCTCCGAGCGCAGCCCCATGCCCCGAAGGACCCGCTGCGACTCCAGCAGGTGGTGGGTGATCGCGTCGCGGGGCGCGGCGCCGGCGCAGACCTGGTGGACGCCGTCGCTCACGCCCACGCCGCGAGCGCGCCGATGAAGCGCCGCCGGACCTCGTCCAGGAGAACGTGCCGAGCGCGTAGGCGGCGCCGGCGCCGGGCGAGCTCGGTCGCGGAGCGCCGGGTCCTCCAGCAGCGCGTCGAGGGCGGCGTCGAACTCGCTCTGGTCCGTCGTACCAGAGCCCCGCCCCGGCGCGCCGGCAGTGGCTCACGCAGCACCGGCGAGCCGCCGTTGACCAGCGCGGGCGTGCCCGCGAGCCAGGCCTCGAGCAGCACCATCCCGAAGCTCTCGAGCACCGAGGGGTGCACGAGCACCGACGCGGCCGCGTAGGCCGCGCGCCCGCTGCTCGGCCGGCACGAAGCCCAGGTCCACGACGTGCTCGGCGATCGCCTCGGGCACGGCGAGGTCGCCCGCTCCCATCAGCGCGAGCGGCGGTGCGTCCGGGCGGCGTTGCGCGGTAGCGCGGCGTAGCGGCGCGAAGAGCCCGGGGACGCCCTTCGCCTCCTCGCGGCGGCCGGCGTAGAGCAGGTAGCCGGGCGCGACGCCGCGCGTCGGCGCAGAACGCGGCCACCTCGGCTCTCTCTGGGCGGCGGCTCGGGGTCGAAGCCGACGCCCACGACCTCCATCCGTCGCGTCGGGGGCGAGGCGGCCGAGGAGGTCGCGCTCGCCGTCGGAGTTGGCCATGCAGCCGGCGACGCCGTCGATGGCGTCCGCGCACCACCGGCAGTCGCGCGTGGGGCTCGTCGTGCAGCGCACGGGATCAGCGCCGTGCGCCCCGGGCGCGCGGCGGCTGCCCAGAACGGCCGTGCCGAACAGGTACGGGATGGCCGACGATCCAGCTGTCGGACGCCTCGCTCGACCGCCCGCTGGAGCCCCTCCGACCAGACGGAGTTGCGCCATCCACTCCAGCTGGTCGGCGTAGCCGAGGCGCTGCTCGAGGCGCGATGCGCGGTGTGCAGCTGCCAGAAGAGCTCGGGGTCGCGGCCGCCGCTCACGCGGAAGCGGCTCACGGGCACGCCGCCCTCGATGCGCGTGCCCTCGGGATGGTGGTCGGCCCAGGTGAAGTGGTCGACCGCGCAGGTGGTGAGCACTCGGACGTCCGTGCCGTGCGGCGGCGAGGTTCTCGGCCATCAGCCGGCAGAGGGTCTCCGCGCCGCCCACGACGTCGGGGCCGTACCGCGGGACGACGAAGGCGATCCGTGGCTCAGCGAGCCGCATGCACCCGCTACGGGCTCCCGGTCTCCTCGGCGAGCCGCTCGCGCAGCTCCGCCAGCTCCTCGGCCAGCTCCTCGACGCGGCCCTCCAGCTGGCCCAGGTCCCGCTGGCGGTCGATCTCCGCCTCGCGCACCGCCCAGCCCTGCTCGCTTGCCGCGGCGCCCTGAGCCTCCTGCGACCGCCTCGCGGAGGGCGGCGATCTCGCGCGCCAGCCGTGCCGAGGTAGCGCCATCAGCGCGCCGTTGTATGCGTTCGCCTGAGCGGTCAGGCTGAAGCCGGGCTGGCTCGTCCCCGCGCACGAGCGGCGCTTCACCCGCGGTCACCGCTCGGCCCACCAGCGGCTTGGTCGAGGGGTCCGACGTCCACGTCGTAGCGCAGCACGCGCCATGCCGCGCACGCCGCTCGAGCTCCTCGGCCCCGAAGGGCTCGTCGCGCGCGGCGGGCTCGGTCATCAGCGCGTCACGCTGTAGAGGCCGCGGGCCTTCTTCTCGGCCACCCGCGGCGGAGGTCGGCCATCAGGGCGTCAACATCGATGAGTCGTCCGGCGATGTCGTCGGCGCGTGCGATCCACGGAACTTTATCGCCCGTCGCCGGTCCGGGACGCGCCGGCCGGGCGGGCTGCGATCGGAGCGCCGGCGACGACGCTCCACTCGCCGCTCATGTTCACCGGGCCCGATGCCCGTGACCCGCGGGAAGACGTCGAACTCCAGCCAGCGGTCGAGCCAGTGGTGGACCTGGCTCTCGTCGCAGCGAGACCACGGCGAGCTGCACCGTGAAGCGAGCCCTCGTGCAGCGGCAGCGCCGGGATCGTGAAGCTCACCGTGGCGCGGCCGCTCAGCTCGGCGACCTCCAGCGCGTCGATGCGCGTGTTGGTCCCGAAGCAGAGCTCCCCGTCGACCGAGCTGATGCTGATGCCGAAGTTCGGCGTGCGCACCGGGTCGGCGCGCCTCGACCTCCATCTCGATGGTCAGCGGGTCGCCGCTGACGAACCGGTCGCTCGGGCCGTCGGGGCCGAGCAGGCGGCGCGAGCGTGATGACGACCTCCCGGTCGCCCCACACCCGCGGGTCGCTCCTCGGCGCCGTCCGTCGGTCCCGCCTGCCTCCGCCGCCGTCGTCCGCGAGCCGGCGGTGATAGGTGGCGAGGGCGTCCTGGGTGCGGCGCGTCGGTGATCAGCTCGCCGTCGACGAGCAGGACGGCCCGGTCGCAGACGCGCTCGACGGCGGCGGGGTCGTGCGAGACGAAGACGAGCGTGCCGCCGCCGCGGCGGAAGTCGAAGATGCGCCCGAAGCACTTGCGCTGGAAGGCCTCGTCGCCCACGGCCAGCACCTCGTCGAGCAGCAGCACGTCCGGGTTGACGTGCGAGGCGACCGCGAACGCCAGCCGCATCTGACATGCCGCTCGAGTAGGTGCGCACCGGCATGTCGATGAAGTCCTCGAGCTCGGCGAAGGCGACGATCTCGTCGAGCCGCGGCGTCCACCTCGCGCTCCGAGAGCCCGTGGATCGAGGCGTTCATGTAGACGTTCTCGCGCCCGGTGAAGTCGGGGTGGAACCCGGCGCCGAGCTCGAGCATCGACGCGACCGTGCCGCCGATCTCGATGGTGCCCGGCGTGCGGCGGGATGATCCCGGCGAGCAGCTTGAGCAGCGTGCTCTTGCCCGAGCCGTTCTGGCCGATGACGCCGATCGCCTCGCCCGGGCGCGACGTCGAGGTCCACGTCGCGCACCGCCCAGAGCTCGGTGGCGTCGGTGCGCCGCCGCCGCAGGACCGTCTCCTTCAGCGTGAGGTTGCGCTCGTGGAGGATGCGGAAGGTGCGCGACACGCCCCGCAGCCGGATGCGCCCCGGCTCGAGGGCCATCAGAGCTCCACCGCCATCTCGCGCTCGAGGCGCCGGAAGAGCCGACCAGCCGGCCGAGCAGGGCGAGCGCGGCCGCCACGAGCGCAGTACAGGACGTCGCCCCAGGCCGGCCAGACGCCCGAAGAAGAGGGCGTCCTGGATCGAGATGATGAACGGGCGCGATCGGGTTCGCCCAGTGGAGGAGGGCTGCCGACCCAGGCGTACTCGCCGCTCAGGCCCGGGCACGGTGTCGAAGCGTGTAGAAGACCGGGCTCGACGAAGATCCACGGCAGGGCGATGGCCGTCGAGGATGTGCTCGACGTCGCGGAAGTACACGTTGAGGGCCGCGAGCGGCGAGGCCGAAGCCCGCGGTGAACATCGGCGAGCAGGACGACCAGGCCCGGCAGCGGCCACCAGCGGGCAGCCGCGAGTCCGTCGCTCAGGAGCAGGCACAGCGGCAGCGCGACGACCAGCATCGCCCCCGCCGTGAAGGCGTTGCCGGTCATCGCCGCCAGGGGCACGATCTCGCGGGGGAAGCTGCACCTTGGTCACCAGGCTCGCGTTCGCCACCAGGCTGCGCGACGCCACCTGCGGCGCCGCCGAGGAAGAACGTCCACACGGTCAGCCCCACGAAGAGGAACAGCGCGTAGTACTCGATCTGGATGCGGAGCAGGAACTTGAAGACCAGCGAGTACGCGCCCGACCATGATCAGCGGCGTGATCAGCGTCCAGCGCCAGGCCCAGGACCGAGCCCTTGTAGCGCTGGCGCACCTCGCGCCGCACCAGGTTGCGGAAGAGCGGCCCGTAGCGGGCCCAGGCGCCGGGGCGGCCGGCGGGCCGCGCGGCGCGGTGTGTCGTGACGATGTCCATGGCTCTGTGCCCTAGGTTAACCGCGCGATGGCGTCCCCCTCTCCCACCGCGGGCAGGGCCCTCGGCCACGAGAGCGGCTGGCCGCGCCTGTGGCGCCACAGCTACCGGCTCGGCGCGCGCTGGCTGGTCGCCGGCGGGCCCGGCCGCTGGAGCGCCCATCGCGCGGGCCTCCAGCGCCTGCTGGTGCCGCTCGACCCGTGGCGCTACTACGAGCTGGGCCGCCTGGTCGACGAGCCCGTCTCCGGGCGGTGGCTCGACATCTCGAGCCCCAAGCTCCTCCCGAGCCTGCTGCGCCGCGAGGGGCGCGGGGAGTGGGTGAGCGTCGACCTCTTCTCGGAGGAGGTCGAGGCCTGGCGGCGCATCGACCCCGACCTCGACCTGCGCGTCGAGGACGCGCGCGCCCTGTCGTTCCCCGACGACTCGTTCGACGGCTGCCTGTGCGTCTCGGTGATCGAGCACGTCCCCGGCGACGGCGACGCGGAGGCCATGGCGGAGATGTGGCGCGTGCTGCGCCCCGGGGGGCTGGTGCGCCTCACGACCAACGTGGCGGCGGCCCCCCGGGAGGTGACCCTCGACCGCGAGATCTACGGCGAGGCGAGCGCGGCGGCCGCCGACGGGGCGGTCTTCTTCGAGCGCCACTACACGGAGCAGGAGATCGCGCAGCGGCTGCTCGCGCCTGCCGTGGGAGGTGCGGACGCGGGAGTACGTCCGCGAGGTCCGGCCGGCCGTGCACCGCCGCTTCTTCGCGGCGGCGCCGTGGTCGTACCCGCTGGGCGGGGCGCTGCGGGTCGTCTGCCCGGGCAACTTCGCCCGCATGGGATCACCGGCCGAGCTCGGCGCCGGACGAGGCCGGCGTGGTCTACCTGGAGCTGCGAAAGCCCCTCACGGGCTCGCCGACCTGACCGCGCGGCGCCCGCGCCGGGCGAGCGTGCGCAGGCTCCGCACCAGGCCGTCCGGGCCGCGGCCGTGCAGGGCCTCGTGCAGCGCGAGCGCGAGCGGCGTAGGCGATGACGTCGGCGACGACCAGCGCCGCCCTCGCTCCCGTGCAGCGGGACGAAGAGGAGCGGCATGGCGAGGCCGACCGCGCCGACCCCCCAGACATAGGCGTCGGCGGCCCGGCCCGCGTGGTGGTTCAGCAGCACGATGATCGCGCCCAGCAGCGTCGACGCGGCCGTCAGGGGCGCCAGCAAGTCCGCCCCGCCGACGTACTCCTCGCCGTAGGTCAGGCGCACGATCGGCGTCGAAAGCGCGGCGGCCACGGCGGTCGCCACGAGCCCCGCCGCGAGGGTTATCCCCACGGCGGCCACCAGCAGCGGGCCCGTCTCGCGCCCCACCGCCCGCCGCGCCGCGATGCGGGGCAGGAGCACCACCGACGTCGCCTGCGGGATGAGGATGACGGCCTTCGCGAGGACGGCGACGGCGCCGAACTCCCCGGCCTCCTGGGCCGGCAGCGCGAGCTTGGCCACCACCACGTCGAGGTTCGTGAGCACCGCGACCCCCGCGAGCCCCGCCGCCAGGGGCGCGAGCGCCGCGCGGAAGGACCGCCACGCGACGGGGTTGACCGGCGGCGCCTCGCGCAGCCGCGCCACCGTGTACGCGAGGGCCGTCGCCGCGGCGATGCCGAGGGCGATGGCGCTCGCGCCGAGGGCGGCGTAGACGGTCAGCCCGGCGGCGGCGAGCGCGAGCAGCGCGACCGGCCTCGGCACGCCGAGCATGCTCACCGAGACCGAGAAGGCCTCGAAGCGGCGCTCGGCCTGGAGCTGGCCCAGCGAGAGGAACAGCGCCGCCATCGGGACGAGCGTGGCGAGGGTCGCCAGCAGCTCCCCGACGGGGATGTCCGCGAGCGCCCCGACGACGAGGATCGCGCCGACTGCCACAGCCGTCCCGGCCGGCACCAGCCAGAGCGCCCGCAGGTAGGCGGTGCGGTAGAGCGCCCCGGCCTGGGACGACCCCGCGGCCGCCACCGGCCCCTCCTGGCGGGCGAGCGCGAACTGCAGGGCGCCCGCGGGCACGAGCACGATCATCGTCGCGGCGAGGAGCGCGGCGACGAGCCCATAGTCCTCCGGACCCAGGATCCGTCCCGCGATGACGAAGAAGAGGAAATTGCCGAGGTTCCAGGCGACGAGCGCCAGGAGCACCCAGACCCCCCCGGCCATGCCCGGATGGCGCAGGAGGGAGAGGCCCGGCACGCGCACGACCCGGGATCGTAGCCGCGGTGCCGCCCGACCCCGGGCGCGCACCGGGCCGCGGCCGGGCCGGCCCGCGCAGCCGGTAGGGTGGCGCCGCGTGAACACCGGTCGCAACCGCCCGGCGCCGAGCCGCCGCCGCCCGCCGCAGTGAGGCACGCGGACACCGCCCGGCCAGGCGACCTCGCGGGCGCCGCCGCCGACACGGGCGCCCGGGCGCGCGCCCTGCCCTGGCGGGAGGCGGCGATCGTCCTCGGCTTCTACGGCCTCCTGACGGTCATCATCTCGTGGCCGCTGGCCGCCCACTTCGGCAGCTCGATCCCGGGCACCGGGACCGCGGGCGATTCGAGCGGCTATGTGTGGGACCTCTGGTACCACGCGGAGCACGGGCTGCGCCTGTGGGGGACCGACGTCCAGGAGGCGATCAGCGCTCCCTTCGGCCGTGTGAGCCCGGCCGCGGTCAACAGCACGCTGCTCGTCACGCTGGGGCCGGGGTGGCTCCTCGCGACGGCGACGTCGCCGATCGTCGCCTACAACGTGCTGGTGCTGTCCGGGCTCGCGCTCTCGGGCGCGAGCATGTACCTGCTGATCCGCTGGCTGGGCCTGGGAATCGCGGCGTCGATCTGGGCCGGGGTCGCCTTCATGATCTTCCCCTACGAGCAGCTGCGCGCCGTCGCGCACCTGCCGCTCGTCCACATCTGGTGTCTGCCGCTGTTGCTGCTGGCCGGCTTCCGCTGGCTCGAGCGGCCCGGAGGCCGGCGGGCCCTCTGGCTGATCCTCGCCCTCGGCCTGTGCTGGGTCACGAACCCCTACTACGGCGCGATGGGGCTCGTCATCGCCGCCGTGATCGGGATCGTCGGTGGCATCAGAACGGTCCGTGCAGGCGGGGTCCGTGCGGGCGCGCTGCGCCTGGGCGAGCTCGCCGGGCTCGCGCTCGTACTCGTCGCCGCCCCGCTCGCCATCCTCCAGTCGTCGAGCCAGAGCGCGATCGACACGACCCTCGCCCGGGACCCGGTGGAGCTGGAGATCTACGGCGCCCGGGTCACGGACTACCTCCTGCCGGACGCCGCCAGCCCGTTCTTCGGCGGCCTCGTCGGCGCCGACACCTGGGCCTCCCTCGGCTCGCCCGGCGGCGAGCGCACCGCCTTCGTGGGCTGGGCCACCCTGTTGCTGGCCCTGTTCGGCGCCGCCATCGCGGTTCGCCGCTGGGGGACGCTGTCCCAACGGGTGCGCATCGCGCTGGTCGCGTCGGCCCCGCTCATCGCCGTCCTGGTGCTGGTGAGCCTCGCGAGCCCCACGCGGATCCTCGGTGTGGAGGTCACGATGCCGTCGTCGCTGCTGTTCGACGCGCTGCCCTACCTGCGGGGGTTCGCGCGCTTCAGCGCGGCCGTGATGGCCGTGCTCCTGGTCGTGGCGGCCTTCGGGCTCGCCGGCCTCATGCGCGGCCGCACCCCGCTGTTCCGAGCCTGCGTCCTGTCGCTCGCCCTGATCGCCAGCGCGATGGAGCTGCCCATCGGCTCGCCCGAGCCGCGGGTGATCCCCAGTGCCGAGCCGCTGACGGTGAACGGCGCGAGCGCCGACCGTGTGCCCACCTGGGCGTGGCTGCGCGACAACCGGCCGGGAGAGATCGTCTACGAGCAGCCGGGTTTCCCGAACGAAACCGTCGAGCGCTACTACATGTACGGCCAGCTCATCCACGGGCACCGGATCACCAACGGGAGCCTGGCGCCGGGGCAGATCGGCTACGACTTCATGCGCGCGAACGGCGACGTCCGGTGGCCGGGCATGCCCGACCGGCTGGCGGCGCTGGGCGTTGGCCTCGTGACGATCAATCCGTGGGCGTACGCCCTAGCCCAGATCCCTCCCCCGGATCCCGCCGCACCGCCCGCCGGTTTCGAGGTCGTGCGCCTGAATCGCGGACGGCAGCGCCGTCTGGCGCGTCGATGCGCCGCCGGCTGACGCGGTGGCGATCCCGAGAGGCGAGGGCTGGTGGGACCCCGAGCCGGTCGGCGAGCGGGTCTGGCGCTGGATGGCACGGCGCGCGCGCACGACGATCGTCACCCGTGTCGCCGGGGAGTACGAGATCTCCTTCCGGGCGCGCGGCGCTGCCGAGCGAGGGCGGCGGTCCGGCACCGGCTGACGGTCCGAGGGCCGTCCGGCTCTCAGACCGTCGCGGTCGGACCCGAGCGCGTCGTCTCGGTGCGGCTGGAGCTTCCGGCGGGCCGCCCGGACGTCTGGGTGCGAAGCGACCGGGCGCCGCGCGCGATCGGTGGCGGGGACTCGCGCGCGGTCACCGTCCAGATGACCGACTGGGTGCTCAGCCGGGCGTAGGCCGCCAGGCCCAGAGCTCGCCGTAGCCGGGGGCGTGCTCGCGGGCGGCGGAGACCTCGAAGCCGGCCTCCGCAGCGCCTCCGTGGCGAGGGCCCGCGGGTCGGGGCCGGGGCAGCTCCACGCGTGGTACTCCAGGGCGAGGGCGCGGGCGGGCAGGTCGCGCAGGCGGGGGTCGCCGAGGATCTCCCACTCGCCGCCCTCGATGTCGATCTTCACCCAGTCGGCCCGCAGGAGGTCGGGGAAGGCGTCAACCACCGGCACCCGCGTGCCGGCGCCGGCCTCGCCCGGGTCGGCCGCGCGACTCGCGGAACCGGCCGCCGAGGAACGCGACCTCGCCGGCCGCCGTCCCCGCGCACGCCTCGACGATCCGCCACGTCGGCAGCCCGGGGGTGCGCGACAGGTTGGCGCGCAGGAGGTCCAGGCAGGTGGCGTCGGGCTCGTACGCGACCAGGTCGGCCACCGGGATGCGCCGGGCGATGAACGCCGCGAACAGCCCGATGTTGGCGCCGAGGTCGACCACCCGCAGCGTCCGCGCCGTCCTCACCGGCCATCACCGCCGCGGGCGGCTCGTAGTCGCCGCGCACCATGATGTCGACGAACAGCGGCACGTCGAGGGTGCCGTGGCGCAGGCTCACCTCGCCCGCCGCCGGCCAGGCGGTACGAGCCGACCGCGTCGCGGGCCGCGGCGTCGGGCGCGCGGCGCCGCGCCCGCGCGGCCAGCTCGCGGCGGACGAAGGCGGCCGGGCGTCCGGTGGCCCGGGCGGCGTCCCGCAGGGCGGCGGCCCGCCGGGCCGGCGGCAGGCCCCCGCGCGGGTAGTCGTCGGCCACGGCCGGCCGCAGCCGGCGCGCGAGGACCCCCGCGATGCGCTCGCGCTCGGCCTCCCGCGAGAAGCGCCCGCGCGCCCGGGCCAGGGCCGCGCCGGCCAGCCGGTCGCGCAGGGCGGGGTCGTCGACCATCCGCGCGAGCGCCGCGGCCAGGGCGTCCACGTCGCCGGGCGGCACCAGCAGCCCGCCCGCGCCGTCGCCCTCGCCGACCACCTCGCGCACTCCCGGCAGGGCCGACGCGACGGCCGGCGAGCCGCACGCCATGCCCTCGATCAGCACCAGCCCGAAGGCCTCCTCGTGGGTCGTCAACGGGAGCACCGTCGCCGCCGCCGCCCGGTACACGTCGATCAGCCCTGGCTCGTCGACCCGCCCGAGGAAGGTCGTGGCCGGCCCGATGCGCAGCTCCGTCGCCAGGCGCTCGTAGGCGGGCCGCAGCCCGCCGTCGCCGACCAGGGCGAGGTGCGCCCGCCCGGCTAGCCCGGCCGCCGCGAAGGCGCGCAGCAGCTCCGGGACGCCCTTGAAGGCGTGGGGCGCATCCATCCCGCCGACGAAGGCGATCAGCGGGGTGTCCGGCGGCAGCCCCAGGGCGCCGCGCCGCTCGCGGCTCACCGGCGCCGGCGAGTAGCGGTCCGTGTCGATGCCGTAGGGCACGATCTCGACGCCGGCGACGTGCCGCGCCGCGCTGGAGCGGGCGAAGTAGTCGTCCGAGCTGGCCATCACGGCGCGCGCGCCGCGCAGCACCAGGGGCCCGGCGGTGCGCTCGTAGGCGCTCAGGAAGGCGCCCCGCGCGCCGCTGCCGCTCACGTCCATGTGGAAGAAGGCGACGTACGGCACCCGCGCGAGCGCCGCCCCCAGGGCGGCGGCCTCGGCGCCGCCGAAGAAGGGGTAGTGGAGGTAGACGGCGTCGAACCGGCGCACCGCGCGGCGCGAGCTGCGGCAGCAGGGCCGAGTTGCCGTACGACGCAGAGCGCCCGCAGCCGGTGCACGCGGAGGCCGTCGACGATCCTCGGCGCCCGGGCGGCGTCCCCGCGCCGGCGGGCGCGAAGACCTCGACCTCGTGTCCCAGCTCGCGCAGCAGCTGCGACTGGCGCTGGGCCGCCTGGCCGATCCCGCCGCGGTAGGGGGGGTAGACGCAGACGACGACGGCGATCCTCACGCGCGCCGCCCCCGCGGCGGTCCCAGCGCCCGGCGCGCCCGCGAGGCCGCCAGGGCGGCCTCGCCGACGACCCAGACGCCGGCGGCGAGGGCCGCGCCCGACGCGCCCGGGCGGTGCTTGCGGATGAACGGGGCCATGGTGCGGAAGTAGGCCGAGTCGGCGGCCGGCGGCCGGCGGCCGTTCGCGTTCGAGCCCGCGCCGACGTGCACGACGTCGAGGCCGGGCCAGTAGCGCACCTTCCAGCCGCGCTCGATGAAGCGCAGGCACAGGTCGATGTCCTCGGCGTACATGAAGAAGCGCTCGTCGAACCCGCCCACCTCGTCGAGGGCGTCGGCGCGCATCAGCATGAACGCGCCGGTCACGCTCTCCACCTCGCCGGCCCGGTCCTCGGGCAGCCAGCCGGCCGTGTAGCGCGTCAACCGCGGGCCCGTCAGCCGCCGGTCGAGCCCGGTGAAGTAGCAGAGCGACGACCACGGGGTGGGGAAGCCGCGCTTGCAGCGGCGGTCCAGGCGGCCGTCGCGGTCGACCAGGCGCGGGGTCAGCACCCCGACGTCCGGCCGCGCCCAGAGCTCGTCGAGGCAGGCGCGCAGGGCGCCGGGGGGGACGACCGTGTCGGGGTTCAGGGCGAGCACGGCGCGCCCGGCGGCGCGCGCGAAGCCGATGTTGTTGGCGCGCGCGAAGCCGGCGTTCTCGGGCAGGGCCTCGGCGGCCGCCCACGGGTGCGCCTCGGCGGCGGCGAGGGTGTCGTCGCCCGAGGCGTTGTCGAGCACCAGGACCTCCATGTCAACCTCCCCGCGCTGGGCCGCGAGGCTGTCGAGGCAGTCGGCCAGCAGCTCCCGGCACTTGTACGACACGATCACGACGGAGAGCTCGGGCAACCGCGGAATGGTACCGCCGGGGCCACATGTAGCGTTGCGGCGATGCAGACGCTCGCGACGAGCCTGCCCGGCATGGTGGTCCTGGAGCCTCGAGGTTCACCGCGACGGGCGCGGGTTCTTCGTCGAGACCTACCGCGCCGAGCGCCTGGCCGAGTTCGGCGTGCGCGAGGAGTGGGTGCAGGACAACCACTCGCGCTCGACCCGCGGGGTGCTGCGGGGCATGCACTTCTCGGTCGGGCGAGGCCAGGCCAAGCTGGTGCGCTGCGCCCGCGGGGCCGTGGTCGACGTGGCGGTCAACATCCGCCGCGGGTCGCCGACGTACGGCCGGTGGGACGCGGTGCGCCTCGACGACGTCGGCCTCCGGGCGGTGTACCTGCCGGTCGGCTTCGCCCACGGCTTCGTGGTCGTCAGCGAGGTCGCCGACGTCGTCTACAAGTGCTCGTCCTACTTCGACCCCGACCTCGAGCGCGGCTTCGCCTGGGACGACCCCGACGTCGCCATCCGCTGGCCCGACGTTGACGTGGAGGTGTCCGACCGCGACGCCGCCGCGCCGAGGCTGCGCGAGATCGCCGCCGACCTGCCCTTCGTCTACGGGTAGGACGCGACCACGATGTCCTGGAAGCTCTCCGCCCCGGCCCGGCCCGACCAGGAGCCGTGGTGGACCGGGGGCGCCAGCTCCAGGCCGGCCCGCGCCAGCATGGCCAGGACGTCGGCCTCCGCGTAGGCGACGGCGTACTCGGGGTCGTCGGCGTCGACCACCCGGTGCCCCTCGCGGGCGAAGCGGAAGTCGTAGACCGCGCGGCCCGCCCCGATGCCCGCCTCCGCGACGGGGTCCAGCAGGAAGAAGGTCGCCAGCATCCTCCCCCCGGGGCGCAGGACGCGGGCGATCTGGGCGATGTAGTTCTCGACCTCGGCCGGGACCATGTGGGTGAAGACCGACCCCAGGAAGACGAAGTCGAACGCGTCGTCGTCGAAGGGGAAGGCGTACTCGGAGGCCCGCTGTCGCCCGCCCGGGTTGTAGTAGTCGTTGTGGACGTCGGCGAGCTGGAAGCGGAAGTTCGGGTACCGGGGCGTGATCGTCTCCCGGCACCAGCGCACCCCGACCGGGTTGATGTCGAACCCCTCGTAGCGCGCGTCCGGGCGCAGGTAGGTCGTGAGCGGCATCGCCTTGCGCCCGATGCCCGAGCCCACGTCGAGGACGTCGTGGCCGGGCTCGAGGCCGCCCAGGGCGCGGAAGTGGCGCAGGAACTCGGCGCCGTTGCTCCGGTAGGCGGCGACGCCGCGCGGGCCGTCGAACATCAGCCGCGTGGGCGGGACCATCGGGTCGTCGCGCCCCAGCATGCGGTCGACCGCGTCGCGGGCGCGGCAGGCCTGGTCGGTCGCCCACCGGCCCGCCGAGCTGTGCGAGGCGGCGGCGATCATGCGGCGCGCGCTCAGGCCTCCGGCCCCCTCGGCGGCCCCCAGCGGTCGGCGACGATGAACTTGGGCCGGTTGCGCACCTCGTCGTAGACCTTCCCGACGTACTCGCCCACGATGCCCAGCGTCAGCAGCTGGATCCCCGAGATCAGCAGCACGACGGTCATCAGCGAGACCCAGCCGGGCACGGCGTCGTCGCTGAAGGCGCTGCCGAAGAGCACGTAGAGGGCTCCGAGCAGCGAGATCCCCGCCGCGATGAAGCCCAGCATCGTCACGAGGCGCAGCGGGATCTTCGAGAACGAGGTGATGGCGTTGATCGCGCCGCCGGTGCGCACGCCGAACGAGTACTTGGTCTCCCCGGCCAGCCGCGCGTGGCGCTCGACCGGCACCCCCACCTGGGTGAAGCCCGCGAAGGCGCGCAGGCCGGGGAAGTAGCGGTTGTGCTCCCCCATCGCGCAGAGCACATCCACCACCCGGCGGCTCATCAGCGAGAAGGGTCCGGCGTCGCGGGGCAGGTCGATGTGCATCATGCGCGCGGCGATGCGGTAGAAGCCCGAGAAGGCGGCGCGCTGCAGCCGCGACTCCTTGCGGTCGGTGCGCACGGCGTAGGCGACGTCGGCGCCCTCGTCCCAGCAGCGGATGAAGTCGGCCAGCGCGTCCGGGGAGTCCTGCAGGTCGGCGTCCATGATGATCACGGCTGCGCCGCGCGACTCGTGCATGCCCGCCTGGATCGCGGCCTCGTGGCCGAAGTTGCGCGACAGGCGCACGCCCACGACGCGCGGGTCGCTCTCGGAGAGCTCCCGGATCATCTCGGTCGACCCGTCCACGGAGCCGTCGTCCACCAGCACGATCTCGAACGGGTGCCCGGTGCTCGAGACGGCCTTCGTCACGCGCGAGTGCAGCTCGGCCAGGTTCTCGCGCTCGTTGTAGACGGGAACGACGACCGAGACCAGCGAGGAGAGGTCGGGCGCGGACATCCGCGCGTCAGCCTAACCGCGCTCGAGGACGATCGCGCAGAGGCGCAGGTACGACTCCGCGCAGGCGTCCCAGGAGTAGCGCTCACGCGCCCGGGCGGCCGCGCGCCGGCCCAGCTCGCGGCGCCGGGGCGGGTCGGCGATCAGCGCCCCGAGGGCGTCGGCGAGGGCCGCCCCGCCGCCCGCCAGCGCGAAGGTGGCGGCGCCGTCGCCGGCCGTCTCGACGTTGGGCGGGTGGTCGCTCACCAGCAGCGGCGCCCCGGCGGCCATGGCCTCGACGATCACCGGGTGGGTGCCGCCCACCTCGGTGGGGACGCACATGACCCCGCAGCGGTGCACCAGCTCGCGGTAGCCGTCGCCGAAGACGTAGCCCGGGAAGCGCACGCCCTCGCCGGCGGCCGCGTGCAGCGACGCGATGTACTCCGCGGCGTACGGGCGCGTCGCCCACCACCACCAGGGGCCAGTCGGTCCCCAGGCGCCGGTGCGCCTCCACCAGCAGGTGGGCGTTGTTCTCCGGCTCCAGGCGCCCGACGAACAGGACGAAGCGCCCCGGCTCCACGCCCAGCCGCCGGCACCAGCCGGCGTCGCCGGGGTCGGGCAGCTCGGCGCCGTAGGGGATCCAGGCGATGCGCCGCCCGGTGCGCGCCTCGTAGGCGTCGGCGACGGCCTCCGAGTCGGTCACGGCCAGCGTCGCGGCGGCGGGGGCGAGGCGCTCGGCCATGCGGATGTACGCGCGCGCCGGCGCCGACCACTTGGCCCGCTCCGAGTCGAGGCCGTCGATCTGCAGGATCGCCGGCACCCCGGCCAGCCGCGCGAGCGGCACGGCCGGCGCGTTGCCGGCGATGAAGTAGAGGGCGACGTCGGGCCGCTCGCGCGCCGCCAGGTGGGCCGTGCTCACCAGCGTGTGCGCCAGCGTGTCCAGGTGCTTGCTGCGCACGGTCGGCAGGTGCACCAGCCGGGCCCCGGCGTGGGTCGCGCGCCGCTCGGTCATGTGGGGGCGGCAGTAGACGGTCACCTCGTGGCCGCGGGCCGCGAAGCGGGCGGCCAGGTGCTCGACGGCGGTCTCGAAGCCGCTGTAGGCGGCGGGGATGCCGCGGGTTCCCACCATGGCGATCCTCACAGCGCCTCCCGCACGGCGTCCCAGGCGGCCCGCCCCATGGCCTCCTGCGTGAACCGCGCCGCCCGCGCCGGCCCGGCGGCGCGCAGCCGGGCGGCGACCTCGGGGTCGAGCGCCCGCCGCAGCCCGTCGGCGATCGCCCCGGGCACGGGCTCCACCAGGACGGCCGCGTCGCCTGCCACCTCGGGGATCGCCCCGCGGTCGCTCGCCACCACGGGGCAGCCGCAGGCCATCGCCTCCACCACGGGCAGCCCGAAGCCCTCGTAGTGGGACGGGTACGCCGTCGCCGCGGCGGCCCGGTAGAGGTCGGCCAGGTCCTCGTCCGGACACCGGCCCGAGCCAGCGCCCGCCGGCCTCGGCCGCGATGTCCCCGCCCCCGGGGCCGGGCTTGCCCGCCAGCACCAGCGGCGGGGCGTCGGCGCCCATGCTCCGCAGCGCGGCCCCGAGAGAGCCGAGGTTCTTGCGCGGGCCGAGGTCGCCGACGGCCAGCACGTACCCCTCGACGCCGAAGCGCGCCCGCACCCGCTCGGCCGCGCCGTCGCCGGGCGCGAAGACCGGCGCGGGGTGGGGGCTCACGACCCGCACCCGGCCCGGGTCGATCCGCAGCGCCTGGGCCACGTCGCCCCGGGCGGTCTCCGACAGCGCCAGCACCACGCGCGCCGAGCGCGCCGAGCGCGGCACCAGCCCCCGCAGCACCGCCCGCGCCCGCGCGCCCAGCCACTCGGGGTTGGTCATGAAGGTCGCGTCGTGCACGGCCAGCAGCAGCGGGCACGGGTTCCACACGGGGGCGACGTAGGTGAAGACGGCCGCGTCGGCTCCGATGTCGGCGAGCGCGCGCGGGGCGGCCCGGGCGAGGCGCGGGACGTCGGCCGCCGGCACGCCGATCGTCCGGGCCACGGCGCCCAGCCGGCGGGCTCCCTCGGGCGTGGCCACCAGCGCCGCCACGGCGTCGCCGGGCTCGGCGGTCGCCGCCATCGCCGCCACCAGCGCCGCCGCGTAGCGGCCGTTGCCGGCATCGCCCGCGCCGCTCTGGCCCACCATGTGGCAGTCGGTCGGCCACCAGGGTCACGCGGCCGCGTCCCGGTAGGCCTCGATCAGGCCCTGGGCGGTCCGCTCCCAGGTGAACGCCGCGGCCCGCCCGCGCCCCGCCCGCGCCCGCTCCGCCCGCTCCGCCGGCCCGGCCGCCGCGGCGGCCGAGATCGCGGCCGCCCAGGCCCCCGGGTCGTCGGGCGGCAGGTAGGTCGCGGCGTCGCCGCCCACCTCGCGAAGGGCCGGCGTGTCCGACGCCAGCACCGGCACGCCGGCCGCCATCGCCTCGAGCACCGGCAGCCCGAACCCCTCCTTGCGCGAGGGCACCAGCACGGCGGCCGCCCCCGCCCGCAGCGCCGCCAGGCGTCCGGGCGAGACCAGCCCGAGCCACAGCACCCGCCCGCCGGCGCCCGCGTACGCCGCCCGGTCGCGCAGGCGCTTCTCCCGGCGCGCCGACCACGGCCCCGCCATCGCCAGGCGCACGCCGGGCTCGGCGCGCGCGATCGCGTCGATGGCGACGGCCGCGTTCTTGTGGGGCTCGATCGCGCCGGCGTAGAGCACGTAGGCCCCCTCGGGCGGGTCGCCCTCGGCGGCCACGGGTGCGGGGGCGCCCCACGGCACCACGCGCACGCGGCCCGGGTCCACGCCCCCGAGGCGCGCGAGATCGGCCGCCGTCTCGCGCGACGGCGCCAGCACCAGGCGCGCCCCGCGCAGGCGGCGCAGGTAGCGCCGGTAGGCGGCGGCCTGGCCGGCGCGGCCGGGGCCGGCCAGGTAGTCGGCGGGGAAGCAGGCGGGGATCAGGTCGTGGCAGGTCACCACCGTCGGCCCCGGGGGCACCAGGGCCGGCTGCAGGGCGTGGAACACCCCGCCGCCGGCCAGCCGCCGGGCCAGGCGCTCCCCGGTCACGGCGGGCCAGGGGTCGGGCAGCCGGTGCAGGGGCCAGCGCGGCCAGGAGACCTCGTGCGCCGCGAACCCCGGGTGCGCGGCCTGGCCCCGGCGCACCAGCAGCGCCGGCCGCTCGGCCTCGGCCCGGCGCCCGAGCGCCTCCACGATCCCCCGGACGGCGGTGCCGATGCCCCGGGCGGCGTGGCCGTCCGCCAGCGGCGTCGCGTCGAGCAGGACCGGGGCGGCCATCCGGGCGCGAAGCCTACTCCGCCCCCTGTAGCCTCTCGGAGTGATCAGGCCCTCCTGGCGCGGGACGCCCCGCTGAGCGTTCGCGCCGCCCTCGATCGTCAGCGGCCCCGGGGCGTCCGGCTGCATCGACCGCGGCATCGCCGGCCTGTCCGGGCTGCGCCGCCGCGTGGCCGGCGGCGGCGGCGACGGCGGGCCCCCCGGGGGCTACGGCGCCCTGTGGCGGCCGGGCGACGAGGAGCAGGCGCGGATGGCGATCCTCAACGAGTCCGACCCCGAGGCCTTCGAGCGGGCCGGGCCGCGAGGACGCCGACCGCATCGCGCGCGTTCCTCGTCCGCCGACGCCGTGGTCATGGACCTGGGCTGCGGCATCGGCCGGGTCGCGCGCTACGTCGCGCCGATGTGCGGCACGCTCTGGGCGGTCAACGCCTCCGAGGTGATGCTCGGCCACGCGCGGCGGCGGCTGGCCGGCGCCGGCGACGTCCGCTTCGCGCGCAGCGAGGGCACGAGCGTCCCGGCGCTCCCCGACGACTCGGTCGATCTCGCCTACTCGCTGCTCACGCTCCAGCACCTCGAGCGGGAGGACGCCTTCGCGCTGCTGCGCGACCTGCGGCGCATCGTCCGCCCGGGGGGCCGGGCGTACCTGACCTTCCCGAACATCCTCTCCGACACCTACCTCGACTCCTTCCTGGCCTACGTCGACGGCGGCGAGGTCGGGAACCCGCGCCCGCGCCCGCTTCTACACACCCCAGGAGGTGGAGCGGCTGCTCCCCGTCGCGGGCTTCGGCATCGAGAGCCTCGACGCGGGGGTCGAGATGGTGGTCGTCTGCGGAGACGCGGTGACCTGACGCCGCCCGCCGGGCGCCGACGCGCGCAGTGCGTCCTCGCCGATCCCGGTCGCGGCCGCCAGCCGGGCCCAGCGGCCGGCGCCCCAGGTGTCGGCGGCGCGCACCCGCCAGGCCCGCGCCCTCGGCGAGCCCCGCGCCGACCCGGTGGCGCGCGCCGACAGGCGGCGGACCCAGGCGACCTCGGCCGGGTAGGCGGCGCGGTAGCGCCCGGCGGCGGCCACCAGGCGCCGGCGCAGCGGCGCGGGCAGGTCGAGCCCGGCGGCCAGGGGGCCCAGCAGGTCGAGGGTCGCGGCCTCGGTGACGCCCTCCTCGAAGGCGCGCCCCGAGCGCGTGCCGGCCACGTCCTCGGCCGCCGTCGGCCCGGTGGCGTGCAGGCTCTCGTGCAGCAGCACGGCGAGCCCCATGGCCATGCGGTCAACGTCGGCCCGCGAGCGTCGCGCCCCGGGCCGGCGCCCGCCGGTGGCCCAACCGGGTCGCCAGGAAGGGCTGGCCGCACCCCTCACAGATCAGCGGCTGACGGCCGACTACGCGGGCCTTCCGTTCTGCCCTCTCCTCGGCCTCGGCCGCCCGCTCTGCGCATCTCTCGGGCAGTGGACCGTCCCGCCTCCCCCGAAGTCGGCCAGATAGACCCCGCAGCCCACGCACATGAACGGCATGGCGCCATTGTGACGCGAGCGCGGGTCGGGGGGGAGTTGTGCCCGGCCAGAGCCCTGTTCGGCCGATTTCCTCCCTAAGAAAATGGGGGGGCGCTTCACGAAATGCATCAGGGACCGCCGGCTCGTTGCCCAGCCCGTCCGGGTGAGGTAACCCGTCGCGTAAGCGTAGGCTGCCCGCGTGGCGATCGACGACGCGGGCCGCTACTGGTGGCACTCGATCCGGTTGCCCAACGGCCCGTGACACCCGGCGAGAAGAGCGCCGAGCTGCTCGAGCAGCAGTGGCGCTCGCTCGCGCTGCCGCCGCTCGCCGGCAAGACGGTCCTCGACCTCGGCGCCTGGGACGGCTACTTCTCGTTCCGCGCCGAGGCCGAAGGAGCCGCCCGGGTCGTCGCGCTCGACTCGTTCGCCTGGGCGCTCGACTTCAGCCACGCCGGCGACTACTGGCGCGAAGCCGCCGACGCCGACGCTCGCGGCCTGCCCCGGCCAGACTGGGGGCCCGGCGGCCGGTACTGGGACCTCGAGGCGCTGCCGGGCCGGCGCAGCTTCGACTACGCGCGCCGCCGAGCTCCGCAGCGAGCGTCGAGGCGGTCGTCGCCGACGTCCTCGACACGCTCGAGCTCGGCCGCTTCGACGTCGTCCTCTTCCTCGGCGTGCTCTATCACCTGCGCGAGCCGCTGCGCGGGCTCGAGCGCGTGCTCGCTCACCGGCGAACTGGCCGTGATCGAGAGCGCGGCGATCGACGTCGCTAGCGATGCGCCGCTGATCGAGTTCGCCGAGCGCGACGAGATCAACGGCGACCCGAGCGTTTGGTTCGTGCCGACCGAACGGGCGCTGCTCGGCCTCTGCCGGGCGGCCGGTTTCCGCACCGTGGACGGCGTCAACAGGACCGAGCCGCAGCCGGCCGCGCGCGGCGGCGTCGCCGACTACCGGCTCACTGTTCACGCTCGCCCGTAGAAAGCGCCTACCTCAGAAGCGGCCGCCGGGCATAAAGGCCTCCCCCGCCGGTCGCTCGCCCCCTCCCCCGCCGCGGCGCGCACCGCAGCGCGGTGCGCGCCTACGAACCGGGAGGACGCGCCCGGCATGACCCGAGTACCGGATCGCGCCGATCGGCTCCCCGCTCCTCGACCGGCGGGGCCGAGCGGTCCTCGACGACGAGCGGCTCGCCGTAGCGGCGGCGCTATCGTCGGCCGCGCCCGCGCTAAGAGTCCGGCGAGGAAGGACTCGGAGGTCGAAGCCGTAGCTCTCGGCCTCCGGTAGCCCAGGTACCGTCGCCCGGGAGTTGGCGAAGCGGGCCACCCGATACCAGCCGGACGCGGGGTGACGGCGAGGGCGCTGATCCGTTGCGACGGGAAGGCTACCGCGCCGGGGCGTCGCCTCCGCGAAGCGGATCAGCCCGGGGGCCTTGGTCATCGCGAGGCAGGCGGCCGCGCGGCGCTGGTCGGCGGTGGGAGTGGCGGGTGGGGGGTCGGTGACGGGCAAAGGTCTTAAAAAGTACCATCAGACCCGGGGGCGGCTCCAGGTCGCGGCGCGAAGACTGGCCTTTCGGTGAGGCGCCCCCTCAGAGGGTCCGGCCCGCCCGCTTCCACCCCCTCACGCCCGCCGGACGCCAGGTTGGAAGCTCGCTATTTGCGGGAGAAACAGGCGCGGCAGGTAGGCTTCCGCGCGCCCATGGCGCCCCACGTGCACACGCAGGCGTTCCGCGTCGTCATGTCCGAGGTGGACGCGAGCCAGATCCACTTCACGGCCATCTACCGCTGGATGGACCGCGGCCTCTCCGAGTGGCTCGCCGAGATCGGCCGGCCCTTCACGCGGATCCTCGAGGAGGGGCCGGGCATCCCGATCGTCGACAGCCGCTGCGCGTTCCTCGGCCGCATCATGCTCGACGACGAGATCGTCCTGACCACGACGGTCGGGGGGATCGGAAGGACGTCCTTCCGCAGCCGCCACGAGTTCGCGCGCGCGGCCGAGGTCGTCGCGCGCGGGGAGCTCGTGCACGTGTGCGTCAACCGGGCGACCCGCGAGACGGTCCCGGTGCCGGGCTGGCTGCGCGAGCGGGCACACGCCGACGAGGCGTGACCGCGGACGGCGCATAGGCGGCGCGCTCCCGTGACGCCCGGGTCTGGAGCCGTCACACCGTTCGGGCGCATCCTCCCTCCATGTCACCGAGCAGGGAGAGGGCGTCGGAGCCCGCCGAGCCGCGCACGTACGCATGGATCATCCCCGGGCGGCTGGCCGTCGGGGGGCGCCCCGGGGGCTGCGGCCGCAACCACCGGCGGGAGCGGCGGGTCGCCGAGCAGGCGTGGTGGCGCGGCCAGGGCGTCGGGGCCGTGGTCTCGTGCATGCGCAGCCGGCACGGCCTCGCCGAGTACGCCGCGGACGGCTTCGTCGTCCGCTGGCATCCGCTCAAGGATCCCGGCCAGGCCCGCGAGGAGCTCCCGCGCGCGGTGGATGCGGTCCGGGAGCTGCTGTCGGCGGGAGACGGGGCCGTGCTCGTCCACTGCGACTGCGCCAACGAGTGGCTGGCCGCGACCGACGCGGGGCTGCGGCTGGGCCTCGGCCTGGCCCGCACGCCGCGCGCGGCACTGCGCGCGGCCGAGGCCGACGGGCTGCCTGTAGGCTCCCTCGCGGCGTCGATCGTCAGCCGTCGCACGCGGGCGGCAGCGTGACCGGGATGGTCGGGCTCGTGCCGGCGGCGGCGTCTCACCGAGCCAGATCCACGCCGGAGGACTCGCTCCATGACCGCACGACGACGGCGCCTGCGGGGCCGCCGGGCCGCCCGGGCCCAGGCCCGGTCGGATCGCCCGCCCCTGGTGCTGGTCGACGGCCGGATGGCCCGCCGGCGGCGGACGGGCATCGCCACCTACGTGCTCGAGCTGCGGTCCGCCATGGAGCGCAAGCCGGCCTCCGACCTGCGGATCGAGTGGGTCTTCGGCCCGCCGGGCCTGCCCCGCCGGGGGCGGCTCACCTCCTGGGGGAACCTGTTCCTGGACGTGCTCTGGCTCCACGTCCTGCTGCCGCTGATCGCCTGGCGCCGCAGGGCGGCGGTCCTTCACGCCCCCGGCCGCCTTCGGGCCCTGGTGGTGCCCCTGCCCGATGGTGGTGACGATGCACGACCTCGCGTGGGAGCGGGTGCCCGAGGCCTTCCCCGAGGACTTCCGCAGCTACGCGCGGCGGTCGGCCCGCCGGTCGGTGCGCCGCGCCGCGCGCGTCATCGCCGTGTCCGAGTTGACGTCGCGCGACCTGCGGGAGATCTACGCCGTGCCGCCGGAGCGGCTGAGGGTGGTCCCCAACGGGGTCGACCCCGACACCCGGCCGCCCCGCCCGCGCGAGCCCTTCATCCTCAGCGTCGGGGTGCTCGAGGAGCGCAAGCGGATCGCCGAGCTGGCGGCCGGCCACGCCCTCTACGCCGCCGCGGCGCCGGCCGACCCGCCCCCGTGCCGCCTCGTGATCGTCGGCGGGTCGGGGGGCGACGAGGCGCGGGTCCGGGCGGCCGCCGGCCCGGGGTGCGAGATCCGGGGGTTCGTGCGGCGCGAGGAGGTGCTCGACCTCTACCGGCGCGCGACGCTGCTCGCCTATCCGTCGGCGTACGAGGGGTTCGGGCTGCCCGTCGTCGAGGCGATGGCGGCGGGCTGCCCGGTGCTCTGCGCCCGCAACTCCGCGCTGGTGGAGGTCGGCGGCCGCGCGGCGATCTTCCTGGACGACGTGACCCCGGAGGGGATCGCGCGGGCGCTCGGCGAGGCGCTCGCCGACCGCGAGGCGCTGGCGCGGCGGGGCGAGGAGGGCCGGGCCGAGGCGGCCCGCTACTCGTGGCCGGCCTCGGCGACGGCGACGCGCGACGTCTACCGGCAGGCCCTCCGCGGGTGAGCGCGGCGGGGCGGACCGCCCCGGCGGGGCCCTGGGCCCCGCTGGTGGCGCAGAGCTACCGCGTCGGGGCGGCCTGGGCGGCGCGGGGCCTGCGCGGGGGCGGCTGGCCCCACGCGCGCGACGGCCTCTACCGCATGCTCGTCCCGCTCGAGCCGTGGCGCTACTTCGAGCTCGCGCGGGTCGCGGCCGAGCCCTTCGCGGGCGACTGCCTCGACGTCGCGAGCCCCAAGCTCCTGGCGAGCCTCCTGCGGCGCCAGGGGCGCGGCCGGTGGGTGGCGGTCGACATCCTCCCCGACGAGATCGCGCGCTGGCGCGACCTCGACCCGGCCCTCGACCTGCGGGTCGAGGACGCCCGGGCGCTGTCGTTCGGCGAGGGGGCCTTCGACGCGGCCGCGTGCGTGTCGGTGATCGAGCACGTCGCCGGCGACGGCGACGCGGCGGCGATGGCCGAGGTCTGGCGCGTCCTGCGGCCGGGCGGCGTCCTCCACCTGACCACCAACGTGGCCGCCCGCGCGCACGACGTCCTGGTGGAGCGGCCGGTGTACGGCCACGGCGCCCAGGGGGAGGCGCCCGGGCGGCACTTCTTCGAGCGGCGGTACTCCGCGGGCACCCTGCGGGAGCGGCTGCTCGGCCTCCCCTGGGAGGTCGCCGCCGAGGAGTACGTGATCGAGCGGCGGCCGGTCCACGCGCGCTTCTTCGCGGCGCGGCCGGCGTCCTTCGCCGCGGGGGGCCTGCTGCCGCTGGTCTGCGCGCGCAACTTCGCGCGCGTCGGGGGGCCCGGCGACGTGCCCGCGGGCCGCCACGGAGTCGTCTACCTGCGGTTGCGAAAGCCGGCCTGACCGCCAGGACGGCGCGCTCCGGGGGCGAAGGACCCCGGGGTGGGCCCGTCCGCCACCCGCCACCCGCCCCGCGCAGGCCTCCGCGGCAGTACGATCGCGGGCGTGAGCGTGGCGCGACGCCAGGGAAGGGCGCTGACGACCGGGGTCGCCGCGGCGTCCCGCGCGCCCGGGGGGCGCCGGTGACGACCCGGCCGAGCCCGCCGTCGTCCTCCGGGACGGCCCAGCCCGCCGCCCCGCACGAGCGCGGCTCGGTGCGCCGCGACGCCCGCTTCCTGCCGTTGCTGGCCGGGCCGGCGGGGACGGCCGCCGTGCGCCGGCTGCTCTCGGTGGCGGTGCTGGTGGCCATCGACGTGACGGCGTGCTTCGCCGGCATCTACGCCGCCCTCGCGCTCAAGCTCTGGGTGCGCGGCGACCCGGTCGACGCCGGCGCCATCTGGGCCGTCGAGCAGAAGGCGCTGCCGGTGGCCGCGACCACGATGATCCTGGTCTTCGCCATGAACCGCCTCTACGCGCCCCGCGAGCAGCGCGGGGGCGCGGCGCGGATCCTGTCGGCGGTGACGCTGACCACCGTGATCGTCCTGGCCGTGGTGCTGATCGCCGGGTGGCGCTTCGACACCTACTACATCTTCTACTCGTCGTGGATCCTGGTCGGCGCGGGCGTGCTCGCGCTGCGCGCGAGCTACGGCAGCGTCACGGCGCTCGTGCTCGACGCCCTCCACTTCGAGCGGCGCGCGCTGCTGGTGGGCGCGCCGGCGCTCGTGGCCACGATCGCCGAGAGCCTGGAGCGGTCGGACGCCCGCCAGGGCGTGCCCTACCGGGTGGTCGGCCGCGAGCAGCTCGTCGCCGGGCTCGGCCGCGACGACGCCGCCGGCCAGGCCGCCCGCCTGCGCGCGGCCCTCGACCCGGCCGAGGTCGACGAGGTCATCCTCACCGGCTGGTCGGGCGACGACGCCCCGGTGCTGGAGCTGCTGGAGGTCTGCCGCCGCCGCGGCCTGCCGGTGCGCCTGGCTCCGACCACGGTCGAGCTGCTGTCCCACGCCGTGCAGGCCGTTCCGGCCCCCGGCCTGCCGCTGTTCGAGCTGCGCCCGCCGGTGCTCGGGGGCGCCGCGTTCCTCGCCAAGCGGGCCTTCGACATCGTCGTGGGGTCGCTGATCGGCCTCGTGGCGGCCCCGGTGATCGGCATCGCCGCGCTGGCCATCAAGCTGGACGACCGGGGCCCGGTGATCCACCGCAGCCGCCGGGTCGGCGTGGAGGAGTCGACCTTCACCTGCTTCAAGCTGCGCACGATGGGGGTCGGCGCCGAGGTCGAGCAGGCCGCGCTCGAGGACCGCAACGAGGCGAGCGGCGCGATCTTCAAGATCCGCGACGACCCGCGCATCACCCGGGTGGGCCGCGCCCTGCGCCGCTACTCCATCGACGAGCTGCCGCAGCTCTGGAACGTGCTGCGCGGCGACATGTCGCTGGTGGGGCCGCGCCCCCTGCCGATCCGCGACTACGAGCGGCTCGACGACCTGCACCGCAAGCGCTACCTGGTGCTGCCCGGCCTCACCGGCCTCTGGCAGGTGAGCGGCCGCAGCGAGCTCTCGTTCGACGAGCTCGTGCGGCTCGACTTCTACTACATCGAGACCTGGTCGATCTGGCTCGACCTGACCATCATCGCCCGCACCATCCCGGTGGTGCTGGGGCGTAGGGGCGCCTACTGACCGAGCCCGGCCCCGACCCCGACGAGCTGCTGCTGCGCCTCAGCCGCGACGGCGCCGAGGCGCCGCTGCCGCCGCTGCGGATCGGCGAGCCCGCCCCGTCGGCCCGGCGCGGCCCCGCGCGGGCACTGGTCTCGGGGAGCCGGCGGGCCGTCCTGCGGCTGCTCGCGCCCTCGCTCGCCGAGCTCATCGGCCAGCTCGAGCGCGACCGCCATCGCCAGCGCGCCGAGATCGAGCGCCTGTCGGCGCGCGTGGACGCCCTGGAGCGCGAGCGGCGCGGCTGAGCCGTGCGGCTGGCGTTCGTGGTCCAGCGGTACGGGGAGGAGGTCGCCGGCGGCGCCGAGGCCCTCTGCCGCGCCACGGCGCACGCGCTCGCGGCCCGCGGCGACGCGGTCGACGTCTACACCACGACCGCTCGCGACTACCTCCACTGGACGCCGCACTACCGCGAGGGCGTCTCCCGCGACGGGCCGGTGGCCGTGCACCGCTTCGCCGCCGAGCGGCCCGATCCCGCCCGGTCGGCCGATCTGGCGCGGTCGCTGGCCCTCGGTGGCGGGAGCCCCGAGGCGGAGCGCGACTGGGCGCGCGCGCAGGGCCCGGTGGCGCCCGGGCTGCTGGGGGCGCTCGCCGCCGCGGACGGGCGCTACGAGGCCGTGGCGCTGTGGACCTACCTCTACGCCACCACCCAGCTGGCGGCCGGGCTGGCGCCCGGGCGGTCGGTGCTCGTGCCGCTGGCCCACGACGAGCCGATGCTGCGCTTCGGGATCACGCGGGCGGTGGTGCGGTCGGCGGCGGGGATGGCGTTCATGACCCCCGAGGAGCGCCGCCTGGTCAACGACCTGCACGGGGTCGGGGACCGCCCCGAGGCGATCGTCGGGGCCGGCCTCGACCCCGCCGCGCCCGGCGACGGCGCCCGGGCCCGCGCGGCCGTCCCCGGCCTGCCGGCGCGCTTCGCCCTCTACGTCGGCCGGGTCGATCCGGCCAAGGGCGTCGACGCCCTCGTGCGGGCCCACGAGGCCTACCGGCGCGCCGGCGGGACGCTCGGGCTGGTGCTGGCCGGCCGCGCGGCCGGCGGCCTGCGCCTGCCGCGCTGGGTGGCGACCACCGGCTTCGTCGACGACCGCGCCCGCGCCGACCTCCTCGACGCGGCCGAGGTCGTGGTGCTGCCCTCGCCCCACGAGAGCCTCTCGCTGGCGGCCCTCGAGGCCTGGCGCGCCGGGCGGCCGACGCTGGCGACGATGCGCTCCGAGGTGCTGGCGGGCCAGAGCGCGCGCTCCGGCGGCGGGCTCCTCTACGACGAGGGCGCGTACGCCCGCCAGCTCGCGCGGCTGGCCTCCGACCCCGGGCTGCGGGCCACGCTCGGCGACCGGGGCGCGCGGTTCGCCGCGGCCCAGACCTGGGACGCCTGCGCCCGCCGCTGGCGGGGCCTGCTGGCGCGGGTGCGCCGGCCGCTGGCCGCGGGACGCTAGGGGCCCGGCTCCTCCGGCACGATGCCGGTCGCCCGCTGCCAGGCCCGCAGGGTGGACCACGCCAGCACCAGCCCCTGGAACTCCCCGGCCGGCGCGATGCGCGCGACCACCTCGCGCGGGGCCGGGCGGCGGCCGTCGAACCAGGCGTCGGTCGCCACCCGGATCGTGGCCGAGTTGACCGAGGGCCGGTCGAAGTGGCCCATCAGCAGCACCAGGAAGCCGGCCGTGGCCGGGCCGATCCCCGCCAGCTCCTGCAGGCGGGCGTAGACCCGCTCGCCGTCGCCGGCCGCCGAGTCGGCCTCGATGTCGTCGAGCCCCCCGTCCCGGGCGGCGCGGGCGGCGGCCGCGATGGAGGCGGCCCGGTAGCCGACCCGGGCCGTCTCGCGCAGCCAGTCCTCGCCGGCCGCCAGGATCGCCTCCGGCTCCGGGAAGGCGCCGGCCGGGCCGAGGGCCGCGATGCGGTTGATGGTCGCGACCGCCTGGCGCCAGGTGGTGTTGGTGCCGCACAACGCCTTCACGACGTCCTCGTAGAGCGAGGGGCCGGCGAGCATCCGCCCGCCCCCGTAGGCGGCGAGGTCGCGCGCGAGGGCGGGATCGACCGCCTCGACCGCTTCGAGGAAGCCGGAGAGGTCGGCGTCGAGCTGGAGCATCCGGGTCACGCGCGCCGCCGCTCGCGCCCGGTCGGCCTCCGGCATCGGCGCCGACGCCGACACCCGCACCCCGCCCGGGGCGTCGCGCATCGCGAGGGTCACCGGGCCGTCGCCGTAGGCCTCGGCCCGGCGCAGGACCTCCTCGTCCGCGTCCCACGCGAAGGGCGCGGTCTGGAACCACCCGTGGCTGACCGCTACCGCCGGGAGCCGGAACGGCCCCCGGGCGGGCAGGGTCAGGTCGTCGGCGGGCGCGGTCAGAGCAGCGGCAGGTACCGCTCGAGCTCGTAGGGGGTCACCTGCACCCGGTACTCCTCCCACTCCTCGCGCTTGAGGTCGACGTAGCGCGAGTGGATGTGCTCGCCGAAGCACTTGAGCAGCAGCTCGCTGGCGGCGCCCAGCTCGATCGCCTCGCCGAGCGACTCGGGGAGCTGCTCGATGCCGGCCCGCTCGCGCTCCTCGTGGGTGAGGTCGTAGAGGTTCTTCTCCATCGGCGGCGGCAGCTCGTAGCCCTTCTCGATCCCCTCCAGGCCGGCGTGCAGCATCGCCGCGAAGGTCAGGTAGGGGTTGCAGGCGGGATCGGGGCAGCGGAACTCGGCCCGGGTGGCGCGCTCCTTGCCCGGGTGGTACACGGGCACGCGCACCAGGGCCGAGCGGTTGCGCCGGCTCCAGGCCGAGTAGACCGGCGCCTCGTAGCCCAGCACCAGGCGCTTGTAGGAGTTGACCCACTGCGCGAACACGCACGAGATCTCGCGCGCGTGGCGCAGGAGGCCGGCGATGAAGCCCCTGGCCTCGGCCGACAGGTAGGACTCGTCGTCGGGGTCGAAGAAGGCGTTCTTGTCGCCCCGGAACAGGCTCTGGTGTACGTGCATGCCGCTGCCGTTCTCGCCGAAGAGCGGCTTCGGCATGAAGGTCGCGTAGCAGCCGTTCTTGTGCGCGATCTCCTTCACGATCGTGCGATAGGTCATGACGTTGTCGGCCATCTGCAGGCCGTCGGCGAAGCGCATGTCGATCTCGTGCTGGGACGGCCCCACCTCGTGGTGCGAGTACTCGACCTTGACGCCCATCTCCTCGAGCGCCAGCACCGTGTCGCGGCGCAGGTCGCTGGCCTCGTCGAGCGTGGTGAGGTCGAAGTAGCCGCCCTTGTCCAGCACCTCGGTGGCGTCGGAGCCGCGGAAGTAGAAGTACTCGAGCTCCGGGCCGAGGTAGTAGTGGTCGTAGCCCATGTCCTTCGCGCGCTGCAGCGCCCGGCGCATGACGTAGCGCGGGTCGCCCTCGTAGGGCTCGCCCCCCGGCACCTTGATGTCGCAGAACATGCGCGCGACGGCGCGCTCCTGGGGCCGGTAGGGGAGGATCGTGAACGTGTCCGTGTCGGGCAGCGCGATCATGTCCGACTCCTCGATGGCGTTGAAGCCGGTGATCGAGGAGCCGTCGAAGCCCATCCCGCCGTCCATGGCGTCGTCCAGCTCCTCCTTGGTGATCGCGAAGCTCTTGAGCTGCCCGAGGATGTCCGTGAACCAGAGCCGGATGAACTTCACGTCCCGCTCCTCGACGGCCGTCGTGACCTCATCGCGCGTCATCACGCCTCCTCCGCTCCTCGTGTGCAGGCCTGCCGGGGACAGGCTCCCAAAACGCGGACGGGCCCGTCCACCCCGGGCAAGAGGGTGGGACGGGCCCGCCGGCGCCCCGCGCGGGGGATCCCGCTACTTGATGAAGAGGATCTCCGAGTACTTCGGGAGCGGCCAGAGGTCGTCCGCGACCGTGCGCTCGAGGACGTCGCCGAAGCGCCGCACCTCCGCCATGGCCGGCAGGACGGTGTCCCGCATGTAGACGGCCTCCTCCATGAGGCCCTCCGGGTGGTCAACGTTGGCGTCCTGAAGGCCCTTGATGGCCTTGGCCAAGCCGCCCGCCAGGGCGCTGGCCTCCTTCGCCGGCGCGGCCAGCCCGGCCTCCTTGAGCAGGGCGATGTGACGCGCCGCAGCGGGCAGGATCATCGTCGCGGCGATGTCCGCGGCCGTCTCGGCCTCGGTGTTCACCGTGATGATGTACTGCTCGAGCATCACGTCGTACCGCGCGTGCAGCTCGCGCTCGTCCAGCACGCCGTAGTTGCTGAAGGCGGCGACCGTCTGCTCGGAGATCAGCTCCGGCAGCGCGTCGGGGGTCGAGCGCAGGTTGAGCAGGCCGCGCTTGGCGGCCTCCTTGTGCCACCCCTCGTCGTAGTTGTCGCCGCCGAAGATGACGGGCGAGGCCTTCTTGTAGGCCGCGCCGATCACCGCGGGCAGGGCCTCCTCGAGGGTCTTGCCGGCCTTCTTCTTGGTGCCGGCCATCGCGAGCTCGAGGTCCTCGCAGAGCGAGTCGAACGGCCTCGGCGACGATGGTGTTGAGCACGGTGTTGGGCAGGCTGGGCGACTGGCTGGAGCCGAGCGCCCGGAACTCGAACTTGTTGCCGGTGAACGCGAACGGGCTGGTGCGGTTGCGGTCGCCCGAGTCCTTGGGCAGCGGCGGCAGCACGGGCGTGCCGAGCCCCATCAGCTCGCCGGCGGCGCTGACCCCGGCCTTGCCCGAGGCGATCGCGGCGAAGACGCCCTCGAGCTCGGCGCCGAGGAAGATGGAGATGATCGCCGGCGGAGCCTCGTTGGCGCCGAGGCGGTGGTCCTGGCCCGCGCCCGCGATCGACGCCCGCAGCAGGCCCTGGTGCTTGTGCACGGCGGCGATGACGGCGGCGGCGAAGAACAGGAACTGCAGGTTGTCGTGCGGCGTGTCGCCGGGCTCGAGCAGGTTGAGGCCGGTGTCGGTGCCCATCGACCAGTTGTTGTGCTTGCCCGAGCCGTTGACGCCGGCGAAGGGCTTCTCGTGCAGCAGGCAGACCAGGTCGTAGCGGCGCGCCACCGTCTGCATCACCTGCATGCAGAGCTGCTGGTGGTCGGTGCCGACGTTCGAGCTCTCGAAGACCGGCGCCACCTCGTACTGGGCCGGCGCGACCTCGTTGTGGCGGGTCTTGATCGGCACGCCGAGCTTGGCCAGCTCCAGCTCGGTCTCGAGCATGCAGGCCAGCACCCGCTCGGGGATCGAGCCGAAGTAGTGGTCGTCGAGCTCGTGGCCCTTGGGCGGCTTCGCGCCGAACAGGGTGCGGCCCGTGTTGACCAAGTCGGGGCGCTCGTAGAAGTACGTCTCGTCGATGAGGAAGTACTCCTGCTCGGGCCCGATGGTCGTGAAGACCCGGCTCGGGCGGTGGCCGCCGAAGAGGGCCAGCGCCCGCAGGGCGGCCTTGTTGAGCGCCTCCATCGAGCGCAGCAGCGGGATCTTGGTGTCGAGCGCCTCCCCGGTCCACGACGCGAACGCGGTGGGGATGCAGAGGTACGCGCCGTTCGGGTTCTCGAGGATGAAGGCGGGGCTGGTGGGGTCCCAGGCCGTGTAGCCGCGCGCCTCGAAGGTGACCCGGATGCCGCCCGTGGGGAAGCTCGACGCGTCGGGCTCGCCCTTGATCAGCTCCTTTCCGGTGAACTGGGCGAGGGCGGTGCCGTCGCCGACCGGCCCGTAGAAGGAGTCGTGCTTCTCGGCCGTCGAGCCCGTGAGCGGCTGGAACCAGTGGGTGTAGTGGGTCGCGCCCTTCTCGAGCGCCCAGTCCTTCATCGCGGCGGCGACCTGGTCGGCCAGCGCGGGGTCGAGCGGCTCTCCCATCTCGATCGTCGCCTGGAGGCGGCGGAAGACGTCCTTGGGCAGGCGCTGGCGCTGGGCCACGGGGCCGAACACGTTGGCGCCGAAGACGCCGGCGCCGGGGGCGGTCAGGTCGCCGGTGCCGATCGACCCGTTCGGGCTCCACTGGGCGGCGACGACGTTCTTCTGGCGGACTCTGGGCATGGCTCGGGCGACCCTCCTCTTCCGGGCGGTGGCAGCGCTGGATCATATGCGCGCGGCCCTCCCGGCCGCTTTGTGACTTCGGGCCAAACGCCCGCCCCGCGGTTTCGCCCCATGGATAAACCGGGCCGCCGGGGGGGCGGTGCGCTTGCAACCGGCGGGGCGGTCCCCCATCCTCGGGGCGGTGACCACCCGCACCCGGCCCGTGGCCGCCCCGCCCGACGGGCGCCCCCTCCTCGCCGACCTGGCCCTGGTCCCGTCCCTCGCCGGCGCCCGGCGCGTGCCCGCGGCGGCCGCCCTCGACCGCCCCGTGTCCGGGCTCGCGCTGGCCGGCGCCGGGGCCCCGGACGCTCCCGACGCCCTCGTGCTCTGCCCCGCCGCCCCGCCGGACGACCTCGCGGCCGGGTGCGCGGGCGTCGTCTGCCGCGAGGCCCCGGCGGGCGACATCGGCGTCCCCGCCCTGGTGCTGCCGCCGGGCGCGTCCTGGGGGGCGGTGATCGCCGACCTGGTGGCCGCCCTCGGCCAGGCCTCCGGGCTGGCGGGCGCCAGCGCGGCCCGCGCCGCCCTGCGCGCCCCGCTGATCGAGGGCCAGGGTTTCCCGGGGCTGGCCGCGGCCGCGCGCGCCGTCCTCGGGGCGCCGGTCGCGATCCTCGACGAGTACCTCGACCTGCGCGGGGCCGCCGGGCTCACCGAGGAGCAGGAGGCCGCGCTCGAGGCCGACGTCGTGCGGGCCCGCGGCCACGGCCCGGCCTCGGTGGTGGGGCCGTTCATGCAGGAGGAGATGCCCGGCCGCAGCCGCGTCGTGGTGACCGGCGCCGACGGGCCCACCGGGGTGCTGGTGGCGTGGGTCCCGTCGCCCCCGCCGCCCTCCGCCGAGGCGGCCCTGGCGGAGCTGGCCGACGCCTACGGCCTCGAGCGCGCCCGCGAGTCGGTGCGCACCGAGACCGAGTCGCGGCTGCGCGGCGACCTGATCGAGGAGCTCCTGGCCGGCGAGGTCGTGAGCCGCGAGTCGCTGGTGCGGCGGGCGCGCCACCTCGGCGCCGACCTCTCCCGCGGGGCCGTGGCCCTGATCGGCAAGCTCCAGGACCCCCACACCGAGGGCCGGGTCATCACCGACCCCCGCCTCACGCGGCGCTTCCTGCAGCAGGCGCGGGCGGCCATGGACATGCACTGGCCGCGGGCGCTGGTCAACTGGAACGAGGGCCGCCTGCTGGCGCTGCTGCCCCCCGGGGTCGGCGCCGTCGACGAGCCGCCCCGGGAGGAGGTCGAGGCCCAGGCGTTCACGCTGGGCAAGCGCCTGCTGGCGGCGACCCGGGAGACGGTGCCGGGCCTGGTGCTCACGCTGGCCCTCTCGCGCTTCACGCCGGAGCCCGAGCGGCTCGGCGCCGCCCTCGACGAGTCGCGCCTCGCCCTGGCGATCGGCGAGCGGCTGGGCCGCATGGGCGAGGTCGTCACCTTCGAGGAGACCGGGACCTACAAGCTCCTCTTCCAGATCTTCGCCGACCGGCCGGAGGAGCTCAGCTCCTTCTACGACCAGACGATCGCGCCGCTGGTGCGCTACGACGAGCAGTACCAGACCGAGCTGGTCGGCACGCTCTCGACCTACCTCGGCCACGACTGCAACCTGGCGGCCACCGCGAGCACGCTCTACACGCACCGTCACACGGTGCGCTACCGCCTCGACCGGATCGCCGAGCTCTCGGGGCTCGACATCGCCAAGACCGACGACCGCGAGAAGCTCTCCCTGGGGCTGAAGGCCATGCGGCTGCTGGGCCGCCGCGTCTCGACCGTCGTCGAGAAGCGTCCCCGCCGCGGCGCCCAGCCCTGACGCTCAGGCGGGGCGGACCTCGAAGCCGTAGTCCGGGTCGGGCTCGGGCGACTCGGCGAGCGTCCGGATGATCGTCTGCAGGTCGCAGAGCGGCGGCAGCTCGCGGCCGGTGCCGGCCACCAGCCGCAGCACGTAGAGCTCGGGGTCGTCCGTGTAGGGCGGGTGCACCGCCCGCGGCGCGATCGCCGGCAGCTCGTGGGCCAGGTCGGCCACGGAGATCGGGCCGCGGTCGTGCACCAACCGGTAGACGACCTCGCGCGCCGGCAGCAGCTCCGCGGCGCCCTCGATGTGCTCCGCGACCCGCGGCCGGCTGGTGCTCACCACGAGGTCCGCCGGCGCGTACTGGCCGTCCGGGTCCAGCTCCTTCGGCGCTTTCCGTGCCACCTCCACCCCCTTCGACCCGGCGCAGACTACCCCCAGGCCGACCGCAGCGCACTGGCGATCGCCCGCGCGAGCGTCCCCGGATGGCCGTCGCCGACGCGCTCGCCGTCCACCGCGACCACCGCCAGCGCCCCGGCCACGGCGTTCGTCAGGACGATCTCCGGCGCCGCCCGCCAGACCTCCTCCGGCAGGTCCTCCTCGCGCGCGCCCACGGCCGCGACCGCGACCTCGCGGGCCACGCCGGCCAGCAGGCCGCGCGCGGGCGGGGTGGCCGGGCCGGCGGCCGTCGCGACGAAGACGTTGGCGACGGCCGCCTCGCCGAGCCGCCCGTCGGCGTCGAGCAGCAGGGCGTGGTCGGCCCCCGCCGCCTCGGCCCGGCGCTGGGCCGCGCGGTGGGCGGCGTAGGAGAGCGTCTTGTGCTCGGCGGCGCGGTCGCCGGGCCACCAGGCGCCGCGCAGGCCGATCGCGGTGACCGAGGGCGGCTCGGCCGGCAGGGGCGGCTCGGGCACGACCTCCACCAGCAGCGTCGGCCGGGGGCTGACGGTGAGGCGCACCCGTGCCGGGTCGGCGCCCGAGGCCGCCAGGGCCTCGCCGACGGCCGCGCGCATCTGCGCGCGGGTGGGCATCGGCTCCAGCCCCAGGGCGGCGCTCGAGGCCGCGACGCGGTCGAGGTGCCGCTCCAGCAGCCCCACCCGGCCGCCCTCGGCGCGCATCGTCTCGAACAGGCCCTCGCCCCAGCGCACCGCCGGGTCGTCGATCGAGAGGACGGCCCGCCCGGCGGGCACCACGGCGCCGTCCAGCCAGACGGTGCGGCGGATCACCCGCCGATCGCGGCCAGGAACGGCGCCGCCTTGGCCCAGGCCTCGGCCCGCTCGGCCTCGGGGTCGGAGTCCCAGACGACCGCCCCGCCGCACCAGTAGCGCGCTCGCCCGCCGGCCACCCAGGCCGTGCGGATGGCGACGCTCGCCTCCAGCGACCCGTCCGCGCCCAGGGCGACGACGCTCCCGTACGCCGGCCCGCGGCTCACCGGCTCCAGCTCGTGGATCACCTCCATCGCCCGCACCTTCGGGCAGCCGGTCACCGAGCCCCCGGGGAACACCGCGCGCAGCAGGTCGGCGGGGCCCGCGTCGGCGCGCAGGTCGGCGACGACCTCGCTGACCAGGTGCTCCACGTAGGGGGTCGGCAGCGCGTCGAAGAGCCGCTCCACCCGCACGCCCCCCGGCCGCGCCACCCGGCCGAGGTCGTTGCGCACGAGGTCGACGATCATCACGTGCTCGGCCCGGTCCTTCGCGCTGGCGGCCAGCGCGTCCATCATGCCGAGCGGCGCCGTCCCCTTGATCGGCGCGCTGCGCGCGACGCCGTGGCGCAGGCTCGCCAGCAGCTCCGGCGACGCCGAGGCCACGGCCCCCTCGGGCAGCGCCAGGTAGGCGCGGCGGGCGGCCGGGCCCGCGGCGCTCCACAGGCGGCGCGCGAGCGCCAGCGGCGGCCCCTCCCAGGGGGCGGTGAGCCGCTGGGCCAGGTTCACCTGGTAGCAGTCGCCCGCGCGGATCAGCTCGCGGGCGGCCTCGACGGCGGCGCGGTAGGCGTCGCCGGGCAGGGACGTCTCCACCGGCCGTCCCGCGGTCGGCGCCAGCGGCCCCGGCGGAGGCGCGGCCGCGACGATCGCCGCGAGGGCGTCGGCCTCGCGCCCGCCGGCCGCCGAGGCGACGGCGCAGCGGCCGTCGTCGTCGACCAGGGCGACCGTGTCGTAGCGGCCGACCGCCGCCGCCGGCGGGCCGCCGGGGTCGGGGTGCGGTTCCGGCAGGCGCTCGAGGGTGCCGCCGAGGTCGTACGACAGCAGCCCGATCCAGCCCCCGGCCATCGCCGTGCCGGGCGGCCGCGGCCCCTCGGACGGGGGGCGGGCCAGGGCGTCCCAGGCGGCGGCCCCCTCGACGACCTCGGCCGGGTCCGCGGCCACCACGGTCACGCCGCCGTGGCGCACCAGCGCCGGGCGCTCCCGCCCGGCCAGCGCCGAGAGCGCCGCCACCGGGTCAACCGGCCCCGCGACCGCCCGGATGGCGACCCCTCCGGCGTGTGTGAGAATGCCCGCCGAGACGTCCCCGGCCGAAGGAGTCGCTCCGTGCCGCACGCGGCTGACGCTAGCAAGGCGCCATGAGGCAGACGATCGCTTTCCAGGCGACCGGCTTCGACTGCTCGCCGGTGCAGGTGGAGGTCGAGGACGGCGCCGAGGCGCCCGACGAGGCGGTGCTGCCGGTGGCCCTGCTGGCGTTCGAGAGCGGCCCCAACGTCGTGCTCACGCTGCCGCTGGCGACCAGCGACGCCGAGAACATGATGAACGCCTTCACCCAGGCCGAGCCGTACCGCCAGGACATCCCGGACGCGGGCACCTGGCAGCCCCAGGGCGCCGGGCTCTCGGAGGGCATCTTCTGGGCCCTCCAGCCGAGCGTCGTGGGGGTCTCGGTGACGCCGCCCCAGGAGACGCCCGACGGCCTGGTGCCGCACTGGACGCTGGCGTTCGACGACGAGGACGGCAGCCAGGTGCAGATCGCCGTCAGCGACCCGATGTGCGTGCAGATCGTCCGCGCGCTGGCCCAGGTCGCGCACGGCGAGCTGGAGGACGCCGCCTCAAACGAGGAATAGCCCCCGGTTTTCTGTTATTTTCCCGGCGGATCGGCACCGCGACCGTCGGGTGGGACATGAGCGCGACCGAGTGGAGAGAGCGGCTCCTCGACAGGATGCCGCCCGATCTGGCCGAGGAGATCGACATCTTCGAGGGCCAGATGGAGCTGCGCCGCCGGGGCGCGGTCGAGGACCGCGTCTTCGCCGAGACCCGCCTGCGCCGCGGCGTCTACGGCCAGCGCTACGACAACGGCCAGCGCCACGACGGCGTCGCCTCGCGGGAGCTCGACTTCCCCTCCGGCGAGCTCACCAAGGGTCCCGAGACCCTCTGGGACGCGCCCGGGATGGTGCGCATCAAGGTGCCCTACGGCGGCATCACCCCCGAGCAGCTCGAGGTCGTCGCCGAGCTGGCGGAGGAGTACTCGGACGGGATCCTCCACATCACCACGCGGCAGGACATCCAGCTGCACTACGTCCACATCGACGACACGCCCGACCTGATGCGGCGGCTGGCGGCGGTCGGCATCACCACCCGCGAGGCCTGCGGCAACTCGGTGCGCAACCTCACCGCCTGCCCGCTGGCGGGCGTCTGCCACACCGAGGCGTTCGACGTCACGCCCTACGCCGCCGCCCTCTTCCGCTTCCTGCTCGGCCACCCCGACAGCCAGGACTTCGGGCGCAAGTTCAAGCTCGCCTTCTCGGGCTGCGCCGGCGAGGCCTGCGGGCTGGTGATGATGCACGACCTCGGCGGCATCGCCCGGCGCACCGTGGTCGACGGCGTCGAGCGGCGCGCGTTCGAGATCTACGTCGGCGGGGGCCTCGGCGCCATGCCCCACCAGGCCAAGCTGCTCTACGAGGACCACCCGGTCGAGGAGCTGCTGCCCACCGCCCAGGCCATCGCGCGCGTCTTCGCCCGGCTGGGCGAGAAGCAGAACCGCAACCGCGCCCGCATCAAGTTCCTGGTCGCCAAGCTCGGCATCGACGAGTTCCGGCGCCTGGTCGACGAGGAGCGCGCCGGCCTGCCCGACGACGACCGCTGGACCGCCTACCTGCCGCACGTCGGCGACTTCGACGAGTCGCCCGTGCGCGAGGCGGTGCCGGTCTCGTCCAACGGCGCCGGCCACTCCGAGGGCTACCTCCAGTGGCTGCGCACCAACGTCTACCGCGCAGCGCCAGCCCGGCTACGCCGTCGCGACGGTGGCCCTGCCGCTCGGCGACATCAGCTCCGAGCAGACGCGGGCGCTGGCCGAGGTGGCGCGGCGCTACGTCGGCGACGCGGTGCGCACGACGGTCGAGCAGAACATCGTCCTCCGCTGGGTGGCCGAGGGCGACCTCCCCGCCCTGTATGCCGACCTGCTCGCGATCGGCCTGGCCGCGCCCGGCGCCGGGACGATCGTGGACGTGACCGCGTGCCCGGGCACCGACACCTGCAAGCTCGGCATCGCCTCCTCGCGCGGCCTCGCCGGGGAGCTGCGCACCCGCCTGGGCGCCCGCCAGTTCGAGCTCGACGAGGCCGTCCGCGGGCTGCGCATCAAGGTGAGCGGCTGCTTCAACTCCTGCGGCCAGCACCACGTGGCCGACATCGGCTTCTTCGGCAACAGCCGCAAGATCGACGGCGTCACGGTGCCCCACTTCCAGGTCGTGCTGGGCGGGCGCTGGCGCGAGAACGCCGGCTCCTACGGCCTGGCCATCGGCGCGGTGCCCAGCAGGCGCATCCCCGAGGTCGTCAACGTCATCACGACCCGCTTCGTCGCCGAGCGCGACGGCGAGGAGACCTTCCAGGACTTCATCGCCCGGCTCGGGAAGGTGGAGCTGGGCGCGCTGGTGTCCGAGCTCAAGACCGTGCCGCCGCGCGAGGACGACCCGTCCTACTACACCGACTGGGGCGACGCGCGCGTCTTCACCATGGGCGACCTCGGCGTGGGCGAGTGCGCCGGCGAGGTCATCTCCAAGACCGAGCTCGAGCTGACCCAGGCCGAGAGCATCGCCTTCGACGCCCAGGTGGCGCTGGAGGACGGCGACCTCGCCCGGGCCGACGAGCGGGCCTACGCGGCCATGGTCGCGGGCGCCCGGGCGCTGGTGCGCACCGAGAACCCCAACGTCCCCCTCGAGCCCGACGCGATCGTCGACGAGTTCCGCGAGCGCTTCTACGACACCGAGCGCTTCTTCGACCGCTTCGCCAAGGGCCGCTTCGCCCGCCCCCTGTTCGACCGCCACGAGGCCGGCCCGCCGGCCGCGCACGAGCAGGAGGCCACCCGGGTGCTGGTCGAGGAGGCCCAGCTCTTCATCGACGCGGTCCACGCCTTCGAGATCCGCGAGGCCGGCGCGCAGTCGGCGCTGGTCTAGCCGTGGGGACCGCCACCGCCGACCGGCGTCGTCCGCATCGGGGCCAAGCTCTACGCCGACAACCCCGAGGCGCTCGACCTGCCGGCGTTCATCCCGCTCTTCCACGGCTGGATCCAGGGCGGCGACCTCGACGGCCTCCCGATCGACGTCGCCGACTACGGCCACGTCCCGGACGGCCCGGGCGTGATGCTGATCGGCCACGAGGCCGACCGCGCGCTCGACCTGGGCGAGGGGCGCCCCGGCGTCCTCTACCAGCGCAAGCGCGAGTCCGCGGGCACCCTCGAGGACCGCTTCGCCGCCGCCATCGCCGCCGCCGACGCGATGGCCGAGGCCATCGAGGCCGACCCCGCCGCCAACGGCCTGCGCCTCGGCCGCGACGAGATCCTGCTGCGCGTCACCGACCGCCTCGACGCCCCCAACGAGGACGCGACCCTCGACGCCCTGCGCCCGGCCATCGAGGCCGCCCTCGCGCGACGGCCCGACCGGGCCGCGCCGCGACGATCGAGCGCGTGACCGACGACCCCAAGGGCCCCTTCCGGGCCCGCGTGCGCCTGACCTGAATCCCCCACCCAGGGCCCGCGTCCGGCGCCGTACGCGGGCCCGCCGGGTGGGTGTCCCTCAGCCCCACAGCGCGCAGATGGGGAGCGCGACCAGTCGGTCCCCGAGCCCGTAGGCCGACGGGCCGGTGTGGAGCACGACGCCCAGGACGAAGCGCTGGTCCAGGTGATCGCGCAACCAGGCGAGATGCCGCGCGTCATCGGGCCGCGGGGCCGCGGTCGCCTTGACCTCGATGCCGATGACCCTGCCGGCGCCCGACTCGGCGACCAGGTCCACCTCGTGTCGGCCGGCCTCGGTCCTCAGGTGATGGAGGCGGACCCCGGGCGCGCGCGGGAGATCGGCACGAAGCTGCGCGACGACGAACGTCTCGAGCAGGCGTCCGAGAAGATCGCCGTCGGCGAGCACATCGGCTGCGGTCACGCCGATGATCGAGCCCCACAGCCCGGTGTCAAGGACGACGCGCTTCGGCTGCAGTACGAGCCGCTTCAACCGATTGGTCGTCCAGGCCGGGATCGACTCGACGAGGAAGAGTGCCTCCAGCAGCCCCTCGTACCGCTCGGCGGTGCGGCGATTGACGCCGGCCGCCCGGAAGATGGTCGCGTGGTAGCTGACGCCGGCTGTGCCGAGCGCGTAGGCCCGCGGATAGGAGGCGAGCCGTGGCGTGTCCGCGTAGAACTCCAGGGAGGCGAGGTCGCGACCGAGGAGCTGCTCGACGTAGCCGCCGTACCACCGTCGCCGCCCTCGTTCGCTCAGGGACAGCACGGGCTCGGGGAAGCCTCCCCCGAGCGCGAGGTCCACATACCCGCGAGGTCCGGCGCCTCTGCCGGCGCGCCGACCTCGTCTCCCGCCGCCAGCCGCGTGAGCAGGGGGCTTCCCACGCTCCTGCGGAGTCGCTCGCGCACCGACAGGGTCGTCATGGCAAGCCCGACGAGTCGTCCGGTGCCGGGCCGCGTCGCCCGGCCGAGCGGTGCGCGGACCGACCCCGAGAGGATGAACCGGCCGGCCGTCCCATCAGCATAAACGGCACGCTTCACGGCCCCGACGATCTCCGGAACCTCCTGCCACTCGTCGAGCAGGATCGGGACATCGGTCAGCCCGCGAAGCGCGGCGTCGGGGTCGGCCTCGAAGGCCGCGGCGCGCGCCGGGACGTCGAGACGCACCGTGGCGCCGGCGAGACGCATCGCGGAGGTCGTCTTCCCGCACGCACGCGGGCCGGTCAGGAGAACGGCGGGGTGCTCGGCGAGCATCTCGGCGAGCAGGGGGTCAACGACCCGCGGAACGTAATCGACCATCGCCCGAGGACAGTACCACTCTCACGCAGTTGTGACTGCTACTTTCACGCAGCCTGCGCTGCTACTTTCACGCAGGAAGGAGTGACGCTTTCACGCAGCCCGGCCCGAGGGCCCGCGCAGGGCGAGCGCGGGCCCTCGGAGTGGTCAGTCGTCGTTGCGGATCGTCCCGATGGCCTCGCCGTCGATGATCTCCGCCCCGCTCGGCGCGCTCAAGACGACCCGCAGGGTCTCGTCCGGCTCCACGACCCGGTCGCCGTTGATCGTGACCGCCGGCACGCTCACGGCCGTGGGGGCGCAGCTCCGGGCTCGATGGTCACGGTTCCCGACGCGCCCGCGTAGTCGCTCCCCGCGGTCGCGGTGAGGTCCTCGGTCCGCCACTGCACCGTGACGGGCGCGTTCCATCGCCGCGACAGCCTGACCGCGAACTTCAGCGACTTCGTGCCGCTCCGGCCCTCGGCGACGGCAGCGTCGGCGATCGTCAGGCTCGGCGGGTCATTGTGAACGATCGTGCCGACGGCCTCTCCGTCCCCGATAGGCGCCCCGGTCGAGCTGTCGAGCACGACGCGGAGCGTCTCGTCCTCCTCGCCGATGCGGTCGCCGACGACCGGCACCGAGACGGTCGCCGTCGCGGCGCCGGCCGCAAAGCGAACGGTTCGGTTCAGGCGGGCCTCGTAGTCCTCACCGGCGATCGCCGTGCCGTCCTCGGTGTGCCACCGGACCGTCGCCGCCTGCGCCAGCGAACCGGTTCGCGTGAGCGTGAAGCGCATCGTCTTCGTGCCGGTGTCACCTTCGACGACCGGCGTCGCGTCGGCGATCGAGGCGGCCGCGACGGGCGTCGGCGCGAAGGTCACCGTGTTGTCTGTGCTCGTCGAGGCGGCACTGGGGTTACCGGCCAGGTCGGAGGCTGCCCCCGCGGGCAGGCTGGCGCTGACCGTGCCCTGGCTGGTCGGGTCAACCCGCACGACGTAGTCAGCGCCCGTGCCGGTGACGTCAGCGACCTGTGCCGTGGCGCTGCCGCCCAGGACCAGGTCCGCGGCGGTCAGACCGAACACGGGCTCGTTGAAGCCGATCGTGAACTCGATCGGGCCCTGCGAGGTGGGATCGGCTTGCCCGGACGCCTGCTCGATCGTCACCGAGGGCGCCGTCCGATCGATGATCACCTGGGGAGCCGCGAACGGGTCGGGCGGGATTCTGATGAACGGATAGCCCACTCGGTCCAGCACCGCCCCGGGTGGAATTTCTCGACTCACGGTTCCCTCTCCGTACGAGACGGCGACGAGAATGCGAAAAGCGTTGGGGCCGAAGAGCTCGGCATTTTCGGGAAAGACGTTCGAGACGCGCAGGTCACCGGCGCCCGTCAGGAATCCGGCGCCGACGTCCTCGGGACCGAAGTGAACGGGGGGCTCGCTGAACCGGGCGAGGAACAGCAGCCCGAGGCCCTCACGAACCGGGCTGAGCTGGAGAGGATGGAGGCTCAGGCTGAGCGTCCCGTTGGTGCGGTCGATGGTCACCGAGTCGTCGGCGCTCGTCGAGGCAGTGCTCGGGTTGCCGCCCCGGTCGAGGGCCGCTCCCGGGGCGAGGCCGGCGACCACCTGGCCATCGCCGGCCAGGACATCCACGGAGACGCTGTAGGCGGCTCCGCTTCCTGTGACCGACGCCTGGACGGATGTCGCCGAACCGGTCAGCACGACGTCACTGGCCTCAAACCCGGAGACCGCCTCGCTGAAGAGAACATCGAAGAGGATGGGGCTCTGACTGGTCGGATCCGCCTGGCCCGCGGCCTGGTTGATGGTCACCATCGGCGCGATCGTGTCGCGGACCTCCAGCGTCACGGTGGCCGGGTGGGATGTCGCGCGCCCGTCGGACGCGCCGTACGTGAACATGACGTCGCCGAGGAAGCCGGCGGGCGGCGTGTACGTGAACCCGCCGTCAGCATCCAGATCGAGGACACCCGACGCCGGGCCGTCGACGAGCCCGGCGGTGAGCGTGTCGCCGTCGGGGTCGCTGTCGTTTGCAAGGACGCCGTCGGCGGGGATCGTCAGGGTGCCATCGGCCTCGACGGCATAGAGGTCGGCGGTCGCGACCGGCGGCCGGTTGACGTCGGCCACCTCGATCGCGGTCGGCGTGATGCCGGGAGTCAGGCTGGTTCGCGCGCCGCTCGACGGGTCAACCCTCCATACGCCGGCGTTCCCGGCCGAGACCATCGCGAGCGTTCCCGCGTCCTCGACCGCGATGCCGAGCGGGCGAACCCGTTCATGAACGTGTCCGTGTTCCGGGTCGAGGGATCGACGCGGATGAGGGCGCCGGTCTGCGCTCCCGGGGTCAGCGGTGCCACGAACGGGTCGGCCACGACGATGTCGCCGCCGGCCTCGACGGCGATGCCGTGCGGCAGCTCGAACGGCGGCTCGCCGGAGGCGACCGTGGTGGGCGTCGCGCCGGGTGTCGGGACTGAACCGGAGGACGCCGGGGTCAAGCGTGTTGCGGTTGGCGACGAGGAGCGCGCCGTTGTGCTCCACGGCGACGCCGCGGGGTGCGGACAGAGTTCCGAAGGCTTGCGTGGGAGGGGTCGCGGCGATGAGCGTCTGCGCACCGCTGACCGGGTCGATCCGGATCACCTTGCCGGCGGTCACGGTGTCGACGGCGAAGATCGTCGCCCGTTGGGGGCGACATCCACGTCGAGGGGCTGCGTGAGGAGATCCCCCGAGGCGAGGACGCTGGTGCTTCCGGTCACGGGGTCGATGCGGATGACCTTGGCGAAGTCGCCCGGGCCGCCGCCCGTGCCGCGGCCGCAGACGAGGATCTTCCCGTCCGCTTCGACGGCGATCCCCTGGATCGGGAAGCTCGCGATGGTGACGATCGGGGTCGTCGCCCCGGTGACGGGGTCGATGCGGAGCACCGCGCGATGTGCGGCTGTCGTTCACGACGATGTCGCCGTCGGTGATGGTGACGCCGAGCGCGGCGGGCGCGAGCATCGAGCGCCAAGCAGCGCGCTCAGCGCCGAGTCCGACGATGGCTCCGGATGCTCATGCCTGCCGTCCTCTGCTGGCATCGGCCGCCGCTGGTTCGCCTCGGGCAGCCGCCACGCCCGCTCGAGACGCGCGGATCTCACTGTCCGCTCTTCAAGCCGCTCGAAGATACCGCTCGCGCGCGGCACTCGTACGTCCTGGTAGCTCGTCTGCCGGCATGCGCCGACGCCGCACGCTCGCCCTGCCCCGAACGCCCTTCGCCATGACCCGACACCTCTCCACCCCCGGAGATCGCCCTGTGTGTACCGGCGAATATCCAGTGGCTCCGCCCCTGAGCGGTATCGGGTGTTTCCCTAGTCCGTCGTCCCCGTCCCGGCCAGCGAGACGGCCTCGCGCGCCATCCGGCCCGCCAGCTCGGTCGCGAGAGCGCACGCCGAGCTTCTCGTAGATCTTGCCGAGGTGGTACTCGACGGTCTTGGGGCTGATGAGCAGCGCCGTCGCGGCCTCCTTGTTCGTCGCACCCTCGGCGACCGCCAGCGCCACCTGCAGCTCCTGGGGCGTCAGCTCGGCGGTTGCGGCGACGGCGGGGCTCGGCGCGGCCGGCCGCCGGCGGCGCGGAGCTCGCGCCGCGCGCGCTCGGCCCACGGCTCGGCGCCCAGCGACTCGAAGGTGATCAACGCCAGCTCCAGCGGCGGGCGGGCCTCGCGCGCCCGCCGCGCCCGCCGTCTGCGCTCGCCCGAGGCAGAGCTCGGTGCGCGCCCGCTCGAAGGGTGTGGGGGTCCGCGCATGGAGGGCGAGCGCCGCGGCGAAGTGCTCCTCGAACGCGTCGTCGTCCGCCATCAGTCCGCGGCAGCGCTCCACGGCCGCCTGCGGCCAGGCGTCGCGCTGAAGCTCGGTCGGGGACGGACGAGAGCTCCACCAGCAACTCCAATGCGTCTCCCGTCCCGTCCGAGCCGCACCTGCGTCTCGACGAGATCCTGCGTCGCACGGGATAGAGAAGGGGGTGGGCTGCCTGCCTCCCCGGACGGACCGCTCACACGGCGATCGGAGAGATGCCGCAGCGCCTCATCGAGGTCGCCCGCGCCCAGAGCGAGGAGCCCCAGGCCCGCGTCCGGCCAGATCAGCAGGCTGTCCGCCTCGCTCGTCTCGATAGCGCGAGCCACGGCCGCCGCCGCGGGCCTCCGGCAGTCATCTGCGCGTCCCATGCGACGGCGCATCGATCGCGAGCAGGATCCCGTACGCCCCTCCCTTGATGCCGTCCTGTCCAGTTTCCTCGGCAGAGCTGGACTGCCTTCGACGACGATCGGCGGCGTGCCTCGCCGTTGTCCAGTCTCCGTTCGTACCAGCAGGTCCGCCAGCATCATGAGCGGCCGCGGGCAGGACGGAGGGTGTGCTCCGCTGCGCGCGCCGCGCCGATGATCTCGTCGCAGCCCGCGCCGCGCTTCCCCATAGCGCTCCATCGAGCATCCAGCACTGCGGAGGCAGCAAGAGCCACATGAAGCGCCACGGGATCGCCCGAGGACTGCCGGCGGGCAACCGCCAGCGGCGTCCGACGAGTGAAAGATGGGCGCGGCTCGCCCCGGACAGGTGTGGATGCACCGTCGAGGCGACGTCCACGATCGCGGCGAGGCCTCGAGCGGAACCCTCTCCGCCAACGTCGCCGCCCGGTCCGCCAGCTCCGCTACGCGCCTGATGGTCCGCCCGCATCGACGCGGGGATCACCGCCAGCGCGAGCAGCGAGGCGGCGGCGTGCGGCGCGACCGGTGCGACGCCGGTCCGCCGCCGCCACGAGCATCTCGATCGCTCGACGCGCCGAGCCGCCGAATGTCTCGACGAAGCCCGCGGGTGGCAAGCTCCTCTCTCCTGCGCCTGGGGGGGTCGCCTCGAGGGCGATCACCTCGTCGAAGAGGCTGCGCGGCTCGCGCGAAGTCGCCGGCGGCGAACGCGCTGTGCCCGCCGCCGAAGGAGCCGTCGGCCGCGGTCGAGCGCATCCAGTCGCTGAGCCGCCCTGCCGCCTCGAGGGCCTCGCCCGCCGCCGCGTGAGCCGTTGCTGGCGGCGCCGCGCGCCGGCCGCCGCGTCGAGCTCCGTCGCCGCGGCCTCGTCGGGGCCGGAGCTGGCCAGCGCGAGATGCCACGCCCGCCGGTCGAGGGCGACCGGCTCCGCCGATCGCCGCCGCCGCCGCGGCATGGGCTCGATGTGCGGACCGGCGCGCCGGGCGCGCCGGCAGCCTGGTAGACGGCCGCGCGCGACGAGCGGGTGGGAGAAGGTCGTGCGCGTCGGGCCCGACGTGCGATCACCCCGGCCCGCTCGGCCGGCTCGAGGTCAGCTCATCGTGAGCCCCTCGGCGGCAAGGGCGGCCGGCGAGGAAGCTCGGCCGCGCCGTCGTCGGCGCTGCCACACCAGGAGCGGCGCGGCGGGTCGCGTCCGGAAGCGTCCGCGAGGGGTCGCAGCAGGGCGTCCTCGAGGTAGGGCCCCACCGGGAGCGGCTCGGGCAGCGGCTCGACGCCCGGCGAGCTGGTCGGTCGTCGAGGGCGCCGGCGAGCTCGATCAGCGCCAGCGGGTTGCCCTTGGCCCCGGCCACGAGCGCCGCCAGCACCGGCGGGGAGGCGGCTGACGGGCGCGCGCTCGGTGACCAGCAGCCGTCCGCATCGGCGGGTCCCAACCCGCCCACGGCGCAGGCGCGGAAGCGGTCAACGCGTCGAGCGCGGCGCTGACGCCGTCGCGGGCGCCGAGCAGGATCGCGATGCCCTCGGCGCCTGCAGCCGGCGCGCGCGAACTGCACCGCCTCGAGCGACTCGGCGTCGAGCCAGTGGGCGTCGTCGATGACGCACAGCGACGGGCCGCTACTCGGCCGCGGCGGCGAGGAGGCTGAGCGTTGCGGCGTAGGCGGTGAAGCGGTCCCCCGGCGAGCGGCGGGCCGAGGGCGAGCGCGCCCGCGCAGCGACTGGGCCTGAGGCTCGGGAAGCTCGTCGATGCGGCCGAGGATCGGCGCGAGCAGATCTGCGAGGCCGGCGAAGGGCAGACGCGACTCCCCCTCCGAGCCGGCTGCCTCGAGCAGGCGAGCGCCGTCCCGGCGGCCTCGCGCGCGTGCTCAGCAGGAGCGGTCTTGCCGATCCCCGGCTCGCCCGAGACGAGGAGGGCCCCGCTGCGGCCCGAACGGGCGGCCGCGATGAGCTCCTCGACCCGTGAGGCCTCTGCCGCCCGTCCGATCACGGTGTCGATTCTCCGTCCGACCGCCCCTCTGGCGCCACCCCCCTCAGCGAGGGGTGGCGCTGTCGCGCGGATCAGGCGGCGACCGGCTCCGCGGCGTGCTCGAGGCTGCGGACCGCGCCGACGATCTCGCGGGGCCGCTCGACGGCGACGTTGTGGCCCGCGTGGAGCACCTGGAAGCGGGCGTTCTGCATCCAGGCCGACAGCTCGCGCTGCACCTCGGCCGGCACCGCGCGGTCGGCGTCGCCGGCCAGGACGATCACCGGGACCTCCACCTGGGCCAGGGCGCCGCGGACGTCGGGGCGGGTGCCCATCGCCTCGGCGGCCAGCGCCACGCCCTCGGCGCCGCGCTGCTCGCGCAGGGCGCGCGCCGCGCGAACCCAGCGGTCCTGGCCGTCGGCGTCCTCGCCCCGGGGGTTGGCGCCGGAGACGACCAGGCCCGAGACCAGGCCGGGGTGGCCGAGCGCGAGCGCCAGGCCGGCCGCGGCGCCCAGGCCGACGCCGACCAGGATCGCGCCGCCGCCCTCGGCCGCGATCAGGCGCGCGACGTCCGAGGCGAAGTCGTCGATGCTCCACGGGCCGTTCGGTGTCGGCGAGCCGCCGTGCCCGCGCAGGTCGGGCGCGATGATCCGGTAGGTCCCGGCCAGGTCGGCCAGCGCCTCGATCATGCTCTCGCCCGTCTGCCCCAGGTCGTGCAACCCCACGAGCGGGGGACCGTCCCCGGCGCGGTGGACGACGAGCTCGATGGCGGGGGGAAGCGAAGGCATCGGTGGCGCTCCTGTCAACCACTGTGATACAGGTTTACCGGTGAGATTACGCCCGACTCGCCGGTCCGTCAAACGATGACCGGTCCGTCAAGTCCGTCAAGATTCGCTCCCCCGACGGGCCGGCCGGCGCTCGACCTCTGCAATACCCGTTTGGGCGATCGAGATCTCCTCGGGAGCCCGGCGGACCTCGAGCGCTGGTTCGTCGCGGCCGGCCTCACGGATCATGCCCCGCGCGTGAGCCGGCGTGAACTGGACGCGGCGCGGATGTTGCGCGACGGTCTCCGGCCGGCGCTGCTGGCCGCCGACGGCCCGGCGGTCGCGAAGCTCGGCGCGGCGTGGCTGGACGGCGCCCCGGGCTGCCTCAGCATCGAGGTCGAGACGTTGCAGCCGCGCTTCTCGCCGTCGCAGCGGACGGCCCCGTGCCTGCTGGTGAGCGCGGTGCTCGACGCGGTCGCGCTGGTGCGCGAGTCGCCGGGCCGCGTGCGCGAGTGCGCCGACGCCCGGTGCCCCGCCCTCTTCCTCGACACCAGCCGCAACGGCAGCCGCCGCTGGTGCTCGATGGAGCGCTGCGGGGCGCGGGCCAAGGCGTCGGCGTACTACCGGAGGCATCGGGGGGGAGCCGTAGACTCGGCCGGGTGAGGATCCTCTACGGCGTGGTCGGCGAGGGCATGGGCCACGCCACCCGGTCGCGGGTGGTGATCGAGCATCTCCTGGACCGGGGGCACGAGGTGCGCGTGGTGGCGTCGGGGCGGGCGAGCGCCTACCTGGCCGAGCGGGTCGCCGCGGTCGGCGACATCTGGGGCCTGACGATGGCCTACACCGACAACGAGGTCCGCCGCTGGCAGACGCTGGCGCGCAACCTGCAGGGGGCCGTCTCGGGGTGGCCCCAGAACGTGCGCGAGTACTTCCGGATCGTCGAGGAGTTCGGCCCCGACGCCGTGGTGAGCGACTTCGAGAGCTTCGCCTGGCTCTTCGGGCGGCGCCACCGGCTGCCGGTGATCAGCGTCGACAACATCCAGGTGATCGACCGCTGCCGCCACGACGAGGGCATCACGGCCGGGCACCAGGCCGACTTCGAGCTCGCCCGCGCGCTGGTGCGCTGGAAGCTGCCCGGGTGCCGGCACTACGTGGTGACGACCTTCTTCCGCCCACCGGTCCGCAAGCCGCGCACCACCCTCGTGCCCTCGCTGCTGCGTCCGGAGATCCTCGCGGCGAGGCCGGAGCCCGGCGACCACCTGCTCGTCTACCAGACGGCCGAGGGCAACGAGGGACTGCCGGGCGCCCTGGCGGCCTCGGGCCTGGAGTGCCGCGTCTACGGGTTCCGCCGCGACCTGACCGCCGACGTCCACGAGGGCACGCTGGTGTACCGGCCCTTCAGCGAGGCCGGCTTCATCGACGACCTGCGGACGGCCGCCGGGTGCCTCACCGGCGGGGGGTTCACGCTCCTGTCTGAGTGCGTCCACCTGGGGGTGCCGGCCCTGTCGGTCCCGCTGGCCGGCCAGTTCGAGCAGGTGCTGAACGCCCGCTACATCGAGCGCGTCGGGTACGGCATGTACGCGCCCCATGCGAGCGCCACCGCCATCGCGGCGTTCGCCGAGCGGCTCCCCGACCACCGCGCCGCCCTGGCGGATGCCGAGCGGCCCGGCAACGGACCGGCGCTCGCGGAGGTCGATGCCCGGCTCGCCGCGGCCGTCGCATGAACGAGTGGGTCCGCGTCGGCGTGCTCTGCGCCATCGCCCTGTGGTTCGCCCTGGTCGAGATCGAGATCGAGGGCGCCCACGGCTGGGCGCTGCGCCTGCCGACGTGGTTCCGCACGCGCGGGCCCGCCGGGCGCCTCTACGGCGCGATCTCCGGCGGCAAGCCGTTGACCGGCTACCACCTCTTCATGGCGACGCTGCCGCTCCTGATCCTGCACCTGCCGTTCGGCTACGGCGCCGACTGGTCGCTCGCGGCCGAGGTCATGGTGCTGGCGGCCTACCTCGCCTTCGCCATCGGCTGGGACTACCTGTGGTTCATCCTCAACCCCGCCTACGGCCTGGCGCGCTTCCGCCGCGGGCGGGTGTGGTGGTACTCGGGGCCCTGGATCGGCCCGCTGCCCTACGAGTACTACGTCGCCGTGGCGGGCTCGTTCGCGGTCGCCGCGGTGGCCTGGGCCCTGGGCCGCGACGACGCCCTGGCCGAGCAGGGCCGGCTGGTGCTGGGCCTGGCGCTGCTGTGCCTGCTGGCGATGGCCGCGGCCCCCGCCTACCGGCGCTGGTACCGCTGGATGCGCCGCCCCGAGGCCGACGAGCACGAGGCGGTGGCCGCGGCCGCCGCCGAGCGGGAGCCGTGAGAGGATCGCCCCGATGCCCGACCGCCAGCTCGGCAACATCCTGCTCACCGGCGCGGGCATCGTGGGCGCCGGCGCGGTCGTCGGCCTGGTGATCGGCGCGCTCTCGGAGGGCTCGGCCGGGCTCTGGGCCTTCATCGGCATGGGGGCCGGGGCCGTCATCGCCGTCGCCGTGCTGTCGGTCAGGGTCCTTCGGACGCTCTGAGGAAGGCGCGCACGGCCTCGGCGAACTCCCGCGGCCGCTCGAGGGCCGTGAGGTGGCCGGCGCCCTCGATCACGACCAGCTCCGCGCCGGGGATGCCGGCCGCGAGCGTCTCGGCGAACGGCGGCGGCGTGAGGGCGTCCTCGGAGCCCACGACCACCAGGGTCGGCATGGCGATGCCCGGGAGGTCGGCGCGGCGGTCGGCCCGCCCGCCCAGCGCCTCGAGCGCCCGGGCGACGCCCTCCGGCCGCTGGGCGTCGGCGATGGCGCGGGCCGCCGCGCCCGCCTCCTCGTCGCCGGGCGCGACCAGGCGCGGGACGAAGTCGTCGAGGAACTCCGCGAGCCCGCCGGCGCGCACCTGGGCCGCCGAGCGGCGGCGTCCCTCGGCGGCCTCGGGGGTGTCGGCCTCGGCCCGGGTGTCGGCCAGCACGAGGGCCGCGACGCGCTCGGGGTGGCGGGCCGCCAGCGACAGGGCGACGTAGCCGCCCAGCGAGAGCCCGCAGACCGCCGCCCGCCCGCGGCGCATCGCGGCGATGCGCGCCGCGAGCGCGTCGGCGGCGCCGTCCACCGTCGGCCCGTCCTCCAGGGGCGCCGCCCCGAGCCCGGGGAACTCCGGGGCCACGATCTCGCGGTCGGCCGCCAGCAGGGGCGCGGCCGCCGACCAGAAGGTGGCGTCCATGGGAAAGGGGTGCAGCAGCACCAGGGGCGTCGGCTCGGCCACCCGGCGCACCCTACCCGCCCGCGCCCGCCGCCCGGGACGCGGGACGGGGCGGGGCGCTACCGTGTGCCGGGTGAGCACCCGCGCCGCCCCCTCCCCGGGGCACGAGCGCCGCCGTCAGGCGGGCCTCGGGGGGCTCGTCCCCACCGGCGCCGTCGCCCGGGCCGGGGACACGCTGGTGCTGGCCCACGTGGTGGAGGTGCACGCCGAGGGCGCGGTGATCCCGCTGCTGATCCTCTCGGACGCCCCCGGGCTGCTGGGCTGGGAGGCGGCCCAGGGGCTGGCGGTGCGCGACGACGCCGGCCGCGAGTACGAGGTGACCGCGCTGGCCCAGCAGGCCGGCCTGGGGGCGCTGCAGACGGCGGCCTGGATCGAGCCGGCGCCGCCCCCCGACGCGCGGCGCCTGCGCCTGGAGGCGAGCGGACTCGTGCGCACGGCCGTCTCCCGGGGCGGCGCCGGGGTCCAGCGGCCGCTGGCCGGCGAGTCGTGGGAGCTCGACATCGACCTGGTCCCGGGCCGCACGACGGCCGAGGTGCCGCCCGAGCCGGCCGGCGACCCGCCAGAGGGGCGGCCGGCCGGTGTGCCGGCGCGCACCTTCGGGGGCTTCCGCGACCTGGTGCCGATCGGCCAGGCCCGCATGGCCGAGGGCGCCGTCCTCTGCCTCTGGGCGCTGGAGCGCTACGACGACCGCGCGGTGGTGAGCCTCGGCACCCTGGCCGACGAGCCGCTGCGCGTGGGGCCGCTCACCCCCGGCTCCGGGAGGGTCGAGGTGTGGGACGACCGCGGCGGGCGCTACTCGGTCGCCCCCATCCACGGCGCGGCGCGGCCCGGCTGGAGCGAGACCAGCCTCGAGATCGTGCCCGCCATCGACCCCGAGGCCCGCGCGCTCGGCGTGCGCCTGTCGGACCTGCCCTGCGAGGGCCCGCCCCCGCGCGGCGGGGAGGCCCTGGCCGGGCCCTTCACCTTCGGCGTCGCCGTCCCCCCACCGGCATGACCGGGCCCGCCCCCGGCGCCGTCTGGGTCGTGGTGCCGACCTACGACGAGGCCGACAACGTCGTCCCCCTGATCGGGGCCGCCCTGGCCGCCCTCGAGCGCGCCGGCCTCGACGGGCGCGTGCTGGTGGTCGACGACGGCTCTCCGGACGGCACCGCCGACCTGGCCGAGGGCGCGGCCCGCCGCGACCCCCGCATCGCCGTCCTGCGCCGCCCTCGCAAGGAGGGCATCGGCCCCGCCTACCGCGCCGGCTTCCGCCGGGCCCTCGCCGAGGGGGCGGCGCTGGTCGTCGAGATGGACTGCGACTTCTCCCACGACCCGGCCCGCCTGCCCGCCCTGGTGGCCGCGACGGCCGATGCCGACCTCGTCCTGGGCTCGCGCTACGTGCCCGGCGGGGGCGTCGCGCGCTGGGGGCCGCTGCGCCGGGCCGTCAGCCGCGGCGGTTGCATGTACGCGCAACTGGTGCTGGGGGTGCCGGTGCGCGACCTCACCGGGGGCTTCAAGTGCTTCCGGCGCGAGGTGCTGGAGGCCATCCCGCTCGACGAGGTGACGGCGGCCGGCTACGGGTTCCAGATCGAGATGACCTACCGGGCGCTGCGGGCGGGCTTCCGGGTGGTGGAGGTGCCGATCGTCTTCACCGAGCGCGAGCGCGGCCGCTCGAAGATGAGCCGCCGGATCGTCTGGGAGGCGGCCGTGCTGGTGCCGCGCCTGAGGCGGCGCCTCGGCCGCCGGGGCGGGGCCGGGCGGCGGGGCGGCGCCGCCCCGGCGCATCCGGTCGAGGGGGAGGCCGATCGGCCCGCCGAGGTCCCGGGCCGCGTCGAGTAGGCCGCCCCGGGCCGCCGGCCCTCAGGCGCTCACGCGCAGGGCCGCCTCGGGGTCCTGGGGGTCGAGCCGCCGCACCTGGGCCCAGGCCCGGGCGGCCTCGGGGCCGTCGCCCAGGAAGCGCGCCAGCGCGCGCCAGGCGGCCGGGTTGTCGGGCTGGAGCTCGACGCCGGCGCGGTACGACCCGAGCGCCCGGGCGGGCTGGCCGAGGTCGGTGAACGCCGCGCCGCGCAGCAGCAGGGGCGCGAGCGACAGCGGGTTGGCCGCCCGGGCGTCGGCGGCCCGCGCCAGCGCGGCCTCGGCGTCGCCGCGCGCCAGGGCCGCCTCGCCCTGCGCGGTGGCGCGCGCCGACCACCAGGGCAGCGCGGCGCTCGCGACCGCAAGGGTGACGGCCGCCGCGAGCGCCCCGGCGGCGAGGGGGCCGGGCCGCGGCGCGGCGCCGGGCGCGCGGCCGGGTGCGGCCGCCGCCAGCACGACGCCGGCGGCGGCGAGCGCGGGCACCGTCAGCGCCGGGACCGCCCACGCCCAGTCGATGGACGCCTGCAGGGCGAAGGCCGCCAGCACCGCCAGCGGCAGCCCGATCTCGGGGCCCACCCGCGCCCGGGTGGCGCGCATGACGCCCCAGACGAGGGCCCCGACCAGCGCTGCCAGCAGGGCGACGCCGACGAGGCCGGTCCCCGAGAGGAACCGCAGCGCCACGCCGTGGGGCTCGCGCGTGCCCAGGGCGTCGTCGCTGTTGCGCCGCTCCTGGAGGTGGACGAGCGAGAAGCCCCCGGCGCCCTGGCCGATCAGCGGGGAGTCCTCGAAGGCCCGCCAGGCCTCGCCCCACCAGGCCCGCCGCTGGTTGCCCGAGGCGCTCGTCAGGCGGCCCGGGTCGTTGGCCACCGCGTCGCCCCCCTCGCCCCGCAGCTCGGCGACCCGCTCGTCGGCCCAGTCGCGCCCCTGCGGGCTGGCGGCCGCGCCGGCCACGACGGCCAGGCAGAGGACGAGCGCCGCCGCGACCGCGATCCGCCGCGGGCGGCCGGGCGCGTCGAGCCCGAGCCGGCGGCACGCCCAGACGATGGCCGGCGCCAGCGCCGCCGCGACCGCCACGCCGGCCGCGAGGCGCCACCCCAGCCCGGCGCCGGCGTCCTCGCGCAGGGCCACAGGGATGGCGTCGGTCGACAGCAGCGGCTCGCGCAGGCCGTACGCGGCCGGCCAGGCCGCGCCGAGCCCGCCCGCCGCCAGCGCGGCCAGCCCCCGGCCCCGCCCCGGCAGGATCGCCAGCGCGACCGCCGCGGCCATCGCCGCGGCCAGCAGCCCGCCGCGCGAGTACGTGAGCAGCAGGGTGACGCCCACGACGGCGATGCCCGCGGCCGACAGCGGCAGCGCCCACGGGCGCCGGTCGCCCGCCAGCCACAGCAGGCCCGGCAGCGCGAACGCCGCGACCAGGGCGAGGGCGTTCCAGTACCCGACCGGCTCCGACAGGCGGCCCAGGTCGCGGTCGGAGCCCAGGAGGCCGGGGACGATCTTCGTGCCGAGGGCGATCGCGACCGGCACGGCCGCCGCCGCGCTCAGCCCGAGCCCGAGCGCCAGCGGCGCCCGGGGGACCAGGGCCCCCAGGGCCAGGCCGAGGGCAAGCGCGCAGAGGGCGATCGCCTGGCGGTTGGCGTCGATCCAGGCGAGGTCGGGGGCGGCGGCCCACGCGATCGACAGGCCCGACCACAACGCCATCCCGGCGACGGCCGCCAGCGCCAGGCGGGCCGGGCCCGAGCGCAGGGCGGCGCGGTCCCAGGCCAGGGCGACCGCGACCGCGGCCAGCGGCGCGGCGGCGGCCAGGGCGAGGAAGGCGCCGGTGGGGCCCTCGCCGCCGAGGGCGTCGCCCGGGTCGATGCCCCCGCCGGCGGCGGCGAGCAGCGACCACCCGGCCAGGGCGAGCAGGCCGAGGATCTCGGGCATCCCGAGCTGCGCCGCGCGCGCTTGTCCGCCCCCCGGGGCGCCGCTACGATCCGCGGCGCTCAGGGGGCGGTCGACCCCCGTCTCCTTCACCGGGTGGATGTCCTGCTCCGACGCCCCGCTCCGCTGGTGATCATGCTCGCGCTGGCGCTCCTCGGGCCGTCGGCCACCGCGCTCGCCGACGGGCGGGACGTCCTGGCCGACGTCAAAGATAACGACCGCATCGACGGCTGCTACACCCGCCAGGAGCTCAACGAGGCGCTCGACCTGGCGCGCGGCTACGACCAGCTCTACAGCGTGACCATCGACCTCATCCGCGACGCCCGCATCACCAGCGTCGCGCGCGCCGACGGCACCTGCGGCGGCCCGGTCGCCTCGGGCGCGGCCGTCGCCGACGAGTCGGGCGGGTCGCTCGGGATCTGGATCGGCCTGGCCGCCGTCGTCGGCGGCGTGGCCGTCGCCGCCGGCGCCTGGGCGGGCCGCGCGGGCGGCCGCCCGTGAGGCGGCTCGTCAAGGACGTCCTGCTGCCGGTGGCGGTCGCGATCGCCCTGGCGTTCGTCATCCAGGCCTCGGTCGCGAAGCCCTACGAGATCCCCACGCCGTCGATGACGCCCACGATCCAGCCGGGCGACCGGATCATCGCGAACCGGGTCGTCTACCGCTTCCGCGACATCGAGCGCGGCGACATCATCGTCTTCGACCCGCCCCCGGCGGCCACCCGCACCTGCGGCGAGGGCGGTGGAGGGGACATCCCGTTCGTCAAGCGCGTGATCGGGCTGCCCGGCGACGAGGTCGAGGTGAGCCCCGAGGACGGCACCACCCTCGTCAACGGCGAGCCGTTCGAGATCGACGGGCCGGTGCTCGACAACTACAACGGCGAGGGCATGACCTGGCCGGTCGTGCCCGAGGGCCAGCTCCTGGTGCTCGGCGACAACCGGGCCAGCTCGTGCGACTCGCACCAGTGGGAGACCGTGGAGGACGGGCGGACGGTCCCGGCCCCCTTCCTGCCCGAGGAGAACGTCATCGGCCAGGCCGAGGTCACCTACTGGCCGCTGTCCCACATGGGCTTCCTGAACTAGCTCCCGCGGCGCGTCCGCACCGACCGCCCGAACCTTTTCGGCGGGGGGCTTGCATCGTCTGCCACATGTGGGAGGATGCCGCCCCACCACGCTGAATATGGGGTGGCGATCAGTGCCCAGACACCAGGGATAGCGTTCCGCCGCATGCTGTGCCCGTTCTGCGACAACCCCGACCACCGCGTCGTCGAGTCGCGCGTCGCCGACACCAAGGACGCGGTGCGCCGCCGCCGCGAGTGCCTGCGCTGCGAGCAGCGCTTCACCACCTACGAGCGCTGCGAGGAGATGCCGCTGGTGGTCGTGAAGAGCTCCGGTGAGCGGCAGCCCTTCGACCGGGGCAAGCTGCTCGACGGCCTCCAGCGCGCCTGCCACAAGCGCCAGGTCCCCACGGCGGCCCTCGAGGTGGCGGTGCGCGACATCGAGGGCGAGCTGCGCAACCGGCTGCGCCACGAGGTCCGCAGCTCGCAGATCGGCGAGCTCGCCCTGCGCCGGCTGAAGGAGATCGACCCCGTGGCCTACGTGCGGTTCGCGTCGGTCTACCGCGCGTTCGCGGACGTGGACGAGTTCGAGGACGAGCTCGCCCGCCTCGAGCGCGAGCCCCCCCTGCCCCGGGGCCAGTACCCGCTCGACGAGCAGATCTTCCAGACGCTCGACGGAGGCTCGGTCCTCCCCGGCCGCGCTACCCTGACGGCTCTGCCCGGTGGTCGCGACGGTGCCGCTGTATCCACCATGACGACCACGGAGGAGAGAGACGATGGCGACTGACGCGCCGCCCACGGAGACCTTTCCGGCGCTGCGGATCCCCCGCCGCCTCACCCGTCCGGGGGTGCACCCCTACGACGAGATCGCCTGGGGGCCGCGCGAGGCCGTCATCGTGGAGCCGGCCCGGGACGACAGGCCCGAGCGCACGGTCTTCCGCCAGGACGACTGCGAGTTCCCGCTCGACTGGTCGGACACGGCGGTGCGGATCGTCGCCTCGAAGTACTTCCGCTACGGGATGGACGACCCCCGCCGGGAGCGCAGCCTGCGCCAGGTCATCGACCGCGTGGTCGACACCATCCGCCACCACGGCGTCGCGGGCGGCCACTTCGCCGACGACGACGAGGCCGAGACGTTCGGGCAGGAGCTGCGCCACATCCTCGTGACCCAGAAGGCGGCCTTCAACTCGCCGGTCTGGTTCAACTGCGGCGTCGGCGTCGCCGCGCGGGAGCCCGACGCCGACCGCATCCTCGACGTGGACGACCCGCCCGTCGGGCCGGACGAGCCGCCGGTCAACCAGGCCTCGGCCTGCTTCATCCTGTCGGTCAACGACACGATGCCGTCGATCCAGCGCTGGATCGCCTCGGAGTCGGAGATCTTCCGGGGCGGCTCGGGCGCCGGCGTCAACCTCTCGCGCCTGCGCGGCGACGGCGAGCCGCTCAGCAACGGCGGCCAGGCCTCCGGGCCGGTGAGCTTCATGCGCTGGGCCGACTCGGGCGCCGGCTCGATCAAGTCCGGCGGCGGCACCCGCCGCGCGGCCAAGATGGTCATCCTCGACGCCGGCCACCCCGACATCCTCGAGTTCGTGCGGTCGAAGGCGCACGAGGAGCGCAAGGCCTACGCGCTCGGCGACATGGGCTACGACCTCGGCCTCAACGGCGACGCCTGGCGCTCGATCCAGTTCCAGAACGCCAACAACTCGGTGCGCCTGACCGACGACTTCTTCTCCCGGGTCGAGGCCGGCGAGCCCTGGCAGACCCGCGCCGTCGCCACCGGCGAGGTCACGGACGAGATGCCGGCGGCCGGCCTGCTGCGCGAGATCGCCGAGGCCGCCTGGGCCTGCGGCGACCCGGGCGTTCAGTACGAGGACACGATCCAGCGGTGGCACACCAGCCCCAACGCGGGCCGCATCTCGGGCTCCAACCCGTGCTTCCCGGCCGACGCGCGCGTGCACACGACGGCCGGGCTGCTGCCGATCGGCGAGCTCTTCGATCGCTCCGAGGCCGGGGAGCGCATCCGCGTCTACACGCACCGAGCGACCGCGGAGCAGCCCGGCGACGGTGTGGTCGCGAGCCTGCCGATCGCCGTGATGCGGACAGGCGTCCGCCCGATCGTCCGCCTGCGGCTCTCCGATGGCCGGAGCCTGCGGTGCACCTCGAACCACCGTATCTGGACCCTCGGCCGCGGCTGGGTGCGGGCCGAGGACCTCACCGCCGACGACCGGATGATGCTCAACGATGCCGCGACCCCCGCGACGGACGCGTCGTGGGAGCTCCCGGTCGCGGTCGCGGCCCCGGCGAAGTCGTTCTCCCGGGGCGGGACGGTCACCTACCAGCGCCTGCCCGACCGGTGGAGCGAGGGACTCGGTGAGCTCCTCGGACACCTGGTCGGCGACGGCTGGCTGACGGACGTCCAGACCGGCTGGGTCTACGGGGGCGACGACATCGCGGACGGCCTGGCGGCGTCCCATGAGGGGCTGCTCCGGGAGTTGATCGGCGGCATCTCCCGTCAGGAGATGCCGAACGGCACCGTGCAGCTGCGCGCCGGCAGTCGCGCCGTGCGCGAGTTCTTCGCGGGTCTTGGGGTGACGACGGCGCGAGCCCACGCCAAGCGCGTGCCGGCGAGCGTCGGCCTTGCGCCCACCGATGTCCAAAGGGCCTTCCTGCGCGGGCTGTTCGGCGCCGATGGATGCGTGAGCCGGGTCGAGGGCGGCAAGGCGAATCGCTACGTCGGCCTGGGGAGCTCGAGCGTCGTGTTGCTCCAGGACGTCCAGCGACTGCTCTCCGCGTTCGGCGTCCGTGCTTCCATCTACTCCACGCGGTCGAGCACGGGCGGCTCGCTGAGCTACGTGCGCCGCGACGGCACCGCCGTGGAGTACTCGTCCCGCGACATGTGGGACCTGCGCGTCTCCGGCTCGGACCTCGAGCGGTTCGCCGCCGAGATCGGGTTCTCCACGCCGCGCAAGCAGGCGGCCCTCGAGCGGATGCTCGCCGAGACCGGCCGCTACGCGACGCGGCCCTACGCGACCCTGGTGGCGCGCGAGGACGACGGCCAGGAGTGGGTCTACAACCTCACCGAGCCGCTCCACCACTCGTACATCGTGGACGGCCGAGATAGTTGCGAATTGTAGCGAGTACATGCACATCGACGACTCGGCCTGCAACCTGGCCTCGGTCAACCTGATGGAGTTCCTCGGCGAGGACGGCGCCTTCGCGGTCAACGACTTCCGCCACGCGGTGCGGGTGATGCTGACCGCCCAGGAGATCATCGTCACGCCGGCCAGCTACCCCACCAAGCGGATCGGCGACAACGCCCGCGCGTACCGCCAGCTCGGGCTGGGCTACACCAACCTCGGCTCGCTGCTGATGTGCCAGGGGCTGGCCTACGACTCGGGCGAGGGCCGCGCCTGGGCGGGCGCGATCACGGCGCTGCTGCAGGGCGAGGCCTACGCCCAGTCGGCGCGCATGGCCGCTCGGGTGGGGGCCTACGACGGCTACGAGGCCGACCGCGAGGCCCAGGACCGGGTGGTGCGCATGCACCGCGACGCGGCGCTCGAGCTGCCGGCCGACGCGGCGGGCCGCAGCTACGCGGAGGTGCGCGCCGCCGCCGCCGGGGCGCTCGACGACGCCGTCGCCCTCGGGCAGTCCGAGGGGCGGCTGGGCGCGCCGGGCTACCGCAACGCCCAGGTCAGCGTGATCGCCCCCACGGGCACGATCAGCTTCATGATGGACGCCCAGACCACCGGCATCGAGCCCGCGATCGGGCTCATCAGCTACAAGACCCTGGTCGGCGGCGGCTACATGAAGCTGGTGAACACCGACGTCGAGCGGGCGCTCTCCGCCCTCGGCTACGACGCCGAGCAGCGCGCCGCCATCCTGGCCCACGTCAACGCCACCGGGGCCATCGAGGGCGCCCCGGGCCTCGACGCCGAGCACCTGCCGGTGTTCGACTGCGCCTTCGGCGTGGCCGGCGGGCGCACGATCGGCCCCGAGGGGCACGTGCGGATGATGGCCGCGGTGCAGCCCTTCGTCTCGGGCGCCATCAGCAAGACCGTCAACCTCCCCAACGACGCCACCGTCGAGGACGTCAGCGACATCTACACGCTCGGATGGCGGCTCGGCCTGAAGGCGATCGCCATCTACCGCGACGGCTCCAAGCGCACCCAGCCGCTGTCAACGACCTCGGGGGAGTCGCCCAAGGCCGCCGCCGCCGCGGGCGAGTCCCCGCTGCCCGTGCGCCGCCGCCTGCCCGACGACCGCGCGGCCATGACCCACAAGTTCAGCGTGGGCGGCCAGGAGGGCTACATCACGGTCGGCCTCTACGACGATGGCTCGCCGGGCGAGGTCTTCGTCAAGATGAGCAAGCAGGGCTCGACGGTCTCGGGGCTCATGGACTCGGTCGCCATCGCCTGGTCGATGGCGCTCCAGCACGGCGTGCCCGTGGAGAGCCTGATCTCCAAGTACATCGACCACCGCTTCGAGCCGTCCGGGTTCACCGGCAACCCGCGCATCCCGATGGCCAAGTCGGTCGTCAACTACCTGGCGCGCTGGATGGCCTCGCGCTTCCTGTCCGAGGACGACCAGCGGCTGGCCGGCGTGCTGCCGCTGGCGGACCCGGCCGCGGCCCCGTCCGAGGCCGGTGAGGCCGAGGCGGAGGTGCCCGACGACCAGCTGGCCTTCGGCGAGGTCGCCGCGCCGGGCGATGTGCCGAACGGCACGCGCTCGAAGCTCGTCCTGCAGAGCACCGGCCAGACCTGCACGTCCTGCGGCAGCTCCGACCTCGTGCGGTCGGGCACCTGCCTCACGTGCCGGACCTGCGGCGCGACCAGCGGCTGCGGATAGCGGCTAGGGTGGGCGGCCCGGCCGGCGCCACCGGCCGGGCCGAGCGATGCCCCGCCCGACCCCCCCACGCACGCTGCTCGCCGGCGCGACGCTCGCCGCGCTCGCCCTCGCCGCCGGACCGGGCGACGCCGGGCCGGGCAGCAAGGTCGTGGGCGGCCCGGCGTCTGAGCGCCTCAGCGGGCTCCCCGGCTACACGCTGATCCGCGCCGGGGGCGGCGACGACGTCGTGTTCGCGCGCGAAGGCGGGCGGCGCGACTTCGTGAGCTGCGGCCCCGGCATCGACGTCGCGGTGCTCGACCGCTACGACAACACCCGGGGCTGCGAGATCCGGCGCTATCCGCCGACCCGGGGCGACCGCGCCCCGCTGCCTCCCGCCGCGGCGGCGGCGCGGGGCGGCGCATCGGCGTACGTGCGGATCGGCCGACCGGGGAGCGTCACGGCGCCGATCCCGGCGCGCCTCCGCCCGACCCGGCCGGCTGTGCCGGTCGCCCCGGTCCCCGCGCCGATCACCGTCGGCACGTTCGGGCGGCCGTTCCCGCGGTCGCCCGTGTACCGGCCCGCGGCCGGCGTGCCGGCCGATCCCTCCTCGGCGGCGCTCGTCGCCACGGCCATCGGCGCGGCGCGCGCCGCCAACAGCGGGCGCGGCCCGACGATCGTCGCTCGCGGGGCCTCCGAGCGCCGCTGGGAGGCGCGACCCGGCGACCCGGAGTGGACCTTCGACCCGCGGGGCGTCACGGCGTACGCCCCGGCGTGCATCAGCGGCTCGGGCACGCCGGACGACACCTACGGCGTCTACGACGCGGTGAGCCGCACGGTCGTCCGCGGCTGGGGCGGCGACGGCGTCTCCCTGCGGATCGACTGCGGGTCGAAGACCCTGAGCGGCCGGACGATCGGCGTCGCCGACCTCGACGGCAACGGCGTGCCGCACACCGGCGTCGGCACCGCGTGGGGCCTGATGAGCGGCCTCGGCCCGGTCCTCGGCGATGACTGGGCGAACCGCCACATCGACCACCGCGTGAAGGTGGCGCTCGGCACCTCCCTGCTCGCCCGAGATTTCCGGCCGCCCGCGGTCTCCTACGAGCGCAAGGCGACGGGGTCGGGCGGGTCGTCGGTCCCGATGGGGACGACCTTCTGCTCCACCTGGAGCCGTGGGCAGGTCGATTCCGCCCAGGCCGCGGCGGGGCTCGCGGGCGACGTGCTCGCCTTCAGCGACATGTTCTGGGAGGCGATGTCCTGCTCCCGCGGCTACGGCCTCGTGATCGGCGACGGCACGGGCGGGCGCGGCTTCAACGTCTATTTCGGCCACCCCTCGGAGCTTCCCGTCAGCGACTCGACGGTCATCCGCCCGGCGGTGCGCCTGGCCGGGCTCTGGGATCCGCGGGGCTGGATCGCGCTGGCGGCCGGCTGACGATCCGTCGTGGGAGGCCCGGAGCCGTGAGGGTCGTCATCGTCGGCGCCGGCGTCGTCGGGCTCTGCCTGGCGCGGAGCCTGCGCCGGCGCGGGATCGACCCGCTGGTGCTCGAGCGGGCCCCGGCCGGCGCGTACCGCCCGCGGCCGTTCATGCCGCCCTACCACGGCTTCGACGCCCTCGACGACGCCGGGGTGCTCGACTCCGTGCGGGAGGTCGCGTGGGAGATCGCGCCCCAGGCCGACGGGGCGCCCGTCGCCCTGGCGGCCTCGTTCGTGCGGGTGAGCCAGATCCTCGCCGACGGCGTGCCGGTCGCGCACGAGCGCGAGGTCACGGGGCTTCTGCGCCGGGGCGGGCGGGTGGCGGGCGTTCGCGTGCGCGACGCGGAGGGCGGGGAGCGCGACGAGCCGGCCGAACTGGTGGTGGCCTGCGACGGCGTCCGCTCGCCGGCCCGCGCCATGGCCGGCATCGACGCCGAGATCACCCTCGCCGAGGGCGCGCACCTCTCGTTCATGAGCCCGGCCGTCATCGACCGCTCGTTCGCCCTCCACTACCAGGCCGACGGGCGCCAGGTGGGGCTGCTCGGCTGGCCCGACGGCTCCGCGGGGTGGTGGGACATCGAGCGCTGCGGGCGCGAGGCCGCCCTCGCGCCCGGCCTCGACGCCTTCCGGGCGGCCTTCACCGCCCTGCTGCCCGAGGCGGCGCCGGCCGTCGTCGCGCTGACCTCGGTCAACCAGCTGGTCTACCGCGAGGTGGAGGAGGTGCGCTGCGAGCGCTGGTGGGTCCCGGGCCTGGTGATCATCGGCGACGCCGCCCACGCGGTCGGCCCGGAGGCCGGCCTCGGGGCCGGTCTGGGACTGGGCGACGCGCTGGCCCTCGCCATCGCGATCGAGCGCAGCGCCGACGCGGATGCGGCGTGCCGCGCCTACGAGGAGTGGCGGCGGCCGGCCGTGCGGCCTTACGAGGAGATCGGCGCCGCAGGCGCCCGCATCGCCCGCGGCGGCCCTAAGCCCCCCGGGGAGCGCTGGCCGCCGGGATAGGAGGGGCGCGCCGCGGCCAGAGCAGCAGCACCACGATCGCGACGGCGGCCCCGAGAAGGGTGTTGGCGATCCGCTCGTCCACGATGTCGAGCGAGCCCGGGTGGCCCAGGTCGAGCAGCGCCAGGATCGCCGCCGTCAGCGCGACCACACCGAGGCCGTAGTGGAAGGCGAGCAGCGCGCCGGCGAGGCCCAGCAGCAGCGACACCAGGACGATCAGGGCCCAGGGCTCGTCAACGTACGCGATGATGACCGCCCCGACGGCGGCCCCGCCGAGCGTGCCGACGATCCGGTGGGCGGTGCGCTCGAGGGTCGGGTCCAGCGAGGGGTGCAGCACCACCGCGATCGTGATGCCCAGCCAGTAGCCGCGCTCGAGCCCCAGGCCGGCCGCCAGCGCGAGGGCCACCGCGGTCGCGACGCCGAACCGCACGGCGTGCGTGAGCCGCATCCCGCGCGGGGCGGGCCGCAGCCCCGGCGCGCGGGGGCGCACGCCCAGCGCGGCGACGGCGACCACCACGACGATCGCCCACGCCCCGCCCGCCAGCGCCTCCAGGAGCCGCTCCCCGGCCGGGCCCTCGGGCAGCCCGGCGCCGACCAGGAACATGATCGTGACCACGAACGAGAGCACCGGGGCCCCCGGGGCGAGCGCGCTGCCCAGGCTGATCAGCGGAACGACCACGAGGACGGCCGCGACGGTCAGCCAGACCGGGTCGGCCACCAGGCTCCCGAGAGCCAGGGCGAGCGCGTTGAGGACGGCCGCGACGACGGCTCCGGCCAGCCGCCGCCGGTCCGGGCCGCCGACGTCCGCGAGCACCACGTTGAGGGCCCCGAAGGCGGCGATCACCCCCGGGGTGAGGTGGTCCGTCGCCTGTCCGACGGCGAGCGGGCCGAGGACCGCGGGCGCGAGCATGACGCCCAGCGCCGGGTCGGGCCGCCCTCGCGGCGCGGCCACCACCGACCGCAGCGCGGCGACGGTCAACGACGGCAGGCGGCGCAGCCGCCGCGCCAGGGGGATCCCGAGCACGGCGGCGATACTCGCACGTCAGGTCTCGAGCGCCTCCCGCCGCCACAGGGGCGGCTGCCCGAACTTCGCGGCGAGCGCGATGCCGATTCCGTAGAGCGCGAACTGCGGGACCATCAGCAGCACCATGCTCATCGGGTCGCCCCCCGGCAGGACCGCCGCGATGGCCGCCATGGCCACGAGCGCGATCCGCCAGTGGCGCCGGTAGAGCGCGGCGCTCGCCAGGCCCATGCGGGCGAAGGCGGTCATCGCCGCCGGGACCTCGAACAGCAGGCCCGACGCCAGGAGCATGGTGGTGACGAAGCCGAAGTACTCACCCGCGCGGAGCTGGGTGTTGAAGGCGTCACCGCCGAACCCGGTCAGGAACTCGAGGGCCACCGGCAGCACGACGGCGTAGCCGAACGCGACGCCGGCGAGGAACAGGCCGGCCACGCCCGCGACGACCGCGAACATGACGCGCCGCGGCTGGTCGGCCACCGCCGGGATGACGAAGGCGTAGAGCTGGTACAGCCAGACCGGCAGCGCCACCAGCACGGCGGCCCAGAAGCAGAGCTTCAGCGTGGTGAGGAACGGCTCGGTCGGGGAGAGCGTGATGAGCTGGCCGGTGTCGTCGGGCAGGGGCCACGTCAGCACCTCGATGAGCGAGTCGTGCACCGCGTACATGCCCGCGAACGCCACCACCAGCGCCAGGACGCAGATGACGGAGCGCTTGCGGAGCTCGTCGAGGTGCTCGACGACGCTCAGCCGGTCGTCGGGCCGCGCGCGGCGCGGCCCGACGGTGATCGGCGCCATCGCGCTAGCGCCGCGACGCGGCGACGGGCTCGGGGGTGACGTTCTCCTTCACGATCTCCTCGACGGGACGGCTCGTCGGCCGACTCGGCCGTGAGCGCCGTCCGCGCCGGGCGGCTCGTCGCCGGCCTCGTCGCGGGTGTCGTTGGTGAGGCCGTCCTTGAAGTCGCGGATGCCGCGGCCGATCGAGCGGCCCATCTCCGGCAGCCGCTTGGGGCCGAAGATGAGGAGGGCGATGGCCAGGACGATGATGATCTGGATCGGTGAGATGTCGAACACGGTCAGCTCCTAACTGGCGATGAAGCCGCCGGCGACGGCCAGGACCTGCGACATGCTGCGGGCCGGGTCGAAGGCGTTGGGGGCCGGGTTCTCGCCCAGGATGTTGCGGATCCAGGCCGCGTGCCGGGCCTCGACCGAGTGGATCGCGAGCGCGGCCTGGATGACCGGCAGCTGCTTGAGCCGCGGGCCCTGGCCGGCGTAGGCCGAGACGCCGAGGTCCTCGATGGCCATCGCGGCCTTCTGGAACGCGCCCTGGCTCTCGGTGATCGCGCCGAAGTCGAAGGTCGGCTTGGCGACGGCCGCGCTCTTCAGGACGCCCTTCAGCGCCGTGACGTGAGCGGCCTCGTGCCCGCCGGCGACCTTCGCGAACTGCGCGGTCTCGCCCTTGAGGCCCGCGTTCTTCCGCGCCAGGACGTAGAACTCGGTCTCGAGGTACTCCAGCGTGAGGGCGTAGTTGAGGATCGCCACGTCCTGCTTCTTGGACGGGGCGCCGAGGGCCAGGGCGGGCAGGCCCGTGAAGACGACGCCGCCGGCGACGATGGCGCCGCCGCCGATGGCCGCCTTCTTGAAGAAGTCGGCGCGGGTGCCGGAGCCGTCGGGGTCAACCGCGTGGGCGGCTTCCTGGATGGCACCGTCGGCGTCGAGCTGCTCGAGGGTGATGAGGTCGGACACGTTGCCTCCGCGTGTGGATGGGTGACTGAGGCCCATACGCGGCGCCCCCGGCGGTGGATCACGGACCCGTCGACGCGAAACCGCCGTGATCCGCCGCCCGGACGGGCGCGTAAGGGCTGACGACTCCCATCCCCTTTCGGAGGTCCCACACATGACCATGCTCACGAGCCGGGGCGAGTTCCTCACCGCCGGCTGCGCGGCCGGGCTCGCGCTCGTGGCCGGGGGCTCGCTGCTCGCGACGACCGCGGGCACCGCGCTGGGCCAGGCGAGCGGCGACGTCGCCATCGCCAAGCTCGCCGCGACCGCCGAGCTGCTCGCGATCGACGTCTACGGGCGCGCGATCAAGACCGGCTTCTTCGACGGCGACGTCCTGGGCTACCTGGAGGCCGCGCGCCAGAACGAGCAGGACCACTACGACGCCCTGGCCGGCGTCCTCGGCGCCGAGGCGCCGAAGGGCGTGAAGTCCCAGTACCCGATGGGCACCTTCGCCAGCGCGAAGAGCATCGCCGCCACGGGCGTCGCGCTCGAGACCGCCTTCGTCGGCGCCTACCTGGGGGCCGTCGAGGCCCTCGAGAGCAACGACCTGAAGGCCGTCGCGGGCCAGATCGGCGCGAACGAGGCCCAGCACCTCACGACCTTCAAGCGGCTCGACGCCGGGAACACGCTCGTCCCCAACCCGTCGTTCCCCAAGAGCCTCACCGCCAAGCAGGCGACGGCCGCCGTGACCCCCTTCCTGGCATGAGCGGCCGCCCCGACACCCCCACCCCGCAGGAGAACACCGTGACCACCAGCCTCGACCGCGCGACCTTCCTCAGCCGCGGCGCCAAGGGCGGGCTCGTGCTCGCCGTCGGCGGGGGCGTCCTCGCCGTCGCGGCCTGCGGCGACGATGACGACTCGGCCGGCTCGTCCACGACCGCCCCGACGACCTCGGGCGCCGAGCCGGTGGACGACGTCGCCATCGCCAAGCTCGCGGCCACCGCCGAGCTGCTGGCGATCGACTTCTACACCCGCGGCATCGACTCGGGCTTCTTCACGAAGGACGTCCTGGGCTACATGGTGGCGTCGCGCCAGAACGAGCAGGACCACTACGACGCGCTCGCCAAGGTGCTCGGCATGGAGGCCCCCAAGGGCCTGACCTTCGCCTACCCCGAGGGCACGTTCGCCTCGGCGAAGAGCATCGCGACGACGGGCTCCGCGCTGGAGGAGGCCTTCGTCGGCGCGTACATGGGCGCCATCCCGGCGCTCAGCGACAACGGCCTCAAGAAGGTGGCCGCCCAGATCGGCGCCAACGAGGCCCAGCACCTCACGACGCTGAAGTCGCTGGCGGCCGGCGGTACGCTGGTCCCCAACCCGTCGCTCCCCAAGGTGCTGACGGCGCAGGAGGCCACCGCGGCGGTCACGCCCTTCCTGGGCTGACCGTCCGGCGGGGAGGCGCGGCCCAGGGCCGCGCCTCCGCCGCGCGCCTCAGCGGACGCGGTAGCCGATCACCCCGCTCACGCCGTGGCCGTCGGCGCCGGTGACCCGCCAGCTCACCCGGTAGGCCCCCGCCCGCTTCCTCGGGCCGGGACGCTTCAGCTCCACGATCACGCGGGCGGCGTCGCGCGGCGAGACGTACGCGCGCTTCACCAGGTTGCCGTCGCCGTTGCGCGTCGCGGTGACCCGCCCGACGCGCGCGACCGGCGCCTCGAAGACGATGGTCATCTTCGCGGGCGTGCGTTGCAGCACCGCGCCGGAGCGCGGCGTGCTCGACTCGACCCCGGTGTGGCCGAGCGCGGTCGCGGCGCCGAGCGACGCCACGCAGGTTGCCGCGGCAAGGGCCGCGGCGGCTCGTGTCCTCATGATCCTCCCATCGGACGGTGATCGCGCCCGCTTGAGCGGCGGGCGGGTTCAGGCCGGCCGGAGGAGGGGCGGCCCTCGGCAGGGGGTGGCCCCGCGGGAGGCGCGCCGCGGCGCGCGGGCGGGGGGCCGCGGCAGGGCCGCGGAGGCGGCGACGGGCGCCGGGCGCGCCGCCAGCCAGCGCCGCACGGCGCCGGCGAACCGAAGCGCCCGGGCCAGCCACGCCTCCAGGCGGGCGGCCAGCACGGCCAGCGCCAGCGCCGCCGCGGCGTGCGCGGCGAGCGCCTCGGGGCCGAGCAGCGGCGCGTCATGGTGGTGGGGCGCGAGCCCGAAGGCCCACGGCGCCCCGCTCATGGCGAGGTGGACGAGGGACTGGGCGGCGCCCATCGCGGCGAGCGATCCGGCGAGGCCGCGCGGGCGGAAGCGCCGCCGCCCGCCGACCAGCGTCACGATCGCCAGCAGGCAGCCCCAGGCGACCGGCGCCGCGGGCGTGAGGGCCAGGTCGCCCATCGCGGCGCAGTGGGCCAGCAGCGACGCGGCGAGCGCGCCGCCGGCCACGGCGAGGCGCCGCAGGGCGAGCGCGTGGGTGACCGAGAGCCGTCCCATTCGGGGTCAGTATGCCTCGCCGCGGTGTGCGACCATCGCGATGTGCGGTCTCCCCTCCGCCTGATCGCCGCGGCCGGCTTCATGGCCCTCGCCATCGCCCTGACGGCGCTGGCGGCCGGCAGCGCCGCGCACCTCGGCCACTCTGCCCCGTCGGCCGCCGCGAGCACCGACGCCTCCGAGCTGTGGGCCGTGCCGCCGGTCGAGGTCGCGGCGATCCTGATCGCCGCACTCCTCTACGCCGGCCGGGTGCGCCGGGTGCCGGGGGTCGTGACCGGCTGGCGCCAGGCCTGCTTCTACGGCGGCATCGCGGTGCTGCTGGCCGCGGTCTGCTCGCCGCTCGGCGGCATCGCCCAGCAGGGGCTGCTGAGCGCCCACATGCTCCAGCACACCCTGATCGGCGCGGTCGCTCCGCTCCTGCTGCTGCTCGGCATGCCGCGCGCCTTCGTCGAGCCGCTGGTCTCGCCGGCCTGGCGGCGCCGGCTCGAGCGGCTGCAGCACCCGGCCGTGGCCTTCCCGCTCTGGGTCGCCGGCACCGTCGTCTGGCTGCTGCCGGCCGTGCACCACCAGGTGCTCGACAGCCCGCCGCTCTGGATCCTGCAGCAGGCCTCCTTCCTCGCCCTGGGGCTGCTGGTCTGGGCGCCGGTGATCGAGAGCCTGCCGGCGCCGGCCTGGTTCACGACCGGGTGGAAGTGCGGCTACATGGTGGGCGTGTGGTTCGTCGGCCTGGCGATCGCCAACGTCTACTGGTTCTCGGGGACCGCCTTCTACGACGCGCACGCGGCCGCCGCGGCGGCCTGGGGCCTGGAGCCGCTCGAGGACCAGGCCAACGCCGGGACCGTGATGATGGTCGTGCATTGCCTGCTTGCCTTCGGGGCGATCGCCGTCCTCTTCTTCCGCCAGGCGCGCGAGGGCGAGCTGCGCCAGCGCCTCATCGAGGCCGGCATCGACCCGGCCCGCGTGGAGCGGGCCACCCGCCAGGGCACCGCGGCCGCCCTGGCGCGCGCCCACGGGGTCCCCGTCCGCACCCGGGCGGGGATCGACTAGACCGCGACCACCTCGACGATGCCCTCGAGGCCCGCCAAGTCGGCGGCGTTGCGGGTGAACAACGGCAGCCCTGCGGCGGCGGCGGTGGCGGCGATCAGCAGGTCGACGGCACGGGTCAGGGTGCCGATGGCCGACTCGACGGGGAGGCTCTCCACCGCAGTGTGATCGAGGTCGATCACCACGGAGGTGTCGAGCAGCCCCCTCGGCGGTCAACCGGTCTCAGCGGCGCTCACTCGCGCACGGGAGGCGCCGGGTCGGCGATCGCGTCGAGGTCGTCGAAGAACCGGTCGGCGTCGATGGGCGGGAGCCCCGCGAAGGCGGCGACGAGCGCTTCGGAGCTGACGAACCGCCGGCGCGCCGCAGGCAAGAGCACGCCCACCGGCACGCCGTTCCGGGTGATGGTGAACTCCTCGCCCCGGTCGAGGGCCCTCATGATCTCCCCGCTCTGGTTCCGCAGGTCGCGCTGGGTGATGGTCCGCATGCGCGCAACGTAGCGCGCGTGCGACGGGCATTCCGCCAGGCCGCGTCGTCTAACGGGAAATGCGGAGCCCGAGTGTCGCGGCGACGACCAGCGTGACCAGCGGTATCCGGATCGCCCAGGCGCCGGCGTCGCCGCCGACGAGCCGGCGGACCTGTCGGCGGCCCAGGCGGGTGACGAAGGAGAGCAGCATCGGGCCAGTCTGACGGCCGGGTCGGACCCCCTGGCGCCCGCCGCGCGTATCGTGCGGGGCGTGCGCGCCGCCCTCGCGAGCATCCCCGCCCCGTCGGTGCGCGACCTCGAGCTGGGGCCGCTCGACATCCGCCTCTACGCCCTCTGCCTGCTGGCGGGCGTGGTGGTTGCCACCTGGCTCACCATGCGCCGATGGAAGGCGCAGGGCGGCGACCCCGACCTGGTGCTCGAGGTGGCGCTCTGGTCGGTGCTCTTCGGCCTGATCGGCGCCCGGATCTACCACGTCATCACGAGCTGGGACGAGGTCGGCGACGAGTGGTACGCGCCCTTCGCCATCTGGGAGGGAGGCCTCGGGATCTGGGGGGGCGTCGCCCTGGGGGTGGCCGCGGGCGCCTACGTGACCCACCGCCGCGGTGCCAGCGTGCTGGCGATGATGGACGCCGCCGCGCCGGGCATCCTCATCGCCCAGGGCATCGGCCGGCTGGGCAACTACTTCAACCAGGAGCTCTTCGGCGGGCCGACCGACCTGCCCTGGGGGCTCGAGGTCAACCCGGCCGAGCGCCCCGACGCCTATCCGGACGACCCGGCGTTCCACCCCACCTTCTTCTACGAGATGCTCTGGAACTTCGCGGGCGCAGCGGTGCTGATCTGGGCGGGGAAGCGCTTCCGCATCCGGCCGCCGGGGGTCTTCTGCCTCTACGTGGCGATCTACTCGCTGGGGCGGATCTTCTGGGAGCAGCTCCGCGTCAACCCGTCGAGCGAGTTCCTCGGCCAGCGCCTCAACTTCTACGTGGCCCTGGTGCTGTTCGTCGGGGCCATCGCCGTCTTCGTCTGGAGCCAGCGCCGCGAGCCCGCCGATCCTCCGCCGGCCGCGGCGCCGGGGGTCCCGGCGACCCCTGGCGGCCGCGCCCGCCCGGTCCGCAAGCGCGCGTAGCCGGGCGAGCCTAGTGCGCGGGGCTCCGCTCCCCGGCGTGGACGGGCACGTCCACGCGGTTCTCGGGCGGCGCGAGCGGGCAGCTCCAGCGCGGGTCGTAGGCGCACGACGGGTTGTAGGCGTAGTTGAAGTCCAGCACCAGGCGCGCGCCGTCGGCGCCGGTGCCGAGGTCGGCGCCCTTGACCGTGTCGAGCAGGTAGCGCCCGCCGCCATAGGTCTCGCGGCCGGCCATGGCGTCGCGGAAGGGGAGGAACAGGCCGCCCCCGTAGCCCTCCAGCCAGTAGACCGCCAGCGACACCTCCTCTCCGGCGAGCCTCGGGCGCACGAACCCGATCCGCGTGAAGCGGGTCGGCTCGCCCGTGCTGGTGGGGATGACCAGCTCGGCGCCCTCCGGGTCGGGCTCGAGCTCGGCCTCGGCGCGCAGGTCGGGCCGGTGGGGGAAGTAGGGCACCCCGGCGAAGCCCGCCCGCTCGCCCTGCGGCAGCGGGCTCGCGGGGTGGCTCGCGAACAGCTCGTCGCGCTCCCCGCGGAAGGCCGCGCACGCCGCCGGGTCGCCGTCCGCGCCCCGCACCGCCGCGTACATGTCCAGCACCCGCCGCTTCCAGTCCATCAGCTCGAGGCGGGGGTGGCTCACAGGTCAGCCGGGTCGGGTGACCGCTCCCTCGGAGGCCGACGACACCAGTGCCGCGTACTTGGCCAGCACGCCGCGGGCGTAGCGGGGGGCCGGCGCGGACCACCCGGCCAGGCGGGCGGCGATCTCGTCGTCGGGCAGGTCGAGGCGCAGCTCGCGGGCGTCAACGTCGAGGACGATCGTGTCGCCCTCCCGCACCGCCGCGATCGGCCCGCCGCGCGCGGCCTCGGGCGCGATGTGCCCGACCATCAGGCCGTGGGTGGCCCCCGAGAAGCGCCCGTCGGTGACGAGCGCCACCTCGTCGCCGATCCCCTCGCCGACGATCGCCGCGGTGACGTGCAGCATCTCGCGCATGCCGGGCCCGCCGGCGGGACCCTCGTAGCGGATGACGACCACGTCGCCGGGCCGGATGAGGCGCTGCTTCACGGCGGCGAAGGCCTCCTCCTCCGAGTCGAAGACGCGGGCCGGGCCGACGTGCAGGCGGCGCTCGTGCCCGGCGAGCTTCACCACCGAGCCCTCCGGGGCGAGGTTGCCGCGCAGGATCGCCAGGCCGCCCGTGGGCGACAGCGGCTCCTCGACCGGCAGGATGACCTCCTGGCCCGGGGTCTCCCGCGCCGCGGCGGCGATCTCGCCGAGCGTGCGGCCGTCGACGTTGCGGGCGCCGGTGTGCACCAGGCCGGCCTTGGCCAGCTCGCGCGTCATCACCGCGACGCCGCCGGCCTCGTGGAGGTCGGTGGCCACGAAGCGCCCCCCCGGCGTGAGGCTGGCCACGATCGGGGTGCGCTCGGCGATCGTGTCGAAGTCGTCGATGGTCAGCGGGATGCCCAGCTCCCAGGCGATCGCCAGCAGGTGGAGGACGCCGTTGGTCGAGCCGCCGCTGGCGGCGACGCCGGCGATGGCGTTGTCGATCGACTCGCGGGTGATGATCTGCGACGGCCGCACGTCGTCGCGCACGAGCCCCATGGCCAGCCGGCCGGCGTCGCGCGCGGTGGCCTCCTTGTCGGGGTGCAGCGCCGGGACGCCGTTCAGCCCGGCCGGGCTGATGCCGAGCAGGTCGAGCGCCATCGACATCGTGTTGGCGGTGAACTGGCCGCCGCAGGCGCCGGCGCCGGGGCAGGCGACGCTCTCGAGGGCGTGCACCTCCTCCGGCCCCACCCGCCCGGCCGCGTGGGCCCCGACGACCTCGAAGACGTCCTGGATGGTCACGTCGCGGCCCTGGTAGCGCCCGGGCGCGATCGAGCCGTTGTAGAGGACGAGCCCGGGGATGTCGAGCCGCGCCAGCGCCATGACCGCCGCGGGGATCGTCTTGTCGCAGCCCACCAGGCAGACGAGCCCGTCGAACATGTGGCCGCGGGCCGCCAGCTCGATGGAGTCCGCGATGACCTCGCGCGAGACCAGCGAGCAGCGCATGCCCTCGGTGCCCATCGAGACGCCGTCCGAGACCGACACCGTGTTGAGCTCGACGGGCATGCCGCCGGCCTCGCGGATGCCCTCCTTCACGTGCACCGCCAGCTCGCGCTGGTTGAGGTTGCAGGGCATGGTCTCGATCCAGGTGGTGGCGACGCCCACCAGCGGCCGGGCCAGGTCCTCGTCGGTGAAGCCGACGGCCTTGAGCATCGCCCGCGCCGGCGCCCGGTCGGGCCCGTCCGTGATGGCGCTGCTGTGGCGCTTGGCCGGGTCGCTGGGGCCGTACGGGCTCACGGGCATCCGCGGGATGGTATCCCTCCGGCCGTGGCCGCGACCGACGACGACCTGCTGCGCGACCTCCGCGGCGAAGTGCTGCGCCGCACCGGCGCGCCCGACCTCGCGCGGGCGGCCCTCGCCCCCGCGGTGGTCGCCCTCGAGCCCGACCTCGCCGCCGTCCTGCGCCTGCGCCTCGGGCTCGACCGGGACCCCGTCAGGCCCCGCACCCGCGCGGAGGTCGCCGAGGCGATCGGTCTGGGAGGGGCGCGCACCGACGCCATGATCGCCGCGCTGGAGGAGGACGCGGTCGAGGCCCTCGGGCCTCCGCCGCTCGGCGCCTGAGGGGGTGCGATTCGATCAGGCCTGCGCGATGCCCGAGCCCCTCAACTGACGGGCGGCGCCGGCGCGGGGCGCGCGGCGGGCCCGTCTCCCTCGGCCGCCTCCGGCCCGGCCTCCAGCCGCCGCAGCCAGGGGATGCGGCGCGCGACCTCGAGGAGCACGAGGCCTCCGGCAGAGCAGGCGGCGATGGCCAGCCAGGCGTCGGTGGTCGGCACCTCGACCGCGAAGAAGTCGCGCAGCGCCTCGATGTTCAGCCCCGCCGTGAAGACCAGCAGGAGGGCGGCGATGATCAGCCAGACCCAGCCGCGCACCCTCCGCCCCTCGACGCCCCGCTCCACCTGCACCACGACCCCGAGGCCGACGATGACCGCCACCACGACGGCGGCGCTGCGGCCCTGCACGATGGGCAGGTCGAGCCCCGTCCGCACGATGCCGTAGACGGCGGAGATCGCCGCGGCGGTGATCAGCCCGGCGGGCACGGCGAACGCGGCCAGCGAGCGCAGGAAGCCCTCGCGCCTCACCGGCCCCGAGCTCGGGGCCAGCGCCAGGAAGAAGGCCGGGATGCCGATCGTGAGCGACGCCACCACCGTCAGGTGCCGGGGCAGGAACGGGTAGGCCACCGGCGCGATCCCGAACGTCGCCAGCATGACGGCGGCGTAGACCGACTTCGACACGAACAGCTTGGCCACCCGGTGGGTGTTGCGGATGATCCGCCGCCCCTGCTCCAGCGCCTCGGGCACGGTCGAGAAGCGGTTCGACAGCAGCACGAAGTCGCTGACGCCCTTGGCCATCTGGCTGCCGTTGCCCATGGCCATCGACAGGCGGGCCTCCTTGAGCGCCAGCACGTCGTTCACCCCGTCGCCGACCATGGCGTCGTAGCGGCCCTGGGCGGTGAGGGACGCCAGCAGGCGCTTCTTCTGCTCGGGCCGCACGCGGGCGAAGACCGTGGTCTGCGCCGCGACCGCCGCCAGGGCCTCGTCGTCCTCCGGGATGTCCGGCCCGGCGATCGCGCGCTCGGCCCCCGGCACGCCGGCGGCCAGGGCCACGGCCTGCACCGTCTCGACCCCGTCCCCCGAGATGACCTTGAGGTCAACGCCCTGCGAGGCGAGGTAGGCCACCGCGCCGACCGAGTCGTCGCGCAGGCCCTCCACGAGCAGGGCGATCCCGACCGCCTCGAGGCCGGGCGGCAGCTCCTCCCCGCGGAGCGGGGCGTCGCCGTGCGCCAGCAGCACCACCCGGCGCCGCTCCCGGGCCGCGGCCGCGATCCGCTCGCCCAGGTCGCCGGGGACCGCCACGCCGTCGCGCTCCAGGATGTCGGGCGCCCCCAGCACGAGCGTCCCGGCGCCCTCGAGCTGGACCGCGCTCCACTTGCGCGCCGAGGCGAACGGCACCTCGGCGACGACGGCCCGGGGCTCGGCCGGGACGCCGTCGGCGATGGCCTGCATGGTGCTGTTCCGCGACCCCGCGCTGGCGGCCATCGCGCCGAGCAGGCCACGCACCTCGTCCTCGCCCCGCCCGGGGGCCGGCTCCACGGCCTCCAGGCGGATGCGGTTGTCGGTGAGCGTGCCGGTCTTGTCGAAGCACATCGTGTCGACGCTCGCGAGGCTCTCGGTGGCGTTCAAGCGCTGGGCGAGCATGCCCAGCCGGCCGAGCCGGATCGCGGCGACGGCGAAGGTGAGGCTCGTGAGCAGCACGAGGCCCTCCGGCACCAGCGGCACCAGCGCCGCCGCGGCCTTGTCGATGGTCTCGCCCGGGCCCAGGTCCTGGACGGCGAGCGAGACCGCCAGGGCGACGGCGAGCGGGATCATCGTGACGACCGTGATCTTCAGGACGCGGTTGATGTCCTGCTGGAGGGGACTCGGCACCGTGCGGGTCCCGCGGGCCTCGGCGGCGATGGTCTCGGCGAAGCTGTCGGCGCCGACCCTCTCGACCTCGAAGTCGCCCGCGCCCGCCGCGCAGTAGGCCCCCGAGAGCACCTCGTCGCCGACCTCCTTGCCGACGGCATCGCTCTCGCCGGTGAGGATCGACTCGTCCAGCGACATGGCCCGGGCCGCGACGACCCGCCCGTCGGCCACGACCTGGTCGCCCGGCTCCACGTGGAGGGCGTCGCCCACGACCACCTGCTCGACGGCCAGCTCGACGATCTCGCCGTCGCGCCAGGCGCGTGCCCGGGGGGCCGCCAGCAGGGAGAGGCGGTCGAGCGTGCGCTTGGCCCGCGCCTCCTGGTAGATCCCGATGAGCGTGTTGGCGACGATCACGCCCCCGAAGAGGGCGTCGCGCGGGTTCCCGAACACGAGCACGAGCACGAAGAGGGTGCCCAGGATGGCGTTGAACACCGTGAAGGTGTTCGAGACCACGATGTCGCGGTAGCTGCGGCTGCCGCGCGGCGGCGGACGCCGGGGTGACTCCTCCAGGCGGCGGCGGGCCTCGGCCGAGCTCAGGCCCAGGGGCACGACCTCACCGCCGAGCGGCGGCTACTCCTCGTCCTCGCCGCGCAGCCGTCCGCCGACCGCGGCCAGCGTGAAGACGGCGAAGATCACGCCCATCACGAAGGGCAGGTAGCCGGCCTCCTCGCGGTCGTGCCAGCCGACGAACAGCAGCAGCGCCGCCAGCACGGCGAGCCCCGCGAGCATCCAGGCCGGAAGTCCCCTCATCGCACTCTCCGTGGTCTCTGGTCGCCGGGAGACTACCGGCGGGGGAGCCGTGCCGTCCCTGGTAGTGTGCCGCGCCATGGCCGCGGAGCACGTCGAGGTCCGCGTCGAGGCGCGCGGCGACGCGACCCTCGTCCGCGTGAGCGGCGTGATGGACGCGGTGGCGCTCCCCGAGGTCTCCCGCGAGCTCACCGACGCCCAGCGCGGTCCCGGGGCCGTCTACGTCAACCTCGAGGCGGTCACGTTCATTGACAGCCGCGGGCTGGGCGCGCTGCTGGCGGCCAACGAGCGCGCCCGTGAGGGCGCCCCGCCGGTGCGCATCTACCGCCCCTCCGAGGCGGTCCAGCGGCTGCTCGACGTCTCGGGCGTGCGCGGCGTGCTGACCGAGGTCGAGGAGCTGCCGGCGGCCTGAGCCGACGGACGCCGCTTGGGTGCGCGGCTTCGTCTGCGAGGTCGAGAGCGGTGCGCTGCGCGAGGTCGTCTGAGGGGAGCGGTCTAGCCTTCGGGGATGGCCGGCGGCCCCACCATCCCCGACCTCCCCGAGGGGATCGTCGCGGTGCTCGCCACCGCCGGGCCGTCGGGCCCCGTCGCGATCCCGGTCAGCGCGCTCGTGCGCGCCGGCCCCGGCGCCCTCCTGTTCGCGCTCGCCCGGACGCGCGGCAGCGCCGCCCGGCTGCGGGACGACCCGCGGGCGGCCCTCTCGCTCAACGGGCCCGGCATGTCGCTGTGCGTCGAGGGCGTCGCCCGGGTCGCCGCCGACCCCCTGCCGGGGGCCGCGTTCATGGTCGCGTACCGGCTCGAGGCGCACCGCATCCGCGACGCCCGCGGGCCCGCGACCGAGGTTGAACGAGGGCATCCGCTGGCGCTGGACGAGCGCGGAGGCCGCCGATCGCCACGCGGCCGTGATGGCGGGGCTCGCGGCCCTGGCGGCCCTCCGCGACCCCTAGATGCCCGCCCCCGCGGAGCTCTCGGCGAAGGTTCGCGCGTTCCGGGGCCGCACGAAGACGGTGCCGCCCCGGTGCAGGCCCAGGGCGTCGGCGACCTCCCGCGTGACCTGGGCCGACATGCGCTCGCCGTCGCCGTCCCGGCGCAGGTCGACGCGCACCTCCCACCCCAGGTAGACGATGCGCTCCACCGTCGCGGGCGCCGTGACCCCGTTGGGCCCGCCGCTCAGCTCGATGTCGTGGGGCCGCACGTAGGCCTCGCCGAGGCGGTTGACGCTGCCCATGAAGGTCATGACGAACGTGTTGACGGGGTGCTCGTACAGCTCGCGCGGCGCCCCGACCTGCTCGATGCGGCCGTGGTCCATGACGGCGATGCGGTCGGCGACCTCCATCGCCTCCTCCTGGTCGTGGGTCACCAGCACGGTGGTCTGGTGGACCTCCTCGTGCAGGCGCCGCAACCAGGCCCGCAGCTCCTTCCGCACCCGCGCGTCCAGGGCGCCGAAGGGCTCGTCGAGCAGCAGCACCTTCGGCTCCACCGCCAGGGCCCGCGCGAGCGCCATGCGCTGGCGCTGGCCCCCGGAGAGCTGGCTGGGGTAGCGGCCGGCGAGGCCCTCGAGCTGCACCAGCGAGATGAGCTCGTCGACCCGGTCGCGCACCTCGCCCTTCGGGCGCCGGCGGATCGAGAGCCCGAAGGCGATGTTGTCGCGCACCGTCATGTGCTTGAAGGCCGCGTAGTGCTGGAACACGAAGCCCACGCCGCGCTTCTGGGTGGGGACGCCGGTGGCGTCCTCGCCCGAGATCTCCACTCGGCCGGCATCGGGGGTCTCGAGGCCGGCGATGACGCGCAGCAGCGTGGACTTGCCCGAGCCCGAGGGGCCCAGCAGCGCCGTGAGCGACCCGCCCGCGACCTCCAGGCTGACGTCGTCGAGCGCCACGAAGTCGCCGAAGCGCTTCGTGATCTCAGACACGGTTATCGCCATGCACGCCCTCCTTCCGGGTGAGCAGGTTCATCGCCAGCACGGTCCCGAGCGCGAGGACCGCGAGGACGACCGACGCGCTGTACGCGGCCACGTAGTCGAAGCCCTGGAAGCGTTCCTCCACGTGCAGGGTGAGGGTCTCGGTCTTCTCCGCGATCCCGCCCGAGACGACGCGCACGGCACCGTACTCGCCGAGGGCCCGGGCCGTGGTGAGGACGATGCCGTAGATGAGGCCCCAGCGGATCGCGGGCATCGTGATGCGCCAGAAGGTGGAGAACGCCCCCGATCCGAGGGTCGCCGCCGCCTCCTCCTGGTCGGTCCCCACCTCGCGCAGCACCGGCACCACCTCCCGCACGACGAAGGGAAGGCAGATGAAGATGGTGGCGAGGACCATCCCGGGCAGGGCGAAGATGACCTCCACCCCGAGGTCGTCGGCGGCCGGGCCGAACCAGCCCTGGTTGCCCCAGACGAGCACGATCGCGAGGCCCACGACGACGGGCGAGAGGGCCAGCGGCAGGTCGATGAGCGCGCTGATCAGCGACCGGCCGGGGACGCGCCGGCGCACCAGGATCAGGGCCGCCGTCACGCCGAAGACGGTGTTCAGCGGCACGGCGATGGCCGTGATCAGGATCGTCAGGTAGAGCGCGTGGAGCGCCGCCGGGCTGGTGACGGCCTCCCAGAACGCTCCGACGCCGTCGTCGAAGGCGTTCCAGAAGACGAGCCCGAGGGGCACGGCCAGGATCACCGCGAGGTAGGCGAGCGCGACGAACCTCAGCCCGTAGCGCGCCGCGCGCGGGGTGGCCCTATCGATCATGGCGGGCGCTCCATCGCTCGACGCCGGACAGGATCAGCAGGGCGGCCAGGGACAGCACGAGCAGGAACACCGAGACGGCGGCGGCGCCGGCCTGGTCGCCGGACTCGATCTGGCTGTAGATGTAGAAGGACGCCACCTGGTCGTCGAAGGGGATGTTCCCCGTGATGAGCACCAGCGAGCCGAACTCGCCGAGCGCCCGGGAGAACGCGAGCCCGCAGCCGCCGATGACGGCGGGCAGCAGGTTCGGGAAGATGATGCGGCGGAAGATGGTCAGCGGCCCCGCGCCGAGCGACGCGGCCGCCTGCTCCATCTCGCGGTCGAGCTCCAGCAGCACCGGCTGGACGGCCCGCACCACGAAGGGCAGCGTCACCAGCAGCAGCGCCACGACGATCCCGATCTTCGTGAACGCGATGTTCACGCCCACCGGCCCGCGCGGCCCGTAGAGGGCGAGCAGCGTCAGGCCCGCGACGATCGTGGGCAGGGCGAACGGCAGGTCGATGAGCGAGTTGACGACGCTCCTGCCGGGGAAGCGGTCGCGCACCAGGACCCAGGCGATGATCGTGCCCATGACGGCGTTGATGACCGTCACGACGGCCGACACGATCAGCGTGAGCCGTACGGCGTACCAGGCCTGCTCGTTGGTGATCGCGTCCCAGAAGCCGCTCAAGCCCTCCGAGAACGCGCCGGCCGTGAGCGCGGCGAGCGGGATGAGCACGATGATGCTCATGTAGAGCACGGCGATGCCCATCCCGAGCGGGGCGATTGCGCGCCCCGCTCCGAAGGACACCCGGGGGAGCCGGGCGGTGGGGGTGGTGCTACTCATCCTCTTGGCTGAACCCCCTGCCGGCGAAGATGTCGGCCATCACGCCCGTGTCCGGCTCGAAGAACTCGTCCTTGAACGCCTTCCAGCCGCCGAGCGCGTCGATCTCGAAGAGGCCGGGCGGGTCGGGGTAGGTGGACGCGTTGGCCTTCGCCACCGCGGCGTCAACCGACCGGTAGCCCTTGGCGGCGAAGACCTCCTGGGCCGGCGTCGAGAGGGCGTAGTCCACGAAGGCCTGGGCGGCCTCCGGGTCGCCGCTCGTGGTGGTGGCGGCGATCGGGTTCTGGATCAGGATCGTCTCGTCGGGGATGACGTAGTCGAACGTCCTCGCCCTTCTGCTGGGCCGTGATCGCCTCGTTCTCGTAGGCCAGCAGCACGTCGCCCTTGCCGGCCGTGAAGACCTGCAGCGACTCGCGGGCGCCCTTGGGCTGCACCGGCACGTTCTCGAAGAGCGCCTGGATGTACTCCAGGGCCTGCTGCTTCGACTTGCCCTGCTTCAGCTGGGCCCCGTAGGCCGCGCCGATGTTCCACTGGGCGCCGCCCGAGGTGAACGGGTTCGGGGTGATGACCTCGACGTCGTCCTCCACCAGGTCGTCCCAGGTCTGGATGCCCTTGGGGTTGCCCTCACGGACCGCGAAGACGACCACCGAGTTGCTCACGAAGCCCTCGGTCGCCCCGTCGTCCCAGGCCGGGTCGACGATGCCGGGCTCCTCGAGGCGCGTGACGTCCGGCGCCAGCGAGAGCGCCAGCACGTCGGCGTCGAGGCCGGCCTCCACGGCGCGGCTCTGGTCGCCCGAGGGCCCGTAGGACTGCTCGAAGTCAACGCCCTCGCCCTCCGGCGTGGCCTGGAAGGCCGGGATGACCTCCTCGTAGACCTCGCGCGGGGTCGTGTAGGCGACGAGCGTGAGCGTGGAGTCGCCCCCTCCGCCCCCGCCCGTGTCGCCCGAGCGTCGTCGTCGCCGCAGCCCGCGGCGATGGCGAGGCCCGCCGCGACGAGCGCGAGTGGCGCGAGAAGGGCTCTGAATCGGTGCCGTAGGATCACTCCACACTCCTTGGTCGGACAGGGGCCAAGCGGGTGAGTCGCGCCCTCCCCGTGGCCGCGGGGAGGGCGCGGTGCCTGATCGCTCAGAGGCATTCAGTCTGCTTATCTGAACGATAAGTCGCGGTAGCATTGTGACGGCACCGTCGAATGTCAAGGAGGCACGGGACTCGTGGGCGGGTATCTCGGCGAGGGCGGGCGCCTTCGGGGCGGCCCGGCCCCGGAGCTGGTGGCCTCGGGCTACGCCCACGAGATCGAGGCCGCCCCGCGCCTGGCGCCCTGGCTCTCGCTGGCCGACATCGCCCACGCGGTCGCGCTCGCCGAGGCCGGGGCGATCCCGGCCGACGACGCCCGCGCGCTGCTGGGAGGCCTTCTCGACCTCGACGCGATCCCGCCGCGGGAGCTCCCCTGGAGGCCCGAGCTCGGCGATGCCTTCAACTCCCGCGAGGCCGCCCTGACCGAGCGCGTCGGGCCGTCCGCGGCGGGGTGGCTCAGCGCCGGGCGCCCCCGGCGGGAGGCCTTCCGGGTGGCGCTTCGGCTGTGCGCCCGGGCGGGCGCCCGCGACCTTCACGACGCCACCCTCGACGGCGCCGCCGCGCTGGTCGACCAGGCCGAGCGCCACGCCGCCGACCTGGCCGCCGACTACACCTACCTGCAGCCGGCCCAGCCGACGACGATCGGCCACCTGCTGCTGGCCTACGCCTACCCCGCCCTGCGCGACGCCGACCGCCTGAGGGCGGCCCACGGCCGCCTCGACCTGAGCGTCGCCGGCGCCGGCGGCAGCGCCGGCTCCCGCTGGCCGCTCGACCGCGGGCGGCTGGCCGACCTGCTCGGGTGCGCCGGGGTCGTGCCGCACACCAAGGACGCCATGTGGCAGGCCGACCCGTACGTCGAGCTGCTCGCGGCGGCCGCGACCGCCGCCACCCACGGCGCGCAGCTCGCCCAGGACCTCGAGATCCTCGCGAGCCAGGAGTTCGACGCGGTCGTCCTCGCCGACCGCCACAGCCGGGCGAGCGCGCTGATGCCGCAGAAGCGCAACCCCTACGCCTTGGCGGCGATCCGCGCCCAGGCCGGGATCGCGGCCGGCGAGCTGGCGGCGGCCCTGGTCGCGCTGCACACCGGGTCGGCGCGAACCGACCACTTCCACCTCCTCAACGGCAGCGTCCCGCGGCTGCTGGAGGGCTCGACGGCCGTCGCCCGCCTCGCCGCCGAGGTGGTCGCGGGCCTCGAGGTCCACCCGGAGCGGTTCGCGCGCGCCGCCCGCGAGGGCTTCACCGCGGCCGCGGACGTCGCCGACCTCCTGGCGCAGGAGGCCGGCCTGGACTACCGCAGCGCCCACCAGGTCGTCGGGCGGGCGGTGCGCGAGCTGGTCGACGAGGGGCTGCCGCTCGACGCGCTCACCCCCGAGCGCCTCGCGGCGGCGGCCGAGCGGGCGATCGGGCGGCGCGCCGAGATCCCGGCCGAGGCCCTCGCGGCGGCCTTCGACCCCGAGGCCGCGGTCGCGTCGCGGCGCCAGGCCGGCTCGGCGGCGCCGGACGAGGTGGACGCCATGATCGCCGGGTGCCGCCGGGCGATCGCGACGGGGCGCCGGTTCAGCGAGGAGGCGCGGGCGGCCCAGGCGGCGGCGCGCGAGGCCCTGCTGTCGCAGGCGTCGCTGCTGGCGGGCCGCCCGGGCTGACCAGCACCTCGATGCGCACGCGCCGCGCGTAGCGGTCGAGCAGGCGCAGCAGCGCGGGGCCCGCCGCGAGGGCGAGGACGACGTTGCCCGCGGCGTGGGCGATGTCGAAGGGCACGCTGCGCCCCGACACCAGCACGAAGCTCGCCCAGCTGACCTCCGGCCCGAACGAGGCCAGGAACCAGAGGTTCATCGCCCAGCCGAAGACCAGCCCCCAGACCCCGGCCACCAGCGCCAGCCCCGTCCGGCGACGGCAGACCGGGCGCAGCAGGGCGCCGGTCAGGCCGGCCCCGGCCCAGAGAGCCATCTGAGGCGGCGTCCACGGGCCCTGGCCCAGGAAGCTGTTGGAGATCAGGCCCGCGATCGGGCCGACGGCCAGGCCGGCCCGCGGCCCGAGCGCCGCGCCGGCGACGATGCAGGTCACGGTGACGGGCTGGACGCTCGGGATCGGGGCGAACAGCACCCGGCCGGCCGCGGCGACCGCGCCGAGGGTCGCGACCAGGGCGACCTCCTTGGCGCCGTCGCCTCCGCGCTCCAGCGCGACGAGGCCCAGCGCCAGGGCCACGACCACCACGAGCACCACGGCGACCGACGCGCTCACGGCGCCCTCCCCGCCGCCACGGCCGCCACGCGTGGGACGGCCGGGCGCACGCGCCCGCCCTCCATCTGCAGCGCGACGTCGCCGGCCGCGCGGGCGAACGCCGCGTCGTGGGTCGCCACGATCACGGCACCGCCCTCGGCCGCGCGGGCGCGCAGCAGCGCCACCAGCGCGGCCTTGCGGGCGGGGTCCATCCCCCGGGTGGGCTCGTCGAGCGCGATCACCTCCGGCCGGGCGGCGAGGATCGCGGCGATGGCCACGCGCTCGCGCTGGCCCACCGACAGCTCCAGGGGGTGGCGCGGGGCGAGCCCGCCGAGATCGAGGGCCTCCAGGGCCTCGGCGACCCGGGCCCGGCGATCCGTCGCCGGCAGGTCCAGCTGCCGCAGCGCGAAGCCCACCTCGTCGTCGACGCGCTCGGTGAGCAGGTGCCGCCCCGGGTCCTGGACCGACCAGCCCGATGCGGGGGAAGCGCCCCTCGGCGGGGACGGCGGTGACGTCGCGGCCGCCCAGCAGCACCCGCCCCGCGCCGGGCCGGTGGAGGCCGGCCAGCGCGCGCAGGAGCGTGGTCTTGCCGCACCCGTTCGGGCCCTGCAGGGTGGCCACCTGCCCGGCGCGCAGCTCCAGCGAGACACCCCGCAGCACCGGCGCGCCCCGGTGACCGGCGTGGACGCCCTCGAGCGCCGCGGCGACGGGGCCGGGGGCCGCGGGCGGCGGCGCCTCGGGCGCGCCGGGGGCGGGCCCGGCGGCCCCGACCCGGCCCTCGCGCACCGCCAGGACGCGGTCGGCCATCGCGCGCGCCCGGTCGGGCCGGTGCTCGGCGATCGCCACGGCCGTCCCCGCCGCGGCGAGCCCGCGCAGGGCGCGCGCGAGGTCCGCCGCGCCCGTCCTCGTCGAGCTGGGAGGTGGGCTCGTCCATCAGCAGCACCGCCGGTCCGGGGGCCAGGACCGCGGCCAGGGCGACGCGCTGGCGCTCGCCGCCCGACAGGGTCGCGATGGCCCGCCCCGCCAGATGCCCGGCGCCGGCCATGGCGAGCGCCTCGCGCGCCCGCTCCGGGATCAGGCCCGCCGGCACCCCGGCGCTCTCCAGGCCGAATGCCACGTCGCGGTCGACCGACCCCAGCACCGCCTGGCCCTCGGGGTCCTGGAACACCATCCCGGCGGCCCGCGCGATCCGGCCCGGCCGGGTCGTGAGCGTGTCGAGGCCCGCCACGCTCACCCGCCCGCCGAAGCGGCCGCCGTGGAAGTGGGGCACGAGCCCGCACAGCGCCCGCAGCAGCGTCGACTTCCCCTCGCCCGAGGGCCCCTCCAGCAGCAGGACCTCGCCGGCGGCGAGGTCGAGGTCGACGCCGCGCAGCGCGGGCTCCGGCGCGCCGCCGTACGCGAACGTCGAGCCCCCGGGCGCGGGCGGCGGTCACGGCCACCGGCGCAGGACGAGGGCCGCGCCGCCGAGCGTCCCGCCGAGGGCCGCGGCGAGCGCCAGCGCCCCGGGCGCCACCGGGGACGCGAGGCTCGGGTAGTAGGAGTAGGGGGCGGCGCCGAGGAGCAGGGCCGCCGCGGCGGTCCCGCCGAGCGCGACGCCGAGCGCGAGCACCGCGTGCTCGGCGCGGCCGTATGGGCGCTCGGGCACGCGCGTGCGCGGGCCCGACCCGTAGCCGCGGGCGGCCATCGCCTCGGCCACGTCGAGCCCGCGCTCGAGGCTCGACCCGAGCAGCGGCAGGGCCAGCGGCGCGGCGCGCCGCGCCCGGCCACCCCAGCCGCCGCCCGACAGGTCGACGCCGCGCAGGCGCGCGGTCTCGGCGATCGCCTGGGCGTCGCGCTGGAGGGTCGGGATGAGGCGGGCGGCCAGCGCGCAGGTGAGGGCCGAGCGCGGGGCGACGCGCGCGACCTGGGCCTGCAGGCGGTCGGCGTCGATGTGGGCCAGGACGGCCCCGACGAGCACGGCCACGGCGAACAGGCGCAGCCCGATGGCGAGGCCGGCGGCGATCTCCTCGACGGTCACCTCGAGGTCGATGATCGGGACCTCCGGCCCGCGCCACAGGATCAGGTCGCCCTCGGCGGCGACGAAGGGGTTGAGCAGCGCCAGGCTCAGGCCGCTCACCAGGCCGCCGATCACGAACAGCCGGCCCGGCCGGCCGGGGGCCGCGGCGAGGAGGGCCAGCGCGCCGCGCCGCGGCCGCCGCGAGCACGACCGGGTGGTCGTCGGCGAACGCGATCACGATCGCGGCGAGGCCCAGCAGCAGCACGGGGCCGGGCGCCCGCCGCCCCCCGCTCACGGGCCCGCCCGCCCGCCGGCCTGCAGGGGCCGGCCCTCGCCGTCGAAGGCCACGGCGTAGCGCAGGCGCAGCACCGAGGGGTCGACCGCGATGGTCCGCGCCGCGGCCCGCGCGGCGGCGGCGTCGAGCCCCGCGACGGCGAGCAGGGCGCCGTCGCCCGCGTCGGGGCCCAGCGCGACGGCCGCGGCGAGCGCCCGGGCCCCGGGAACCGGGCGGCGGGCGTCGGCGTCGGCGCCGAGCGCCGTCACCCGGCCGTCCTCGATCGCGACCGTCAGGCCGGCCCGGTCGGGATCCCGAAGGCGCGCGGCGCCACGCCGGCTCGCTCCGGGCCAGGTCGGCGCTCGCGCCGACCCGCAGCCGCCAGGGCGCGCCGCCGGTGGCCGGCCACGTCCCGACCACGGCCCTGCGCGTCCAACAGCCCTCCCCAGTCACGATGGTCCCACCAGACCGCGTCGCCGTCGTCCAGCTCCACCTGCTCGGCCCCCACGGCGAGGCAACCCCGTTCACGTAGAAGAACCAGTCGCGGGGCCCGTCCGGGCTGCTGCCGCGGCCCAGCATCCGGGCGACGAATTCGCCGCCGTAGGCGGTGTCGACCTCGGTGGCGCCGCGCAGGGCGCGCATGACCGACTGGCCGGGCTCGGCGCGGACGTCCAGGAGCGGCACGGCGCCGTAGTCGGCCGTGGCGACGATCGCCGCCGCGGCCTCGCCCGCCGCGGGCTCCTCCTGCGCCCGCCGCTCGCAGCCCGCCGCCAGGGCCGCCGCCGCCAGGAGGGCCGCGAACAGGGCGAGGGATCGCCCGGGTCGTCGTCGCACCGATTGCTCCGTTCCTCGAAAGCGCTGTCGGTGCTCGGGCGGGGGCAGGTCTCCTGGCTTCCGTTCCCAGCGGCGCCGCGCCTTCCCGGGTACTCCCCAGTGGCCGGCTTCTCGCCCAGCTGCGCCGCTCCCGGTGACAGTGGCGGGACCGCGCCGGATTCGCACCGGCTTCCCTCGAGCGCCCTCGCGGGCGACCACCCACCCGAGACGGCCACAGGCTATCCGTACGGCGGTGCCACGGTCGACCTTCGGCCAGGCACCAGCGGTTGACAAAGCAAATGAGCGTCCTCTACACCTCAAGGCATACCTACAAAAAGCTCCTACAACGACGGCGCCTTCAACGGGCGCTCCGCCACGATCGGAAGGCCCCACTTGGGTGAGGATCAGGACAGAGTCCCGCTCCCGTCGCCGCTCCCCCGGAGCGACGGCCCCGGCGGCACGATGCACGACGAGCTCCTGACGCCGGAGGAGGCGAGGGCGCTCATCCTGGCGGCGTCCGGCCGCGCTCCCACCGGCGTCCGCAACCGCGCGCTGGTGGCGATGATGTACCGGTCCGGGCTGCGCCCGGGCGAGGCGCTCGGCCTGAGCGTCGACGACCTGGACGCCGAGTCCGGCACCGTCCGCGTGCCGGCGCGCAAGGGCGGCAGCCGGCGCACGACGGGCGTGGACGCCACGACGCGCCGCCTGGTGGCGGCGTGGATGGGCCGGCGCGCCCAGCGCGGCATCGACCTCTCGGCGCCCCTGTTCTGCACGCTGGCCGGCGAGCCGCTGAAGGCGGCCTACGTGCGCGAGCTGCTGCCGCGGCTGGCGCGGCGGGCGGGCATCGCCAAGCGGGTCCACCCCCTCGCCCTGCGCTACGCCAACGCGGCCGAGCTGGCCGAGGAGGGGCTGCCGGCGCCGATGATCGACCGGCACCTCGGCGTGGCCCCGGTGGGCGGCGCCCGCCGCTACCGGAGGCCGGTCAGCGAGTCGGAGGTCGCCGTGGCGATCGCGGCCCGGGAGTGGTCCCTCTAGGCGGCGGTGATCCGGGCGGGGCGCAGCGCCGTAAGGTGCTCTGAATGGCCGCCGACCGCCTTCCGTCCGAGCTCACCCGCCTCGCCGACGAGGATCTGCTGACCCTCGTCGAGCGGGGGGACGCGGACGCCTTCGAGGTCATCTACGAGCGCCACTCGCGGGTGGCGTTCTCGCTCGCCTTCCGCCTCCTGGGCGACCGGCCGTCGGCGGAGGACCTCGTGCAGGACGCCTTCCTCGCGGTCTGGCGCGGCGCCGCCTCCTACTCGTCGGCCCGGGGCAGCGTCCGCAACTGGCTCCTGTCGATCCTCCACAACCGCGGGGTGGACCGCCTGCGTACGCTCGCGGCGATGAACCGCCGCCAGGAGGCGCTCGAGCAGGTCGAGCTGCGCCGCCCCGACGAGCCCGACGCCGCGGCGCTGGGCATCGGCCAGGCGCTGGCCGGCACCGTGCGGGAGGAGCTCAGCACCCTCCCCGGCGAGCAGTTCGAGGTCCTCAAGCTCGCCTACTATGGGGGCTTCACCCACCAGGAGATCGCCGAGATGCTCGAGCTGCCGCTCGGGACGGTGAAGAGCAGGATGCGGCTCGGGCTCGACCGTCTGCGGCGCGGCCTGGGCGAGGCCGGGATGGCGCCCGCATGACCCGCGAGCACGACGCCCTCCGCGACCTGCTGGCCCCCGTGGCCCTGGGCGCCGCCGACCCCGAGGAGACCGCGCGCGTCGAGGCCCACGCGGCCGAGTGCGCCGTCTGCCGCGAGGAGCTGGCCGGCCTGCGCTCGGCCTCCGACGTGCTGGCGCTGGCGGTCCCGCAGCGGGAGCCGTCCCCCGCGCTGCGCGCCTCGCTGATGGCGACCGTGCGGGCCGAGGCGGCCGGGCGGGAGGCACCCCGCGCGACGGCTCCCGCCGCCGCGCCGCGCCGCGGCCTCGGCGAGCGCCTTCGCGGCGCGCTGGGATCGGTGCGCCCCTGGCCGGCGGTCGCCGTCGTGGGCGCCATCGCGGCCCTGCTGCTGGGCTGGAACATCGTCCTCCAGGCGGGCGACGACCCGGGCGGCGAGAACGTGACCGCCCTGGCCGTGACCGGCACCGCCGACGCGCCCGGCGTGAGCGGCCGGGTGGTCTACGTCCCCGACGAGGACACGGCGGTCGTGCGCCTGAGCGGCCTCCCGGTGCTCGACCCGGGCGACGCCTACCAGCTCTGGGTGGTGCGCGACGGGCAGGCCTCGTCGGCCGGCCTCTTCGAGCCGACCGGGCCGGCCCAGGCCGTGCGTGTCGCCGAGGATCTCGCCGACGCCGACGCGCTCGCGGTGACGGCCCAGCCGAGCACCAGCCGCACCGCCCCCGAGGGGCCGATCCTGGTCGAGGCGCCCCTCTAGCCCTCTGGCGTGTCGCCGCCGGGCCCTCGCTTGGGCTGGCGCATCGGACCCGACCCGCCCCCGCTCGCCCCGCCCGAGGGCGCTCCCCCGAGCCGGTATCATCGGGGCCGCGGCGGAGTAGCTCAGCTGGTTAGAGCAGCGGAATCATAATCCGCGTGTCGGGGGTTCGAGTCCCTCCTCCGCTACCTCCCGAGAAGCCCGCATGCGGCCCCCACCCCTGATCGCCGCCACCGGACGGCGAGGCCGGCCCCTGGCTAGCCGCGCTCGGGCCCCTGGGCCATCAGCGAGGCGAGGACCTCGCCGGAGGGTCGCCCGGCGAGCTCGTCGAGCCGCCGGCGGACGGCGGCCAGGTCGGCCCGCTGGTCCCGCGAGAGGGCGCCCCGCTCGGCCCGGCGCAGGAACGCGATCGTCCGGTCCGCGAGGCGCCGGTCGAGGACGCGGGCGTCGTCCTCCACCAGCTCCCCCGCGCTGGTCAGGAGGCCGGCCGCCTCCTTGCCGAGGCGCTCGTCGGCCATCACGACGGAGATCAGCGAGAACTGGACGCGCTCGAAGAGGGCGATCCACTCGCGCCCGGGCTCCGTGCTGGCGAGCAGCTCGTCCCGCACGCGCCGCAGGGAGCCGACCTCGGCGCTGCGCCCGAGCAGCCGGGCGCCGATCAGCTCGATGGCGCACACGCACTGCTGCAGGAAGGCGATCAGCCCCGACTCGGCCTCCTCCTTGATCGGCTCGGGGTTGGCGGGGTGGAACGACTCGCGCGAGTCCCCGGTGAAGGGGCCGGTCTCGAACGTGTAGCCGTAGGTCTTGCGCAGGGCGGGGTCAGCGATGTGGCGGCTGTAGGCGTAGTCGCTGTGGGTGCCGGTGGTGGGGTAGAGCGCCACGCTCGGCTGCGGCGTGTAGGAGCGCCCGCGGACGCCCTTGATGGCGTCGACGATGCGCTGGGCGACGGTCTGGAAGCGCAGCAGGTCGCGCGGGTGCATGTACTCCTGGTACCCGGGCGCGATCGGCTGGCAGGTGCCGGTCGGCAGCGTCGTGAAGACCTTGGTGGGGTCGGTCGTCTGGGTGGGCGCGTGGCCCCACGGGTACAGGATCAGCTCGGAATAGGAGTGCACGTCCGCGAAGCAGGTGACGCGGTAGGTGTCCAGCAGGTGCTTGACGTTCCGCGTCTCGGGCTCGCTGAAGGCCGAGGGCCCGACGTAGACGTCCGAGCAGGGCGAGCACGAGGTCGATCCGGCCGTGACCCCCCAGACGACGCCCAGGTTGCGGTTCAGGTCCACGCCGTCGCAGGCCGTGCCCGGGTTGTCGCGGCGGTTCTTCCGCCACATGTCGTCGACGGTCATGACGTGGTGGCGGCCGTCGGGGTTGCTGCAGGGCAGGATGTAGATGTCGAGCGTCTCGAGGATCAGCTTGATCTCGCGCGCCGGCCAGGTGCGCCCGCCGAGCACGAGGTCGGTGCCCAGCCGGTAGCTCACGACCAGGTCAACCGCGAGCTCGATCAGCAGGTCGGGGTTCATCAGCTCGCGCGCGTGGGTGCCGCCCACGAGCAGCGCGCCGCGCCGGTTGCCGCCGGCGCCGGCCCGCAGGCGCAGGCCGTTGACCTCCCGGCCCTGCACCGACCGCTCGGGCATCAGCAGCCGCGTGCAGTGCTGCGGGAAGAACCCGGCCAGCAGGCTGATGAGCTGATCGATCTGCGCGACGGTGCGGTACATCAGGGAGCCTCCTCGCCCTCTGCGCCGCGGATGCGCTCCTCGAGCCACGCCCTCACGTCGTCGTCGCTCGCGATCAGGCCGGGGTCGAGCGGGCGCACGGGCAGGGCGCGCACGAGGCGCACCTCGAAGCCCATCTCCACCAGCCGGGCCGCCGCGGCGAGGTCCACGAGCACCCGCACCTCTCCCTCGGCCCCCTGGATCCGGTCGATGTCGAGATCGGCCACGCGCTCCAGGTCGACCGCGCCCTCCGGGCCCAGATGGAGCGTCGCCTCGTACCGTGTCCCGGGGCGATCGGCGGACGGACTCTCGTGTCCCTGCTCGTTCATGACCTCTGCCTTTCCGCGAGCCGGCGCGAGAACGAAGGATGATCCGCGACGGTGCGGCGCGCACGCTGCCACGCGCCGCTTACGCGGCGCTCACGTCGCGCTTTCGCGAGCGGAGGACGGCCGGAGGACCAACGTCTTCGGGACACCTAACAGATGCTGTTAGGAATGGTTGACGGGCCGACGTCGAGTTCTTAGGGTGGCCGAACATGCACGCCGGCCCCCCGATCCCCCTCCCGCGCCCGCTGCGCGAGGCGGTCGCCGGAGGGTGGCGGGGACTGACGGTCGTGCGGGCGCACGACGAGCCCTTCTGGCCGATGCTCGTGCGGGTGGCGGACGGGCCCGCGCTCGGCGCCGACGCCGCGGTGTGGATCGGCGCGGCCAACGACGGCACGACGCAGGTCCCCGCGCGGATCGTGGCGCGGATCGGCAGCTCGCGCCGGGGGCCCGGCGACGGACGGCTCCTGCTCGACCTCCGCCTGGCGGCCGTGCGGCGCCTCGTGAGCGACATGGCCCGGGCCGGGGCGGTCCCGCTCGTCGAGGTGTCCCGCGCGGACGACGAGGCGGTGCCGGCAGGCTGCATCTGCCTGCACCCCGCCCGGGACCTGATGCGCGCCGCGGCCGCGATGGCGGGGGAGTGGCACGCCGACGACCCCGGCCGAGGCTTGCCGTCCTCCATCTGCCGCCACCTCGAGCGCGACGCCCGCGTCCCGCGGGTCGTGCCCGGCGCCCGCATCGGCGACCCGCCGGCGCTGGTCGTGCCCGCGGGCAGCCCGGGGTGCGGACCGCCTCCGCCGCCGGCCGGCCACGACCGCCTCACGGTCGCGGAGGTCGCCCTCGGTCCCCGCGCCTGCGTGACCGCCCTCTACGACCTCGTCGGGCTGCGCCCTCCGAGAGCCCAGTAGCGGATTCGAACCGCTGACCCCTTCCTTACCATGGAAGTGCTCTACCGGCTGAGCTAACTGGGCGGAGGTCCCCCTGGCGGAGCCATCCGGAGGGGGACCCAGTCTAGCGGTCGTCCGGCGGAGCGGATGGACGCGATGGCCGCCTGGCACGCCGGCCGGGTGGCCCGGCCCGATCCGGACCTCGGCGCGGGCTGACCGATCGGCGGGCCGCCGCCGGACATCCTGCCCGTCCGGCGCCGGGAGATCTGGCGGTTCGGGCGGTCACGGCCCCGGCCTCGTCCGCTGTCCTCCATGTCCGACGCCGGCGTGGCCGCGTGCTTTCCCCGATCGCCGCGACGGCCGCCCCGGCGCCCGTCGCCCTCCCGGCTCGGGGCGGCCGCTCCGGCGTCGGTCCAGCGGGGCGCTAGCCGGGCGGCCCCGGCGCGGCGCCGAGCTGCTGCATCATCCCCATGGCGTCGAAGACGCCCCAGTGCTCGTGGGCCAGGCCATCGTCGCCGAACCGGACGATGTCGATGGCCTGCACGTCGATGCTCTTGCCGGTCGGCGGCATGCCCATGAACTCGCCCTCGTGGGTCCCGGTGAACCTCACCCGGGCGACGACCTTCGGGCCGGCGGTCATGACGTCGTCGGCGTGCATGCGCAGGTCGGGGAACGCCGTCCGGTACATCTGGAAGAACGCCCTGGTGCCCTCCTTCGTCGGCGGGAACCCTCCGGGCAGCTCCTCGTGCTCGACGAAGTCGTCGGCCATCGCCTCGACGAACCCGTCAACGTCGCCGGCGTTCATGCGGTCGAACATGGTCTGCAGCGTCGCGGCGTGGTCCATGGCGAGCCTCCTGTTCCGGGTGGGCGCGATCCTACGACGGGCCGGCGCCCCAGTGCATCCCCGTCGCGTAGGGACTACGGGCCGGCCGTCGCGAGCCAGGAGGTCGACCTCACGGTGTTCTGATCCCCGACCCGCGGCCGACTCGCGCCGCGACCTGACGGACCCGGCAGGGGGGGCGAATCCGCGACGAGCCCCGGCAGTGCGACGCGCCGGCGTGAGAGAATCAGCCAGACCCGGAAGTGAGGACTAGACCATGGCCACCGGAGACTGCACCAACGAGCGGGTCACCCGGGACGCCGTCCCGGGTGCGCGCGTGCGCGACGCGATGGTGACGTCGCCCAAAACGATGCCCGCCGACGGCACCGTCGCGGACCTGCGGGTGATGTTCGCGAACCCCCATGTGATGTCCGCGCTCCTCGTCGACGGCTCGGAGTTCGTCGGCCTCGTTCATCGGGACGCGCTGCGCGACGATGCGTCCGACGAGCAGCCGGCACGCTCGCTCGCTCGCCGGGAAGTGGCGACGATCGACCCCGAGGCGCCGTTGGCCGAGGCGTTGGCCGCGCTCGACGAGCACGCCGAGCGCCGGCTCGTGGTGCTGGACCCCGACGGCCGCACGCTGCGCGGGCTGCTTTGCTTGACCACCGATCGCGGCGGCTTCTGCCAGAGCTGAGGGAGCACGTCGGACGAGTCGGTAGGCCGCGCGATTAGCTCAGATGGCCTAGCTCGCCGCGAACCCCGTGCCGCGCTCCGCCTTGATTCGCGCCTCGGCGTAGGCAGCGGCCTCCTGCTTCATCCGCGCCTCGTCGACGAATCCTCCGAGCCACCCCGCGAGCGTCCCGAGGACCGCGCGGGCTTCGTTCGCCCTGTTGGCTGTCTCCCTCTGGTGGTCAGGACCGCCCGTGTATTCGCGCGGCGTTAACGGATCTTCCGGGAACAGCCGCTCGAACTCATCGCGCGCCTTGCGCCGGGATGATGTCGATCGCCTCGCCCCGGAGCCGCGTGTAAGAAGTCGGCAGCGCTTCGCCAGTCATCGCCGCCTGCTCAACGGGTACGGCGGCCAGCGCAGAAGTGATGGCCCCCTGCAAGCGCAGGAAGGGCCCGACGTCGATGGCCACAGCATGGTCCCTTCGGATCGTCGCCCCTGGTCGGTCGCCCCGGCGCTCTCGCACGCGAGTGTTGCGCGCCGGTTGGCGCCAGGATCAGCGGGATTCTACGAGACTCTGGCGGAGGCGGGTGGGTCCGTCGCGCGGACGAGATGCCGCTCAGGGGGCCGAGAAAGCGGACGCGGTCGGGACTATCGACCCACGCCCCCGACGGCGGCGGCGACCCGCGCTGACGGTTTTCACGTCTGCTCCACTCGCCGCGCGGCGTTGACCGGCCCCATCGCCGTCTCGGAAGATGCACGTGGGCTCACCCGGACCTCGCCGGAGGAGAGGGGATGGCACGAGACATCTTCCAGCTCATCAACGAGCTCGAGCCCCAGGCGCTCCAGGCCGTCGGCGATCGGCTCGAGTTCCGCGGGACCGATGCGACCTTTCGCGAGATGCGAGAGGCCTACTTCGACCAGCTTCCGCTCGGCTCGGCTCGGACGGTCCTGGACGTGGGCTGCGGCACAGGGGTGGAGGTGCGCGCCCTGCTGGCGCGGCCGGACTTCGCCGGGCGGGTCGTCGCCGTGGACCACAGCCCCGCGCTCCTCGAGACGGCGCGCCGGCTGGCGGTCGCGGAGGGGCTGCAGGAGCGCGTGGACTTCGTCGTGGGCGACGCGCATCGTCTCGAGCTGCTCGACGGTGCCTTCGAGGTGGTCATCGCGCACACGCTGCTCAGTCACGTCGCCGACCCGGCCACCGCCATGAGGGAGATGGCCCGCGTCACTCGGCCGGGCGGGACCGTGGCGGTCTTCGACGGGGACTACGCCTCCTGGACCTGGTCGCACCCGGACCCGGCGCTCGCCGCGGCGATGAACGTCGGCTTCTTGGCTGCCGTCGTCGCCAACCCGCGCACGATGCGCGAGATGCCCTTCCTGCTGCGGGAGGTCGGCCTGGAGCTGGTGGCGACCCGGGCCCGCGTCTACGCCGAGATCGGCACCGGGAGCTTCTTCCCCGCCGCCGCTGAGACGTACGGGCCGCTCATCGCCCGCTCGGGCGCCGTCCCGGCGGCTGACGTCGAGCGCTGGCTGGTCGACCTCCGGCGCGCGCTGGACGACCGGACCTTCTTCGCGGCGTGCAACTACTACGCCTGCGTCGCCGAGCGCCCAGGCTGAGTCTCGCCGTTGGGGCCCCGCCGCACGGGTCCGCGCGGATCACGCAGCCCACCGGTCTCGAGCGGTGTAGGGCGGGTGAGGGATCGGTGACCCGGACAGGCCGAGATCGCCCTCACCATGCTGAGAACGGCCCTGGATGGGGGGAGGAGGATTCGAACCTCCGTAGGCGTAGCCGGCGGTTTTACAGACCGCTCCCTTTGGCCGCTCGGGCATCCCCCCGGGAGTCGCGAGCCCGGGAAATGTAGCAGCGCCCGCCCGGCCCTCCGGGGGCGCCGCGACCGGCCTACGACGAGACCGTCGCCTCCGCGCCAGACGCCGCCCCGGCGGGCTCGAAGCGGTAGCCCACCCCGTAGTGGGTCTGCACGAAGCTGATCTCGGGGCAGGCGGCCACGAGCTTCTGGCGCACCTTGCGCACGAAGACGTCGACCGAGCGGTCGCCGCGCATCATCTCGTAGCCCCACACCTCGCGGTAGACGCGCTCCCGGGGGACCGGCTTGCCATGTGCGCGCGCGAGCGCGTGGAGCACCTCGAACTCGCGGGGCGTCAGGCCGACCGGGCGGCCGTTGACGAAGGCCTGCACCTGGTCGGGGTCGATCACGAGCGGCCCGACCTCGATCGTCCCCGACCCGTCGGGCTGGCGGTGCGACTCGACGCGGCGCAGGTGGGCGTTGACGCGGGCCAGCAGCTCCTTCATCGAGAAGGGCTTGGTGACGTAGTCGTCGGCCCCCATCTCCAGCCCGTGGACGCGGTCGTACTCGCTCGTGCGCGCGCTGCAGACGATGACCGGGACGCGGGGGTCCTCGCGGCGCAGCTCCTCGGCCACGCGCCAGCCGTCGACCTGGGGGAGCATGAGGTCCAGGATCACCAGGTCGGGCCGCTGCTGGCGGAACAGGCGCAGGCCCTGGCCGCCGTCGCCGGCCCGCAGCGTGCGGAACCCGGCCCGGTCCAGCGCGTAGGCCATGGAGTCGCAGATGGCCTCGTCGTCCTCCACGATCAGGACGGTCTGGGGGGCGGGCACGCGCCGATTCTAGACCACCCGTGCGGCCGGACGAGGGCGATCGGGCGGTATCCTCCACGGGTGACCTTGGCGGACGCGCGCCGACGCTCGTGACCCAGACCCTGCTCGGTGAGCGCTACCGCCTCGACGAGCTCATCGGTCGTGGCGGAATGGCATCGGTCTGGCGGGCAACCGACACCGTTCTGGCCCGGGAGGTCGCCGTGAAGCGGCTGCACCCGGGGCTGCTGGCCGACGAGGAGCACGCCGAGCGGTTCCGGCGGGAGGCCCTTCTGGTCGCCCGGCTGTCGCACCCGAACCTCGTCCACCTGCTCGACCGGGGCGAGGACGCCCAGGGCCCCTACCTCGTCATGGAGCTGGTCGAGGGCGAGAACCTCAAGACGCGCGTGCGCCGCGAGGGCGCGCTGCCCCCGGAGGAGGCGGCCCGCATCTGCGCCCAGGTCGGCCGCGCCCTGGCCTACGCCCAGGCGCAGGGCGTGGTGCACCGCGACATCAAGGCGCAGAACGTCCTCATCACGCCCGACGGGGCCGTGAAGCTGGCCGACTTCGGCATCGCCCGCTCGATCGAGTCGGACGGCCAGCGGGGCCTCACCCGCACGGACATGCTGGTCGGCAGCGCCGACTACCTCTCGCCGGAGCAGGCCGACGGGCGCCCGGTCAACGCGCGCACCGACGTCTACTCGCTCGGCATCGTGCTCTACGAGTGCCTCACCGGCGAGCTCCCGTTCCGGGGGGACGGCTTCGTGGCCGTGGCGATGAAGCACTGCTCCACGCCGCTCCCCGACCCGCGCAAGGCCAACCCGGCCGTGCCCGCCCGGCTCGCGGCCATCACCGTGCGCGCCGCCGCGAAGGACCCGGCCGGCCGCTACCCCGGCGCGGCGGCCATGGTCGCGGCCCTCGAGGGGACGGAGGCCGACGGGGCCGACGAGGGCACGGCCGTCCTGGCGCTCGCCCCGGACGGCCCGGTGCGGCTGGGCGACGAGGGCGACACCGCGCGGCACCGCCGCCGTCCGCGCCGGCGCACCCTGTGGCTGGCCGCGCTCGCGGCCGCGCTCGTCGCGGGCGCGATCGCCGCGGTGCTCCTGCTCGACCCGGGGTCCGGCGGCGGGTCGGAGGGCGCCGACGCGGTCCCGCTGGAGCTCTCGGCCGTGCGCGACTACGACCCCCAGGGCGCCGACCAGAGCGAGCGCCCCGACCTGCGCGGCGCGGCGATCGACGGGGACCCCGAGACGGCCTGGTACACCGAGAACTACCAGGTCACGCCGCAATTCGGCGGCCTCAAGGACGGCGCCGGTCTGATCCTGCGCCTGGCCGCCCCGGCGGTCGCCACCGAGATGGTCGTGACCTCCCCCACCCCGGGGGCCCGGTTCCAGGTGCTCGGTCCCGACCGCGGCGGCGAGCGCGAGGTGCTGGCGGAGGGCGAGTTCGCCGGCGGGCGCCAGGCCGTGCCGCTGGCCCGGACGGAGCCCGCCGAGGCCTACGTCCTCTGGATCACCTCGCTCGCGCCCGACGGGCAGGGCCGCTTCTGGGCCGGGGTCGGGGAGGTGGAGCTGCGGGGCGTGCCGAACAGCACCTGACCATGCCGGTCAGCTTCGACGAGAGCCTGCGCGACCTCGATCGGCGCCTCGCCGCCCAGGGCGGGCGCGGGCGGCGGCTCTCGCCGCGCAGCCGGGCGGCCTACATGAAGGACGCCCGCCGCGTGGCCGGCTGGCTCTCGGAGCGCGGCGTGGCGGGGCCGGGGGAGGTCACGGCCTCGGCGGTGGAGGCGGCCTTCCGGGGCCTGGCGTGGTCGCCCGCGAGCCGGAGCCGCGCCCTCACCGCGCTCCGCGAGTGGCTTGCGCCCTACCACCCGCCCAACCGCAGCCCCGCCGACCTCGTCGACCGCCCCCGGGCCGCTCCCCCGCCGGTGCCGCGCCTCTCGCAGGCCGACGCGGCCGCGCTGGTCAACGGCGCCGGCCGCCCCTCCGGCCCCGGGCCCGTGACCGAGGCGCTGGCGTTGCGCGACCGCGCGCTGCTGGAGGTGCTCTACGGCTCGGGGCTGCGCCGCCAGGAGGCCTGCGACCTCGTGCTCGCCGGGCTGGACTTCGAGCACGAGTCCCTGCGGGTGGTGGGCAAGGGCGGCCGGGCCCGCACCGTGCCGCTCACCGAGCCGGCCGTCGCCGCCCTGCGCGACTGGCTCGCGCTCGGCCGCCCGCCGCTGGTGTCCGGGTGGGCGCCCCGGGCGGCCGCGCGCGCCCCGGTGTTCGTGTCGCGCTCGGGCCGACCGCTCGACGGCTCGGCCGTCTACCGGGTGGTCGCCCGGGAGCTGCGGGCGGCCGGCCGCGCCGGGGGCCCGCACCTGCTCCGCCACGCCGCGGGCACCCACCTGCTGGAGGGGCCCGGCGGTCGCGACGGCGCTCACCTGCGCGTGGTGCAGGAGGTGCTCGGCCACTCCAGCCTCGCCACCACGCAGCGCTACACCGGCGTGACCACCAAGGCCATGCAGGCCGCCCTGCGCCGCGGCCACCCACGAGGATGACCCACCCGCCCATCGGCGCCGAGGGATTCGGTCGCCTGGCCGCCGCCTTCCTGGCGACGCGCGAGAACCCCAACACCCGCGCGGCGTACGCGCGCGACCTGGGCGCGCTGGCGGAGGGCCTCGGGCTCCCCGCGCCCGCGCCCGGCGGCCCGGGCTTCGGCGTCGAGGACGACCCCGGCGCCCGCGCCGCCGCGCAGGCCCTCTCCGCGCTGCCCCTCGACTGGTGGCAGGCCTGGCGCGACGGGCTGCCCGGGCGCGTCTCGACCCGCCGCCGGCGGGTGGCGGCGGCGCGGGCCTTCTGCCGCTGGTGGGCGCGGGCCTTCGCGCTGGAGAACCCGGCGCGCGACCTGCGCCCGCCGGCGGCGGCCGGCGAGGGGGGCCAGGAGGCGATCGGGCGCGAGGTGGTCGCCCTGTCGCCCGCCGCGGTGCGGGCCATGTGCGAGGCGGCCGCCGGCCCCGGGCCGCTCGGCGCGCGCACGTCCGCGCTGGTGGAGGTGCTCTACGGCTGCGGCCTGCGGGCGAGCGAGGCCGCGGGGCTCGATCTGTCGGCCTGCCACCTCGACGACCCCGACGATCCCTTCGTGCTGGTGGAGGGCAAGGGCGGCCGCCGCCGCGCCGTGGCCGTCCCGCGCGAGGCGCTCGCGCGCCTGAGCGCGTACCTGCGCACCGGCCGGCCCGAGCTGCGCGCGCGCGACCGCCGGCCGCGCCGCGACCAGGCCCGCCACCGCGACGCCGACGCGGTGTTCCTCGGCGCCCGCGGCCGGCGGCTGGGGCGCGCGGCGGTTTGGCGCATCGTGGCCGACGTCGCCGACCGGGCCGGGCTGCGGGCCGACGGCGCCCGCGTCTTCCCGCACGCCCTGCGGCACTCCTGCGGCACCCACCTGATCCAGTCGGGCGTGGACATCCGCTACGTCCAGGCCCACCTCGGCCACGCCTCGCCGGTGACCACCGAGGTCTACACCCACGTCACCGCGGCCCACCTGCGCGAGGACTTCGACAGAGCGCATCCGCGTGCGCGACGCCGCTCGCCTAGGGCCGGGTGACCTTCACGACGACGCCGGCCCGGTCGCGCAGGCCGTCGCCGATGAGGACGGCGCGCACGCGGTAGCGGCCCGGCCGCGTGTCCTGCGGCAGGCGGATGAGGACGGTCCCCCGGGTCGGCCCGGTCAGCTTGCGGATGGCCCGCACGAAGCCCCCGCCCACGGGCTGGGTGGTGACGACGGCGTTGCCGGGCCGGTCGAGTCGCAGGCGCACCCGGTTCGGGCCGGCGGCCTCGAGCGTGAGGCCCCCCGGCTGGGGCACGGCGTAGTCGCGCCCGGTCGGCGAGGTGGCCGGCGATGCCCGGAAGGCCCGGTACTGCGCGAGCCACTCGCGGGCCGCCCCGGCGTCGGCCAACCCGTAGGCGCCGGGCCCGCGCGCCAGCAGCTCGCGGCCGGCCGGTGTCGAGCGCACCCGCGCCCACAGCTCGCCCTGGCCGAGGCCGCCGTCCGGCCCGAGCAGCACGCGCAGCTCGCCGCGGCCCCCGGGCCACCTGGCGAGCCAGCGGGTGGGCGCGGTGGCCATCTCGCGTGGGGGGAGGGGCGAGAGGTCGCCGCGATAGGTCAGCAGGTAGGTCGCGCGGCCGCGGCTGAGCGCGTCGACCAGGGCCGCCAGCTTCCCCGGCAGCGGCCGCCGGGGGTCGGCCCGACCGACCTGCTCGACGAGCGATGGCGCCGCGTAGAAGACGACCCGCGCCGCGTTCGGCCCGAGCCGCTCGAGGGCGGCGCCCAGCGCCCGCGCCCCCGTCGGGGTCCACTGACGGGGGGCGATCTCGTCGACCGCGACGAGGCTCCCGACGCCCGGCTGGCCCCAGCCGGCGCGCAGGAGGGCGGCGATCCGCCGCGGCCCGGCGCCGGCCAGGTCGCGCCCCGCCACCTTGCCCACGGTCCGCGCGGCCGGCCAGCGCGGGTTCGGGCGGATCGGGGCCTGGCGCAGCGTGCCGCCGCCGACGCCATCGTGCACGGCCGCGGCGGGCTCCTCCTTCAGGTAGAGCAGCGGCGCCTCGGCGCCCGCCGCGGCGGCTGGGGCGAGCGCCAGCGCGGCCGCCGCCACGAGGGCGGAGATCGCGGGCGGGCGACGTCCGGGGGCACGGCACCGCATGGGCGGGGAGTCTTGCGCGGCGCCGGCCGCCCCTCGGCCCCCACCAACGGAAGCCTTACATTCCGACGGTCTGGGGGAACCCCCGCCGCTAGTCCGACGGGGTGGCGCTCAGCATCCCGGAGCCCACGAGCGCGATGAGCAGCGACAGGGCGACGAAGCCCAGCACGAGCCCGGCGATGGCCACGCCGCGCCCGCCGAGGGCGCCGCGCGAGGCGCGGATGTCGCCCAGCGCCAGCGTCCCGAACGCGATCGCCAGCGTCGAGGCGAACACCGTGATGAAGCCGGCGATGCCGAGCACCAGCGAGACGGTGGCCTTGCCCGAGGTGCGCCGCGGGCCCTCGGCGACGACCTCGGCCTCGACGTCCCCCTCTGGGGGCGCCGCGTCGGCCCGGGCCATGGCGACGCGGCGGAAGCCGACCAGCGTGACGATGACGCCCGCCAGCCCGACCCAGAACGCCAGGACCAGGAGGACGCCGCCGCGCTCCAGGGTGATCTCGGCGTCGGCCACGAAGTCGTCGGAGGTGCGCCCGGTGAGCACGATCAGCCCCGAGGTGGCGGCCACGATCGTGGTCAGCGCGACCCCGGCCAGGTGCGCCCACAGCCACGGCGCGGCCGCGGCGGCGATCAGCAGCACGGCCGCGAGCGCGCCCAGCAGGCCGACGGCCGCCTCGAGGTCGATCGTGGCGGTGGTGCGAGCCATCCCGCGGGCCGGGCCGCTGGCCAGGTCGCCCGTGGGCGCGAGCGCCACGAGCAGGGCCGCGAGCGCCCCGAGGCCGAGTCCGGCGCGCACCATGGTGTTCGAGGAGCGGTCGCCGACCCTGATCACGGCGCTGAACCCTAGGGGACGGGGACGATGCGGGGGACGACCCCGCCTGATCCGACCTCGAGGATCCCGACGGTGGGCCGCATCGCCTCGGCCCCGAGCTGCCACCGGAACCGCCGCACGCCGCGGTCGCCCACGCCCTTGGCGCCGGCCCGCGGAGGCCTGCCGCCCTCGAGGTTGCCCCAGGGGCACACGGCGCCGGGCGAGAAGAAGAGCGTCCCCCCGCTCCAGGCGATGACGGGCTCGTGCCAGTGGCCGTACACCAGGCAGTCGAACCGGCCCCGTGCGCCGCGCCAGCGCGGCGTGCAGCCCGGCCCGGTAGCGCAGGTTGCGCCCGGCCACGACGGAGGCGGCGATCACCGACGAGTCGGTCAGGCGGCTGCGGCGGCCGTGGGTGAGGCCGATCCGCAGGCCCCCCGCGACGACGATCGCCGTCTCGGGGAGCCCGACGCCGTCGAGGCGGTCGTGGTCGCCGCGCACCGCCACCACCGGGGCGACGGCCGCGAGGTCGTCGAGCACCGACGGCACGCTCAGGTCGCCCGCGTGGAGCACCAAGTCGCACCCGTCCAGGGCCTCGAGCACCCCGACGGGCAGCGCGTCCAGGTACTCGCCGACGTGGCTGTCGGCGACCACCCCGATGCGCCGGGTCACCCCTCGTACCGCCGGCCCGCCTCGGCGCGGGCCAGCGCCAGCTCGACGAGGCGGTCAACCAGGTCGGGGTAGGCGATCCCGCCCGCCTCCATCAGGGTCGCGTAGACGCTGGTGGGGGTGAAGCCCGGCATGGTGTTGAGCTCCGACAGCAGCACCTCGCCGGCGTCGGAGACGAAGAAGTCGACCCGGGCCAGGCCCGCGCAGTCAACGGCGCGGTAGGCGCGGAGCGCCATATCGCGGGCCCGCTCGGTGACGCCGGCCGGCAGGTCGGCGGGCACGTCAACCCGCGAGCGGCCCGGCTCGTACTTGGTGGCGTAGTCGTACCACTCCGAGTCGTAGGTGATCTCGCCCACCGGCGACACCACCGGCGGGTCCTCGCCGAGCACGCCCACCTCGACCTCGCGCCCGGAGATCGCGCGCTCCACCAGCGCCTTGGGGTCGTGGCGGAACGCCAGCGCGAGCGCCTCGGCGAGCGCCCCCTCGTCCGCGACCCGGCTGATGCCGACGCTCGAGCCCAGCCGCGCCGGCTTGCAGAAGGCCGGGTAGCCGGGGCCGGCGGCCACGCGGGCGCGCGCCCCCGCCGGGTCGGCCTCCCACCCGGCCTGCGTCACCACGACGTACTCGGGGGTGGGAATGCCGCCGTCGCGCAGGAACACCTTGAACATCGCCTTGTCCATCGCGATCGCCGACGCGGCCACCCCCGCGCCGACGTAGGGGGCGCCCGCCGTCTCGAGCGCGCCCTGCACCACCCCGTCCTCGCCGTTGGGGCCGTGGAGCACGGGGAAGACGGCGTCGAGCCGGCGGGCGGGGCCGCCGTCGAGCGCGGCGAGCGCGGGCCCGCCGGGCGCCGGGACGAGGGCCACCGGGGCGCCGTCGACGCTCCAGCCGCCGTCGCGGGCGATCAGCACCGGGACGACGTCGTAGCGAGCCGGGTCGATCGCGTCGATCACGGCCCGCGCCGACGACAGCGAGACCTCGTGCTCGCTGCTGCGGCCCCCCATCAGCACCGCGAGGGTGCGCGTCACGGGCTGGGCGGGGGCGGCTGGGCGCCGCCGGGCTGGCCCGAGCCGCCGCCCTCGCCGAGGCTGCCGTCGTCGCCCTCGCCGCTCGAGGAGCCGGTGCTCACGAAGATGGTGATGGTGCTGCCGGGGTCAACCTCGGTGCCCTCGGCCGGGTCGGAGTCGATCACGGTGCCCGCGGGCTCTGACGACGCGACCTGCTCGGACACCACGTCGAAGCCCGCGTTCTGGAGCTTGGTCTCGGCGTCGGTCTGGGTGTTGCCCAGGATCGTCGGGACCGTCGTGGTCTCCAGCGGAGCGGCGAGCACGAGGTTGACGCCGCTGCCGCGCGGCGCGGTCGCGCCCGGGCCCGGGCTCTGGCGGATCACGGTCCCCTCGGAGAAGTCCTCGTTCGGCTCGCGGGAGACGCTGCCCACCACCAGGCCGGCCCCGTTGAGCTCGCCCTCGGCGCTGTCGAAGTCCTGCTGCTGGACGTCGGGCACGTTCACGTCCTCCGGGCCCGTCGAGACGACGATGGTCACCGCGCTTCCGCGCTCGGCCTGCGCGTTCGCCGCCGGGCTCTGCCGGATGACGATGCCCTCGTCAACGTCGCTGCTGGCCTCCTCGCGCGCGGTCACGCGGAAGCCCTCCCGCGTCAGTGCCGAGGTCGCCGACGTCTCGTCGTCGCCCACGACGTCGGGCACGGTGGCCAGCCCCGGGCCCTCGCTCACGCGCAGGACGACCGTGTCGCCCTCGTTCACCTCGGTCCCCTCGGGCGGGTCGGTATCGACGGCCTGGCCGGTCTCGACGTCGGAGTCGGTCACCTGCTGCACCTGCACCTCGAGGCCCAGGTCCTCCAGGGCGCTCTGCGCGGCGGCTGCGCTCTGGCCCGCCACCGAGGGGACCGTGACGGCGTTGGCGTCGTCGCCGCCCAGCAGCAGGAACGCCGCCACGGCGATGGCCGCCAGCAGCACCAGCCCGCCGACGATCCACGGCCAGCGCCGCCGGTCGGTCGGCGGCTCCTCGGGCGGGACCGGCGGGGCGGCGCGCGTCGGCGCGGTGACGGGGTCCATCACCTGGGTCTCGTCGGTGGCCGGGCCGGCCGCGGGCATGACCCGGGTCGGGCTGCCCGAGCCGTCGATCGCCGACCGGGCCCCCGACAGCGCCCGGCTGAACTCGTCGGCCGTGCGGTACCGCTCCGAGGGCCGCTTGGCGAGCGCCCGCATGACGACGGCCTCGAGCTCCGGCGGCACCGCCGGCTCCAGCTGGCGCACGGGCAGCGGCTCGTCGCTGATCTGCTTCATCGCCACGGCGACGGCGCGGTCGCCGTCGAAGGGCACCTTCCCGGTGAGCATCTCGTAGAGGACGATCCCCACCGAGTAGCAGTCGCTTGCCGCGGTCACCTCGTCGCCGCGCGCCTGCTCGGGCGACAGGTACTGGGCCGTGCCGATGACCGAGCCGGCCTCGGTCATGTCGGTCTGGGCACCGGCGCGGGCGATGCCGAAGTCGGTCACCTTGAGGTGGCCGTCCTCGGCGACGAGCACGTTCTGGGGCTTGACGTCGCGGTGCACCACGTCGCGGCGGTGGGCGGCGCCGAGGGCGGCCAGGATCTGCTGCGTGTAGTCGATCGACATCAGCGGGCCGAGGGGGGAGCGACGCCGGATGACCTGCTTGAGGTCGGGCCCCGACAGGTACTCCATGACGATGTAGTAGCTGCCGTCCGCCTCGCCCCGGTCGTAGACGGCGACGATGTTGGGGTGGTTGAGGCCGGCCGCCGCCGACGCCTCGCGGCGGAAGCGCTCGACGAACTGGGGGTCGGAGGCGTAGGGCTCGGCGAGCACCTTCACGGCCACCTGGCGGTCGAGCAGGCGGTCGTGGCCCAGGTAGACGCGGGCCATGCCGCCGGCGCCGAGCTGGCGGCCCAGCTCGTAGCGCCCCCCGATCAGCTCGCCCGGCTCGAAGCTCATCCGCCCGCCTCCAGCGCCGCCTCCATCACCGCCGCGGCCACCGGGGCGGCCGCCTCGCCGCCCGTGGAGGACGTGTCCTCGATCACCACGGCCACGGCGACCTGGGGGTCCTCGGCCGGCGCGAAGCCGATGAACCAGGCCTGGTTGCGGTTGGGGTCGTCGCTCTCGGCCGTGCCGGTCTTGCCGGCCACCGTCACGCCCAGGCCGGACAGCGCGGCCCGCGTCCCCGTCCCCTCGCGCACCACGTCCTCCATCATCGCGGCCAGCTCCGCCGCGAATGACGGGTCGATGGCCTGGCCGAGCTCCTCGGGCTCGCCCCGTTGCACGAGGGAGCCGCCGCGGTCAACGATACGGGTCATGAGCCGCGGCGCCATGCCCGTGCCCCCGTTGGCGACCGCGCCGGCGACCATCGCCATCTGCAGGGGGGTGACGGCCAGCCGCTCCTGGCCGATCGCCAGGCGGGCGGTGTCCTCGCCCTCCTCGTCGTTGGGCAGCACCTCGTCGCCGCGGCGCCGGCCCGAGATCGCGACGTCGGGCAGGTCGACCGGCGGGCGCTCGGCGAACCCCAGCGCGGTCATCATGCCGCCCAGCCGCTCGGGCCCCAGCGCGTCGCCGATCCCGGCGAAGGTGGTGTTGATCGAGAAGGTCAGGGCCGTCGTGAGGGTGTGGGGGCCGAAGCTCGCGCCGCCGAAGTTGCGGATCTCTCCGCCGGGCGTGTCGTAGGACGAGCCCCCCGGGAACTCGCTGTCGGGGGTGTAGAGCCCGCTCTCGAGGGCCTCGGCCGCGGTGACGACCTTGAAGGTCGAGCCGGGCGCGTAGAGGCCCTGCACGGCGCGGTTGAGCAGCGGGCCGCCGTCGGTGGGGATGGCGTCGAAGTCGTCAACGGCGAGCTGCAGGTCGAAGGTCGGCGCCGAGGCCATCGCGATCACCCGGCCGGTGCGCGGGTCGAGCGCGACGACCGAGCCGCGGCCGGCCGAGAGCCCCTGCTGGGCGACCTCCTGCACGCGCGTGTCCAGGCTGGTCTCGACGTTGGCCCCCTCCTTCTCGCTCAGGTTGAGGCGCTGCAGCAGCGGCTCGGTGCCGAAGCTGCCCGACAGGTAGCGGTCGTAGGTCTTCTCCAGCCCGGTCTGGGCGCCCTGGGACGTGTACCCGACCGTCTGAGCCGCCAGGTCGCCCTGCGGGTAGAGCCGCTCGAAGACCTTCTGGCCCTTCACCCGCACCGCCCGGCTCGCGGCCAGGACCTTCCCGTCGGCGGAGATGATCCGCCCGCGGTCCACAAGGCGCTGCGCCTGGGCGGTCTGCTCGTTGCCGGGGCGGTCCCTGAGCCCGTCGGCGGCGACCACCTGCCACCAGCCGAGCATCAGCATCAGCAGGCCGAAGCCCGCGGCGAGGGTGAGGTAGAGGCGCCGGATGGAGCGGTTCACGCGACCACCTCATGTTCCGACGGCTCGGTGCGGGCCGCCCGCTCGCGCCGCGCCGCCCGCGCGGCGGGGAACCCCGCCTTGGAGCGGTGGCTGATGATGAGCAGAAGGGCGACGAGGCCGAAGTTGGTCACCACGCTCGAGCCGCCGTAGCTCATGAACGGCAGGGTCACGCCGGTCAGCGGGATCAGGCGGATGACGCCGCCGATGATGAGGATGGCCTGCAGGCCGATCGTGGCCGTGAGCCCGCCGGCCAGGAGCTTGGAGAAGCCGTCGTTCGCGCCGGCCGCGATCACGAAGCCGCGCTGGATCAGCACCACGAAGCCGAGCAGGATGCCGATGCCGCCGACGTAGCCGAGCTCGGTGGCGACGGCGGTGAACATGAAGTCGGTCGGCAGCGCCGGCACCACGGTCGAGCCGTCGCCGCGCACCAGGAACGCCCGCCCGAGCCCCGGCCCGAGCACGCCGCCCTCGGCCAGCGCGTAGAGCGACTGCACGAGCTGGAACCCCTGGTCCTGGGCGTCGTCGAACGGCGACAGCCAGTTCTCCACCCGGCTCTCGATGCGCGGCACGACGGTGTAGACCGCGGCCGACCCGATCAGGAACAGCACCAGCCCGATGACCGTGTACGCGGCCCGCCCGCTCGCCAGGTAGATCATCGCGAGGAAGACGCCCAGGAAGAGCAGCGCGGTGCCGAAGTCGTTCAGCACGACGACCAGCCCGAGACATGCGGCGAGGAACACGAGCACGGGCCCGAGCGCCGACATCGGCGGCGAGGGGAGGCCCATCACCCGCCGGGTGGGCACGGCCAGCAGCTCGCGCTTATCGCGCAGGTAGGCGGCCAGGAAGATGACGATCAGCACCTTCGCCAGCTCGCCGAGCTGGATCGTCTGGCCGCCCCCGATCTCGATCCAGAGCCGGGCGCCGTTGATGCGCGTGCCGAAGATCATGGTGATGACGAGCAGGCCGACCCCGGCGAGCCCGATCAGGTAGCGGTAGCGCTCCAGCACCCGGTGGTCGGGCAGGGCGAACAGCACGCCGATGAACACCGCCCCGCCCACGGCCACCCAGACGGCCTGGTCGGCCGCGAGCTCGGGGCTGATGCGGTCGAGCTCCACGAGGCCGATCGCCACGAGGACCCCCACGGTGGGGAGCAGGTAGGGGTCGGCCAGGGGCGCGCGCAGGCGCAGCGCGACGTGCATCGCGAGGAACACCGCGATCACGCCGACGGCGCCGGGGATGGGGCCGAGGTCGAGCTCGTCGGCGCGGGCGCTGGCGACCGACGCCATCCCGACGAGCCCGAGCAGCCCTGCCGGGATCAGGAACCCCAGCTCGCGGGTGCGGGGCGAGATCACCCGGGCGCCTGCTCCCCGCCGGTCGGGGCGGGCGCGCCCTCCGGCGCGGTGTCGCGCGCCGGCGTGCGCACGATCGGGGTCTCGGGGATCGCGAATCGCCACACCAGGCCGGCCGCCAGCTCGACGGCCTCGCCCTGCCCGCGGGCCGACACAACAAGCAATACGGCCATGGCTGGGGTATGCCCGCGTACTTCGTTCAGCGTATTGTTCTCTGCCTTAGCCATGACCGTCTCCTTCGGTAAGGCGGTCGGTTGCCGACCGCGTTTTTCGCCTTCGTAATCTGGACTCTGCCCGCGGCATCGCGTTCAGCCAAACGCCCCGCCGCCAAAGACCATGCTCGTGATCGCAAAGAGGCCGATCAGCAGCAGTATTGCCGCGGTAATCAGCGTCATCGATGGCGGGAATGCGCTTTCGCCATGGATCAGCCCGGCTTCCTTCATGGCGTGACGTTCCTTGCGCAGGCCGACCATGAACAGCACGTGATAGGCGATGCCGATGACGAGCATCAGGATGCCGAGCGCGACCAGCACGACACCAAAATTGCGCGGAGCCCCGGCATGCGTCACCGTCCCGGCCTCTTTCAGTTTCTGGAAAAACTGGAAGATTGTGAAGCCAAATCCGATCAACGAGAGCGACGTACGGATGACCGACATCAGGGTACGGTCCGCGCTCAGGCGCGTGCGCTGGAACGACATGCCCGTCCGGCGCATCGACAATTCGGTCGCGGTGTCTTCGGTTGCCATTCCTGGTACTCCCGGTCAGGCCTTGGAACCGAGCTGCCCGCGGGCCGACCACCAGCGTGAGACGCCTTCGACGATCCACCGGAACACGAAATAGGGCACGACTGCCAGCAGGATCGCCATCATCAGGGCTTCAACCGGGTAGAAGGTGTGCAGGACCTTGTGCTGGTAGATCACATCCATGCTGAGCCCGAGCAGCACGATGCGCGCGGTCGACTCCACCCCTTCGCGCAGCCGGCCGTGCCGCGTCGTCGGATCCCCTGCTGCCGTCCAGAAGAACGACTTGTGCCCGAAACGGGTGTCACGGATGCCGTCATGCAGGGCCGCGATCGCGGCCATCAGGGGCTGCAGGTAGAACCTGAACGTCATCGGTCCGGTTCGCGCGCGAAGATATCCGCCCAGAAGCGTTGATGGACCTCGGATGACCATCCGTACCGGGCGACCCCCCACACGAGCAGAACGGCCGAGAGCACGACGGCCACCCAGGAGAGGATGCGTGCGCTGCGGGAGGGTCTCGCCGATGTCATGGATCGCTCGCCCGAATCACGCAGCGGAATCCGACGTGGCTGGTCGAGGTATCGACCGGCTCGGCATGCCGCGCCGCGGGGCGGTAACGCCGGCAGTAGTTCGGCGCGCAGAGGTGCGAGCCGCCTTTGAGCACCTTACGCGGGATGCGGATCGCGGGCTGGCAAGTGTCGTAACTCGCATTTTCGGGACCCCCGCGCGGGTTCTTCATGACCCCGCAGCAGGAGTTTTCGGCACGTACTTCATGACGGCTTGAGTACCAGTCGGTGGTCCATTCCCAGACGTTGCCGATCATGTCGTACAGTCCGTACCCATTCGGCGGAAAGGCGGTCACGGGCGAGGTCCGCGCGTAGCCGTCGGTCTTCAGGTTCTCGTGCGGGAAGGCGCCCTGCCAGGTATTCGCCATCTGCCGATCGCCGGGCGTGAACTCCTCGCCCCAGGCGTACTCGGCGGCATCGAGTCCGCCGCGCGCGGCGAACTCCCATTCAGCCTCGGTCGGCAGCTCCTTGCCGGCCCAATTCGCATACGCCTCGGCATCGCGGTACGCGACGTGCACAACGGGATAGCTCGTCGAGACCACGTATCGAGCTGCCCGGTCCCTCCGGGCGACGCCAGTTCGCGCGGAACTTGAAGTTCCACCACTGCGACCAGTCGCGCAGGTCGACGGGATGCTTCGGCGGCGTGAATACAAGCGAGCCGGCCTTCAGCATGTGCGGCAGCGCGCCGGGATAGTCCTTTGGATCCGGCGCGATCTCCGCGAAAGTCACGTAGCCAGTCGCTTCGACGAAGCGGCGGAATTCGCGGTTGGTGACGGGCGTGCGGTCCATCCAGAACGCATCAACGCGCACGCGGTGGACCGGGGCTTCCTCCGGGTAGTGGCGGTCGGAGCCCATCAGAAATTCGCCCGCCGGAATGCGGATCATGTCGGAAGCAGGCGGCGCCGCTGCGGCGGATGCTTCATCCGCTGCCGATTTCAATCGCGCTGCCGGCGTGCCTGAGTGTACGTCGTCACTCATTATCCCTACCTCGGCGCACCGGCCGACCTTCCTGGTCCGGGCCCGACATGCTGCACTTCTGATTCTCAGGAATCCAGAGGCGCACGCGTTGCAGGCATCGATCCCACTACCCCGCGGGTCTTGTCGGCGCCTTTGTCATGTACAGTTGCCGCGGCCTTCGAATATGATTGCCGGCCACAATCGCGAACAAGTCTGCTGACGTGTCCCGTGGATGCAGCATCCAGGGAGGGAACATGCGTACGCGTCTCCTGGCATCAACCGGCCTTTTCTTAGCCGTATTCGCGCTGAGTGCGTGCGGAAAAAAGGAAGCTGCGACGCCCGCAGCGACCGCGCCCGCACGCTACGACCGCCGGCGAACCCGCGGCCGGCGTCGCGACGGCGGGTGCTCCCGCCCCCGGCACATGGACTCCCGAGGCCCTCGAGGAACTGGCCGCGCCAATCGCGCTTTACCCGGACGTCGTGCTTGGTCATGTGCTGGCCGCGTCGACCAACCCGCAGGAGGTGCTCGACGCCGGCAACTGGCTCATTGCGCACCAGGACCTCACGGGGAGCGCGCTGGACAAAGAAGCCGCGAAGCTCGGTCTCAGTCCGTCCACGCGCGCCCTGCTCCAGTTCCCGGAAACCGTCGACATGATGTGCATGCAGATGGACTGGACCACGCAATTGGGCCAGGCCTTTACCGCGGACCAGGGCGCCGTTCTCGACGCCGTCCAGCGGCTGCGCACCCAGGCGAAGGACGTAGGTAATCTCGAGAGCTCGAAGCAGCTCAAGGTCGAGACGGAGACGCAGGAAGGCAAGGAGGTCGTCACCGTCGCGCCCGCCGATCCGCAGGTCGTCTATGTCCCGAAATACGACCCAGAGGCGGTCTATGCGCCACCGCCGGCGACGATTCCGCCGCCGACTACGATCAACATCACGCCGGCGCCGGGCACGACCATCACGACCTCCGACGGCCAGGTCGCAACGACCACAGCCGCACCGACCACCACGACCACGACAACCACCGAAGAAAAGGGTCACAGCACGGGCGCGCTGGTCACGACCGGGCTGCTCGCCTTCGGCGCCGGCCTCCTGGTCAACGAGGTCTTCGACGACGACGACGACTGGGACGATTACTACCCGAACTACGGCCACGGCGGCATGTACTACGGCGGGGGGCCGTACTATCCGCCGCCGCCCTACATGTATCGGCCGCCGTATGGCGGCGGCTACTACCCGTCGAACAGCTACAACCGCCCGCCGAACTATCAGCACGGCTTCAACAACAACACGATCATCGTCAACAACGGCGGCAACGACTACTGGAACCGCAATGGCAGCAACTCAACGCGCGTTGACACGCGCCCGGCGAAGAGCCCGATTACTGCGGCAAAGCCCAACCGCGCGGAGCTCAACGATCTGAATCGCCAGGCGGATGATCGCCGCGGACTAAGACCCAGCGGGCCGACACACGACGGCGCAATCCAACCCGGCCCGCCAGACCGGTCCCGCCGGTGCGCGCCCGGAGAACAAGGCGGCGCGCGATGAAATAGTGCGGAACTCGCCGGAGCCGGCGGGGTGGGCCAGGATTTACCGGAGCGTCCAAGGGCGAGTATGCCGGTGCGAAAGGATGGACCCGCGGGAGCAGCGGACGGCAGCGGCGAAACCCGCCCACGCGCGGACCACCCAAGCGACTGCCGAGCGGCGCAACCGATCAGGGCCGTCGCAGAGCTGAGGCCGCGAGGCCATCAGCCTCGCGACCGGACCTTGCACGGGACAAGCCAGCGTCCACTCCCGCGCGGCCGGAAGCTGCAGAGAGCGGCCGGCCACACAGAGGGCGCAGATGGACCAGCCACGTCCATCATCCGCGCAGCAACGATCTGGCGGCGGGGATTCAACGCCAGCAGCACGAAGCCGGCGCGTGCGAGCCGCGGCCAGTCAGCGCAGCCGCTCCAGCAAGCCCAGTCGCGCCAAGCCTAGTCGCGCGCACGCAGCAGCGACAAGAGACCGGGCGCTGGGCCCGTCATCGAGCGACCGTTCTTCAATGCGGCTCTGCTGCCGGTCAGGAGCCTTGCACTGCTGCTCGCGATCGGTCTCAGCGCCTGCGCGAAGAAGTCCGATCACACGTCATTTGCCTCTCCGGATGAGGCTGTGTCCGCGTTAATCGCCACGGCTCGCAGGGTGACGCAAGGACGCTGCGCCGGATCTTCGGACCCGACTCGGAGGAGATCGTGCCGTCCAGCGATCCGTTGCCGATGCGAAGGCGCGCGAGAACTTTCTCGCGATGTACGACGAGAGCAGCGCTCGCGCCTGAAAGCGGGACAAGGTCTCGCTCCAGATCGGCGCGGCGCTGGCCCCCGCCCGTGCCGCTCGTCCGGCGCGACGGGCAGTGGTATTTCGATGGGGCCGAGGGCGCCGCGCGATCATGTACCGGCGCGTC
>CAWFXQ010000002.1:0-245000 GCA_963819845.1 Miltoncostaeaceae bacterium
AGTTCCTGCTCGATGGCCCGCATCCGTCCCAGAACCTCCTGCTGCACCAATCGCTCGACAAGCAGGCGAGCCGGGACTTCTTCGAACGGGCGCCGACCAATCACACCCTGGTACCCTGCACCTTCCCCAACACGCTCATGGTGCCGCTCCTCAGGTTCTGGCTCTCCCGGATCTCGAGCCCCATCGAGCTGCAGCGGCTGGATCATCTGGCGGTGATCACGAACGACGGGGCAGAGGTCGAGCACGCCTGTGCGCCGGAGCTGGTGTACCTGTACGGCACGCATGAGGTGCGCAACGACCCTGCGTTCGACCGCAGACTTCCATCACTCCTCGCCGAGATCCCCGCGGAGACGCCGTTGTACCGGATGTACGGCAGAGCCAGCCAGAGTGCCGAGCAGGTCTACATCGGGTCGATCACGCTCGAGTCGCCATTCGTGGCTTCGGCGTTCGGGGACCAGATCCTGGCCTTCCAGCACGCCTGGCCCGTGAATGAATCGTCGTCGTGACATGCCTCTGGACGAGAGAGCGACAAGGGCCATGACGGAGACGTCGGGCGCGGGTCCCGCGAGTTCGGCCACCGAAGCCATCCCGCTCACCGTGCTGACGGGATTCCTCGGCGCCGGCAAGACGACGCTGCTGAACCGCATCCTCACCGGCGACCACGGCCTTCGCATCGCGGTCCTGGTGAACGACTTCGGCTCGATCAACATCGACGCCGACCTCGTGGTCGGAGTTGAGAGCGAAGGGGACATCATCAGCCTCGCCAACGGCTGCGTCTGCTGCAACGTCAGGGACGATCTGGTCGCCGCGGTGACGCAGGTGACGGCGCGGCCCGAGCAGCCCGAGTACATCCTCCTCGAGGCCAGCGGAGTGGCCGAGCCGTCGGGCATCGCGCTCACCTTCATGGACGAGGGCATGCGAGACCGGATCAGGTTGGACAGCATCATGTGCGTCGTGGACGCGGAGCAGGTCTTCGCTGCACCCGAGTTGATGGAGCTGAAGCTCCGCCAGATCGCCTTCGCCGACATGCTCGTCCTCAACAAGGTCGATCTCGTCACCTCGGAGGAGATCGATCGGATCAAGGCATGGCTGGACGACCGCTTCCATCGCTACCGGCTCGTCGAGGCCCGCGGCGGAGATGTGCCTCTGGAGATCCTGCTGTCGGTCGGCCGGTTCGATCCCTCTCGACTCGATGGCGCAGCTCCGCCTGAGCAGGACAAGCATGTTCTCGACTGCGGTGATCCCGAGTGCGGGGACTCCGGTCACGTCCATCGGCACGATCACTCGCAGGGGTTCGGGACGTGGAGCTACGACACGGCCCAGCCTCTTTCCCTGGACGCGCTGCGGGAGACGGCGCGCAAGCTCCCGGCCGGCGTCTACCGATGCAAGGGCGTGGTTCACACCGGCGACGAACCGGACCGTCGGGCAATCCTGCAGGTCGTCGGCAAGCGGGTGGACATCGCGGTCGGCGATGAATGGAATGGCCGAGAGCCACGGACCCGGATCGTCGCCATCGGAGCGCGCGATGGAATGGATGAAGCCGAGCTGCGCAGGGTCTTCGACGGATGCCGTGCCGCCTCACCCCTGCGCGGCGAGGAGCGGGTCCCCCTCTGAAGGTGGAGTGCCGAGGCGGCGCGGAGCGCTACGGCGCCGACTCGCTCGAGGTCTCCTCGACGTCGCGATGCTTGTCCCGTAGCCCGGCCGCCCAGCGGTGCAGGCGCTGTTCCGGAGCCGGCGCGCTCTCGAACGCGGGCATCGCGTCGCGCGGGTGGGCCGCGAACCAGGCCGCGTAGCGGCCCGCGAGCGGGGTTGCGCTCAGGCCGTGCAGGAGGACCGAGAGGCCGACCGTGAGAAAGATCGTGTTCAGCAGCACCGACTCGTTCGCGAGGTCGGCCTCCCCGACGAGGATCACCGCGAACACGATCGACGCCAGTCCTCGCGGCCCGAACCAGCCGAGGAACGCGACCGTCGGTCGCCGTGCACCGGATCCGATCATCGCGAGGGCGACGGGAACCATGCGCACGACGCGTCAGGCTGAGCAGCGCATACAGGATGACCTCCGCGGAGAGGTCGTCGAGCACGGGCACGAGCATGACCGCGCCGAAGAGGATGAACGTGACCGCACCGAACAGACCGCCCGCCTCTTCGAGGAAGAGCGTCACCTCGCCGCCGACCTCGCGACGCAACCCGCCGAAGACGGCACCCCCGACGAAGGCGGCGATGAACCCGCTGCCGCCCATCCACACGGCAAGCCCGTAGGCGAGCGCGGCCCCGGCGACCGGGACGACCTGGAGCCAGGCCGAATCGACCAGGCGGCGCGGGACGCCGAGCCTGACCACGGCGGCGGCTGCGAGCCCCGCGATCACGCCGCCGAGGCATCCGTAGCCGATCTCCTCGAGCACGAGGTGCAGCGCCGCGCCGCCTCCGATCGCGCCCTCCTCCGCCTGGGCGATCGCGATCACGATCAGGAGAAGCGGCACGCAGATGCCATCGTTGAGCCCGCTCTCGACGTTCAGCCCCTGACGGATGCGTGACGGGACCCGGGGATCGGCGACGACCGCCTGCCCGAGGGCGGCGTCGGTCGGGGCGAGCACGATCGCGAGCGCGACGGCCTCGATGAGCACGAGCTCCTCCGAGCACCGCGACCCCGGCGAGGGCGCCGGCCGCGATCGTCAGCGGCAGGCCGATCGCGAGCAGGCGCAGAGGGACGACGTACTCGCGGCGCAGTCTTGCGAGGTCGAGCCGCGACGCGTCCGAGAAGAGCACGAGCGTCAGCGTCACCTCGGCGATAACGCGGACGGATTCGCTCTCGATCGTCGGATCGAGCCAGCCGAGGGCGTCCTCGCTCACCAGCATGCCGCCGGCGACGAACACCATCGCGGCGGTGATCACGGACCCCGAGAGCCGTCGCGAGACCGCCGCGTACGCGAGGGCGAGCAGCGCGACCGCGGCGAGACCCGAGCCGCCCACGCCTCAGCCTCCGCCGGTGGGTGGCCGGGGAACGCCCCCTGCCAGATGTCGCACCGCCACTCCCCTTCCGAGGTGGGGGAGCGGGCACTCGTCCTTGTCGATCACGGTCTTGTCGTCGGATCTGACCTCGAGGCAGAGCTCGGTCACGCGTGGGCTCGGCGCGGGAGCCGCGAGCCTGGACCGCCATGTCCGCCGTCCGCTGACGGCCGCGCGCGCGTCAGACGACCCCGGCCGCCGCGGCGCGGCGGGTCGGCGAGATCAGCGCCCCGATGACCCAGAGGACGGGGAGCACGATCCCGATGAAGAACAGGATCCAGTGCCCTTTGCGAATGGTCTCGATGCCGAAGAAGATCAGCATCGTGATCCAGATCAACGCGAGGAACCCTCCCACTGCCCACCCCATGCTCCACCCCCAGTTGTCGGTGGCCCGATCAAATCCTGGGGGCGGTGCCACGGCATCGCCCCGAAGGGATGAAGCCTCGCCCAGACCGCCACTCATCCCGTCGGGACGATGCGCGCCGGCAGGCGCCCCGGCCGGGGCGGCGCTGACTGGCCCGGACGGCGCGTGGCGGGGCGGCGTTCGACCGGGAAGCGGCCCTGATCGTCATCGGCGAGAACCGGTTGGACGGCGTCATCGACGCGGCCCGCCTGCGGGCCGTCCGGCAGGTCGAGAAGAGATCGACGCCGATGGCGACGAGCTCAAGCGAGCTCGAGGCGGCGAGGCGGGTCGCCTGATGGCGAGGTCCCCGGCACGCCGGTGCTGCCGACTGACCTCAGGCGGGCGGGGCGTCGTCGAGCAGGCCGCAGGCGCGCGCCCTGGCGACCGCGTCGCCGCGCGAGCAGACGCCGAGCTTGCGGTAGATCGCCAGCGCCTGGCTCTTGATCGTGAACCGGGAGAGGTGCAGCTGCTCCCCGATCTCCCGGAACGAGTGGTGGGTCGGCAGGAAGCGCAGCACGCGGGCCTCGGCGGCCGTGAGGGGGGCCTGCCGGGAGCGCCCGCCCACCCCCAGCCCCTCGGCCGCTTCGCGGACGAGGGCGACGTCCTCGTGCATTGCCGGCGCGTCGCCGAGCAGCGCGAGGGGCTCGCGGGCGTCGTCGAGGAGGCTGTCGACGGCCGCGGGGTCGCCCATGAGGGCGCTCGCGCGCGCGAGCAGCGCCCTGCCGGCCACGAGCCGCCAGGGGGCCAGATCGGGGACGACCCCGAACAGGGGCATCGCGAGCGCCCGGCGCCGGCGCGCCTCGTCCACCCTCCCGGCGCGCGCGAGCAGGAGCGCCGCCGAGGCGTGCGCGAGCGCCGCTGACGCATAGTCCCCCAGGCCCTCGTGAAGGAGCGCGTCATCCGCCCGCTCGCAAAGCGTCTCGGCGCGGGACCAGGCGCCTTCGCGAAGGGCGATAACGGCGAGCCACGACCGGCAGAGCAGGTCGATCCAGGGCAGCGAGGGCCCGGCGCGGCGGGCTCCCTCCCCGAGCCGGTCGAGGGCGCCATGGCGGTCCCCCCCGTGTCGAGGGCGATTCCCTCGACGGCGCAACAGAGGGCGCGCCACGGGCTGTCCTCCGGCCAGAGCTCGCGGGACGCCGCGGCGTCGTCGCGCATCCGCGCCGCGCCCTCGCGAGCGGCCGCCGCGCCGAGCAGCGCGACCGCCGCGGCGACGGGCACCCCCCCGTCGCCGCCGGCGGCCCGCCGCCCCGACCGACCCGCGGCATCGATCCAATGCTCCACCTCCCCGCCGCCCTCGAGACCGCACCAGGCCGCCGCGATCGCCAGGGCGGGGGCGGAGCCGATCTCGTCCGGCGGGCGGGGGGCGAGCCATCCTCGCACCGCCGTGAGCCGCCCCGTTCAACAGCCGCCCCGGGAGCGCGTCCCAGACGAGCTCGCCGAGGAGCTCCGTCGCGCCGGCCGCCGCCGCGTGCCGGATCGCGCGCTCCGCATCGCCGCCGCCCGCGAGCCAGTCGCTCGCCGCGCGGTGGAGCGCCGGGACCATCTCCGGTTGGCACCGCGCGAGCCGGGCCCGCAGCGCGTCGCCGATCAGGCGGTGGTGGCGGTAGGTGTCGCGCGCCGGCGCGCCGGTCGCGACCAGCACGCCGCGCCGGGCGAGCGCCGCCAGGCGAGGCCCGGTCCCGGCGGTCGCGAGCATCGCGTCGCACGCCGGCGGGGAGAGGCGGTCCAACACTGCGGTGCGGGTCAGGAGGTCCAGCTCGTCAGGCGTCAGCCCATCCAGGACCTCGTCCTCGAGGAAGTCCTCGACTGCGGGGCGTCCGGCGACGCCGCCGAGGTAGAGCCCCGCCGGCCAGCCCTCTGTGCGCTCGACGAGGGCCGTGACCTCGTCGGAGTCGAGGTCGGCGCCGGCGGCCCGCAGCATCCTGCCGGCCTCGGAGACGTCCATCGCCAGATCGGCAGGCCCCAGGAGGAGGAGGAGGCCGCGCGCGCGCAGCAGCCCCAGCCGCAGGGCGGGCTGGGCACGGCAGCCCAGCGCGACCTGGGACCCGGCGGGCAGGCCGTCGCAGATCATCCGCACCGCATCGAGCCCCTCGGCCGCGGTCAGGAGATGGGCGTCGTCGACGACCAGGAGCGCCGGGTCCCGGACGTCGGCCACCGCGCGGCGGATCCGGCCGAGGGCCGTCGGCGCGGCCACCGGGCGCGGATCCTCGATCCCGCTGCCGAGGTGCGCGAGGACGGCGAGGATGTCCGATGCCAGCTCGCCCGCGTCCCGGTGCTCGGGACCCAGCGAGAGCCACGCGACGCGCCGCGGGTCGACGCCGGCCCACCGCGCGAGCAGCGCGGTCTTGCCGTACCCCGCCGGGGCGCAGACCACGACGACCGGGGGGGCCTCGCGCAGCCGCCGCAGGAGTGCGGGTCGAGCGATCGTTCCCGGACCCGCCGACGGGGGCGCAAAGCGGCACGAGCCCGGCTCGGGGAGGTCGGCGCCGAAGGGCGGGGGCCGGTGCAGCCGCTCCGGCGAGACGTCGATGGCCACGCGCCCAGGCTAGGCCCAACCGGCCTGGCAGCGCGCGATGGCCCACCCCTGATTGGCGGAGGTGCGGGCACGAGCCTTTGCGTGGTGGCGGCCGCCCGGGCGGAGCGGATGGTTCCCACTACGAACTCTTCGATCTCGCTCTGTTCGGCGCCGGACGCGAGCTCCTCGAATCGGCTTGGGTTGCCGACTGTCGCGCTCGCGTGTCCCAACCGCCTCCGAACCATCGATGGGGGTCTCAACGTCCGCCGTGGTGTCGCTCCCTTCGCGGCCGGGCGAAATCTCGAATGCCTCTGGGTCTGCCACAGGTTCCATCGAACCGCGCCCCAGCCGAAGCGTCATCGCCCAAACGGCATGAAATCCCGGCTGGCGCGCCCTCGTAGTACGGTCTCAGGGCTCGGACGCGCTCTAGCTGAACGGGGAACCCTGAACCCTTCTCGGATCACGCCGCAATCCGAGGGCTCGTCGTCGGCGGGCGCCGAAGCCGGCGAGCAGCCCGCGGTAACGCCAGTGATGTCATGGCCAGGGTGAGTTCGCCGCTCGCTGCGTCGTCGCGAGCTCGCTCCGGGCGATTTGCCAGGCCCGCGCCGGCGTTCGAGCTGTTGGAGTCGAAGCTGCGTCCGCCGCAAGGTGGCGCCGGGGCTGTGTCGCGCGAACCGCTCATCGGCTTGCTGGAGGCGGAGTCGGGGAGGGTGCCGGTCGTCTTCGTCTCGGCCGGGCCCGGTTGGGGGAAGACGACGCTGCTCGCGCAATGGGCCGCGCGGTCGCGGCGACCGTTCGCATGGGTCTCGGTTGACGACGAACGATAACGATCCGATTGTCCTGCTGACTTATGTCGCGACCGCGCTCGACCGGGTCTCGCAGCTCGACCCGAGCGTGTTCGATGCACTGGCGACACCGGGCGTCTCGATAGAGGGAACGGTGGTCCCGCGCCTCGGGGCGGCTCTGGCGACGATGCACGACGCAGTCGTCCTCGTCTTCGATGACCTGCATCTGGTCGACAGCCAGCCGTGCCTGGATGCCATCGTCGCGCTTACGAGGCATGTCCCCGAGGGCTCGCAGCTGGCGCTCTCGGCGCGAGGGCACCCAGCAATACCACTGGGGGCGCTGCGCGCGCGCGGCCTGGCGCTTGAGATCGGGCCCGACGAGCTGAGCATGGACGAGACCGAGGCGCGCCAGCTGCTGAGCGCCGCCGGACTTGACCTGACCGACCACGAGGTCGCCGAGCTCACCGAGCAGACAGAGGGCTGGTCCGCAGGTCTGTACCTCGCGGCGCTCTCTGCCAAGGCGAGCGGGGGTGGGATGAAGGGCGTGACCGCGCTCAAGGGAGACGACCGTTTCGTGACCGACTATCTCCGCTCCGAGCTCCTCTCGCGCCTGCCGCGCGACGAGCTTCGCTTCCTGACGCGGACCGCGGTCCTCGAGCGCATGTCGGGTCCGCTGTGTGACGTGGTCCTCGAGCAGAGCGGCTCGGCGAAGATCCTGGAATCGCTGGCGCGCTCCAACATGTTCCTGGTGCCGCTGGATCGTACGGGGGAGTGGTATCGCTACCACCACCTCTTCCGAGAGCTGGTGCGTGCGGAGCTCGAGCGAGTGGAGCCGGATCTCGTGCCGCGGCTGCTCGCTCGTGCGACCGACTGGTGCGAGGCCAACGGACAGCCGGAGACCGCGATCGGGTACGCCCAGGCGGCCGAGGACGTTAGCCGGACCGCGAGCCTGCTCCTGCGGAATTATCTCGACACGTACAACAGCGGCCGTGCCGCGACCGTCGAACGCTGGCTCGGCTGGCTGGACGCACATGGCGCAATCGAGACGAACGCGGCGGTCGCTGTGGTCGGCGGACTGACAGCCGCGCTCTGGGGTCGGCCGGCGGAGGCGGAGCGTTGCGCCGATGCGGCCGAGCACGCGAGCTACGACGGCACCATGTACGACGGCAGCGCTTCGATCGACTCGTGGCATTGCCTCATGCGTGCACAGCATTGTCGGCGAGGGGTCGCGATGATGCGCACGGATGCGGAGCTCGCGGTGGCGACCCTTGCCCGTGGCAGCCGGCTCAGGCCCGCCGCCATGGTGCTGCTCGCGAAGTCGCAGTGGCTGGCCGGCGACATCGACCAGGCCGACGAGATCTTCGCCGACGTCGTCGAGGATGGTGTCGCGTTGGGGGCGCGGGCCCCGGTGACCATCGCCCTGGGCGAGCGCGGCGCGATCGCGATCGAACGAGCAGCGTGGGTCCAGGCGAAGGAGCTCGCGGACCGGGCCCTTCGCTTCATCCGGCGGTCACGGATGGAGGAGTACCCCACGAGCGCGCTCGCCTATTCCGTGGCGGCGCGTGTTGCGCTCCACCGCGGAGACCGCTCCGGCGCCCAGGAGCTCCTGACGCGGGCACAGCGCCTGCGGCCGCGGCTCACCTACGCACTGCCACACTTCGCGATCCAGACCCGCCTGCAGCTCGCGCGGGCCTACCTGACGCTCGCCGACGCGGCCGGCGCCGCCACGATGCTTCGCGAGATCGAGTCGATCCTGCGCCGACGACCGGACCTCGGGACGCTCCTGGTCCAGATGGACGAGCTGCGCGCCAGCCTGAATACGATGCACGCTCACGCCCCCGGGGCCTCGACGCTGACCGAGGCGGAGCTGCGTGTGCTGCCCTACCTCGCCACGCACCTCTCCTTCCGCGAGCTGGGCGAGCGCCTGTACCTATCCCGCCACACGGTGAAGTCACAGGCCATGTCCATCTACCGCAAGCTCAACGCCTCCTCCCGCAATGCCGCCGTCGAGCGCGCCCGCGAGCTCGGACTGCTCTAGGAAACGCCGACGCTCGGCCGGGATTCATGCCATCGGAGGGAATTGCGACGCCCCGCCCATGGGGTCGAGTTCGAGGCGCTGCGCGGTCACCGATCAGGCTGGGCTAGGGTGGATCTGCCGGCGGCGCCGAACGATTCATCGGAGAGGATAGTTCGGGATGCGAGACGGATCCGCTGGACTCGCGACGTCACGAACGCTCATCGGGCGCGACGCGCCTCGCGCCGATCCCACTGAGTCAGCGCTCCGTGATGTGGCTGCTGGCCGTGGGTGCTCTCGACCTCGGGCTCGAGCAGTTCATGGTCCTCCCGATCCTGCCGGCGGTGCAAGAGACGCACGGGGCCTCGCTCACGACGGCCACCTGGCTGCTGACCGGTTTCCTGCTCGCAGCGGTCGTCGCGGCGCCGATAGTCGGCCGTCTGGGGGACATGTACGGAAAACGTCGCCTCCTGCTCGTCTCGCTCGGCGCGTTCGCCATCGGCTCGCTGGTCTGCGCCCTGTCCGGATCGATGACGGGGCTGATCGCCGGCCGCGTGCTGCAAGGCATGGGCGCGGCGGTGGGACCGCTGGCTATCGGGCTGGCCCGTGATCGAGCTTCCAGGGAGCGGGCGCCCGTATGGATCGGGTTGCTCGTGGCCGCGGCCGGGGCCGGCGCCGCCCTCGGCCTGCTGCTCGGCGGCGTGCTTGTCGACGCCCTATCGGTGGCTGCGGTGTTCTGGTTCTTGTTCGCGGTCGCGGTCGGCCTGTTCATTGCCATCTTGGCATTCGTTCCGGAGACGCCCGTGCGTGAGTCGGTGCGACCCGACTGGGTAGGCGCTCTGCTGCTGGCGACTGCGCTCCTCGCCGCGCTGCTCGCGATCTCGCAGGGCAACACCTGGGGGTGGGGCTCCCCGCGATTCGTGACCCTCGTCGCCGTCTCAGCGGTCGTCTTCGTCGGATTCGTCGTCGTCGAGCGCGCGGTCTCCGCGCCACTCCTCGACATGCGGCTCATGGCCCGCCGTTCCGTATGGAGCGCGAACATCGTCGCGTTCGCAATGGGGTTCGCTCTCTTCATCGCCGGGGTCGTCGTGCCGCAGATCGCGAGGCTTCCCACTGCCTCCGGCTACGGACTCGACTTGACGTTCGCCGAGACGGGTCTTGTCCTCCTGCCGGGCGCCCTAGGGATGATCGCCGGTGGCTGGGCGAGCGGCGCGCTCATACGCACGACCGGAGCGCGGAATCTGGTCCGAGCCGGCGCGGTCGCGGCCGCCGTCGCGTACGCATGGCTCGCGCTCGACCACGGATCCGTTGGTTCGGTCGTCGCCGCAAACGTGCCGCTGGGGTTCGGCATCGGACTCGCGTTCGCCGCACTCGTGAATCTGGTCGCGCACTCGGTCAGCGGCGGACGCACGGCCGGCTTCGTGGCGATGACCCTCGTGTGCCGCATCACCGGGTCCGCGCTCGGCGCCCAGGTCGCCGCCGCGGTGATCATCGGCGCCGGCGTCGTCGAGTCGGGCTTCCCGGCGGACCGGGGGTTCACGGGGGCGTTTGTCCTCGGGCTCATCGCCGCCATGGTCGCGCTCGCGGCAACCGTCGCGATGCCCACTCGCGCCGGCGACCCGCTCCTACGGCACGGACCGGATGACGGCAGGGTCGCTGCATCCTGATTTACCGGGACGACGCGCGCCGTTACCGATCGGTCGAGGCTGCTGGCACTCGGCGAGCCTTCATACCATCGGGACGATGACGGCGGCCCACCCGTGCTGTCTAGTTCGAAGGGCACGCGGACACGGAGCCGCGGAGCGCTACAGCAAGCCGCGAGGGAGGACAGTGGCCGAGTACAAGGAGACCCTGCGAAGGCTCGCGCTCAATGACGAGAGCTTCGTGGACTCGGTGCTCGGGATGGGGCGCGACACCGTCGAGGTCTCCCGGCTGGATCAGAAGACGCACGCCCTGGTCCGGCTGGCGGCGTCGCTGGCGAGTGACGCCGCGCCCAGCTCGTACCAGTCGCACGTCGAGAGGGCGCTGGCCGCCGGCGCCAACATCGACGAAATCGTCGGGACACTTATCGCGGTGGCTCCAACGGTCGGCCTGACACGTGTCGTCTCGGCCGCGCCCGAGCTGGCGCTGGCGCTCGGCTATGACGTCGACGCAGCACTCGAAACGCCTGAGGACGACACCTCGTGAGCGCTCTCCCCGCACCGCGCATCGCTCGCCGAGTCGGACGACGCACCCTACGGCACTTGGTCGAGCACCGGACACCCCAGCCGAGTCCAGGGCGCCCAGCAGCGCCCGGGAGCAGTCCACGCCCCCCGCGCCTCCTGGGGCTGAGCCCGGCGACCGCGGCCGCGGCGGACCCCGCGCCCTGACAGGCGGGCAGCCAGCCCGTAGCGTCCACCCTTCACCGGACCCGACTCGACCGTCCGGGGCGGATCATCCCCATGCGGACGATGCGGTGGGACCCGTCTGGCGAGACCATGCGCGCGGAACCTCAGGGCAGGTCGCCCGGCGGGGCGGCGGGGCGCCACCGGCCGGGCGGCTCGTCCCCATCGAGCTCGAGGGCGTGCAGAAGCTCGCGGCTCGCGGCGATCAGCCGGGTGGTCCCGACCAACGGCGCCACCGCGATCATCGCGCCGAGCAGTCGCTCGGCGCCGACCCCCATCTCGCTCGCGACGCCGACCAGCGTGCGGAACTCCGCCTCGGGGGCGGAGAGAGCGACGAGGGCGGCGAGCCTGACGAGGACGTAGGGACATGGGTCCAGGTCAGATTCCTCGAGGTTCTCGCTCTGTCTGCCGAGCAGCCCCTCGATGACGGACCGCTCGCCCGTCGCGAGCCCGCGAATCGTCGCGACGGTCTCCGGGTCCGTCTCGGAAGGCATCAGGCCTCCCCGCGTCGACTCGGCCCGGGCCGCGGACGCGGCGGCGAACGGCTGGGCCTGCGTGCCGCGTCGCCTTGGGATGCGCGCCGGTCGCTCACGACGGCCGCCGGACGACCGCGGCTCCCCGGACGATGTCCACGGCGGCACGCTGACAGCGGCCCGGGCGGCGGGCGCCCCCCGGCCGGGATGTCACCCGGGTGACTCGGACCATGGGCGCGCCGTGCGGCCGCGCGCGCCACGGCGGCGACTGACCGAGCCTCGACCGGCGTCAGCCTTCCAGCAGGCCGAGGATCCGAGCGCGCTCGACCGCGCCGGTTCGGCTCGTGACGCCGAGCTTGCGATAGATCCGCGCCACGTGTGTCTTGACGGTGTTGCGGGAGACGAAGGTGGCGACCGCGATCTCGCGCAGAGACCTGGCCGACGCGAGCATCCTGAGCACCTTCGTCTCGGCGTCGCTCAGCCGGGCGGCGGCGGGCTGGATCTCGTCGTGTTGGCCGGCCGCGGGGGGCGCGTCGAGCGCCGCTTCCTCGTCGGCCACGTCCCGGGCCAGCGCGGTGTCGCACGGCCACCGCGCGAGGATGGCGTGGCACCGCGCCAGGTGCGCCAGCGCGTCCTCGTCCTTCCCGAGCAGGCGATGCGCGCGGGCCGACAGCAGGCTGACCATGATGCCAAGCCAGGGCCAGCCCTCGGAGCGGTCGAGCAAGCGGGCCGCCGCCTTGAGCTGCGCGACGGCGCCGACCCCGTCGCCGCCCTCGGCGAGGAGGGCGGCCATCGTCGCGAAGGCCAGCGCCGACGAGGTCGTGTCGCGAAGGCCAGCATCGGCGATCACGGAGATGGCCAGCGACGCGCTGGAGGTCGCCGCCTCGCGCCTCCCGGTGCGGAGATCCCGGTACGCGAGCAGGGCGAGCACGAGCTGCTCCGGGGCGCCGTGGCAGAGCGGGACGATCATCTGCGCCTCGCGCAGCGGTTCGGCGGCATCGTCCCATTCCCCCCCGACGAGGAGCGCGGCGCCGAGGAGCGCGCACGACATCGCGCGCAGCGGGCTGTCCGCCGGCTCCGCGGAGTGGAACGAGCGAGCGTCGGCCCGCATCTCGTCGGCGCCGCCGCGGCCGAAGGCCGCACGCCATCCGGCCAGCGCGGAGTCCAGTGACGAGAAGCCCGTCGGCGCGGCCGACTCCCGCGCGTCCGCGATGGCGGCGATGGTCATGAACCGGTCGGCGTCGCCGGCGCCCTCCATGCCGTCGTGCCAGGCGATGGCGACGGCGAGGCTGGGGTCCGCCATCGCATCCTGCGCCGAGAACGCCGCCCGCCAGCGCAGCAGCGTGCTCCGGCGCCCCGTGCCGTCGAGGCGGAAGAGATGGCTCGCGAAGATCTTCCCCGCCGCGAGCGCATCACCCGCGTCGAGGGCATGGGCGAAGGCCTCGTCGGGCATCCCGTGCTCCATGTGCCACCGGGAGGCCAGGAGGTGCAGCGCCGGCTCGATGGCGGACGTCGCTCGGCTCAGCTGCGCCAGCAGGAGCTCCCGAAGGAGCGGGTGGACCCGCACCCAGTCGCCGCGGGAATCCAGCGGGACGGCGGGGAGGCCGGCGTCCGGAAGGTGGCGGAGGTCCTCGCCCGCGGCCTGGTCGCCGGTCATGAGGATCGCGAGCGACGGCGAGACGCGCTCGAGGATCGCGGTGCGGAGCAGCATCTCGCGCGTGCGGCGGGGCTGCCCCTCGAGAACCTCCCTCGCCAGATATTCGGCGATGGGCGCGCTGGCGCCGGAGAGTCCTGCCGCGCCGCGGGCGGCGCCCTCGCGCGAGCGAAGGATCAGCGCGGCGAGATGTACCGCGGCGGGCCAGCCCTCGGTGCGCGCCGCGACGCGATCGAGGTCGGCCTCGGCGAGGTGAACGCCCATCGACCCAAGGGCCGCGGCCAGCTCGCGTCGTGTCATCGCGAGCTCGGACGCGTCGAGATCCGTCGCCACGCCCGTCGCCCTGAGGGAGGCGACGGGGCCGCCGAGCGGCCGGCGGCCGGCCAGGGCGAGCGTCGCTCCCGCCGGGACCGACGTCGCGAGCTCGGCCAGCAGATCGAGCGATTCCGTGTCGGCGAGGGCCTCGACCCCGTCGAGGACCAAGAGGAACGGGACCGCCCCCTCGACGCCGTCGAGGAGCCGTCGCACCGACTCGGGGGCGACGTCGCGGCCGGGGACGGCGAGGTCGGAGGCGAGGCGGTCGTCGAACGACCCGACCCGGGCGAGCGCGAAGTGGACCGCGCGCACGAGCTGCCCGGGCTCGCACGAGCCCTCCAGCGACAGCCACCGGACCGCCCGAGGGTCGCAGGCCGCCCACTGTGCCAGCAGGGTGGTCTTCCCGTAGCCCGCGGGAGCCGTGAGGATCACCGCGGGCTCGGTGGCCTCCGCGATCCGGCGCAGCAGTCGCTGACGCGGGACCGTCGTGGGACGAAGGGCCGGCGCGGCGACGCGCGCTCGGAACGGACCGTCGATCGCGGGCGCGGCCGAGCGGCGCCCTCTCGCCGCCGTCCGGGCGCCGACCCGGTCGTGCCGGGCGGTGATCGGGCCGGCGCCCCCGCCGACGCTCCTCAACGCGGGACGCCGGCCCTCGAGGCCGATCGGCGCGCTCGTTGCGGCCCCGCTCCTCACGTCCACCCCCCTCGGCGGGGACCCCTCCCCGGCAGCTCGCTCTCCCCCATCCAAGACACGCGCGCGCCGAGGCACATCCTCCCAAGGGGATGAAGCGCCAGGACGTCTCAGTCCCGCGAAGGGCCCGAGGAGCGCGGAGCGCTGCTCAGGCCCGGCCGCCACCTCCAAGGCTTCGCCCTCCGCCACCGACAGCGTCGCGATCGTGAAGCCGTCACCGAGGCGGTGCAGCTTCTTCCGTTCCTCGGGATCGGGACTCCGCAGCGTCACCCCGATCACCTGGTCGAGGTCCTCGTTCCACGCGGCAGGGCTGCCCCGGAAGGCGAAGACGTCCGAGACCCAGATCGCGTGACCCCGGGTCCACCGCTTCTTCCCCGGCCGCAGGACGCGCACCGGGATGTCTCCATACCGCTTCCGCAGCCGCCGGTTGTTGAAGACCACGACCAATATGCCGATCGCGCAGATCCACAGCGGAACCCCGAGGGCCACGAGGATTGCCCAGATCATCGTCCACGTCCGTGGGGTTTCATTCTCGCGCCCTTTCGCTGAGCGGTCGGCGCTGCTCTCACCCGGGTGATTCGGGCTCGCAGACGGTGCGCGGGCGAGCGCGCACGCCACACTCGACCGAGTCACCGGGCCGGTGCGACCTGCTCATGAGGGCGGCCGTACCCGCGTCGATCTCTCGAGGTGATGCTCGACCAGTAGTCACGCGAAGCGGAAGAGAGGAGCGTGAGGACATGACGCCACAGGACACGGAGAGGCAACCGACGCGCGGGGCGCGGCTCGGCCCAGGCCGCCCGGGGCCGGGGCCCGGAGGCCCAGGCCGCCCGGGGCCGGGGCCCGGAGGCCCAGGCCGCCCGGGGCCGGGGCCCGGAGGCCCAGGCCGCCCGGGGCCGGGGCCCGGAGGCCCAGGCCGCCCGGGGCCGGGGCCCGGAGGCCCACGCCGCCCGGGGCCGGGGAGGTAATCGAAACGAGCTTGCGGGAGTCGCCGCGCCGGACAGACCGCAGGGGAGGACGCCGGGCAGAGCTGATCCACCGTCCCCGGCGCCGCCCTCTCAGTCCTCCACAGGCGGCTCCCTCGGCTCGATCTCGGGCCGAGCCTCAGATGCCGAGGATCTGCTGCTTCTTGGCTGCGAACTCCTCCTCCGTCAGGATCCCCTGCTCCTTCAGCGCGGCGAGCTGCTGCAGCTGGTCGATCTCGGTGGCCTGCGGGTCGGCAGGCTGAGCCGGCTGCGCCTCGGCCGGCGAAGGCGGCGGCTCCGCCTCGTACGGCTGGTCCTGCTCCGCCCACCGCTCGGATTGCCGGCGCGACACGCGGTTGCTCGCCGCCGTCGCGGTGCCGGCCACGACAGCCGTCCGGGCCATCGCGCGAACGAGTCCTGGCATCGATCTCCTCCTATCTCAAGCCGCGTCGAGCTGCTCGATCGCGTCGATCAGCTCGGCGGCTGGAATCCGCTGGCTGGCGAGGAGCTGCCCGCCGTTCCGGCGGACCGCTGCGACAAACGGCGCGGCCCAGCGGTTCTCGAACATCAGCAGGGCCGCGGCCTCGCCTGGCTCCATCGCCTCCGCCGCTGACGCCGCATCCTCCTCGCCGAGCAACCCCGAGCTCACGCCGTCGAAGGTGACGAAGTCGCCCACCGCATCCGCGTCGAGGTCGCGGGCGGCGAACCACGAGTGGCCGCCGTCCTCGTGCTTGAGGATAAACAGCAGGTCGAGTACGCGGACGATTTTCCGCTCGACCAGGTCGAGCAAGATGCCGGCCGCCTCGCCGGTCATCGGTGAGCCCTTGGGGTACCCGATCAGGAGCACGTCGATCGGGCTGATCTCGTCCTTCGCGTCGGTGCCCACGGCTCCCCCCTGTCATGTGGCCGGTGATGATGTCCAGACCGCGACTCTTGGGGCCGAGCCTAGGTCCAGATCGAGTCGGGAATGCGGACGCGGCTCACGATCACCCGGGTGACTGTGAGCGTCGCCCCGGTGTCGTCGCGTTCGCGGCGGAGGTCCGCTCCCTCACTGGGTCTGGGAGTTCGATGAGCTCGTGCTCGTCTGGCAGCCGAGGCCGTTGAAGGCCTCGTTCCAAGTCTGAGCTACGGCCTGGACCTCCGGCTGGAGGGTGCTCACGGCGTCGGCGACGGGAACGTCGTCGGGGACGTCGTCGGCGGCCGCCTCGAGATCGTTGACGGCGGATTCGAGCGCCGCCGTGTCGGCGTCGCTGACGTCCTCGGCGTCCTCGCGGACGGTGTTCCCGGCCTTCTCGATCTCCTGGACGGCGGCCTCGTAGTCGTCCTGGGACGCGGTCGCGGGATCGAGCCCCTGCAGGTTGACGACTGACGATGAGAACGACGTGAGGCTCGCGCAGAGGTTGTCCTCCGCGGCCGCCTGGGACTCGTCGTCGTCGCAGCCCACAAGACCGGCGACCCCCACGAGCACGATCGCCCCGAGCGCCATGGCGCGTCTCATTGTTGACTCCTCTTCGTGCCTTGGCCGCGAGCCGGAACGCGCCGACTCGCACGGTCCTCGACGCTAGACGGTGAGCCCTTCCGATCACGTGTCACGGTCGCGCTTCACCCGGGTGATCGCGCGGCCCTGCCGCTCGGGCTTCGGACTCAACCGGGAGCAGTGCGCCTGCCGACGATCAGCGCACGCGATCCTCCAAGCGGGTCAGGCGATCGTCGATCGAGCGGAGGCGGCCAAGCACCTCGGCCTGGCGCTCTCCGGCCTCGCGCGCCTCGTCCCTGCTCGTCTCGCGCTGCCCCCTGAAGATCAGCATGGCCGTCACGGCGCCGGTCAAGATGGGGAAGAACGCCATCGTGAAGATGATCATGATCGATGCGATCAGGCGACCCGCGCCGTTGGTCGGCACGACGTCCCCGTAGCCGACCGTCCCCACGGTGACGATCGACCACCAGAGCGCCTCCCAGAGCGAGTCGAACGCCTCCCGGTCGAGCCAGAAGGCGAGAACCGCCCCGAGCGCCGCGACCGCGGCGGCCGCGGCGGCGATCCACCCCAGCGCTGCGCGCGGCGTCAGGCCCAACAAGCGCTCGCGCCGCCGCTCCTCGCGGCTCGCCGGGGCGGGGGCGGGGTCTGACATGGGGCGCTCGGGCATATGCCTAGCGTTCTCCGCTGGGCCTCCTCACCCTGCCGACCGTGCGCGGCGAGGGAACGGTCCGGCCCCCCGCGGCGACGGCTGGCGGGATGATCGAGCCATCGGGCGTGGGCGCACGGACTCCCGGCTGTGGGACGTCACCGCCCCGGTCGGCGGACCCCCGGCCTTGCCGACGACGAGGCCACCTCCACCTCAGCAGCGGCGGGGTCACCGACGCCGACGCCGGCGACAACCCGTCCCACGAGGCGACCTGGTTTCCCCCCGAAGGGATGATGCGCGTTGTGATGGCGCGCCAATAGCCTGCGTCTGCAGACGCCCGGTTGACGTTCGCGGGAGGTCATGGGTGGAAGGCTCGGGAGGGTCCGTCGCGGCGGTCCATCACCGGTTGACCGGCGGGCCGCCCACGCGCCGGCGGCGCATCCTCGTCTGGGGGCTGGTCGGGCTCGCGCTCGTCCTCGTCCTGGCCGCCTCGCTCACCATCTGGGTGCAGCGCCAGGCGCTCGACACCGACAACTGGGTCGAGACCAGCAGCGAGCTGCTCGCCGACGACGAGGTGCGCGCCCTGGTGGCGGCCGAGCTGGTGGAATCCCTGTTCGCCCAGCAGGACGTCGAGCAGGCGATCGCCGATCGGCTGCCGCCCGAGCTCGAGCGCCTCGCCGCCCCGGCGGCCGGGCTGGTGCGCCAGGCCGCGGTCCCCGCCGCCGAGAACCTGCTCGAGCGCCCCCGCGTGCAGGAGCTGTGGGCGAACGCCAACCGGCTCGCCCACACCCAGCTGGTCGCCGTCCTGGAGGGCAACGAGGGCGGGGCGGTCACGACGACCGGCGGAGAGGTCGTGCTCGACCTCGGCGAGCTGGTGCAGGGGCTCGCGGACCGGCTCGGCCTGAGCGTCCAGCTCGAGGAGGACGCCGGGCAGATCGTCATCGCCGAGTCGGACCAGCTGGCGGCCGCCCAGGACGCCGTGTCGATCATCGACCCCCTGTCGATCCTCATCCTGATCGCGGTCTTCGCGCTGCTCATCCTCGCCGTCTACCTGGCCTCCGGGTTCCGGCGCGAGGCCCTGCGGGGCATCGCGGTCGGGCTGATCCTCGTCGGGCTCGTGCTCCTGGTGGTGGTGCGGCTGGTGGGCGACGCCCTGGTCGAGGCCCTCACCACCGATGTCAGCCGGCCGGCGGGGGTCCAGGTCTGGGCCGTCGGCACCGCCCTGCTGCGCGACATCTCCATCGGGCTGGTCGCCTATGGCATCGTCCTGCTGGTCGGCGTGCTCCTCGCCGGCCCGACCCGCCCCGCCCGCTGGATCCGGCGCAAGCTGGCCCCGACCCTGCGCGAGCGCCCCTGGCTCGCCTACGGCGCCGTCGCCCTCGTCTTCCTCCTGGTGCTGCTGTGGGGCCCCGGCGGGGCGACCCGCCAGGTCGTGGGCGTGATCATCCTGGCCGCCCTGGTGGGCCTGGGCGTCTGGGCCCTGCGGCGCGAGACCCTGAGGGAGTTCCCGGCCTCCCCGACCTGACCGGGCCGAGGGTCGCGTTAGCGTGCAGCTGCATCCGGGTCTCCCACGAGGAGGTGTGGGTCGTCGCGACCCACAGCCTCACCGGAGGCCCGGATGCCTGCCTCAGCCGTTCACAACCTGTGTGGGCGGTGCACCGAGCCCGCTACTGCCTTGCCATCGCGACCCGGACGAGCTCGTCCGGGTCGATCTGGTGGTCGGCGTCCTGAGCGGATTTGCCCACGTCGATCTCGACCCAGGTGACCTCGCCGGTGAAGGTGTTGGGCACGGGGTAGTCGTCTGTGACGAGCGCGCCGTTCTCGCGTCCGACGTCGCAGGTGTCGTCGGCGGAGAAGACCATCGCCGCCGTCGCGGCAACCTTCCCCTCGCCCACCTTGTCGCCGTCGAGGTAGAGCGTCACGATGCCGCCCTTACCGAGCCCCGGCCCGTCGTAGTCGAACTCGACGCGAACCTGATGGGTGCCCGCCGGCACGTCCCTGTCGGAACCGACGTAGAAGCGCTGGATTCCGAGCAGGTTGTAGCAGTAGCGCGGCTTGCCCTCCTTCAGGTAGAGGCTCCAGCCGCCGATGCTGCCGCCCTGGGCGATGACCACGCCCTGCGCGCCGCCATCGGGCACCTCGACCTCGGCCGTGACGGCGTGCGACCTGTTCTTGATGCTGACCACCGAGTTCTCGGACAAGCGGCCCATGCCGCCGTACAGCAGCTGCCGGTCGCCCCGCACGAGCGTGGGCCGCCCGGCGATCTCGGGGAGCAACCGTTCGGCGACTCGGTCGTCGAGCGGCAGGACGTTGTACTTGGTCGCCTCGATCAGGAACAGGCGCTGGAGCTCGGCGAGCTTGTCCGGGCGCTCTGCTGACAGGTTCTTCGCCTGCGTCCAGTCCGTCGTCGTGTCGTAGAGCTCCCAGACGTCCTCGTCGAGCGCCCGCTTCTTGCCGCCGACGAGCACCCACGGCGTCCCGTGCCGCGTCACGGCCGTCCAGCCCTGATGGTAGATGCCACGGTTGCAGAACATCTCGAAGTACTGGGTGATGTGACGTTCGGCCGCGCCGGCGTCGTCGAAGGAGTAGGCCATGCTCACGCCCTCCAGGGGCGTCTGCTGGACGCCGTGGACGAACGTCGGCGCCGCGAGGCCGGCCGCCTCGAGCACGGTCGGTGCGACGTCGATCACGTGGGCGAAATGGCTCCGGATCTCGCCCCGCGCATTGAACCCGGCCGGCCAGTGGACGATCGTGCCGTTGCGCGTGCCGCCCCAGTGCGAGGCGACCTGCTTGGTCCACTGGTACGGCGTGCACATCGCGTGGGCCCAGCCGACGGCATAGTGGTTGTACGAGTCCGGGCCACCGAAGTCGTCCAGCCGCTCGATCATGAACTCGGGCGTCTCGAGCGCCGCGGCGCCGTTGAAGTTGATCATCTCGTTGTAGGTGCCGTTCAGCGTGCCCTCGGCGGAGGCGCCGTTGTCGCCGATGATGTAGTAGACGAGCGTATTCTCCAGGGCGCCCAGCTCCTCGATGGCATCGAGCAGCCGGCCGACGTGGTGGTCGGTGAACTCGAGGAAGCCGGCGTAGACCTCCATCTGGCGGCGAAGGACCGGCTTCAGGTCCTCCGGCATCTCGTCCCAGGATGGGATCTCCTTGTGGCGGGGAGTCAGCACGGCGTCCGCCGGGATGACGCCGAGCTCCTTCTGCCTGGCGAATGTCCGCTCGCGCAGCGCGTCCCAGCCGTCGTCGAACACACCCCTGTACTTGTCGGCCCACTCGGGGGTGACGTGGTGTGGTGCGTGCGTGGCCCCCGGCGCGAAGTAGGCGAAGAACGGCTTGTCCGGCAGCAGCGCCTTCTGCTGGCGGACCCACTGGATCGCCTTGTCGGTCATGTCGGCCATGAAGTGGTAGCCCTCATCGGGCGTCTTCTCGGGCTCGACCGGGACCGTGCCCTCGTAGATCGCCGGGTAGTACTGGTGGGCCTCCCCGCCGATGAAGCCGTAGAAGTACTCGAACCCGCTCCCGGTCGGCCAGTTGTGGAACGGGCCCATCGGGCTCGTCTCCCAGACCGGCACCTCGTGGCACTTGCCGAACTGCGCCGTCGAGTAGCCGTTCAGCTTCAGGGTCTCCGCGAGCGGCGCGCAGGTGTTCGGGCGCATCGAGCTGTAGCCCGGAGCCGACGTCGCGAGCTCCGTGATGCCGCCCATGCCGACGGTGTGGTGGTTCCGGCCGCTCAGGAGAGCCGCCCGCGTGGGCGAGCAGAGCGCAGTCGTGTGGAAGCGGTTGTACGTGAGGCCCGTCGCCGCCAGGCGCTCGGCGTTGGGCGTATTGATCGGGCCGCCGAACGCGCTCGAGGCGCCGAAGCCGACATCATCGATCAGGACGATGAGGACGTTGGGAGCCCCCTCCGGGGGCCGCAGCGGCTCGATCGGGGGGAACGCGGTGTCCGGGTCCTTCGCGTCATAGGTCGTGAGCCCGACGGGCGTGATGTCGGGAACCGGCAGTACATCGCGCTGCGGCTGCGGCCTCTCGGGCACGGGTCCCTCCTGGATTCGGCGTATCGCGTAACCCTCTGGGTCGGCCTGCTGCACCTCATCGCCCAAGGGAACCGGCCTGCGCGCGTCGGCGCCCTCGGCCTGCGCGACTGTCAATGGAAACCGGCTGGATCATCTCGTCCCTCATCCGAGCAGGGTGAGGGCGACGAGCCGACCATTCGGTCCGCCGGATGGTCGAGCGCCGGACCGCTTGCTGAGCACTCGACCCATCCGACCGCGCCCGTCGTGGCTAGCGTGCGCCCTCTGCTCGCGCGGTGGGCTCGATCAGCGCCCCGATGATCCAGAAGATGGGCAAGATGAACCCAATGATGAACATGAACCAATGGCCCTTTGCCAGCGCGGTGAACGCGAACATGAAGAACACGATCACCCAGACAATCACCAGGGCGCCTCCAACTCCCCACCACAACATATCTGCTCCTTTCTGCGGTGACGCACCGCTGGACGGGCCCGCGGGCGGGCCCTCTGTTTGGACCACCTACTTGCCTCGCCATGAGGATCCGCAGGCGCTCCTCTGCTCTGATGAGGCGGTCGAGTTCCTCCGCCGCCTCGTCGATGTCGATCACCGCATCACCGGGGTCGTTGCTGCGCATCACCCCGAGGGGATGAACCGGACGCCGCGTGTCGCGTCACCGGCCGCGACCGACCCGCCTCGCGGTGCGCCGTGCGACCCTTTGCGATCCCATCATGTGAGCCTCCTGGTCGTGGTCGGCAATCCCCTCGCCGCCGTGTGACGCGTCGAGGCGATCGCGAAGGTCGCGCCCGCCGTAGCCGAGGCGCTGGCCGCGGCGCTGCGGGCGGGCGCCGTCGCGCTCGAGGCCCACCTCTTCGGCGGGGCCGGCGATTCCGCTGTGGGACGGGCGTGGGATGACGGCCAGCTGGGGCTCGATCCTGACCCGGCCTGAGACGCAGAAAAGTCCGCCTGAGCGGGCCTTTCGTAGAGAGCGGACGACGGGTCTCGAACCCGCGACCTTCGGCTTGGGAAGCCGACGCTCTACCAACTGAGCTACGTCCGCGCGGGCGCCAAAGGTACCACCTCGGAGGGCGGGCCCCGGCGAGCGCCCGTAGCCTGTTCCGGCGACCGCCGGGCGGTTGCGGCACAACGGGGGAGGGGTCATGAGCGACGATGCCGTGCCGGGCGTGCGACAGATGCGCCTGATCGTGGAGGCGGCGGACTTCGACGAGGCGGTCGCGTTCTACCGCGACGCGCTCGGCCTGTCCGAGCAGGCGGCGTTCGGGGGCGGACGGGACGCACGCGTCGTCATCTTCGAGGCGGGCCGCGCCACCCTGGAGATCTCGAGCCCGGCCCAGGTCGAGATGATCGACCGGGTCGAGGTCGGCCGGCCGGTGAGCCCGAAGCTGCGGGTGGCGTTCGAGGTGGACGACACGCCCGCGGCGGCGGCCCGCCTGCGCGTCGCGGGGGCAGAGGTGGTGGGCGAGCCGGTGGAGACGCCGTGGCGGTCGCTGAACGCCCGCCTCGACGCGCCCGGGGGCGTGCAGCTCACCATCTTCCAGGAGCTCGAGTCGCTCGAGGAGCGCCGCGGCCGGGAGGGGTTCGGGACGAGCGCCGGCGGAGGCTGAGCCCCGGCCGGCTACATGCGCTCGGGGGCCTCCACGCCGAGGAGGCCCAGGCCGAGGCGGATGGTGGCGCCGGTGGCCCGGCAGACGTCCAGGCGGAAGGCCTCGACCTCGGGGACCTCCCCCACCACCCGGCAGCGGTGGTAGAAGGCGTGGAGGTCGCGCGCCAACTCGATGAGGTAGGCGACGACGCGGTGGGGGGCGCGGCGCTCCTGCGCCTCGGCGACGGCCGCCGGCCAGTCGGCGAGCCGCAGGGCGAGCGCGCGCTCGGCGGGCTCGAGCTCCGCGGGCGGCGGCGGCTGCTCGGCCCGGGCGGGCCGGTCGCCCGCCTGGGCGAGGATGCTGCAGACCCGCGCGTGCGCGTACTGGACGTAGTAGACGGGGTTCTCCTGGCTCTGCTCGCGGGCCACGTCGAGGTCCAGGTCGAGCGGCGTCTCGTGGCTGCGCTGCACGAGGAGGAAGCGCGCCGCGTTGACGCCGATGTCGTCGAGCAGGTCGGCGAGCGTCACGAGGATCCCGGCGCGCTTGCTCATGCGCTTGGCCTCGCCGCGCTCGAGGAGGTTGACGAGCTGGACGATCATCACCTCCAGCATCTCGGGGTCGTGACCCCCCGCGGCGAGGATGGCGCGCAGGCGCGCCACGTAGCCGTGGTGGTCGGCGCCGAGCACGTCGAGGAGGCGGTCGTGGTCGCGAGAGGCCTTGTCGAGGTGGTAGGCGACGTCCGCGGCCAGGTAGGTTGACTCGCCGTCGCCGCGCACGAGCACGCGGTCCTTCTCGTCGCCGTATGCCGCGGCGCGGAACCAGACGGCGCCCTCGGCGCGGTAGGCGTCGCCGGCGGCCTCGAGCGCGGCGATGCCCGCCTCGACGCGCCCGGCGGCGTGGAGGCTCCGCTCGGAGAAGTACCGGTCGAACCGCACCCGGAAGCGGTCGAGGTCGCGGCGCATGGAGGCGAGCATCAGCTCCTCGCCGCGGGCGCCGAACAGCTCGAGCGCCTCGGGCGAGGGGTCCGCGGCCTCGTCCGCGTAGCGGTCGCCCACCTCCTCGCGCACCGCCGCGGCGATCGGCACGAGGTAGTCGCCCGCATAGCCGTCCTCGGGCACGGCGGTCGCCCGCCCGGCCAGCTCGCCGTAGCGCGCGGCGACCGAGGCGCCGAAGAGCCGCATCTGCCGGCCGAAGTCGTTGACGTAGTACTCGCGCGTGATCCGGTGGCCGGCGAACTCCAGGATGCGCCCGAGAGCGTCGCCGTAGGCCGCCTGCCGCGCGTGGCCGACATGCAGGGGACCGGTCGGGTTCACCGAGACGAACTCGAGCAGGATGTCCTCCGGCCTCACCGCCGCGCCGGCGCCGTAGCCCTCGCCCGCGGCCACGACGGCCCGCGCCGCGCCCGCGAACCACGCGGGCGCCAGTGTGAGGTTGAGGAAGCCGGGGCCGGCGACCTCGACCGCCGCCAGCCACGCCGCGGCGTCAGGATCCGCCCGCAGCCCCCCGGCGATCGCCTCGGCGATCTCCCGCGGCGGGCGCCGCGCCGCCTTGGCGAGCGTCATCGCCACCGGGCTCGCCAGGTCGCCCGCGCCCCCCGGGCCCGGCGGGGCCAGCGGGACGGCCGGCGGCGACGTCCCGGCGACCGCCTCGGCCGCGGCGGCCAGTGATGTGCGGATCGGGCCGAGGAGATCGCTCACGGCGGCGAAGGTTAGTGGGCGTAGGGGTGGCCCGCCGCGACCGTCAGCGCCCGGTAGAGCTGCTCGGCCAGGACCACGCGGGCCAGCTGGTGAGGCAGGGTCAACGGCCCCAGCGACAGGCGCTCCTCACACTCGGCGACGAGTTCCTCGGCCAGCCCCACGGCCCCGCCCAGCAGGAAGGCCACCGGCCGGGGCCCCTCCATCCGGCGCGCGAGCCACGCGGCGAAGGCCGGGCTCGAGGCCGGCGCGCTCCCCGCCGGGTCGACCGCGACGCGGTAGGCCCGCGGCAGCAGCCGCGCCCGCAGCCTGTCGCCCTCGCGCGCCCGGGCGCGCTCCTCGCCGCGCTGCACCGGCTCGGCCGCGACCTCGTCCACACGCAGGACGGCGAGGCGGTCGACCCGCTGCTCGTAGAGCCGCCCGGGCGCGTCGTGGGGGGGCCGCAGCCGCCCGACCGCGGCGATCTGCAGCCGCGGCGCCCGCCGTCCCAACTCAACCCCCGTCGCGGGCCCGCAGGGCCATGCCGATGCGCTCGAGCGCCGTGGGGTGGGTGCCGAACCAGACCCGCACGGCCTGGGGCGGGTCGGGAACGCCGAGGCTCCGCTCCACCAGCCCCTGCTGCAGGCCGATCGCGGCGTCCGGGTCGCCGGCGTTCGCCAGGCCCCGCCACTCGGCCTCGCGCTCGTAGGCCCGGCTCACCCAGGTCGTCAGGGGGATGGTCAGCGTGCCGATCACGGCCGCCGAGGCGGCCGCCACGGCCAGGCGGCGCACGACCAGGCTCGTGCCCTCGGCGCCGCGGCCGGCCGGCGCGAACCCCGTGCGCCAGCCGACGACCGCGAACACGAGCAGCGCGGCGGGCAGCGCCAGCGCCGCCGCCCAGGTGGAGCCCTTCAGCACGTGTTGCCGCTCGACGTGGGCCAACTCGTGGGCGACGACCATCCGCACCTGGTCGCGAGGGAAGTCCCTCAGGAGCGTGTCGTAGAGGACGATGTGGCGGCTGCCGCCGAGCCCGGACACGTAGGCGTTCGCCGCCGTCGTGCGGGCGCTGGCGTCGTTGACCACCACGTCCTCGGCCTCCACCCCGGCCCGGTCGGCGAGCTCGAGCACCTCGGCGCTCAGCGCCGCGTCGCGCAGCGGCTCGGTCTTCTGGAAGACCGGCTCCAGCAGGAGCGGCGAGAGCACCGACATCGCGTAGATCAGCACCGCGGCGCCCGCCCCGGCGAACGCCCACCACCAGCGGGGGGCCCTCGCGATCGCGACGGCCACCCCGGCGCCGATGCCCGCGGCGATGAGCATCTGGATGCCGAGGCCCTTGCCCAGGTCGAGCAGCCATCCCGGGACGCTCTGGGTGACGATGCCGTAGTCGCGGCCCCAGGCGAAGCGCGCGCCGGACAGCGGCAGCGCCACGGCGGTCGTGACGACCGCCAGCCCCGCCCCGAACAGCGCCCCCGCGCGCCAGGGCCGCGCGGCGGCCGCGCGCACCAGCGACGGGCGCCAGCGCGAGCCCAGCAAGGCGACGCCCACCGCCGTGGCGGCGCCGAGCGGGGCCCCGATGGCGGCCATGGTCCAGATGCCGCGGCGATAGTCGCGGTTGCGGGCCAGCTCGTCCGGGTCGAACCAGTCGGTCAGCGGCGCCGGGTTGACGTCGGGGACGCCCGCGCTCCAGAGCCGCCAGCGCAGCAGCGCCACGATGCCGCCCGCCCCGACGGCCGCGACCGCCGCGAGCCCGGCGGCGCGCCGCGACGGCTCGCGCGGGAGCAGGCCCAGGCCCGTCTGCCGCCGCCGCCGCACCGGACTATCGTAGCGGGGACCGATCCCCGGCCCGGAGGGCGCCACGCCGCCGGTCGCCATCCTGAGCGACATCCACGGGAACCGCCAGGCCCTCGACGCCGTCCTGCGCGCCGCGCGCGAGGCGGGCGCGGGCGGATGGTGGTGCCTCGGCGACCTCGTCGGCTACGGGGCCGACCCCTCGCACTGCCTGCGCACGGCGATCGGCGAGGCCGACCGGTGCATCGGCGGCAACCACGACCTCGGAGCCGACGGGAGGGTGCCGCTCGACCTGTTCGCCCCCTGGGCCCGGGCGGCGCTGGCCTGGACGCGCGAGGCGATCGGGCGCGTCGGCCAGGCCAACCTGGAGCGCCTCCAGCCGCTCGACCCCGACGGAGCCGTGCCGCTCTACCACGCCAGCCCGCGCGACCCGGTGTGGGAGTACGTCACCGACGTCGCCCAGGCCCGCGCGGCGCTGGAGCACCGCCGCGTGCCGCTCACCCTCATCGGCCACACGCACGTACCGTTCGCGTGGCGGCTGACCACCGACGGCGCGCTCGAGACGGTCGGCGTCCCGGCCGGCGGGCGGCTGGAGCTGGAGGGCGGGCGCTGGCTCGTCAACCCGGGCTCGGTCGGCCAGCCGCGCGATGACGATGCCCGGGCCGCCTGGGCGCTCTACGACGCGGACGCCGCCACGATCGAGTTCCGCCGCACGCCGTACGACGTCGCCGCCGCCCAGAACGCGATCCTCGAGGCCGGGCTGCCCTCGCTGCTCGCCCACCGCCTGGCCGAGGGCCGGTGACCGGGACGGCCTATCTCGACCACGCCTCGGCGACGCCGCTCGACCCGCGCGTGCGCGAGGCGATGCTGCCCTTCCTGGGCGAGGCCTTCGGCAGCCCGTCGAGCGTCCACGAGTGGGGGCGCCGGCCGGCCGAGGCCGTCGAGCGCGCCCGCGCCCAGGTGGCCGCCCTGGTCGGAGCCCACGAGGACGCCGTCATCTTCACCGCCGGGGCGGTGGAGGCGCGCAACCTGGCGATCACCGGGCTGCTGCGGGGGAACCGGGCCGCCGGCCGTCATCTGGTCGCGAGCGCGGTGGAGCATCCGGCGACGCTCGCCGCCTGCCGCACGGCCGAGCGCGGGGGCGCCGTCCTCGACCTCGTGCCGGTGGACGGCGAGGGGCGGATCGCGCCCTCCGATCTCGCGGCCGCCGTCGGCGAGGAGACCGTCCTCGCCGCGGTCGTCCACGGCCAGCCCGACATCGGCACCCTCCAGGACGTGCCGGCGCTCGCCGCCGCGGTCCGCTCCCGGCGCCCCGAGGCGCGTGTGGTCGTCGACGCCGGCGAGACCGCGGGCCTCGTGCCGGTGGACGCCGGGGCGATGGACGCCGACGCGCTGGTGATCGGCGGGCCGGCCGTCGGCGCGCCGGCGTGGGCCGGCGCGTTGGTGGTGCGGCCGGGCGCCCGGCTGCACCCGCTCGTCGAGGGCGGCATCGAGGAGGGCGGCAAGCGGGCCGGCCCGGAGGCGCTGCCGGCCATCGTCGCCCTCGGCGCCGCCGCCGAGATCGCCGCGGCCGGGTTGGCGGCGAACGCGGTCAGGATGGACGAGCTGAGCGAGCGCCTGATCGACGGCCTGCTGGCCGTTCCGGACGTGCGGCTCAACGGGCCGCGGCGGGGGCGCATCCCGGGCCACGTGCAGGTGGCCGCCGGCTGGGTCGAGGGCGAGAGCCTCGCGCTGGCCATGGCGGCGCGCGGCGTCGCGGTGGCGCCGGGGTCGGCCTGCACGGCCCACGCCGGCAAGGCCGCGCCGACGCTCGAGGCGATCGGCCTGGAGCCTCCGTGGACCCATTCTGCGATCCTGCTCACGCTGCGCGCGACGACGACCGAGGCCGAGGTTGACGCCGCCGTCGCCGCCTTCGCCGAGGCGGTGACGTCGCTGCGCGCCATGAGCCCGCTGGCCCCGTGAGCGGCGGCGCGGCGCGCGTGGTGGACGCGCTCGGCACCTGGTGCCCCGTGCCGATCCACCTCATCGAGCGCGCGGCCCGGCGGGCGGCGCCCGGCGACGTGATCGAGCTGCTCGCCGACGACCCCCTGATCGAGGTTGACCTGCCCGCCTGGTGCCACCGCAGCGGCAACGAGCTGCTGGAGCTGCGGCGCGACGGCGCCGACTACGTCGGCCGGGTGGGCGTCAACCGTGGGCGCCGTGCTGGTGCGCCACCGCGTGACCCCGGCCGCGGGCGATCAGCCAGCGGTTGACCGGCACGGCCACGACGAAGGCGACGGCCAGCGCGACGGCCAGGGCGCCCCAGAAGAGCGCGCTCGCCAGCCCCGCGTCCATCGCGCCGGGCACGGCGAGCATGATGAGGTTGTCGACCACCTCCATGACGACGATCGACACCGTGTCGGCGGCCAGGGCGACCCCGACCGCGGCGCCGAGCGCCATGCCGGAGGCCAGCAGCGGGATCATCGTGAGCAGGTAGCCGAAGAAGAAGGCCAAGGCCACCGCGATGGCGATCGTCGGCAGCTCGTCCCAGCCGAGCGCCGTGCCGATGACCAGCCCCAGGACCTCGCCGATGGCGCAGCCGGTGAGGCAGTGCGCCGTCGCGGTGATCGCCATGCGGGTGAGCTGGCTCATGAGATCATGATGACGGAGGCGACAAGGGGGCGGCGGCGGCGATGAGCGAAACGCTCTACGCGATCATCCACGAGGCCGACGGCGACACGATCTGGCGCTGGCAGACGGGGCGCAAGGCGAAGTTCGTCGAGTACGGCGGCCACCATCGCGCGCGCGAGCTGGCCGACGCGGCCGGGGCGACGCTGGCGCTCTGGGGCTCGCAGTACGGGCGGCGCGGGGTGCCGGGCGACGCGACCCCCGACGCCCTGCTGGCCTGTGTGCAGGAGGCCATCGAGCGGGGCGAGCAGCACGCGTAGCGCCCGGATGGCCGGTCCTCGCGGCCGCGAAGCGAACACCTGTTCGCTATCGTGACGCCATGGGGCGCGCACCCACCGGCGGACGCGAGCAGCTGCGCTGGCGCCTGGCCGACGACGACGCCGGCCGGCCCGACCTGCTGGGGGACGCCGAACGCCACCCCGGCCGGGGCGAGCTGGCGGGGCTCGAGCTGCTGCACGTGCGGGCGCAGCGGATCATCAACGAGGTGCCGGCCGCCTCGCGGGTGCCCTTCCGGTGGACCATCAACCCCTACCGCGGGTGCAGCCACGCGTGCGTCTACTGCTTCGCCCGCCCGACCCACGAGTACCTGGGGCTCGGCATCGGCGACGACTTCGACCGGCGGATCGTCGTCAAGGTCAACGCGGTGGAGCGGCTGCGCGCCGAGCTGCGCGCCCCGCGCTGGGCCGGCGAGCCGATCGCGATGGGCACCAACACCGACCCCTACCAGCCGGCCGAGGGGCGCTACCGCCTGACGCGGGGCATCGTCGAGGCGCTGTCCGAGGCGCTCAACCCCTTCTCGATCCTGACCAAGTTGACGCTCATCGGCCGTGACGCCGACCTGCTCGCCGAGGCGCGGTCCCGCACCGAGGTGCAGACCGCCCTGTCGATCGGCTGCCTCGACCCCGAGGTCTGGCGCGCCACCGAGCCCCACGCGCCGAGCCCCCGGGCGCGCATGGAGACGGTCGCCCGGCTCAACGCCGCCGGCGTGCCGTGCGAGGTGATGGTCGCCCCCGTGCTGCCCGGGATCTCCGACTCCGACGCCCACCTCGAGGAGGTCGTGCGGGCCGCGGTCGACGCCGGGGCCGCGGTGGTCACCCCCATCGCCCTGCACCTGCGCGGCCCCGTGCGCGACCACTACCTGGCCTGGCTGGAGGGCACCCGCCCCGAGCTGGTGGAGGCCACCCGGCGGCGCTACCGCGGCGCCTACGCGCCGGCCGCCGAGCGCGACGCCCTCGCGGAGCGGGTGCGCGAGATGCTCGAGCGGCACGGCGGTGCGGGCGAGCGGCGAGACGTCAGCCGCTGGTCGTGGCGCGCGAGCGGCCCGGCGCCCGAGTCCGCCGATGAGCCCGAGCAGCTCTCGCTGATGCCACCGTCATGACGCGGCGCCGGTGGGCGACGGCCCGCGTAGGGTTCGCGAGATGCCGCGTCCGACCGCTGCCGTCCTGTTGGTCGCCGTCGCCGTCCTCGGCGGCGTCGCCGCCGGCTGCGGGGAGGAGGCCCAGCGGGCCGTGGACAGCGTCACCGCCGAGGCCGGTGCCGCCCTCGAGGAGGCGCGCCTGAGCCTGAACGACGACATCGACCGCGCCCAGGCACGGGTCGACGCCGCGATCGACGACGCCCAGGCGGGGGGCGCCGCCGCGATCGACCGGGCGCAGAGGAAGGCCGACCGGGCGATCGCGCGGGCCCGGCGCGAGGCCGATGAGGCCATCGGCGACGCCGAGCGCGCCGGCGACCGCAGCCAGGAGGAGCTCGACCGGCTCCGCGAGGAGGCCGACCGGCGCATCGACGAGCTCCGGGATCGGGTGGAGCAGGAGCTCGAGCGCCCGTAGCGCGCCCGGCGCGCGGCCGTCAGAGCAGCGGCCGCCCCGTCATGGCCGGGCCCGCGTCCCAGCCCATGAGGCCGCAGAGGGTCGGCGCCACGTCGCCGAGCGACCCGCCCTCCCGCAGCGGCAGCCCGGGGCGGTCGATCCAGAGGGGCACCGGGTTGGCCGTGTGCGCCGTGTTGGGGCTCCCGTCCGGCTCGAGCATCACCTCGCTGTTGCCGTGGTCGGCGGTGACGCAGAGGAGCCCGCCCGCCGCGGCCACCGACGGCCGGATGGCCCCCATGCAGGCGTCGACCACCTCGATGCCCCGCACGGCGGCGTCGATCACGCCGGTGTGACCCACCATGTCGGCGTTGGCGAAGTTCACGACCACCAGCTCGTCGCCGCCCTCGTCGACCCCGCGCAGCACCGCGTCGCGGACCCCGGACGCGCTCATCTCGGGAGCCATGTCGTAGGTGGGGACGTGCTGGGGCGAGGGCACCAACACGCGGCGCTCGCCCTCGAAGGGTTCCTCGCGGCCGCCGTTGAAGAAGAAGGTGACGTGGGCGTACTTCTCGGTCTCGGCGACGTGGAGCTGGCGGCGCCCGGCCCGCGACGCCGACTCGGCGAGGCCCTCGCGCACGTCCTGCGCCTCGAAGAGAACGGGCACCCTGAACTCGGCCTTGTAGCGCGTCATGGTGGTGAGCGCGGCCCGCGGCGGCGCGGGGCCGCGGTCGAAGCCCTCGAACGCGGGCTCGCTGAGCGCCATGGTGAGCTGGCGGGCGCGGTCGGGGCGGAAGTTCCAGTACAGGACGCCGTCGCCGGGGCGGATGCGGTTCTCCCCCGGCGGCCCGATCACGGCCGGCTCCACGAACTCGTCCGTGACCCCGGCCGCGTAGGACGCGTCGACGGCGTCCCGGCCGCTCGCGCGCGGCTGGCCCACCCCGTGCACGAGGGCGTCGTACGCGCGGCGGGTGCGCTGCCAGCGCCGGTCGCGGTCCATCGCCCAGTACCGCCCGACCACCGACGCCACTGTGACGCCGGTCGCCTCGACCTCGGCCACGGCCTCGCGCCCGGCGTCGGGCCGCGTGTCGCGGCCGTCGGTGAAGGCGTGGACCACGAGGCGCTCCACCTGTGCCTCGCGGGCCAGGCGGATCAGGGCGAGGAGGTGACGCTGGCTGGCGTGCACCCCGCCGTGGCCGACGAGCCCGATGAGGTGGAGCGCCCCGGCGCGGCCGGCGGCGAAGGCGCCCTCGAGGGCCGGCAGACGCGCGATCGACCCGTCGGCGATCGCCTCGTCGATGTGCACCAGCATCTGGGGCACGCGCCGGCCGGCGCCGAGGTTGAGGTGGCCCACCTCGCTGTTGCCCTGCTGGCCCTCCGGCAGCCCGACCGGCAGGCCCGACGCCGCGATGCGGGTGCCCGAGCCCTCGGCCGCGAGCGCGTCGAGGTGCGGCGTTCGGGCCAGGCTGACGGCGTTGCCCGGTCCGGGCGGGGCGATCCCGAAGCCGTCGATGACGACCAGGACCAGGGGGCCCGTCACGACGCGGCGGCGGCGACGATCGTGGCGAAGCCCTCGGGGTCGAGGCTCGCCCCGCCGACCAGGGCGCCGTCGATGTCCGGCTGGGCCATCAGGTCGGCGGCGTTGCCCGGGGTGACGCTGCCGCCGTAGAGCACCCGCAGCGCCTCGGGATCGAGCGTGGCCCCCGCGACCGCGCGGACGTGGGCACAGGCGGCCTGGGCGGTCTCGGGCGTGGCCGTGCGCCCGGTGCCGATGGCCCAGATGGGCTCGTAGGCGATGGCGAGCGCGGCCACCTCCGCCGCCGCGACGGGCGACAGGGCGGCGCGGACCTGCGCGTCGAGCCAGGCCTCGGTCTCCCCCGCCTCGCGCTGCTCGAGCGACTCGCCGACGCAGACGATCACCTGGAGGCCGGCGTCCAGGGCGGCCCGCGCACGGAGGGCCACCTGCGCGTCGGTCTCGCCGGCGGCGCGGCGCTCGGAGTGCCCCACCAGGGTGCCGTCGGCTCCCGCCGCGACGATCATGACCGCCGAGATCTCGCCCGTGTGGGCGCCCGATGCCGCCTCGTGCACGCCCTGGGCGTAGACGGCGACCGGGCTCCCCGACGCCGCCCGCGCCGCGGCCTCGAGCGCGGTGAAGGGGGCGCAGACGGCCACGTCGGCGGGCAGGCCGCCGTCGCCGAGCACGGCCCGCAGGCGGGCGAGGTGCTCGCGCGCCTCGACGCCGGTCTTGTGCATCTTCCAGTTGCCCGCCACCAGCGGGCGCCGCTCGCTCACGCGGGGACCACCGGGAGCGCCGCGACGCCGGGCAGGGTGCGGCCCTCGAGCATCTCCAGGGCCGCCCCGCCGCCGGTCGAGACGTGGGTGAGCCGGTCGGCGAGGCCGAGCTCGGCCAGCGCCGCGCCCGAGTCGCCGCCCCCGGCCACCGTGACCCCGGGACACTCGGCCATGGCCTCGGCGACCGCGCGCGTGCCATCGGCGAAGGCCGGGATCTCGAACGCCCCCATCGGCCCGTTCCAGAAGACCGTCGCCGCCGAGGCGATCACCTCTCGGTAGGTCGCCGCCGTCCGCGGCCCGATGTCCACCCCGATCCAGCCGTCGTCGATGGCGTCGCTGGGCACCACCTCCAACTCGGCGCCCTCGGCGAAGCGGTCGGCCACCAGCACGTCGACCGGCAGCTGGAGCTGCCTGTTGAGCTGGACCGCCCTCTCCATCAGCTCGGCCGCCACCGCCTGGCCGGCCTCGTCCTCGTGCAGGGAGGCGCCCACACGCTCCCCCTGGGAGGCCAGGAACGTGAAGCACATCGCGCCGCCGATGAGCAGCCGGTCGCAGCGCTCCAGCAGCCGGCGGATGAGCGGCAGCTTGTCGCTCACCTTGCTGCCGCCGAGCACGGCCACGAAGGGGGCCCTCGGATCGGCCATCAGCCCCTCCAGCACCTCGACCTCGCGCGCGAGCAGCAGCCCGGCGCGCGACGGCAACAGGCGGGCCACGCCCTCGGTGGAGGCGTGCGCGCGGTGGGCGGCGCCGAAGGCGTCGTCAACGTAGTCGGTGAAGCCCTCGGCCAGCCGCTCGGCGAAGGCCGGGTCGTTCGCCTCCTCGCCCTCGTGGAAGCGCAGATTCTCGAGCATCACGAGCTCGCCGGGGGCGAGGCGGCCCACCCGGTCGCGCACGTCGGGCCCGACGCAGTCGGGCAGGAGCTCGACGCTCCGTCCCATCAGCTCGCCCAGGCGCGCGCCGCAGGGCGCCAGAGACAGCTCGGCCGACCGTTGCCCCTTCGGCCGCCCGAGGTGCGAGCAGACCGCCACCCCCGCCCCGGCCTGCAGCAGCCGCTCGAGCGTGGGCACGGACGCCCGGATGCGCGCGTCGTCGGTCACCCGCCCGTCCTCGAGGGGCACGTTGAGGTCGGACCGCACCAGCACCCGCGCGCCGCTCCAGTCGACCCCCGGGTCGTCGATCCCGAGGAGGCGGGAGGCCACCCTGGACCTAGGAGGGGAGGACCCGCTCGGCCAGCTCCACCACCCGGCACGAGTAGCCCCACTCGTTGTCGTACCAGGAGATCAGCTTCACGGTGGTCCCGTTGACCATGGTGAGCGACGCGTCGAGCAGGGACGACCGCGGGTCGCCGACGATGTCGCGCGAGACGATCGGGTCCTCGGTGTAGCCGAGGATGCCGGCCAGCGGGCCGGAGTCGGCGGCGGCGCGGAAGGCGTCGTTCACCTCGTCGGCGGTGGTCTCCCGGCTCACCTGGGCCGTGAGGTCGACCACCGAGCCGTCGGGCGTGGGCACGCGCAGGGCCATGCCGTCGAGCCTGCCCTTGAGCGCCGGGATGACCTCGCCGATCGCCCGGGCGGCGCCGGTGGAGGTGGGGATGATCGAGAGGGCCGCCGCCCGCGCGCGCCGCAGGTCGCTGTGGGGCAGGTCGAGGATGCGCTGGTCGTTGGTGTACGCGTGGCAGGTGGTCATGAAGCCCTGCTCGATGCCCACCGTGTCCATGAGAACCTTCGCGAGGGGCGCCAGGCAGTTGGTGGTGCACGACGCGTTGGAGATGACGTGGTGCTGCTCGGGGTCGTACTCGGAGTCGTTCACGCCGAGGCAGACCGTGAGGTCGGGGCCCTTCGCCGGCGCCGAGATGATCACCTTGCTCGCGCCCGCGTCGAGGTGCTTGGCGGCCGCCGCCCGGTCGGTGAAGAGGCCGGTGCGACTCGATGACCACGTCGACGCCGAGGTCGTTCCAGGGCAGCGCGGCCGGATCGCGCTCGGCCAGGACGCGCACGTCGCGGCCGTCGACGGCGATGTGGTCGCCGCGCGCCTCGACCGTCCCCGGGTAGCGGCCGAAGATGGAGTCGTAGTCGAGCAGGTGGGCCAGGGTGGCCGTGTCGGTGATGTCGTTGACCGCGACGATCTCCAGGCCGTCGCCGTCGCGCTGCGCGGCCGCGCGGAAGACGTTGCGGCCGATGCGGCCGAACCCGTTGATGCCCACGCGCACGCTCATCCGGCTCCCATCGCGTCGCCCGTCGAAACGACGGCCAATCTAACAGGAGGATGGCGCCGGCCTGCCACCATTGCCCGATGACCGTCATCCGCGCGGTCGCGGTCGCCACCCTCCTGTCTCTCGCCCTGTCGGGTTGTGGGGCGTCGTCCTCGTCAGAGTCGCCCACGGGGACGGTCGAACGCCTCTCCGGCACCGTCAACCGCGTCGTCGACGGCGACACCCTGGTGGCCCGCGTCGACGGCGCCCGGGTGCGAGTGCGCCTGCTCGGCGTGGACGCACCCGAGACCGCGATCGGGCGCGGCTCGGCCGAGTGCTACGGCGTCGAGGCGGCCGACGCCGCCCGCGACCTGCTGCCCCGGGGCCTGGGCATCGCCCTGAGGACCGACCCGACCCAGGGCCGCGAGGACCGCTTCGGCCGGCTGCTCGCCGAGGTCACGGTGGCCGGCCAGGCGCGGACGGTCAACGAGACCCTGGTGGCCGACGGCAGCGCCAAGGTCTTCCGGGGCGACGGCCAGGGCCGGCTCCAGCCGGCGCTGCGGGCGGCGGAGCGGGACGCGCGGCGCGACGGCCTCGGCATCTGGGAGCGGTGCCCGGGCCGCTCCGGATACTGAGCCTGAACGCGACCGGGGGGCCCGAAGGCCCCCCGGCGCACTGCGTCAGACGGTGGTGCGAGCTGGCTAGGCCGGCTCGGGCGCCGCCTTGGGCTTCGGGGTGATCGCCGCGGTGATCTTGGCGCTCACGATGCCGAGGATCACGCCGCAGACGAGGGTGACCCAGGTGCTGAACCACACCCAGCCCCACGGCGTGGAGATCAGGCCGCCGAAGGCGCCCAGACCCGCCGTGTCCGTGGCTGCGCCGGTGCCGGACAGGGCGGCGACCTTGTCGCCCGTGCCGCCACCGTTGGGGACGTATCCGTCGAGGCCCGTCGCGATCCACCAGAGGAAGACCGCCGCGAAGCACGGGAACGTACCCGCCACGTAGTACCAGTCGCCGGCGATGAGGATCATCACCAGGATGAAGGCGAAGATGCCGACCCACAGGGAGATGCCCCAGAAGTCCGGGAAGTCCGCCGTCTTGAAGGCCAGCGGCATGGTGACGAGAGCCGCCACGGAGCCGAAGACCGTTGCCAGGAAGATCTTGCCGAAGGCGGCGTTGTCGCCACCGGCGGCGAAGAAGAGGCCCCAGGAGATGAAGGCCACGGGGAGGATCAGGTGGAAGTTCTCAGGAACGCCGAGCGTCCCGGGGCCACCGATCTCGTCCTGCTGGGTGACCCAGTGGAACGTGAAGTTCAGGGAGAGCTCTGTCCAGAGGAAGGACAGGATCCCGATGACGATCGCCAATGGCGCGATCGCTTTGGCGCGAGCGCTCATGAAGCGTTCACTCCTTATGGGAGAAGTACGGAGATCGTCCCCGTCTGACGGATGAAAGACGAAACGAAAGTCTTCGGGGGATCGACCACGAGCCGGGGACCGGGCCCCTGACGCGCCGGGCCAGTCTACGGCCGGCTCAGGGTTCGTGGCAAGTGTTGCGAGTCCTGCCGGCCCCGCCCGGTCAGGACGTTGCAGGCGCCGCTCCCGCGGCCTCCCGCACCAGCTCCAGGAGCACCGCGGCCAGGGCCTCGGGGGAGTGCCGCACCACCCGCCCGGCCTCGGCGAGGTCGCCGCTCACGACGCGGATGCCGAGGGCCCGCAGGCGCTCGTGGTCGACGCCCACCGGCTCCTGGCCCTGGGCGGCGTACGCGGCCGCGGCATCCGGGTCGAGCGGGCCGTCGTGGACGACGATCGTGTCAACGCCGCCGGGGACGGCCTCGAGCACGCGCTCGAGGTGGTCGACGGCGTCGAAGCCGTCGGTCTCGCCCGGCTGGGTCATCACGTTGCAGACGTAGGCGCGCCTCCCCCGCGACGCCACGAGCGCCTCGGCCAGCTCGGGCACCGCCAGGTGCGGCAGCACGCTGGTGAACAGGCTGCCGGGACCCAGCAGCACGAGGTCGGCCTCGCGGACCGCCTCCACGGCCGGCGGGTGCGCGGCCGGCGCAGGGTCGAGCCACACCCGGCGGCAGGGGCCACGGCCGGCCGCGATGCGGGTCTCGCCGCAGACCGCCTCGCCGTCCTCGCGCTCGGCCCAGAGGCGGATCTGCTCGAGGGTTGACGGCAGCACCCGGCCGCGGATCTTCAGCACCCGGCTGCACTCCTGCACGGCCAGGTCGAAGCTGCCGGTCACCTCCGCCAGGGCCGCCAGGAAGAGGTTGCCGAAGGGGTGGCCGGAGAGGTCGCCGTCGGCGAAGCGGTGCTGGAACAGGCGCCCCAGCAGCGACTCGTCGTCGGCGAGCGCGACCAGGCAGTTGCGGATGTCGCCGGGCGGCAGCACCCCCAGCTCGCGCCGCAGGCGGCCCGACGAGCCGCCGTCGTCGGCCACGGTGACGATGGCGACGATGTCCACCGGCGCGGCCTTGAGCCCGCGGAGGAGCGAGGCCAGCCCGGTGCCGCCGCCGAGGGCGGCGATGCGCGGGAGGCCGCCGACCGAGGCGCTCACGCCGCGGGCTCCGCGACGTCGGGCCCGCCCCGCGCGATGTGGCGGTGCGAGACGCTCACGTCGAAGCCCGGGCCGTAGCGGCGCGCCAGCATCTCGGCCACCGTCACGCTGCGGTGGCGCCCGCCGGTGCAGCCGATGCCGATGACGACACCGGCCTTGCCCTCCTCGGCGTAGGCCGGCAGCAGGAAGTCGAGCAGCGCCTCCAGGCGGGCCATGAACTCCTCCAGCCCCGGGGAGGACCGCACGAACTCGGCGACCTGGGGGTCGAGGCCGGTGTACGGCTTGAGCGCAGGGACGTAATGGGGGTTCTTCAGGAAGCGGACGTCCAGCAGGAGGTCGGCGTCGCGCGGGACCCCGTGCTTGTACCCGAATGAGACGAACTCCACGTGCATGCGGGGGCGGCCCTCCGGCGAGAGCAGCGTGTCGGCCACCAGCCGGCGCAGCTCCCAGATCGAGAGCCCGGTCGTGTCGATGACGACGTCGGCGCGCTCGCGCACGTCGGACAGCTCGGCCCGCTCGCGCGCGATGCCCTCGGTCACGGTGCCGGCGGCGGCCAGCGGATGCGGCCGCCGGGTCTCGCGGAACCGGTCGATCAGCGTCTCGTCGGAGGCCTCCAGGAAGACCACGCGCGGGCGGGCGCGGGCGGCCTCCTCGACCCGCTCGAGCACGGGCTCGAGGTCCTTGAACCAGACACCGCCCCGCACGTCGCAGACCACGGCGGCGCACTCGACCCGCGACCCCGGAAGCAGACACAGGTCGGCGAGGGAGGGCAGCAGGCCGGGCGGGAGGTTGTTGACGCAGAACCAGCCGGCGTCCTCGAACGCGCCCATCGCCTGGCTCTTGCCGGCGCCGCTCATGCCCGTGATGACGGTCAGCTCCACGCGGCCTCGCGGTCGGGCTCGGGCTCGGGGGCGCGGCGGGGCGCCGCGGTCTTGTGCAGGTGGTCGTACACCTCCCGCGCCACCTTCGCGGGCACCCCCGGCACCGCCGCGAGCTCATCGCGGCTCGCGGCCAGGAAGCGCTCGGTGGAGCCGAAGTGGCGCAGCAGCGCGGCCTTGCGCGCGGGCCCGACGCCCGGGAGGGCGTCGAGGACGCTCTCGGTCATCCCCCGCCCGCGGCGGCCGCGGTGGTGGCGGAGCGCGACGCGGTGGGCCTCGTCGCGCACGTGCTGGAGGGTGCGCAGCGCCGCCGAGTCGACCGCGAGCAGCAGCGGGTCGGGGATGCCCGGCCGGAAGACCTCCTCCTGCCGCTTGGCCAGGCTCACGGCCGGCACGTCCTCCACCCCGGCGTCGCGCATCCCCGCGAGGGCCGCCGACAGCTGGCCCTTGCCGCCGTCGATGACCACGAGCCCGGGCCGCGCGGCGAAGGAGACGTCGGTCTCCCCCGGCGCGGCGAGGCGGGAGAAGCGGCGCCGCACGGCCTCGCGGATGCGCGCGAAGTCGTCACGGCCGGCCTCGTCGCGCATGGTGAAGGTGCGGTAGTGGGCCTTGGCCGGCGCGCCCCCCTCGAACACGACCATCGACGCCACCGCGTACGTCTCGCCGAGGTTCGAGATGTCATAGCACTCGATCCGCGCCGGCGGCGCCGGCAGGTCGAGCTTGGCCTGGAGGTCGGCGAGCGCCTCGCGGCGCCGGCCGCGCGCCTGCTCGTGGCGGCGGCGGTCCTGCTCCAGCGCGAAGCGCGCGTTGCGCGCCGCCAGCTCCGCGAGCTTGCGCTTGTCGCCGCGCGCGGCCGCGCGCACCTCCACGCGGTGGCCGCGGCGGTCCGTCAGCAGCGCCTCGAGGGCCTCGGTCGCGCCGCTCTCGTGAGCCACCACCACCAGCGGCGGGATCGCCAGCGCGAGCGAGTAGAACTCGTAGGCGAACTGCGCGAGCACGGTGTCCTCGTCCTCCGCCCCGGCCGCGTCCAGGAAGAACGACTGGCGGTCCTGCAGGACCCCGTCGCGCACCTGCAGCACCTGGACGTTCGCCGAGTCGCCCTCGAGGGCGACGCCCAGTACGTCGGCCGTCCCCACCGAGTCGGCGTGGGCGAACTGGCGCTCCATCAGGTGGCGCACGGCCGAGAGCCGGTTGCGGACGACCGCCGCCCGCTCGAACTCCTGCGCGTCCGCCGCCGCGCGCATCTCCCGCTCGAGGTCGCGCTCGAGGCCCCGGTAGCGGCCGGAGAGGAAGTCGATGATCTGGTCGACCAGCGCGCGGTAGTCGTCCTTCGAGATGTAGCCCACGCACGGCGCCAGGCACCGCTTGATGTGGTAGTCGAGGCAGGGCACGCCCGACGGCCGGCCCGGCTCCGGGCCCTCGCAGGGGCGGCTCGGGAAGATCCGCCCGATCAGGCTGAGCGTGTCGCGCACCTTGTAGGCGTTCGAGAAGGGCCCGAAGTACATGCGGTCGCGCCGGTGGCGCTCGCGCGTGAAGTAGACGCGCGGGTAGTCCTCGTCGAGGCTGATCGCGATGTAGGGGTAGCTCTTGTCGTCGCGCAGCCGGATGTTGAACGGCGGGCGGTGCAGCTTGACGAGGTTCGCCTCGAGGATGAGGGCCTCGCTCTCGGACGAGGTGACGAACACCTCGACCCGGGCGATCCGCTCCACCATCTCGGCGATCTTCGGGTGCAGCCCGGAGCGCGCCCGCATCGGGTGGCCGGGCCCGTCGTCCTCGCCGGGCCGCAGCGGCGCCTGGAAGTAGGAGAGCACCCGCCGCCGCAGCGACTTCGCCTTGCCGACGTAGAGCACGCGGTCGACGGCGTCGCGGTAGGTGTAGACGCCCGGGCCCGTCGGGATGCCCGCGAGCTGCTCGCGGAGGGAGGAGGCGTCCGGCACGGTCCCACCGAGTATAGGAGCGGCTGCCAGTCCCGCCGCCCACGCCCCGTGGCGGGGGCAGCGTCAGTCCAGCAGCGGCAGCTCGAAGGCCGGGGCGTGGGACGGGCGGACGACCGAGAAGTGGCGCCGGTCGGTGGTGGCGATCGCGGTGACCCCGAGGCGCTCGGCCGCGGCGACCACCGTGGCGTCAACCGTCCCGAGGGGAAGATCGGCGTAGCGGGCCACCAGCTCGCCGATGCGCGTCCACTCGTCGAGGGGAATCTGATCGACGGTGATGTCGCTGCCCGCGACGTCGGCGAGCAGTAGCGCTTCCGTCCGAGCGCCGAGCGCGCGGCCAACGAGGAAGGCCGTCTCGGCGACCACCAGTGCCGGGACCGTGAGATCGCCCGGGAAGCCGCCGAGAAGCGCAACCGACCGGTCATGGAAGTCGTCCGCCTCATCGACGAGCGCGAAGAGGGCGCCCGTGTCAACGATCAGTTGTCCTGCCCGAAGCCCCACTCGACGAGCAGCTCGTCAACGCGCTGCGAGATGTCGGAGCGGCCGCTGTTCCCCGCGCCCGCCGAGCGGAACTCGCGGATCGGGCCTCCGCCGAGGTGGGCGGCGATCGCCTCCCTCGAGAGCTGCGACACCGTCATCCCCCGCCGACCGGCCTCGCGGCGCAGCCGCGCGTCGAGCTCGTCGGGCAGCTTGATCGTCGTCCGCTTCATGGTATGTCAGCATACACTCAGACGAAGCGGTCGCCGGCGCGCAGCAGGACCACGTCGCCCCCACCGCCGGCCAGCGCCCCCGCCCCTCCGGCGAGGGCCATCACCTTCGCCACGTAGGCCTGGGTCTCGCGGTAGGGCGGCACCCCGCCGTACCGGCGCACCGCTCCCGCCCCGGCGTTGTAGGCCGCGAGGGCCAGCGGCACCGAGCCGAACGCCCGCAGGTGGCCGCCCAGCAGGCGGGCGGCGGCCGGGATGGCCTGGGCCGCGTCGAAGGGGTCGCGCAGCCCGATGCCCCGGGCCGTCGCCGGCATGAACTGTGCGATCCCCTGCGCCCCGGCCGGGCTGACCGCTCGCGGATCGAGGCCGGACTCGGCCCGCAGCAGCGCCGCCAGCAGGGCGGGCGCCACTCCATTGGCGGTCGCCGCCGAGGAGACGATCGCCCGGTACCGCGCCGGGACCCATCCCGGCACCGCGCCCGCCGCGCCCGCCGCGCCCGCCGGCCCGGCGGCCACACCGGCCCCGCAGCCGGGCAGGTAGCCCCAGTGCCAGGGCTCCCAGGAGTAGCGCTGGACGAAGCCGAACCGGGTGCCGTTGCGCGACAGCCAGGCGTAGGCCCCGCCGCCGCCGTTGTGCATGTTGAGGTCGAGCTCGGTGGCATCGCGGTGGCGGCTGCGGCCCGGTGGCGCAACCCACTTCGGGTCGGGGTGCCGGGCGAACAGCACGGCCTGCTCGGCGTCGCTGCGGAAGCCGCTCACCACGACCAGGTCGACGCCGTCCGCGTTGGCCGCGGCGTCCATGAGGTCGAACGCGGCGCCGACCGCCGGGCACATCGGCTTGCCGTCGCGGTAGGCCAGCGGCCCCGAGTAGCCGCCGCCGGTGGCCCAGCCCGTGCGCTCGTCCCCCGCGACGGCCGCGGTCACCACCATGCCGGCGCGGGCGAGGGCCCGCACGCGCGCCCCGCGGGGCCCGGGGGCACTGACCGTCACCTCGACGGCGGTCGGCGGCCACGACCCGCCCGGGAGGGACAGCGCCTCGACGCGCGCCCCCGAGCCGGAGGCCGCCGCCTCGGCGGCCGCGCGGAGCCGGTCGCGCCAGGCCCGGCCCCCTCCAGGGCCCGCGCTCGCGACCTCCCCCATCCGCGCCCGCAGCTCGCGCGCCGCCGAGACCGCCGCGAGGTCGGCCGCGGTCTGGGCCCGCGCCGCGGCGAGCTGGACCCTTCCGAGCGCGAAGAGGGCGACCGCGCCCAGCAGCAGCACGAGCGCGAGCGCGAGGGCCAGCGGCAGCGCCTGGCCGCGCTGGCGCCCGCGCCGGCTCACGGCGCCCGCACCGCCGCGCGGGCGTGGATCCTCAGCCCCGCCACGCCCGGCAGGAGCTGCGGCACCCGCTCGGTGGCCGAGACGACCAGCGTCCGGCCCGCCGCCCCGGCCGCACGGAGGGCCTGCGCGCGCACCTCGGCCTCGGCGCGGAACCCGGCCGCCAGCACCCCGACGAGCTGCCAGGCGACGAGGCCCACCAGGACGAGCACCGGGATGGCCACCAGCAGCTCGACGGCGGCCTGGCCCCGCGCGCCGCGGCGGAGGAGGGTCACGGCCGGACCGTCGCCTGCGCGGCGACCGGGCCGACGTGGGGCAGCAGCGCGACCCGCGGGACGTCCACCCGCACCCTCACCCGCGCGCCGCCCTCCATCGCGGTGACCGCGGCCGCGCGGGCGTAGCCGGCCGGCAGGGCCGCCCGGGCCGCCGCGCCGGCGGGCGCCCCGACCTCCGCCGCCCGGGCGCCGGCCCGCGCCGCCCCGCCCGCCACGATCCAGGCGTGGCCCGCGACCGCCAGCTGCCAGCCGATCAGCGCGACCAGGACGAGCGCCGGCAGCAGCGCGATCAGCTCGACGGCGGCCTGTCCGCGCTCGGAGCGTTGACGGTGCATGGGCCCACGCTAGGCGGGCCCCCGCGACGGATCAGCGCCGGGATGTGCCGGATCCGTCCCGGGCGCGTGACGCGCCCGGGCACGGTTCAGGCCAGGTGCGGCTCCAGCTCCCGCTCGAGGTCGCCGGGCGCCAGGGCCTCGCCGTCGTTCAGGCGCGCCAGGGCCGACGAGATGATCGCCCGCGCCTCCTTGCGGGACCCCTCGGTGACGAAGCCCGAGTAGAAGCTCTGGCCGGCGAGGCACCGGTTGAGCTCTGTGTCGCGGTTCTGGTCGTTGAGCTCGGTGAAGTACACGACGCGGTAGCGCCGGTCGTACCCGCCCTCGCGGTAGACCTCGAACATGATCTTGCTCGCCGCGCGGGCGGCCTCACCCACCTGCGCCAACGCCCACCTCCGTCTCCATCTCCGCCCGCAGCCGGGCCTCGAACTCGGCCATCTTCGACTCGAGCTCGCGCTCCTTGCCGTGCTCCCGCACCATGTCCTCGCGGTAGCGCTGCAGGAAGTAGCCGATCGTCTCGACGCGGATCTTGATCGAGCCGGTCGGCTTGTTCTCGTCGATGTCCTTGAAGCAGAAGTAGGGCGTGCCCGACGACTGCACGACCTCCTCGACGGTCGCGTAGATCGGGGCGTCGTGCCCGCACTTGAACGACGAGAGCTCGAGCGCGACGAGGTTGGGGTGGCGGGCCGTGTACTTGGCCGCCCACACCTTGCGGCTCGTGTTCTCGGAGTAGGAGTTCTTCCAGACGTCGGAGATGTCCATCGGCTCGGTGATGCGCCCGGCCTCGACGTCCTCGCCGAAGAGCCGCCAGACGATGTCGTCGTCGATCGGCAGGCTGTCCTGCGTGAAGGCCGGGTAGCCGATCTTCTGGAACTCGTCGAGGATCTCGTGGCAGATGCCCGGGTCGTTGTGGTACGGCCGGCCCAGCACCACCACGCCGAGCCGGTCCTCGCGCTCGAGCTCCTCCAGCGTCTCGCGGGCCGCCGCGCGCAGGTCGCGCTCGAAGCCCTCGAGCGCCGCGTAGCCGGCGTCGATCGCCCGCCGGTGCTCCTCGCGCGTGAGCCCGAGGACGCCCTGCCAGTCCTCCCACATCTGCTTCTCGAGCAGCCGCGGCTGGTCGATGTTCACGAACGTGTCGAGGTAGCGCACCCCCATCTCGGTGAAGAGGTTGCTCTCCTTCGTGAACGCCGCCTTGACCGCCTCGGGCGTGGCCGTGACGGTGGGGCAGGCCCGGCAGCCCTGGGTCTTCGCCAGCGGCGAGTGCAGGGCGTCGACCATCGGGAAGAAGATGACGTCGAGCGGCTTCTTCGCGTGGGCCTTGTAGAGCAGGTCGTGCACGTGCGGGATGCCCACCTTCGAGGGGAAGCAGGGGTCGATGGCGCCCCGCTTGGCGCCCGACTTGTAGAGCTCCTCGGAGGTGAAGCCCGAGTAGACGAGGTTCTGGGGCGGGATCCCGAGGCTCTCGAAGTAGGCCGAGAACAGCGGGTTGACCGAGTACTGGTTCAGCACCCGGGGGATGCCGATGCGCATCTCCTCGCGCCTGGCCAGGAGGGAGTTGCGCTCCTTCTGGGCCGAGGTGATGGCGCGCTTGTGCGGCGGGTCGGCCACCTTCGGCGGGTTGGTGCTGCGCCAGACGGCCTCGGCCGCGATCTGGAGGAAGTTGGGGTAGGCCTCCTTGTTGGAGTCCATGCCCTTCTTGATCACCCGCATCGCGTCAACGTCCTCCACGAGGCCGCGCTCGCAGGAGTTGCCGACGATCAGGCGCCGCACGCCCGGCTTGAGCGGGATCTTCGACGGCCGCTCGGACTCGTCGATCGACGAGCCCTCCACGCTCACGTCGATGAACGTGCGCAGGCACTTGTTCTTGCAGAAGTAGCAGCGCGTGTCCTCGTTGCGGTGGGTGATGAAGGAGATGTCCTGCACGTTCTCCATGCCGATGAACTCGGTCTCGCGGCCGTTCTCCCACAGCCGGACGGCCTCGATGGCGGCGCCGATCGCGCCCGACTCGCCGCAGTGCTCGTGCACGCGCACCCGCGCCTGCGTGTCCTTGCCGGCGAAGCGCGACTCGATGAAGTCGACCTGGGACTTGACCGCGGCCAGGTTGTGCTGGGTGCCGCCCTGGAGGACGAAGTTGGTGCCGAGGGAGGCCAGGTTCGGGATCTGCGACACGTAGAGCCAGATGTTCTTCGGGAGCACGGCGGCGAGGCCGGCCATGATCTCCTGCGGCTGCCAGCCCTGGCGCTGGAAGTCGACGATGTCGGACTGCATGAACACCGCACAGCCGTAGCCGAAGGTGGGCATCGTCTCGGCCGAGAAGGCGATGTCGGCGTACTCCTTCACGGAGAAGCCGAAGCCCTCGGCCGTGGACTGGAGGAAGTAGCCGTTGCCGGCCGAGCACTGCGTGTTGAGCTTGAAGTCCTTGACCTGGCGGTTCTTCAGGATGATGAGCTTGATGTCCTGGCCGCCCACGTCGCAGATGACGTCGGTGTCGGGGTAGAACGCGAGCGCCGACTCGGTGTGGGCCACGGTCTCGACCAGGGCGACGTCGGCCGCCAGGGTGTCCTTGAGGATGTCCTTGGCGTAGCCGGTGGTCCCGATGCCCATCACCTTCAGGGTGGCCCCCTGGGCGTGGATCTTGGCCTCGATGTCGGCGAGGACCTCCTGGGTGTCCACGATCGGGTTGCCCTTGGAGAGCTGGTAGCTCTTCACCAGGACGTTGCGGTCCTTGTCGAGCACCGCCGCCTTGGTGGAGGTGGAGCCGCCGTCCAGGCCGATGAAGCCCTCCACCACCTCGCCGGAGGTGAAGGCGACCTCGCGGAAGACCGGCGGGCGGAAGCGCTCCTTGAACGCCTCGAGGTCGGCCGGGTCCTCGGCCAGCCCCTTGCCGCCGGCGGCCTGCTTCTCCTCCAGCCGGCCGACGTCGATGTAGCGGCGCAGGTTCTGGGTGCCGCGGTAGACGCCGACGCCCTCCTCCTCGGAGAGCCCGAACTCGACGGCGCCGATCGCCGCGAAGTACTGGGCGCTGTCCGGGACCCGGATCAGCTCCTTGGGGTCAACCCCCTCCGGCAGGGGCGTCTTGCGCTCCTTCCAGATCAGCGGGATCGCGTGGCGCCAGGCCTCCAGCATGCCCCGGATGTAGCAGTTGGGGCCGCCGAGCAGCAGGACGTGCGGGCGCAGGGTGTTGCCCCGCGTCAGCACCGAGATGTTCTGGCCGACGATCGCGTCGAAGAGCGACGCCATCAGCTGGTCCGGCGGGACGCCCATCTTCTGAAGGGAGTTGATGTCGGTCTCGGCGAAGACGCCGCACTTGCCCGCCACCGGGTGGAGCTTGATGTCGTCGTAGCCCATGTCGCAGAGCTCGTCTGGCGGGATCTGGAGCTTGGCGTTGATCTTGTCGATGACGGCGCCGGTGCCGCCGGCGCACTTGTCGTTCATCGACGGGATCTTGGTCTTCTTGCCGGTCTCGGGGTCCTCCTTGAAGATGATGATCTTCGCGTCCTGGCCGCCCAGCTCGACGACCGAGCCGGCCTCGGGGTAGAGCTTCTCCACGGCCAGCGAGACGGCGTTGACCTCCTGCACGAACTTGGCCCCGATGCGCGGGCCCAGGCCGCTGCCGCCCGACCCGGTGATGAAGATGCGGAAGCGCTCAACCGGCAGCGGGACGTCGGTCTCGATGCGGGTGAGGAACTCCAGCACCTTCTCCGGCTGCTTGGTGTCGTGGCGCTGGTAGTCCTGCCAGAGCACCTCGTCGGCGACCGGGTCGACGACGACCGCCTTCACTGTCGTCGAGCCGACGTCCAGCCCGATGTAGAGCTTCTCGTGGTCGAGGACCCCCATGCTCAGGCCCCCACCCCGGCCGGGACGGCCGCGCTCGCCGAGGCGTCCCTGCTCATCAGCTCGTCCACGTGCAGGACGAAGGTCGCGGCGGTGCCGATCACGCCCTTCGCGTGGGGCACCTTGTAGAGCGGGTCCTGCAGCTCGGGGTGCTCCTCGGCGTAGGCGCGCACCTCGTCGAGCGTGCGGCCGGTCTGCTCGAGCACCCGCTCGATCTCCTCGCGGGCCTTCACCTTGGCCTCGCCGAGGGCCATCTGCACGCGGCTGTGGGCGTTGATCTCGCCCTCGCCGGAGGTCTCGACCGGCAGGAAGATCATGTCCTTGTACTGGTTGACCACGGCCGACTGGACGCCGTCGGACTGGGTCGAGGGCATGCACCCGAACGGCTTCAGGGACAGCACCATGTGGCACATGTCCTTGTTCGAGTAGTAGATGTTCTTGGCCACCTCGAGGTGGCCCTCGCCGCCGCCGGCGCGCGAGTTGTACATCGGGTGCCCGATCCGCTGCAGCTCGTACTGGTCGGTGAGCTCGTGCGGGATGCCGCCGAGCGCCTCGCGCAGCCGGTTCCACTCGCGGGTGAAGACGGCCTCGGCGAGCGACAGCGCGGCGTTCTTCTTCCGTGCCTTCAGGTCGGCGGCCATGCGCTTGTCGATGCGCCAGGCCGCGGGCATCGCCTCGTCCTCGGTGACGCCGGCGCGGTCGGTGTTGCCCTGCTTGGCCTGGTGGATCATGTACATGATCCAGGTGCCGACCGGCTCCACGAGCACCTGGGCGCCCTCGCGCTCGAGGAACGGGAACATCTTGTAGTTGCCGTCGCCCTCGGTGGTCTGGGCCCAGAACTCGCCGGTGATCTTGACGATCGGCTTCACGCGGGTGCGGTCGACGCGCACGGTGCGCAGGTTGTCGGCCACGCCGCCGAGCGCCTCGGTGTACTCCGAGCCCAGGAGCGCGTCGGCGAACTTGCCGGCCTTCTCGGCCATGCCGCCCACGGCGGGCAGCGACGTGAGGAAGGCGCCGATCTTGCCGTCGAGCCGCTGGTTGCGGTGGGTGCGGAAGACCTCGTTGAGGTCGTCCATCGCCTGCTCCATCGCCCGGTCGGTGGCGCCCTCCTCGATCTCGAAGGGCCGCATCTGGTAGCCGACGTCGTTGAGGACGTCGCCCATGTTCAGGGCGTTCAGGAACGCCAGGAAGAAGTCGACGTTCAGCTCGAGGCCGTCGGCCTCACCGGCCTGGTTGAAGCCGCCCGACTGCTGGAACAGAAGGACGCGGAAGCCGTCGAAGCCCGAGTTGCGCAGGGCCAGGCGGTACTCGGCCTCGTACATGCCGAAGCGGCAGGGCCCGCACGCGCCCGCCGTGACGAAGACGTACTTGTCGATGATGTCCTGGCGCGACATCCCGTCGGCCTCGAGCCCCTGGAGGTGCTGCACGAGGTTGCCCACCGTGAAGTAGGTGGGGTTGCACTGGCCGTTGTTGCCGTACTCCTTGCCCAGCTGGAAGGCGGCCACGTCGGGGCAGGACAGGGCCTCCGGCTTGTAGCCGAGCCCCTCGAGGGCCCCGTGGATGAGCTGCTCGTGCTTCCAGGTCAGCCCGCCGTAGAGCACGGTGGTGTGGGGGCGCTGCGACGCGACGAAGCGGTGCTCGACCGGGCGCGCGTGAGGCTCCCGCTCCACCTCCTCGATGCCGAGCTCGCGGGCCAGGCGCGCCCGCTCCTCCTCGAGTCGCCTCTGGATGAGGTCCTCGGACGTGGCGGACATCGGTCCCTCCCTGATCCCGGTGTGCGGCCGGCGGCGGCCCGTGCCGCTACTCAACCCCACGACCCTCACGGGGCACTTGCCGGCCACTCACGGTTCACTCACGAGGAGGGTAGGCTTGCGCCGTGCCGCCCGTGCTGCCGCGACCCTGCCTGGCGCGCCCCCGGCTCGTGGCCGCCGCGCGCGAGGGCCTCGCCGCCGGGCTGCTGCGCGTCGAGGCCGGCGCCGGGTACGGCAAGACCACCCTGCTGGCCCAGGCGGTGGAGGGACGCGACGCCACGGTCGCCTGGGTCGCGTGCGACCCGCGCCCGGGGCGCCCCGGCGTGGTCAACGCGCTCGCCGCGGCCCTGGCCGACGCCGTTCCCGGGCTGGAGGCCCCCCCGCGCCGCGCGCGGCCCGACCGCCGCGCGGCGGCCATCTGCGAGGGGATCGCGGCCGGGGCCCGGGGCGAGGTGGTGATCGTGCTGGACGACGCCCACCTGCTGGTCGGCGGCCGGGGCGAGGACGAGTTGCGCGCCCTCGCGCGGGAGCTGCCGCCCACGGCCCGCCTGGCCGTGGCCTCGCGGTGGACGCTGGGGGCGCTGCTCGGCGGCGCCCGGCCGGACGCGGTGGCGCTGGGCGAGGCCGAGCTGGCCCTCGCGCCCGAGGAGGCCCGCGAGCTGCTCGCGGCCCTTGGGTCGGACGCGTCGGCGGAGGAGGCCGCCGAGCGCGCCCGCGAGGCGGAGGGGTGGATGGCCGGCGTCGTGCTGTCGGCCCGGCCTGGCGGCGACCCCCTCGACTACCTCCTGCGCGAGGTGGTCGAGCCGCTGCCCGAGCCGGCGGCGCGCCTGCTGGAGGACACGGGCCACCTCGACCGGTTCACCGCCGCGATGGCCGCGAGCGTCGCGGGGCGCGAGGACGCCGCCGAGCTGCTGGCGCTGCTGGAGGAGCGCCGGGCGTTCCTCGCCCCCGCCCCGGGCGGCCCCGGCTGGCGCCGCCACCACCGGATGCTGCGCGCGGCCCTCGAGCGAGGGGCGGCGACCCGGCCGGCCGCCCGCGCGGCCGAGCTGCACCGCCGGGCCGCCGAGGCGTGGAACGCCGTCGGCGAGCCCGAGCCCGCGGCGCGCCACCACCTCGCCGCCGGAGATCTGTCCGCGGCGCTCGCGGCCCTGGCGGCCGTGGGCGGCGCGGGCGCCGGGGAGCGGCCCGCCGTCGAGGACTGGCTCCGGGCGGTGCCCCCCGACGTGTGGTCGGACCTGCCCGGCCCGGTGCTGGCCCAGGCGTCGCAGCTCTTCTACCGGGCCGACCACCTCGGCGCCTTCGCGGCGATGGAGTCGGCCGCGCGCGAGCTGCTGGCCCAGGGGGACCGGCGCCGGGCGGCGGTGGTGCTGGTGCGGCTGCTGCGCGCCGCGCCCCTGGCGGGGGGCGTCTACGACCGCACGATCGCCGTCGCCGGCGAGCTGGTGCCCCGCCTCGACGCCGACCCCGCCCTCCTCGCGGCGGCGCGCGTGATGCTCGCGCTGCTGCTGGGCGAGTCGTGCCGCTACGACGAGGCCGAGCACGAGCTGGCCGCGGCGCTCGACGCGGCCCCGGCCGACCCGCTGGCGCGGGCGTGGGCGGCGGCGACGCGGGCCTTCGCGATCGACCATCCCGCGGGCCGCCGCGCCCCGGCCCTGGCCGCGCTGGACGAGGCGATCCCCGTCCTCGACGAGGGCGCGGCGGGCGACCCGCTCAACTACCTGCTCTACGCCCGCGCCTTCCGCTCGATGATCCTCGGCGACGCGGGCCGGTTCGCCGACGCCCTCGACGAGGCCGACCGCCTGCGCGAGGCGGCCGCCGCCCGCGGGCTGTCCCGGCTCGGCGTGCCCGTGGTGGCGATGCTGCGCTTCGTCCCGCTGGCCGGGCTCGGCCAGCTCGACCGCCTGGGCACCGAGCTCGCTCGCAGCGCGCCGGCCTTCCGCCGCCTCGCCGGCGCCCTGCGCGGGTACCGCCACGACGTCGCCGCGGCCGAGCTCGCCGCGGCGACCGGCGACCGCACCGGGGTGACGCGCGCGGTCGCGGCCGCCCGGGAGGGGCTCGCCGAGCACGGCCTGCCGTACGACGGCACGATGGCCCTGGCCGATCTCGCCAAGGCCGCCGGCACGGCCGACCTCCCCGAGGTCGCCCGGACGCTCGCCGACGACGCCCGGGCCCTGGCCGAGCGGGCGGCGGCGCCGTGGCCACAGGCGCGCGCCGCGGTGGTGGCCGCGGCGGTCCACGGCCCCGGCCCCGAGGGCGACGCCGCCCTCGAGGACGCCCTGCGGCGCTCCACCGACCTCCGCGTCGAGTCGCTCTGGACCCGGCGCGAGCGGGCACTCGCCACGCTGCTGCTGCCGCGCGCCCTCGTGCGGGACCTCGGGCCGCGCGAGATCGTGGTGCGGCTGGCGCGGGCCTGCGGCGGCGAGGTGCTGGCGGCCTGCGCCGACGGCGCGGCCGGAGCGCCGCCCGAGGCCCGCCTCGCGCTGGCCGAGGCCGCGGCCGGCGCCGTGGCGGCCGACCGGGCCCTGGGACGGATGCTCGAGGACCCCGAGGCCGAGGTGCGCGGCGCCGCCCGCCGGGCGCGCGCGGCGCGGCGGGGCACCGGCGCGGGTGGGTCGGTGCGCCTGGTGACGCTCGGCGGCTTCGCGGTGGAGCGCGAGGGGCGCCGGGTGCCGGACGCAGACTTCGGGCGCCAGAAGGCGCGCGCCCTGCTGGCGATGCTGGCCTGCGCGCGAGGCCCCGTGCACCGCGAGGCCCTGATCGCGGCCCTGTGGCCCGATCTGTCCGAGCCGCGCGGGGTGGCCGCGCTGCACTCGACCCTCTACGCCCTGCGCCGGACGCTCGAGCCCCACCTGTCCGCGCGCGACGCGTCGGCCCTGGTGGTCGCGGAGGGCCCCACCTACCGGCTCGTGACCGCGGCGCTGCGCGGCTGGGACGCCGACGAATTCCTGCGGGCCGCCGCCGCCGGCCTCGCGGCGGCGCCCGAGGAGGCTCCCTCCCGCCTGCGCGACGCCGAGGCGCGCTACGCCGGGCCGCTGCTGCCGGAGTGGTCGTTCGCGCCCTGGACCGAGCCGCTGCGCACCGAGCTCGAGGAGGCCCACCGGGCCGTCCTGTTCTCCCTGGCCGAGCGCCTGGCCGAGGCCGGCCGCACCGCCGAGGCCATCAGCCGCTACCGGCTGCTGCTGGCGCTCGAGCCCGAGCGCGAGGGCTGGCACCGCGCCCTGATGCGCACCTACGCCGACGCCGGCGAGCGCGCCCTGGCGCTGCGCCAATTCCACGCCTGCCGCACCCTGCTGCGCGAGCGCCTCGGCGTGGCCCCGAGCCGGGAGACCCGAGAGCTCCACACGCTCATCCTGCGCGAGGGGTGAGGCGAGGGGTCAGTCTGAATCCGGATTCAGGCTCAGACGCGACGGCGCGCCTAGCGGAACCGGCGGCTCTCCCTCACCACCCAGACGATCACCAGGGCGAGGGCGGCGATCAGGGCGAGGACGCCGAGCGGCGTGACCCGGTCCTCCAGCAGCGGGAAGCCGGCGATCAGGAGGAACGCGATGCCGAGGCCGGCGATGATGATCACCACCCGCTGCCACGGCTTCAGCACCAGCCAGGCGAGCTGGTTCTGGCGGAAGTAGTTGTAGCCGAAGACCGCGAGGGCGGCGACGAAGAGCACCAGGATGATGCGCTCGGCCGAGACCGCGAGCGATCCGAAGCCCTCCTGCCAGACGAGGACGATCCCGGCGATGCCGGCGATGATCAGGAAGTTCCGGACCCCGACCCAGTTGATGCGGCTCACGCCGTCACCCCGTCGCGGGCCTCGTCCGCGAGGCGCTCCGCGAGCTGGGCGAGCGGCACGGCTCCGAGGTCGCCGTCGCCGCGGTGCCGGGCCGACGCCGTGCCCGCCTCGGCCTCGCGGTCGCCCACGACGAGGAGGTAGGGCACCTTCGCCAGCTCGCCGTCCCGGATGCGCTTGCCCACCGACCCGCCCCGGGCGTCCACCTCGGCCCGCAGGCCCGCGCCGCGCAGCCGCGCCCGCACCTCCTCGGCGTAGGCGGCGTGCCGGTCGGACACCGGCAGCACGCGGGCCTGCTCGGGCGCCAGCCAGAAGGGGAACTCGCCCGCGCCGTTCTCGATCAGGATGCCGAGGAACCGCTCGATCGACCCGGTGACCGCACGGTGGATCATCACCGGCCGCTCCTCGGCGTCCTCGGCGCTGGTGTACGTGAGGTCGAACCGCTCGGGCATGAAGAAGTCGAGCTGGCAGGTGCCGAGCTGCCAGGAGCGGCCCATGGTGTCGGCGACGTGGAAGTCGATCTTGGGCCCGTAGAAGGCGCCGTCGCCATCCTTGAGCTCGTGGGGGCGGTCGCCGAGGGCGACCCGCAGAGCCTCTTCCGCGGCGTCCCACATCTCCGGCGTCCCGCTGGCCTTCTCGGGCCGGGTGGCGAGCTTGAGGGCCACGTCGCCGAGCCCGAAGCGGGCGTAGAAGCCCTGGATCAGGTCGAGGACCGCGCGCACCTCCTCGGTCACCTGGTCGAGGCGGCAGAAGATGTGGGCGTCGTCCTGGGTGAAGGCCCGCACGCGGAAGAGGCCGTGCAGCACGCCCGACAGCTCGTGACGGTGGACGTGGCCGAACTCGGCGTAGCGGATCGGGAGGTCGCGGTAGCTGCGCCGGCGGCTGCGGTAGACGAGGCAGGCGCCCGGGCAGTTCATCGGCTTGAGCGCGAACCGCCCCTCGTCGACCTCGGTGAAGTACATGTGCTCGTGGTAGTGGTCCCAGTGGCCGCTGCGCCGCCAGAGCTCGTCCGAGAGCAGCGTCGGGGTCTGGATCTCGTCGTAGCCCATGCGCGCGAGGTCGGCGCGCACGGCCTCCTTGATGCCGTTGATGACGACCATCCCGCGCGGCAGGTAGAAGGGGAAGCCGGGGCCGGCGTCGTCGAAGTGGAAGATGCCGAGGTCGCGCCCGAGTCGCCGGTGGTCGCGGGCGCGGGCCTGCTCGAGGGCCTCGAGATGCGCGTCGAGCTCCGCCGAGGTGGGGAAGGCGGTGGCGTAGACCCGGGTGAGCTGGGGGTTCGTCTCGCTGCCCCGCCAGTAGGCGCCCGCCACCGACAGCAGCTTCACCGGCCCGATGCGCCCGGTGTCGGGCAGGTGGGGGCCGATGCAGAGGTCGACGAAGTCGCGCTGGCGGTAGAGCGAGACCGACGACTCGCCCCGGCGGGCCAGCTCCTCGATCTGGTCAACCTTGTAGGGGTCGCCGCGCTCGGCGAAGTGCGCGCGCGCGTCGTCGATGCTCATCACGCTGCGCTGAAAGGGGGCCTTCGCGGCGATGATCCGGGCCATCTCGGCCTCGATGGCCGGGAAGTCCTCCTCGGTGAGCGTCCGCGGCAGGTCGAAGTCGTAGTAGAAGCCGTCCTCGATCGCCGGCCCGAAGCCGAGCTTCGTGCCCGGCACGAGCGCCTGCACGGCCTCGGCCATGACGTGGGCGGCCGAGTGGCGCATCACGTCCAGGTAGTCGTGGCCGCTCTTCGCGGTGACGATCTGGATCGCGTCGCCGTCGGCGAGCGGCCGGGCGAGGTCGCGGACCTCCTCGCCGACCCGCACGGCGACGGCGGCCTTCGCGAGCCCGGGCCCGATCGCGGCCGCGGCGTCGTGGCCCGTCGCTCCGTCGGGCAACTCCAGCCGGCTGCCGTCGGGGAGGGTCACGTCCATGCCGGCCGCATCGTACCAACGGGTCATCCGGCCCCCTCTGGCCGCGACGGGGTTGCCGCGACCGCCGCGCGGGGGAATGATCGGGGCGTGCTGGAACGCTTCCTCTACACCCCCGCGGGCCGCGTGCGCATGGCGCGCATGTTCGGCGTGGTCATCGCCTGCGTCGCGCTGGCGATCTTCGGCAGCTTCCTGCTGGTGGTCACCCCGGTGTTGGGCGACCACGAGGGCATCCAGACGCTCTGGGTGCTGTTCTCGGTGTTCCTGCTCAAGTTCCCGCTGGTCGCCCTGCTGTGGTGGTTCATCGTGCGCAACAAGGAGTGGCCGGTGAGGCCGCCTCGGTGGAGCGACGGGGAGACGCGGGAGATCCTCACCTACCTGGTCAACGAGGCCGACCGCTCGATGACCCTGCCCGACGCCTCGGCCCGCCTCGCCTACCTGCAGCGCGAGGCCTGGAACGTGGCCGACCGCGTGGGCGGCGAGGTGAAGGTCAACGCCGTCGACGTCGCGCTGCACATCGACCAGCTCCTGACGGAGACGAGCCGCCGCAAGGCGCGCGGGAGCGAGCCGACGGAGCACTGATGCAGCCGGGGCCGCACGCGGAGCTGCTCGACCGGGCGATCGACGCGGACGGGGCGGCGTTCCGGGCGATGCTCGACGGCCGCGGCGAGGAGGCGACGGCCCGGCTGCGGGAGGCGGCGGAGCTCTACCGGCGGTCGTGGGAGGCCGCGCCGCCGCGCAGCTACGGGCGCCTGGTCGCCGGGCTGAAGTCGGCCGTGCTGGCCGGCGACGGCGAGGCCGCGGCGGCGTGGGTCAGCGGCGAGCTCGGCGGCGCCTGCGACTCCCCCACCTCCTGCTACGCCCTGGCCGTCGCCGCCCTGGTGCGGGGCGACGACGCGGCGGCGGCCCGGTCGGCCGAGGCGATGCGTGAGGGCGGCGACGCGTTCTCCCGGGCGGCCGAGGCCCTGGCGGCCCTGGCCGCGCCGGACCAGGAGCGCTACCGACTGGCGGTGGCCGCGATCGTCGCCGACTTCGAGGCCCGTGACGCCCACCTCACGGGGGTGCCGATCGCCGACACGGCCCTGATGATGGAGGCGCTGGCCGAGCGCCGCGGGATGGCGGCGCGGCCGGAGTCGCCGCTCATGCCGGCGGCTCAGTAGGGGGCCGTCAACCCCTCGATCATGGGGAAGTGCCGGACGTTGGTGGTGAGGAGGTCGGCGCCGAGGACCGCCGAGGTCGCCGCGACTACGTAGTCCACGTCGTCGATCCCCGAGTGCGACGCCCCATGGCGGCGAGCCATCGCGCCCGCGACGCGCGCGACGTCCTCAGTGACGGGGGCCCAGAAGAGCGCCTCGAAGAAGCGCTCCAGCTCGGGCCATTCGTCGTCGCGAACGCCGGCGATCAGCTCGTACCGCACCAGCTCGGAAGCGGCGAGCGGCTCATCGGCCGCGGCGAATTCCCGGATCACCCGCGACGCGGCCGCATGGCCGCGCAGGTGGTCGATGGCGACCGTCGTGTCGAGCAGCTTCACCGGAGCCCGAGGCGCTCGAGGCGCGCCGGGCGATCGCCGCGGATGGCTGCGACGTACTCGGCGCCGGTGAAGTCCCGGTCCTTCCACGATCCGGCGCTCGCCTCCAGCGCGGCGATGCGCTCCTGCGCCGTGGGCTCGCCGTATGCCCTTCGGATCGCACGCCGGATCAGCTCGGAGCGGGACGCGCCGGTGGACGCCGAGACACGGTCCAGCAAGCGGAGATCCGAGGTGTCGAGATAGACCTGCGTTCGTCCCATGACGTAGGTATACACCAAGAGGTGTCACGTCACATCACACGCACCGATAGCGCGGATCCAGGAACGCGGGGCGCGCGTCGCCGGTGACGATCGCCTCGGCGAGGGCGCCGTCCGGCAGGCGCACGGTGATCCGCCAGACCATGCCCGGCAGGCCGCCCATCGGGCGCACCTCGTCGACCCGCTCGACGACGCCGGTCACGAGGCCCTGCCCGAGCACCTCGACGTCCAGCCGCGCGCCCGGCGGCGCGGCCATTCAGGCGAGCCGGTGACGCGGGTCGAGGAACATCAGGCGGTCGTTGCCCCGCTTGATGCCGTGGGCGCGCGAGCCGTCGGGCAGGCGCAGCACCACGCGCCAGGCCAGCCCCCGGACGCCCTCCTGCACGAGCTCGTCGACTCCCTCGACGACCCCCGTCACCCGGCCGAGCCCCAGCACCTCGAGCTCCACGGCCTCCCCGGGCGCCGGTGCGCTCAGGCCAGCGCCTCCCAGATCAGCCCGATCAGCACGAGGACGACGACCAGCGCGACGAAGCGCGCCCCGGTGTCGAGCAGCCCCAGCGCGATGACCCGCGGCGGGTAGCGCTCGCCCGTCTCGTCAACCAGCGTGAGGTCGTCCTTGGTGATGCGCCGCATGCCGGTCACTCCCCGCCGGGTTGCACGAAGCCCGTCTCGTACGCAAGCACCACCGCCTGGATGCGGTCGCGCAGGCTCAGCTTGGAGAGTATCCGGGCGACGTGGGTCTTGACGGTCGCCTCACTCACCACCAGCTCGGCGGCGATCTCGGCGTTCGAGAGCCCGCGCGCGACCAGCCGCAGCACCTCGACCTCACGCTCGGTCAGCTCCGCCACCGCCTCGGGCGCCGCCGACCCCGGCGGCGGCCGGCGGACGAAGTCCTCGATCAGGCGCCGGGTGAGGGCCGGGGCGAGGAGCGCGTCGCCGGCCGCCACCACCCGCACGGCGTGGACGAGCTCCTCGCGGCGCACGTCCTTGAGCAGGAACCCGCTGGCGCCGGCCTTCATCGCCTCGTAGAGGTACTCGTCCTGGTCGAAGGTGGTGAGCATCAGCACCCGGGGCGCCGCGTCGCCGTCGGCCATCAGCCGGCGGGTGGCCTCGATGCCGTCGAGTCCCGGCATTCGGATGTCCATCAGCACGACGTCGGGGCGCAGCTCGCGCGCCCGCTCGACGGCCTCGTGCCCGTCGGACGCCTCTCCCACCACCGCGACGCCGGGCTGCGCGTCGAGGATCATCCCGAACCCGTCCCGCACCAGCGCCTGGTCGTCGGCGATGACGACCCGGATGTCGGGCGCGCTCATGAGGCGCCGACGGCGTCGAGCGGCAGCCGGGCCGTGAGGGCGAAGCCGCCCTCGGGCCGCGGCCCGGCGGCCAGCTCTCCGCCGTAGAGCGCGACCCGCTCGCGCATCCCCAGCAGGCCGTGGCCGCCGCCGTTGGCGGCCGGGTCGTGGCCGCGACCGTCGTCGCGGACCACGAGCTCGAGATCGCGGTCCCCGTAGCGGACGACCACCTCGGCCGTGGCCGGGCCGGCGTGCTTCAGAGCGTTGGTGAGCCCCTCCTGCACGATCCGGTAGGCCGAGAGGTCGATCCCGGCAGGCAGGGGCCGCGGCTCGCCCTCGACGCGCACGCTCACCGGCAGCCCCGCGTCCCGCACCTGGCGGGCGAGCTCGTCGAGCCCCGACAGGCCGGGCTGCGGAGCCAGCGCCGCGCCCTCGTCGGTCATCTCGCGCAGCACGCCGAGCATGCGGCGCAGCTCGGTGAGGGCGCTCCGGCCCGTCTCCTGGACGGCGCCCAGCGGCCCGCGCGCCCGCTCGGGGTCGGCGTCGAGCATGGCCTCGGCGGCCTCGGCCTGCACCACCATGACGCTGAGGCTGTGGGCGACCACGTCGTGCATCTCGCGCGCGATCCGCGCCCGCTCCTCCGCCGCCGCCGCGCGCGCCTCGGTCTCGCGCTCGCGCTCGGCCCGCTCGGCCCGCGCCGTGAGCTCAGCGGTGCGGCGGTTGCGCTCACCGAACGCGAACCCGACCAGCCACGCGATGGCCGCGAGCCCGAGCACGCCGACATAGTCGCCCGCAGCCCCTTCGGGGTCGCGCAGCCCGACGAAGACGATCATCAGCGCGACGAGCGCCGCGCCCGCCAGGCCGCTCCGGCCCAGCCCGAGCAGGCCGAACTGGGACGCGGCGATAAGGGCGATCATGAGCGTCCCGAAGGATTCGGGGACCGAGTCGCCCCAGATGGCCGCTTGCACGGCGATGAGCACGACGGTCGTGGCAGGGGCGGCGACCGGGAAGCGGCGGCGGGCGAACAGGGGCAGGCCACACGCCAGCGCGAACGCCGAGAGGCCCCACGGCGAGCCATCGAGGCCCTCGACGAGCCAGGCCTCGAGGATCGCGGTGACGATCATCGCCGCCAGCAGCAGGTCGAGGGCGTAGTCGAGCGGGCGGCCGATCCTCATGACGGGACGCTACTCCGCCCGCCGAAGCGCGCCATCGGCCGCGCGGGCGGTCAGCGTCATCCCCGGGGATGACGGCGCTCGGCCGCGCGGCGGGGGCGGGGACGGCACGACCATCCACGGGGCTGCCCCCGGATCGGGAGCGCGGCCGATGGCGCGCGGGAGCGGCGGCCATAGCGTCGCGGCATCGGCATCACATCATCAAGGAGGCATCCCGTGACCACCGCACTGCATCCCCTCGCTCCGCCGGTCGACGCCGAGGAGGCCGCCCCCCGCCAGGTCGTCGTCGGCCGCGACCTCGTCCGCCGCTACGGCGACGGCGACGCCGCGGTCGACGCCCTGGCCGGCGTCTCGCTCTCGGTCGCCGAGGGCGAGCTCGTCGCCGTGATGGGCCCGTCGGGCTCCGGCAAGTCAACCCTGATGCACGTCCTGGCCGGCCTCGACCGGCCCACCTCCGGCTCGGCCTGGATCGCCGGCCACGAGATCACGTCGATGGGCGACACGGCCCTCACCAAGCTCCGCCGGCGCCACATCGGCTTCGTCTTCCAGTTCTTCAACCTGCTGCCGACGCTCACGGCGCAGGAGAACATCACCCTGCCCGGTCGGATCGCCGGCCGTCGTCCTGAGCGCGCCTGGCGGGACGAGGTGATCGCCGCGGTCGGGCTCTCCGAGCGCCGCGACCACCGGCCCGCGCAGCTGTCGGGCGGTCAGCAGCAGCGCGTGGCGATCGCCCGCGCCATGATCGGCCGCCCGACCGTGATGTTCGCGGACGAGCCGACCGGCAACCTCGACTCCCGCTCCGGCGGCGAGATCCTCGAGCTGCTGCGCCGCTCGGCCGACGACTACGGCCAGACGACCGTGATGGTCACCCACGACGCGACCGCGGCGACCATCGCCGACCGGATCGTGTTCCTCGCGGACGGCCGCATCGTCCGCACCCAGGGCCCCTCGAGCCAGACCGAGGTCCTGGACGCGCTCGCGGAGGTGACGCGATGACCTGGGTGGCCCTCAAGAGCATGGCGGGGCGCCGGCTGCGCGCCGCCCTCACGGCCCTCGCGATCGTGCTCGGCGTGGCGATGATCGCGGGCAGCCTGATCCTCACCGACACCATCGACCGCTCCTTCACGAACATCTTCAGCAGCTCGTACACCCAGACCGACCTCGTCGTCCGCGGCGAGTCCGTCGTCGACGAGTCGTCCGCCGGGACGCCGACCGTCTCGGCCGAGCTCCTGCCCCGCATCCAGGCCCTCCCGGGCGTCGAGGCGGCGGCCGGCAGCCTGGTCAACTTCTCCGGCACCGGCAACACCGCAAAGATCCTCGACCGCCAGGGCGAGATCATCGGCGGGAACCAGCCGAGCTTCGGCTTCGGCGTCGACCCCGCCGCCGAGCGGTTCAATCCGATGACCCTCACGACCGGCGCCTGGGCGTCCGGCCCGGGGCAGGTCGTGATCGACGCCGACACGGCGGCCGACCACGACTTCGGCGTGGGCGACACCGTCCGGGTGGTCGCCGACGGCCCGGTGCGCGAGTTCACCGTCACGGGCGTCGCCGCCTTCGGCGAACTGAACTCGCTGGGGGGCGCGACGATCGCCCTCTTCGACGTCCCCACCGCGCGCGAGGTGCTCGGCAAGAGCGGCTTCGACGCCATCCAGGTGGCGGCGTCGCCGGGGGCCTCGACAGAGGAGCTGGGCGGGCGCATCGAGGCGCTCCTCCCGCCCGGCGCCGACCTGGCGACCGGCGAGGAGCAGGCCGTGGCCGACAAGGAGGTCGTGTCCGAGGGCATCACCTTCATCCGGGGCACCCTGCTGGCCTTCGGGGGCGTCGCGCTGTTCGTGGGCGCCTTCGTCATCTTCAACACGCTGTCGATCACGGTCGCCCAGCGCTCGCGCGAGCTCGCCACCCTGCGCACGCTCGGGGCGTCCCGGCGCCAGGTTCTGCGCTCGGTGATCGTCGAGGCCGGCGCGATCGGCCTCGCGGCGTCGCTCGTCGGGCTCGCGTTCGGCGTCGCCCTCGCGAACGGCCTGACCGCGCTGTTCGACAGCGTCGGCTTCACCATGCCGCAGGGCGACACCGTCTTCGCGACCCGCACCGTTGTCGTGTCGCTGCTGGTCGGCACGCTGATCACCCTGCTGGCCGGCCTCGTGCCCGCCGTGCGGGCGACGCGGGTGCCGCCGATCGCGGCCGTCCGCGAGGGCGCCGCCCTGCCAGCGGGACGGATCGGGCGGCGCGCGCCCGCGATCGCCGTCGCGGCGGTCGCCGCAGCAGGGGCGCTGCTCGCCTTCGGCGTGTGGGGCGGCGGCGGCCTGCTCGCGTTCGGCGCGGGCGCGGTGCTGCTGTTCGTCGGCGTCGCGGCGGTCTCGTCGCGGCTGGTGCGCCCGATCGCGGCCCTCGTCGGCTGGCCGATCGGGCGGCTGGGCGCGGCCGGCGGTCTCGCCCGCCAGAACGCGGTCCGCAACCCGGCGCGCACGGCCTCGACCGCCGCGGCGCTGATGATCGGGCTCGCGCTCGTGACCTTCGTCAGCGTGCTCGGCGCGGGGCTGCTCGACAGCACCGAGAGGGGCGTCGAGCGCCAGCTCGCGGGCACGGGCTACGTCGTCGCCTCCACCAACGGCTGGGACCCGCTCCCGCCGGCGGTCGGGCGCTCGCTCGCCGCCTCGCCGGACGCCGGCACCGTGAGCAGCGTGCGCGGGGACGAGGGCCTGGTCGACGGCTCCCCGCAGGACGTCGCGGGGGTCAACCCGGCGACGATCGCCTCGGTCTACCGCTTCACCTGGACCGAGGGCTCGGACGCGGCGCTCGAGACCCTCGACGGCGACGGCGTCGTGGTCGAGAGGTCCTTCGCCGAGGACCACGAGTTGGCGATCGGCTCCCCGCTCGCCATCGTGAGCTCCTCGGGCGACCGCCTGCAGCGCACCGTGACGGGGGTCTACGACCCGCCGCGGCTGTCCGCCCTGCTCGGGACGGCCCTCGTCTCGCAGGAGGCCTTCGACGCAGCCTTCCCACGGGCGAAGGACACGTACACCTTGGCCTCCGGTACCGGCACCGCGTCGGAGGACGGCGCTGCGGCGCTCGAGTCGTCGCTGGCCGCGTTCCCGGACGCCGAGGTGAACACCGTCGCCGGCTTCACCGACCAATACGCGGCGGACCTGTCCACGATCCTCAACCTGCTCTACGTCCTGCTCGCCCTCTCCGTGGTGGTGAGCGTGTTCGGGATGGTCAACACCATGGTCCTCGCCGTCCACGAGCGCACGCGCGAGATCGGCATGCTGCGCGCGGTCGGCATGACCCGTCGCCAGGCGCGCCGGATGGTCCGCGGCGAGAGCGTCGTCACGGCCCTGATCGGCGCGGCGCTGGGGCTGCCGCTGGGCGTCGCCCTGGCCGCGGTGGTCACCGCGTCGCTCTCGGACTACGGCGTCGAGCTCTCGATCCCGTCCGGGAGCCTCGTGGTCTTCGCGCTGGTCGCGGCGGCCGTCGGGGTGCTGGCGGCGATCGCCCCCGCGAGGCGGGCCAGCAGACTCGACGTGTTGCGCGCGCTCCAGTACGAGTAGGCGCGCGTGCCATACGCTGGGGCCCGTGAGCGCGGGCCCCAGCGGTGCGGGGGACATCGGGCGGCTGCGCGATGCGGCCGCCCGTCTGCTGTCCGCCAACTGGACGGAGGGGCGCACCCGCGACGGGGTCGAGTACGCCTACACGCGCCCCGACCCGGCCAAGTTCCCGGACCAGTTCTTCTGGGACTCCTGCTTCCACGCCGTCGCCTGGAGCCACATCGACCCCGCGCGGGCGCGGCGCGAGCTGCGGACGCTGGTCGCCGCGCAGCGGCCGGACGGGCTCATCGGGCACACGATCTTCTGGGCCGCCCCGGTCCGCCTGTCGCGCGCCTTCACCTACAACCTGATCAGGCGCTCCGACCGCACGACCGCCACCATCCAGCCGCCGCTCCTGGCCTGGGCGTGGGCCGAGGTGGCCGACCGCTCGCCCGACGACCCCGGCTTCCGGGCCGAGGGCCTGCCGGCCCTGAGGAGGCTCCACGCCTGGCTCGACCGCGAGCGCGCCGACGGCGACGGCGTGCTGGGCATCCTCCAGCCCGACGAGTCGGGCCTCGACGCGACCCCGGCCTACGACGCCCCGCTCGGCTTCCGCGCCCACCCCTGGCCCGGCTTCCTCCTGCTGCTGCGCTTCAACCGCCGGCGGCGCTTCTCCTACCGCCATGTGGTCGCGGACGGCGGCTTCCACGCCGTCGACCCCCTGGTCAACACCGCCTGGGCCCTGGCCTGGGAGGGCATGGCGCGCCTGGGGGAGCCCGGCGCCGCGGAGCGCGCCGAGCGGGTCACCGCCGCGCTGGTCGCACGGCTGTGGGACCCCGGGGCGGGCATCTTCCACCCGCGCGGGCCCGATGAGCGCCCGCTGCGGGTCGCCACCTGGGCGGGCCTCGCGCCGCTGGCGCTTCCCCGGCTGCCCGAGGAGGTGGCGCGCCGCCTGGCCGAGGAGCAGCTGCTCGACCGGCGGCGGTTTTGGCTGCCCTATCCCGTGCCGAGCGTGAGCGCGCAGGAGCCGAGCTTCCGCGCCGGCGACACCGGCTGGCCCATCCGGCGCTACTGGAGGGGGCCCACGTGGCTGTTCGCCACGCGCTTCCTCGTCGACGGCCTGATGCGGGCCGGGCGGGTCGCCGAGGCCCGCGATCTCGCCGGCCGGACGGCCGCGCTCGTGCTGCGCGAGGGGTTCCGGGAGTACTACGACCCGCTCACCGGGCGGGGCCTCGGGGGGCGGGCGTTCGGCGTGAGCGCGATGGCGCTCGACTGCCTGCTGCGGGCGGAGGGCGCCTCCCCCTGAGCCGGGCTCAGGGGGAGGTCGCGCGCCGGGCTAGTTCTCGCAGCTCGTCTCGGGGCCGCCGCCGCTGCTTCGGCAGGTGTCGGTCCCCAGCCCGCCGTTGAGGTTGTTGCGCGCGGGGCCGCCGTCGAGGTTGTCGTCCTCGCGCCCGCCGAGCAGGCGGTCGGAGCCGCGCTCGCCGATGAGCGTGTCCGCGCCCTCGTCGCCCTGGACGCGATCGGCGCCGGGGCCGCCGTTGACGAGGTCGCCGCCCGGGCCGCCCTCGAGCTGGTCGTCGCCCTCGTTGCCGGCCATCGAGTCGGCGGCGTCGCCGCCGGTCATCTTGTCGAGGCCCGCCGCGCCGACCATCACGTCGCGGCCGTCCCCGCCGAACATCGTGTCGCGACCCGCGCCGCCGTCGATGGTGTCGATGCCCTTGTCGCCGGTCAGGCGGCTGTCGTTGCCGTCGCGGCCGAGGATGCGGTCGTTACCGTCGTCGCCGCTCCCGACGTCCCCGCCGAGGCCGAGGTCGAGGAGGTCGTTCTGGGCGCCGCCCTTGGCGGTGTCGTCGCCCGCCCCGGTGTCGAGCCGGTCGACGCCGTTGCCGCCGTCCACCAGGTCGTTGCCGCCGCCGGAGCTGATGCGGTCGTTGCCGTCCTCGCCGAAGATGCGGTTGTTGCCGGGGCCGCCGAGGGGCGCCCGGTCGTTGCCCGGCCCGAGGCAGATCACGTCGTCGCCCGCGCTGGAGTTGAGGACGTCGTTGCCCTCGAGGAGGACGATCACATCGCTGCCAGGCGTGCCGGTGATGTTGTCGTTGCCGGCGGTGCCCTGGATCGTGGCCTGACGGCCATCACAGGTGAAGGCCTGGCCCGTCTGGTGGGACGACGCACCGAGCGCGATCCCGGTCCCGGCGATGCCCGCGACGCCGATCGCGGCGATCGCTCCGAGCTTGCGCATGCGGATGAGCGGGGGGGTACTCGGGGCCATGGGCCATTCCTCCTGTGAGGGTCGCACGCCGGCCGGCGAGGCCATTGGGCGTGAAGCATCACGAACGGACCCCGGTAGTAAAGCCTGGAGCGTTGCGATTTCGCCAGAAAGTGTGTTTCGCCCGTTGCAGAATGGCCCGGGCGACGCCGCTGGGCGCCGGAATCAGGCCCGGGCGACCACGCGCGTCGCGGTCGACCCGCGCTCGATGCTCCTCACCTTCGCCCGCGCCTCCCGGATCTGCTCCAGGAGGTGCCGCGCGGTCGGATCGGCCCGCCGAGCCTCGACCGCGATCCGCAGATCCGCCAGGGCCGCCCGGTACTCGGGCAGTTGCCGTGCCGCCGCCTCGTCCCTCATCGCTCCACCCCTCCTCGGTGTGCCTTGCCCCTACGACCGCGGCGGCACGGAAACGTCGGATCTCTCTCCCGAGGACGTTGCGGGCGCCGCACCGGGCGTGGTTCGCTGAGGCCGTGGGAGAGCACCCGGACGGCCTTCAGGACCTGGTGACGCGGGCCGGCATCGCGCGCCGGCTGCACCTCACGCGCGCCCAGCTCGACCGCGCGGTCGCCGCGACGGGGTTCCCGGAGCCCGTCGGCCGGCTCGGATCGCAGATCGTGTGGCGGTGGGCGGAGGTGCGCGCCTGGGCCGAGGCCGCCGAGGGCCGGCCCGAGGGCCCCACGCCCGAGGGCATGCGGCTGGCCGGCATCCGCGACCGCTTTCGCGGCGCGGGCTTCCGCCTGAAGATCGCCCCCGATCCGGCCGGCGGCTGGCAGGCTGTACGGGTGGCCCCGGGCCGGCGAGCCTCCACGGGCCAGGCCTTCACGGGCGACACCGCCCTCGAGGCCGCCGAGCGGGCGCTGGAGTGGCTGGAGACGCACCACTGACGGCACGGACGCGAGCGCCGGTCGGCGCGTTCTCCGATCGACTCGTCGCCTGCCCGCGCCTACACTGATCCTCGTGGACGCCTTCCTCGCAGCCATGGCCGCCGCCGGGATCTCCGGCGTCGTGGCCTTCGCGATCTACACCTTCCACGTGCTGCGGGCGGACTTCGACGGGCTGCGGTCCGAGTTCGCCGATCTCCGCGAGGAGATGCGCCAGGGGTTCGCCGAGCTGAGGGCGGACATCGCGCGGATCGATCGCGCGCGCAGCTGATCAGAGCCGCCCGGCCTCCAGGACCCTCCTGAGGAACTGACGGGTCTCCGGCTCCTTCGGCTCGCCGAAGATCGTCCTGGGATCGCCCCGCTCAAGGATCCGCCCCTCGTGGAGGAAGCAGACCTGGTCGGCGACGTCGCGGGCGAAGGCCATCTCGTGGGTGGCGATGAGCATCGTCATGCCCTCGGCCTTGAGGTCCCGGATCACCGCGAGCACCTCGCCCACGAGCTCCGGATCGAGGGCGCTGGTGACCTCGTCGAGCAGCAGCGCCCGCGGCCGGGTGGCCAGCGCCCGGACGATCGCGACGCGCTGCTGCTGGCCGCCGGAGAGCCGGTCGGGGTAGTCGTCCTCGCGCCCAGCCAGGCCGAACCGCGCCAGGAGCGCCCGGGCGCGCTCGCGCGCCTCCGACCGCGGGGTGCCGTGGGCGCGCACCGGCGCGAGCGCGACGTTCTCGAGCACCGTCATGTGCGGGAAGAGGTTGAACGCCTGGAACACCAGGCCCAGCCGCCGGCGCACGGCGACGGGCGGACGGGACGGGTCGGTGATGACCTCGCCGTCGAGGAAGACGTCGCCCTCGTCGATCTCCTCGAGCAGGTCGACGCAGCGCAGGAGCGTCGACTTGCCCGATCCCGAGGCGCCGATCAGCGCGACGGCCTGGTGCTCGCCCACGGCCAGGTCGATGCCGCGCAGCACCTCGCGATCTCCGTAGGCCTTGCTGACCCCGCGCAGCTCCAGCACCGGAGGAGCCGTCACGTCGCGACGGCCAGGCCCTGGCGGCGGCGCTCCTTGGCCTGCTGGCGGTCGACGATGCGGGCGAGGGGCACCGTCACGCAGAGGTACAGGAGGGCCGCGGCGATGAACGGCGTGTAGTTGAAGTCGGACGCCGCCTCGATCTGGGCGATCCGGAAGGCCTCCTGGGGCCCGAGGATGGACACCAGGGCCACGTCCTTCTGCAGGGAGATGAAGTCGTTCAGCAGCGGCACCATCACGCGGCGCACCGCCTGGGGCACGATGACGTGCCGCATCGCCTGGGGTTCGGTGAGCCCCACCGCCAGGGCGCCGGCCCGCTGGCTCGGGTGCACCGAGTCGAGGCCGGCGCGGTAGACCTCGGCCACGTAGGCCGTGTAGCAGAGCGCCAGGCCGATGCCGCCGAGCACGACCGGGTCGGTGGGCAGGCCGGCGAGGCCGAGCGCCGGGATGCCGAACCCGATCAGGTAGACCACGAGGATCACCGGTACCCCGCGCATGACGTCGGTGTAGACCGTGGCCAGCAGGCGCAGGGGGAAGAGCGCCGGCAGCCGGCTGATCCGGCACAGGGCCACGAGGAGGCCGAGCACCAGCACCACGGCCTCGACGGCCAGGAACAGCTTGACGTCGAGCCAGAAGCCGCGGGCCACGGCGGGGAACGTCTCCGTGAACACGTCCCAGTTGAAGAACGTGTCTTTCACGTCCTCCCAGCCAGGGCTCGTCACGATCAGCGCGACGAGCCCGCCGAGGACGATGGCGGTCGACAGCGCGGCGACCACGGCCCCCCGCCGGGCATGGCGGCGCCGAGCCGCCTCGCGGGCGACCCGGCGCTCCACCGCCGTGGTCATGTTCGGGGGCGGCGACGCCGCCATTCGCTACTCCAGCGCCAGCACCGGCGCCTCGGCGCCGATCCACTCCTCGGTGATGGAGTCGAGCTCCCCGGACGCGCGCATCGCGCCGAGGGCCTGGTCGACGCAGACCGTCAGCGTCGAGTCCTTCGCGAGCACGACCCCCCAGTTGTCGCCGCCCGGGGCCGGGAACTGGCCGACGACGGTGGAGCCCTCGACCTCGGCGTCCCGCAGGTAGATCGCCGTGGGCAGGTCGACCACGATCGCGTCAACCTGCTTCGACTTCAGCGCCCGAACGGTGTCGTTGGAGTCGTTGAAGACCTGCGGCTGCTGCGACGGGTCGATCACCGCCTCCAGCGCGTCGAGGCTGGTGGTGCCGACCTGGACGCCGAAGGTCGCGTCCTTCAGCTCGGTCACGCTCGTGGCCCCGGCGTACTCGGAGCCCGCGGGCACCAGCACGGCCTGCGGGGTCGTGTAGTACGGCTCCGAGAAATCGACCTGCTCGGCGCGCTTCGGCGTGATCGATATCTGGTTGATGTCGAAGTCGAACTTCTTGGGCCCGGGCGCGTAGGACGAGTTGAACGGCACCGTCACCCAGGTGACCTCATCGGTCGCGAAGCCGAGCCGGTCGGCGATCCCATAGGCCACCGCGCTCTCGAAGCCCTGCCCGTTGGCCGGATCGTCGTCGACGAAATACGGCGGGAAGGCGGGCGAGTCGGTGCCGACGGTCAACACGCCGGGCGTGATCGTGTCGAGGTCGTCGCGCAGGCACGCCGTCGCCGTCGTGCTGGTGGCGGCCTGCTCGGCCTCGTCTCCGTCGTCCCCGCAGGCGGCCACCGTCGCGACGACCGCGACGAGGGCCAGCAGTGCGAGCACCAAGCGTGTGCGGGTCATGTGCCGCTCCTGCGTCCAGGATGGGTGACGGCGGCATGGTAGTGGGCGCGGCGGACGCCGCCCGCTCAGTCGATCAGCTTCCTCGTCATCCCCCACACGGCGATCCGCCAGGTGAGGAGCGCGAAGCCCAGGAGCACCCCGGCGTGCGCGAGGTCGACCCATCCCTGCCAGCCGAAGACCGCGTCGCGCACCAGCTCGACGCAGTGGTAGAGCGGGTTGAACCAGGCGAGCACCTGCGCCCACTGCGGCAGATCGTCGATCGGGAAGAACGTGCCCGCCACCAGGAACAGCGGCGTCAGCACGGCGCTGATGATGTAGCTGAAGTTCTCGAACGTCGTCATCTGCGAGGCGACCGAGATGCCGAAACCGGCCCACCCGAGGCCGGTGAGGAAGGCGATCCCCGGGACGGCGAGCATGCCCCAGCTGGGCGGCAGGCCGAAGCACATGGCCACCAGCATCGGCACGCACCCGTAGACGCCGGCGCGGCAGGCGATCCACAGCGCCTCGGCCGTGACGAGCTCCTCGGCGTCGACCGGCGCGGCGAGGATGGCGTCGTAGGTGCGCTGGTACTGGGCTTTGATGAGCGTGCCGAACATGGCCGGGAACGCCGACGAGAACAGGACGGCCGTGGCCACCGTCCCCGTCCCCACGAACTCCACGTAGGGGTACCCGCCGACCTCGGAGACCAGCGCGCCGAAGCCGAAGCCGAAGGCCAGCAGGTAGATCGTGGGCTCGACGGTCAACGAGAAGGTGGTGGAGCGCCAGTAGGACGAGAAGTTGATGACCTCGCGCACCAGGACGCCCGCCATCGCCGGGCGCTCGAGCCGGCGCAGCCGGCGGGCCGGGGTGCGGCCGGGGGCCGGCGGGCGTCCGAGAGCGTGCTCACGCGATCTCCTCCCCGGTGAGGAGCACGAAGACGTCCTCGAGGTTCGCCGGGCGGCGGTGGCCGTCGGGCACGTCGCCGTTGATGCCGTCGGGCGAGAGCAGGGCCACCGAGGTGCCGGTGCGCCGGGTCCGCAGCCCCGCGGCGGCCGCGAGCGCCCTCCACCTCGTGCAGGCGGGCGGGCGGGCCGTAGACCTCGACCGCCTCGGGCCCCGCGTGCTCGGCGATCAGCGCGCGCGGCGGCCCGACCGCGACGGCCGCGCCCCGGGCCATGATCGTCACGCTGTCGGCCAGGCGCTCGGCCTCCTCGATGTAGTGCGTTGACATCAGGATCGTCACGCCCTCGGCGCGCAGGCCGTCGATCAGCGCCCACAGCTCCTGGCGCACCTGGGGGTCGAGGCCGACGGTGGGCTCGTCCATCAGCACCAGCCGCGGCCGGTGGACCAGCGCCCGGGCGATCAGCAGCCGCCGCCGCATGCCCCCCGACAGCTTGTCGACGCGCGTCTCGCGGCGATCCGACAGGTTGGCGACCGCGAGCGCCCGCTCGACCGCCGCGCGCCGGTCGCGCCGCGGGATGCGGTAGAGGTACGTGAAGACGATCAGGTTCTGCTCCACGGTCAGCGTCGTGTCGAGGTTGTCGAGCTGGGGCACGACGCCGAGCTGCGCACGCGCCTGCTTCGACTCTCCGGGCAGGCGGAAGCCGAGCACCTCGAGCTCGCCCTCGTCGGCCACGGCCTGCGCCGTCAGGAGCCTCATGGTCGTCGACTTGCCCGCGCCGTTGGGCCCGAGCAGGCCGACACAGGCCCCCTCGGGCACCTCGAGGTCGAGGCCGGCGACGGCCGTGATCGGGCCATAGCGCTTCACGACTCCGCGGAGGTGGATCGCGGGCATCGGGCGAGGGTATCGAGAGCAGGGGGGTGAGAGCCCCGGGCACAACGGGCAGGATTGCGGGGTGGGCGGCGTCGTCGAGACCCTGACGCGCGGGAACGTGACCGAGGTGAAGGTGATCCTCGCCTCGGTCGTGCTCGCCCTGGCCGCCTACCAGCTGATCCTGATCGCGGTCGGCTACGGGAAGGCGCGCCCGCCGTTCCTCGCCCCCCGCGCGGCCTCGCTGGCGCACCGCGCCATCGGCGACGTCGTCGCCATCCTGCTCGTGGTGGTCGCGGTCATGTGCCTGTCCTACTTCGAGCTGGAGGACGGCGCGCACATCGCGGCCGCAAGCGCCCTGCTCGTCGTGCTGGCGCTGAAGATCCTCGTCATCCGGCGATGGCACCGCCTCGGGCGGCTGCTGCCGCTGCTGGGTGCGTGCGTCTTCGTGCTCCTCGCCCTGACCTGGGCGACCTCGGCCGGCGACCTCCTGGCCGACCGATGACGCGCCAGGTCGTGGGCTCCCTGATCGTGGCCGCGCTGATCGTGGTCGTGACGATCGTCGTCGTGACCGCCCGCCTCGGGACGACCAGCACGGCCGAGCTGGAGCTGCGCGAGGAGGTCCTGGAGGAGCGCATCGAGCTCGAGGAGGAGCGGCTCGAGCGGCTCGAGGAGGGCGGCCGCCGGTGAGCCACCGCGTGGTGGTGGTCGGGGGCGGGTTCGGCGGCGTGGAGGCGGTCAAGGCCCTGCGCCGGGCGCGGGTCGAGGTCACGATCATCGACCGGCGCAACTTCTTCTGCTTCCAGCCGCTGCTCTACCAGGTGGCCACCGGCGCGCTCTCGCCGGGCGAGATCGCCATACCGCTGCGCCAGGTGTTCAAGCGCCGCCGCGACGTGCGCGTGGTGCTCGGCGAGGTCGTCGGGCTCGACCTGGCCGCGCGGGAGGTGCGCGTCGACCCGGTGGGCGACCGCGACGCGGTGACGATCCCCTACGACACCCTGATCGTCGCCGCGGGGGCGGGGCACGCCTACCTCGGCCACGACGAGTGGGAGCCGCTCGCCCCCGGGCTGAAGAGCCTGGAGGACGCCATCGAGATCCGCCGTCGCATCCTCACGGCCTTCGAGGCGGCCGAGGCCGACGACGACCCGGAGCGGCGGGCCGCGTGGCTGACGTTCGTGGTGGTCGGCGGCGGGCCCACCGGCGTGGAGATCGCCGGCCAGATCGGCGAGATCGCGCGCGACACGCTGCGCCGCGACTTCCGCGCGATCGACCCCCGCTCGGCGCGGATCCTGCTGCTGGAGGGAGCCGACCGCATCCTGCTGGCGTTCGACCCGCGGCTGTCGGCCCGCGGGGCGCGGGCGCTGGCCGAGCTGGGCGCCGACGTGCGGGTTGACTCGCTCGTCGAGGACGTTGACGCCACCGGGGTCACGGTGCGCGGGCCCGACGGGAGCGCGGAGCACATCGCCGCGCGCACCGTCATCTGGGCCGCCGGGGTGCAGGCCTCGGGCCTGGCCGGGCTGCTCGGCGGGGCGAGCAGCGCCGAGGTTGACCGGGCCGGCCGGGTGACCGTGCAGCCCGACCTGACGCTCCCCGGCCACCCGGAGGTGCTCGCGCTGGGCGACATGGTGCGGGTCTCCGACGGCGCGGGAGGGTTGGTGCCGCTGCCCGGCGTCGCACCCGCGGCGATGCAGCAGGGGCGCCACGCCGGCCGCACGGTGCGGCGCCGGCTCGAGGGCGACGACTCCCCCCGGCCGTTCCGCTACGTTGACAAGGGCAACCTGGCCACGATCGGCCGCCTGCGGGCGGTGGGCACGATCAAGGGGCTGCGCCTGAGCGGGTTCCCGGCCTGGGCGGCCTGGCTCGGGATCCACCTCTTCTACCTGACCGGCCTCCAGAACCGCGTCGTGGTGCTCTTCCGCTGGGGGGTCAGCTTCGTCACCCACGGGCGCGGCGCCCGGCTGATCACGCCCCCGGAGGAGGCCCCGCCCACAGGGCCAGCAGGGCGGCCACCCCCAGCAGGACCCCCAGTGGCACCCTGATGCGCTCGCCGGCGGGCGTCGCGGCCTCGGCGGCCATGACCCCGCCCAGCAGCAGCATCCAGGCCGGGCCGGCGAGGCCCAGCGCCATCAGGGCCATGACCGGCCCGCAGCAGCGCAGCGTCGCCGCCCCGTGGGCGACTCCCGCCCGCACCGCGTCGCCGGTGGGGTCGCCCGTGCGGGCCTCCGCCAGGCCCCGCTGGGCGCCGCAGCGGGCCAGCGCCCGCCGCTTGTGGGGGGTGAACTGGTAGGCGCCCGCCGCGGCCAGCGCCGCGGGCAGGGCGGCCGCGCCGGCGAGCGCCGCCGCGGCCAGCGCCGCCAGCCCCGCGACGACCCAGACCGCGAGGTAGCCGGCGGCGACCGGGGCCCGGCGGCCCTCGGCGGCGCCGATGAGCGGGGCTGCGGCCGGCAGCATCATCGCGGTGGCCATCAGCGCCCAGCCCGCCATCGCGCCCGCGGCCGTCACGCCCGGCCCGGCGTGCGCGTGGCCCCCGGCGTGGAGCAGGGGCGCCCAGGCCGTGAGGCCGGCGGCGACGAGCGCGATGGCGGCCAGCCCGGGGGCGGCCACCGCCCACGGCCACCGGGCATCGCCGGCGACGCCCACCTGCTCGCGACCCGGCGGGCTCAGGGGGCCCGGTCCTCCGGCGCCGCGGTGACGGCGACGTTGACCGTCCCGCAGCGCCCGCACCGGACGCGAACCTTCTTCGTCATGTAGGCGCCCTCCATCGCCGCGGCCAGGACGTTGCCGCACTCGGCGCAGACGTAGTCGTCCGGGCCGTTGCCGTGGAAGACCGCGCGCGAGGCGTCCTCCTGGATCGCGGTCCCGCCGTCGCGCGGCACCTCGCCGGGCCGGATCCGCCGCATGACGATCCTCGCCACCGGTCAGCCGATCGTCGCGCCCGGGATCAGAGCTCCCCGACCTTCGCGGCGAAGCTCGCGACCAGCGCGTCGAGTACGCCGGCGACGACCCCCTCGCCCATCGAGGCCGCCTTGCCGGTGATCTGGGCCGTGGTGTGGATCGCCCCGCCGCCGTCATGGAGGGTGAACACGATGGTGCCGTTGGCGTGGCCCTGACCCCCCGCCTCCCGGGACTTGACGCTCAGCACGGCACGGTGCGCGGCGGCGTCCTTCTCGACGACCTCCACCGTGCCGGTGAACGTCATCGACATCGCGCCCATCCTGACCAGGATCTCGGCCTTGACCGCGTCCGGGTCGGTCCGCTCGGTGACGCTGGCGCCCTCGACGCACGGCACCACCCGCTCGAGGTCGGTGATGACGGCGAAGCTGTCGTCGATGGGCCGCGCCGTCGAGAAGCTGTGGTCGAGCTCAACCGCCATCTGCGCCGTCCTTCGTCGGGGGGTGGGCGATCACGCCGTGCCCGGGAACAATAGGCTCTGCCGGGATGAGCCAGTTCTTCGGTTCCAACCCCGCCGCCCGGCCCGCCTCGGGCCCGAGGCGCGGCGTCTGGCGCCGGGACCTGCCGCGGGACTGGCGGGCCGCGTTCGACCTCGGCGACGCGCGCCCCGAGCCCCTGGCCGAGGAGGGCACGCACGTCACGCTGGGGCCGGCCGACGGCACCCTGGCCCTCCGGACCCGGCGGACCGGGGCCGCGGCGAAGGCGGGGCACGACCTGCTGATCCACGTCACCGCCTGGGAGGCCACGCTCACCACGGGTGAGGATCCCGCCGACACCGGCATCCGGCTCGACGCGGACGGCGCGTCGCTGCGCGTGCAGGAGGGCACGGGCGGCTTGCAGGCCCTGGGGGACGACGAGAAGGCCAGCATCCTGACGACGATCGACGACGAGATCCTCAAGCGCGCCCGGGTGACCTTCCGCTCCACCGAGGCGCGGTCCGGCGACGGGGGCGAGCTGCGCGTGCGCGGCGACCTGGCGCTCGCGGGCGCGGCGCAGCCGATCGAGGTTGACCTGCGGATGTCGGACGACGGGACGATCGTCGCCACGACGGTGATGACGCAGAGCGGCTGGGGCATGAAGCCGTACACCATCCTCTTCGGCGCGCTCAAGGTCGTCGACGAGATCGAGGTCCGGCTCGACGCCACGCTCCCTCAGGCTCAGTCGCCGTAGACCGCCTGGGCGTCGAGGCCCCCCTCGACCCCGGGCGGCAGCTCTCCCGTCCCGTGGGCGTAGAGGGCGATGGCCTCGATCGTCCTGACCTTCTCGGGATCGCCTCCGTCGCCGTTGACCCAGGCGCCGTTCGACCACGCCAGCGTCTCCGGGGCGGCCCCGAGGGACATGCCCGCGAGCAGCTGGGCCTTGTCGCGGATCCTGTCGGTCGCGCGGGCGATAGCCGCCGGCGCGCCCGACGAGGGGCTGGTGTTGTAGCCGTGGCCGACGCCGAAGCGGTCGGTGTCCGCGGGGACCACCTTGACGTCGAGCGCCGGGACCCCGAGCGCGTCGGCGACGAGCTGGCCGTACTCGGCCTCGCGGCCGTCGGATTCGGTGGTCAGGCTGAGCACCATCTTCCCGGTCGGGTGCACCCGCAGGAAGACCGCCCGGTAGGCCTCGTTCGCCACTACCCCTCCTCCTCGTCGTCGTTGACTCCCGCCGCGGTCGCCAGGCGCTGCCGCTCCTGATGGGCGGTCAGCGCGTTGTGGTCGTCAAGGTCGCAGAACGCGGGTCGCGGCCCGCCCTGCGGGTGCGCGGGCGCGGTGGGCCGTTCGCACCCCGGATAGATGCAGGTCGTCACGCGCCCTCCCCGCCGCCGATCGCCCACCCCGGGGTGGTCTTCCCCCGGCGGGGGCCGTAGCCGCTCGGCATCGCGACGGAGCTGCCGGGCACCGGCGTGGCGCTGGCCCACGGCTCGTCGTCGGGCTCGTCCGGAGACCCGAGCGCGGCCGGGGCCGGGCCGGGATCGAGCGAGCGCGCCCCGATGGCGTTGACCACCTCGCCCAGGGCCGCGAAGCTGTGCCCGCTCACCAGCGCGTCGCAGTGGGGCAGCGCCGCGACCATGCCGCCGGCCTGGACGGAGAACGCGCTCGCCCCCACGCGCGGGTTCACCCAGACGATGCGGTGGGCGAGCCGCGCGAGGCGGGCCATCTCGCGGCCCACGAGCGCCGGGTCGCCCCGCTCCCAGCCGTCGGAGAGGATCACGACCACCGCGCCGCGGGCCATGCCGCGGCGCCCGTGGCGGTCGTTGAACGCCTTCAGCGCGTCGCCGATCCGGGTCCCGCTCGACCAGTCCGGCGCCGCCGCGGCGGCCCGCTGGATCGCGCGCTCGGGGTTGCGCGAGCCGAGCGCGCGCGTGAGGCGCGTGAGGCGCGTGGCGAACGCGAACGCCTCGGCGTTCGGGCCGCTGCCCGCGGCGCAGGTCAGGAACTGCAGGTAGGCGCGCGCGTACGGCTCCATGGAGCCCGAGATGTCGCAGAGCATCACGAGCCTGCGGGCCGCGATGCGGCGGCGGCGGCGGCGCAGGCGCATCGGCTCGCCCCCGGTCCGCAGCCCCGCCCGCAGCGTGCGCCGCACGTCCACGCGCCGCCCTCGGCGCCCGGTGCGGTGCCGGCGGGTCCGTCGCGTCGGCGTGGCGAGCTTGAGCTGCGACATCAGGCGGTAGAGCTGGGCCAGCTCGTGCGGCTCCAGGCGGTCGAAGCTCGTGCCGGCGAGCCGCTCCTCGTCGCTGGCCATGGCCACCGGCACGTTGACCTCCTCGCCGTCCCCGTCGTCGCCGGCCGCGGCGGACCGCGGCGACGCGCCCGCGCCTCCCTCCCGCGCCGGCGCGTCGCGGCCGTCGGTCCGGCCGGACGCCGGCCGCTCGTCGGGCGGGGCGGCCTCGTCGCGCGGCGCGCCGCCGAAGACCGCGGCGAAGACGGCGTCGAAGGCCGCGACGTGCGCCGGGTCGGAGACGAAGACCGCGCGCGCCGTCCAGTACAGCCGCCGGCGGGTCATCGGCCGCACCAGCTCCAGGGCGCGCGCCAGGTCGGCGGCGCGCGCGGGCGTCGTCGGCACTCCGGCGTCGTGCAGGCGGCGGCTCAGGGCCCCGGCCAGGGGCGGCAGGTCGAGCACGATCGTCTCGACCTCGAACGGCGTTGGGGCGACGGCGTCAGCCACCGCTGCCCACCAGCTCCTCGAGGCCCGCCGCGCGGACGACCTCCTGGTCCTCCCCGTACTTCAGCACCGACCCGAGGGTGAGGTCGGCCGTGGCCGCGTCCAGCCGCTCGACGCCGAGCAGGCTCAGGGCCGCCAGCCAGTCGATCGCCTCCGCGATCCCGGGGGGCTTCTGCACGTCGCTGTCGCGCATCCGCGCCACCGCGCCGGCCACCTGGACGGCCAGCGACTCCGAGGCGCCCCGCACGCGCCGGCGCACGATCTCCACCTCGCGCCGCGGGTCGGGGTAGTCGATCCACTGGTAGAGGCAGCGGCGCTTGACGGCGTCGTGAAGGTCGCGGGTGCGGTTGGAGGTCAGCACGATGATCGGCGGGTGGGTCGCGGCGATCGTGCCGATCTCCGGGATCGTCACGCGGGCGTCGCCGAGAAGCTCGAGCAGGAAGGCCTCGAAGTCGTCGTCCGCGCGGTCGATCTCGTCGATCAGCAGCACGGCGGGTCGCGGGCCGGGGTGCTCGAGCGCCCGCAGCAGCGGCCGCCGGATGAGGTAATCCGGGCCGAAGAGGTCCTCCTCGGCCAGCTCCGTCCCGCCGGCCTCGGCGAGCCGGATGCTGAGCAGCTGGCGGGGGTAGTTCCACTCGTAGAGCGCCTCGGCGACGTCGATCCCCTCGTAGCACTGCAGCCGGACCAGCGGGGTGTCGAGGACGGCCGCGAGCGACAGGGCGGCCTCGGTCTTGCCCACGCCCGCCTCGCCCTCCAGCAGCAGGGGCTGGGGCAGGCGCGCGCCCAGGAACATCGACGTCGCCAGCCCCTCGTCCACGAGGTAGTTGACCTCGGCCAGCCGGCGGGCGAGCGTCTCGATGTCGGGCAGCAGGGCCCGGACCTCGTCCGCGGCCTCCCCCGTGACCCGCCCGGTCACGCCAGCACCGCCCGGTAGTCCTCCTCGGTGTCCACGTCGAGGGGGATCCGCCCCGCGACGGGGACCTCGGCGACCTCGCCCGCCCGCCGCTCGAGCAGCCGCCAGACGCCCCTGTCGCCGTGCAGCGCCGCCAGGTCGCCGAAGACGCCCCGTCCGAAGGCGAGCGGGTGCCCGAGCCCGTCCCCGTAGCGGCAGGCGGCCAGCGGCGCTCCGCCCCGGCCGGCGAGCAGGGCCTCGACCGTGCCGGCGGTCACGCCGGGCTGGTCCCCGAGCATCAGGACGAGGACGTCGCAGCGCGGGTCCACGGCGGCCAGCGCCGCGGCGATCGACGACGCGCAGCCCGAGCCGTAGTCGTCGTTGACGACCACCTCGGCCCCGGCCAGGTCCACGCTCGCGCGAACCTCGTCGGCGGCGCCGCCGATCGCGACGACGAGCTGGTCGAACGGGCAGGCGCGGGCGACCGCGACCGCGTGGCCGAGCAGCGTCCCGCCCCGGTAGGGCAGCAGCTGCTTCGGCCGCCCCAGCCGCCGCGATCCCCCGGCGCCGAGCACGAGCCCGGTCACGAAGGGGTCAGTCGGAGCCGACGGCAAGCCCGTGCCGCGCGACGAACGCGTCCCGGCAGCCCTCGCAGCAGAAGTAGACGGTCTCGCCCCCGTGCTCGACCGACGGCGTGCCGGCGGCGGCGACCACGGTCATCCCGCAGATCGGGTCGACGGCCGTCGCCGCCGCGGCCGGGGCGGGCGACCTCGCCGGCGGCGGGCGCCCGGCCCTCGCGCCGCACGGCGACGACGCGCGCGAGGATCGAGAGCGCGATCTCGGGGGCCGTCCGGGCGCCGATGTCGATGCCGGCGGGCACGTCGATCCGTCCCAGCGCGTCCTCGGGGACCCCGTCGCCGCGCAGCTCGCCGATGACGCCGTCGCCGCGGGCGCGGCTGGCCACCAGGCCGACGTAGGGCAGCGCCAGCTCCAGCCCGCGGCGCAGGGCGGCGACCTCGTCGCGGCCGTGCGCGGCGACGATCAGGGCGAGGTCGTCACGGCGCGGCGCGACCTCGACGCCCTCGGCGTGGACGACGTCGAGCCCGACCTCCGGCCCGAGCCGCACGATCGCCCCGGCGATGGGCGTCTCCCCCACCACCAGGACGCGCGGCGCGGGGAGGGCCGGCTCCAGGAAGATCTCGATGGCGCCCCCGGACAGGCACGGGTTCTGCACCGTCACGGCCCCCTCCTCGGCCGTGTCCTGCGCGCCCTCCTCGGCGAACGGCAGGATCCGCAGCAGGACGGCCTCACCGCTCTCCAGGGCCCGCAGGGAGTGGGCGCGCACGCTGTGCTCGGCGCAGGCCCCGCCGACGAAGCCCTCGATCGACCCGTCGGCGTGCACCAGAGCGACGTCGCCGGCCCGCACGCTCGTCGGCCGCTGCGCGCGCACGACGGTGGCCGTGACGAAGGCCTGCCCGGCGGCCGCGAGCTCCCGCGCGCGCGCCGAGAGCGCCGGGGTGATCACTGCGGCGGCTCCGGGCGTCCCTGCATCGCCGCCCAGACCCGGGCGGGGGTGCAGGGCATGTCGATGTGGTTGACCCCGTGGGTCGCGTGGAGCGCGTCGATGACCGCGTTCACGATCGCCGGCGGCGAGCCGACGTTCGGCGACTCGCCGACCCCCTTCGCCCCCAGGGGGTGGTGCGGACACGGCGTGACCGTCTCGCCCAGCTCGAACTCCGGGCACTCCAGGGCGGTCGGGATGAGGTAGTCCATGAACGACGAGTTGAGGCAGTTGCCCTCCTCGTCGAAGCTGATCAGCTCCATCAGCGCGATGCCGATGCCCTCGGCCAGGCCCCCGTGGATCTGGCCGTCCACGATCATCGGGTTGATGCGCACGCCGCAGTCGTTGACCGCGATGAAGCGGCGGATCGTGACCTGGCCGGTGTCGGGGTCGATGTTGACCACCGCGATGTAGGCGCCGTAGGGGTAGGTGAGGTTGGGCGGGTCGTAGATCACCTGCGCGTCGAGGCCGCCCTCCATGCCCTCGGGCATCGGCTCGCCGCTGTAGGCGCGCATGGCGATGTCCTCGATCATCGCGCCCTTCTCGGGGTCGCCCTTGACGTACCAGCGCCCCTTCTCCCAGGCGAGGTCCTCGGGCCGGGTCTCCAGCATCGTCGCCGCGATCAGGCGCGCCTTGTCGCGCACCTTTCGCGAGACGACGGCGACGGCCCCGCCCGACACCGGCGTGGAGCGGCTGCCGTAGGTGCCCAGGCCGTACGGCGACCGGTCGGTGTCGCCGTGGCGGACCTCGACGTCCTCCGGCGGGATGCCGAGCTCCTCGGCGACGATCTGGGCGAAGGTGGTCTCGTGCCCCTGGCCCTGGGTCTGGGCGCTGATGCTCACGACCGCCTTGCCGGAGGGGTGCACGCGCAGGTCGGCGCCGTCGTTCATCGCCAGCCCGAGGATGTCCATGTGCTTGCGCGGCCCGGCCCCGACGCCCTCGGTGAAGAACGACACGCCGATGCCCATCAGCTCACCGCGCTCGCGCTTGGCGGCCTGCTCCCTGCGCAGCTCCTCGTAGCCGGCCATGTCCATCGCGACCCGCATCGTCTCGGCGTAGCTGCCCGAGTCGTAGGTCCAGCCCGTGGTCGTCTCGTACGGGAACTGCTCGGGGGCGATGAAGCTGCCCATCCGCAGCTCGATGGGGTTGACCTCCATCTCCAGCGCGAGCGCGTCGACCATCCGCTCCACCAGGTACACGGCCTCGGTGATGCGGAACGAGCAGCGGTAGGCGACGCCGCCGGGCGCCTTGTTGGTGTAGACGGCCTTCACCTTCACGTGGGACGCCTGCAGGTCGTAGGAGCCGCAGACGATGTGGAAGAACCCGGCCGGGAACTTCGTGGGCTGGGCCGTGCTGTCGAAGGCGCCGTGGTCGGCGATCACGTCGACCCGCAGGCCGGTGATCCGGCCGTCCTTGGAGCACATCTCGCTGCGCATGATGTAGTCGCGGGCGAAGCCGGTGGACACCAGGTTCTCGGTGCGGTTCTCCACCCACTTCACCGGCACGCCGGCCACGATCGAGCCGGCGATCGCGCACACGTACCCCGGGTAGACCGGCACCTTGTTGCCGAACCCGCCGCCGATGTCCTGGCACTTGATCCGGATCATGTGCTCGGCGAGCCCCGCGACGTGCGCGTAGACCGTGCGGTGGGCGTGCGGCGCCTGGTTGCCGTTGTAGATGTCGAGCTGGCCGGTCGCCGGGTTGAAGTCGGCGATGATGCCGCAGGTCTCGAGCGGCGCCGGGTGGCAGCGCGGGTAGATGATGTCGCGCGTCACCACGGTGTCGGCGTCGGCGAAGGCGCGGTCGGTCGCCTCCTCGTCGCCGGCCTCCCAGAGCGGGCTGGCCACGTTGTCGCGCTGGCCCTCCTTGTCGTCGCGGATGAGAGGCGCGTCCGCGTCGAGCGCCCTGCGGGCGTTGACGACCGTCGGCAGCGGCTCGTACTCGACCTCGATCAGCTCGAGGGCGTCGTTGGCCGAGTACTCGTCGGTCGCGATCACGAACGCGACCTCCTGGCCCTGGAAGCGGACCTTGTCGCCCGCCAGCACCGCCTGGGTGTCGTAGGAGATCGTCGGCATCCAGGCCAGCCCGAGGGTCTCGAGGTCCTTGGCCGTGACGACCGCGGCCACGTTGGGATGCGCCAGGGCCTTCGAGGTGTCGATCGAGACGATGCGCGCGTGGGCGTAGGGGCTCCGCAGGAGCGCGCCGTGCACCATCCCCGGCAGGCGGATGTCGTCCAGGTACGTGCCCTGCCCCCGGATGAAGCGCGCGTCCTCCTTGCGCTTCAGGCGCCCGAAGCCGATCGGCCGCTCGGCCGACGGGCTGGGGAGGTTCTCGGTGGTGGCCACGCTCATGTCCCCCTCTTGGCAAGGGCCTCGTGCTCGGCGGCCCAGCGGATGGCGCTGACGATGTTCTGGTACCCGGTGCAGCGGCAGATGGCGCCCGAGATGGCCGTCCGGATCTCGAGGTCGGTCGGGTTCGGGTTCTCGTCCAGCAGCGCGCGCGCCGTCATCAGCATCCCCGGGGTGCAGAACCCGCACTGCAGGGCGTGCCGCTCGTGGAAGCCCTGCTGGACGGGATCGAGCTCGCCGTCGACTTCGAGCGACTCGACCGTCTGGATCTCGTGCCCGTCGCACATCACGGCCAGCGTGGTGCACGACTTGACCGGCTCGCCGTCGATCCTCACGACGCAGGCGCCGCAGTTGGACGTGTCGCAGCCCCAGTGGGTGCCGGTGAGGCCGAGCGTCTCTCGGATGAAGTGCACGAGCAGCAGCCGCGGCTCGACGTCGTGGGAGACCCGCTCCCCGTTGACGGTCATCGAGACGTTGATGTCAGGCCTCCTGACGCAGGGCCCGCGCCGTCGCGCGGCGCAGCGCCCGTTGGGTGAGAACGCCGGCGAGGTGGCGCTTGTAGTCGACCGGCCCGCGCCCGTCGGCGGTGGGGGAGCAATCCTCCGAGGCCATGGCGCCGGCCTGCGCGAACAGCTCCTCCGAGGGCGCCGCCCCGCGCAGGAGCTCCTCGGCCCGGGTGAGGTGGATCGTCGTGAGCCCGACGGCGCTGAGCGCGATGCCGGCGTCGGCGATCGCCCCGTTCCCGATCCAGACGGCGGCCGAGGCGGCGGCGATGGCCCAGTCGCCCGCGCGGCGCTCCACCTTCTCGTGCGCGCTGCCGCCGCCGGGGCGCAGCGGGAGTCGCACCTCGGTGAGCATCTCGCCCGCGCCGACGGCCGTCATGTAGGGGCCGACGTGGAAGCCCTCCATGCCGACGGCCCGCTCCCCACCCGCGCCGCGGATCACGACCTGCGCCCGCGCCGCCGAGCAGACCGCCGAGAGGTCCTCGGCCGCGTCCGCCTGGCACAGCGAGCCGCCGATGGTCCCGCGGTTGCGCACCACCGGGTCGGCGATGACCTCCTCGGCGTCGCGGAAGACCGGGAAGTGCTCGGCCAGCAGGTCGGACTTCAGCAGGTTGACGTGCCGCGTCAGGGCGCCGATCCGGATCTCGCCGCCCTCCTCGCGGATGTAGGAGAGCTCGGTGAGGTCGTTGATGTCGATCAGGTGCTGCGGGTTGGCCAGGCGCAGCTTCATCATCGGCAGCAGGCTGTGGCCTCCGGCGATGATGCGCGCCTCCGGGCCGAGCCGCTGGAGCGACGCGATCGCGCCCTCCACGCTGGTCGCCCGCTCGTACTCGAACGGCGCCGGGGTCTGCACGTCAGGCCTCCGTCCGGTCGCGGGAGGGGAGCCGCTTGCGCGGGGCGCCGATGTCGTCGCGCTGCTCGTACCGCTCGGGCGCGTCGGTGCCGATGACCGGCGACCGCGGCAGCCGTTCCGGGCTGGTGTGGCGCACGTCCGAATAGAGCACCTTGGCCGACAGGCTCGCGCCCGCGACGTTGCGCAGCACCGGGCCGGCCGGGTTGGCCATGGCGATCGGCGCCTCGCGGCCGAGCCGCGCCAGGGTGAGGGTGCCCTTCGTGTAGACCTCGCCGATGCGCGGCGGCGTGACGGCGGCGCTCTCGGGGAAGTCGCGCAGGCCTGCCGCGGCGGCCCCGGGGTAGAGGCCGTCCACCAGGCCGACGGCGTCCACGAGGCCGGCCTTCTTCACCAGCAGGCCCTCGAGCGCGCTCACGCCCGCGTCGAGGTTCGCGTTGATGTCGTTCACCACGGCGTTGACCGGCTCGGTCTTCTGCAGGATCTCGCCGACGTTGCCGATCACCTCGTCGAGCCCGGAGGTGATCTTGCGCAGCTCCAGGATCGTCCCGAGGAGGTAGACGACGAGCGCCACGACGATGAGCAGGACGGCGATGACGACCAGGACGGCGGCTGCGGTCACGGCTTCTCCCTCACGTCGCGTCGTCGATGATCACGTCGAGGGAGCCGCCGTAGTCGGCGACCCCCGCGATCGTCTTGGCCACCTGGTCCTGGGTGGTGAGCAGGAGCGCGGTCGCGTCCAGGTCCGCCGAGGCCGCGGCCGTCGTGGCGGCGATGCCCTGCACGGTCGGGGGATGCTGCGGGCCGCGCTCCAGACGCCGTGCAGCAGGTAGACCACGACCGGCAGCACGACGACGAGCAGCACGATGCCGATGGCCCAGATCATCGCGGCCGCCTCTCCGCGACGATCGCCGCCTTGCGCCCGATCCCCGGAAGCGCAGAGAGGATCACGTCGAACTGCGCGTTGATGGCCGTCACCGCGGGCTCGAGGGGACGCAGGTGCTCGGCCTCGACGCCCTCGAGCGCCGACCCGAGCGTCGCGAGGTTGGCCGAGATACGGACGAGCCGCCGGCGCACCTCGATCAGCGCCAGGGCGAGCACGGCCACCACGATGACGGCCAGGATCACGCTCAGCAGGAGGAGCAGGTCGTAATCGCTCATGACTCGCCGAACCCGTCGGTGAGCGCGTTCATGTAGCCGTCCTGCACCACGGCCTCCTCGACGATCAGGCCCAGCACCGGCGCCGTCGCCTGGAGCTGCGGGATGTTCGCCGTGTTCCCCGCGACCTTGCCCGCCACCTCCAGCAGCCCCTCGACCGAGCGGTCGATGCTTGTGACCGTCCTGATGAGGATCGCCAGCAGGGCGGTGACGATGAGGGCGGCGCCCAGCCCGATGCAGAGGGCGAGCACCCAGTACGCATTTCCGCTCATTTCCCCACCGCCGTTTTTCGCAGGGCCCGGGCGGAGTGGAGGATCCTCACCCCGGAGTCGTTGATGCGGCCGACGCCGGGCAGCTCCGCCGTCTGCTCGCGAAGGACCTCGACCGCCCCCTCGGCGGTCTTCGCCTGCGCCTCGATCCTCACCGCCAGCCGCACGATCGTGATCACGATCGCGGCCGCGATCAGGATCACGACGACGCCCAGGCTGATCCCCAACAGCCATTGGGCGGATTCCGACATGGGGGCCCCCTTCACGTACCGCGGTCGCAGGTCGTGACCGAGCCGCAAGCTGCGTAGTGCGTGCGACTCGTCACGATCCTCGTGAAAGCGCGCCGAAAAGTCCAGCCGGGCGGCCGCTCCGTCATCGCCGGCGGCGGGCGGGCGCGGCGTCACCCCGTCGGGCGGTAGAAGCGGGGCTGGAACGGCGCCCGGTCGCGGGCGGGGAGGTCGTGCTCGACGGTCACGCGCACGCGGCCGAGCGTGGCGAGGTCGGCCGCGAGGGCGACGAACTCCTCGGGCGACACGGCCGCCCCCCGCTCGCGGACGCGCTCGTAGAGCACGCTCTCGCGCAGGGGCTGATGGGCCTCGCGGAGGGCGGCGAGGACGAGCTCCCCGAGGGGATCCGCGTCGCCGGCGTCCCGGGCGGCGGCCAGCTCGGCGGCGAGCGCGCGGCCCTGGGCCGCGACGCGGGCGTAGCCGCCGGGATCGTCGCCCACGGCCGCCTCGAGCTCCGCCAGGAACGCCTCGATCTGGCCCTCGAGCCGCGCGAGGAGGGCCTCCACCCGTGCCCGCCGCCGCTGCTCGTCCGCGTGCATCGCCCCTCCGTGCCCCGCCCCATCGCCGGTGCGGCGATCCTAAACCCACGCGGGGTGACGTCCCGGCCACGGTGGCGGATGATGATCGCGTGCGCCGAGGCCCTCTGTCGCTGATCGGGATCGCCGCGCTCGCCGCGGTCGCGGCGGCCCTGCCGGGCGGTGCCGCGGGCGCGCCCGACCGGCCCGCGGCGGCCGCCCAGAAGGCCGAGCGGCCCCTGGCGCGCTTCGCCTCCTGCCGCGGCTTCCTGGCCCACGTCCGCAGCCGGGCACGGGCCGTCACCCGCCCGCTGCCCGCGCCGGCGGTGGGCGCGCTCGCACCGGCGCCCGAGGCCGCGCGCGCCGGCGACGCTCCGCAGGCCGGCGTCGACTACTCGGGCACCAACGTCCAGGAGGCCGGCGTCGACGAGCCGGACCTGGTCAAGACCGACGGGCGGACGGTGTTCGCCGTGGCCGGCGGCCGGGTGGAGGTCGTCGACGTCACCGGGCCGGCGCCGCGGCGGGTGGCGGCGATCGCGCTGGACGGCCTCTCCCCCTCGGGCCTCCTGCTGCTGGGCGACCGGCTGCTGGTGCTGGGCGACGCGGGCGCGCCGGTCGCCATCGACGCGCCGGGGGTCGCGCGGGCGGCGACCGTGGTCGTCGGCCCGGTCGGCCCGGAGCGCGTCGTCCTGGCGCAGGTCGACGTCTCCGACCCGGCCCGGCCCCGGCCGCTCGGGCGCCTGCGCGTCGACGGCAGGCTGGTCGCCGCCCGGCTCACCGAGGGCACGGTGCGCGCCGTTGTGGCGACGACGCCGGGGCCGATCGCGCTCGGCCGCCCCCGGGCCCTGCGGGCCGGCGCCGGCGCATGGCTGCCCCGCCTGGTGATCCGCGGCCGCGCCGCGCCCAGGGTCGTGCGGCGGCCGGCGGTCGGGTGCAGGTCCGTGGCCCGCCCCCGCACGTTCTCGGGCCTCGGCATGGTGACCGTGCTGACGGTCGAGGCCCGCGGCCCCCTGGCCCTCCTCGACTCGGACGCCATCCTCACCGACGGCGAGACGGTCTACGCGTCGCCGACGGCGATGTACGTCGCCACCGCCCGCTGGGCCGACCCGGCCCTCGCGACGGCCGAGACCCCGCCCCGCGGGGCCACCCTCGTCCACATGCTCGACACCTCCGACCCGGCGCGCACGACCTACCGGGCGAGCGGCGCCGTGCCGGGGTACCTGCTGAACCAGTTCTCGCTCTCAGAGCACGAGGGGCACCTGCGCGCGGCCAGCACGGAGGAGCCGGACTGGTGGACAGCGCCGGACGGCCGGGCCCGCGAGAGCGAGAGCGCCGTCTCGGTGCTGGCCGAGCGCGGCGGCCGGCTCGTGACGGTCGGCCGCGCCGGCGGCCTCGGCCGCGGCGAGCGCATCTTCGCGGTCCGGTTCCTCGGCGACCGCGGCTACGTCGTGACCTTCCGCCAGACCGACCCGCTCTACGCCCTCGACCTCTCCGACCCCGCGCGGCCCGCGGTGCGCGGGGAGCTCAAGATCCCGGGCTTCTCGTCCTACCTGCACCCGGTCGATGCCTCGACCCTGATCGGGGTCGGCCAGGCGGCGACCGAGGGGGGCCGCACGCTGGGCACCCAGGTCTCGCTGTTCGACGTCTCCGACCTCGCCGCCCCGCGCCGGATCGCCCAGCGCGAGCTCGACAGCGACTGGTCGGAGGCCGAGTCGGACCACCGCGCCGTGCTCTACTGGCCCGCCACCCGCCTGCTGGCGCTGCCCGTGCAGTCGTACGAGGCCGCGGGCGGCGGGTTCTCCGGCGCCGTCGGGCTGAACGTCGCCCGCGACACGGGCATCACGCCGATCGCCCGCGTCGGCCATCCCGGCGGGTCGCCGGTGCGCCGGGCGCTGGTGGTGCGCGACGCGCTCTACACGGTGTCCGAGGCCGGGCTCCTGGCCAGCGACCTGGGCACGCTGGCGCCGCGCGGGTACGCGGCCTTCGGCTGAGCTACGGGCTGCCGCAGAGGACGTGGGCCGTGACCGTGAGCGTCGCACCGCCGGTCAGTTCACCTTCAGACCGATGTGCCGATGCCCTGGGCGAACCGGAAGACCCGGTCGGGGTCGTAGCGCCGCTTCACCTCGAGGAGGCGCGGATAGTTCTGCCCGTAGTAGGCGGCGCGCCACCGGCGCAGGTCGGGATCGATGTAGTTCTGGTACGCGAGCCCCGAGGCGTACGGCGACATCGCCGCGTGGAAGGCGCGGATCCACGCGACGCTCGCCGCCTCCCCGGAGGGGTCGTCCCAGTAGACGACGTACTGCATGGAGAAGAGGTTGTCGCGATGGACGAAGGCGGTGGCGCCGGGCGCGGGCCGGTTGAGCGCGCCGCCGTAGGAGTCGAGCAGGATCTCGCCGAGCCCCAGCGCCGCGTCGGCCTGGCGGCGGTCGAGGAAGTCGCGGATCGTCGCCCCGGCGGCGGCCGGCATCGGCCGGTCCACGTACTGCGACTTGCCCCAGAAGTTGCGCCGCGGGACGTCGCCGCCCGGGTTCTCCTCCTGCCGCGCGCACTGGGCGGCCGCGTACGGGGTGCACTGGGCCCAGAACGAGATCGCCTCGGCGTAGCTCTTGGTGCCCATGGTCATGGAGACGGGCGCGACGACCGATGTCAGCGGGGCGATCGCCGCCGGGATCGCGCTCTGGGGCCCGAAGACCTGTCCGGAGACGCGCAGGCTCGGCGTCGTGGAGCCGGTCTGGATGGAGCAGATCGAGAAGAGGTCGTCCGGCGCCTCGGGGGCCCATGCCTGCCAGGCCTGGACGAGGTCGACGACCTGGCTCCAGTCGTAGGTGAGCACGAAGGTCGAGGCAGGATCGGTCGGGAACGTGCGCATCAGGAAGGCCGTCACGACGCCGAAGTTGCCGCCGCCGCCGCCCCGGCAGGCCCAGTAGAGGTCCTCGTCGCGCCGGCGGTCGACCGTGCGCGCGCGGCCGTCGGCCGTGACGATGCGGAGGGCCAGGACGTTGTCTGAGGTCGTGCCCCAGCGGCGGCCCACGAAGCCCACGCCGCCGCCGAGCGCGAGCCCCGCGATCCCGACGGTCGGGCACGTGCCCGCCGGAATCGTCTGCCCCACGGCCGCCAGCGCGGTGTAGACCTCGCTCAGCTCCGATCCCGCCCCGATGGCCGCGCGCCGGTCCCGCGCCCGCGGCCGCGTGCCGCGGATGCCGGTGATGTCCAGGAGCACGCCGCCGGCCGGGTTCGAGTAGCCGCCGTAGGAGTGGCCGCCCGAGCGCGCGGCGATCCGGACGCCGGTGCGCGCCGACCACCGCACCGCCGCCTGCACGTCGCGCTCGTCGAGCGCGTAGACCACCGCCAGCGGGAGCGTCCCGTCGAAGCGGCTGTTGTAGAGCTGCGCCGCGACGGCCAGGCCCGCCGGATCGGAGGACGCGGTGACCACGGGGCCGCGCACCAGGGCCGCCAGGCGCCGCAGCTCGCGGGCCGTGCGGCCGGCGCGGCGGGCCGAGGCCCGCGTCCAGGCCGGCACGGAGGCCGCCCCGAGGGCCGCGGCCCCCGCCCCTGCCAGCAGGCGGCGGCGGGTGATGCCCGGGAACGCGCCATCGGTCACGCCGGGCACTCTGCCAGCCGGCGGAGCGCCGCCCGGTCTCGCGAGGGTCCTACCGGCGGGCGCTCGGGTGCAGGCCCGGGCGGTACCCGTGCGCCAGGGCCGCCACCGACGTCGGCGGGGTCAGCACCGTCGCGTGACCGCGTGACGGCCGCGGCGACGGCGCCCCCCAGCCCTCGAACGAGAACTCGAGCAGGCGGTCGCCGGCGACCAGCCGGCAGCCGCCTCCGGCGCCGACGACGACGGCGCCGTCCGGCAGCGCGGCGAACGGGGCGGACCACAGGATGCGATCGGCGGCCCGGCCGATCCCGCGCCCGCGGCGCAGCCGCTCGGCGCCCAGGCGCTCGTTCAGCCGGCGGGCGCTCGGCGTCCACGGGTTGCGCCGGGGCGGCGCCTGAGGGGCGCGGCCGGACGTGCGCATGGGCTCTCCCACGCCGTGGGCCGGCGGCGCGACCGGTGACGGCCGCGCCACCACAACTAGGACCCCTGCCCCGACATCAGGTCGCCGATCTGCTCCTCGGTCTCGGCGCGGTCGAGGTCGCGCAGCTCCTTGGCCTCGCGGCGCTCGGCCTTGCGCATGAGCTCGTCGATGCGCTCCTCGAGGCGCCAGTCGCCGATCACCACCAGCCCGGCCTCGCCCGCCTCCAGGAGGTCGCCCAGGTCCTTCATGTCCGAGCGGGACATGCCCTTGGAGAGGTGGCCGCCGAAGGCGCCGACCGCCGCGCCGACCGCGGCGGTGCCGATCAGCGCCGGCGGGAAGATCAGCCCCACCAGCGCCCCGATCCCGGCCCCGCCCCAGGCCCCCTTGCGGGTGGCGGTCTCGTCCTTGTTGACGTGGACCTTGCCCGCCTCGTCCTTGGTGATGACGGCCGCGTCGAAGCCGCCGACCACCTTCTCGGCGTGGAGCGCCTTGACCACCTCGTAGTCGGCTCGCGCGTCATCGACGCTCGCGTATGCCCCGACGATCAGGAACGTGCTGTCCTCGTTGGCCATCGCGGCCCCCTTTTTTGTGGTGGTGGCACCGACCGCCGCCGGCATCCCGGAGCCGCCGGCGACAGGCATCGTCCACGACGGGTGTCGCGATCGCAATGGCGCCGAAGGGGGGTGGCGCCCGGGACGACCCGGACCGCACGATCGTGCCCCGAGCCCCGGAGGCCCCCGTGGACCGCCTCACCCGACGTCCGGCCGCCCTTCTCCGGCCACGCCGGGACGCTCACCACGGTCCTCGGCGGCGCGTCGCCCCTGACCCGCTTCTTCAAGTGGCCGGACGCAGTCGTCCAGTCGGCCGACCGCTCCCACTTCGACAGCACGGCGGGCGGCTTCGCGACCACCGAGCAGGTGACGGCCGAGTGGGACCGCCTGCGCCGGTCGGTCGGCGCCCTGGCGCTCGAGGCGCGCGACCGGAACGACCCGGTCCAGCTTCTGAGCGTGCTCGGCATCAGCCTGCACCAGGTGCAGGACTTCTACACCCACTCGAACTGGCTCGAGCCCGGCGGCGTGCCCGGCGGGGTCGGCCCGGACTGGGCGGGCAAGGGGTTCGGGGCGACCCCGACGTGGTTCGACCTGCCGGCCGCCGTGCACCGCCGAGCGGGTCAGCGTGGGGGGAGCAGCGGGATCAACCGCGACCACGGCTCGTGGAAGGCCGACGGCAACTCCAGCCTCACCCGGTTCAACGCCAAGGACTGGCCCGGCAGGCCGCTCTACACCGAGGCCCACGTGGCCGCGTACTTCGCGACGCGCCAGTGGGTGCGCGCGCTCCGCGCGCACGTGGCCGACGAGACGGTCTGGGGCGTGCGATGCGGCTGGCCTCCGGCCCCACGGGGCTCGCGAGGGACCAGAGGGGCGCCCTGAACATCTCGGTCGCGTCCGGGCACTGGCAGGGCCAGGGGGAGCCGTGCGACCCGCGCAAGCTCCCGGAGTTCAACTGCGGGGAGCGCAACGGCCCGGGCGGCAGCCTGCTCGACCTGCGCGACGCGATCATCGACTACTTCTCCCCGCAGGGGTCGTACACCGCCCTGCGGCGGCGTTCGAGGCCAACATCGTCCGGGTGCAGGGCGACGTGCAGGCGCCGGTGTTCGCGGTCGCCTCCAGCCGCGACCAGCAGGCCTCCATGCGGTTCGTGCGGCTGGAGGTCACGAGCATGGCGGAGGTGTCCAACCTGGACATCCCGGGCGACGCGGACATGTTCGCCCGCGCCGGGATCGGCCCCCAGCGCTACGTCTCGGCCGTCATCAACAGCCGCGACTCGTTCAGCTTCCGCCGGCCGCACGCGCCGTTCACGTGGTTGCGCTCGGTGCTCCGCACGGCCGACTTCCCGACGCCGGTCACCTCGATCCTGGTGCGGATCCGGACCGGCGACGTGCGCTTCGCGGGGACCGACGACGACGTCCACCTGCGCGTCGGCGGCCGGCGCTTCTCGCTCGACAAGCGGATCTACGACGACTTCGAGCGGGGCGACGACGACCTCTACAGCGTCCCCCTCGACGGGGCCCTCGAGGACGGCTTCGACGCCGGCGACATCCGCGTCCTGCAGATCGAGAAGTCCCGCGACGGCATCGCGGGCGGATGGCGCCTGGGCGGCGCGAGCGTGTTCGTCAACGGGCAGCGCGTCGCCCACGCGCCCCGGATCAACCGGTGGCTCGAGGACGACCACCGCACCCATCGGCTGCCCCTTGCGCCGCTGCCCGCGCGGGGCGCGGCGCTGCCGGTCTACCTGGCGCTCTGGGAGCTCGACGCGCCGCTGCGGGGCGGCAACGACCACACCGACCTCCACCCGTGGGACCGCCGGAAGGACATCGGGATCGCGTACGCGCCCGGCTCCGGGACGGTCGCGGGCGGCGAGCGCGGCGGCTCCCGCTTCGCGGGGCGCGTCGGCGACGGCGAGACCGCCAAGCTGACCTGGCGCCTCAGCACGGTGGACCCGGCCCTGCCGACGGTCGACTTCCCGCCGCCCGCGACGACGCCGACGGCGCCCCAGCCCATGCTGCCGCCCCCGCCGATGCCCGCCGACCTCCGGATCACCGCGTTCGACCTCAACTCGGTCACGGTCGTCAACGAGGGCACCGGGCCTGCCGGCCCGTTCATCGTCTCGATCAACTTCGCCGGCAACAAGGCCGTGCCCGGCCTCGCCGCCGGGGCGTCCGTCACGATCCCCGCGCCCCAGACCTGCTCCGACGGCCAGGTCTACACCGCGACCGCCGACTCGGCCTCCCAGGTCCCCGAGTCGGACGAGACCGACAACGTGCTCCAGCTCGGGCCCGTCTTCTGTTGACGCTCCACGAGGGAGTGGGCCGTGGACGCCCGGCGGATCGAGCCGGATGCCCCGGACTGTGGCGGTCGGCCGCCGCATGAGAGGGTGAGATCCATGGCACTGCTCATGAGGCAGATGCGCCAGGAGGCGATCGACGCGGGGACCCGGGCGCTGCTGAGCAAGCACGCGCGAGAACGCCAGCGGGGACGTTGGGCGTCGCAGGGCGGCACGTCCCCGCCGCCGCCACAGGACCCCACCGGGACGGCCGAGCTCCGCGGCCTCGCCAGGCTGAGGGACGCGGGCGTCATCACCGACCAGGAGTTCACGGCCGGCAAGCGTCGCGTCCTCGGCATCTGACCACGGGCCGTGTGACGCGCGATCACGGTGCGGCTGACGTGTTCAGGGTCACGGCGGCGCGAACGAGGGTCTTCAACGCCTCCTCGTCGATCTTCTCGCCCTCGTGGAAGTCGATGGCACGCCGTGTGTTCCCGTCAAGACTCGAGTTGAACAGGCCCGAAGGATCCTCCAGAGCCGCCCCCTTGGCGAAGGTCATCTTCACGACGTTCTTGTACGTCTCGCCTGTGCAGATCATTCCGCCGTGCGACCACACCGGAACCCCTCTCCACTTCCACTCCTCGACGACCTCGGGATCGGCTTCCTTGACCAGGGCACGGAGCCGGCTGAGCATCTCGCCCCGCCAGTCGCCGAGCTCCTCGATTCTCGCGTCGATCATCTGAGACGGAGACGTGCTCTTCTGCGACCCGCTCTTCGTCATGCCCGTTTCTCTTCTCTGGTCCCGAGGCCGTGATGGACGGGGGTCACCGCCACCGTGCCGATTCTACCGAGAGCCCCGGCGGCCACCTGGCTACCCGAAGGTGAACGCGTACGCCTCGGCGCCGGGCTCGAGGAAGGTGATCTGCACCGTCCGCTGGCGGACCGGCTCGCGCTGGCGCACCAGCTGGTAGAGGCGGCCGTTTTCGAGCAGGCCGTTGCCGTCCTGGTTGACGTCGGCGCCGTGCGAGGGGCCCGGGGCCTGGCCGTCAAGGAGCAGGCGGAAGGGGATCGGCGCCGGCGCTTGGGACGACAGCACCAGGTGCGCGTCGCGCGCCTGGAACTGGCACGCGATGCCCCCGCCGGCCCGCTCGAGCACGGCGCGCTCGCGCCCGATCGTCCACTCGCCGACGAGTGCCCAGTGGTTGAGGCGCAGGCGCTCGGGCAGCGCATAGGCGCGGCGCTCGTCGTCGGTGGCGCCGTGAGGTGAGCCGAAGCGCTCGCCGCGCGTGTGGCCGAGGTAGGTCTCTGGGCTGCGCAGGTGGTCCCAGTCGGCCTCGGCCTCCACGCCGTGCCCTTCGACGGAGACGAGCTCGCGCTCGACGCCGAGCAGTCGCTGGATGACGCGCTCCGATTGCTCGTAGCGTCCTTCGCCGAAGTGGTCGTCGCGGATGACGCCGTCGGCGTCGACGAAGTAGAGCGCCGGCCAGTAGTGGTTGTCGAAGGCGCTCCAGATCTCGTAGTCGTTGTCGACCGCGACCGGGTAGTCGATCGCTCGCTCCGTGATCGCCTGGCGCACGCCGTCGATCTCGTGCTCGAACGAGAACTCCGGCGTGTGGACGCCGATGACGACCAAGCCGTCGTCCCGATAGGCCTGCGACCAGGCGCGGACGTACGGCTCCTGACGCAGCCAGTTGATGCACGTCCACGTCCAGAAGTTCACGAGGACGACGCGGCCCCGCAGCTCGGCGGAGGTCAGCGGCTCGGAGTTGAGCCACGCTGACGCCCCGCCGAACGGGGGCATGTGCAGATGCCCGAACGCGGACATCTAGCGAAGCGACCGGAAGGCCGCGCGGACCTCGGAGCTGAAGAGCTCCGGCTCCTCCCACGCGGCGAAGTGGCCGCCCCTGTCGACCTCGTTGAAGTAGGCGAGGTTGGGGTAGGAGTTCTCGACCCAGCTGCGCGGGGTCCGCCAGATCTCGCCGGGGAAGCTGGTGAAGCCGACCGGGAGCGAGACGTCCGGAGGAGCCTGGCCGGACGCGAGTGCTTGAGCCAGGGCTCGTCCGTCCTCCCAGTACGACCGGGCGGCCGAGGCGCCGGTGCCCGTCAGCCAGTACACCGTGATGTTGTCGACGATGCTGTCCCGGGTGAGATTGCCCGCGGGCTCGCCGTCGACGAACGCGCGGGCGATCTTGTAGTAGCTGTCCGTGTCGTGGTCGAGCAGCCAGGCGGCCAGGGCGACGGGTGAATCCAGCAGGGCGTAGCCGATCGTCTGCGGCCGCGTGGCCATCTCCAGGAAGTAGCCGAAGCCGTCCTCCCTGAATGTGGCGAGCTGGGCCGCCGCCGCGCGTTCCTGCTCGGATTCCGCCGGCTGGGGCGCCGGCCAGCACCGTCACGAGCAGGTTCATGTGGATGCCGAGCAGCCCCTCGGGCGCCTGGCGTCCCATCACGTCGGTGACGAGGGCGCCCACGTCGCCGCCCTGGGCGACATAGCGGGTGTAGCCGAGGCGGTGCATCAGCTCCGCCCAGGCCTGCGCGACGCGGCCGGCGTTCCAGCCGAGGTCGGCGGGCTCGCCGGAGAAGCCGTAGCCGGGCAGGGACGGCAGCACGAGGTGGAACGCGTCCTCCGCCTGCCCACCGTGCGCGGTCGGGTCGGTCAGCGGGCCGACGGTCTCGAGCAGCTCGATGACCGAGCCGGGCCAACCGTGGGTCATGATCAGCGGCAACGCGTTCTCGTGCCGCGACCTGACGTGGATGAAGTGGATGTCCACCCCGTCGATCTCGGTCGTGAACTGCGGCAGCGCGTTCAGCCTCGCCTCCACGCGCCCGAAGTCGTACTCGTTCGCCCAGTAGTCCGCGAGCGCCCGGATCGTCGCGAGCTGGACGCCCTGCGAGCGATCGGCGACGAGCTCCTTGCTGGGCAGGCGCACGGCGGCGACGCGCCTGCGCAGCTCGTCGAGGTCGGCCTCGGGGATCTGAACCGTGAACGGCCGGATCGCGGATGCCGCGACGGTGGCGCATGGTGGTCCTCCTTCGTAGAGATTGTGGTGATGACGAGCCTGGAGCGCTCGACCGTCCGTCGCGCCTGTGGAAGTCCCTGGTCTGAGCGCCCCCCTGGCTCTCCTAGCGGAGCGACCCGAAGGCGGTCCGGAGCTCCGAGGTGAACAGCTCCGGCTGCTCCCAGGCGGCGAAGTGCCCGCCCTTGTCCAGCCGGTTGAAGCGGATGAGCTTGGGATACGCGCGCTCGACCCAGCTCCGCGGCGGCGCATCGATGTCGTCCGGGAACACGCTCACGTGCGACTCATCATGATCGGGCCGTGAGGCAGGAGGGGCGGGTCCACGATCGTGATGGCGCAGGCCTACCGAAGCACGCAGTTGACGACCGATGGACGTTGAGGGCGACTCGTGGGCGACGGGGTGGATCCGGGCGCGGCGGCCCCACTCAATCCATCCCCTCGAAGCGACGGCCTTTGCCCGTGTAGCTGCGCCGCGCCGCGCCGGCCCCCTTGACTTGCTCGTACAGCCGCCGAACCTCTGGGGCCGTGATGCCCGCGCGGTAGGCGATCCGCTCCCAGCGCAGCTTGGGGTGGTCGCGATCGAGAAGACGAGTGGGCGCGAGACGGCCGTCGCGGGCCGCCACGATCTCCTGTGGCGTCCGCTCGAGGTGCACGTGTGGGTACACCTGCGGCTCCCATTCCCAGAGGAGGCCCTCGACCCTTCCTGGGCTGATGTGGAAACGGCTCGCCACGTCCTGACGCGCGAGTCGCTCTTCGTGGTAGGCGCGCACCACGCCTTCCGCGGTGCGGGCATCGACTCTCGTGGTCACGGTCGAGGGCCTTCGAGGTGACCGAGGCACTCACCACCCAGCACGATCGCTGCCTCCGATTCGACGCGAGGGCGCGATTGGCACCCTACTCGCACGCGATCCCATCGCCATCCCGGTCGTCGCTGTCAGGCGCGACGAGTGGAGGATGGGCGATCGTCTCGAACTCGAACTGGAGGCAGGCGACTGTTCGGTCGTGGCCGCAGTAGCGGCCGACCTCCTAATCGCCGGCCGCGCCGACCGGCGAATTAGGGCGGTGACGATCCCGCCGCGAACCACGACGACGACGGCCGGCCATGATTGTGCGCTGTCGCAGTCCCCGATACGGGTGGTCTCGCAGGGCGAAGGAGCCACACGCGGCCGATGCCGAGCCACCGTTGGTCAACACACCCGGGTAGGCCGCCAGCGTCCGGGCGCCAGTAGGCCAGACTGGCCACTGCCCCAAGAAGGAGGAGCGCTCGTGCGGGGGGGCGCACTCAGATCGACGCGCGAGGCCGTGACCCGTGCGTTAAAGCACGGACATATCTCGTCCCACGGCTCAAGTCTCGCCGCGCCGCAGCCGAGGGGACAGCGACCCAGCCCACGGGCTCCGCCCAACGGAGGCAGGCACATCGGCTCCTTGCAGACCACGACGACGACCTCCCGCCACCGGCTGATCGGGTGGAGGTTCCGCGCTTCGAGCGCCACCGGCAGCGAGCTGAGGCTGGGTGCCGGCGACCACGTCGCCGCCGGAGTGCTGGCCGAACAGACGCGTCGCGCGGCAAGGAACATGCTCGAGCTGAGGATGAGCCGCGTGATGGAGTTCTTCGACGTCCGCTGGCTCAACCGCGAGACCCGCGATCGGATGACTCGGGCACTTCGGACCGCTGGGCTCGCGGTCGAGCCGGCGCTCGCCCATGCCCGCCGATGGGAGATGCTCACCCTACGGCTCGTCCCCGAGCAGACGGCCGGAGTCGCCGGCGGCCCCGGAGCGACGAGTCCGACGACCATCGCCCTGAGCGTCCCTGATCTCATCGACGTCGTGCTGCCCTCGGTCGCACAGATCTCTGTAGCTCATGGCCAGGGCTCGGCTTTCGTCGTCGCAGCGCCGTCGAAATCGCAGACGACCGTGCTGGTGACCAATGCGCACGTGGTCGGCGATCCCGAGGCGGCATGCACGGTGGGCTTTCAGGACGGCACCCAGCACGAGGCCCGGGTGCGCGCCATCGATCCGCCGACCGATCTGGCTGTCCTGGAGATCGACGTCGGCTGCCCCGCTCTCGGCCTGCGGCCGCTTCGCCTGGTGCGCGTGGGAGAGCCCGTGATCGCTGTCGGGAGCCCGCACGGCTGGGAGGCGACCGTGACGACCGGCATCGTGAGCGCGCTCGACCGCACGATGCCCTCATGGGGGCGCGTGCCGATCGACAACATGATCCAGACCGACGCCCCGATCAACCCCGGCAATTCCGGCGGCCCCTTGATCGGCCACGATGGTCTGGTCGTCGGGGTGAACACCATTGGCACGCGGGGCCAGGGGATCGGCTTCGCCGTGCCGGCCGAGACGGTGCGGATGATCCTGGACGAGCTCTACGCGAGCCCGGACGGCACAATCCGGCGCGCGAGCATCGGCGCCCGCACGCGCCGGGTCAGCTTCGATGCCGGCGCGCGCAAGCGCTTCGGCCGGACCGGGGGCGCCCAGGTCACCGAGACCCCGGCCCTCGGCACGCCCGCCGCGAACGCCGGCATTCGGAAGGGGGACGTGGTCACCGCCTTCGATGGCCACGTGGTCGATGAGCCTGGCGATCTCTTTCGCCTTCTCGACAGAGGCGCGATCGGACGCCCGTGCCGGCTCGGTTTCGTCCGCGGAAGGAAGCGGCTCGAGGTCGATGTGGTGCCCCGCAGACGGCGGTCATCGTGACGGAGGCGCTCGATCAGTTGAAGGATCTCCTCGAGGCGGCGGGCTTGGACGCGAAGACGGGTGATGGAGAGGTCCTCGTGAGCCAGGGGAGCGGGGTGGTGGCGATTTCCGTGGGCGCCGCCCTGGGTCAGCCGCTGACGCTGATTCGAGCCACGGTGCTCGACCGACTCAATGTGCGGCGCGCCCATGAGCGCGGGGTGCTTCTTCACCTGAACGCGCTGAACCGCGATGGTCCGATCGGCAGCCTCTGGCTCGACGAACAGGCCAGAACAATCGCGCTCGAGCACCGGATCCTCGGCGTGCCGGATGTACGCGCTCTCGTCCTGGCGATCGCCTGTATCGCCCACCTCGCCGACGATCTGGACGACGGCCTCAGAGCCGCGCTCGACAGCGGTCGCCGGGGCGACCGACGCCGGCGCTGGCGTTGGCCGAGCTGGGAGCTCCCGAGACCGAGCACGCCGGCTCCTGACCGCCACCGGTCCCCGCGCCCCCCGGGGGACGACATCCTCGACGTGTAGGGCGCTTGCGGCGCCGAGCTTGCCGCCGTCAAGAAACGCTGAAGCGGCGAGCGTGGTCGTCCTGGACGTTCGCGCAATGTCCCGCAACGTCCCCAGACATCCTCCGCTCCCTCGGCGGGCGGGTGCCGAACGGGCCGAGACACTGCTGGTAATGAGGCTTCTGGCGATGGGCGCTACTGGGCTCGAACCAGTGACCCCCAGCTTGTCGAGCTGGTGCTCTCCCAACTGAGCTAAGCGCCCCGCGAGTCGCCGAGTGTACCAAGCGGCCTCTCGGCCCCGGCCTCGGCTGCCGGGCCGGCCGCCTCGAGGGTGAAGCCGGCCGCCCGCACGGCGTCGAGCAGCCGCCGCGCGTGATCGGCGCCGCGCGTCTCGAGCACCAGTCCGATGCCCGTCTGGCGCACCCCGAGCGCCACGCCCTCGCGCACGTGCTCGACCTCGATCACGTTGCCCCCCTCGCCGGCGATCGCGCTGAGCAGCCCGGCGAGGCCGCCCGGCAGGTCGGGCACGCGCACGAACACCCTCAGCCGCCGGCCGGCGAGCGTCTCGTTCCGGCGGGTCAGCTCGGCGAGGAGCCCGGCGTTGACGTTGCCGCCCGAGAGGATGATCGCGGTGGTCCCGGCGGCCGGAGGGGCGAGCCTGCCCGTCAGCAGGGCGGCGACCCCGACGGCGCCGGCGCCCTCGGTGACGAGCTTGGCGCGCTCGAGGAGGAGCACCATCGCCGCGGCCACCGCATCGTCGTTGACCAGCACGATCTCGTCGACGTGGCGCCGGATCAGAGGGAGCGTGAGCCGGCCCGGGACCGCCACGGCGATGCCGTCGGCGATCGTGGGGGCCGCGCTCGCGGGCACGGGCTCCCCCGCCGCGAGCGACGCCGGCATCGCGGCGCACGCCTCGGCCTGCACACCGACGATCCGCGCGCCCGGGCACGCGTCTCGGATCGCCGCCGCCGCCCCGGCGCAGAGGCCCCCTCCCCCGACCGGCAGCACGACCTGCGCGAGGTCGGGCACCTGCTCGCACAGCTCTGCGCCGAGGGTCGCCTGCCCGGCGATCACGTCCGCGTCGTCAAAGGGCGACAGGAACGCCATCCCGGGCGCGGCGCCGCGGGCCCGGGCGGCCTCGACGCACTCGTCGACCCCGGCGCCTCCGATGTGCACCGTCGCGCCGAAGGCCTCGACGGCGGCGACCTTGGAGAGCGCCGCCCGCGCCGGCATGTGCACCTCGCAGGCCAGTCCCCGCGCGCGCGCCGCGTAGGCGACCGACTGGGCGTGGTTGCCGGCCGATCCCACCACCAGGGTGTGGACGCCCGCGGGCAGCCGCGCGATCGCGCTGAGCGCCCCGCGCAGCTTGAACGACCCGGTGCGCTGGAGGTTCTCGGCCTTCAGCACCACGGGGCCGCCGAGAACCTCGGACAGTGATCGCGAGCTCAGCACCGGCGTCTGGACGACGAGGTCGGCGCCCGCGGCGCGGGCCTCCGCCACGCGCTCGCGGCTGAGGGGGACGGGGTCGATGCCCCATTCTGACCGGGCCGGCCGCCCCGGGCGAGGCCGCTGATAGCGTGGCGCCGGTGCCCGTCGCCCAGCCGGCCACCACGCGAGCCCCAAGCGAACCGCCGGGCGCGCCGGCCTACGACGTCGGCATCGCGGGCGCGGGCCAGCTCGCCCGCATGACCTGCCTGGCCGCCTGGCCGCTCGGGATCCGGGTGGCGGTGCTGGGCCGGCCGGACGAGCCCGCGGCGCCGATGGCGGCCGGGCTGGTGGAGGGCGACTGGCGCGACGCCGAGGCGGTCGCGCGCCTGGGCGCGGCGTGCGGGGTGGTGACGCTCGAGAACGAGTTCGTCGACGCGGCGGCGCTGGCCGCCGTGCAGGAGGCCGGGACGCCCGTGCGCCCCGACCCCGGCTCGCTCGCGACCGTGCAGGACAAGGCGCTGCAGAAGGAGCTGCTGCGCGGGGCCGGGCTGCCGACGGCGCGCTTCGCCGTGGTCGAGGCCGCCTCGGAGCTGGCCGCCGCCGGCCGCGACCTCGGGTGGCCGCTCATGCTCAAGGCGCGGCGGCTGGGCTACGACGGCTACGGCAACGCCACCTGCGCGGACGAGGACGAGGCCCGTGCCGCGTTCGGCCGCCTCGACGCCGGCGACGGCGTGCTCGCCGAGGGGCTGGTGCCCTTCGAGCGCGAGCTGGCCGTCATGGTCGCGCGGACGCCCAGCGGCGCCGAGGCCGCCTATCCGGTGGTGGAGACGGTCCAGGCGAACCACGTCTGCCACGAGGTCATCGCCCCCGCGCCGATCGCCGCCGACGCGGCCGGCCGCGCCGCCGAGGTGGCCCGGGCCGCCGCCGCGGCGGCGAACGGGCTGGGGGTGACCGGCGTGGAGATGTTCCTCGCGCCCCGCGGCGAGGTGCTCGTGAACGAGCTCGCCCCGCGCCCGCACAACTCGGGCCACTACACGATCGAGGCGGCCGAGACGTCGCAGTTCGAGAACCACCTTCGCGGGGTCCTCGACCTGCCCCTCGGCGACGTCGCCCTGCGCGCGCGCGCCGCGGCGATGGTCAACCTGCTCGGCTCGCGCACGGGCCCCGCGCGGCCCGCGGTCCGCGGACCACTGGCGGTGCCGGGCGCCCACCTGCACCTCTACGACAAGGCCGAGGTGCGGCCCGGGCGCAAGATGGGGCACGTCACGGCCCTCGGGGAGACGGCCGGCGACGCGCTCGCGCGCGCCCGGCGCGCGGCGGCGGCGGTGGGGCTGTGAAGCCGGCCGGCCCTCCGCTCGTCGGCGTGGTGATGGGCAGCGACAGCGACCTGCCCGTCGTCGGCGGCGCCGGCGACGTGCTCAAGGAGCTCGGCGTTCCCCACGAGCTGCGCGTGGTCTCGGCGCACCGCACCCCGCGCGACATGATGGATTACGGCGCCCAGGCCGCCGACCGGGGCCTGCGCGTGATCGTCGCCGGCGCGGGCGGGGCCGCCCACCTGCCGGGCATGCTCGCCGCCGTCACGACGCTGCCGGTGATCGGCGTGCCGGTGCGCAGCACGGCGCTCGACGGGCTCGACTCGCTGCTGTCGATCGTGCAGATGCCGCGGGGCGTCCCCGTGGCGACGGTGGCCATCGACGGCGGCCGCAACGCCGGCCTCCTGGCCGCCCAGATCCTCGCCGTCTCCGACCCCGAGCTCGCCCGGCGGGTCGCCGCCGTGCGGGCCGCGATGGCCGAGGCGGTGGCCACGGCCGACGAGAAGGTGCGGAACAGGTAGGAGCTGCCGCGCGCCCTGCCGCCCCCACGAGCGCGGCGGGGAGCCGGCCGGGCCCGTGCGCGAGACCTACCTCTCCGACCCGGCCCGGGTGCCCGCCCCGGAGCTGGCGACGCGCATCTCCATCCCACTCGACCGATCGGAGGCACCGTGAACGCCCTCTTCCCCGACGTCGTGTCGGCCCGCCTGCCCGAGTCGCGCGACTTCTACGCCGGCCTGCTGGGCCTGGAGCCGGTCTGCGGCAGCGACTGGTACGTGCTGCTGCACGACCCCCGTCGCCCCCGGCTGCAGATCGCCTTCGTGGCCGGCGACCACGAGAGCGCCCCCGCCGCGTTCCGCGAGCCCGCGCGGCGTCCTGGTGACCGTCGAGGTCGAGGACGTTGACGCCGCCGAGCATGGCATCGGCGACCCGGAGGCCGCGTCCTAGGGGCAGCCGGCGGCCGCCGCGCGCAGCGCTGCGAACGCGGGCTCGTCGCCCGCGCGCGGGTCCGGGATCCACCGCCACCAGGCGTTGGCCTCGATCAGCATCGGACCCCCGGGCGTGGGCGCGACATCGAGCCCGACGGCCCGCAGGGGCGCGAAGGCCTCGACCGCGCGCAGCGCCAGCTCCCGGGCGTCCTCCCAGCCGGGCACGGGGAAGCCCTCCAGGGTCACCCCGGTCAGCGGGTGGACGGGGGCCGGGTCCAGCCCGAACCCGCCGGGCCGGGCCGTGAAGGGCAGCGCCAGGGTCCCGTCGCCGCGCACCGCCGCGGCCAGGTTGCCGGACGTGCCGGCGCGGAACGAGTTGACGGGCAGGTGCCCCGCCGGGATGCGCAGGCGCGCCGCGAGCAGGCGCGGCGGCGCGTCCGGGCCCCGAAGCGCGACCATCCGCAGCGTGTGCAGCACCTCGGTGCCGCTCATCCGCTCGAGCTCGGCGTGGGGGCGCACCCGCTCCTGCACGACGTAGGACCGCCAGCGGTCGGCGGCCAGCTCGCGGGCGAGGGCGTCCCACGCGATGGCCCGCCCGGCGTCGTCGGCGACTCCCTCGTCGGCCCGTGCCAACACGCGCACGCCGAGGCCCCGGTGCCCGTCGGACGGCTTGACGACGAGGTCGTCCGGGGCGTCGCGAGCGAGCGCCGCCGCCCAGGCGGCCGCGGTGGCGGGGCCGTCGCCATTGCGCTCGAGCACCCCGACCTGGCGCGCGGCGGGCAGGCCGTGGCGGGCGCAGACCGCCGCGAAGAGGCGCTTGTCCTCGGCGAGGGCGGCCGCCTCCCCCGGGTTCAGCGCCTCCTGCAGGCGCTCCATCTCGGTCGCCGGGATCGTCCAGCCGACCGACCCGAGGTCGAGGCGCGGGTCGAGGAGGCCGAAAGATGCGGCCTCCCCCAGGCGCCAGCCCTCGCGCCGCAGGCGCGCCGCCCGCAGGCCCACGCGCCACACGGGGGCGTCGTGCGCCTCGGCGGCGCCGCGAAGCCGCCCCGCGATGCGGAGCGGCCGAACCACGGGCTCGGAGGTCACGCCCGGCGCGCGCTCCGCCGGAGGACGGCCTCACGCAGCGCGGCCACCGTGGGATCGCCCCAGGGGCCGGGCTCCGGGAGGAAGCTCCACCATGCGTTCGCCTCGATCAGCGCTGGGCCCTCCGGGGTCGGCGCGATGTCCCAGCCGATCGTACGCAGCGGGGCGAACGCCCGTCCGGCGTCGCGCGCGAGCGCCTGGGCGGCGTCCCACCCCGGAACGGGGAAGCCCTCGAGGGCGACGCCGGTGCGGGGGTGGCGCGGGGTGCGCTCCAGGCCGAAGCCGCTCGCCCTCAGGCGCAGGGGCATGCCGAGGGTGCCGTCGTCGCGCACCACGGCCGAGAGGTTGCCGGTCGCGCCCGCGCGGAAGGAGTCGAACCGGCTGGCCGCCGGAGGCGACGCGCATCCGCGCGGCGATCATCCGCGGGGCGTCGCCGCCGTCGAGCAGCGTCACCAGCCGGAGGGTGTGCACCAGGTCGTGGCCGCTCATCCGCGCCAGGTCCGGGTGGGGGCGCAGGCGCTCCTGCACCACGTAGGCGGTCCAGGGCGCGGCGGCCAGATCGCCGGCCAGCGACCCCCATGACGCCGTCCGCCCGGCGTGGTCGCGCACGCCGCCGGCGGCGCGCCGCAGCACCCGCACCCCGAGGCCGCGGTGGCCCTCGGCCGGCTTGACCACCAGGCCCTCGGGCGCGGTGCGCTCCAGCGCCACCGCCCACGCGCAGGCGGTGGCCGCCCGGTCGCCCGTCCGCTCGAGGACCGCGACCTGCCGCGCCGCCGGCAGCCCGTGCCGGACGCAGGCCTCGGAGAAGCGGCGCTTGTCCTCGGCCATGGGCACGGCCCGCGCGGGGTTGAGGGCCTCCTGCAACCGCTCCAGCTCGGCGGCCCGGACCGCCCACGGGAACTCGCGGAGCTCCATGTGAGGGTCGAGAAGGCCCAGGGTCGCGGCCTCGCCCATCCGCCACCCGCCGCGCTGCAGCCGCGCGGCGCGCAGGGCCACCCGCCAGACCGGAGCGTCGTGCGCCTGGGCCGCGCTGCGCAGGCGGCGCGCGATGCGGGCGGGGCGCTCGGCCACGGCGGCGCGCATCCCCCGAGGCTGTCACCACCGGGCCGCCGGCGCACTAGCCGAACGGCGAGACGTCAGGGCGTCAGTGGCGCCGAGGCGCGGTCGCGCACCCGGCCGTTGACGTCCACGAACTCGTAGTCGGCGCGCTCGCTCGTCAGGCGCACCCGCAGGAGCCCGAACTCGCGCACGTACACCAGGGCGTCCTCGCTCCGCGGCGTGCGCTCGTCGTTGACGGGCCCGCCGCCCGTCCCGACCGTGAGGAACGGGACGCCGGGGACCTCCGGCCGCGCGCGCCGCTCGTAGGCGTGGAGGTGGCCGGACAGCACGGCCGTCACCTCGGCGGCGGCGATGACCGGCAGGAGCGGGTCGCCGGCCTTGAGCGGCTGGTGCACGACCACGAATCGCGCGAGCGGCCCGGGCCGCGCCAGCGCGCGCTCGGCGAAGGCGACGTCGCCGGGGTCGCCCCGCAACCCCAGCCCCACCACCTGCACCGGGCCGTAGCGCAGGTCGTAGCGCTCCCCGTCGCCGGGCCACTCGAACGCGTTCACCAGCGCCCGCTGCCCGCTCTCGAAGACGATGTCGTGGTCGCCGACGACGCCGTAGTTGGGGGCGCTGCCGAGCACGTCGCGCAGGGGGCGGAAGATCTGGTCGTCGAGCAGCTGGGGGAGCGCCGCGACGTAGGCGTTGTCGCCGCCGGTCACCAGCAGGCGCGGGCGCTCGGCGGCGGCGAGCGCCGCGACGGCGCGGAAGTCGTCGTTGGGCGCGCCGTAGTCGGCGAAGAAGATCAGGTCGAGGGGGCGGTCGAGCGAGGTCGGCGCCGTCGTGACGGTTCCGGACGCCGCCTCGGCCCCGTTGACCGTCGCCGTCCAGTCGTAGCGCGTGTCGGGCCGGAGGCCGGTCAGGTCACCGCCGCGGGCCCGGACGGGCGGTCCGTCACCGGCGACGGCCTCGATCCGCACGGCCGCGCCGTCGCGGGCGATCCAGCGCAGCCGCGCGGTCGTCTCGCCCACGCGGGTCAGGTACGGCGCCCGCACGAAGGCGTCGGGCGCCGGCGCCGGCTCGGCGGCATCCTCCCCGCATCCGGCGGCCACCGCTGCGGCCACCACCATCGCGGCGATGACGGCGGCGATCCGCCGCGTCATCGCCGCGGGGCTCCGCTACGTCGTGGGCTTGCCGATCGCCGCGCCCTTGCGGGCGTTGAAGCCCTCGAGCATCGTCGCCAGGTCGCTGTCCTTGGAGGCGTCGACGAGCGCGCGGTACTTCTCCTCCAGCGTGGCACGCTGTTCACGGTAGAGGATCCCCAGCTTGAAGCCCCCGCGCAGGGCGAGGTCGAACGCCGCCGTCTTGGAGGTGACGTCGTGGTCGGGCTCCACGTCGGTGACGAGCTCCTTCCACTCCTCCTGGTGGTTGTTGAACACCACGCAGGGCGAGAGGGCGTCGATGTACGAGAAGCCCCGGTGCTCCATCGCCTGCACGATCAGCTCGGTGAGCACCTTGGTGTTGAAGGACGCGCCGCGCGCCACGAACGACGCGCCCGACGCGACCGCGAACGCCAGCGTGTTGAGCGGCGTCTCGAGGTTGCCCCAGGGGGTGGAGGGCGCCTTCTGCTCGGTGAGCGAGGTGGGCGACACCTGGCCCTTGGTGAGGCCGTAGATCTCGTTGTCCATCACCAGGTAGGTGATGTCGACGTTGCGCCGGGCGGCGTGGGGGAAGTGGCCGGCGCCGATCGCAAACCCGTCGCCGTCGCCGCCGACCGCGATGACGTTGAGGTCCGGGTTCGCCAGCTTCACGCCCATCGCCACCGGCAGCGGGCGGCCGTGCAGCGAGTGGAAGCCGTAGGTGGTGACGAAGCCCGGGAGGCGGCTGGAGCAGCCGATGCCGGATACGACCACCGTCCGCGCCGGGTCGAGATCGAGCTCGGCGAACGCGCGATAGAGGGACGCGAGAACACCGAAGTCGCCGCAGCCGGGGCACCAGATCGGCTTGAGGTCCGACTTGTAGTCGGCGGGCTTGCGCTTGGCCGGCTCGGTGCTCAACTGGGGGTCCTTTCGGTGATCACGTCGAGGATGTCCTCGGCGGTGAAGGGGAGGCCGTCGGACTTGGCGTGGCTCTCGACGGGGACGCCGCACTCGCCGCGCACCAGGCGCGCGAGCTGGCCGGTGAAGTTGACCTCGGGCACGATCACCCGGCGGGCCGCGCCGACGAACGCGCCGACCGCGTCGACCGGGAAGGGCCCGAGCACGCGGGGGTAGAAGGCGCCGACCGACAGGCCCTGCTCCCGGGCCGCCTCGACCGCCTCTCGCACCGGGCCGTAGGTGGAGCCGAAGCCGATGACCGCGATCTCGGGGCGCTCGTCGCCCACGGTCTCGTGGCGGGCGGCGCCGTTGGCGAGCGGCGCGAGCTTGGCCCAGCGCTTGGTCTGCATGGCCACGTGGTTCTCGGGCGTGTAGGCCGGGTGGCCGAGCTCGTCGTGCTCGATGCCCGTCGCCACGTACTGGCCGCCCTCCTCGCCGGGGATCCCCATCGGCGAGACCGCGTCGTCGGTGATCTCGTAGCGCTTGTAGTCCCCGTCCCGGCCGGCCGACGTCCGGCGCTCCCAGAGCTCCACCTTGGAGAGGTCGGGCTTGTTGATGACCTCCATCCGCGTGGCGAGCCCCTGGTCCGTGAGCAGGATCACGGGTACCTGGTAGCGCTCGGCGTAGTTGAACGCGTCGATGGTCGACCAGAAGCAGTCCTCGACCGTGACCGGCGCGATGACCACCCGGGGCGCCTCGCCGTGGCCGCCGTAGAGCGCGTGCTGCAGGTCCGACTGCTCGGTCTTGGTGGGCAGTCCGGTCGAAGGGCCGCCGCGCTGGGCGTCGATGATCACGCAGGGGATCTCGGCGGTGCCGGCGTAGCCCAGCATCTCGGTCATCAGCGACAGGCCCGGGCCGGAGGTGGCCGTCATCGCCTTCACGCCCGTGTAGGACGCGCCGAGGACGGAAGACAGCGAGGCGATCTCGTCCTCGCACTGGATCGTGATGCCGCCGACCTGCGGCAGCTTGGCCGACAGCCACTCGAGGATGTCCGAGGCCGGCGTGATCGGGTAGCCGGCGAAGTACCGCACCCCGGCGGCGACGGCGCCGAGCGCGATCGCCTGGTTGCCCGACATCAGGACGCGGTCCTCCTCCACCTCGACCGGGTCAACGATCGCCAGCGAGCCGATGAGGTCGCCGCCCTCGTCGTGGCCCGCGCGCAGCGCGGCGATGTTCGCGTCGGCGACGCCCTGCTTGTGGGCGTAGCGGCGCAGCACGAGCTCCTCGATGGGGGTGGTGTCGAACGAGATGACCCCGGAGACGGCGCCGACGGCCACCATGTTCTTCGCGCGCAGGGAGCCGCCGATCTCCTTGGCGAGCTTCTCCATGCGCACCGGCCGCGCGCGGGTCAGGTACTCGTCGGGGATCTCGACGGCGGTGTCGTCGAACAGGATCACGCCCTCGGGCCCGAGCGCGTCCCCGTGCAGGTCCCAGGCCTCCTGGTTGAAGCAGACGAGCAGGTCCACGTGCTTGCCGTGGCTGTAGATCCTCTCGTCGCCCATGCGCACCTGGTACATGCACGGGCCGCCCTTGATCTCGGCGGGGTAGGTGCGGAAGGTCTGGGTCCAGTACCCGCCCCGGGCCGCGGCCTGGGTGAGGATGTCGCCCGAGGAGATGACCCCCTCGCCGGACTCCCCGGCAAGCCGGATCACCACGCTCCTTCGTGCCAAAGCGCCCCCTTGTCGGTTCGCCCGCGTTCGCCCGCCGAGCGCACGACCGGCAGGGGTCGTCTCCACGCCGGGGAGGCGCAAGGGATGTTACCGATCTGCCGGTAATGGAGGCAACATTCCGGTCAATGGCGAACGCTCCGCCGCCCGGGCCCCCCGAGGACCCCCGCCTCCGCGCCCGGGCCGACCTGCTCTGGTACCTGCGCCACGCCGACGCGCTGGCCCGCTGGCCGGTGCTGCGCGAGGAGTGGGCGCAGCGCGTCGAGCACCGGCGGGTGGCGCCCGACGACTCGGGCACCAGCCGTCCCGGTCCGCGTCGAGCCTAGGCCCGCCCGGCGGACCTCCGCCCGCGCCGCGCCGTGGCGTCCACCGTCACGGCCAGCAGCAGCACCGCGCCGGTCACCATGAACTTGACGTCGGAGTCGAACGCCTTCAGGTCCATCCCGTTGGAGATCGAGCCGATCACCAGGGCACCCAGTAGCGCCGACCAGGCGGTGCCGCGCCCGCCGAACAGGCTGGTGCCGCCGATGACGGCCGCCGCGATGGCGTTCAGCAGCACGGTGCCGCCGCCCGAGCCCTGGTTGACCGCGAACAGGCGCGAGGCCGCCATCACGCCGCCGATCGCCGCGAGCGTGGAGCACGCCGCGAACACGATCAGCCGGATCCGCGGGAGCGAGATGCCCGCCCGCCGGGCCGCCTCGGCGTTGCCGCCGACCGCGAAGACGTGCCGGCCGAAGGCCGTGCGCCGGGTGATGAAGTCCACCAGGATCACGATCCCGATGAAGATCAGCACCGCCAGCGGCACGCCCCGGTCGTCGTTCAGCACGGCCACGGCCGCCAGCGTGCCGAGCACGACGACGGCGATGCGCAGCGCGAGCAGGACGATCGGAATGGTCTCGAGCCCCGACGCGGCGCGCCGCCGGTAGCCCCAGAGCGTCAGCAGCACGTAGGGCACCAGCAGCACGATGGCGATGATCCAGCCGACCGCGTCGGAGTAGAACGTGTTCGCCAGGTCGAGGATCGCGCTGTCGGTGATGTTGATGGTGCCCGTATCGCCGAGCACGTAGAGCAGCAGCCCCTGGAAGCCCAGCAGGCCGGCCAGGGTCACCACGAACGACGGCACCTGGAGGTAGGCGACGAACGCGCCCTGGAAGAGGCCGATGCCCGTGCCGACGACGAACACCGCCACCAGCATCGCCGGCCAGCCGGACCAGCCGTGGTTGACGCTGAGCACCGCCATGCAGGCGGCCGCGACGCCGCTCACGACCCCGACGGACAGGTCGATCTCGCCCAGCAGCAGCACCAGCACGACCCCGACGGCGATGATGCCGAGCGGGGTGATCTGCAGCATCAGGTTGGTGAGGTTGCCCGAGGTGAGGAAGTTCTCCGCGGACAGCGAGAAGTAGAGCCAGATCACGATCAGGCCGATGATGACCGGCAGCGAGCCCAGCTCCCCCTGGCGCACGCGCCGCGTGAACCGGGTCCACAGGCCGGCGAGCCCCTCGGGGTCGACCTCCAGGCGCGGGTCGCGCTCGGCGGTGGTCATGCCGGCACCGCCTCGCCGCCGTCGTCGGTCCCGGCCGCGGCGCCCGGGCCGCTGGTGATCGCGCCGACGACCTCCTCGCGGGTGGTCTCGGTGCGCGTGAAGTCGCCGGCGTTGCGCCCGAGGTAGAGCACGACGATGCGGTCGGCCACCTCGAAGACGTCCGTGAGGTTGTGGCTGATCACCACCACCGCCAGGCCGCGCTGCTTGAGCTTGAGGATGAGGTCGAGCACCTGTTTCGTCTGGGCGACCCCCAGGGCCGCCGTGGGCTCGTCGAGCATCACCAGCTTCGGCTCGCCCAGCAGCGAGCGCGCGATCGCCACGATCTGGCGCTGCCCGCCCGAGAGCGAGGCGACCGGCGTGGTGACGCTCGGGATCCGAGACGAGAGCGAGCGGATGAGCTCGCCCGACTCCCGCTCCATGCCGAGGTCGTTCAGCATGCGGATCCACCGGGTCGGTCCGGGGAGGTAGCGCTCCCGGCCGAGGTAGAGGTTGGCGGAGACGTCGAGGTTGTCGGCCAGCGCCAGGTCCTGGTAGACGGTCGCGATGCCCAGGGCGGTGGCGTCCTGGGGGCCGGCGATTCGTGCCGGCTCGCCGAGGAAGCGGAACTCGCCCGAGTCGGCGAGGCCGACGCCCGAGACCGCCTTGATCAGGGTCAACTTCCCCGCCCCGTTGTCGCCGACGAGTGCCACCACCTCTCCGGCGTCAACGTGGAAGTGAACGTCCGCGAGGGCCTGCACCGCGCCGAAGCTCTTGCTGACGCCGCGGAGGTCGAGAACGGGAACGGTCATGGATGGATGTCCTCTGGTGGCAGGGCCGCCGGGCGGGGCATCGCTGCCCCGCCCGGCGCGCCGATGGTCCGCCTACTGGATCCCGGCGTCTGCGCAGGCCTGCTCGTAGGCAGGCGTGCAGATCTCCTCCACCGTCCAATACCCGTCCGCCACGATCGTGTCGTTGACGTTCTCCTTCGTGATCACGACGGGGTCGTAGATGATGCTCGGCACGTCGATCGTGCCGTTGCTCACCGGCTCGGTCGCCACCGTCACCTCCTCGCCACGGAGGAGCTCCACGGCGATGGTGGCCGCGTCCTCGGCCTGCGGCTTGATGGCCTTGTAGATCGTCATGTACTGCTCGCCGGCGAGGATCCGCTGGATCGCGGCGAGCTCGGCGTCCTGGCCGGTGGTCGGGATCGTCAACGGGTCGATCCCGGCGGCCTTCATGGCGGCGATGGCCCCTGAGGCGGTGCCGTCGTTGGCGTTGTAGGAGCCCACGAAGCCGTTTTTGCCGAGCTTGGTGATCGCCTGGTCCATGAACGCCTGGGCCTCGGCGGGCAGCCAGTTCGGAGCGTCGTTCTCCGAGCCGATCTTCAGCGTGCTCCCGTCGAACACCGAGTGCGCGCCCTGCTTGAAGAGCTTGGCGTTGTTGTCGGTCGGGGCGCCGTTGACCATCACGATCGTCCCGTCCTGGTTGCCGTCCTGGGTGAGCTTGTCGAGCAGCGAGGTCGCCTGCAGCTCGCCGACCTTGGCGTTGTCGTAGGAGTTGTAGTACGCGACCCCCTCGCCCGGGATCTGCCGGTCGTAGGCGAAGACCGGCACGTCCTTGGCGTTGGCCTGGGCGACGATCGGCCCGGTGGAGGCGGCGTCAACCGCGTCCAGCACCAGCACCTGCGCGCCGTTGGTCAGGGCGGCCTCGGCCTGCTGCTGCTGCTTGGCGGCGTCCTGGTCGGCGTTCGAGTAGAGGACCTCGCAGTCGGGACAGAGCTCTGCGACCTTCGCCTCGAAGAGCGGGCGGTCCTTCGTCTCGTACCGAGCGTTCTGCGTCTCGGGCAGGAGCAGCGCGATCTTGCCGCCGCCGCCGGCCGCGGCGCCGCCCGAGGTGTCGCCACTCGAGTCGTCGTCGTCCCCGCACGCGCTGAGCCCGAAGGCCAGCGCGCCCGCTGCGAATAGCGCCAGGCACGCCCGGCCCGTCACCGAACGGTTCACTTACGCCCCCCCTTCGTGTTGGCCCGGTCCCGGGCCAGTCCGGAGATCCGCTCCTGCGGATCAGGGCGACACCCTATGCAACGATCGCCACGATGTCACGAGGTATGGCGCGCGGCCGCCGCGCGGGCCGCCTCGATGACATCGAGCACGGCGACGGCGTCCTCGGGCTCGACCGGCGGCGGCGCCCCGCGGCGCAGCGACCGCTCCACCCCGGAGTAGAAGGCCGGGTAGTCGCCGGGCTCGGTCGGGACGGCGCGCGAGCCCGCGCCGTCGAACAGCCGCCCCCAGTGGGCCTCGGGCTCGGCGCCCCAGCCGGGACCTGGCCGCGCCCCGGCGCGCAGCGCCGCCTCCTGCACGTCCAGGCCGTGCTTCACCCAGACCCCGCCGAGGCCGACGGCGCGAAAGCGCGGCGGGCCGTCGGCGCCGAGCATGCTCGCCCACAGGTGGCTGCGCTCGCCGCCGGGGTGGGTCAGCGCCACGAAGCAGTCGTCGTCAACCAGCGCGCCCGGCCGGCGCGCGTCGAGCTCGGCGTGCACGGCCACCGGGCGGCCGAAGAGCACGATCGCCTGGTCGATGAGGTGGCTGCCGAGGTCGGCCAGCAGGCCGCCGCCCTCGGCCGGGTCGGCCCGCTCGCGCCAGCGGCCGGGGTCGACCTCGGGGCGCCAGCGCTCGTAGCGCGACTCCAGGCGCGTCGGCTCCCCCAGGGCGCCCTCGGCCAGCAGCCGCCGGAGCGTGAGGAAGTCGCCGTCCCAGCGGCGGTTGTGGAAGACGGTCAGGAAGCGCTCGGCGGCCCGGGCCTCGGCGGCCAGGGCCCGGCCCTCGGCGGCCGTCGGCGCCAGCGGCTTGTCCACGACGACGTCCAGCCCCGCGGCGATCGCCGCGCGCGCCAGCGGGACGTGATGGCGGTTGGGCGCCGCCACCACCGCCAGGTCGAGCCCGGCCGGGTCCGCCCAGAGCTCGTCGGCGGACGCCGCCAGCCGGGCGCCGGGGTGCTCGCGGGCGGCGTCGGCGGCCCGGCCGGGGTCGCCCGTGACGATCGCGGCGACAACGAGGCCCGGCGTCGCGGCGATCAGCGGGGCGTGGAACGCTCGGCCCGCGAGGCCGTAGCCGATCACCGCCACGCGCAGGCCGTCGCTCATCGGGCAATCATCTCAGCGTGAGACGCCACGCACCGGAGGCCCTGCTGCTGGACCTCGACGGCACGCTCGTCCACTCCCGCGACGAGGTCAACGCGGCCTGGCGCGCGTTCGCCGCCCGCCACGGCCTGCCGCCGGCGCGGGTGCTGGCGGCCAGCTTCGCCGGCCCCAGCCGCGAGGTCGTGGCGGCGGTCGCGCCCTGGCTCGACCTCGACGCGGAGGCCGCGCGGGTCGAGCGGTGGCAGGTTAACGCGGCCGGCCGCACCCGCGCCGCTGCCGGGGCCGCGGAGCTGCTGGCGGCCTGGCCGGCCGGCCGGCTCGCGGTGGTCACCTCCTGCGGGCGCGCGCTGGCGCAGGCCCGGCTCGCCGGGGCCGGCCTGCCCGAGCCCGCGGTGCTGGTGAGCGCCGACGACGTGCGCCGGGGCAAGCCCGACCCCGAGGGCTACCTGCGGGCGGCCGCCCTGCTCGGGGTCGCGCCCGAGCGGTGCGTGGCCGTCGAGGACGCGCCGGCCGGCATCGCCGCGGCGCGGGCGGCCGGCGCCGCCACGGTCGCCGTGGCCACGACCCATGACGCGCGCGACCTGGGCGCTGCCGACCGCGTCATCGCCTCGCTCGCGGAGCTGTCGCTCGCCCCCCGGCGCGGTGGCGGGCGGGCGCGGGATAATCTCGTCGCGGTGAGCACCGCGGCGACGACTCCCCTCCGCACGGTGCGGGCGACCCGCTATGCCGCGCCGCTGCGCGAGGGCGGATCGCTGCCGGCGCTGGTCGAGGCCGACGACGACGGCATGTACGTCGTGAAGATGCGCGGCGCCGGGCAGGGCCCCAAGGCCCTGGTGGCCGAGCTGATCGCCGGCGAGCTCGCCCGACGCGCCGGGCCGGCCGTCCCCGAGATCGCGTTCGTCGAGCTCGACGCCGCCCTCGCGCCGGCCGAGCCCGACCAGGAGATCCAGGACCTGCTGAAGGCGAGCATCGGGCTCAACCTTGGGCTCGACTTCCTGCCCGGCGCGCTCGCGTTCGACCCGGCGGCGCCGCCGGAGGTCGACCCGGCGCTCGCGGCCTCCGTGGTCTGGCTCGACGCCCTGCTCACGAACGTCGACCGCACCGCCCGCAACCCCAACCTGCTCGAGTGGCACGGCCGGCTGTGGCTGATCGACCACGGCGCCGCGCTCTACCTCCACCACCGCACCTGGCACCTCGCGCCGCGTGCTCGCGACCCCTTCCCGGCCATCGCCGAGCACGTCCTGCTCCCGTTTGCATGCTCGATCGACGAGGTCAACGGCGCGATGGCGGACGCGCTGGGCGGCGGTGCGGTCGACGAGGTCGTGGCCCTCGTGCCCGACGCGTGGCTGGCGGGCGGAGGCGAGGGCGCCGGCCCGGCCGAGCGCCGCCGGGCCTACGCCGACTACCTGGCGCGGCGGCTGGAGCGGCCGCGGGCGTTCGCCGCCGAGGCCGAGCGGGCCCGCCGTGGCTGACGGCCCCTTCCAGTACGCGGTGCTGCGCGTGGTGCCCGACGTGGAGCGCGGCGAGCGCCTGAACGCCGGGGTCGTGCTCTTCGCCCCCACGCGCGACTTCCTCGGCGCCCGGGTGAGCCTCGACGAGGCGCGCCTGAGCGCGCTGTGGCCCGAGGCGGACGCCGCGGCGCTCGCCCGCCACCTCGACGGGCTCGCGCGGGTCGCCGCGGGCGACCCCGCGGCCGGGCCGATCGCCGCGCTCGCGCCCTCGCAGCGCTTCCACTGGCTGGTGGCGCCGGCGAGCACGGCCGTGCAGCCGTCCGAGGTGCACACCGGCCTCTGCGACGACCCCGCGGCGGCCCTCGACCGCCTGTTCCACCGGCTCGTGGTCGGCTAGGGTCGCCCGCGTGAACCCGGCCTTCTGGAGCGGCTGGATCCTCTTCGCGGGGATCATCATGATGCTGATCGGGGCCTACAACCTGCTCCAGGGCCTCGCCGCGATCTTCAGCGACGACTACTTCCTCGTGGGCGAGGACGAGCTCCTGGTGTTCGACTTCACCGCCTGGGGCTGGATCATGCTCGTCTGGGGGATCGTCCTGTTGCTGGCGGGCTTCGGGCTGGTGACGGGGAAGCCCTGGGCGCGCTGGACGGGGATCGTCGTCGTCGGCCTCAACGCGGTCGCGCAGGCGGCCTTCCTGTCGGCGTTCCCCCTCTGGAGCATCCTGGTCGTCGCGCTGTGCGTCCTGGTGATCTTCGCCCTGGCGGCGCGCTGGGACGAGGCCCAGGCCGACATGACCGGAACCGTCTCGGGGGCGCCATGAGCACCAAGAAGAAGAGCCGGGCGCGGGCGGCCGAGCCGTCCGCCAAGATGAAGCGCAAGGAGTTCGATCGCGAGCTCAGGGACCTGCAGCGTGAGCTGGTGATCATGCAGGGGTTCGTGCGCGACCGGGGCCTGAAGATCGTCGTGATCTTCGAGGGCCGCGACGCCGCCGGGAAGGGCGGCGTCATCAAGCGGATCTACGAGCGGGTGAACCCCCGCCACTGCCGCGTCGTGGCGCTGGGGACCCCCACCGAGCGCGAGAAGACCCAGTGGTACTTCCAGCGCTACGTCCCCTTCCTGCCGGCCGCGGGCGAGATCGTCCTCTTCGACCGCTCCTGGTACAACCGCGCCGGCGTCGAGCGCGTGATGGGCTTCTGCACCGAGGAGGAGTACCAAGAGTTCATGCGCACCTGCCCGCAGTTCGAGAGCGCGCTCAAGCGCTCGGGTATCCAGCTCATCAAGTACTGGTTCTCGGTCAACGACGAGGAGCAGGAGCGCCGTTTCCAGGGGCGCAACGAGGACCCGATGCGGCGCTGGAAGCTCAGCCCGATGGACGTGGAGTCGCGCGAGCGCTGGGTTGACTACTCGCGCGCCAAGGACGACATGTTCGCCGTCACCGACACCAAGCAGTCGCCCTGGTACGTCGTGAACGCCGACGACAAGCGGCGCGCACGGCTGAACTGCATCCACCACCTTCTGTCACAGGTCCCCTACAAGGACCTCTCGCCCAAGCCCGTCACGCTGCCGCCGCGCCAGCCCGAGGGCAGCTATGTGCGGCCGCCGATGAGCGACCAGACGTTCGTCCCCGAGGTCTACTAGCGGCGGCCGCGGCGGCCCTCGCCGCGCTCTGCGCGACGGCGGCCGCCCAGGCGCCCACCCCGCCGCCGTCGGGCACCCCGGTGCTCGGCGCATCCTCGCTGGGGCCAGCCCAGATCGCGGCCTGGTACGCGTCGACCGGCGCCGCCTCTCGCAGCCCCACACCCGTCGCGCGCATCGCCGAGCTGTTCGTGGAGGAGGGGACGGCGCAGGGGGTGCGCGGCGACCTCGCCTTCGCCCAGGCGATGCTCGAGACCGGCCACCTGCGCTACGGCGGCCAGGTGGTGCCCGCCGACAACAACTTCGGCGGCATCGGCGCCTGCGACTCCTGCGAGCGGGGGCTGCGGTTCCCCGACCCGGAGACCGGCATCCGGGCCCACATCCAGCACCTCTGGGCCTACGCCTCCCCCACCGCCGACCCCGCCGCCCTCGCCCGGCCCGTCGTCGACGCGCGCTTCGCCAACGTCCGCCCGCCGGGCAGGGCGCCGCTCTGGGAGATGATGGGCAACGGCAACTGGGCCACCAGCACGACCTATGCCCCCAAGGTGCTGGCGATCTGGCGCGCGATGCTGACCTTCAACGGCGTGCCCGTCCCGGCGCCCGCGCCCGCGCCGGGCGGCGTCCCCGCCGGCCCGCTCCTGGTGCGCACCTCCGCCGCCGGGGCGGGCAACCTGGCCGGCTGGCGGCTGCGCCGCGAGAACCTGGCCGGCGGCATCGCCCGCCTCGGGGCGCCCGCGAGCCGGACCGGCGGCGCGGGCGGGGTCTGCCTGGCGCGCTGGCCCGCCCTGGGGGCGGCGGTGCTCCTGTCGGGAGGCGGCGACCCCTGCGCGTCGGACGCTGCGGTCGCGCGCTGGGCCCGCCTGTCGTCGCCGGTCTGGCGCACCCAGCGCGGCCTGTCGCCCGGCGACGCGGTGCGCGAGATGCGCGCGCTCTACCCGCGCGCCCGGCCGCACGGCGGCCGCTGGTGGCTGGTGACCGGCCGTCGCGAGGGGGCGCCCGCGCCCCGTCTGCGGGCCGAGGTGGGCGGCGGCGCGGTGCGGGCGCTCTGGGTGGACGTCGGCTAGTCTCCCGGGCCGGATGATGCGAGTCGTGATCGTGGGTGGCGGGATGGTCGGGATGACGCTCTCCCGACTTCTGCGCATGCGGAGAGTCGAGCCGGTGGTGCTCGAGCGGATGCCCGCGGGCCACTACGTCCCGCGCGGCTACATGCTCGGCTTCCAGGGCTACGAGCCTCTGGAGGAGGTCGGCGTCTACGGCGAGGTCCGCGATGCCGGCCGGCCGATCGCGCCGCGCGAGGACCAGCCGCCGGTGGCCGTGGCGGTGCGCTTCGGAGCCCTGATCGAGGCGCTGCAGCGCGACCTGCCGATCGAGAACGAACGCACGGTCGTCGAGCTGGTGAAGGACGGCGAGCGGGTCGTCGGCGTCGTCGCCGAGGGGCCGGAGGGGCGCACGACGTACGAGTGCGACCTGGTGGTGGCCTGCGACGGGATGCGGTCGCCGACGCGCGAGATGGCCGGCCTCGAGGCCAACTTCGACGCGCTGCCCGAGGCCGAGCTGAGCTGGATGAGCCCGTCGGTCGCCGACACCTCATTCGCCATGGCCTACATGTCCGACGGCGGCCACATCGGGATGCTCTCCTGGAACGAGGGCTCGGCCGGCTGGCGCAGCCTGGAGCGGGTCGGCGCGGAGGCCGCCCTCGCCCCCGGCCTCGACGCGATCAAGGAGATGTGGGGCCGCCTGCTGCCGCCGGCGGCGTCCGGCATCGCGGGGCTCACCTCGATCGACCAGGTCCGCTACAACGAGCCCCAGCTCCTGGCCTGCCCCCGCTGGTGGACGCCGGGCGTGGTCATCATCGGCGACGCGGCCCACTTCTTCGGCCCCGAGACCGGCGTCAGCTCGGGGATCGGCCTGGGCGACGCCCACGCGCTCGCCGAGGCCATCGCCCAGAACCCCGACGACCCCGACGCGGCCTGCCTCAGCTACGAGACCTGGCGCGCGCCGGCGGTCCGGCCCTACGAGGCCAACGACCCCGGCCGGTCGCGGATGGTCCTCGCCGGCCAGGTGGAGGCCAGGCCCGAGGAGCGCTGGCCGATCCCGGCGTAGCGACCTCCGGCGCCGCCCCGCCGGCGGTGCTGTTCCTCTGCGTCCACAACGCCGGCCGCTCGCAGATGGCCGCGGGCTGGCTGCGCCACCTCGCGGGCGGCCGAGTGGGCGTGTTCTCCGGCGGGTCGGAGCCGGCCGCCGCGGTCAACCCGGTGGCCGTCGCGGCGATGGCGGAGGTGGGCATCGACATCTCCGGCGAGCCGCCGCGGCGCTGGTCGGACGAGGGGCTCCGGGCCGCCGACGTCGTCGTGACCATGGGCTGCGGCGACGAGTGCCCGCTCGTCCCCGGCACCCGCTACCTCGACTGGGAGCTGGACGACCCGGCGGGGCGGGACCTCGCGGAGGTCCGCCGCATCCGCGACGAGATCAGCGCCCGCGTGCGGGCGCTGATGGACGAGCTGGGGGTCGGGCCGGCAACGTGATGGCGAGGACGTCGAACCTCGGCCGATTCCGTCGAAGACTCCGCTCACCGCCTTCGCGAGATCAACGTGTGTCCGACTGTGGCCGCTCAGCGACGAGGCAAAGCCGTTCCTTGTCATCGGCGCGACGCGGCGGCTACGCTCGGAGCGGGGGGAACTCATGGCCGGTACTGCCGCGAGAGGGTCGCCGGACCCTCGGGTGTCACGGACCGTGGCGGATCGCCTGCGTGCGGCGCGGGGACAGCGGTTCGTCGGGCGGGCGGCGGAGCTGGAGCTGTTCCGCTGGGCTCTCGAGGCGGACGAGCCGCCCTTCAGCGCGTTGTTCGTGCACGGCCCTGGCGGGGTCGGCAAGACGGCGCTGCTGGACGCGTTCTGGCGCGCGGCCGACGGCGCGGGTCTCAATCCTGTCCGTCTCGACATGAGGGGCATCGAGCCCTCGCCGGTGGGCTTCATGGCGGCGCTCGCCTCCGAGCTCGGCCTGAGCGAGGAGGGCGCGGTCGCCGACGCGCTCGCCGCTCGGCGGCGCGCGGTCGTGCTGCTGGACACCTTCGAGGTCGCCGCCGGGCTGGAGGACTGGCTCCGCGAGCGGTTCCTGCCCGCGGTGCCCGCCGGGGCGGTGGTCGTCATCGCCGGGCGGTCGCCGCCGGGTGAGGGATGGCGGCGGGATCCAGGCTGGCTGGAGCTCCTGCGGGTGGTCTCGCTGCGCAATCTCCGGCCCGAGGAGGCGCGACAGTTGCTGACCGGCACCGGCGTGGCGGAGGGTCTGCACGAGCGCCTGCTGGCGCTCACGCACGGGCATCCGATGGCGCTGTGGTTGCTGGTAGAGGTGCTCGCCCAGCGCCGGGAGCCCGAGGCCACGCTGCCGGACCTGGCCGACGAGCCGCATGTGGTGCGCGCGCTGCTCGAAGGCTTCGCCGCCGGCGTTCCGACCACGCGCCACCGGCTGGCGCTGGAGGTCGCGGCGAGAGCGCGATTCACGACCGAGGACGTGCTGCGCGCGGCGATGGAGGGCCAGGATGCGGGAGAGCTCTTCTCGTGGCTGTGCGAGCGATCGTTCGTCGAGATCAGCGCCTACGGGGCCTTCCCGCACGATCTGGCGCGCGAGGTGATCGACGCCGACCTCCGCTGGCGCGACCGAGGGCTCAGCGAGAGGCTCCACCGCGGGATCCGGCGCCACGTGTTGGCGAGGATCCGCTCGACGCAGGGGCGCGAGCACGAGCGCGCCGTCGCCGACCTGATCTTCCTGCATCGGGGGAATCCGGTGACGAGCGGGTTCTGGGACTGGCAGAGCTTTGGGCAGGTCTACGCCGACGCGCTGAGGACTGACGACCGGCCGGCCCTACTTGCGATGGTGGAGCGGCACGAGGGGCCCGAGTCGGCGGCGCTCGCTGCCGGCTGGCTCGAGCGCCAGCCGCAGGCGTTCGTCGCGCTGCGCGGGGACGCCGGACAGCCGCTGGGCGTGCTGGGCCAGATCGCGCTACACGCCGCCTCGGCGGAGGACCTGGAGCGCGACCCCGGGGCCCGGAGGATGTGGGCGCACGCGCAGGCCCATGGGCTGCGCCGCAGCGAGGAGGCGATCGCCGTCCGCTTCTGCCTGGACCGCGACGCGTATCAGGCGCCGTCGGCGAGCTTCAACGTGGCGACCATGAGGACGCTCCAGGAGTGGCTCGGGCGCCCGCGCCTGGCCTGGTACTACATCGCCTACGCGGACCCGGACGCGGGCGTGCCGCTGATGGGCTACATCGACTACCAACGGACCCCCGAAGCGGACTTCGAGGTTGGCGGCCGCCACTACGGGGTGTTCGCGCGCGACTGGCGGCGCGGGGGGGCCGAGGGGTGGCTCGACCTCATGGCCGAACGCGGGCTCGGCGCCGTCCCCGACCCGGTGGTCCCAGCGGCCGGGGCGCCGCTGCTGGCGCTCGCCCAAGCGGAGTTCGCCGCGTCGGTGCGCCGCGCCCTGCGCGACCTGCACGATCGCGCCTCGCTGGCCGAGAGCCCGCTGCTGCGCTGCCGGGTGATGGCCGACCGGCCCTGCACCCCGGAGGAGCTGGCCGCCCTGATCGGCGAGGCGGTCGCGGCGGTGGGCGAGCAGCCCCGCGGCGAGCGGCTCGCGCGCGCGCTCGATCGCACCTACCTGCGCCCGGCCCCCACGCAGGAGGGGGCGGCCGAGATCCTGAGGCTGCCGTTCAGCACCTATCGCGGTCACCTCACGCGCGGGACCGAGCGTGTGGTCGAGTGGCTCTGGGGGCGCGAGCTCTACGGCCCCGCCGGCTGACCGGCCGAGCGCAACAGGAACTCATCAGCCAACTCGCCTGGTAGCTCGTCAGCCGCCGCGCCGATCCTCCTGCCGTTCCCGACCGCCAGGAGGTGCATCGAGATGGAGCTGATCGGCGAGCACGCAGTGGTGATCGGCGCGAGCATGGCCGGGCTACTGGCCGCCCGGGTGCTGGCGGACGCCTACGGGCGGGTCACGGTGATCGAGCGCGATCGGCTGCCCGAGGGCGCCGAGGGCCGCCGCGCGATCCCGCAGGGCGCCCACGCCCACACCCTGCTTCCCCGCGGCCAGGCCTGCCTCGAGGAGCTGCTTCCGGGGCTGGTCGGGGAGCTGGTCGCGGCGGGCGCGCCCAGCTACGCGGCGATGACCGAGATGCGCGTCGTGCTCGGCGGCCTTCCGTTCGCCCGCCCCGATCTGGGGCTGCGCGCGTTGATCCCCAGCCGGCCACTGCTGGAGAGCATCGTCCGGCGGCGGGTGCGCGCCCTCGGCAACGTCGCGCTGCGCGAGCGCTGCGACGTCGCCGGCCTGCTCGCCGACGAGGGGGCCGAGCGAATCCGCGGGGTGCGCCTACTGGGCCGCGCCGACGGCAGCGCCGCCGAGGCGCTCGCCGCCGACCTGGTGGTGTGCGCGACCGGCCGCGCGGCCAGGCTGCCGGACTGGCTGGAGGCCCTCGGCCATCCCCGTCCCGCCGAGGAGCGCGTCGGCGTCGACATCGCCTATGCCACCCGTCAGCTGCGGCTCCCGGCCCGGGCGCTCGACGGCGACCGGCTCGTGCTCGTGGGCCCCCGCCCTGGCCTGCCGCGCACGCTGTTCCTCTTTCCTCCAGGAGGGCGGGCGCTGGATCGCGACGCTGGGTGGCTACGGGCCCGCCCATCGGCCGCCCGGCGATCCCGAGGGCTGGGCGGCCTTCGCCGCCAGCGTGGCGCCGCCGGGGGTCCTCGAAGCGCTGACGGCCGCCGAGCCACTCGACGACGTCATCGCCACCCATCGCTTTCCCGCCAGCGTGCGCCGGCGCTACGACCGCCTGCGCCGCCTTCCCACCGGCCTGCTGGTGTGCGGAGACGCCCTGTGCGCGTTCAATCCGGTCTACGGCCAGGGCATGACCGTCGCCGCCGCCGAGGCGATCGCCCTGCGCGACTGCCTCGCGCGGGGCGATCGCGACCTCGCCCGGCGCTTCTTCGCCGCCGCCCGGCCCGCCGTCGATCACGCCTGGCGCCTCGCCAAGGGGGCCGACCTCGCGCTGCCAGAGGTCCCGGGCGCCCGCCCGCCGGGGATTCGCGCCATCAACGCCTACCTGCGCCGGCTGCGGGCGGTCGCCGAGCACGACCCCGCCGTGGCGGGCGCCTTCATCGCCGTCGTCGGCATGCGCGAGCCCCCTGGGCACGTGCTGCGCCCCGCGACCGCCCTGCGGGTCGCGCGCGGCCCACGCCCGGACGGCTGGCGAGGGGCCGTCGCCGGGGTTCGCCACGGCGAGCTTCGCGTCGGCGAGGTCGCCACCCCGCTGCGGGAGGCCGGGCCGGCGGGCGCACGCGAGGCCGTGGTGCTGGTGCACGGCAACCCGGGTTCTGGTGCCGACTGGGAGCCGCTGATGGCCGCCCTGGGCGCGCGCCGGCGCGCCGTCGCCTGGGACGCGCCCGGGTTCGGTCGCTCGCACGCGCCGCTCGGCTTCGCCCAGACCGTGGAGGCCCATGCGCAGTTCATCGGCCAGGCGCTCACGCGGCTGGGCATCGAGCGCGCGCACCTGGTGCTGCACGACTTCGGCGGCGCTTGGGGCCTGCGCTGGGCGGCCGGCGACCCGGCGCGCTTCGCCTCGGCGGTGCTGCTCGGGACCGGCGTCCTGCCCGGCTACTCCTGGCACGCGCTCGCGCGCGCGTGGCGCACGCCGCTGCTGGGGGAGCTGCTCATGGTCGCCACCACCCGGCTCGGCTTCCGGCTCATGCTGCGGCGCGGCAACCGCCGCGGGCTCCCGCGGGCCTTCGTGGATCGCATGTACGACGACCTCGACCGCCGCACTCGCGGGGCGGTGCTGCGGCTGTACCGCTCGGTGCCCGACGTCGCCGCCGCCGGCGAGGCGCTGGCGGCGGCCCTGCGCCCGCTCGATCGCCCCGCCCTGGTGCTCTGGGGGCGCCATGACCCCTACCTGCCCGCCGCCCTCGCGCCGCGCCAGCGCGAGGCGTTCCCGCGCGCCGAGGTCCGCGTGCTCGATCGCAGCGGCCACTGGCCCTTCGTCGACGACCCCGAGACCGTCACCGCCGCGGTGGCCGCCTTCCTCGACCGACACGCCGGCGACCCAAGGGATGCCCGCGCGCCCGGCCCGCCCCGGATCGGCGCCGCGCTCGAGAGCGAGCGCCGGGCGGCGGTCTGAGCCCTGCCAGGCCTGCCGTCCCGCATCGAGAAAGAGGAGATGATCATGGTCAAGGCCCGAACCCTCGCCCTGGCGGCCGCCGAGTCGGCGGCCGCGCACGCCTTCGCCGCCTGTGGCGGTGCCGACGGTACCGACGAGGGGAGCTTCGTCGGCCCGAGGCCGTGGGGGATGCTCGCGGCGATCGACCTGCACGGCTGTGAGCTCGACCGGCTCGCCGATCCCGACGCCATCCGCGCCTTCGTGCCGGCGGTCGTCGACGCGATCGGGATGGAGGCGCACGGCCCGCTGGCGCTCGAGCGGTTCGGCGAGGGCGACCTCGAGGGCTGGTCGGCGATACAGCTCATCACGACCAGCTCGATCACCATCCACGCCGACGAGATCTCGTGCCGCTGCTTCATCGACGTCTTCTCGTGCCGGCGCTTCGACCCCGAGGTCGCCGCGGCGGTCGCGGTCCGCCACTTCGGCGGCACCCCCAGAGCGCGCATCCTGCAGCGATGACGGCGTGGGCCCGATCACTCTCCCGGCAGCCACGGGCGCTCGACGGTCACCGCAGAGGGCAGCAGTTGCCCACAGCGGTGCGGGTTTTCGGGGTGTGCGTCCCCGGGTGTGCGTCCCCGCGGGTCGCCGCGCCGGCGCGCCGGTCGGTGATCGACGAACTTGGCCGCACGGCGACCCGCTAGGTTCGGATGCCCTTGCACTGTGACCGAGAGGATTCGGCATGGCGTCCATTTCGGAGCGGGAGAGCAGGGAGATCGAGGCGGCAAACGCCTCCGGCACCACTGCGGTCGTCTTCATCCACGGCCTCTGGCTGCTGCCGAGCAGCTGGGCCAACTGGGCGGACTTCTTCAAGCAGGCCGGTTACGCGCCGCTGACGCCGGACTGGCCAGACGATCCGGAAACGGTTGAAGAGGCGCGGGCGAACCCGGATGTCCTTGCCAAGAAGACCCTGAAGCAGGTTGCCGACCACACGGCCGACGTGATCGGCAAGCTCGAGGGGAAGCCCGCCGTGATGGGGCACTCGACCGGCGGATTGTTCGCCCAGATGCTCGCCGGCCGTGGGCTCTCGGCAGCCACGGTTGCCATCGACCCGGGCGTGTTTCGTGGCGTCCTGCCGCTGCCCCTCTCCGCGCTCAGGGCGTCTGGACCTTTCCTGTTGAACCCCCGGTATCGAGGCCGTGCCATCACGCTCACCTTCGACCAGTTCAAATACGGCTGGACGAGCGCCCTCGATGAGGACGAGGCGAAGCGCCTTTACGACACCTACCACGTGGCCGGGTCGGGGATCGCCTTGGCCCAGATGGGCAACGCCAACCTCAACCCCCGGACCGAGTCGAAGGTCGACACGAAGAACCCCGATCGCGGCCCGCTGCTGATCCTCGACGGGGAGGAGGACCACACGGTTCCCTGGGCGATCGCCAACGCCTCCTACAAGCGGCAGAAGCGCAACCCGAGCGTCACCGAGATCAAGAAGATGCCCAACCGCGGCCACTCGCTGACCATCGACCACGGCTGGCAGGAGGTCGCGCAGACCGCGCTCGACTTCGTCAAGCGGTTCGTCCCGGCCAAGCCGAGCTAGCCGGCCTCGATCTGCCGCCGGAATTTCTTGGCCGGCGGGACGCGCAACGGTTGGTCGAGCTCGAGGACGAACGCGCCGCGCTGGCCGGAGACAGTGTCTTAGACAGGTGCCTGAAACATCCCACCTAGCCGGCGGTAGGGGGCAGGTGCGCGAGGGTGCGAGGTCCCTGCGTCGTTACGGAAGGCGATAGCGGAGGTGGACGACGCCGCTGCTGAACCGGTGCTCGTCGATGAGCTTCAGATCGACGCGCATGTCGGTCGGCAGTGCGGGGGTGCGCCCACCGAGGACGACTGGCCAGACGAACAAGGCCAATTCGTCGACCAGCCCAGCGACGAGAGCCTGGGCTGCCAGGTTCGGGCCACCGACCAACAGATCCCTACTGGCGGCGGCCTTCAGGTCGCGTACCGCGCTGGGGTCGAAGTGGCGTTCGAGCCGAGAGTTCGCGGTGCGTGGTGCGGCCAGGGTCGAGGAGTAGACGACCTTGTCCGCCGCCTGCCATGCGCTCGCGTAGTCGGCCATGAGGTCCGACTGGTTGGCCAGGGTGGCGTCGGTCTCCCACACAGCCAGGGTCTCGTACATGCGCCGCCCATAGAGGTACGTGCCTGCGGACCGCATGAGCTCGGTGATGAACACGAACACGTCGTCGTCGGGCGGAGCCCAGTCGAAGGCGCCGCGCTCATCCTCGGTGCAGCCGTCGAGGGACATGTTCGACGCGTAGATCAACTTCGCCATGACACGCTCCTGCATCACCGTCGACAAGCTCGACCTCGTCGTCCAATCCTAGGGCGGGAAGAGCCACTCGATGAGCGTCCCAGCAATGCCGGTCGGCCGCGCTGCCGAAGTGCCGTTCAGGGACGCACATGCGCCTGATCTGCCCGCCGAACGCGAACGCCTGCGCGCCGAGGTTCAACGCCACGCCGGCGCCCGGCGCGCCTACGAAACCAAGCGCGCCGAACTGTCGGCGGCGTTGGGCCGGGTCGGCCGGGGACCGTCGTAGACGGGGGGACGGGACCGGGCGGGCGCCCCGCTTCACGTAGGGGCGCCCCGGCCCGTGGCGGGGCGCACCCAACGACCGCACCCACCGGGACCACCCTAGCGGCGACGGGTGTGCGTCCCGGTGTGCGTCCCGGTGTGCGTCCCGGTGCGTCCCCAAACCCGCAGACAGGCGCGTCAACACGTCCGGCGCGTGGCCGGCGGTGGGGCCGCGAGAACCCGCTTGGCTATGGGAAGGTGACGGCGGGATTCGAACCCGCGAATACCGGTTTTGCAGACCGGCGCGTTGGACCAGCTTCGCCACGTCACCGCGGGCGCCAAGCGTAGCAACGAGGGTCCGCGCGCCGAGGCGCGAACACCACCCCCCATGGAGACGGCCCGGCCCTCCGCTATCGTCGCCCCGGTGAGGAGGGGGGTCGCCATGGGCATCCTGTCCGCGGCCATCGCGGCCGTGCTGCTGGTCGCCGCCGGCCCGGCGGCGGCCGCCGAGAAGAAGCCCCGGGTCACCGTGATCGGCGACTCGGTGCAGGCGTCGTTCGGCTACGTGCCCAAGGCGGTCCGCCGCCTCGGCAAGGGCTTCGACCTCAAGCTCGACGCGGTCGTGTGCCGCCGGCTGATCACCTCGAGCTGCCGCTACAACGGCGTGACCCCCCGGACGGCGCTGCAGGTCATCCAGACCAAGGGCGACGCCCTCGGGCGCGTCGTGGTGCTGAACGTCGGCTACAACGAGAGCTCCGGCACCTATGACGTCAACCGCGTGATGAAGGCCCTCCGCACGGCCGGCGTGGATCACGTGGTCTGGGTCAACCTGCGCGCGCAGCGGAGCGTCTACTCGGCCATCAACGCCCGCATCGCTCAGGCGGCCGGGCGCTGGAAGAGGCTCGCCCTGGCCGACTGGAACGGCATCAGCGCCGGCAAGCCGTGGTTCGGCGGCGACGGCCTGCACCTGAACTCGGCCGGCGCCTTCGCGCTCTCGGGCCTGATCCGCCAGAAGGTGCTCGCCGCCCTCTGACCCGCCGTCGCCCGTGACCCCGCGCTGGACCACCCTGGTCCCGCCTCTGGGAGTCGTGGTCCTGGCCGTGACCTGGCCGCTCGACCCCGGCGCCGCCGCGCTCGTCGTGGTGGGCATCGTGCTGGCGGCCTGCGTGCTGGCCGCGGTGCACCACGCGGAGGTCATCGCCCACCGCGTCGGCGAGCCCTTCGGGTCGCTGGTGCTGGCCGTGTCGGTGACAGTGATCGAGGTCGCGCTGATCGTGACCCTCATGGTCACCAGCGACTCGGACACCTCCACCCTGGCGCGCGACACCGTCTTCGCCGCGGTGATGATCACCTGCAACGGCATCGTGGGCCTGTCGGTGCTGACGGCGGCGGCGCGCCGCCACACGGCGGAGTTCAACGCCGAGGGGACGGCGACCGCGCTCGCGACCGTGGCGACGGTGGCGACGCTCTGCCTGGTGCTGCCGCGGTTCACCACCACCGAGCCCGGTCCGGAGTTCTCCTCCGCCCAGCTGGCCTTCGCGGCGGTCGCCTCCCTGGCGCTCTACGGGCTGTTCGTGTTCGTCCAGTCGGTCCGGCACCGCGACTACTTCCTCCCCGTCGGCGTCGCCGCGAAGGCGCCCGCCGAGGAGCACGCCCCGCCCCCCTCGAACCGGGCCGCGCTGGGGAGCCTCGCGCTGCTGGTCGCCTCGCTGGTCGCGGTCGTCGGGCTGGCCAAGGTCGGGTCGCCGGCGATCGAGGACGCCGTTGACGCCCTCGACGCCCCCGCATCGGCCGTCGGCGTCCTGATCGCCCTTCTGGTCCTGCTGCCCGAGTCGCTCGCGGCCGTGCGCAACGCCGCGCGCGGGCGCGTCCAGACCAGCTTCAACCTGGCGTACGGGTCGGCCATGGCGAGCGTCGGGCTGACCATCCCGGCGATCGCCGTGGCGTCGATCTGGCTGGACGGGCCGCTCGACCTCGGCCTCGGAGGGACGCAGATCGTGCTCCTCGCGATCACCGCGGTCGTCAGCGCCCTGACCGTCCTCCCCGGCCGGGCGACCGTCCAGGAGGGCGGCGTGCACCTGGTTCTGGTCGCCGCCTTCGTCTTCCTGGCCCTGCGGCCCTAGCCGGTCTGAGACCGCGGGGGGCGGTGAAGCCCTACGTGACCTCACCGATGGTCGAGGCCCGTGCGGTCGGCCGCCTATCCGACCGGGGGGAATTCGGTCCGGCGTGTTGACGCCGGCCGGGTCGCGTGACCTTGATCCAGCTCGCAGGGCTTCCCCGAGGAGTTCGGGGCTGCCCTTGCAGCAAGCTCATGGACACCCGGCGCCATTCTCGACACACAGGCCCGACCTCGCTCCGGGGCGCGCGACTCCTGCTCGCGCTGATCCTCTCCGCGGCGGCCCTGGCGCTCGCCGCCCCCGTCAACGCCGCCGTGCTGCCGGCCGGCTTCCAGGAGTCCACCGCGATCGGCGGGCTGACCTATCCCACGGACGTCCGCTTCGCTGCCGACGGGCGCGTCTTCGTCGCCGAGAAGAGCGGCATCGTCAAGGTGTTCGACAGCCTCTCCGACACGACGCCGACGACCTTCGCGGACCTCCGGACGAAGGTGCACGACTACTGGGATCGCGGTCTGCTCGGACTGGCGCTGCATCCGAGCTTCCCCAGCCAGCCGTGGGTCTACGTCCTCTACACCTACGACTTCGACCCGAACTCGCCCGGGCAGCAGCCGCGCTGGGGCGATGCGTGCGCGAGTCCGCCCGGCCCAACCGCCGACGGCTGCGTCGTGAGCGGCCGGCTGTCGCGTCTCCAGGCGGCCGGCGACGTGATGACCGGGGCGGAGCAGGTGCTCGTCGAGGACTGGTGCCAGCAGTACCCGAGCCACTCCGTCGGAGCGCTCGAGTTCGGTCCTGACGGCGCGCTCTACGTCTCGGGCGGCGAGGGCGCGAGCTTCACCTTCACCGACTACGGGCAGGACGGCAACCCGGTCAACCCCTGCGGCGACCCGCCGGGCGGCCGCGGCGGCCCGATGACGCCTCCGACCGCGGAGGGGGGCGCCCTGCGCAGCCAGGACCTCCGGACCGGCGCCGACCCGACGGGCCTTCACGGCGCGATCCTGCGCCTCGACGCCGCGACCGGCGCGCCGCTTCCGGACAACCCCAACGCCGGCGGTCCGGACGCGAACGCGCGCCGGATCATCGCCCACGGCCTGCGCAACCCGTTCCGCTTCGCCGTGAGGCCCGGGAGCGGCGAGATCTGGGCCGGAGACGTCGGCCAGAACGGCTGGGAGGAGATCAACCGCGTCTCGGCCCCGACGGCCGCCGTGCGCAACTTCGGCTGGCCCTGCTACGAGGGCGGCCGCTCGGGTTCGGCCTTCGTGAGCCTCCGCCAGAGCAGTTATGACAACACCGACCTGGCCATCTGCGAGGGCCTGTACGCAGCCGGGGTCGGAGCGGTCACGGCCCCGCACTTCTCGTACAGCCACAGCGCCAAGGTCGTGACCGGGGAGAGCTGCCCCACCGGCAGTTCCTCGATCTCGGGGATGGCGTTCTACGACGGCGGGCCCTACCCGGCGAGCTACGACGGAGCCCTGTTCTTCGCCGACTACGCGCGCGGGTGCATCTGGGCCATGCCGGTGGGGGTCGGCGGGCTGCCCGACCCGGCGGCCGTCCTGACCTTCGTCGCCGCGGCGGCGAATCCGGTCGGGCTCCGCGTCGGGCCGAACGGCGACCTCTTCTACGTCAACTTCTCGGGCGCCGGCGACGGGTCGATCATGCGGGTCTCCTTCCCGACGGCGAACGGCACGCCGACCGCCGTGGCCACGGCGACGCCGGCCAGCGGCGCGGCGCCGCTGGCGGTGACCTTCGACGGCGCCGGCTCCACCGACCCGGACGGCGACGCCCTGGCCTACGCCTGGGACCTGGACGGCGACGGGGCCTTCGACGACGCCACCGGCCCAACCGCCTCCCGCACCTACACGCAGCCCGGCACCGTCAACGCGGCCCTGCGCGTCACCGATCCGTCCAGCGCGAGCGACGTGGACACGGTCGCGATCTCGGTCGGCAACACGGCGCCGACGGCGACGGTCGCCGCGCCGACGGAGGCCACCACGTGGGCGGTCGGGGAGCAGGTCGCGTTCTCCGGCTCGGCGAGCGACGCTCAACAGGGGGCCTTGCCCGCCTCGGCTCTGAGCTGGAGCGTGATCATGCACCACTGCGACCCGGGCGGCAGCTGCCACTCCCACCCGCTCCAGACGATCTCCGGGGTGGCGAGCGGCGCGTTCACCGCGCCCGACCACGAGTACCCGTCGTTCCTCGAGCTGCGCCTGACCGCGACGGACGCCGGCGGCCTGACCGGCACGGCCAGCGTCGAGATCGATCCGCGCACGACGTCCCTGACCCTGCAGACGTCACCCACGGGCCTGCAGGTGAGCTCGGGCTCCCAGACCGGAGCGGCGCCGCTGACACGCACCGTCATCCAGGGCTCGACGAACTCGATCGCCACGGGCACGCCGCAGTTGCTCTCGGGCACCAGCTACGGCTTCACCTCATGGTCCGACGGCGGGGCGCGCAACCACGACGTGGTGGTCTCGTCGCCGACCACTCTGACGGCGACCTTCACGGCGCAGGGGCCGCCCCCGCCCCCGCCCACCGGCCTGGTGGCCGCCTGGGGCTTCGACGCGGGCTCGGGCCCGCAGGCCGCCGACGCCTCGGGCAACGGGCACGCCGGCACCATCTCGGGCGCGGCCTGGAGCGCAGCGGGCCGCCACGGGCAGGCGCTCAACTTCGACGGCGTCAACGATTGGGTGACGGTGGCCGACGCGGCCGCGCTGGACCTGACCAACCGCATGACGCTCTCGGCCTGGGTGCGCCCGGACACCCTGGGGGCCTGGCGCAACCTGATCATGAAGGAGACCAGCGCCAACCTGGCCTACTCGCTCTATGCCCACGACGGCACGCGGCCGGCCAGCTGGGTCTACACCAACCAGTACCGCTCGGCGGCCGGCGGCAGCGCCCTGCCGCTCAACGCCTGGAGCCACCTGGCCGTCACCTACGACGGGGCGACCCTGCGCCTCTACCGCGACGGCGCCCAGCTCGCCCAGACCGCCTTCGCCCAGAACATGATCACCTCGACCCAGCCGCTGCGGATCGGCGGCAACAACATCTGGGGCGAGTACTTCGACGGTCTGATCGACGAGGTGCGGATCTACAACCGCGCCCTGAGCGCCACCGAGATCCAGGCCGACATGGCGGCGCCGGTCAGCGGAGGCCCGCCCCCGCCCGACACGACCCCGCCGACGGTGTCGGTGACCAGCCCCGCCGCCGGGGCCACCGTCTCGGGGACGGTCAGCGTGAGCGCCGGGGCGGCCGACAACGTCGGCGTGGCGGGCGTGCGCTTCACCCTCGACGGGGCGCCGCTGGGCGCCGAGGACACCAGCGCGCCCTACTCGGTCTCCTGGAACACGACCACCGCCTCCGGGGGCGCTCACACCCTGCGGGCGATCGCCCGCGATGCGGCCGGCAACGAGACGACCTCGGCGCCCGTGGGCGTGACGGTCAACAACGCCCCGCCCCCGCCCGACACGACCCCGCCGACGGTGTCGGTGACCAGCCCCGCCGCCGGGGCCACCGTCTCGGGGACGGTCAGCGTGAGCGCCGGGGCGGCCGACAACGTCGGCGTGGCGGGCGTGCGCTTCACCCTCGACGGGGCGCCGCTGGGCGCCGAGGACACCAGCGCGCCCTACTCGGTCTCCTGGAACACGACCACCGCCTCCGGGGGCGCTCACACCCTGCGGGCGATCGCCCGCGATGCGGCCGGCAACGAGACGACCTCGGCGCCCGTGGGCGTGACGGTCGACAACGCCCCGCCCCCGCCCGACACGACCCCGCCGACGGTGTCGGTGACCAGCCCCGCCGCCGGGGCCACCGTCTCGGGGACGGTCAGCGTGAGCGCCGGGGCGGCCGACAACGTCGGCGTGGCGGGCGTGCGCTTCACCCTCGACGGGGCGCCGCTGGGCGCCGAGGACACCAGCGCGCCCTACTCGGTCTCCTGGAACACGACCACCGCCTCCGGGGGCGCTCACACCCTGCGGGCGATCGCCCGCGATGCGGCCGGCAACGAGACGACCTCGGCGCCCGTGGGCGTGACGGTCGACAACGCCCCGCCCCCGCCCCCGCCCACCGGCCTGGTGGCCGCCTGGGGCTTCGACGCGGGCTCGGGCCCGCAGGCCGCCGACGCCTCGGGCAACGGGCACGCCGGCACCATCTCGGGCGCGGCCTGGAGCGCAGCGGGCCGCCACGGGCAGGCGCTCAACTTCGACGGCGTCAACGATTGGGTGACGGTGGCCGACGCGGCCGCGCTGGACCTGACCAACCGCATGACGCTCTCGGCCTGGGTGCGCCCGGACACCCTGGGGGCCTGGCGCAACCTGATCATGAAGGAGACCAGCGCCAACCTGGCCTACTCGCTCTATGCCCACGACGGCACGCGGCCGGCCAGCTGGGTCTACACCAACCAGTACCGCTCGGCGGCCGGCGGCAGCGCCCTGCCGCTCAACGCCTGGAGCCACCTGGCCGTCACCTACGACGGGGCGACCCTGCGCCTCTACCGCGACGGCGCCCAGCTCGCCCAGACCGCCTTCGCCCAGAACATGATCACCTCGACCCAGCCGCTGCGGATCGGCGGCAACAACATCTGGGGCGAGTACTTCGACGGTCTGATCGACGAGGTGCGGATCTACAACCGCGCCCTGAGCGCCACCGAGATCCAGGCCGACATGGCGGCGCCGGTCAGCGGCTGAGGGCCGCGACCCGGCCCGGCGCTGCTCCTCGTCCGCGGGGCCCTGCGGGCTCTCGATGCCGAGGGCGTCCATCAGCGCGCGCAGGAACCTCCGCTTTGCCAGGCCTGAATCAACTTCGCTTTACAATTCGTATCGTGAAATACAGTATGTCCGACGAAATGGACGTGATCATCGTCGGAGCCGGCCCCGCGGGCCTGATGGCCGCCGCGGCGCTCGACCGCTACGGCATCGACACGCTGCTCGTCGAGCGGCGGCGCGAGCCATCCGGGCTGCCCCGGGCGACCCTGGTCAGCACCCGGTCCATGGAGCTGCTGCGCTCCCTCGGGCGGGAGGACGACGTCCGCGCCGGCGGGGTCGAGGTCGAGTGGCTCGGGTGGGCCTGCCGGACGCTCGCCTCGTCGGCCGACGGCGTCGCGGTGCCGCTCGGCCTGCCCAGCCGCGAGCAGAGCGCGGTCCTCAGCCCCGCCGCTCCGGCGTGCGTCCCGCAGGACCACCTCGAGCCGGTGCTGCGGCGCCACCTGAGCTCTTCGGACGCCGTGCGCATCGAGCTCGGGGTCGAGGCCACGGTGGTCGAGAACGGCCCCGACGGCGTGCGGGCCGTGCTGCGCGACCGCGGCACCGGCCGGTCGCGGACCGTGGAGGCGCGGTACATCATCGCCGCCGACGGGGCGCACAGCGCGATGCGCGCGGCGCTCGGCATCGCGATGAGGGGTCGCGACGATCTCGAATCGGCATCCTCGGCGCTTTTCCACGCCCCCCTGGGGGCGCTTCTCGGCCCGCGCCCCTTCTTCCTCTACGACATCGGGAACCCCGAGGGATCCGGGATCGTCCTGCCCGCGGGCCCGGGCGACCGCTGGATCTACGGGACGCTGGGCGCGATCGACGACGCGAGCCCCCGGGGGATGGAGCCGCGGGTGCGCGCGGCCCTCGGAGCGCCGGGCATCCGCCCGCGCATCGAGCGCACCGGCCGCTTCAGCTTCGCGGCGCAGGTCGCGGAGCGCTTCCGCGAGGGCAGCGCCTTCCTCGCCGGCGACGCGGCGCACCGCGTGACGCCGCGCGGCGGCACCGGGATGAACACGGCCATGCAGGGGGGCTGGGACCTCGGCTGGAAGCTCTCGTGGGTGCTGCACGGGTGGGCCGGGCCCGGGCTGCTCGACACCTACGAGGCCGAGCGCCGGCCCGTGGCCGAGCACAACGCCGCCCGCTCGGCCGGCCCCGATGCATCGGCCGCCGGGGCGGCGCGGGCGATGTCGGCGGACCTCGGCGGCCGCATCCCGCACGTCCGGCTGCCGACCGGGTCCGGCCCGGTCTCCACGCTCGATCTCCTCGGCCCGGGCCTCACGCTCTTCACCGGGCCCGATGGAACGCCCTGGTGGGCGGCGGCGGCGGCGCTCGCCGGCCCGGTGCCGCTGGCCGTTCGGGCGGTCGATGCGATCACGGCCCGAGCCCTGGGCATCCCGGGCGACGGGGCGCTGCTCGTCCGGCCCGACGGCGTGCCCGCCGGCTGGTGGCCCTCCGGCGCCGAGGCGGAGGGTGCGCTGAGGGCGGCGGTCCGGCAGGCTCGTGGCCGAGCGGTCGCGGGCGCGCCGGCCGGCCCGGAGCTCGCGGTCGCCTGAACCCACGAAGGGGGAGCGACATGCTGGGCCAACACCCGATCGACGTGGTCCTGCTGGCCACCGATCTCGCGGTCTCCAAGGAGTTTTACGCCGACAAGCTCGGCCTCGAGGTCCTGCACGAGAGCGAGGAGGAGGTCACCTACCGCTGCGGCGGGGACAGCCGCCTGGCGGTCACCAAGAGCACCGTCGGGACGGCCGACGAGCAGACGCAGGCCGGCTGGCGCGTCCCGGACCTGGCCGCGGAGCTCGCCGAGCTGCGCTCCCGCGGCGTCGAGATCCAGGAGTACGACATGCCGGGGCTGAAGACCGTCGACGGGGTCGCGGACCTCGGCTTCGCGCTCATCGCGTGGATCGTCGATCCCCACCGCAACGCCCTCGCGATCCTGCAGATGAAGTAGGCGGCCCCGGGTCCCCCTATGGGTTCACGGTGAGCGGAACGACCATGCCGGCCGCCGCGTGGCCGGGAACGCCGCAGTAGATCTGATGGCTCCCGGGCGCGAGGGTCAGCTCGACCGATGTCGAGCCGCCCGCGGACGCGACCGGGGACTGGTCGATCACCGCCTGGCCGGGGACCGTGCGCGCGCCGATGCGGTGCGGGATGCTCGACCGGTTGGCGAGCTCCAGGCGGACCCGTCCGGCGGTGACGGTCACGGGGGTGGCCGGGGAGAAGGCGAGCGTCGTGCCGGCGGCGGAGCTCAGCGAAACGGTCTGGACCGGGGGCGGCGGTGGTGGCGGCGGTGGCGGTGGCGGTGGCGGCACCTTGACCGACTCCAGCTGCGCCCGGATCTCGCCGCCCGGATACGCGCTGCTGTGGACGTTGGCGTAGGTCGCGCCGGCCCGGACCGCGGCGACGAGCTCGCCGAACTCGCCCGCGTCGATCCCCTGAGCCGCCGGGCCGATGACGTCGGCCGCCGTGAGCGTCCCCGAGATGGTGGCGGGCGCGGGCGGGCACGCCTGCGGGGGCGCCGCGGCGGGTCCATTGCCCAGGTTGGTGCAGAGGAAGGCGACGATGCCGCCGCTCTGCGCCCGCCCCCCGAAGTGGATGTGCGCCTGGCTGACGTCTCCCTGGAGGGAGGCGTAGCTGAGCTCGTAGCTGAGCTCGTCGCCGTCGGCGTCGATGCTCGCCTGGAGCTGACCCGACCCGGACGTCGACACGGGAAGGGGATCCTCCTCGTATCCGGTCAGGGTCTCGGCGATCGACTCGCCGCCGTCGGCGAGCGCCAACGCCCCCGCCCCGGCCGTCGCCACCGCGAGGGTGCAGGCGACCGCGACCTTCACGCGTCCCCTCATCTCCGATCACCTCCTGTGGAGAGGGACTTGCGCCTCCCCCTCTATCCGTCAGGGCGACCGGTTGTCAACGGGGGCCCTCAGCCTCACGGAGCCCTCGAGCTTGGTGGACGCCACGGCGATCGCGATGCGCGACGGTGAGCCAGGAGGTGCCGACCGCCTGGCCGGGTAGCATCACCCCGGGATCGCCACCCGAAGCTCCACGGGACTCGGGGCGATGCCCCCAATGACGACAGTCCGCGATTCGCGAGCCGCGATTTGCCCGATCGCCTGAACTCTCCGGCCAGACTCGCGGAGAAGCTCGTCTTCCCCGACGACCCGGGCTGGGACGAGGCGCGCCGGCCCTGGAATCTCGCCGTCAACCAGCGACCCGTCGCCGTGGCGCACCCCGAGTCCGTCGAGGACGTGCTGGCGGTCGTCGAGCTTGCGAGCCGCGAGGGGCTCCGCGTCGCCGCCCAGTGCACGGGTCACAACGCGGCGCCGCTCGGGTCGCTCGAGGGGACGATCCTCCTGAAGACCTCGCGCATGCGGCGCGTCGAGATCGACCCCGTCGCGCGCACCGCACGCGTCGAGGCAGGCGTGCTCTGGGCCGAGGTCAGCGCGGCCGCGGCCGCGCACGGGCTCGCCCCGCTGGCCGGGACCTCGCCGGACGTCGGCGTCGTCGGCTACACGCTCGGCGGAGGCATCTCGTGGCTGGCGCGCATGTACGGCCTGGCCTCGAACAGCGTCGTCGCCGTCGAGCTCGTCACCGCGGACGCCGGATTCGTGCGCGCCGACCGCGACAACGAGCCGGAGCTCTTCTGGGCCCTCCGCGGCGGCGGCGGCTCGTTCGGGATCGCGACCGCCATCGAGTTCGCCCTCTTCCCGGTCACCGAGGTCTACGCCGGCGTGCTGTTCTGGCCGATCGAGCGCGCCGCCGAGATCCTCGCCGCCTGGCGCGAGTGGGTTAACACGGTGCCCGACGAGGTCACGTCCGTCGGGCGGCTGCTCCAGTTCCCGCCGATCCCCGACGTGCCCGAGTTCCTCCGCGCTCGCTCGTTCGTGGTCGTCGAGGCCGCCGTCCTCGCGGACGAGTCGGTGGGCTCGGAGATCATGCGGACGCTGCGCGAGCTCGGCCCGGAGCTCGACACCTTCGCGTTGATCCCGCCGACCTCGCTGACCGCGCTCCACATGGATCCGGAGCACCCGGTTCCCGGCGCCGGCGACGGCGGCATGCTGTCCGACTTGACGGGCGAGGCGATCGACGTGGTGGTCGAGACGGTCGTCGGATCACCGCTCCTCACGTTCGAGCTCCGGCATATCGGCGGCGCGCTGGCGGTGGCGGCGCCAGAGCACGGGGCGCTCGCGTCGCTCGAGGGCCGGTTCGTCTACTTCGCCGCCGGGATCGCGCCCACGCCCGAAGCGAGAGTGGCGGTCGATGGCCAGGTCGAGCTCGTCAAGGCCGCCCTCGAGCGGTGGGACGCCGGAAGGACGTTCATGAGCTTCATGGAGAAGCCGACCGACCCGCGCCGCTTCTACGCGAAGGACACGTACCGGCGGCTCCGGGCGATCAAGGCCCGCGTCGACCCGCACGACCTGTTCCGCGCAAACCACCCGATCTGATCTCGTCCGCGAGGGACGGCCGCCGGCTGATCGACGGCTACACCAACGGGTTGAGCTCGAGCAGGAGCCCGCGTAGCTGTGCGAAGCGCTCCGGGCCGAGCTCCTGCGCCCAGGCGGTCTCCACCTCGCCGACCGCCTCGCGCATCGCCAGCCCCATGGAGACGCCGCGCGGGGTGAGTGCGACGCGCTTGGAGCGGAGATCCTCCGGATCCGGGCGGCGCTCCACGTAGCCGAGGCGCTCGAGCTCGCCGAGCAGGTAGTTGACGGCCTGCTTGCTGACCCGCAGCCGGGCGGCCAGGTCGGTGGGCCTCGCACCCTGCGGCCCGGGGTACTGGAAGACGTTCAGGTGCGCCTCGTCGAGGTCGTCGAAGCCGCGCTCGTGCAGCCGCTCGAGCATGTGCCGCTGCACCGCCTCCCAGGGGACGCGAAGGAGCGCGCCGATCAGGGGCGGCCCGAACGGCTCGTCGCCCGCAGCCGTTTTGGTAAAGGGACTTGACGGATTGCGCGTGGCCATATATTGTCAAATCACTTTACCACTTGAGCGAGCGGGAGGAGGCACCAGATGGCAACGAGCACGCGCGAAGAGATCCGGGTCGGGGAGGTGGCGGTCCGCTTCCTGGTCGAGGGCGAGGAGTCGGCGGGGTCGGTCGCGGTCTTCGAGTTCGACGTTCCCGCCGGCGCGAGGGTCGCGGCCGCACACAGCCACGACGGCTTCGACGAGACGATCTACGGCCTCGCGGGCGTCCTGACCTGGACGATCGAGGGCACGTCAACCGACGTCGGCCCCGGCGAGGCGCTCCACATCCCCCGCGGCGCCGTCCACCACTGGGACAACACTCGCGACGTCGACGCCAAGGCGCTCGCGGTCGTCACCCCGGGCATCCTCGGCCCCGGCTTCTTCCGCGAGGCCGCGGCCATCCTCGACGCCGCGGTCGCCGGCCCACCCGACCTCGCAGCGGTCGCAGCGGTGATGCGCCGCCACGGCCTCACCCCAGCGCCCTGACAGCTACCCTCTCCGAGAGATGTCGCATCCCGACCCCAACGGTCCGCCGGACCTCACGCCGATCCAGGTCGGCGAGGTCTGGCAGAACCCCGTCACCCGTGAGCGCGCCACGATCCTCGAGCTTCCCTTCAAGAATCCCGAGGGTCGCACGACCGCCGAGCTGACCGCGCTCGCTGGCGCGCGCGTCATGGGCGAGCACCGCCACCCGGCCCTCGTCGAGCGCTTCACCGTGCTCGAGGGCGAGCTGACCCTGAAGCTCAACGGACAGACGAGCGTCCTGCGCGAGGGCGAGTCAGCTGTCGTCGAGGCGGGCGCGTGGCACGACTGGTGGAACGCGAGCGACCGCGACGCGCGGGTGCGCGTGGAGATCACCCCGGGCGAGCGCTTCGCATACATGATCGAGACCATGTTCGGGCTCGCGCGCCTGGGACACACCAACGCCAAGGGCATGCCGGATACGTTGCAGCTCGCGCTGACCGCGCGAGAGTTCAGCGACGTCATCGTGTTCCGTAAGCCGCCCGCGGCAGTGCAGCGCGCGGTCTTCGGCGCGCTCGCCCCGATCGCGCGCCGGCGCGGCTATCGCGCGACCTACCCGCAGCTCTCACGGGCGGTGCTGGCGCCGCGGACATAGGAGTCGCCGCCCGGTGGCGTGACGTGCCGCCGGCGGTGACCACGGACAGTCGTCAGACGCCAACTCCAGAGGCTCGATGTCGGGCCCGTCTGGACGACGAAAGCCCCCGGTTTGCGGGGGCTTCGCGAGGAGCGGATGAAGGGACTCGAACCCTCGACCTTCTGCATGGCAAGCAGACGCTCTAGCCAACTGAGCTACATCCGCGAGGGCGGTCAGTCTACCGAGCCATGACGGAGGGGTCCAAGCCGCCCGATGCGGCCGGGGTGCGCGCCGAGCTCGCGGCCCTCGCCGACCCGGAGCGGGCGGCGTTCACGGCGCGGTTCCTCGACATCGGCCCCGGCGGCTACGGCGAGGGCGACGCGCTGCTGGGCGTCCCGGTGCCGGCGCAGCGCCGCGTGGCGCGGGCGGCGCGGGACCTGCCGCTCGGCGAGGTCGCGGACCTGCTCGGCAGCGCGGTGCACGAGCACCGGTTCACCGCGCTGGTGGTCGTGGTCGAGCGCTACCGGCGCGGCCGCGACCCGGCCCTGCGGGCCGGGCTGTCGCGCTTCTACCTCGACCATCGGGCCGGGGTCAACAACTGGGACCTCGTCGACGTGAGCGCGCCCGACCTGCTCGGCGGCGAGCTGGTGGCCGGGGACCGGGCGATCCTCGGCGAGCTGGCCGGATCGGAGCGCGTCTGGGATCGCCGCATCGCGATCGTCTCGACGCACGCGCTGATCCGCCGCGGCGAGCTCACCGAGACCCTCGCCCTCGCCGAGCGGCTGATGGGCGACCAGCACCACCTGATCCACAAAGCGGCCGGCTGGATGCTGCGCGAGGCGGGCAAGCGCGACGAGGCCGCCCTGGTCACCTTCCTCGAGGAGCACCGCGCCGCGATGCCGCGGACGATGCTGCGCTACGCGATCGAGCGGCTGCCGCCGGAGCGGCGAGCCGCCCTCATGGCGCGGGATCCGCGAGGCCGGCCTCGGGACTGAGCGCCAGCCCCGGGCGGACCAGATCCGCCAGGTCGGTGCAGCCGCGCGAGCTACGCCGCCTGCCAGGGGTCGGTGTCGGCGTCGGCGAAGTGGACCTCCACCCCGTCCGCGGCGAGGGCCTGCTCGAGCGACTTGGTCCAGCGCTTCATGGCGACCCGCTCGGCCCGGGCGTGGGGCAGGCAGACCAGCGGGAGGCCCTCGGCGCGGTCGGCGTCGTGGTAGCGCAGGTCGCTGGTGACGTAGGCGTCGGCCTCGGCGGCGCGGGCGGCGTCGATGAGCGACCCGCCGGAGCCGGTGCAGCAGGCCACCCGCTCCACCCGGGCGAAGGGGTCGCCGGCGTAGGTGACGCTGGGGCCGCCGAAGCCGGCGCGGACGCGCTCGACCAGCGCGCCCAGGGTGGTGGGCGCCACCGGGCCCACCCGGCCGAGGCCGCAGGCGGGGTCGTCGGCGCTCGGCACCAGGGCGCGCTGCGGGGCGATGCCCAGCAGCTCGGCCATCACGTCGTTGAGCCCGCCGGGGGCGGCGTCGAGGTTGGTGTGGGCGGCGATCACGGCGACCCGGCCCTCGGCCGCGCGCAGCACCAGCTCGCTGGCCGCGCCGGCGTCGCTCACCGCGGCCAGCGTCGGGAAGATCGGCGGGTGGTGGGTGAGCACCGCGTCGCAGCCGGTCTCGCGGGCCTCGCCGAGCACCTCGTCGCGCAGCTCGAGCGCCACCAGGACGCGGCGCGCCGGCTGGTTGTGGCGCCCCACCAAGAGGCCGACGTTGTCCCACTCCTCCGCCAGCCCGGAGGGGGCGAGGCGCTCGATGGCGGCGAGGAGCTGCGCGACAAGCACCTCGCCATCGTAGTGCGGCCTACGCCGCCGCCGCGGCCGCCGCCTTCTCGGCCAGGTGCGCCGGCACCTGGGCGTAGTGGTCGAACTCCATCGTGTAGTCGCCCCGCCCGCCGGTCATGGCGCGCAGGTCGGGCGCGTAGCTGAGCATCTCGGCCATCGGCACCTGCGCCTTGATGACCTCCATGCCCCCGCGCGCCTCCATCCCCTCGGGGTGGCCGCGGCGGGAGTTGAGGTCGCCCATCACGTCGCCGACGTGGTCGGAGGGGACCGAGACCTCCACCCGCATGATCGGCTCCAGCAGCACCGGCCCGGCCTTCTCGATGGCGGTCCGCACGCCCAGCGAGCCGGCGATCTTGAAGGCCATCTCGGAGGAGTCAACCGGGTGGTGCTTGCCGTCGTAGAGGGTCACCCGCAGGTCGACCACCGGATAGCCCGCCAGGCCCCCCTCGCGCAGCGCCTCCACCACGCCCTTCTCGACCGCCGGGATGAACGGCCGCGGGATCGCGCCGCCCACGACCTTGTCGACGAACTCGAAGCCGTCGCCCCGCGGCAGGGGCTCCACCCTGACCCAGCAGTCGCCGAACTGGCCGCGCCCGCCGCTCTGCTTCTTGTGCTTGCCCTCCGCCTCGGCGGTGCCCGTGATCGTCTCGCGGTAGGGCACGTGCGGCGGGGCCAGGTCCATGCCGACGCCGAAGCGGCGCTCGATGCGGTCGGCGATCACCTCCACGTGCATCTGCGACAGGCCGCCGACGAGGAAGTCGCCGGTCTGCTCGTCGCGGTGGACGTCGAGGGTCGGGTCCTCGTCGGTCATCCGCCGCAGGGCGGAGTGCATCTTGTCCTCGTCGGCCTGGGTGCGCGCCGTGACGGCGAAGCTCATCAGGGGCGGCGGGAACCGGACCGGCGGGAAGGCCACCGGGGCGCCGGTGGTGAGCACGTCGCCCGTGGCCACGTCCTTCAGCTTGGCGACGGCGCCGATGTCGCCGGGGCCGATCTCCTGCAGCGACACGTGGTCCTTGCCCTGCAGCGTGAAGAGCTGGCCGATCCGCTCCTTGCCGCCGGTGCGCGCGCAGGTCGCGTGGCTGTCGCCGGGCAGCGTGCCCGTGACCACGCGCAGGAGGTTGATGCGGCCGCTGAACTGGTCGGCGAGGGTCTTGAAGCAGAGGGCCGTCATCGGCCCGTCCTCGGACAGGGCGATGGAGACCGACTCGCCCGAGGCCTCGTCGACCGCCTCGCGCGGCGCCGCGTCGGCGGGCGACGGCAGGCCTTCGGTGATGAGGTCGAGCGCCCGGTCCACGCCGACCGGCGCCGTGCCCGCCGCGCAGACCACGGGAAAGATCCGCCCCTCCTTGACGCCGGTCAGGATCGCGCCGATCAGCTCCCCGGTCGTGATCTCCTCGCCCTCGAGGTACTTCTCGATCAGGGCGTCGTCGTTCTCGGCGACGACGTCGATCAGCGCCTCGCGCGCCGCCTGGGCGGCCTCGGCGAGGTCGTCGGGGACCGGGCCGGTCGCGCCGGCGGGGGTGCCGGCGTCGTAGGTCGTCGCGGTCATCGAGACCAGGTTGACGACGCCCCGGAACCCCGACTCGCTGCCGATCGGGATCTGGATCGCCACGGCCCCCGGCGCCAGCTCCTTGAGCGCGGCCATGGTGGCGTCGAAGTCGGCCCGCTCGCGGTCGAGCATGTTCACGACGGCGGCCCGCGGCAGCCCCAGCTCCTCGGCCCGGCTCCACATCCGCTCGGTCTGCACCTCGACCCCGGCGGTGGCGTTGAGCACCATCAGCGCCGCGTTGACCGCGCGGAGCGCGGTGAGGGTGTCGCCCTGGAACGACGGCTCGCCGGGCGTGTCGATGAGGTTCACCTTCACCTCGCCCCAGGTGAGGTGGCAGAGGGCGGCGGTGATGCTCATGGTGCGCCGGCGCTCGTCGTCGTCGTGGTCGGCGACCGTCGTGCCCTCCGCCACGCTGCCCAGCCGGTTCGTCTCCCCGGCCGCGAAGAGCATCGCCTCCACCAGGCTGGTCTTGCCGCTGCCGCGGTGCCCGAGCACCGCGACGTTGCGGATCTGTGCAGGGTCGGGATGGGCCATTGGCTCGTGCCTTTCCTGACAAACGGGAGAGGCAGTCTACCCCGCGACTCAGGAGGCGTCAGCCTCGTCGTCGCCCTCGTGGAGGCGGCCCTTGAGCCGCAGCACGGCCTTGGTGTGGAGCTGGCTGATCCGGCTCTCGGTGACGCCCAGGATCTCGCCGATCGCCTTCAGGCTGAGGTTGTCGTAGTAGTAGAGGGCGATGACGATCCGCTCGCGCTCGGGCAGCCGGGCGATCGCGTCGGCAAGGGTGTCGCGCAGGTCGGCCACGTCCATCAGGTCGGCCGGGTCGCTCGCGCGCGCGTCGCCCAGCGTGTCCATCAGGGACACCGCCTCGCCCGCGCTCGAGACGGTCCACATCTCGTCGAGGGCCACGATCGACCCGTTGGAGATCTGGGTCAGGGCCTCCTGGAACTCGTCCATCTCCATGCCGAGCGCGCCCGCCAGCTCGTCGTCGGTCGGCGCCCGGTGGAGCTTCGCCTCGAGGGTGGCGGAGGCCTTCTCGATCTTGCGGGCGCGGGCCCGCACCGAGCGCGGCACCCAGTCGAGCGCGCGCAGCTCATCGATGATCGCGCCCTTGACGCGCATGGCCGCGTAGGTCTCGAACTTCACCCGCCGCGCGGGGTCGAAGCGCTCGACCGCCGAGATCAGGCCCACGAGCCCGTAGGAGATGAGGTCGGCCTCGTCAACGTGCGGCGGCAGGGCGCTGCGCATGCGGCCGGCCACGTACTTCACCAGCGGGGCGTAGGTGAGGATGAGCCGGTCGCGCGCCTGGGGGTCGCCGCGCTCCTTGTACCGGCGCCAGAGGATGCGGAGCTCCTCGTCGCCCTGCGCGGCGCCGGCCGCGCCGCCGGAGAACGCGTCGCGGCTCATTTCGTCAGTCTATGGACTCGGGCGGGCGCCGCTCACAGGGCGCGCCGGGAGCGCGACTCCGCCCGCGTGAGGATGGCGATGTCGAGCGCCGCGAACACCGCGATCGCGGCCCCCATCGACAGCGCGAGAGCCGTGTTGTCGCTCCCCTGGCCGATCACGACGGCGATCACGATCGTGCCGCCGAACCAGATCAGCGCCCGGCCCAGGCGGTTGGCGTACGCGTGGCCCAGCCCGGGCAGGAGCAGGCTGAGCAGGACCGCGATGACCATCGCGCGCCGTCCGGTGCGCGGCGGCGCCTGGCGCAGGCTCACGCGGCGACGGCCTCCCCCTGGACGGCCCACGCCACCGGCCCGGCGAACCGCTCGCGCGCGGCCGCCGCGGCCGCGTCGCGATCCTGCTCGGGGAAGCAGTGGGTCAGCAGCAGGCGCCCGGCGCCGGCGCGGGCCGCGATGCCCCCGGCCTGGGCGCCGTTGAGGTGGGGCACGCCCGGCGGCACGTCGCCGGCCCCGAACGAGCACTCGCACAGCAGCACGTCGGCGCCCCGCGCCAGGGCGGGCAGCTCGTCGTTGTCGGCGCAGTCGGCCCCGAAGCACACGGCGCCGCCGCCCGCCTCGACCCGGAGGGCGAAGGTGGGCGGCAGGTGGGGCACCTGGCGGTAGCGCAGCGTCACCCCGCCGCCGAGGTCGCGCTCGCCGTCCGTGCCGGTGAGCTCCTCGAAGCGCATCACCTCGTCCCAGGCGTCCGCGCCGCCGAAGCCCACCAGCCGCTCGCGCAGCCCCGGCGGCCCCAGCACGCGCAGCGCGACGCGCCGCCCCGGCCCGTAGGCGAGGTAGACCCGCAGCGCCAGCAGGTTAACGCAGTGGTCGGCGTGCAGGTGGGTCACCGCCAGCGCGTCGAGCTCCTCCGGGCGGATCAGCTCCTGCAGCCGGTTCAGCGCCCCCGAGCCGAGGTCGAGGGCGACCGCCCGGTCGCCCGCGCGCACCAAGTAGCAGCTCTGCGCCTCCCCCGGCCGGGCGTACGCCGCCCCCACGCCCACGGGCACGAGGACGGGCCGCGGCGCCGTCACGTGCGCTCCGGTCGCCCGCGCATCGCGGGTCATGCTATACCGCGGCCATGGCGCGCCCCCTCCGCCGGCTGCTCGGGACGGCCCTTGTCGTCGCGCTCGCCGCGGGCCTGGCGGCCGGGTGCGGCGGGGACGGCGGCGGCGGCGAGGACCGGGCCGAGGGAGTGCCGCCCGCGGACCTGCTCGCCCAGAGCGCCGACGCCGCCGAGGCGGCGGGCCCGTTCCGCATCGCCCTCGAGGTGACCGGCGAGATCGACCTCACCGACGCGTCGGCGGTGCCCGGCGGCAACCTGCTCAACGGCCCCCTCGACATCTCGGGCGAGGGCCCGGTCGACCCGCCCGACGCGGCCTCGATCGACGCCGCCATCGAGGTCTCCGGGCTGCCGCTGCAGGTCAACGTCACCCGGGTCGGCGACGAGGTCTTCGTCGGCGCCCTGGGCCAGGACTTCCGCGTCGCCCTCCCCGCCGAGCAGGTGGCGCTGCTCGACCTCGGCGCCCTCTACCCCACCCTGGTCAACTGGACCGTGAACCCGGTCGAGGAGGGCCGCGAGGAGATCGACGGCACCGACACGGTGAAGGTGACGGGCGAGATCGACGCCCAGCAGGCGCTCGCCGGCCTTGCGCCGCTGCTGGGCGCCGACGCGCCGGCGGCCGCGGAGGCCCGCGCGGCGCTGCGCGCGGGCCGGGTGGAGTTCTGGATCGCCACCGCCGACCTGCTGCCGCGGCGGCTGCACCTCGTGCTGGACGCCGACGCCGCCGGCATCGCCGACGGGGTCGGCCAGGTCGCCATCGACCTGACGGCCGACCTCACCGAGTGGGGCCAGGCGGTCGAACATCCCGGTCCCGGCGGACGCGCAGGAGCTCGACCCGAACCAGCTCGGCGGCCTGTTCGGGGGCTGAGGCCCCGCCGGACGCCCGGCCCGGCGGGGCATCCGCTCGGTCATCCCGCCTTCGTGATGTCCTGGACCTCGAGGGCGGTGATCTTCATGTCGCTGACCTCGCTGTCCTGAAACTGCAGCGAGGTGCACCGCAGGGCGACGCGCGGGTTCTTGAGCCGCTTGGGGACGGCCGCCGACAGCGCCATGGCCTCGAACTCGCCGGGCGTGAACTCGCGGGACAGCCGCGACGCGGCGGTGTCGAGGACGCCGCTGCGCGCGGTGCTCCCGTCGATGACGAGGCCGCAGTCGTTGCGCTTGTCGTCGGGGATGTCCTGGCCCCTGACCACGACCTTGGCCTGGACGAACCAGTCGCGCTTCGGGATCGCCGAGGCCGGGCCGCCCCGCCCGCCGACGGCTCGACCGGCGTGTTGAGCGCCAGGGTGAGGAGGTTGGGGCAGTTCAGCAGGTCGCTGCCGCAGTCCTCCAGGTCCACCAGCGGATTGCTCTCGGCAACGAGCAGGTGGGGGGTGCCGGCGCCGTCCTTGAGCTTGGCCCCGCTCACCGCGGAGTCGGCGAGATCGACGGTCTTCACCTCGCCGTTCTTGATGTTGGCGCTGCGCACCTCGTTGAGCGCGACGCCCGCGTACGCGCCGCCTCCGAGGGCGACGAACAGGGCGACGGTCGCGAGGATCATCGCCGGAGAGACTCTCATCGGACGTGACCGGCTCATGGCTCACTGACCTCCTGTCGACGAGCGGGCCGGGGCCGTGTCTCCGGCGACGTCTCGTGACACTGAGGACTCCCCGCCCGGCCCGGTCATTCCCGGGCGGCGGGCACCCGCGCGAGCTCAGCCGGGCTCGCCGCGCTCGATCCGGCCCAGCAGGTCCACGTTGCGGAGGTCGAACTCCTCGTCGCCGTCGGGCTCTGAGAGGAAGGCCTCGAGGATCTCGCGGCCCATCGGCGGGCTGGTGGAGCGCAGCGACAGCGCGAGGACGTTGGCGTGGTTGTACTTGCGCGCCCCGCGGGCGGTCTCGGCGTCGATGCACAGGGCCGCGCGGACGCCCTCGACCTTGTTGGCGGCGATCGACGCGCCCGTGCCGGTCCAGCAGCACACCACCCCGCGCTCGGCGGCGCCCTCGGCCACCCGGCGGGCCACGGCCGCGCTGGCCTCGACCCACTCCTCGCGGCCCCCCGCGGGCGGGCCGTGGAGCTCCACCTCGTGCCCGGCCTCGCGCAGGGCGGCCACCACCTCGTCGACCAGCGGGGTGACCTCGTCCGATCCGACCGCGACGCGCATACGCCGCTAGTCTCGCAGGAGTGATCCTGCGCGGCGGTACCTTCGGCCCCGTGGCCACGAACACCTACGTCGTCGCCGACGCGCGGGGCGGGTCGGCCTGGGTCGTCGACCCCGCGATGGGCAGCCGCGCGTGGGTCGAGGAGACCCTGCGCCGGCTCGAGGCGACGCCGGTCGCGGTGCTCGACACCCACGGCCACTGGGATCACGTCGTCGAGAACCACGTCTGGGCCGAGGCGGGCCTGCCGGTCTGGGTCGGCGCCGGCGACGAGGACTGGCTCGAGGCGCCCGCGCCCTTCAACCCGGCCCTGTTCGGCCACCCGCCGCCCACGCCAGGCGTCACGCCGGCCCGCGTCCTGCAGGACGGCGACGTCCTGGAGCTCGGCGACCTGCGCTTCCGCCTCATCGCCGCCCCCGGCCACTCGCCGGGCTGCATGGTGGCGCTGCTGGAGGGCGGCGAGGACGCCCTGGTGGGCGACCTCGTCTTCGCCCAGGGGATCGGCCGCACCGACTTCCCGCGCAGCGACCACGCCGCGATGATGCGCAGCCTCGAGCGCCTCTTCGACGAGGTCCCCCGCGAGACCCGCATCCACCCCGGCCACGGGCCCTGGGGCGTCACGCTCGGCGAGGCCGAGCCCTACGCGCGGATGTTCATGTGACCGCACCGGTCACCAGGGACGCCGCCCTCGCCGCCCTGCGCGAGGTCCACGACCCGGAGCTGCACCGCAGCATCGTCGACCTGGGCATGGTCGGCGACCTCGAGGTCCGCGACGGCCGCGTCGTCGTCGCGATCCGCCTCACCGTCGCCGGTTGCCCGCTGAAGGCCGAGATCCAGCGCCGGGTCAGCGAGGCCCTGGCGCCGCTGCCCGGGGTCGAGGCCGTCCACGTGACCATGGACGTCATGACCGACGAGGAGCGGCGGTCGCTGCGGGCCGGCCTCGGCCGCGAGGAGCGCCCCTCCCCCTTCCAGGAGGGCAGCGCGACGACGGTGATCGGGATCGCCTCGGGCAAGGGCGGCGTCGGCAAGTCGAGCGTCACCGCCAACCTGGCGCTCGCGCTCGCCGCGCGCGGCGCGACCGTGGGGGTGCTCGACGCCGACGTCTACGGCTACTCGATCCCGCGCATGATGGGCGTCACGCGCCCCGCCGTGGCGGTCGACGACCTGATGCTGCCCGTCGAGTCGCACGGCGTGCGCCTGATGTCGATCGGCTTCCTCACCGAGGAGGACAGCCCGGTCATCTGGCGCGGGCCCATGCTGCACAAGGCGCTCACGAGCTTCGTCACCGAGGTCTGGTGGGACGAGCCCGACTACCTGCTGGTTGACCTCCCGCCCGGGACCGGCGACGTCGCCATCTCGATCGCCCAGCTCCTGCCGACGGCCTCGCTGGTGATCGTGACCACCCCCCAGCTGGCGGCCCAGCGGGTCGCGCGCCGGGCGGCGGCGATGGCGGCCCGCGTCAACCTCCCGGTCGCCGGGGTCATCGAGAACATGAGCTGGTTCGTGGCCCCCGACACCGGCGTCCGCTACGAGATCTTCGCCGGCGGAGGCGGCGAGCTGCTGGCGGCCGAGCTGGGGGTGCCTCTGCTGGCCCAGGTGCCGCTGGAGCCCGCGGTCGCCCGGGCCGGGGATGCCGGGCTGCCCGTGGTGGCGTCCGACCCCGAGAGCGCCGCCGCGCGGGCGCTTCAGGAGGCCGCCGAGGGCGTCGTGGCCGCGGTGCGGGGGGCGTCGGCGACGACCTCATGACCGCCGGCCCCCGCTGCTAGCATCCCCGGTCCCCCCGACCGCCAGAGGATCGCTGAATGACCTACATCATCACGGAGCCGTGCATCGGCACCAAGGACAATTCCTGCGCGGACGTCTGCCCGGTCGACTGCATCCACCCCGCCCCGGGCGAGGAGCACCACGACGAGGCGACGATGCTCTACATCGACCCGGCCGAGTGCATCGACTGCGACGCGTGCGTAGAGGCGTGCCCGGTGGACGCCACGATGGCCGAGGACGACGTGCCCGACCAGTGGGAGGTCTTCAAGGAGATCAACAAGGTCTACTTCGAGGAGGGCCACGCGGCCGGCGAGAAGATGGTCGCCGACTACCTCGCCGCCAAGGCCTAGCCGCCCTCCCCGCGCGACCCGCCCCGTCGCCGCCGCCTCCGGGACCACCGATCGGAGATCTGCTGGCCGGCGTAGAGGGCCACCCCGAACCACGGGATCCGCCGGATCAGAAAGCGGGCTCCGAGCGCGAGGGCCAGCGCGGTGCCCGCGACGATGCCCAGGACCACGGCCGGCGACAGGCCGGCCCCGGCGATGAGCGCGATGGCGCACCCGATCAGTGCCAGGATCGCGCCGAGAAGCCCGGCCGCGATGCCCGCGTAGGTCAGCAGGCGGCTGATGAGGAAGTTGTCGGCCACCGACCGCTCCTGCCCGTCCCGGCCGCCCGCTAACCCTCGGCCGGCGCCGGGCGGATCACCGGCGAGGCGTGGTGCAGGGCGATGTGCCAGCCCGATCCGTCGAGCACGAACAGGTTGGTGGCGGCGACCTCGGCGGTCGCGGGGGTCCCGCCGGCGCCGGCCGAGGTGATGCGCTCGGTGCAGGTCACCCAGGCGACCGGATCGACCACCGAGGCGGCCGCCTCGGCGATCTCGAACTCGATGTAGCCGGTGTTGGCCATGATGGCCTCCCAGCCCTCGCGCACCTCGTCCCAGCCTCGCTGCCACGGCCCGCCCGGGTGCAGGCAGGCCACGTCGCCGCGCGCGGCCCAGCAGCTCGCCATGGCCTCCATGTCGAGCGCCTCGAAGGCGTCGTAGAACCGGCGGTTGGCGGCCAGCACCTGCCCGGCGATGGGGATTGTCACCTAGTTCATCCTCCTGGTCATGTCGCGGGCGGCGTCGAGGCGGGCCTCCACCGCGGGCGCCTGGGGGTGGTCGGGGTGGGCCGTCAGAAACGCCGCCCCCCGCTCCCGGGCCTCGGCGTAGCGTCCGGTCGCCGCGAGCAGCCCGATCGCGCGGCTCTCGAGGTCGAGGTCTCCGGGGGCGACCATCAGGCCCAGCTCCGTGGTCCAGAGGGCGTCGCGGAGGCGGCGGCGGCGCAGGTAGGAGCCGCGCAGGTTCGCGAGCGTGCGCGCCAGGATCGCGCGGTCGGCCGCGGGCGCGAGGAATTCCGGTCGCAGGTCGAGCCCGCTCGTGCGGCGGACGATCGCGGCGAGGTCGGCGACGGTGCGGGGCGCCCAGCCGTCGAACGGGTCGAGGTACGCGGGCTCGGGGCCCGAGAGATCGGCGACCACGAAGTGGCCCGGCATGCCGATGCCGGCCATCGGCATGCCGGCCCGCCGGGCGACCGCGAGGGTGAGGGTGGCGAGAGCGATCGGCAGCCCCCGGCCGCGCTCCAGCACCTGGTCGAGGAAGGAGTTGCGCGGGTCGTCGTAGTCGTCGGCGTCGCCGCGCAGCCCCTCGCCCCGCAGCGCCTCGACGACGCCGTCGCCGGCCGCGCGCCCGGCCAGCCGGTCGACCCGCGCGAGGCAGGCGGCGACGTCGAGGCCCGGCGACGCCTCGGCGCTGAACAGCAGGTTCGCCTCGGCCAGGTCGAGCCCGCCGGAGTCGAGCAGGCCGGCGAGCCGGCGGCGGGTCTCCGCGCTCACCGCAGCAGCTCCGCCTCGGCGTCGATCAGCGCCGACCGCACCAGGGCCTGGACCACCTTGCGCACCGCATCGTCGCGCTCGATGGCGGCCGCGCGCGCCAGGCCGGCAGCGGCGTCGACCGCGGCGCCGCCCGCGAGCCCCTCGGCGTGGCGCGCCGCCTGCGCCAGCAGGGCCGCCGCCACGGCGTCGCGCCGCACGAGCGCCATCTCGCACTGTGCCAGCGACGCCGCCAGCCGCACGAGATCGCCCGTCACGAGAGCAGCTCCCGGGCGTTCCCGCCGAGCACGGCCGCCACCTGCGCGGCGCTCCAGCCCGCCACCTCCGCCGCCCGCGCCACGAGCTGGAGCGCCGTGCCGTGCTCGCCGTAGGGCCGGTCGGAGCCGAAGAGCAGGCGCTCGGGCGGCAGCTCGACGAGGTCGGCCAAAGAGGCGAGCGACGTGTCGAGCGTCACCCCGGGGCGGGGCGCGACCCGGCGGGCGATCGCTCGGGCGTCGCCCCGTCCCGCGTGGGCCAGGACCAGCCGGGCGCCGGGCGCCGCGTCGAGCAGCTCGCCCAGGGGCCCGGCGAGCGGCCGGGCCCCGAAGCCGGCGTGGATCAGCACCGGCCAGCCGCGGTCGGTCGCGTCGCGCACCCGCGCGGCCACCCGGGGGTCCTCCGGCCGGAATCGCTGAGCGACCGGGTGGAGCTTGAGGCCGCGCGCGCCGGCGGAGGCGGCCCGCTCCATCTCCCCGGCCGCGCCGCCGGCCGCGGGGTCAACGCGGCAGAAGGGCACGATGCGCCCGCCCGCCGCGCGGGCGGCGTCCAGCACGGCGTCGTTGGCGGCGCGGAAGAGGCCGTCGGGCCCGGGGTCGTTGGGGGGGAAGCAGACCGCGCGCGCGATGCCCCAGCGGTCGAGGTCGGCCAGCAGGCCCGCGGCGTCGAGGCGGTGGCCGTCGGCGTCGCGGCCCAGGTGGACGTGGGCATCGACCGCGTCCTCGCGCCCCGGCATCGACCGGAGCCGGGCGGCCAGGTCGTCCTCCAGGCGCCGGATCTCGTCAACCTCGCCCCCGGCGCGCTCCACGGCGACCGCGTCCTCGCCCCACACCCTCACGCGCGCCGTCCCAGGAGGAGGTGGTGCCAGCCTTCCTCGAGCGGCAGCACCCGCGCGAGCGGGCAGCCCGCCGCCGCCATCCACTCGCGGTAGCGGGCCTCGGGGTGGGACTCGCCGCCGGGCGTCAACAGCAGCATCATCACGCCGAAGCCGGGGCCCTGGGGGCTCGCGTCGCCCAGCACCTCCTGCACGGCCAGGAGCCCGCCGGGCCGCAGCGCCGCGCCGGCGCGGGCGACGAGCGCGGCGGCCGGCTCCGCCGCGAAGAGGTGGACGACGTTGCCGAGGTAGACCGCGTCCCAGGGGCCCTCGGGCAGCGCGGCCGTGGCGTCGCCGGCGATCGTCGCGACCCCCGCGGACCAGAGGTCGGGCCCCCCGAACTCGAGCGCGGCGGGCAGGTCGAGGACCGTCACCTCCCAGCCGGCGGCGGTGAGCGCCCGCGCGTAGGTCCCGGGGGCGCCGCCCACGTCGAGCAGGCGCCCGCCCCCCTCCGGCGGCGGCCCCATCGCGGCGACGGCGGCCTGGACGCGCGGCGCCGCGATGTGCCGCATCGCCCGAGCGAAGCGCTCGACGGTGGCGGGGTCGCCGGCGGAGACGTCGTCAACCGGCCGGCCCGTGCGCAGCGCCTCCGCCAGCGCGAGGTGGCTGCGCATGGCCCGCGCCTCCAGGGCGAGGCCGCCGGCCAGGTCGGCGCCGTCGGCGGACGGCCCCAGCGCCGAGGCGCCGCGCGGCGTGAGCGACAGCGCCCCGTCCGCGGCGGCCTCGAGGTAGCCCATGTCGGCCAGCGCCGTCGACACGATCCGCGCGGCGCGCGGGTCGAGGCCCGCGGCGTGGGCGGCGGCGGCGGGGTCGCGGGGGGTGGCGAAGGCCGGCAGCAGGCCGCTCTCCAGGGCCGCCAGGGCGATCAGCGCCTCGCGCCAGTCCGCGGGCAGGGAGGGACGCGCCGGCACCGGGCCAGGGTACCGGGTGGTACCCTCAGGCCCGTGGCGAGGTCGAAGGGAAGCTCCAAGAAGCGCGCTGGCGGGCGGCGGGCGAACTACGCGCCGGCGGCGACCGAGGTCGGCGTCCGCAAGTTCCTGCCGATCGGCTGGGCCAACTGGCTCGGCTTCGTGATGTTCGGCGTCATCACGTTCTTCCTCTTCGCCGAGACGATCGCCGCGACGATCGACGCCCGCGGCAACGACAACATCGCCGCCGGGATCATGACGATCGCCTTCGCCGTCACGACCTACCTCTTCGGCACCACTCGCGTGAAGGACGTCTGAGGGCTCAGGCCTCGACGGTCGCCACGCAGGCCTCGTCGCCGCGGGCCCGGGTCGTTGCGACCCGCAGGGTGGCCTCGGGGGCGAACGCCGCCAGCATCCCCTTCCAGATCGCGCGGTCGAGGCCGCAGATGCGCTCGGGGTCGTCGAAGGCGATCTCCTCGAACGGGCAGGCGCAGGCCTTCAGGCCCTCGTCGCCCTCGGCGCGCGCCGCGAAGCCGTAGCGCGAGAGCAGGCGCACGACGTCCTGGATGGCCTCCGACGCCGTGGCGCCCGGGCCGCCGCCCCCGGCGGCCGCCTCGGCGCGCCCGACCTCGTAGCCGAACTCGTAGCCCACCCGCTCCAGCACCTCCTGCGGCGCCCCCGAGCCCCCGTCGGCGGCCGCGCGCAGCAGCAGGGTGGCCAGCAGCTCGTAGTGGCGCTCGGGCAGGGCCATGAGCACCTCGGCCTCGGCCAGGCGGTAGCGCTTGGGCGGGCGGCCGGCCCCCGGCCCCCCCGCGCCCTCGCCGCGCCCGAACCGGGCCTCGAGGAACCCCTGCTCCACGAGCTTGTCCAGGTGGAACCCGGCCAGGCGACGGTCGATGCCGACGGCCGCGGCGACGTCGGCCTTGCCCACCTCGCGGCCCGCCGACCGCACGGCGAAGAAGACGCTGCGCCGCGTCGGGTCGCCGAGCGCCGCCGCCAGGCGACCGATGTCGCGTTGGGCCTGTTCCTCTGACGGTGCCGCCACGTCTCGCCTGCCCCCCGGCGCGCCTGACGAAACTGAGGATACACCCGTCCCGTTGTACGGTCCTCCTCGTGGGTCCCTTCCGCCTGATCGCCGCCGCCGGAGCCCTCGGCATCGCCGCCGCCACGCCCGCGCTCGGCGCGTGGAGCGGGCCCGAGCGGGTCTCGGCCGGGCCGGGCGACGCGCACTCCCCCGATCTGGCGACGAACGGCGGCGGCGGCGCCGTGGCGGCCTGGGTGGAGACAGCCGGGCGCCGCGGCCGGATCGTGGCCAGCGTGCGCAGCGCCGGGGGCGCGTGGAGCCGGCCGGCCGTCGTCTCGCCCCCCGGCGGGTCGGCGATCGACCCCCGCGCCGGCATCGACGCCGGCGGGGGCGCGGTGCTGGCGTGGCGCCAGGTCGTGCGCACGCGGGTTCTCCAGGGGCGCCGCCAGGCGGTCTACGTCGCCCGGGCCCGGGCGCGCCGCGCGGGCGGCGGGTGGGGCGCGGTCGCGACCCTGTCGGACGGGCGCCAGAAGGTCGGCCCGGTCGAGCTGGCCGTCGACCCCCGGGGCGTCGCCGTGGCCGCCTGGCACTGGGGCACCGGCACGCGGTCGGGCACGCCCGGCCACGTCGGCGAGGTCCAGATCGCCGAGAGGCGCGCCGGGGGACCGTGGGGCCGCGCGCGGCGGGCGTTGACGCCGCGGGGCTGCGGCCTCGACACGCGCCTGCCAGACGTCGCTGCCGGCTCGGGCGGCCACGCCGTCGTCTGGTGGCAGTGCGACCGCCCCGATGGCCGCAGCGGCGCGAAGGCCATCGGCCGCGGGCCGTCGCCGGGGGCCTGGAGCGCCGAGGTGGGGCTGCCCTTCGCCGCCCCCGGCGACCAGGCGGCCGACCTGGCCGTCGAGCCCGGCGGGGCGCCCTTGGGCCTGAGCGCGGGCGCGGGGCGCATCCTGACGCTCTGGCGCGGCGGCGCGCCCCTCGGCACGCGGCGGGGGCTCGAGCTGGCGCCGGTCGCGCTCGCCCCGCGGCGGCAGGTCGCGCGATCGGGCGGGCGGCCGTCGGCCTCCGCGGCGGCCGCGGGGGCGACCGGCGGCTGGATCGGGCCGGACGGGCTCGGCCTGGCGGACATCGGCCCCCCGGCGACGGCCGCCCGCGCCACGGTGCTCGGAGGGCCGCCCGGCGCGGCGCGCGACGCCCGCGTGGCGGCGACGCCGGCCGGTGCGGCTGTCGCGGTCGCGCTGTCCGCCGCGGGGACGGTGGTCGCGACGGCCCGCGCGACCGGCGGCGACTGGTCGCCGCTCGAGCCGATCTCGGCGGCCGGGGCGGCGGGGGCCGACGTCGGCGCGACCGACGGGATCGCGACGGCGTACTGGTCCCGCCGCGCCGGCGGCCGCAGCGTCGTGGAGCGTGCCGAGCTGAGGCCGGCGCCGTGAGGGTCGCCTTCCGCACCTCGCTCGCGGCGGCCCTCCTGCTGGGTGCCGCGGCCGGCCCGGCGGCCGCCGTCTGGGGCGGCGCCGAGCGCGCCTCGGTCGGGCCCCTCGATGCGAGCCACCCGGACGTCGCCGTCAACGCCCGCGGCGACGTCGCCGCGGTCTGGGTGCGGGGCTCGGGCCGCGCGCGCCAGATCGTCGCCTCCCACCGGCCGCTCGGCGGGGGCTGGAGCCGCCCCGAGGGCATCTCGCGCCGCGGCCGCCCCGCCATCGACCCCCACGTGGCGGTCGGCCCCGACGGCCAGATCGTGGCCGTCTGGCGCCAGGTCGCCCGCAGCCGGGTCGTCCGGAGCGGCGGGAGGCGGCGCGGGCAGGCCGTCTACGTGGCCCGGGCGCGGGAGCTGGCCCCGGCGGCCGGCCGCTGGGGCGCGATCACGACCCTCTCCAGCCCGCGCCAGAAGGTGGGGCGCGTCTTCATCGGCCTCGACGGCCGCGGCCTCGCGGTGGCCGCCTGGCACTGGGGCACCGGCACCCGGCCGGCCGACCCGGGCTACGTGGGCCAGGTGCAACTCTCCGAGCGCCCACCGGGCGGGGCGTGGAGCGCCCCCCTGGCGGCGTCGACCGCCCCCGGCTGCGTGCAGGTGCGCCGCCCGCGGGTGGCCGCCGGCGCCGCGGGGCACGTTGCCGTGTGGTGGCAGTGCGACGTCGGCGGCGGCCGGTCGGTCGGCGCGGCGGTCGCGCGGGGGCCGGACGAGGCGTTCGGCTCCGAGGCCCGGCTGGCGGTCACGGGGGGCCGGGACCTCCACGCGGACCTGGCAATCGGGGGCGACGGCCGGGCGGTCGCCGTGGACGGCGCCGAGGGGACCCTGCGGTGGTGGCGGGGACCGGTGTCGGCGGGCGGCGTCGCGCTGGCGGAGCTCCCGGCGCTGGGCACCGCCGAGCGCCTCGCGCGGGGCGTCGGGTCGCCCCGCATCGCGGTCGGCCCCTCCGGCGACGCCCTCTCGGCCTGGATCGCGCCCGGCGGCACGACCCGCGTCACGGCCATCGCGGGCGACCTCGGGGTGGCGGCGCCGCTGACCCTCGGCACCGATCCGCGCGCCTCGCGCGTCCGCGTCGCGTCCGGCGGCGCGCGCCTGGGAGCGGTCGCCTGGCTGGCGTCGGGGCGGGTGCTGGCGGTGGGCCGGGGGGCCGACGGGAACACGAGCTCGCGGGCCACCCTGTCGGGATCCGGCGCCCACGGGCCGGCGCTGGCCATGGACACCGCGGGGGAGGCCGTGGCCATCTGGTCGCGGACCCGCGGTGGGCGCAGCGTGGTCGAGCGCGCCCAGTACCTGAGCCCCTGACGACCGGCTCGGCGGCGGCGCGATAGTCTGCCCGCGGGACGGGGGCCCGTGCCGGCCGCCGATTCCTGTTCCGCCCTTCACCCATTCCGGTAACGGGCGTATCCTTTAGAGCGGATCGCGCGAGCCAGCGACGGGAGATCGCATGTCCACAGTCAAGCCCCCCGACATCGACCTCGGTCAGTACAAGTTCGGCTGGCACGACCCGGCGAACTACGTGTTCGAGCCCAAGCGCGGGCTCAACGCCGATGTGGTGCGCGAGATCTCGTTCCTGAAGAGCGAGCCGGAGTGGATGACCAAGTTCCGCCTCCGGTCCCTGGAGATCTTCGAGCGCAAGCCCCTGCCGACGTGGGGCGGCGACCTCGAGGAGATCGACTTCCAGAACATCTTCTACTTCATCCGCTCGTCGGAGAAGCAGAGCACCGACTGGAACGACGTCCCCAGCGACATCAAGAACACCTTCGACCGGCTGGGCATCCCCGAGGCCGAGCAGAAGTACCTCTCCGGGGTCAGCGCCCAGTACGAGAGCGAGGTCGTCTACCACTCGCTGCGCGAGGACCTCGAGACGAAGGGCGTCATCTTCTGCGACACCGACACGGCCCTGCGCGAGCACGAGGAGCTCTTCAAGGAGCACTGGGCCACGGTCATCCCGCCCGGCGACAACAAGCTCTCCGCCCTCAACTCGGCCGTCTGGTCGGGCGGCTCGTTCATCTGGGTGCCCCCGGGCGTCGAGGTGGAGATCCCTCTGCAGGCCTACTTCCGCATCAACGCCGAGAACATGGGCCAGTTCGAGCGCACCCTGATCATCTGCGAGCCCGGCTCGTTCGTGCACTACGTGGAGGGCTGCACCGCCCCGGTCTACACCAGCGACTCGCTGCACTCGGCGGTGGTGGAGATCATCGTCAAGGAGGGCGCGCGCTGCCGGTACACGACCATCCAGAACTGGTCCACCAACGTCTTCAACCTGGTGACCAAGCGCGCGGTGGCGCACAAGAACGCCACCATGGAGTGGGTCGACGGCAACCTCGGCTCCAAGCTCACCATGAAGTACCCGGCGGTCTGGATGGTCGGTCCGGGCGCCCGCGGCGAGGTGCTGTCGGTGGCGATGGCCAGCGAGGGGATGCACCAGGACGCCGGCGCCAAGATGGTGCACGTCGCCCCCGACACCTCCTCGACGATCGTCTCGAAGTCGATCTCGCGCGGAGGCGGTCGCACCAGCTACCGCGGCCTCGTGCAGGTGGAGCCGGGCGCCAAGCGCGCCAAGGCGTCGGTGGTCTGCGACGCCCTGCTGCTCGACGAGGACAGCCGCTCCGACACCTACCCCTACATGGACATCCAGGAGGAGGACTCCTCCGTCGGCCACGAGGCCACGGTGTCCAAGGTCGGCGACGACCAGATCTTCTACCTCATGAGCCGAGGGCTCTCCGAGGAGGAGGCCATGGCCATGATCGTGCGCGGCTTCATCGAGCCGATCGCCAAGGAGCTCCCGATGGAGTACGCCGTCGAGCTCAACCGACTGATCGAGCTGCAGATGGAGGGCTCGATTGGCTAGCCCTCCCGCCTGGGCCGAGGAGGCCCGTCTGGCGGCGGACGAGCGGCTGACCTCGCTCCCGGCCCTCACCGGCCGGGAGGAGGCCTGGCGCTTCACCCCGCCGGCTGACCTGGCCCTGCTGGGCCCCGAGCCCGAGGCGCCGTCGACCGGCCCGGTCGTGGCGCCGGCGCCCGCGGCCGGCGAACGGGCCGCCTATCTTCATCTTCCCGACGGCCGCGCGGCCTCGCCCCAGCTGGGAGCGCTGCCGGAGGGTGTGATCGTCGCCGAGCTCGGTGCCGCGTTGGGCGAGCACGAGGCCCTCGTGCGCGACCGGCTCTACGGCCTGATCGGCTTCGACGACCGCCCCGGGGCCCTGAACGCGGCGCGCTGGGACGGGGGCACCTTCGTCTACGTCCCGCGCGGGGTCGAGGTGGAGCTGCCGGTCGAGGCCCGGGTCACGGCGACCGGCGCGACCGGGCGGGTCTTCGGGCGCACGCTGGTGGTCGTCGAGGAGGGCGCCAAGGCGACGGTGATCGACCGCTACGGCTCGCCCGACTTCGACGCGCCGGTGGTCGCCTCGTCGGTGGTGGAGCTCTACGTCGGCCAGGGCGCCGAGCTGGAGCACGTCTCGGTGATCGGCTGGGGCGCCGGGGTGCGCCACCACGCCCTGCTGCGCGCCCGCGTCGACCGCGACGCCCGCGCCCGCTCGGTGGTGGTGACCATGGGCGGCGACGTCGTGCGCGTGGAGCCGACGATGGTCTGCGCCGGGCCGGGCTCGGACGCCCGCGCCCTGGGGCTCTACTTCGCCGGCGGCGAGCAGCACTTCGAGCACCGCGTGGTCGCGCGCCACGAGGCGCCGCAGGCCTACTCGAACCTGCTCTACAAGGGCGCGATCCAGGACCGGGCCCGGACGGTCTTCTACGGCAACCTCGTCGTGCCGCCGGGCGCCCCCGGCACCGACGCGTACCAGACGAATCGCAACCTGGTCCTCAACGCCGGGGCGCGCGCCGACACCATCCCCTTTCTCGAGATCGAGACGGCCGAGGTCAAGTGCTCCCACGCCGGGGCGGTCGGCCGCGTTGACGACGAGCACCTCTTCTACCTGCGCTCCCGCGGCGTCCCCGAGGCGACGGCCAAGCGGCTCATCGTCATGGGCTTCCTCCAGGAGGTCCTGGAGCAGGTGACGCTCGAGGAGCTGCGCACGGAGCTCGAGGACGCGGTGCGGGAGAAGCTGGGCTGACCGTGGCCGAGCGCACCCTCATCGACGTCGCCTCCGCGGACGACCTCCTCCCCGGCGAGCCGCTGCAGGTGGACGTCGACGGCACCCCCGTCGTGGTGGTGAGCGTCGACGGCGAGGTCCTGGCCGTGCACGACGTCTGCACGCACGCGCTCGAGTCGCTCGCGGGCGGATGGGTCGATGACGACCGCATCGAGTGCCCCCGCCACGGCGCCTCCTTCTCGCTGCGCACCGGCGAGGCCCTCACCCCGCCGGCCACCCGGCCGCTGCCGACCTTCGCCGTGGAGGTGCGGGACGGCCGCGTGCTGGTCGATCCCACCCCGAGCCATGACCACCCGCTCATCCGCTGAGGAGGACCGTGAGCTCCGAACCCATCCTTCAGATCGAGGGCCTCGAGGTGGCCGTCGAGGACACGCCCATCCTGAAGGGCGTCGACCTGGCGGTGCCGCAGGGGGAGGTCCACGCCCTGATGGGCCCGAACGGGTCCGGCAAGAGCACCCTCGCCTACGCGCTGGCGGGCCACCCGCGATACGAGATCACGGGCGGCACGGTCCGCTTCGACGGCCAGGACATCGCCGAGATGGACGCAGACGAGCGGGCCCGCCTGGGCCTGTTCCTGGCGATGCAGTACCCGGTCGAGGTGCCGGGCGTGTCGGTGATGAACTTCCTGCGCACGTCGCTTCAGGCGATCCGGGGCGAGGAGATCGCGCCGCGCGACTTCGTGAAGCTCTTCGACGAGAAGTCGAGGCTGCTGGGCTTCGACCGCGCGTTCGCCGACCGCTACCTCAACGAGGGCTTCTCGGGCGGCGAGAAGAAGCGTCACGAGATCCTGCAGATGGCCATGATCGAGCCGCGCTTCGCGGTGCTCGACGAGACCGACTCGGGGCTCGACATCGACGCCCTCAAGGTCGTCTCCAACGGCGTCAACTCGATGCGCGGGCCGGGCCTCGGGGTGCTCATCATCACCCACTACACGCGCATCCTGCGCTACATCCAGCCCGACGTCGTGCACGTGATGTTCGAGGGGCGCATCGCCCGCACCGGGGGCCCAGAGCTGGCCGAGCACCTCGAGGAGCACGGCTATGTGGAGTACGGGGCGGCCGAGGAGGCCGCCGCCCCCACCGGCTGACGGGAGGCTCGGCATGGGCACGGCCGCGACGATCGACGTGACGGCCCTCCGGGCCGACTTCCCGATCCTGTCGCGGCGGGTCCACGGGGCGCCCCTGGTCTACCTCGACTCGGCGGCGACCTCGCAGAAGCCCGCCATCGTGCTCGAGGCGATGGAGGCCTACTACCGGCACACCAACGCCAACGTGCACCGCGGCGTCTACGAGCTGGCGGCCGAGGCCACGGCCCGCTTCGAGGCCGGCCGCGACTCGGTGGCCCGGCTGGTGGGCGCGCCGCGCGAGGGCTTGGTCTTCACCAAGAACGCCACCGAGGCGATCAACCTGGTCGCCTGGGCCTGGGGCGTGCGCGAGCTGAAGCCCGGCGACGAGGTGCTCATCACCGAGATGGAGCACCACTCGAACATCGTCCCCTGGCAGATCGTGGCCGAGATCACCGGGGCGACGGTGCGCTTCGTGCCCGTCACCCCGGGCGGCGAGCTCGACATGGATTCCCTGCGGGAATCGATCGGGGAGCGGACCCGGCTCGTCGGCGTCGTCCACGCGAGCAATGTCCTCGGGACGATCAATCCCGTCGCCGAGATCGCCCGGATCGCGCACGAGCATGGGGCTCTCTGCCTGGTCGACGGGTCTCAGAGCGTGCCTCACATGCCGGTCGATGTGCCGGCCATCGGCTGCGACTTCTTCGCGTTCACGGGGCACAAGATGCTGGGGCCCACGGGCATCGGCTGCCTCGTGGGTCGGCCCGAGCTCCTCGACGCCATGGAGCCGTTCCTGGGCGGCGGGGAGATGATCTCGAACGTCACCACCGAGGGCAGCACCTGGGCCGACCTGCCGTGGAAGTTCGAGGCCGGCACGCCCCCGATCGCCGAGGCCGTGGGCATCGGCGCCGCGGCCGAGTACCTCATGGGCGTCGGCATGGAGGCCGTGCGCGCGCACGAGGTCGAGATGGCCGAGCACATGCTCGCGGCGCTGTCGGAGGTCCCCGACATCACGATCTATGGCCCCCGCGACCCGCGCGCCCGCGGGGCGGCCGTCTCGTTCAGCCTCCCCGACCTCCACCCCCACGACATCGCCCAGCTCATCGACCGCGACGGGGTCTGCATCCGGGCCGGTCACCACTGCGCCAAGCCGCTGATGCGGGTGCTCGGCGTGGCCGCCACGGCCCGCGCGAGCGCCTACCTCTACAATTCCCCCGACGAGATCGACGTCCTCGTGCGCGCCCTGGCCTCGGCCAGGGCCGCGTTCGTGTAGGCCGGAGGCACAGATGGGCGGGCTCGACGACCTCTATCAGGAGCTGATCCTCGACCACTACCGCCGCAAGCGCGGCGAGGGGTCGCTGGACGACCCCACGGTGGCCGTCGACCAGAACAACCCGCTCTGCGGCGACGAAATCCACCTGGAGATGGCCATCGCGGACGGCCGGGTGGTGGAGCTGGCGCACACCGGCCAGGGCTGCTCGATCTCGCAGGCGTCGGTGTCGATGATGAGCGAGGCCGTCACGGGCCGGTCCCTCGACGAGGCCCTCGACCTGATCGAGCACTTCCGGCAGATGATGCACGGCGCCGAGACCGGCGACGAGGAGCGCCTGGGCGACGCGATCGCCCTCGAGGGGGTCGCCAAGTACCCGGTGCGCGTGAAGTGCGCGCTGCTCGGGTGGATGGCGGCCAAGGACGCGATCCAGACCTACAACGCCAACGGCGGGGGGTGACCGCATGCCGACCGAGGACGACATCCGCACCGCGATGAAGCAGGTCGAGGACCCCGAGCTCGGGGTGAACATCGTCAACCTGGGCCTGCTGTACGGCGTGAGCATCGCCGACGACGGCCATGTAACCCTCGACATGACCCTTACCTCCATGGGGTGCCCGCTCACCGAGCAGATCCTCGGCGACTCGCGGGCGGCGCTGGAGCCGCTCGACGGCGTCAGCGGCGTGGACGTCAACTGGGTCTGGGACCCGCCCTGGTCACCGGAGTCGATGACCGAGGAGGGGCGCTTCCTGATGAAGGTGATGGGCTATGGCTGAGCCGGCGCCCGCCGCGGTCACCGACCGCCCCCTCACGCTCGAGGAGAAGAAGGCCGCAGCGCGCGCCCGCGCCCGGGCGGCCCGCCAGGCCGAGGAGGGCGGCCAGGCGTTCGTGTCCATCTCCCCCGCCGCGGCCGACTACATCCGCGCCTGCGCCGCCGAGCAGGGCCGCCCGGAGGGCGTGCGCCTGAAGATCCTCGCCGGGGGCTGCTCGGGCCTGGAGTACAAGCTCGACCTGCTGGAGCCCGGCGAGGGCGCCGGCGAGGCCGACCGGGCCATCGAGTCGAACGGCGTGACGATGCTGATGGACCTCAAGTCGGCGATCCACGTCACCGGCTCGACGATCGACTACCAGTCGGGCCTCCTGCGGCGCGGCTTCCTCATCAACAACCCGAACGCGACCGGCACCTGCTCCTGCGGGGACAGCTTCTCGGCGTAGCTCGACCTCGGGGTGGTCGCCGGGCCGGTCTGGGCCTCCGCCGGGGGCCTCCTGCGGCCCTCAGGCGGCTCCCATGCGCACCAGGGCCTTGACGGCCCGCCGCCCGTCCATCGCCGCGTAGCCGGCGGGGACATCCTCGAGCGCGATGGTGAGGTCCATCACGGGGCTGGGGTCGAGGCGCCCGGCGAGCACGTCGTCCATCAGCTCGGGGATGTACCTGCGCACCGGCGCGCGGCCGCCGGCCAGGCGCACGTTGCGGATGTAGGCGTCGCGCAGGACCACCGGCTCGACGGGGGAGCCGAGGTGGCCCACCGTCCCCTCGGCGCGCGCGCAGCCGACGGCCGTGTCGAATGCCTCGGCGGTCCCGACGCACTCGACGACGTGCGCCGACCCGCCGTCGGTGAGCTCGCGCACCCGCTCGACCGCCGCTTCGCCCCTGTCCTCGACGAGGTCGGTCGCGCCGAAGGCCGCCGCGATCCCCAGGCGGCCGGGGTGATGGCCCAGGACGATCACCCGCTCCGCGCCCAGGCGCCGGGCGGCGAGGACCGCGCAGAGCCCGATGGCTCCGTCGCCGACGACCACGGCCGTCCCCCCGGGGCCGACGCCGCAGGCCCGCGCGCCGTGGTGGCCCGTGCCCATCACGTCGGTGAGGGTCGCCAGCGCGGCGGCGAGGCGGTCGTCTGAGAGGTCAACGTCGTCCGGCATGGCCACGAGCGTCGCGTCGGCGTGGGGCACGCGGACGGCCTCCCCCTGGCCTCCGTCCTGCTGTCCGCCGAAGAAGCCGCCGGACGGGCACAGCGTGGGGAAGCCCTCGCGGCACCGCGCGCACGTCCCGTCGGAGAACGTGTAGGGGGCGATCACCCGCTGGCCGGGCCGCAGGCCCCGCACCTCGGCACCGACCTCCTCGACCACCCCGAGGAACTCGTGCCCGACGCGGCACGGCGGCGGCCCGTACAGCTCGAGCAGGCCTCGATAGACCCAGAGGTCGCTGCCGCAGATCCCCGCGTGGGTGACGCGCACGAGGGCGTCGCCCGGGTCTCGGAGCGACGCGTCCGGGACGTCCTCGACCCGGATGTCGCGCGGGCCGGCGTAGACGCTCGCCCTCATCGGGCGAGGCTATCCCGGCCGGCCGGCCTCAGCGCAAGTGCTCCTCGATCGAGGCGGCGATCGCGGCGACGTCGAGGTCACCGCGGGCGATGGCCTGAACGAGCGCCTCGGCGTCGTTAACCGGGTGCACGAGGTCGTGGCCGTTGAGAAGGCAGAAGACCCGGGTCGCGGCCCACGCCAGCCGCGTGTTGCCGTTGACGAGCGCGTGGTTGCGGGCGAGGGCGTGCATGAGGGCGGCGGCCTTCTCGGCGAGCCCGGGGTAGGCATGTACCAAAGCGGTACCGACTCGGGGCGGCGCTACGCCGCCAGGAAGGCCCGCAGCTCCCGGGTGACCTCGTCGGGGCGGTCGAGCATGGGCACGTGGCCCGCCCCGGGGATGAGCCGCAGCCGGGCCCCCGGGACCATGGCCGCCAGCTCGGCGGCGCCGGAGGCCGGCACCAGCACGTCGCGGGCGCCCCAGAGCACCAGCGTGGGCGCCAGGATCCGCGCCAGCTCGGCCGCGTGCTCGGTGCCGAGCAGCTCGGCGGCGGCCCGGAGAAGGGCGAGCGGGGAGCGCGCCGCGATGTCGGTGGCCACCGTGAGGGTCGCGGCCAGCGGCAGCCCGAGAAGCGTGCGCGCGAGCGGCAGGGCGTTGCCCAGCAGGCCCGCGCCCGCGCAGCGCACCGGCGGCGCGATCAGCACCAGCCGCTCGACCCGGCGCGGGGCGCGGGCCGCCACGCCGGCGCAGACGAGGGCGCCCAGCGAGTGACCCACCAGCCGGGCGCTCCCCAACCCGAGCCCGTCCATCAGGGCGCGCAGGACCTCGGGCGCCTCGGCCAGCCGGAAGTGCGCGCCCCCGGCCCTCAGGCCGAAGCCAAAGCCCGGAAGCTCGGGCAGAATGACGCGATGGGTCTCGGCCAGCGCCTGCGTCGTCCGGCTCCACCAGCGGGGCGAGCCCCCGAGCCCGTGCACCAGCACAACGGGGGGGCCGTCGCCCACGGCGCGGTAGCGGACGACGTGGCCGTTAACGCGCAGGCGGGCGTCCTCCAGGTATGGACGCCCCTCGATGGGGTCACGATGCACTCCCATATCCTCGGCGTCGCCGCGGACGGACCTGAGCCGATCGTCATGCTTCACGGCCTCGGGGTGTCGGGCGCGAGCCTGGGGCCGCTCGCCGAGCGGCTCGCCGAGGGCCGGCGGGTGGTGAGCTGCGACCTGCCCGGCTTCGGGCGCAGCGCCTCGGCGCAGGTGTGGTCGACCGATCGCATCGCGGGCGCGATCGAGGCCGTCCTCGACGCGAACGGCCTGGGCCGGGCCGTGCTGGTCGGCCACTCCTACGGCTGCATCGTCGCGGCCGCCGTCGCGGCCCGCCGGCCCGACCGAGTGGCCGCGCTCGTTCTGCTGAGCCCCGCCTTCGACCGGCGCTTCGGCTCGCCCCTCTCCCTGCTGGCCCGCCTGACCGTCGACGCGACGATGGAGCGCCCCTCGCTCGTGGCGGGGGGGATCCGCGACTACCTGCGCGCCGGCCCACGGCGCGTGCTCGGGACCCTGCGCGAGGCCGCGACGATCCCGCTCGACGACCTCGTGGCCGCCGTGACGGCGTCGATCCTCATCGTGCGCGGCAGCCGCGACGTGCTCACGACCGCGCGGTGGGCCGACGAGCTGCGGCGCTGCGCGGGCGGGCCCGCGCGGGTGGCGGTCGTCCCGCGCGCGGCCCACGCTCTCGGGCACGAGGCCCCGGGCGCGGTCGCGCGGGCGGTCCGCGCGTTCCTGGCGACGGCCTGAGTCCACCCGATGAGCATGCCACGCCGGCCGGAGGTGCCGGGTTGACGCAGGCGTGACGGACCGCCGCACGGGGGCTTGGCGCCGGTCGCCCACGATGAGAGCGTCACCGCACCCGTCCACCGGAGGCCCGCCATGCCCGCACCGCCACCCGCCGGTCCCCTCGCCGGGATCCGCGTGGTCGACCTCACCCACCACCTCGGTGGCCCCCTCGCGACGATGACGCTCGGGCAGCTCGGCGCGGACGTCGTCAAGGTGGAGCCGCCCTCGGGCGACGAGTGGCGCCGCGTCGACGACGTCGCGGGCGAGAGCCGTCAGTTCCACGCCGCCAACCGCGACAAGCGCGGCATCGTGCTCGACCTGCGCAGCCCCGAGGGGCGCGCGGCGCTCGGCGCCCTCATCGACGGCGCCGACGTGCTGGTGCACAGCTTCTCCCCGGGGGTCGCCGAGCGCCTCGGAGCGGGCGCCGAGGAGGCGCTGCAGCGCAACCCCCGGCTCATCCACTGCTCGCTGTCTGCCTTCGGGCCCGAGGGCCGCCGTGGCACCGACGTGGCCCTGCAGTGCGAGACCGGCCTGGTGGCCGCGAACGGCGGCCGGGTGGTGCCGGTGCCGGTGCACGACACGATCGCGCCCTTCGTGATGGTCTCGGGGATCCTCGCCGCGCTCTACGAGCGCGAGCGCAGCGGCCGCGGCCAGGCGGTCGAGACGTCGCTGCTCGAGGCCTCGGCGGCGCTGGCGGCCCACCGGCTGATCGAGGACCGCAGCGGCGAGCCGATCTTCAACCGCTTCGTGAGCGCCTGCTACCGGCCCTACGCGACGGCCGACGGCGCGATCGCCCTCGCCTGCTACGCGCCGAGCATGCACCTGCGGCTGTTCGACGCGCTCGGGCTCGGCGACCTCGCGGATGACCCGCGCTTCTCGACCCTGCCCGCCCGGGCCCGCCACTCCGACGCCCTGGCCGAGATCCTCGGCGCCCGGCTGGGCGAGCGCACGACCGACGAGTGGCGCGCCCGGCTGAGCGAGGCGAGCCTGCCGCACGGGCGCGTGGAGGAGCGGCCGCTCTCCCTGCTGGACCACCCGGACGCCCACGCGATCGGCCTCGTGGTCGAGATCGACGACCCCACCCTCGGCCCCGAGCGGGTGACCGGCCCGCCGATGAGGTTCTCGAGGACGCCCGCGCGCACGGCGCGGCCCGCGCCCCGGCTGGGCGAGCACACGCGCGAGGTGCTCGCGGAGATCGGGAGCGCCGTCTAGGAGACGGGGACGGCCATGCCCCCGTCGGGCGCGGCCGGCGTGTCGAGCTCCGGGGTGCCCTCCACCAGCACGGCGCCCACTGCGGGCGCCGGAGAGGGCGAGTCGGCGGCCTGGCGGAACGCCAGCGGGATGTCCGTGCCCCGCCGCCACGCCACCAGGTAGGGGTACGGGTTGACGCTGTCGCCGGCGTTGGGGTGGACCTCGAAGTGAAGGTGCGGGGGCGTGGTGATGGCCTGGCCGGTGTTGCCCACGAAGCCGATGACCTGGCCGGCGCGCACGCGGGCGCCCGAGACCGCCGCCGGCGCGTACGCCGACAGGTGGGCGTAGTAGAACTCGTTGCCGGCGTCGTCGGTCAGCCAGAGCCGGTTGCCGCCGAGGTTGTTGATCCCGACGCGCGACAGGGTCCCGTCGGCGACGGCCAGCAGGGGCGTGCCGGTGGGCGCGAAGATGTCGTTGCCGTGGTGCCAGCCGGTGACCGCCCGGGGGGCGCCGTAGTCGTCGGTGAAGCCGACGTCGCCGAACACCGGGAACACGTACGCCTGGCCCAGGGGCAGGGCGAGCTGGGGCGCGGCGCGGCGGGGCAGGCCGAGGGGGGCGGGGTCGGACAGCGGCGCGGCGACGGCCGGCTCGGGCTCGTCCCGCGGGCGCGAGGGCGCCGGGGTGGCGGCGGGGGGCCGGGGCCGCTCGACCTCCGGCGCGGGCTCGGGGGGGTCCGGGGCCGGCGCGCCGGCGAGCGCCGACAGGTCGAGGTGCCCGATCACGAAGGGCTGCCCGATGAGGGACGCCGCCTGCGGATCGGTCACCTCGACGCGAAGGGCGTTGGCGCGCAGCCCCCCCGCCCCGTCGGCGACGCTCTCCAGGAAGACCAGCGTCCCGATGCCCGCCACCTCGACGCGGCTGCCCGGGCCGGCGGCGACGGCCTGGCCGTCCACGGTGAGGCCGGTCACGGCGCCCTCCACGAGCGCGGCCTCGGCGCCGGCGGGGCCGGCCGTCGCGCGCCCAGACATACGGATATCGGATATCGAGACGCGGCCGTCCAGCAGGACGATGCCCGAGGCCGCGACGACGCCCTCGGCGATCCCCTCCGCCCCGTCCGGAGCGGCCCCCACGTCCACCCGGACCCCGCCGATCGTCCCGCCGCCGGCCGGGCGCAGGCCGCCGACCGAGCTGGACCGCTCGGTCGGCCCGGTCGATGCGGCGCTGACGGCGCCTTGCGTGCCGCCGGGCAGCAGGGCCGCGTATCCCGCCGCCGTCGCCGATCCGGGGGTCCCAGCCGGCGCTCCCGAGGCGACGAACAGGGGCGCGGCCAGGGCGGCGGCGAGGGTCAGCACGGCGAGGGTCAGCGGGCGCGCCACGGGCCCCATGATGGAGGTCGCGCCGGACGCCTTCAACGACGTGCGGCGTTCGTTAAATGGGCGAATGCCGTGGTTTTCCCCCCTTGCGTGAGGGGGCACGGCTGCTAACGTGCCGCCGTCGCATCAGGGCCGTGCCCGGGCCCGATCCCCCGTAAACGCGCAGGAGACTCGCTTTCTGAGACCCCGGCGTTACCTGTTGGTGACCGGTCTTTGCGCCCTGGCAGCCGGCGTTCTGCTCGCCTTCGGCGTCGGCATCGCCACCCCCGAGCCTGCCGCCATCGCCCAGAAGCGCGCCCAGGTGGCCGCCATCCAGGCGGAGCTGGCGGCGATCGACGCCGAGGTCGGCCGGGCCGCCGAGGCCTACAACGGCGCCCGCTACGAGCTGGGTCAGGTCAAGGCCCGGATCGAGCAGAACAAGCGGCGCATCGCCGGCACCAAGGCCGATCTCGCCCGCTCGGAGAAGGTGCTGGCCAAGCGCCTCGTCGACATCTACGCGACGCCGGAGCCGACCCTGGCCGAGGTGATCATCACCTCCGGCTCCATCAGCGCGGCCGCCGACCAGATCGAGCTGCTGGACCAGGTCGGCCAACAGGACGCCGGCGTGGTCAAGACCCTCGAGGACACCAAGGCGGTCCTGGAGGCCCTCCAGGTCGAGCTGCTGGCCGACGAGAAGAAGGTGGAGGTCGCCGTGGAGCGGGCCGCCGCCTACAAGCAGAAGGTCGAGGACCTGCTGGCCCAGCGGGCGGCGGTGCTCGAGGGCGTCAAGGGAGAGCTGGCCCAGATGATCCGGGCCGAGGAGATCCGCCAGCGCCAGATCGCCGCCCAGCAGGCCGCCATCGCCCAGGCCCGCCAGGCCGCCGCCGCCCAGGCGAGCGCCGGCGGCGGGGGCGCGGGCGCCCCGGCCGCGGCGGCCGGCGTCCCGGCCTCGTCGACCCCGCTTCCCAGCGGCGACGGCAACGCCGCCGCCGTCGCGGCGGCGATGGCCCAGCTCGGCACCCCCTACGTCTGGGGCGGGTCGGGCCCGGGCGGCTTCGACTGCAGCGGCCTCGCCTCCTACGCCTACTCCCAGATCGGCAAGAGCGTGCCGCACTACACCGGGGCGATCTGGAGCCAGTTCCCCAAGGTGGGTGGCGGCCAGGAGCAGCCCGGCGACATGGTGTTCTTCAACGGCGGCGGCCACATGGGCATCTACATCGGCGGCGGCCAGTACGTCCACGCGCCCCACACCGGTGACGTCGTGAGGGTGGCCAACCTCGGCGACCGCGGCGACTACATGGGGGCCGTCCGGGCCTGAGGGCCTGAGCGGCCGTGCCCGGCCCCGCCCGCCCGTTCCTCCTCGCGGCCCTCCTGGTCCTGGCCGCGTCGCCGTCCGCCGCGCCGGCGGCTCCCCTCCCCGAGTTCCGGGCCGTGGTGCGCCCGGTCGCGCCCGCCGAGCGCCAGGCGATGACGCCCGACGTCTGGCGGCCGGGGTGCCCCGTCGGGCTCTCCGCGCTGCGGCACGTGAGCGTGTCGTTCGTGGGGTTCGACGGCCGGGCCCGCCGCGGGGCCCTGGTGGTGCACAACGACGCGGCCGCCGACGTGGTGAAGGCCTTCCGGGCGCTCTACCGGGCGCGCGTCCCGATCCGGCGCATGCGGCCGATCCAGGCGTACGGCGGAGACGACTTCGCGAGCATCGAGGCCGACAACACGTCGGCCTTCAACTGCCGCGCGGCCACCGGCTCGTCGCGCTGGTCGGAGCACGCGTACGGGCGGGCGATCGACCTCAACCCCATCGAGAACCCCTACGTGTCGGGCGGCCGCACCTCACACCGGGCGAGCGTGCCGTACCTCGACCGGTCGCGGGCCCGCGCCGGGATGGCCGTCGAGGGCGGCGCCCTTGTGAGGGCCTTCGACGCGGTCGGCTGGGGCTGGGGCGGCCGCTGGAGCTCGATCAAGGACTACCAGCACTTCAGCGCCTCGGGCGGCTGAGTGCCGGCGGCGGCGCTCCGCCTCGCGCGCCCGGCCGCGCGGCTCGCCGCGGGCTTCGAGCGAATCCGCGCCGAGACGGGGGTGCCGGGCCCGCATCCGCCCGAGGCGCTGGCCGAGGCCGCCGCCGCCGGGGCCCGCGGCCCGGCCCCCGGGGGGCGGGCCGACCGGCGCGACCTCGAGCTGATCACGATCGACCCGCCCGGCTCGCGCGACCTGGACCAGGCCGTGCTGGTCTCCCGGGCGGGGGGAGACCTGCGGGTGCGGTACGCGATCGCCGACGTCGCCGCCTTCGTCGCCCCCGGCGGGCCGCTCGACGCGTCGGCCCGTGAGCGGGGAGTCACCGTCTACATGCCCGACCGCCGCTCGCCGCTGCACCCGGACGCGCTCGGCGAGGGTGCGGCCAGCCTGCTCCCCGGCGTCGACCGTCCGGCGCTGCTCTGGACGATCGACGTGGACGGCGACGGCCTGGAGCGGTCGGTCGCGCTCGAGCGGGCGATGGTGCGGAGCCGCCGGGCGCTCTCGTACGCGCAGGCCCAGGCCGCGATCGACGCCGGCGACGGCGAGGGCCTCGCGGCCCTGCGCGACCTGGGCCGCCTCCGGCTCGCCCGCGAGGCCGAGCGGGGCGGCGTGAGCCTGACGATGCCCGTGCAGGAGGTCGTGGCCGCCGGGGACGGCTACGCCCTGCGCTACGAGGCCCCGCTCCCGGTCGAGGACTGGAACGCCCAGGTGTCCCTCCTGACCGGCATGTGCGCCGCGCGGATCATGGCCGACGGCGGCGTCGGGCTGTTCCGCACGCTGGCGCCGCCCGAGCCGCGGGCGATCGAGGCCCTGCGCCACAGCGCCCGGGCCCTGGGCGTCAACTGGACGGAGGGCGCCTCCTACGCCGACGCGGTGCGCGGCCTCGACCCGGCCCGCCCGGGGCACGCGGCGTTCGCCCTCCGGGCGGCGCGCGCCACCGGCGGCGCGGCGTACGCCGCCTGGCGCGCCGGTGACGGCCCGGCCCCGGGCCACGCCGCCATCGCCGCCGCCTACGCCCACGTCACCGCTCCCCTGCGCAGGCTCGCCGACAGGGTCGCGAACGAGATCGTCCTGGCCCTGACCGCCGAGGCCGAGCCGCCCGCGTGGGCGCTGGAGGCGCTGCCCGCCATGCCCGACGCCATGCGCGAGGGCGACGCCCGCGCCCGATCGGCCGAGAGAGCCGCCCTCGACTACGTGGAGGCGGTCGTGCTCGCGCCCCGCGTCGGGGAGACCTTCCGCGCCGTCGTGGTGGACGTCCGCGACGACCGTCCCGTGGTGCAGATCGCCGACCCGGCCGTCGTCGCCCGGCTCGACCGCCCGGGCCCCCGGCCCGGCGACGAGGTCGAGGTGCGGCTGGTCGCGGCCGACCCGGAGGCGCGGCGGGTCGTGCTCACCCTGGCCGAGGAGGCTACCGGCCCTCGCCGGGCGTCCAGAGCACGTCGCCGCCCGCGTCCCGGTTGGCGGCGCGGGCGAGGATGAAGAGCAGGTCGGAGAGGCGGTTGAGGTAGGCCAGCGCCGCGGGCGTGACCGGCTCGGCGTCGGCCAGCGCGATGGCCGAGCGCTCGGCGCGGCGGCAGACGGCGCGGGCCAGGTGCAGGGCCGCCGCGGCGCGCGTGCCGGCGGGCAGCACGAAGCTGGTGAGGGGCTCCAGGGCGTCGTTGACCTCGTCGCACCAGCCCTCCAGCCTCTCGACCTGGGCGGCCGCCACCCGCAGGCGGGCGCCCTGCTCCCCGCCGTCGCCGGTGGGCACGCACAGGTCGGCGCCGAGATCGAAGAGGTCGTTCTGGACGAGGCCCAGCCAGCCGTCGACCGGCTCCCCCAGGCCCTCGGCGCGCGCCACCCCCAGCGCCGAGTTGAGCTCGTCGACGTCGCCGTAGGCGACCACGCGCGGGCTCGTCTTGCGCGCCCGGCTCATGTCGCCGAGGTGCGTGTCGCCGGCGTCTCCCAGGCGGGTGTAGATGCGGGTGAGCCGGACCACGGGGTCCAGCCTAGCGCCGGCGCCGGCCCTCGGTGCTCCGCTCTACCGCGCCATCAGGCGTCTAGGGCGCCATCAGGTTGATGGTGAAGAAGACCATCCCGTCGCACCGCGTGGCCGCGCCGACGCCGGTGAAGCGCCACGAGGTCGAGAGGAGGTTCTGGCGATGGCCCGGGCTCGCGAGCATCGCCTGGAAGGCGGCCGACGCGGAGGGGGCCATGGCGATGTTCTGGCCGGCGGGGCGGCCCCTGGCCCACGGGAGGTTGCCGCTGGCCGAGTGGGCGAAGGCGGCGCCGCGCGCCATGGCCATGCTCTTCTTGCGCCCCGCGCGCAGCAGCACCCGGTCCCTCTTGACCTTCGCCACCCCCTCGGCCGCGCGCGTCTGGTTGATCATCGCCGTGAGGGCCGACTCGTTCACCGGCGACAGCGCGGCCGGACACGGGGCCCCCGTCGCGGTCCCCGAGGCGGCGACCACCGCGATGGCGGCGGCGGCGGAGACGATTCCGGCGCGGAGGGCGACCGAACGCAAACGCGTGTCCTCCCGGGGGTCTGAGGGCACCGGTTCGTCCTCCCCGGCTGGAACGGAACCCTAATGGGCTGACACGCGCTGTCACAAGACATGCTTGCGGTTTTCTCACAAGAGGCATCGCTCGTTCGTCCGCGCCCGGCGGGCGACGGGCTCCCTCAGGGGTGGGATGCGCTCCATCGCCGGGCGAAGCGCAGCGCCTCGTCGCGCGTGCGCACCGCGCCCACCACCTGCTCCTCGCGGAGCTGGTCCATCAGCTGCGCGAGCCAGGGGCCCGGGGCGCGACCGAGGTCGGCCGCCGCCTCGTCGCCGGCCAGGAGCGGCGCGACCGGCCCGCGGTCGGCGAGCGCGAAGTGCACGTCCATCACCTCCCGGGCCAGCGCGAGGTGGCGCTCGACGGCGGAGGCCGACGTGCGCGGCCCGCGGGTCGCGAGCCGGTCGGCGACCGACAGCACGATGATCTCGGCCTCCCACGGCGCCGTCGCCCGCAGGTAGCGGTCGATCTGGCGCAGCGACAGCGGCGTGCGGTGGACCATGAACCCCAGGGGCAGGTGCATGAGCACGCAACGGCCGACGAACTCGCGCAGGCGCGTCGAGGTCCTCAGGCGGCGCAAGACGGCATCGGCCATCTCGGCCCCGAGGCGGTCGTGGCCCATGAAGGTGACGCGGCCCTCCGGCGTGACCGCCCGCGTCGCCGGCTTGGCCATGTCGTGCAGGAGCGCGGGCAGGCCCAGCGCCTGGCCCCGCGTGAGCTCGTCGGCGAGCGGCGCGGCGAGGACCTCGGCCACGCGGCCGGCGCGCGAGCGGAAGGCCGGCTCGGGGTCGGCGACCAGGTCGGCCGTGTGGCGGACGACCTCGAGCGTGTGGCCCAGGACGTCCCGGTGGTGGTAGGGGCTCTGGTCCAGGCCCCGGCACTCGCCGAGCTCGGGGACCAGGGCCGCGAGCGCCCCGAGCTCGTCGAGGAGCGCGAAGGCCCGGTCCGGGTGGCGCAGCCGCAGGATCCGGCCGAGCTCGTCGGCCAGGCGCTCGCCGGGCGCGTCCCAGAGCCGCGGCGCGGCCTCGCGGGCCTGGCGCGCCGAGCCGGACTCGACCGCGAACCGCAGCTCCTCGGCGAGGCGCCCCATCCGCAGGAGCCGGACCGGGTCGTCAGAGAGGGCGGTCGGGGCGACGGTGCGCAGCAGGCCGGCGCGCAGGTCGGCGTGCCCCCCGTGCGGGTCGATCAGCGCGGCCTCGCCGGCGGCCGGGACGGCGAGCGCGTTGACGGTCAGGTCGCGGCGCGCGAGGTCGGCGTCGAGGCTCCCGCCCTGGAGCGGGGTGAGGTCGATCGCGCCGGGGATCCCTCCTCCCTGCACCCTCCAGGCCCCGAACGCCCGCGAGAGGCGGAAGCGCGTCGCCCCCGACGCGCGCGCGAGGGTCGCCGCGGCGGCCGCGGCGTCGCCCTCGACGGCCACGTCGAGGTCGGCGAACGGACGCCCGAGGAGGGCGTCGCGCACTCCGCCCCCCACGGCCCACGCGCCCCGCGGGGCGATCGGGGCCAGCGGCGCCACCAGGGCCGCGAGCGCCCCCGGGTCGGGCGGAGGCGCGCTCACCCCTCGTGCACCCGCGGGATGCGCGCCCCGACCGCGCAGGTGATCTCGTAGCTGATCGTGCCCCGGGCCGCCGCCAGCTCCTCGGCCGACACGCGCTCGCGGCCCTGGGACCCGAGCAGGACGACCTCGTCGCCCACCTCCTCCGGCGCCCCCGGTCCCAGGTCGACCGTGATCTGGTCCATGGAGACCGCGCCGATGACCGGCGCGCGGCGCCCGCGCACCAGGACGTCGGCCGACCCCGAGAGCGCCCGCGCGTAGCCGTCGGCGTACCCCACGGGAACCAGCCCGACGCGCGTCCCGCGCGCCGCCCGCCACGAGCGGCCGTAGCCGACGCTCTCGCGCGAGCGCACGGTGCGGACCGCCGCGAGGCGCGAGACGACCGACATGGCCGGCCGCAGGCCGTGCTCGGCAGGATCGCCGCCGAACGGCGAGCAGCCGTAGAGGGCGATGCCGCACCGCACCATGTCGAAGGCGGCCGCCGGGTCGCGGAGGACCGCCGCCGAGTTGGCCGCGTGCAGCTCGGCATCGGGGAAGCGCGGCCGCAGCGCCGCCGCAGCCGCCCGGAAGCGCACGAGCTGCTCGGCCATGAAGGAGGCGTTCTCGCCGTCGCGCTCGTCGGCGGCGGCGAAGTGGGTCATGATGCCGGCGACCTCGACGCCGTCGGCCGCGGCCGCGTCGGCCAGCGCCGCGACGTCCTCCGGCCGGGCGCCCAGCCGGCCCATCCCCGTGTCGAGCTTGAGGTGCACGCGCGCCGGCGCGCCCCGGGCCGCCGACGCCGCCGCGAGCCGCCCCACCGACTCGGGCGTCCAGGCCACCACCTCGGCGCCGGCCTCCGCCGCGACGTCCCACTCTCCCCCGGCCAGCGGCCCCATGACGAGCACCGGGGCCGCGACGCCGGCGTCCCGCAGCTCACGCGCCTCGGCGGCCGACGCGACCGCCAGGGCGGCGGCTCCGCCCTCGAGCGCCGCGCGCGCCACGGGGACGGCGCCGTGGCCGTAGCCGTCGGCCTTGACGACGGCCATCAGCCGGGCGCGCCCGGCGGCGCGCGCGAGCACGGCGGCGTTGTGCCGCACCGCCGCCAGATCGACGCGCGCGATCGCGCGGTCGGCGCTCACCCCGCCGGTGGCCGGATCGCCTCCGGCAGGGCCTCGAGGACGTCCGAGGCGATCGTGCCGTCGCCGCGGTCGGCCAGCTCGCCGGCGCGCGCGTGGGCCGCCACGGCCGCGGCGGCGGCCGCGAACGGCTCGACCCCCTTGGCCAGGACCGTCGCCACGACGCCCGTGAGGACGTCGCCGGTGCCCGCGGTTGACAGGGCGGCGCTCCCCCCGCGCTCGACGGCCACGCGCCCGTCGGGGGCGGCCGTGATCGTGCCCGGCCCCTTCAGCACCACGATGCAGCGCGCCCGGGCCGCCAGCTCGCGGGCGGCGTCGAGGCGGCCCGCCTCGACCTCCTCGCGCGTGACCCCGAGCAGGCGGGCGGCCTCGCCCGCGTGCGGGGTGAGGACGGCCGGGGCGGCGCGGGCGCTCGCGACCTCCGGGGCGTCGCCCAGGTGCCAGAGGCCGTCCGCGTCGACGACGGCGGGCAGGTTGACCCGGCGCAGGATGGCCGTCACGGCCTCCGTGGTCGACGCGGCCCGCCCCAGGCCCGGGCCGACGGCGATCGCGGAGACCCGCCCCGCCTGCTCGGCCACGGCGTCCACCGAGGCCGGCCCGAGGTGCCCGTCCTCGTCCGGGACGGGCGCGCTCATGACCTCCAGGAGGTGGGCCGCGACGGCCGGCTGGACGCCCACGGGCGTCGCCACGACCACGATGCCCGCCCCGGCGCGCAGCGCCGCCCGCGAGGCCAGCCCGGCGGCGCCGGTGAGCCCGGGCGACCCCGCCACCACGAGGACCGCCCCCGCGGCGTACTTGTCGCCGGCCGCGGCCTTGGCCGGGATCGCCGCGAGGCAGGCGGGCCCCGCCAGCCAGGCGGCGGCCGGCACGGCCACGGCGGACGGGATGCCGATGTCGGCGACGCGCACCCGCCCGGCGTGCGCGGCGCCCGGCGCGACCCGCAGGCCGACGAGATCGCCGTGGTACGTGACCGTGAGGTCGGCCCGCACCGCGGGACCGGGCACCCGGCCGCTGTCGGCCTCGACGCCGGACGGGACGTCCACGGCCACCACCGGCGCCCCGCAGCCGGCCATCCACTCCACCGCGCCGGCGGCGGGCCCCCGCGGCGCGCCCCGGGCGCCGGTGCCGAGCAGGGCGTCGACGACGACCCGGCCGGCGGCGTCCTCCGGACGGAAGGGCTGCGGCACGATGCCCAGCGTCGCGGCGATGGCCGCCATCGCCGCGGCGTCGGGGGTCAACGGGGGCTCGGCGGGCGCCGCGACCTCGACGTCCCAGCCGGCCTGGGCGAGGTGGCGCGCCACGACCATGCCGTCGCCGCCGTTGTTGCCGGGGCCGACCACGACGCGGGCCGCGCGGGCGTCGCCGAACTCCGCCAGCACGGCCTGCGCCGTCGCCAGGCCGGCCCGCTCCATGAGCAGGATCGAGGGCATGGCGTGGTCCTCGGCCGCCCGCCGGTCGGCCTCGCGGAGGCCCGCGGCGTCGAAGAGTGGGGTGCAGCCGGGAAGGGGGGCCGGAGTCGATGATCGGGCGTCGGGCACCGCGTTTCATCCTCGCAGACGGAGCGCGACGCGCCGTCTCTCCTCGCCGCCCGGCCCGGATCCGGCCGGATCCGGGCCGGCGTCCTCAGCCCCCCGCCGACTCGGCGACGGCGAACGCGACGGCCGAGTCGCGCCCGTGGGTGAGCGAGACGTGGACCCGGTCGACGCCCAGGTGCTCGGCGCGGGCCGCGTAGCGCCCGTGGAGGGTGATCGAGGGCGCGCCCCGGCCGCGGACCACCTCGACCTCGCGCCACCGCGTCATACCGATGCCCAGGGCCTTGCCGACCGCCTCCTTGGCGGCGAAGCGGGCGGCGAAGTGCTGGGGCGGGAAGCGCCGGGAGAGGCAGTAGGCCGCCTCGGCGGGGGTGAAGCAGCGCTCGGCGAGCCGTGGGCGCCGCTCCAGCGCCGCCGCGAAGCGGTCGATCTCCACGACGTCCACGCCGACGCCGACGATGGCCACCTCCGCGGCCTTCCTCAGCCTCTACTCGACGGTTACTGTCTTGGCCAGGTTGCGGGGCTGATCGACGTTCAGGCCCCGCTCGCGGGCGATGCCGTAGGCGAAGAGCTGCAGCGGCACCACCGCGGCGATCGGCGACAGGAGCGCGGGCGTGCGCGGCGCCCAGAGCACGTCATCGGCGTGGCGCTCGATCTCCTCGTTGCCCTCGGTCGCGACCGCGATCACCCTCGCGCCGCGCGCGCGAACCTCCTGGATGTTCGAGACGACCTTGTCGAAGACGTGGCCGTCGGTCGCCACGACCACCACGGGCGAGCCCTCCTCGAGCAGCGCGATGGGACCGTGCTTCATCTCGCCCGCCGGGTAGGCCTCGGTGGGGATGTAGCTGATCTCCTTCAGCTTCAGGGCGCCCTCGAAGCAGACGGGCACGCCCACGTGGCGGCCCAGGTAGAGGAAGAAGGGCCGGTCGGCGTACGCGGCGGCCGCCTCCATCACCCGCTCGGGGGCGGGCGAGGAGAGGTAGGCCTCGACGGCGTCGGGGATGCGGCGGAGCTCGTCGGCGAGGTCGAGCGCGCCGGCGGCGGTGAGGGCCCACTTGAGGCGCCCGAGCTTGAGGGCGAGCAGCGAGAGGGCCATCACCTGGGCCGTGTGGGTCTTGGTGGCCGCCACGCCGATCTCCAGCCCGGCCCGCGTGTAGAGCACGCCGTCGGCGTCGCGGGTCGCCTGGGAGCCCATGATGTTGGTGACCGCCACGACGTGGGCCCCGCGCTCGCGGGCCACCCGCATCGCCGCCAGCGTGTCGGCCGTCTCGCCGCTCTGGGTGATGCCCAGGATCAGGTCGCCCGGCCCGGCGAGGCAGGTGCGGTAGCGGTACTCGGAGGCCACCTCGACGTGCACCGGCACCCGGGCCCAGTCCTCGATCAGGTACCGGCCGACCAGGCCGGCGTGGTAGGAGGTGCCGCAGGCGACCACGTGGATCCGCTCCACCCGCGCCAGGGCCGCGTCGTCGAGGCCCAGGCCCTCCAGGTCCACCGACCCGTCCGGCCGCAGCCGGTCGCCGATCGTGTCCCACAGGGCCGACGGCTGGTCGTGGATCTCCTTGAGCATGAACGACTCGTAGCCGCCCTTCTCGGCCGCGTCCTCGTCCCAGTCGACGCGGCTCGGCTCCCGCTCCGGCAGGCGCTCGTCGCCCCGCCAGATGGCGTGTCCGCCGGCGTCAACGACGACCACCTCGTCGTTCTCGATCAGCACCACGTCGCGGGTCTCGCGCAGGAAGGCCGGGATCGCGGAGGCCACGAAACGCTCGCCGTCGCCGACGCCCAGCACCAGCGGGCACTCGCGGCGGGAGGCGACCAGGCGACCGGGCTCGGCGACGTGGGCCGCGACGAAGGCGAAGTGGCCCGCCAGGCGGGGCAGCACCGCGCGCACGGCCGCCGCGAGGTCGCCGTCGTAGGCGCGGGCGATGAGCTGCGGGACCACCTCGGTGTCGGTGTCGGAGGCGAAGACGACGCCGGCGTTCTGCAGCTCCGAGCGCAGCTCCATGTAGTTCTCGATGATGCCGTTCATCACCACCAGCACCGACCCGTCGGCGCTCGCGTGCGGGTGGGCGTTGGCCGTGGTCACGCGGCCGTGCGTCGCCCAGCGGGTGTGGCCCACGCCCGAGGTGGCCCCGTTGCCGTTGCCCTCCCCCGCCGCCGCGCGCAGCTCGGCGAGGTTGCCCACCGCGCGCACCGACTCGACGACGCCGTGGCCGCCGTCGATGAGGGCGAACCCGGCCGAGTCGTAGCCGCGGTACTCCAGGCGCTCCAGGCCGGTGAGGATCAGCTCACGGCAGGGCCGCGCGCCCACGTATCCGATGATTCCGCACATGACCGGCCTCCTTTCCCGACCGAGACTAGCCCGGTGCGTCGGCCGGCGAGGCTCGCCGTCCGTTCAGTTCGCGCGCCGCGACCTCGGCGATGGTCGTGGACCACCTGTCGCACTCATCGGCAGTCGGGGCCTCGATCATGACCCTCACGAGCGGCTCGGTGCCGGAGGCGCGCACCACGACCCGGCCGTCCTCCCCCAGGGCCGCCTCGCACTCGCGCACCGCCGCCCACAGGGCGGTCGCGCGCGCCAGGTCGCCCTTGCGCTCCACGGGGACGTTGACGAGCTTCTGCGGCAGACGCTCCATCACCCGGCCGGCCTCGGCCAGCGTCTCGCCGCGCGCGGCGAGCGCTTGCAGCAGGTGCAGCGCGGCCGCCAGGCCGTCGCCCGAGGGGCCGTGGCGCAGGTTGATGACGTGGCCGCTCTGCTCGCCGCCGAGCGCGTAGCCGCCGCGCCGCATCTCCTCGAGCACGTAGCGGTCGCCGACGTCGGTCCAGCGGACCTCGATCCCCTCCGCGGCCATCGCGCGGCGGAAGCCGAGGTTGGTCATGGTCGTGACGACGACCGCGTCGCCGGGCAGCTCGCCCGCCCGGCGCATGTCGAGGGCCAGCACCGCGATGATCTGGTCGCCGTCGAGCGCGACCCCGTCGGCCCCGACGGCGAGCACCCGGTCGCCGTCGCCGTCGAAGGCGAGGCCCAGGTCGGCCCCGGCCGCGACGACCGTGGACGACAGCAGCGAGAGGTCGGTCAACCCGCAGCCGGCGTTGATGTTGACGCCGTCCGGCTCCACCCCGACGGCGGTCACGCGGGCGCCGAGGCGCTCCAGCACCTCGGGCGCGGTCACGGCGGTCGCCCCGTTCGCGCAGTCCACGGCGATCGACACCCCGGAGAGGTCGGCCGGCCGGCGCGCCAGCAGCGACTCCATGTAGCGGGCCCGGCCCTCCTCCCAGGCGCCGATGGCGCCCAGCCCGCCGGCCTCCGGCCGCGGGCCGGCCTCGGCCAGGGCCGCCTCGACGGCCGCCTCCTCGGCGTCGGCGAGCTTGAAGCCGTCCGGGCCGAACAGCTTGATGCCGTTGTCGGGGAACGGGTTGTGCGACGCGCTGATCACCGCCCCGGCGGCGGCGGCGGACCCCGCGACCAGCTCGGCGACGGCGGGCGTCGGCAGGACGCCCAGCAGGCCGACGTCGGCGCCCGCGCTCGCCAGGCCGGCCGCCAGCGCTGCTTCGAGCATCGGCCCGCTGCGGCGCGTGTCGCGTCCGATGAGCACGCGGGAGCCCGCCGGCAGGCGGCCCCCGAGCGCCCGGCCGATGGCGGTGGCCAGCTCGGGCGTCAGGTCGCGGTTGGCGACCCCCCGGACACCGTCGGTCCCGAACAGCCTCCGCTCGGGCAGGCCGGGGCCGCTGACGGACGTGGCCGGACTACCTCTTCGAGAACTGCGGGCGCTTGCGCGCGCCCTTCAGGCCGGCCTTCTTGCGCTCCTTGATGCGGGCGTCCCGGGTGAGGAAGCCCTCCTTCTTGAGCTCGGGGCGGAGCGCCTCGTCGGCGACGGTGAGCGCCCGCGCGATGCCGTGTCGCAGGGCTCCCGCCTGCCCCGAGATCCCGCCCCCGTGCAGGATGGCGCTGACGTCGAAGCGGCCCTCGGTGCCGGTCGCGGTCAGCGGCATCCGGGCCTGGGTCACCAGCACGGGGCGCCCGAAGAACTCGTCGATCGGCCTCCCGTTGCAGATGATCGTGCCCGTGCCGGGGGTGAGGGTGACCCGGGCGATCGAGGTCTTGCGCTTGCCGGTGGCGCGGTAGCGGGCGGCGGTGACGTCGGTGCTCACGAGGGGGCCTCCGCGATGCGGGTGAGGCGCAGCGGCTCCGGCTGCTGCGCGGCGTGGGGGTGCTCCGGGCCGGCGTAGATCTTCAGCTTGGTGAGCTGGGCGCGGCCGAGGCGGTTCTTGGGCAGCATGCCCCGGACGGCCCGGCGCAGCACCTCCTCGGGGCGCCGCGCGAGCTGCTCGCCCAGCGTCCGGCTGCGGATGCCGCCCGGGTACCCCGAGTGGCGCCAGTAGCGCTTGTCGCGGAGCTTGTTGCCGGTGACGGCGATCTTCTCGGCGTTGACGACGACCACGAAGTCGCCGGTGTCGGCGTGGCGCGTGTACCAGGTGGAGCGCTTGCCGGCGAGCGTCTCGGCGATCACCGACGCGAGGCGCCCGAGGTTCTGGCCGTCGGCGTCAACGATGTACCAGCGGCGCTGGACGGTTCCGGGCTTGGCGCTGAGTGTGCTCACGAGCGGGCGTGAACCTCCGTAAACATGGCGACGCGGCGCACGCAAGGCGCCGCGAGAACGACCGCAGAGTCTAGGAAAATGCGGGCGCCGTCGCAACCGCGCGGCCCCGGACTCCCTGGACTTCGCACTCCGAGACGGTTAGAACCCGTACACCGGGAAACAGGTGGACGACCACCCACCCTCACCCCGTGGCGGGGGCCGCCGATGGAAAGCCGTTCGGTCAGCCGCTGCGTTGCGATCGCGGCGCACGGTAAGAGATGCCAGCAGAGCCCGTTCCGGGGCAGCCCCTACTGCTGGCACCACACCCAGAGCCGCAAGATCTGGGCCCCGAGCCGGCCGCTGGGCGCCCCGCCCCCCGGGCACCGCACCGGCGGCCCGGCCGAGCCGGCCCCCGACGAGGAGCGGCGCACGGGCCTCGACCGGCGCGCTCGCGCCGACCGGCGCGGCGGCTGGGCGCCCGAGGAGGCCGTCGCGCTCCGCCTGGCCGAGGCCCTCGGCCCCGCGCGGGTCGAGGAGCTGCTCAACTTCCTCGAGAACGTCAACGAGGGCGCGTTCCTGATCCTGAAGGACGAGGGCGGGATCTTCACCGAGCGCAGCGTGGCCGAGCGGGCCAGGCGCCGGCGCAGCGCCTGACCTGGGCGCTCCGCGAGCGCGGGGTCGGCGACCCCCGGGTGCGGGCGGCGATGGCCGCCGTGACGCGGGCCGCGTTCGTCGACCCCGAGCTGGCCGCCCGGGCCGAGGACGACGGCCCCCTTCCCATCGGCGAGGGCCAGACCATCTCGCAGCCGCTGGTCGTGGCCCTGATGGCCCAGGCCCTGGAGCTCGAGCCGGACGACCGGGTGCTGGAGGTGGGCGCGGGCAGCGGCTACGCCGCCGCGGTGCTGGGCCGGCTCGCCGCGCGCGTCGACGCCGTCGAGGTGCGGGAGCCCCTCGCCCGGCGGGCCGCTGAGAACCTGGCGGCCGTGGGGGCCCACAACGTGGCCGTGCACCTGGGCGACGGCACCGCGGGATGGCCGGCGGAGGCACCCTACGACGCGGTGGCGGTGGCCGCGGGGGCGCGCGCCGTGCCGCCCGCGCTGATCGACCAGCTCGCGCCCGGCGGACGACTGGTGATGCCGCTGGGCCGCCGGCCCGAGCGGCAGCGGCTGGTGCGGGTGCGCCGCGGCGACGAGGGCCCGGGGCCGGTCGAGGACCTCGGCATCCCGGTCAGGTTCGTCCCCCTGGTCGTGCCGGGCTAGCGGTCGCCCCGGCGGCCGCGCATCGCCTGGATGCGGCGGCGGTCGCGCTTGGAGGGGCGGCCCGGCAGGTCGGCGCCCGGCGGCGGGGCCAGGCGGCGCTCCTCGCGCCGCTGCTCGCGGGCCCGCACGCTCTCGGGTGTCTCGTCGTAGAGCACCGCCGCATGGGCGGCCGAGCCCCGCTTGTCGGCGAGGCCGCGCACCACCACGGTCGTGGTGCCGTGGCCGACCGTCACGGCCACGGTCTCGCCGATGCGCACGTCGCGCGCCGGCTTGGCCCGTACGCCCTCCACCTGCACCCGCCCTCCCTGCACGGCCTCGGTGGCGAGGGACCGCGTCTTGAAGAAGCGGGCCGCCCAGAGCCACTTGTCGATGCGCACCCGCTCCGGGGCCATGCCCCGATCATCCCACGGCCGGGCGCGGGCCGGCGTAGCGCGAGCGCGGGCGGACGAGGCGCCCGTCGGCGGCCGCCTCCATCGCGTGCGCGGCCCAGCCGGCCGAGCGGCCGAGGGCGAAGAGGCAGAGGGCGGCGCCCGGCGGCAGCCGCCGGGCCCGGGCGAGCGCGACCAGGCCGAGGTCGAGGGTGGGCTCGGTCCCCAGATCCTCGCGGGCGAGCGCGACTACGCCCGCGACGGCCGGGTCGGCCGCGGCGCGCGCCGCGCGGTCGAGGAGCCCGGCCCCCCGTGGGTCGCCGTCCGGGTAGAGCGCGTGGCCGAACCCCGGAAGCGCCCCCTGTTCGCGCAGGGCTCGGGCGACCGCCGCGCGCACGCCCTCCCGCCCGGCCTCGGCCAGCACGGCCTCGACGCGGTCGGTCATCCCGCCGTGGCGGCGGCCGCGGAGGGCGCAGAGGGCCGCCAGCAGAGCCGCCTCGAGCGGCGCGTCGGCCGAGGCCACGCAGCGGGCGGTGAACGCGCTCACGTTCAGGTCGTGGTCGGCGCACAGCACCAGCGCCGCGGTGAGGTCGGCCGCTGCGGACGGCCTCCCCCACCCCCGGGCCAGGCGGCGCCCGAGGGGGCCGCCCCCGCGGGCCCCGGCGGCGGCGAAGAGCCCCTCCACCACCGCCGCGGCCCGGCGCGGGGCGGCGTCGCCGAGGGCCGCCACCCCCGCCACGGCTCCCTCCGCGCCGGCCAGGAGCCGCCGGGCCAGCGCCCCGGGTTCGGGGCCGCCGGACGTCCCCTCGGACGGCCCGGCGGGGAACAGGTCGCCCGCCGCGCCGGCCGACCCGGTCCACAGCAGCGCCGCGGCCTCCTCGAAGCTCGCGGTGCCCGCGAGCCCGATCGCGTCGACCCCGCGGTAGTAGAGGCCGCCCCCCTCGATGAGGGTCAGGCCGGAGTCGAGCACCGGCCCGCCGAGGTGCAGCGACCCGAGGGCGGCCATGGCCGGGTCGCGGCTCCGGGCGCGGCGCGCGCGCAGGTCCTCGATCGCCGCGCGGGGGTAGCGGCGGGCGCGGCTGGGACCGGGCCCCGGCCGCGACGCCACCAGCCCACGGCTGACGTAGGCGTAGAGCGTCGGCCGCGAGACGCCGAGCAGGTCGGCCGCCTGCTGGGCCGTGAGGGATGCGTCTGCAGCCGCCATAGTTGACGAGTGTAATCAAGATTGACTCACCATGGGCGCGCTTCTACCGTCCGGGGCATGGACACGATCGAGCTGCACGACCCCGCCCAGCCCGAGCTCTTCCCCGCCGCGTTCCCGCGCGAGGGCTTCCCGCGCTACGACTGGACCGGCCGGCCGCCGGAGCTGCCGGCGGCGGCGTGGACCACGGAGACCACCCACCGCGACGGCCAGCAGGGCGGCCTGCCCCTCACCGTCGGGGACGGCGTGCGGATCTACGACCTCATCTGCGCCTTCACCGGCGCCAGCGGCGCCGTGCGCCAGGCCGAGTTCTTCGTCTACCGTGCGGACGACCGGGCGATGCTCGAGGCGGCGCTCGAGCGCCACGCCGGCGGCGCGCCGGTGGAGCCCACCACCTGGATCCGCGCCAGCCGCCGCGACGCCGAGCTCGTGCGCGAGGTCGGCGTGCGCGAGACGGGGATGCTGGCCTCGGCCAGCGACTACCACACCTTCCACAAGTTCCGGCCCGGGGGCCGGCGCCGCGCCGCCGAGGCCTACCTCGACGCCGTGCGGGCGGTGCTCGACGCCGGGCTGCGCCCGCGCCTGCACCTGGAGGACGCGACGCGGGCCCCCGAGGAGTTCGTGCTGCCCCTCGCCCAGGCGGTCATCGACGCCTGCGCCCCCTTCGGGGCGGCCCAGCGGCCGAAGTTCCGGGTCTGCGACACGATGGGCCTCGGGCTGCCGCTCGACGCCGTCGCCGCGCCCCGGTCGGTGCCGCGCTGGATCCGGAGGCTGCGCGGGCTGGGCGTCGCCGGCGAGGACCTCGAGTTCCACCCCCACAACGACACCCACCTCGTGGTGGCCAACTGCCTGGCGGCGATCGCGGCGGGCTGCGCGGTGGTCAACGGCACGCTGCTGGGAAAGGGGGAGCGCACCGGCAACGCCCCGCTGGAGGGGGTGCTGCTGCACGCGATCGGCATGGGCCTGATGGAGCCGCCGCTCCCCGACTTCCGCGCCCTCAACGACCTCGCCGAGCTCTACGAGGGCCTCGGCGTGCCCCCGGCGCCGGCCTACCCGCTGTTCGGCCGCGACGCCCACCGCACGCGCGCGGGCATCCACGCCGACGGGCTCAACAAGTTCTGGCCGATGTACGCGCCCTTCGACGTGCCCGCCCTGCTCGGCCGCCCGCTGGAGGTGACCATCACCAAGGAGTCGGGGCTGGCGGGGCTGATCTTCCTCATCCGGCAGCACACCGGGCGGGAGCTCCCCAAGGACGACCCCGGGCTGCTCCGGCTGCACGACGAGCTGGCCCGCCAGTTCGACGCCGGGCGTCAGACCGCCGTGGAGTGGGAGGAGGTGGCGGAGCTGCTGGAGAGCCCCGCGGCCGCCTGAGCGTCAGCCCGGCTGCACGATGGAAAGGATGTTGCCCTCGGTGTCGGTGAAGAAGCAGCCCCTGGAATCCCCGAAGATCGCCACGCCGTCTACCGTCTTGAGCCCGGGCAGGTCGTAGTCCTCGAACACGACCCCGCGGTCGCGCAGTCGGGCCATGACGGCCTCGAGGTCGGCGACCCGGAAGCCGGCCGCGGTGGCCTTGTTCGTGCCGGCGAACTCGCTCGGGTACACCAACAGCACCGTGCCATCGCCGCATGCGAACGTCACCGCGCCCGGATTCTCCTCGACGACGGAGAGCTCAAGTGTCTTCTCGTAGAAGGCTTTCGCGCGGTCGAGGTCGCTTGCCGGAAGCGCTGGGGCCACTGGGGCATCGGACAGCATGCGGCTCCTCCTCTACTCCCACTCGATGGTGCCCGGAGGCTTTGACGTCAAGTCCAGCACGACCCGGTTGACCCCGTCCACCTCGTTGATGATGCGGCTGGAGATGCGCTCCAGCAGGTCGTGGGGCAGGCGGGCCCAGTCGGCGGTCATGGCGTCGTCGGAGGTGACCGCGCGGATGACGATGGGGTAGGCGTAGGTGCGCTCGTCGCCCTGGACGCCCACGCTCTTGATCGCCGGCAGCACGGCGAAGCTCTGCCAGAGGTCGCGGTAGAGGCCGGCCCGGCGGATCTCCTCCTGCAGCACGTGGTCGGCCCGGCGCAGGATGTCGAGGCGCTCGCCGGTGACGTCGCCGATGATGCGGATCGCCAGGCCGGGCCCCGGGAACGGCTGGCGCCACACCATCTTCTCGGGCAGGCCCAGCTCCTCCCCGACCACCCGCACCTCGTCCTTGAAGAGCTGGCGCAGCGGCTCGACCAGCTCCACCGCCATGTCGTCGGGCAGCCCGCCGACGTTGTGGTGGCTCTTGATCTTGGCGGCGTCGCGCGAGCCCGACTCGATGACGTCGGAGTAGAGCGTGCCCTGCACCAGGAAGCGGGCGTCGGCCAGCTTGGCGGCCTCGGCCTCGAAGATGCGGATGAACTCGCGGCCGATGATCTTGCGCTTCTCCTCGGGCTCCGTGACCCCGGCCAGCGCCGACAGGAAGTGGTCCTGCGCCCGGACGTGGACCAGCGGGACGCCGAAGTGCCGGCCGAAGGCGGCCTCCACCTGCTCGCCCTCGTTCATGCGCAGCAGGCCGTGGTTGACGAACACGCAGGTGAGCCGGTCGCCGATCGCGCGGTGGACGATCAGCGCGGCGACGGCGCTGTCGACCCCGCCCGAGAGGCCGCAGATGGCCCTCGCCTCGCCCACCTGGGCGCGCACGCGGTTGACCTGCTCCTCGATGACGTGGGTCGCGGTCCAGGTGGGCGTGCAGTCGCAGGCCTCGAACAGGAACCACTTGAGCAGGTCGGTGCCGAAGGGCGTGTGCACGACCTCGGGGTGGAACTGGACCGCGTAGAGCCCGCGGGCGCGGCTCTCCATCGCGGCCACCGGCGCGCCGGCCGTGTCGGCGGTGACGGCGAAGCCCTCGGGCGCGCGCGCCACGCCGTCGCGGTGGCTCATCCAGCACACCTCCGCGGCCAGGTCGCCGAACATGCCCCGCCGCGAGCGCACCGTGAGCGCGGTCTTGCCGAACTCGCCCCCGCCGGTGCGCGCCACCTCGCCGCCGAGCGCCTGTGCCATGGCCTGCATGCCGTAGCAGATCCCCAGCACCGGGATCCCCAGCTCCAGCAGCCGCGGGTCGAGCGCGGGCGCGCCCGGCTCGTAGACCGAGGCCGGCCCGCCCGACAGCACCAGCCCGGCCGGCTCGAGGGCCCGGATCTCCTCGGGGGGCGAGTCGTGCGGCACGACGGCCGAGAACACCCGGCACTCGCGGATGCGGCGCGCAATGAGCTGGCTGTACTGGGCGCCGAAGTCCACCACCAGCACCCCTCCCGGCGCCGCCGCGGCCAGCGCGGGGTCGAGCGCGGCCTGCGTGCGGGGGGTGGGAGCCGAGGTGGTCAGGTCGTCAATCTACCGGAGCCCCTCGGACGGACGCCGCGCTCAGCAAGCGCGGCGCGACTCGGCCGGGCAGACGTCGCGCCCGGCGCCGCCCAGCGCGCGGTCGCGGCCCGCCTGGCCGATCAGACGGTCGCGCCCGGCGCCGCCGAGCAGCACGTCGCGGCCGGGCCCTCCCAAGATGCGGTCGGCCCCCGGCCCGCCAAGGGCGCGGTCGGCGCCGGCGCCCAGACAGATGAGGTCGCTGCCGCCCAGCCCGCGCACGAGGTCGTTGCCCGCCAGGGCGGCGATCACGTCGCGCCGGCGCGTGCCGCGGATGACGTCGCGGCGGACGGTGCCGACGATGGTGGCCCGCTGCCCGGCGCAGCGGGTCGTCCTCGACAGGGGAGCCGCGCCTGGGGCCACCGGGGGCGGGGGCGCGACGGAGGGCGGGGACGGAAACCCGACGTCGCGGCGGAAGACGTTCGAGACGGCGTTCTCGTCCTCGGTGGAGAGGTTGTCGGCGCCCGACGTGAAGGCCACGTGGCGCCCGTCCGCCGCGAGCGCCGTCTGGGTGGAGGTCGCGTTCGCGGCCGCGCCCGCCGGACCGCTGGCCCGGCTGGCCAGGGTCGTGGTGCCGGCCGCCAGATCGCGCACGAAGACGTCGTCGACGGTGTCGTCGTCCTCGATGGAGAGGTTGTCGGCGGACGAGCTGAAGGCGACCTGGCGCCCGTCGGCCGAGATGCCCGGACTGGTGGCGCCCGCGTCGGCCGGGGCGCCGGCCGCGCCGGCGGCCCGGCTGGCCAGGGTGGTGGTGGAGGCCACGAGGTCGCGCACGAAGACGTGGTTGAACGCATCGCTCTCGTCAGCCGACAGGTTCCCGGCCACCGATCGGAAGACGACCTGGCGCCCCTCGGCCGAGATGGCCGGGTCCGAGGAGCTGCCGTCGGCACCGGGACCCGTCGGGCCGCCGGCCCGGCTGGCCAGGGTGGTGGACGCGGCCACCAGGTCGCGCACGAACACGTTGTCGGCCGCGTTCTCGTCCTCCGTCGAGAGGTTGTCGGCGCCCGAGACGAAGACGACCTGGCGCCCGTCCGTCGAGATCCCCGGGGGGACGAGCCCGCGTCGGCCGGCGTGCCGTTCGCCGCCCGGCTGGCCAGGGTGGTGGTGCCTGCCGCGAGGTCGCGGACGAAGACGTGGTCGAACGCGTCGTTCTCGTCGGCCGAGAGGTTGCCGGCCTGGGACAGGAAGGCCACGTGGCCCCCGCCCGCCGAGATCGCCGGCTGGGACGAGTCGCCGTCGGCCGCCGTGCCGGCCGTCGCCCGGCTGACCAGGGTGGTGGTGCCCGTCACCAAGTCGTGCACGAAGATGTTGTCAACCCCCTCGTTCTCATCGAGGACGAGGCTGTTGGCGGCCGACCGGAAGGCGACGAGCGCCCCGTCGCCCGAGATCGCGGGCTGGAACGAGTCCGCGTCGGCCGCCGTGCCGTCGGTGGCCCGGCTGGCGAGGGTGGTCCTGCCGGTCACGAGGTCGCGCACGAAGACGTTCTGGAACGCCTCGTTCTCGTCGACGACGAGGTTGTTGGCCTCCGAGAGGAAGACGGCGTGGCGCCCGTCGGCCGAGAGCGCCGGGTCGAAGGAGTCGCCGTCGGCCGGCGCGCCGCCTGTGGCGCGCGACACGAGGTCGAGGTCGTCCTTCGCCGCCAGGGCCGGCAGGGCCAGCGCGCCGGCCAGCAGGGCCGCGAGCGCGGCCCCGAAGGCGCCTCCTTTGGCGGGCATCCTCAGCAGCCCGCCCGCACCTCGGCCGGGCAGATGTCGCGCCCGGCGCCGCCGAGGGCCCGGTCGCGGCCGGCCTGTCCCAGCAGCCGATCGCGCCCGGGGCCCCCGAGCAGGACGTCGCGGCCGGGGCCGCCGAGGATGCGGTCGGCGCCCGGCCCGCCCAGGGCGCGGTCGGCGCCGGCGCCGAGGCAGATGAGGTCGTTGCCCCCGAGGCCGCGCACCAGGTCGTTGCCCGCCAGGGCGGCGATCACGTCGCGGCGGCGCGTGCCCCTGATGACGTCGCGGCGGGCGGTGCCCACGATCGTCGCCTGGCGCCCGGCGCAGCGGGCCCGGCGGTCGGCGGGCGGCGGCGGCCCAGGCGTGGGCGCGGCGGCCGCGGCGCGCGGCGTCCCGAGCACCTCGCGCCGGAAGACGTCCACGACGGGGTCAACGTCCTCGGCCGAGAGGTTGCCGGCGGCTGACTGGAAGGCGACGAAGCTCCCGTCGGCCGAGATCGAGGGGAAGAACGACGTCCCGTCGGCGCCCGCGCCCGCAGGCCCCGCGGCCCGGGTGACAAGGGTGGTCGTGGCGGCCACGAGGTCGCGGACGAAGAGGTTGGTCACGTCCTTGCGGTCCCCGGCCGAGAGGTTGTCGGCGTCCGAGGCGAACGCGACGTAGCGGCCATCGGCCGAGATCGACGGCACGCTCGAGTCGCCGTCGCCGCCCGCGCCCGCCGCGCCCGTGGCCCGGCTCACCAATGTGGTGGTGCCGGCGAGGAGGTCGCGGACGAAGACGTCGGAGACCGCGACCGCGTCCTCCGCGGAGAGGTTGTCGGCGCTGGAGCGGAACGCGACGTGGCGCCCGTCGGCCGAGATCGCCAGGTTGGAGTCGGAGTCGCGGTCGCCCGGCGCGCCGGCCGGACCCGAGGCTCGGCTCACCAGCGTCGTCGTGTTCGCCAAGAGGTCGCGGACGAAGACGTCGGAGACCGCCTTGTCGTCCTCCAGCACGAGGTTGTCGGCCGCCGAGACGAAGGCCACCTGCCGCCCGTCGGCCGAGATGGAGGGGACGAACGAGCTCGCGTCGCCCGGGGCGCCCGTCGCGGTCGAGGCCCGGCTCACCAGGGTCGTCGTGCCGCTCACGAGGTCGCGGACGAACACGTCGCCGACGCCGTTGGCGTCGCCGGCGACGAGGTTGGCGGCCCGCGAGAAGAAGGCCACGTCGCGGCCGCCGTCCGCGATCGCGGCCGACGACGAGCTGTCGTCGCCCGGGGCGCCGCCCGCCGAGGTCGAGGCCCGGCTCACCAGCGTCGTGGTGCCGCTCACGACGTCGCGCACGAAGACGTTGCGGGGGTCGTCGGCCGCGTCCGGGTCCAGGTTGTCGGCCGCCGAGTCGAAGGCGACCAGGCGCCCGTCGCCCGAGATCACCGGGTCGGAGGAGTTCGCGGTGCCGCCCGCCCCCGCCGCCCCGGTCGCCCGGCTGACCAGCGTTGTCGTCCCCGACACCATGTCGCGCACGAAGACGTTGCTGAAGGCGCTGTCGTCGTCGCCGGAGAGGTTGTCGGCGCCGCCGTAGAAGGTGACGTGGCGGCCGTCGGCCGAGATCACCGGCGTCAGGGAGTCCGCGTCCCCCGCGGCGCCGCCTGTGGCGCGCGACACGAGGTCGAGGTCGTCCTTCGCCGCCAGGGCCGGCAGGGCCAGCGCGCCGGCCAGCAGGGCCGCGAGCGCGGCCCCGAAGGCGCCTCCTTTGGCGGGCATCCTCAGCAGCCCGCCCGCACCTCGGCCGGGCAGATGTCGCGCCCGGCGCCGCCGAGGGCCCGGTCGCGGCCGGCCTGTCCCAGCAGCCGATCGCGCCCGGGGCCCCCGAGCAGGACGTCGCGGCCGGGGCCGCCGAGGATGCGGTCGGCGCCCGGCCCGCCCAGGGCGCGGTCGGCGCCGGCGCCGAGGCAGATGAGGTCGTTGCCCCCGAGGCCGCGCACCAGGTCGTTGCCCGCCAGGGCGGCGATCACGTCGCGGCGGCGCGTGCCCCTGATGACGTCACGGCGGGCGGTGCCGACGATGGTGGCGCGCTGGCCGGCACAGCGGAGCGCGACCGGCGTGGGTGGCGCGCCCGTGATGACGGCGGGCGGCGGGGGCGGCGACGGCGGGGGCCCCAGGACGTCGCGCCGGAAGACGTTCCTTAACCCGGTTCCGGCGTCTGGCGAGAGGTTGTCGGCGTCCGAGGCGAACGCGACGAAGCGCCCCTCGCCCGAGATCGCGGGGAAGAACGAGCCCGCGTCGGCGCCCGCGCCGGCAGGGCCCGATGCCCGGCTGACCAGGGTGGTGGTGCCGGCCACGAGGTCGCGCACGAACAGGTTGAAGACGCCGTTGTTGTCCTCGGCCGAGAGGTTGTCGCCGTCCGAGCCGAAGGCGACGAAACGCCCGGCGGCGGAGATCGCCGGGAAGATCGAGCCGGCGTCGGCGGCGGCGCCCCCCGCGCCCGGCGCCCGGCTGACCAGGGCGGTCGTGTTGGCGCCCAGGTCGCGCACGAAGACACTGGTGACGGCGTTGTCGTCGTCGAGGGAGAGGTTGTCCGCCATCGACTCGAAGCCGACGATGCGCCCGTCGGCCGAGATCGCCGCGTCGGACGAGCTGCCATCGCCACCGGCCCCGGCCGGGCCGGACGCGCGGCTGACCAGGGTGGTCGTGTTCGCCTGCAGGTCGCGCGCGAACACGTTCACCACCGTGGTGACGGCCGCGAGCGAGAGGTTGTCGGCGCCCGATTGGAAGGCGACCAGGCGCCCGTCGCGCGAGATCACCGGCTCGAACGAGCTGTCGTCGCCGCCGGCGCCGGCCGGGCCGTCCGCCCGGCTGACCAGTGTGGTGGTGTTGGCGCCCAGGTCGCGGGCGAAGATGTTCACCTGGGTGTCGTCATCCTCAGTCGAGAGGTTGTTCGCGCCCGAGTGGAATGCGACCACGAGCCCGTCGGCCGAGATCGCCGGGTCGAACGCGCCCGCGTCGGCGCCGGCCCCCCCGACGCCGCTCACCCGGCTGACCAGGGTGGTGGTGTTGGCCTGCAGGTCGCGCACGAAGATGTCGACGCCGGGATCGGCGTCCTCGCCCGAGAGGTTGGCGGCGCTCGAGGAGAAGGCGACGAGGCGCCCGTCGGCCGAGATCACCGGGTCGGAGCTGCCCGAGTCGCCGTTGGCGCCGGCGCCGGCCGGGCCCGGAACGCGGCTGACGAGGGTGGTGGCGCCGGCCTGCAGGTCGCGCACGAAGACGTTGACGAACATGTTGTCGTCCTCGGCCGAGAGGTTGTCGGCGCCCGATGTGAAGGCGACGAAGCGCCCGTCGGCCGAGATCGCCGGTACGGAGGAGCCGGCGTCGGCCGCCGTGCCCCCGGTCGCCCGCGACACGAGGTCCACGTCGTCCTTGGCCGCGAGGGCCGGCAGGGCGAGGGCGCCGGTCAGCGCCACCGCCAGGGCGACGCCGCCGCAGGCCCGTCGCCTGGTGCGCACGGTCATGGGGGCCGATCGTACGCCCGGTGAAGGGGCCGCGTCGACCGACGGATCTCGCCCTATTCGCCGCCCTCGTCCCGGCGGCCGCCCTCGGGCAGATCGACCTCGCTCGGCTGCAGCGACGCGGTCTGGCCCTGGGCGGCGAGCGCCTCGCGCAGCGACTCCAGGGCCTTCGGCTCGCCGTGCACCAGGCGCAGCTCGGCGCCCGGGCCCGCCGGACGGGCCCAGTCGAGCAGTTCGCCCCGGCCGGCGTGGGCCGAGAGGCCGCCGACGGTCGCCACCCGGGCGCGCACGCGCACGTCGCGGCCCATGATCCGCACCCGCTCCGCCCCCTCGATCAGCTCGCGCCCGAGCCCGCCCGAGGGCTGGTAGCCGACGATCATGACCGTGGTGGACGGATCGCCCAAGCCGGCCATCAGGTGGTGGAGGATGCGCCCGCCCGAGAGCATCCCCGACCCGGCGATGACCATCGCGGGCGCGTCGGAGGCGGTGATCGCCTTGCTGTCGTCGACCGAGCGCGTGTAGGTGAGCCGCTTGGGCGCGAAGGGGTCGCGCCCGGTGGAGCGCAGCAGGCGCAGCTCCTCGGAGAGCTCCTCGGGGAAGCGGTCGTAGACCTCGTCGACCCTCGTCGCAAGCGGCGAGTCGACGAAGACGGGCAGCGCCTCGACCTCGTGCTCCTGCTCGAGGTGGGCCACGGTGTAGAGCACCTCGTGCGTGCGCTCGAGGGCGAAGGAGGGGACCAGGATCTTGCCGCCCCGCGCCTGGGCGTCGCGCAACAGGCCGGCCAGCTCGTCGATGGTGGCCTCGTAGGAGCGGTGGTCGCGGTCGCCGTAGGTGCCCTCCATGAGCACCAGGTCGGCCTCGGGGCACGGGGTGGGGTCGGGGAGGATCTCCTTGCGCGCGTTGCCGACGTCGCCGCTCAGCACGAGTCGACGGCCGCCGGCCTCCACGACGAAGCTCGCCGAGCCGGGGATGTGGCCCGCCGGCTGCGCGACGGCCGGCAACCCGGCGGCGTCGGCCGGCGCCCCGTAGTCGAGCGGCTCCATCATCTCGAGCACGCGGTGGACGTCGTCCTCGTCGTAGAGCGGCGGGTCGGCCCGGCGGTCGCGGCGGCGGTCGCGCTCGGCGTCCTCGCGCTGGATCTTGGCCGCGTCGAGCAGCAGGTGCTCGCACAGCTCCGCGGTCGCGGGCCGCGCGTGGATGGGCCCCCGGAAGCCGCCCTTGACCAGCACGGGCAGCCGGCCGGAGTGGTCGAGGTGCGCGTGCGTGAGCAGGACGGCGTCAACCGCGGCCGGGTCGAAACCGAACGGCTCGCGGTTGAGGGCGAACAGCGCCCGCGATCCCTGGAAGGCGCCGCAGTTGAACGAGCACGCGGGCGCCCGCGGCCTCGAGCAGGTGGCACGAGCCGGTCACCGTCATCGCCGCGCCGAAGGAGCGGACGGTCGCGCTCACCGCGCCGCGGCCCTCAGCAACTCCGCGCGGCCTCGACCCGGCAGATGTCGGCGCCGTGTCCCCCGCGGCCGAGGTCCAGGGCGCCGCCGCCGTCGAGCAGGTCGGGTCCCGGGCCGCCCAGCATGAGGTCCTGCCCCGGGCCGCCGCGGACGAGGTCGGCGCCCCGGCCGGCGTGGGCGCGGTCGTTGCCGAGCCCGAGGCAGATCACGTCCTGGCCCCCCGCCCCCAGCACCACGTCGTCGCCGCCCAGCGCGGCGATCACGTCCGACCGCCCGGTGCCGCGCAGGACGTCGCGGCGCGGGGTGCCGACGATCGTCGCCACCCGCCCCGCGCAGCGGGCGGCGGGCGTTCGGACCGTGGAGGCGAAGGCGGGCGAGCCCGGCGGCGGCGGCGCGGTGACCGGAGCCGGTGGGTCGCCGACGACGTCCCGGCGAAAGACGTCGGCCACGGGATCGGCGTCGGCGGTCGAGAGGCTGCCGGCCCCCGACGAGAACGCGACGTGCCGGCCGTCGCCCGAGATCGCCGCGTCGCCCGAGGCCGCGTCGCCGGGCGCGCCCAGCGCGCCCGCAGCACGGCTCACCAGCGTCGTCGTGGCCGCGTCGAGGTCGCGCACGAACACGTCCGCGACGGGGTCGATGTCGGCCGTCGAGAGGTTGGTCGCGCCGGACGTGAAGGCGACGCTGCGCCCGTCGGCCGCGATGGCGGCCTCGGAGGCCCCGGCGTCGGCCGGGCCCGGGGCCGGCCCGTCCGGCCGGCTGGCGAGCGTCGTCGTCCCGGCCGCCAAATCGCGCACGAAGACGTCAACCGACGGGTCGAAGTCCTGGTCGGACATGTTGGCCGCGAACGAGGCGAAGGCGACGCGGGTCCCGTCGGCCGAGATCGAGGGCGCCAGGGACTGGGTGGTGCCCGGCGCCCCAGCCGGCCCGTCGGCCCGGCTCGCCAGGGTCGTGGTGCCGGCGGTGAGGTCGCGGACGAACACCTGGGGCGCGTTGGCGGCGCCGAGGTTGGGCGCCGCCGAGACGAAGGCGACGTGGCTCCCGTCGGCCGAGATGGAGGGCGCCGACGCGTTGGCGTTGGCGCCCGCCCCCGCCGTGGTGCGGCTGACGAGCGTCGTCGTCCCCGCCTCGAGGTCGCGCACGTAGACGTTGACCACGCCGGATGCCGCGCCGCCCGCCAGGCCCTCGGCGTCGGACGCGAACGCGACGCGGCGTCCGTCGGCGGAGATGGCGGCCTGGTTGGACACGCCGTCGGCGGCCGCGGTGCCGGCCCCGTCCGGGCGGCTCGCCAGGACGGTCGTGCCCGAGCCCAGGTCGCGGACGTAGACGTCGGGCAGGTCGTTGCCGTCGAGCGCGGCCGCCAGGTTCGCGGCCTCCGAGGTGAAGGCGATGAGGGTGCCGTCGGCCGAGATCGAGGGTCCGTCCGAGGGCCCGTCGGCGGCGCGCGCCCCGGCGCGGCTCACCAGCGCCGTCGTGCCGGCCTGGGCGTCGCGCAGGAAGACGTCGCTGGTCACCGAGAGCTGGGGGACGTCAACCAGGTTCTCGGCCCGCGAGGCGAAGGCCACCCAGCGGCCGTCGGCCGAGATCGCCGGCCCCTCGGAGGCCGCGTCCCCCGCCGCGCCGCCCGTCGCCTGCGACACGAGGTCGAGGTCGTCCTTCGCGGCGACCGCCGGCAGCGCGAGCGCGCCGAGCGCCGCCGCGGCGAGCGCCGCGCCGGTCGCGAGACGCCGTGGCGCTCCGCTCATCCCCACCCCTCGCCCCCCGGGTCGTTCCGGGGGACCATAGGGGCCTCCCCGGCCGGCCGCCAAGGCGGCCGGGTCAGCAGCCGCTCCGCGACTCGGCCGGGCAGGCGTCGCGCCCGGCGCTGCCCAGGGACCGATCGCGGCCCGCCTGGCCCAGCAGGCGGTCGGCTCCGGGGCCGCCGAGCAGCACGTCGCGGCCCGCGCCGCCCAGGATGCGGTCGGCCCCGGGGCCACCCAGGGCGCGGTCGGCCCCCGCCCCCAGGCAGATGAGGTCGGCCCCGGCCAGGCCGCGCACCAGGTCGTCGCCCGCCCTCACCCCGGCGCAGCGGGGACGCGGGACCACCGGGCCGATCGCGGGCGGCGGGGCGGGCGCCGCACCCGAGGGCCCCCGGATCGCGGGGCTACCCCATCCCGACCGACTGGGCCTGCTGGAGCTTCTTGCCCTCGGTCTTGAGCGCCGGCGCCACCATGACCTCGCACTTCTGGAAGCTCTGGATCGAGTCGTAGCCGCACGTCGCCATGGCGCTGCGCAGGCCGCCGATGAGGTTGAGGCTGCCGTCGTTCTCGTTGGCCGGGCCGAGGAGGATCTCCTCGAGGGTCCCGATGGTGGAGGTCTTGACGCGGGTGCCGCGCGGCAGCTGCGGGTGGAACGTCGCCATCCCCCAGTGGTAGCCGCGCCCGGGCGCCTCGGTCGCCTTGGCCAGGGGCGAGCCGATCATGCAGGCGTCGGCGCCGCAGGCGATGGCCTTGGCGAGGTCGCCGGCGTAGGCCATGCCGCCGTCGGCGATGACGTTGACGTACTGGCCGGTCTCGAGCAGGTGCTGCATCCGCGCCCCGGCCGCGTCGGCGATGGCCGTGGCCTGGGGCACGCCCACGCCGATGACCTGCCGGGTCGTGCACGCCGCCCCCGGGCCGACGCCGACCAGCACGCCCACGGCGCCCGTGCGCATGAGGTGCAGGGCCGTGTGGTACGAGGCGCAGCCGCCCACGATGACGGGCACGGGCAGCTCGGCGATGAAGCGCTTGAGGTTGAGCGGCTCGGCGACCGACGAGACGTGCTCGGCCGACACCACCGTCCCCTGGATGACCAGGATGTCCAGGCCGGCCTCGAGGGCCACGTCGACGTGGTCGGTCACCCGCTGGGGGGTCAGGGACCCGGCGGCCACGACGCCCTGGTCCTTGACCTCCTTGATCCGCTGGGCGATCAGCTCGGGCTTGACCGGCTCGCGGTAGACGGCCTGGAGGCCCCGGGTGGCCTCCTCGGGCGGCATCGCGGCGATGCGCTCCAACTCGGAGTCGGCCTCCTCGTAGCGGGTCTGGATGCCCTCGAGGTTGAGCACCCCCAGGCCCCCGAGCTTGCCGACGATCCCGGCGCTGCGGGTGTCGACGACGCCGTCCATCGCCGACGCGAGCAGGGGCATGTCGAAGGTGTGCCCGTCGAGGCGCCAGGAGAGATCGACGTCCTCGGGATCGCGGGTCCGCCGGCTCGGCACGATCGCGATCTCGTCGAGCCCGTAGGCCCTCCGGCCCTTCTTCCCCCGCCCGATGTCGATCTCCACTCGGCCCCCTCTGCCACGCGCGTCTTGGGCGGCGGATTCTAGCGGCGGCCCCGGCCGGACGCCGTGTCAGGCCCCCCCGGGGCTCAACCCAGCCGCGCGACCTCGACGCGCCGCATCAGCGACTCGACGTCGGACGGGTCGAAGACGCCCGCGCCGAAGCGCTGCGTGTTGGCCGCGCCGCAGGCCACGGCCAGGGCCAGCGAGGCCTCAGCCGGCTGGTGCCCGTAGCGCGCCGAGAGGTACCCGGCGACGAAGGCGTCGCCCGAGCCGACCGTCGAGACCACGTCGGTCCGCGCCGGCAGGCGGGCGGCGTAGGTGTGCCCGCGCTTGCCCGGGGCGGTCCGGACGTGGGCGACGCAGCCGTCCTCGTGGTGGATGAGCGCGGTCTCGGCCCCCATCTGCGCGAGCGTCGCCACCCCGGCGGCCATGTCCTCCTCGTCGCCGAACTCGTGGCCCACGATCTCCTCGGCCTCCCGCACGTTGGGGCTGACGACCCCCGGCTCGGCCGCCAGCGCGGCGCGCAGGGCCGGGCCGGCGGCGTCCACGGCCGTGACCATCTTCTCCCGCCGCAGCTCGCGCAGGAGCGTCTCGTAGTAGTCGACCGGGACGTCGCGGGGCAGCGACCCGGCGAGCACGAACACGTCCGCCCCCTTCGAGAGGTAGCGGATCTTGTCGACGAGCACGTCGAGCTCGGCCGCCTGCACCGACGGGCCGTACTCGTTGATCTCGGTCTGCTGGTTGTCGGTGGGGTCGATGACCGCGGTGCTGGTTCGCGACTCGTCGGCGATCCGCACGAAGTCGTTGAGGATGCCCTCGGCGGTGAGCTCCTCGATGATCTGGACGCCGGTCCGGCCGCCCGCCAGGCCGGTGGCGATGACCGGCTGGCCGAGGCTCTTCAGGGCCCGGGCGACGTTGACGCCCTTGCCGCCCGGCAGCCGCAGCGACGCGTCGGCGCGGTGCCGCGCGCCGAGCTGGAAGTTGGGCACGCGCACCGTGCGGTCGAGGGCCGCGTTGAGGGTGACGGTGACGATCACGGGACGAGCGCCTCGACCCCGGAGCGCACCCGGTCCCAGATGCTCGGCCCGCCGGCCGCCTCGGCGGCCACCAGGTCGCGCCGGCCGAGCACCCGCTCGCCCTGCCGAACCGTGATGCTGCCGATCACCTGCCCCTCGGCGACCGGGGCCTCGATCTCCGCCGGGGCCGTGACCGTCTCGGAGACCGGCCGGCCCAGGCGCAGGGGCGCGCCGAAGCTCGGCGGCGACCCGGTAGGGCACCGACGTGCCCGGGCGGTCGTCCACCGGGACCCGTCCCACGACCATGCCCTCGGGGAGCACCGTCCCCGTGGCGTACTGGGCGCGGCCGTGGTCGAGCAGGCTCAGGCCGTCGCGGGCGCGGGCCGCTTCGTTCGGCGAGCCGATCAGGGCGACGTAGAGCTCGGGGGAGTCGGGGCGCCGCCGGGCGTGGGCCACGAGGGCGTAGCCGGCCCCGTCGGTCATCCCGGTCTTGACGCCGTCGACGTCGGGATCCATGTCGAGGAGCAGGTTCTCCGAGAGGTAGTCGCGCGTGCCCGCGCCGCCCGGCCCGGGGATCGAGGCCCGCCGTCGCGCCACCGTCGCGCGGAAGACCGGGTTCCGCATCGCCGCCCGCGCCAGGGTCGTCAGGTCGCGGACGCTCGAGCGGTGCCCCGGGGCGTCGAGCCCGTGGGGGTTGGCGAAGCGCGTCTGCGCGAGCCCCAGCTCGCGCGCGCGCCGGTTCATCCGCGCGACGAAGAGGTCCTCGCTCCCGGCCACGCCGACGGCGAGCGTGATCGCCGCGTCGTTGCCGCTCGCCACCAGCAGCGCCGTGAGCAGGTCGCGCACCGCGACCCGCTCGCCCGTCTCGAGCCGCCCCGACGAGCCGCCCACGGCGGCCTCGGCCGGCACGGTCATGAGGTCGTCGAGGTCGGCCGACTCGAGCGTCACGAGCGCGGTCATGATCTTCGTGGTGCTCGCCATGGGAAGCCCGCGGTCGGGCGCCCTCTGCGCCAGCACCTCGCCGGTGGCGGGGTCCAGGACGATGTACGCGCCGGCGTCCACGGCGGGGGCGGCCGCCCGCGCCGGCCAGGCCGCGACCAGCAGTGCCAGGGCGGCGACGACCGCGAGCCTGCGAAGCACGCCGGGCATCCTAGCCCCGCGAGCCGAGTGGCGGAAATCCACGTGATCCCCACGGCGGCCTCCTCCGTACGCCTTTCGAGGTGGATGCCCCCACCATCGACCGGAGGCGCGCGATGATCGCAACCGCCCCTCTCCTGCCCGAGCGCACCGCCCTTCTCCTGATCGTGCGCCGCCTCCGGCGGCACGAGGTGCCCGCCGAGATCGTGCGGCGCCCGCCCGCGCCCCGCCGCCCGCAGGCGGCTCTCGGTGCGATCCGGCGGCCGGGCCGGACGCACCGGGGGGCGCGGACCGCCCCGCGGCGCCGGAGGTCCGGCCGGCGCCGGGGGGCGGTCATCACGGCAGCGCCCTAGACGGTCACCTCGTAGACCCCGCCGGGGTAGACGAACGAGTCGTCGGCGGAGAAGAACGACGACGGCACCACCACCTCGAGCGGCTCGGCCGGGCGCAGCGCGTGGACCGGGTGGGACGGGTCGAGGAACTCCACCGAGCGGACCTCGAAGCCGTCCGCGAGGTCGGCGATGTACGGGAAGTTCCCCGCCATGTTGCGGCCGTCCATCTGGCGCACGTAGGTGAGCTGGCCGCGCGCGACCATCAGCACGCCCGGCCCGATCGCGGCCTCGGTGCGGATGACCGGCGCCCCGCCGAGGGACATGGTCGCCGTGACGGTCCCGCCCCCGGCCTCGACGACCGTCTCCCCCGGGACGGCCGGCAGGCCGTACTCGCGGATCGTGAACTCGCGCATGACCTCGTTCGAGTTGAAGTAGAAGAGCATGTAGCGGGCCGGCGTCCCGCCCGTGGGATCGGTCATGCCCTCGATGTCCAGCCCGAGGTAGGTGAGCGAGTACGCGCCGAAGCCCGAGGTCTGGTCGTCGGAGTCGACGACGTACTGGTTCATGTAGACCGGGCCGGCCGGACGGGGCGCGCCCTCGGGCAGCAGCGCCGCGGCGGCCTCGGGGTCGGCGGGCATCCAGCTCGTGTAGAGCATGCGGCTGTTGATGACCATCTGCGGCGCGGCGAGCGGAGCGTCGGCCATGGCGCCTCCTTCCAGGAACGGGACGCAGGATCGGGCCCGGCATGTTAATCGTTTAGCAGGATGAGCGACGAGCTCCCCACCGCGCGCGACGTGGCCCGGGCCGCCGGCGTCTCGACGGCGGTCGTGTCGTACGCGTTCAACCGCCCCGACCGCGTCGCCAGCGCCACGCGGGAGCGGGTGCTCGCCGCCGCGGCGGCGATCGGCTACCGCGGCCCCGACCCCGCCGCCCGGGCCCTGCGGCTCGGCCGCCACGGGGTGGTGGCGCTGGTCGGCGGCGTCGCGGTGGAGCGGCTGCTGGCCGACCCGGCGGCGGCGCTGGTCGCCCGCGGCCTCGCGCACGCCTGCGACCGCGCCGGGGTGGCCCTGCTGCTGTCGGGCGGAGCCGATGCCGGGGCCGACGGGGCCGTGCTCCTGCGCGACGCCGCCGCCGGCTGGCGCGGCCGCGTCCCCGCCGTCGCCGTGGACGCCGACGGGCCCCCCGGGGTGCCGGCGGTGCGCGCCGCCCTGGAGGAGGGCGCGGCCGCGGTGGCGGGCCACCTGGCGGCGCGCGGCCGCCGGCGCCTCGCAATCCTGGGGTGGCCGGGGGCGGGCCCGCGGCTGGAGGGCGCGCGGCGCGGCTGGGGCGGGGCGGGCCCGGCCCACGCCCGCATCGTCGCCGACCCGCGGCGGGCCGCGGGCGAGCTGGCGGCGGCGACCGCCCTGCGCGACGACCCGCGCCCGGACGCGATCCTCGGGCTGACCGACGAGCTGGCCCTCGGCGCCCTCGGCGCGGCCCGCCACCTGGGCCTGGACGTCCCCGGCGACGTCGCCGTGGCGGGCATCGACGACCTGCCCGGCTCGGACGCCGCCGGCCTCACGACGGTCTTCGTCCCCTACCGGCCGATGGGCGACCTGGCCGGGACACTCCTCGCGGCCGCCCTCGACGGGGCGGCCCCCGCCTCCCCGGACCCGCTCCCGACCTCGCTGGCGATCCGGGCGACGGCGTGAGTCGTGCCACGATGGTGGTACGATCGTCGCATGGCCCGCGCCCGCGTCAGCACCACGGTGGACCGGGAGCTGCTCGACACCGCTCGCGGCCTGCGCCCCTGGGGCAACGACTCGTCCCTACTGGACGCCGCGCTCCAGGCGCTCGTCGCGCGGCATCGGGCGGCGGAGATCGACGCCGTTTACCGGGCCTACGACGACCACCCCCTCGACGAGCCCGACGAGTGGGGCGATCTCGAGTCGTGGCATCGAGCGATGCGCTCGTTGTGACCTCGCCGCCCGCGCGCGGCGAGGTCTGGTGGTGCGAGCCGCCCGAGATCGGACGCCGCCCGGTGGTGATCCTTTCTCGTGATGCGAGCATCGGCCGGCGACGACGGGCGATCATTGGGCCGTGCACCACGACGATCAGGGGCCTCCCCAGCGAGGTCGTGCTCGAGCCCGGCGAGGATCCCGTGCCGCGTCGGTCCGCGGTGAACCTGGATTCCGTCGAGAACGTCCCGCTCGGCTTGCTGGTCGAGCGGCTGGGTCGCCTCAGCGATGCGCGCATGCAGCAGATCTGCGCCGCCCTGGCCGACGCCGTCGGCTGCGCCTGAGCCCGCCCTACGCCGGGGCCGGCGCCCCCTCGAAGGCGCGCCACAGGGCCTCGCGCAGCTCCTCGGCCGCGCGGCGGGGCGACTCGGAGAAGATGATCGAGCGGCTCGCGGAGACGAGCGCCCCGGCCGGGCGTCCGCCGAAGGCCGGGCCCAGGTCCTCGGGGCGGCCGCCCTGGGCGCCGACGCCCGGGATCAGGAACGGCTGGTGGGGCATCAGCGCCCGGAGCGCCGCCAGCCGCTCGGGGACCGTCGCGCCGACCACGGCGCCCAGGGCCGACAGGCCGGAGCCGTTCGACCGACGCCTCGCCCCAGCCGGCCACGCGCCGCGCCACCTCCTCGTGCCAGAGCCCGCCGGCCGCCAGGGGCAGGTCCTGCAGGTCGGCCGCGCCCGGGTTGGACGTGCGCACGAGCGCGAACAGGCCGTAGCCGCCCTCGCCGGCCGCCTCCAGGAAGGGCGCGAGCGCGTCGCCGCCCAGCGACGGGTTGACCGTGAGCGCGTCGAGCGGCGGGCGCAGGAAGGCCTCGGCGTAGGCTCTGCTGGTGACGCCGACGTCGCCGCGCTTGGCGTCGGCGATGACGAGCAGGCCGGCGTCGGCCGCGGCGGCCGCGACGCGCTCGAAGGCGTCCCACCCCGCGGCGCCGAAGCGCTCGAAGCAGGCGAGCTGGAGCTTGGCGGCCACGCAGGCCGGGCCGGCGGCCGCAATCGCCCGGCGGCAGAAGGCGCGGGCGCCCTCGGCGCCGCCCGGAACGCGCGCGGGGTCGGGGTCGAGCCCCAGCACCACCTGGCTGCCCCGCGCATCGACGGCGGCGGCCAGGCGGGCGCCGAAGCCCCGCGCGGCCGTCACAACAGCACCGCCTGCCACAGCGGCAGCGTGGCGGTGGACAGCAGGGTCGTCACCACCACGGCGGCGGCCAGGACGTCGGCCCGCAGGCCCGAGCGCACTCCGATCACGAGCGACATCATGGCGGTCGGCATCGCCGCCATGATGACGACGGTGTTGAGGGTGTCGCCAGTGAGGCCGAGCGCGGTCGCCACCCCGAGCCCGATCACGGCCGCCACGCCGAGGCGCACGACGCTCGCGTAGCTCACCTCGCCCCACAGCCGCGGCAGCGCCCGCAGGTCGATCATCAGCCCCGCGTAGACCATCGTGAGGGGCAGCACGGCCGCGGCGAGCAGCTCGAGCGGGCGCTCGACGAGCGCCGGCAGCTCGTCGACGCCGGCGGCGTTGAGCAGCAGGCCGGCGGCGAGCGCCCAGTTCGGCGGCAGCAGCAGCGACCGCCCGAGGTCGCCCAGGGAGACCCTCGGCTCGTGGTCGGCGCGGCCGTAGGCGGTGGCGACGGCGACCGTCGAGGTCCAGGTGATGAGGCCGGTCGCGACGGTGTCGTACATCACGGCGGCGGGCAGCGAGTAGCCGTCGCCGGCCGCGGCGATCAGGGGCAGGCCGAAGAACCCCGTGTTGCCGACCGCCGTCGCCACGATCAGCGCGCCCGCCCGCGGGCGCTCCATGCCCCAGACCGCCGTCGCGATCCGCGAGAGCAGGAGGAGCAGCCCGTGGATCGCGAACGCCGCGACGGGCACGAGCAGCAGTGCCCCGTCCAGGTCGGCGTCGATCAGGATCAGCACGATCAGGGCCGGCAGGGCGAGGTAGATCACGAATCTCACCAGCACCGGCCCGTCGGACGGCCGGATGATCCCGAAGCGGTGGGCCACCGCCCCCACGAGGATGATCACCAGGGCCCCGAAGGCGGTCTCGGTCACGGGGCGGAACGGTAGACCCTGATCCGCGGATAGAGTCCCGCGATGGCCGAGCCCGCCATCCGGATCGACGAGCCCGGCTGGGGTGGGCCCGACGAGCCGCGCTACCGGCCGATCGAGAGCTACGGCCTCATCGGCGACCTGCGGACGGCCGCCCTGGTGGGCCGCGACGGGTCGATCGACTGGTTCTGCCCGGGGCGCTTCGACGCGCCGAGCCTGTTCGCGGCCATCCTCGACGCCGATGCGGGAGGCTGCTTCCGCGTCGCCCCCACGGTCCCCTGCTGGAGCAAGCAGCTCTACCTGCCCGACACGGCGGTGCTGCTGACCCGGTTCTTCAGCGGCGGGGGCGTCGCGGAGGTGACCGACTTCATGCCGCTCGACCTGGAGCCGTGCGCCCTCGTGCGCCGGGTCGACGTGGTGCGGGGCGCCGTCGAGTTCCGCATGTCGTGCCGGCCGGCCTTCGGCTACGCGCGGGTCGCCCACCGGCTCGACCTGCCGCGCCCGCAGCTCGCGCGCTTCGCGGCCGGCGACGGATCGGAGACCGAGCTGTGGTCGAGCCTGCCCATGGCCGCGGACGGGCCGGCAGCGACGGCCCGGTTCTCCCTCCGGGAGGGCCAACGGGCCTGGTTCGTCCTGCAGCCTGCCGCCGGGGGCGAGCGGTGGTCGGACGAGGCCGTCGGCCGCCACCTCGAGCAGACCCACCAGGGCTGGCGGCGCTGGGTCTCGCGCATGCGCTACGACGGGCGCTGGCGCGAGATGGTGCAGCGCTCGGCGATCACCCTCAAGCTCTGCACGTACACCCCGACGGGGGCGATGGTCGCCGCGCCGACCACGAGCCTGCCCGAGACGCTCGGCGGCCAGCGAAACTGGGACTACCGCTACGCCTGGCTGCGCGACTCGGCGTTCACGGCGTTCGCCTTCCAGCGTCTCGGCTTCATCGACGAGGCCCTGGCGTTCAACGACTGGCTGGAGCAGCGCTGCCGCGAAACCGACCCGGCCGACCCCCAGCTGCAGATCGTCTACGGCATCGACGGCGCCAGCGACCTCACCGAGATCGAGCTCGGCCACCTGGAGGGCTACCGCGCCTCGCGGCCGGTGCGGATCGGCAACGGCGCCCACGACCAGCTCCAGCTCGACGTCTACGGCGAGCTGATGGACGCGGTGTACCTCTCCAACAAGGTCGAGCCGATCAGCTGGGAGCTGTGGAGCAACCTCCGGCGCCTGCTCGACTGGCTCGCCGACAACTGGCGCCAGCCCGACGAGGGCATCTGGGAGGTGCGCGGCGGCCGCCGTGACTTCGTCTACTCGCGCCTGATGTGCTGGGTCGCCTTCGAGCGGGCGATGCGCATGCAGTCACAGCGCGGCCTGCCCGGCGACACGGTCCGCTGGCGCACCGAGCGCGACGCGATCTACGAGGAGATCATGGAGCGGGGCTGGAGCCCCGAGAAGCGCGCCTTCGTCCAGTACTACGGCGGCGACGTCCTCGACGCCAGCAACCTGCTGATGCCCCTGGTCAAGTTCATCGGCCCGCGCGACCCCCGGATGCTGTCGACCCTCGACGCGATCCACGAGGAGCTGGTCTCCGACAGCCTGGTCTACCGCTACCACCCCACCCGGGCCGCCGACGACGGGCTGAGCGGCGCCGATGAGGGGTCGTTCTCGCTCTGCTCGTTCTGGCTGGTGGAGTGCCTCACTCGCGCCGGCCGGCTCGGGGAGGCGCGGCTGGTGTTCGAGAAGATGCTCACCTACGCCAGCAACCTCGGCCTCTACGCCGAGCAGGTCGGCGACACCGGCGAGGCGCTCGGCAACTACCCCCAGGCCTTCACCCACCTCGGCCTGATCTCCGCCGCCTGGGACCTGAACAAGGCGCTCGGCGAGAACGGCTGACGTCCCGCCCGCTAGCCCGGGTCGGGCCTCCGGCCGAACCGGCGCAGGCGGCGCATGCCCGTGACGACCCCGGCGATCAGCACCAGCACCAGGACCAGGGCGATCACCGGGAGCGCGAAGGCGACGATCGTGAGGATCAGCGAGGCCGCGTCCTCGCCCAGCGACAGCAGCGGGTTGCCGACGCCCGCCGTGGTCGTCGTCGACGCGGGGCGCAGCGCCGCGCGGCCGCCGTGGAGGGTCTCGGCGGTGGCCGCGCCGAGGATCGCGGCCACGGCCGCCGGGATGTCGGTGTCGAGGCCGGTCTGGCCCACGAACAGCAGGGCGCCCGAGACCGGGTGGATCACGGCCCCGATCACGTGAAGGACGTGGTCGACCCCGGGGATCTTGTCCCCTACGAAGTCGGCCACGAAGAGCAGCGCGATGATCGCGATCGCCCAGTTGCTGGAGAGGACGTCGAACGGCTCGGCCAGCTCGACGACGTCGAGGCGGTCGAGCACGGCGCTCATCAGCAGCGGCAGGTAGGCGTTGAGCCCGGCCGCGCCGGACAGGCCGACGGCCGCGAAGACGCTCCCGATGGCCGAGGCGACGTCCACCGGTCAGGCCGTCGGGCGCCCCGCGCGGCCGTCCCCCGCCTCGGCGGCCGCCTCCTCCAGGGCGCGGACGAAGAGCTCCTCCTTGGCCCGCGCCGCCTCGGCCGTGCGGTAGCCGATCGACGGGTAGACGACGCAGTTGGGCCGCGCGGCGAGCCGGGCCAGGGCCTCCGGCAGCAGGCCCTCCGGGTGGTCGAGGATGAAGGTGAACGACTCCGTCGCGAGCGCCCGCTCGAGGGCCGGCAGGCTCACCAGGTCCATGGGCGACGCGTTCACCACCACGGCGTCGGGCCGCATCGCCGCGAAGGCCGCATCGCCGAGGAGGCCCTCGGTGGCCGGGGCGTGCGCGAGGTGGATGGAGACGATCTCGGCGCGCGACAGGAGGTCGGGGAGCTCGGCGTACGTCATGCCGGGCCCGTCGGCGCGCGAGGCGCGGGACCAGTAGACGACCTCGGCGCCGAAGCCGGCGCGGGCCATGCCCGCCACCCGGCGGCCGATGCGCCCCAGGCCGACCACGCCCCAGGTCCGTCCCGCGATCTCGGACCCCGTGAACGGCGCCTCGGAGAGGCGGCCCGCGCGGGCCTCGTCGCGGGCGAGGTGGAGGTCGCGCAGGCGGGCGAGGACGACGGCCGCGACGAACTCCGCGACGCCCTCGGTGCTGTAGTCCTCGACGTTGCGGACGAGGATGCCCCGCGATCGCGCGTGCTCGACGTCGATGCGGCCGACCCCGGTGCCGAACATCCCGATGTAGCGGAGGCCCGGGGCGGCGTCGATGCGCTCGCGGCCGGCGCCGAGGCCGGGCGCGAGCAGGAGGCCGTCGGCGCTCCGCAGGGCCGCGGCCAGCTCGGGGGAGTCGCCCGGCAGCAGCGTGCGCTCGCGGGAGACGGCCGCGACGCGGTCCCACGCCGACGCGCCCATGTCGCCCGGCGCGAAGCCGGCGAAGACGAGGTGAGAGAAGGGCCGCGCCGCGCGCTCGGGGGACACGGCCCGTCACCCTAGTCGCCCCCCCGGAGGCGGGAGAGCCCGTGCGCGACGGCCGCGTCGAGAAGGCAGTCACGCGGGGGGTGACGGACGGATCTCCGCATTCAGCCGCTCCCGCGCTCGCAGAGCGAGCGGTCGCGTCCCAGGCCGCCCAGGCAGCGGTCGCGCGGCCCGGGCCCGCCGGCCAGCACGTCGCGGCCGGCCTGGCCCTTGAGCAGGTCCCTGCCGGGCCCGCCGCAGACGATGTCGTAGCCGGCCAGGGCGGTGACGGTGTCGTTGCCACCCAGGGCGGCGATCACGTCGGCCCGGCGCGTGCCCTTGAGCCTGTCCCCGGCCGGCGTGCCGACGATCGTGGCCGGCCTGCCGCCGCAGAGGGGCGGGCGAGGTCGATGTACCTGGTACCCGCCTGGACGTGGCCGGCCGTGACGAGCTTGCCCTGCCGTCGCCGCTGAAGGTCGTGTCGAGGGCTCCGCCCGGCGGGCGCGCGCGCAACGCCCGCGGGGCCCGTTTCCCGGGAGCTTCGAGACCGCCTGCAGGACCCCCGCAACCTCCGCCGACTAGTGGTGTGACAGCGAAATAGTGTGGTAGTATGCGCTATGCCGATTCTTACTGCGTCGCCGCTGGTCGTTTCAGCTGATGAGCGTCGGGAGCTTGAGCGGATCGCCCGCTCCGTGCCGACCCCCGCGGTTCCGCAGCCTGCGTCTAGTTGTTGTACCCCGGCAGCATCGGGTCCGATGGGGCGGTCGGCCAGCCTGGACCAAATCACCTTGCTAGCATCCGCATATGGCTGACCTTCCGTGTACCTGCGCCAGCATGTGCGGCACCTGCGAAACCTGCATTGCCCTGTTTGTTCACGGCCCCCATGGAGGTTGCGAGGTCTTCTGCGAAAGTTGCACCGGCACCGCGCCGCCGGGCCACCATAAAGTTCCACACGGATCCGTCGCGCTCGACGACTTGGTCAACATTGACATGCTCAATGCGTCGTTGGGCGAGGCCGCCCAGCTGCTCGCCAGTTTCGCCTATGCCGAGATCTTCGTTCCTGCTAACCGCATCGACGAGCGGCGAGACATGCGTCTCGAGTCGGTTCCTCTCGACACCGTGGTTCAGGAACTCGGGTTGATGGCGGTGGAGCCCGCTGCTTAGAAAGCACGGCGCGGATCGCGTTTCATCCTCGCCTCGCATTCGGTTGCGCCCCTTCTAGGTGGTGTGACAGCGAAATAATGTGGTAGTATGCGCCATGCCGATTCTTACTGCGTCGCCGCTGGTCGTTTCAGCTGATGAGCGCCGGGAGCTTGAGCGGATCGCCCGCTCCGAGTCGCGCCCGCAGCGGGAGGTGATCCAGGCCCGCGGGCTGGTGCTCGCCGCGGAAGGGGTCCCCACGTTGCGGGTCGCTCAACAGTTGGGGGTCTCGCCGGATCGTGTGCGTCGGTGGCGCTCACGCTTCGAGGCCCAGGGCATCGCGGGGGTTGGGCGTATCGCCGCTGGGCGGGGACGCAAGCCGTCGATCCCGCCGCAGGTGGTGTCTGAGATCCTGCGGTTGACGTTGGAAGAGCGCCCGGGCGACGGGTCAACGCACTGGTCAACACGGGCCCTCGCGCCGCGCGTGGGGGTCAGTCGCGAGACGGTCCGTCAGGTGTGGGCCGATCATGGCCTTCGTCCGTGGCGAGCGGATGTGTTCAAACTCTCCAATGACCCGCAGTTCGAGGAGAAGCTCGTGGATGTCGTGGGCCTGTACCTGGACCCTCCCGCCAGGGCGGTGGTGTTCTCGTTCGACGAGAAGACGCAGGTGCAGGCGCTGGATCGCACGCAACCGTCGCTGCCGCTCAAGCGTGGGCGCGCGCAGACGATGACCCACGACTACAAGCGACACGGCACCGTCGATCTGTTCGCCGCGCTGAACGTCGGCACCGGCGAGGTCAGCATCGACTTTCGCGACCGCCACACCGGCGCCGACGTGCTGCGGTTCTTCCGCCAGATCGACCGGCAGGTCCCGCGGGGCCTCGACATCCACGTCGTGCTCGAGAACCTCTCGGCCCACAAGGCCCCCGAGGTGCGCGACTGGTTGGCCAGACCCCGCCAAGCCAGGTGGCACCTGCACTTCACGCCGACCTCGAGCTCCTGGGTGAACCTCGTCGAGCACTGGTTCCGCGAACTGACCCAACGCCGGCTCCGCCGCGACAGCTTCATGAGCCTCGAGCACCTCACCGAAGCGATCACCATGTGGGCCGACGCGTGGAACCACGACCCGAAACCGTTCCTCTGGAGGACTCCCGCCGAGCAGATCATCGAGAAAGTCCGCCGCGGACGAGCCGCCCTCAACCACCACACCAATTCGGTGTCAGACCACTAGCGAAGCGACCGGAACCCTGCTCGGACCTCGGAGGCGAAGAGCTCCGGCTGCTCCCAGGCGGCGAAGTGCCCGCCTTTGTCGAGCTTGTCGTAGTGGATGAGGTTGGGGTACGCCCGCTCTGTCCAGGTCCGCGGTGCCTCATATTGCTCGCCGGGAAAGACGCTCACGGCCACCGGGATGGAGACGCCCTTGGCGTTGAAGAAGCCACCCCGATATTCCCAATAGAGACGAGACGCAGAGACGCCCGTGTTCGTCAGCCAATAGAGGGTGATGTTGTCGAGGATCTCGTCACGGGTCAGTTCGCCCGTGGCGCTCGTGGTCCGGTTCAGGGCCGAGGCGACCGCCGCGGCCGGCTGGCCGTCAGCATCGTTGTGGTCGAGAAGCCAGGCGGCCAGGCCGACGGGTGAATCCGCAATGCCGTACAAGGTCTGCGGGCGCGACCCCATCAACCTGGCGTAGTCAACTTGCTTGAAGGTCCTGTCCAGCTGCTCATAGGCCCGTCGTTCCTCAGCTGAGAGACCGGGCGGCGGCGGGTCGCCGGCCTGGAGAGCACGGTCAACGTCCGCGGGAACGGTGGCGGGCATGTTGGTGTGGATGCCGAGCAATCCCGCAGGTGCCTGCAGGCCCATCTGGTCGACGACAAACGCACCCCAGTCACCGCCTTGGGCGACGTAACGGGTATAGCCGAGGCGCTTCATCAGCTCGGCCCAGGCTCGGCCCATGCGCTCGGGGCCCCAGCCGGTGGTGGTCGGCTTGCCGGAGAACCCGTAGCCGGGCATCGACGGAATCACCACATGGAAAGCGTCCGATGCGCTTGCGCCATGTGCCGCCGGGTTGGTGAGCGGATCGATGATCTTCAGCTGTTCGACGATCGAGCCGGGCCACCCGTGCGTGACGATGAGCGGCAACGCATCCTCATGCTCCGAACGGACATGGACGAAGTGGATGTCGAGCCCATCGATCTCGGTCATGAACTGCGGCAGGGCGTTCAGCTTCGCCTCGCACGTGCGCCAGTCGTAGTCGGTCGCCCAATGGCGGGCGAGTTCCTGAATCGTCGCGAGCGGCACGCCCTGCGACTCATCTGCGACCGTCTCCTTCTCGGGCCAGCGGGTCGCGGCGATGCGGCGCCGCAGGTCAACGATCACCTCGTCCGGAATGTCAACATGAAAGGGGCGAATCTCGGCGGTCTCGGCGGTGCTACTCATGACGACCTCCGTTTCGTGGTCGCAGACGAGACGGTGACGTGCAGCGTGCGGACTCCCGCGAAGCCGATCCACACGCGTGTGCCGTCTTTGACGATCGTCACGAGGACGTTGTCGCAGTGCGGGCAGCGCATGACGATGCCGGCGCCTCGGAACACGTGGAGCGCCCCGACCGCCTCCGTCGCACCGCACGCGTCGCACGTCCCGATCGCGGTGGTCATCTCGACCGCGAACACCTCTTGGAGAAGACCGGCGACGGCGTTGCCGTCCAGCATCAGGGCGTCCATCTCAGCCCCCCGTGGGTCCGAAGCGCTCGGTCCTGACCGACCGCGGCTCGTGTCCGAGCTGCACGAGCGCCTCGGCGGCGGCCTCGACGAACGGCGTCGGGCCGCAGATGTAGGCGTGCGGCTTCTCGGCCGCGCTCGGACCGACCTCGTCGAGCATCTCGGCGTCCACGCGGCGCGCGTAGCCGGTCCAGCCGGGCGGCTGCGACCGCGTCAGCGTGTGGACGACGGAGAGGCCGTCACCGCCGAGCCGCTCGAGGTCGTCGCGGTAGATGACGTCGTCCCAGCCGCGCGACGACAGCAGGAGCCGCGTCTCGGCGTCGCTCCCGGCGGCGGCGCGCACGCGAATCATCGCCATCAGCGGCACGACGCCCGAACCGCCGGCGACGAGCAGCAGCGGTCCGCCCCGAGACGGCTCCCAGACGAAGTACCCGCCGACGGGGCCGCGGAGCTCGATCCGGTCGCCACGCCGAAGCTCGTCGGTCAGGTACGGGGAGACCTCGCCGTCGTCGAGGCGCTCGACGGTGAGGTCGATGCGGGTGCCGTTGGGCGCCGACGCGATCGAGTAGCTGCGCTGCGCCTGGTAGCCGTCCTCGGCGGTGAGGCGCACGTCAACGTGCTGGCCGGCCCGATGTCCCGGCCATCCGGTCACGTCGAAGGCGATCGTCTTGACGCGAGGCGTTTCGCTGACGACGTCCACGACCTCCGCGACCCGCCAGGTCAGTCGCCCCGGTATCGTTGCTCCTGCCACGGATCCCCGTAGTCGTGGTAGCCGTTGACCTCCCAGAAGCCCGGCTCGTCGGTCGCCACGAGGCGCAGCCCGCGGACCCACTTCGCGCTCTTCCAGAAGTAGAGGTGCGGCACGAGGATGCGTGCCGGGCCGCCGTGCTCGGGCTCGAGCGGCTCGCCGTCGTAGGCGAACGCGACCCATGCCCTGCCGCCCGTGACGTCCTCGAGCGGAAGGTTCGTCGTGTAGCCGCCGTCGCAGAACTGGACGACGTACTCGGCGGCGGTCTCGACGCCGTCGAGGAGCGTGTCGACCGAGACGCCCCGCCACACGGTGTCCAGCTTCGACCACTTGGTCACGCAGTGGATGTCGGCGCCGACCTCTTCGCTCGGCAGCGCACGGAACTCGTCCCAGGTCCAACTGCGCGGCTCGTCAACCTCGCCGACGATCGAGAAATCCCAGCGGTCGAGCGGCGTGTGTGGCGTCGGACCGGCGGAGAGCACGGGGAAGTCGTCGGTGAGGTACTGGCCCGGAGGAAGTCGCGTCGCATCGGCGCCCGACTCCCTCCGGCGTCCGCGAAAGCCGCGAGAGACGAAGCTCATCTCCTGCCTCCTGTCCCGTGTCGTGAATGCCGCGGGGCCGCGCCTTCGACCATAGCGGTCGTCGCCTCGTTCGAAGCGGCCCGGCGGCGAGCCAAGAGGCAGCGACAACGGCCCCACGCACTGCCCCGGGCGTGGCCCGTTCGACCCCGCCCGGGGCGGCACTTCAGTCACCGGTCCCATGCCGGCCGTCGTGGACCGGATTGGGGAGACGGATGGGAGACAGGGTCCTCTCAGACCCTGAAACCCCATTGTCCGTCTACATCATCTTGCCGCCCATGCCCATTGCCGCCCTTCGGCAGAAGTCGACGGCCGAGACCCCTCAGATCCCTTAGGGAGACTGGGATTCCAGGCCATTCGTTGTCTCCCCACGCCTCGACGCGTTTGCGATCAGCACCTGGAGATGCCCAATACCCGCTATTTGCGGCTTCTCCAAGAGGCCGCCGACGGCCGTTCTGTCGCTGGGTGTACGGTCGGTGTTCGCTTTGCCTCAGCCCTCGGCGGGCGGATTTCTTCCGGGTCTGACCCTTGGTCGGGTATGGGCGTATCGACCTCACACGGTCTGCGCCACAACCACCAACGTTGGGAGCCCGCATGTCTGTAACGACGCAGACAACTGACGACACGGCGATCCGCCCGTTCCACCTCGAGATTCCGGACGAGCAGCTCGCTGAGCTGCGTCGTCGCATCGAAGCGACGCGCTGGCCGTCCGGCGAGTTGGTCAACGACCGCTCGCAGGGCGTGCAACTCGCCACGATGAAGGAGCTCGCCCGCTACTGGACGTCCGAGTACGACTGGCGCAAGTGCGAGGCACGACTAAACGCGCTGCCGCAGTTCATCACCGAGATCGACGGGGTGGACATCCACTTCATCCACGTGAAGTCGCCGCACGAAGACGCGTTGCCGCTGATCATGACGCACGGGTGGCCCGGCTCGGTTGTCGAGCTGCTCGAGACCGTCGGCCCGCTCACCGACCCGACGGCGCACGGCGGCGACGCCGAGGACGCCTTCCACCTGGTTTTGCCGTCGATACCCGGCTACGGCTTCTCGGGTGAGCCGGCCGAGGTCGGCTGGGACGCGGCTCGCATTGGGCAAGCCTGGGCGGAGTTGATGCGCCGCCTCGGCTACACCCGCTATGTCGCCCAGGGCGGCGACAGGGGAGCCGTCGTCACCGACGCGATGGCCCGGCAGGCTCCCGAGGGCCTGCTCGGCGTCCACATCAACGTGCTCACGGCGGTGGTCGTGCCCGGCGTCGCCGAGCAGCTGCCGGTGGAGTCCGAGCAGGAACGCGCGGCGCACGATGCGCTCAACACGTTCACGACGGACGGCGCCGGCTACTTCCTGGAGATGGCCACCCGGCCGCAGACGATCGGCTACGCGCTGCTGGACTCACCGGTCGCCCTCGCGGCCTGGATGCTCGACCACGACACGGACGGCTACTACAAGATCGCCGGTGCGTTCGTCAACGGCAGGCCGACCGGGAACCTGACCAAGGAGCACATCGTCAACAACGTCACGCTCTACTGGCTGACGGGCACCGGGGCCTCCGCCGCCCGGGACTACTGGGAGGACGGACGAGCACGGGCCCGCTTCGCCGTTGAGCCCCCTCCGCCGGCGTCCGTACCGGTCGGCTTCACGACGTTCCCGGGCGAGGTCTGGGCTGCCCCGCGGAGCTGGGTCGAGGTGGCCTACCCCAACCTCAGCTACTTCAACGAGGTCGACAAGGGCGGCCACTTCGCCGCCTGGGAGGAGCCGGAGCTGTTCTCGACCGAGGTCCGAGCGGCGTTCCGCTCGCTTCGCTAGGTGACCGTGCTCGCGTGCGTGTAAATGCCACGCTCGGCGGGGCGACCGAGTGGCTCAACTCCGAGCCGCTCGGCCCCGCCGAGCTGCGCGGCCGCGTCGTGCTCGTGAAACCTCGCGTTCGCGGATCACAGCGGTGCGGACAGGACCTGCCCGCCACCGGCCCGGACCGCAGCTCACCAAAACACCGTCCCAACAAAGGAGGACCAGATGGCTGCCGCAAAGTCAGCGGACGCCACAGAGATCCGTCCGTTCACGATCGAGTTCCCCGAGGCAGATCTCGATGACCTGCGTGCGCGCATCGCCGCCACGCGCTGGCCCGACGGGGAGTACGTCTCCGATTTTTCGCAGGGCGTGCAACTCACGTTCATTCAGGCGCTCGCGCGGTATTGGGCGACCGACTACAACTGGCGGCCGTGCGAGGCGCGGCTGAACGCCCTGCCGAACTTCATCACCGAGATCGACGGGCTGGACATCCACTTCATCCACGTCCGCTCGAAACATGACGATGCGCTGCCGCTCATCGTCACCCACGGCTGGCCCGGCTCGCCGATCGAGCAGCTGAAGATCATCGATCCGCTGACCAACCCCACGGCTCACGGCGCCAGCGCGTCGGACGCCTTCCACGTGGTGATCCCGTCGATGGCCGGCTACGGGTTCTCAGGCAAGCCCACGACGCCCGGTTGGGACCCCGCTCGCATGGCGCGGGCGTGGGTGGAGCTGATGAAGCGCCTCGGGTACAGCCGATTCGCGGCGCAAGGCGGCGATTGGGGTGGGTTCGTCACGAACGCGATGGCTGAACAGGCACCTCCGGAGTTGATCGGCATCCATTTGAACTTCTCCGGTGCCGCGCCCCCTGACGTTGCCCGGGCGCTCCAGTTTGGCGAACCGGCGCCGGCCGGTCTCTCGGCTGAGGAGCAGCGGGCATACGACCAGATGGCGTTCCTTTACCAGCACGTCCCTACGCAACTGATGATGGCCGCACACCCGCAAACCCTGTACGGGTTAGCGGACTCACCCGTCGCCCTTGCCGCCTGGCTGATCGACCACGACGTGGCCAGCTACGGGCACATCGCGAAACTCTTTGTCGATGGGGAGCCCTACGGCGACCTGACCCGGGACGACATTCTCGACAACATCACCCTCTTCTGGTTGACGAACACGGGGGTGTCTTCGTCTCGGCTCTATGTGGAATACAAGGGCGCCTTCTTCAACGACTACAACATCTCCGTTCCGGCTGCCGTAAGCGTCTTCCCTGAAGAGGTCTACGAAGCTCCGCGGAGTTGGACCGAGCGCTCCTACCACAATCTCATCCATTTCAACGCCGTCGCCAGAGGCGGGCACTTTGCCGCCTGGGAACAGCCGCAGCTCTTGTCAGAAGAGGTACGCACTGGCTTGAGATCACTGCGCACGTAGCGAAGCAGCGCAGGGACGCAGGCGGCGGGCGATGCCTGCCGCCTGCGTGGCCCGGAGGTGGACATCCCGTCGCTCCGGCGAGGTTCTCGTCGACACGGACGGCGTCATCCGTGACCAGCACTTCGGCGAAGGGCGCTACGAGCAAGCCTGCGCGCCGGCGGCGGGTCCCTCGACGTGACGCAGGTCCTCGAGGTCGACGACCGGCACGCCCTGGCGATGGTCGAGATCCGCGCGGCGCGCGGCGGCGACCGGCTGCTCAACCGCGCCGCGTTCCTCGCTCGGGTGGAGGGCGGGCGCGTCACCCACCTGTGGATGGTGGAGGCGCAGCCCGTGCACAGCGACGAGTTCTGGTCCGCCGCCGCGGATCACTAGCGCGTCGCCGGTCCGGGTAGGTCCCCGCCGGTGCTCGAGACCCTCACCGACTTCATCTCTGACTCGCCGCTGACGTACGCCCTTGTGGCGCTGCTGGTCGCGGGCGACGCCCTGATCCCGCTGTTCCCGGGGGAGTCGAGCGTCGTCGCGGCGGCCGTGCTGGCCGCCGACGGCGAGCTGATGGTGTGGCTCGTGCTCGCGGCAGCCTTCGCCGGCGCGTTCGTCGGCGACCTGCTGATGTACGGCATCGGGCGCTGGGCGGGCACGCGTCTGGTGCGGCGCTACGCCTCCGAGGGCGCCCGGGCCGAGCGGGTGCGCTGGGCGCGGGGGCTGCTCGAGCGGCGTGGCGTCGCGCTGATCGTGGCGGCGCAGTTCATCCCCGGCGGGCGCAACGTGGTCATGTTCTCCGCGGGGACCCTCATGTACCCGCTGCGCCGCTTCGTCGCGGCCGAGGCCCTCGGAGCCGCGCTGTGGGCGTCGTTCCAGACGGCCATCGGCTACTTCGGCGGCCGGTTCTTTGACGACACGCTGACCTCCCTGCTCGTGTCGCTCGGGATCGCCTTCGGCATCGCGGGGCTGATCGAGCTGGTCAACCGTCTCAGGCGCTCAGCTCGCGCTCGATCGGCGCCCGGAAGCGCGGGGTGAAGCGCACCTCCCCGAGCCATTCGGCGAGGCCGCTCGCCGTCGATCCGCAGATCAGCGAGCCACAGACAGCGACAGCGGCCCCGCGCACGCCGCCGGGCGGGGCCCGTTCGACCCCGCCCGGGGCGGCACTTCGTCACCGGTCCCATGCCGGCCACCGTGGACCGGATGGGGAGACGGATGGGGAGACAGGGTCCTCTCAGACCCTGAAACCCACTGTCCATCTACATCATCCCGCCGCCCATGCCCATGCCGCCCATGTTCGGGCTCATCTGCATGCCGCCGGCCGCCGAGCCCGGCTCCTCGGGCTTGTCGGCCACCACCGCCTCGGTGGTGATGATGTTCTTGGCGATCGAGGCGGCGTTCTGGAGGGCCGAGCGGGTGACCATGGCCGGGTCGATGATGCCGGCCTTGACCAGGTCAACGTACTGGCCGGTGTCCACGTCCAGGCCGATCCCCGGCTTCTTGGACTTGACCACGCCCACCACGACGCTCCCCTCCAGGCCGGCGTTCTCTGCCAGCTGGCGAAGCGGCTCCTCCAGGGCCCGGCGCACGATGCCCGCCCCGGTGGCCTCGTCGCCTTCCAGCTTGAGCTTGTCCAGGGCGCCGATGCTGTTGATCAGCACCACCCCCCCGCCGGGGACGATCCCCTCCTCCAGGGCCGCCCGGGTGGCCTGCAGGGCGTCCTCGACCCGGTGCTTTCGCTCCTTCATCTCGGTCTCGGTGGCCGCCCCGACCTTGACCACCGCCACCCCGCCGGCCAGCTTGGCCAGCCGCTCCTGGAGCTTCTCGCGGTCGAAGTCCGAGTCGGTGGTCTCGATCTCGGAGCGGATCTGCTTGATGCGGCCCTGGATCTCGGATCCCTCGCCGGCCCCGTCGATGACGGTGGTGGCGTCCTTTGAGACCACCACCCGCCGGGCCCGGCCCAGCTGGGAGACCTGGGCGTTTGCCAGCTTGAGGCCCATCTCCTCGCTGATCACCTCGCCGCCGGAGAGGATGGCGATGTCCTCCAGCATCCGCTTGCGCCGGTCGCCGAAGCCCGGGGCCTTGACGGCGATGCCGGTGAAGGTGCCGCGCAGCTTGTTGACGATCAGGGTCGCCAGGGCCTCGCCCTCGACGTCCTCGGCGATCACCAGCAGCGGCCGGCCCTGGCCGATCACCTGCTCCAGCAGGGGCAGGATGTCCTGCACGCTGGAGATCTTGCCCCCGTGGATGAGCAGGAAGGGGTCGTCCAGCACCGCCTCCATGCGCTCCTGGTCGGTGACCATGTAGGGGCTCATGTAGCCGCGGTCGAACTGCATGCCCTCGGTGAACTCGAGCTCGATGCCGAAGGTCTGGCCCTCCTCGACGTTGACCACGCCGTCCTTGCCGACCTTCTCGATGGCGTCGGCGATCACGTCGCCGATGGCCCGGTCGCGGGAGGAGATGGTGGCCACGCGGGCGATGTCCTCCTTGCCGGCGACCTCCTTGGACTGGGCGGCGATCTGGTCCACCACCAGGTCCACGGCGGCCTCGATGCCGCGCTTGAGGCCCATCGGGTTGGCGCCGGCGGCCACGTTCTTGAGGCCCTCGCGCACGATCGCCTGGGCCAGCAGGGTGGCGGTGGTGGTGCCGTCGCCGGCCACGTCGTTGGTGGCCGTGGCCACCTCGCGCACCAGCTGGGCGCCCTGGTTCTCGAAGACGTCCTCGACCTCGATCTCGCGGGCGATGGTGACGCCGTCGTTGGTGATGGTGGGCGCGCCGAACTTCTTGTCGAGCACCACGTAGCGGCCCTTGGGGCCCAGGGTGACCTTGACCGCGTCGGCCAGGGTGTTGACCCCGCGCTCCAGCGAGCGGCGGGCGTCCTCGTTGAACTTGAGCAGCTTGGCCATCTCTGGCGCGTCTCCTTGGGTCTGCGGTAAGCGGGCGGTGCGCCGACGGGGTTCGCGGCGGCGCTACTTCTTCTTGGCCGTCGTCTTCTTGGCGGCGGGCTTGCGCGAGGCCGTGCGCTTGGCGGGGGCCTTCGGGGTGGCGGCGATGCGCGCGAGGATGTCGTTCTCGCTGAGGATCAGGACCTCCTCGCCCTCCAGCTTCACCTCGGTGCCGCCGTACTTCGAGTAGATGACCTCGTCGCCGTCGGAGACGTCGAGCGGGATGCGCTCGCCGTCGACGATGCGACCCTCGCCGACGGCCACGACGACGCCGCGCTGGGGCTTTTCCTGCGCCGTGTCGGGCAGCACGATGCCGCTGGCGGTGACGTCCTCCTGGTCCACGGTCCTGACGATCACGCGATCGCCCAGGGGCTTGAGCTTCATCGGCCCTCCCGGGTCGAGTGGGTGGCACTCCGGGAGCGCGCCGCGCGGAGAGCGCGGGGCGCGCGCCTTGGCACTCGCGGGACGAGAGTGCCAGGGACAGGTTACCGAACGCTTCCGGCGCCCGCCAGGACGATCAGCCGGACGGGCCGCGCAGGACCGCCGCGCGCCCGCGGTCGCCGTCGCGCACGAACACCCACCAGAGGTAGAACCCGTCGCGGCTGTCGGACGTGATCGCGGCCGCGGGGCCGGGCGGCGGGCCCGGCTCGGCCTCGAACAGCCGCCGGGCGACGGCCTCGGGGTCGAGGCCCTCGATCCCCCACTCCGCCAGGGCCGCGGAGGCGGCGGCGGGCGGGCTCGTGCCCCCGCCGGCGTACGCCGCGCCGCACGCCGGGCACGTGCCGGGGGCCGGCTCGGGGCCGTCGGCGACGGCGGCCCCGCAGAGGGGGCAGGTCAGCCGGACGCTCACCCGGGAACGCCTAGACGGCGATCGGCAGGATCAGCGAGAGGGCCGCTGCCACGGCCGCGCCGATCGCCAGCCACGGGACCCCCCGCCCGCCGGTGAGGCGCCAGAAGGCGAGCCCGCACAGGGTTCCGGCCACGCCCGCCAGCACGATCAGCACGACCTGCGCCCCCTCGGCGAGCTCGCGCGACAACCCCACTCCCGCGAGCACCGCCGTCAGGGCGCAGCCGAGGACGACCGACTCGACCCCCTCCACCTCGCCGCGGCGCAGACGCAGCGTCTCGTCGCCGAGCCAGAGGCCGGCGAGCACGTTCCAGGCGGCCAGGATGATCGTCGTGGTCGCGCGGTCGTCGGGGTCGGTCCCCAGCCAGTCGCCGCCGAGGTAGACGCCCAGCGCGAGCGCGGCGACGGCCAGCACGCCGAGCGCGGGCCAGGCGAGGCCGATGAGGCGGCGCTGGCCCTCGTCGAGCTCGGAGGGCGACGGGAGCTCGGCCGGGCCCCGGCGCAGGGGCCGGCCGGCGGCGGCCCTCCGGCGCAGGATCAGCACGCCGGCGCCGAAGGCGGCCAGGCCCACGACGGCCCCGATCGCGAGGGACGGCCAGGCGGCGTCGGCCGGGTTGGCGCCCGCCAGCCGCATCGCGTTGTAGACCACGAGCCACCCGATGGCGACCGAGGCGATCAGCCACGACAGCGTCCGCGACCCGGCCGCTGGCCGGCCGTCGGCCGTCACGACCTCACGGTCCGGCGGCGGGTCGCGAGCGGGTGCCGTGCCACATGCGCGGGAAACCTACTGGACGCCGCGCAGGCCGAGCAGCTCGGCCAACCGCCGCGCAGCCCGGCCGCGGTGCGAGATGGCCGCCTTCTCGTCGCGGCTCATCTCGGCCATCGAGCGGTCCGAGCCCTCGGGGATGAAGAGCGGGTCGTAGCCGAAGCCCTCCGAGCCGCGCATGGCGGGCGCGATCGCGCCCGGGCAGACGCCCGTGGCCACGAGCACCTCGTCGGCCGGGCCGAGACCCACCAGCACGCACACGAAGGCCGCCCGGCGATCCTCGGCGCCCTCCAGCTCCTCCAGCAAGCGCCGGCAGTTGTCGGCGTAGGTCGCGTCGGGCCCCGCGTAGCGCGAGCTGAACACGCCCGGCCGGCCGTCGAGCGCGTGCACCGACAGGCCCGAGTCGTCGGCCACCACCACCGCGTCGCCGGGCGCCTCGGGGCGGAGCGCGGCCGCCTTGATCCAGGCGTTCTGCAGGAGGGTGGTGCCGGTCTCGGCGGGGTCGAAGCCCACGGGCGCCCCGCTCACCTCCGCCCCGGGCAGGAGGGGCTCGAGCTCGACAACCTTGTCGGCGTTGCCGGTGGCGAGGACGACCTTGGTCGCGCTCACGCCGCCGCGCCCGCGGCGGCGACCGCGGCGAGCTGGGCCGCCGTGAGCTCGCGCACGCCGGCGTCGGCCAGGTCGAGCAGGACGTCGAGCTCGGCGCGCGAGAAGGTCTGGCCCTCCGCCGTGGCCTGCACCTCCACCAGCCGGCCGGCGCCGGTCATCACGACGTTCATGTCCGACTCCGCCCCGGCGTCCTCCACGTAGGCGAGGTCGAGCAGCGGCGCGGCGTCGACCATGCCGACGCTGATCGCGGCAACGGAGTCCCGGAGCGGCAGCTCGGCGAGCGCCCCGCCCTCGATCCGCCGCGAGAGCGCCTGGTGCAGCGCCACCCAGGCGCCGCAGATCGACGCGCACCGCGTTCCGCCGTCGGCCTGGAGCACGTCGCAGTCGAGCCAGACGGTGCGCTCGCCGAGGGCGTCGAGGTCGACCACGGCCCGCAATGAGCGCCCGATGAGGCGCTGGATCTCGGTGGTGCGCCCGTCGGGCCGGCCCTTGGCCACGTCGCGCGGCTTCCGCTCGCCCGTGGAGCCGGGGAGCATGCCGTACTCGGCCGTCACCCACCCCCGCCCGCGCCCCCGCATCCACGGCGGGACGGCCTCGTCGACCGACGCCGTGCAGATCACGCGGGTGCGCCCGACGGAGATCAGGGCGCTGCCGTCCGCGGTCTCGACGAACCCCGGGAGGATCTCCACCGGGCGCAGCTGGTCGGCGCGTCGTCCGTCGGATCGCATCTCCGGCAGGTTAGCCTTCCCGGCCGGATGCCCCGGGGAGCCCAGACGGCGCGCGACCTGGCCGCCGCCCTGGCGGCCTCCCGGTACGCGGTCGTGCTGACCGGCGCCGGCATCTCCACCGAGAGCGGCATCCCCGACTTCCGCTCGGCGGGAGGGCTGTGGGAGCGCTACGACCCGATGGAGGTCGCCTCGCTGAGCACCTTCCTGAGCGAGCCCGAGCGCTTCTGGAGCTTCCACCGCCCCCGCATCGACCTGCTCTCGGGCGTGGAGCCCAACCCGGCCCACCTGGCGGTGGCCGAGCTCGAGCGGCGCGGCGTGGTGCGCGCCGTGGTGACCCAGAACATCGACCGGCTGCACGCGAAGGCCGGCAGCGACCCGATCGAGGTGCACGGGGCGCTCGACCGGGGCCAGTGCCTGCGCTGCGACGCCCGCGTGAGCATCGACGAGCTCGTCGCGCGGGCCGACGCGGCCGGCGACGGCGTGCCGCGCTGCGCCTGCGGGTTCCCGATGAAGAGCGGCGTCGTCCTGTTCGGCGAGGCTCTCCCCGCCGAGGCGATCGAGGCCGCGTTCGACCACGCCGAGCGGGCCGACCTGATGCTGGTGATCGGCAGCTCGCTCCTGGTCGCGCCGGTGAGCCGGCTGCCGCGCGTGGTCCTCGACAACGGCGGCGCACTGGCCATCCTCACCGAGAGCGAGACCCCCTACGACGACCTCGCCGGCGTGCGCCTGCACGGGAAGGCGGCGACCCAGCTGCCTGAGGCGGTGGCGGCCCTCGACGCCCTCCGCTGAGGCCGGCCTGAGAGCTACGCGGGCCGCTCCAGGCGCCCCGCAGCGGGGGTCGGCTCCAGGGCGAGGCGCTTCTCGGGCGGCCCGGCCGGGGGCTCCAGGCGCCGGGCCATGGCGATGAACGGCAGCGCGATCGCCGACAGGCCGGCCGACAGCACGTAGGAGGCGGGGTAGCCCCAGACGTCGGCGGCGCGCCCGAGGATGGGCTGCGCCACCACCCCGCCGGCCGACGACATCAGCGAGTCGAACGACAGGATCGTCGCGCGCTGCTGGGACGGGATGCAGTCGTTGATGTAGGCCTGGCGGATCGGCACGGACGCCGCGAACAGCAGGCCCCAGACCACGATCAGGGCGATGACCGCGCCGAAGCTCTCGACGAGGCCGATCAGCAGCAGGGTCACGACGCTCAGCGCCTGCGCCGCCAGCAGCGCCGAGGTGCGGCGCTGGAAGCGGGCGCGGATCGCCGGCGCGACCACGCCGCCCACGATCTGCGCGCCGGCCACGATGGCGGCCACCAGGCCGGCGACGCCGTACGCCTCCGGGTCGCCGTAGAGCTCGAGCAGGTAGGGCTGGAGGGCGTAGAAGACGTAGATGCCCACGCCGCCCGTGAAGGGCGCGGCGAGCATCAGGTAGCGCACCCGCGGCACGCGCCAGCCGTACTCGATCGAGTCGGCCGTGATCTTGCGGATCTCGTCGACCGCCCGGCCGTCCCGCTGGGGCGTGAAGCCGATGTCGCGCATCAGGGCGAAGGCCAGGACGAACATCCCGGCGAGGATGACCGCGCGCAGGACGAAGGGCACGCCGAGGTTGGTGAGCTGGGCGATGTAGCCGCCCGCCACCGACCCGGTGAGCATCCCCACGCCGGTGAGGATCTGCGCCGCGGGCGAAGACCGGGTCGAGCGGCCCGTCGTAGCCGGTGGCCCGCAGCGCGTCGACGACCCAGGCCTCGGTGGCCCCGGAGAAGAAGGTGAAGCCGAGGCCGATCAGCAGCGAGACCAGCGCCCAGGCCCAGAAGGGCGACTCCGCGTACCAGAGCAGGACGTAGAGGGCGGTGGAGACCGCCAGCGTGACCGTGCCGAGCAGGAACGACGCCCGCCGGCCCCACATGTCGGCCACGATGCCCGTGGGCACCTCGAACAGCACCATCCCGGCGGTGAAGAACGCGTTCGCCGCGAAGGCCTCGAGGTTCGACAGCCCGGCGTCGAGCAGGAAGATCGTGTTGATCCCCCAGATCAGCGACGCGGCGAGCGTGTTGCCGAGGATCAGCGCGTAGTAGGTGCGCCGGATCGTCGAGGGCGTCTCCGTCATTAGTTCGACGACAATAGAACTCTCGAGGCGGCGCGGCCCCTGTCGGCGCCGCGGGGGCGATCAGCCCAGGCTGCCCCGCTCCGCGACCCAGCGGGTGGGCTGCCCGGTGATCTCCGCGATCCGGTCGAAGTCCTCGTCGTAGTGGAGGACCTCCGCCCCGGCCGACTCGGCCGCCGCGGCCGCCAGGAGGTCGGTGTGCGTGACCGACCGCTGGTGCGCACCGCCCTTCCCGGCGAGACGCTCGTAGACGTCCAGCGCGCGCTCCCACTCCCCGAGGCCGACGGGCAGTATCATCTGAGCCTCGAACCCCTGCCGCACGACGCGAAAGTCCTCGGCGTTGCGCGCGCTGTAGAGGATCTCGAGCATCACCGGGTGGCACGTCGCCGAGAGCCCCGTGAGCACGAGGCGCGCGATCTCGCCCTCGACGGCCTCGGACCGGTAGCGCCAGCCCCAGGCCGAGCTGTCGATGAGGCTCACCACCGCCCCGTGCGCCCTCGCCGAATCGTCTCGAGGACCTCCGGGGTCAGGTCCGACAGGTCCGCCGCCAACAGCCGCTCGACTCGGTGGAGCCGGACGACCTCGGCGAGGGCGGCGTTCAGCGTCTCGGTCGTCGACCCGGTGGAGAGCGCCTCCTGGGCTGCGGCGAGGAGATCGGCGTCGGCGTTGAAGGTGACACGCTTGGTGGTGGTCGGCATGATCGTCACCATCCTCATCATGATCCGCGAGCGGGCGTCGCGATACAGCACGAGAGCGTGTCAACATGCGCACTGCTGCGCAACATGAGTTCTCACACGCGGCCGTCGAGCCAGCTCACGACCGCCTCGGTGAGGGCCTCGTCGCAGCCCGTGAAGACGTGGTCGGCGCCCGGGATCGTCTCGCGCATCACGCTGGGGCAGTCGCCATTGCGGGCGAGGCCCTCGAGCTGGGGGCCCTCGCTGGCGCGCACGAGCTCGTCCGCGCCCGCCTGGACCAGCGCCAGCGGGACGGTGACCGACCCGATCCGCAGGAGCGACTCGGCGTGTGGCGCCCGCGGGCCGCGCGAGAACCACCAGGTGCGGTAGGTCCACACCTCCCCGTTGACCGGCCGGTCGCCGAACCCGCGCGCCCGGCGCACCACGAAGATGCGGTCCCGCTCGGGCGACTCGTAGTCGGGGGCGAGACGCAGGTGGGCCGCGTCCGCCACCTCGGCGTAGGTGGGGTCGGAGTCGTAGTGGTCCCAGCGCAGGCGCAGGGCGGCCGGAAGCGACGCCGGGTGCGCCAGCGTGCAGACCCCCACGACGTCGGCGGGCCGCCGCAGGGCCTGGTAGTGGGTCACCATCGTCGCGCCGAGGCTGAAGCCCAGCAGGACGATCCGGGTGAAGCCGCGGCGGCGCAGGACGTCGAGGGCGGCGTCGAGGTCCAGGGGGGTCCGGTGCATGAGCCCGCCCCCGAAGATCACCCCGTAGTTGGCCATCCGCGTGTTGACCGACATCACGGTGAAGCCGGCGTTGGCGAGGCCGAACGCGATGCGCCGCGGGACCCCGGTGATGTAGTTGCCCACCGACCCGTGCACCGCCAGCACCGCCAGGCGCCGCCGGGGCGACCCGCGGCCGGGCCGGAAGATCATCCCGTCCCAGTGGTGGCCGTCCACGGTCCGGGTGACGACGAGGTCGACCCCGAGCGCCCGGTCGTCGGCGCCGAACACCGGCGCCCGGCGCCGCCCACCGCGCTCGACCACGCGGGCCACTAGACCCGGTCCCGCAGCCAGGCGGTGACCGCGGCCAGCGTGGGGATCTCGGCGCCCGCGAAGGAGTGGTCGGCGCCCTCCACCGGGACGACGGTGACGTCGCCGTTGCCGCCGCGGCGGGCGACGTCCGCGAGCGCCTGCGCCTCCCGCGGCTCCACGATCTCGTCGGCCGTCCCCTGCAGCAGCAGGATCGGCGCCGCGACCGCCCCGATCTGGCGGTGCGCCATCGCCGACGTCGCCGCCGGCCCCCGCGAGTGCCACCAGGTGCGGTAGGTGTACACCTCGCTGTCGGAGGGGCGGCGGCTGGGGCCCCGGCTGCCCTCGACCACGAAGAGCCGGTCCCCCGCGGGGTCGTCGGGATCGTCGCCGATGGCGCTCCTGACCATCTCGGAGAGCTCCGAGTAGTCGGGGACCGCGCCGTAGCGGTCGGCGCGGCGGCGCATCGACTCGGGCAGGCCCCAGGGGTTGGCGAGGCAGACCAGCCCCCCGAGGTCGGGGCCGGGGTGGCGCGCGGCGACCCGCGTCGCCAGCGTCGCCCCGCTCGAGTAGCCCGACAGCACGATCGTGTCGAAGCCGCGCTCGCGCAGCCACCGCACGGCGGCGCACACGTCCTGCACGGCCTCCTCGAAGATCGCCTGGCCGAAGAGCTGGCCCACGTTGCCCATGCGCGTCTCCAGCACCAGCACGGGGAACCCCGCGCGCGCGACCGGCGCCGGGTAGAAGCGCAGGGTGCCCACCAGGAAGTTGCCCATGATGCCGTGGACGTGGACGAGCGCCGTCGCGCGCCCGCTCGCGCGCCGCCGGGCCCGCGCGGCCCGCTCGTCGATCTCGAAGAGGGCGTCGTGCTCCTCGCCGTCGTCCGCGACGAGGGTCACGAGGCGCCGGTTGACCGGCAACCCGGTGGCCCCGCTAGGAGGGTCCCGTGACGGCCGGGACCGCCTCGGGGTTGACCATCGCCACGTCGCCGAGGGGCATCTGCAGGAAACGGCCCCCGAGCGCGCGGAACGAGGCGGCGTCGCCGCTGCACGCGAAGCGGTAGCCCCCCTCGCCGCCCGGCGGCCGCAGCATGCCCTTGCGCCCCAGGGTCTCGGCCACCTCGCGGGCGATCTCCTCGCCGCTCTTGATGAGCGTCACCCCCGGCAGGGAGCGCCGCAGCAGGCGGTCCACCATCGGGTAGTGGGTGCAGCCGAGGATGACCGTGTCGACGCCGGCGGCGACCAGCGGGCGGGTGTACTGCCGCACCATGGCGACGATCTCGTCGTCAACCGGGTCGCCGCCCTGGATGGCGGGCGCCAGCCGGGGGCAGGCGACGCTGGTCACCTCCACGCCGGCGTCGTGGGCGTGGACCATCCGCGGGTAGGAGCCCGAGCGCACCGTGGCCTCGGTGGCCAGCAGGCCGACGCGCCGGTTGCGGGTCGCCTGCACGGCGGCGTGGGCCTCGGGGCCCATGACGCCGACCAGGGGGGTCGCGACCTCCTGCTGCAGCCACGGCAGCACGGCCGCGGTCGCGGTGTTGCAGGCCACGACGATCAGCTTGACGCCCTGGGCGTCGAGCCAGCGGGCGATGGCGAGGGCCCGGCGGCGCAGCTCGTCGACCGGCTTCTCGCCGTACGGGAAGAAGGCCGTGTCGCCGAAGTAGACGAAGTCCTCGGCCGGCAGGGTCGCCAGGCACTCGTCGAGGACCGTCAGCCCGCCGACGCCCGAGTCGAAGACGCCGATGGCCTGGGCGGACGTCGGGTGCACGCGGCTACGATAGCCACCGTGCCCGCGCCCGGTCCGCTGCAGCTGACCTACCTCTTCAGCCGCTCCTGCCCATCGCACGACGAGGGCCTCGCGCTGCTGCGGCAGGCCGCGGCGGCGAGCGGGATCGAGGTGGAGATCGATGCCGTCGAGGTGCTCGACGACCGGGACGCCGCCCGCCGGGGCTTCCCCGGCTCGCCCACCTACCTCGCCGCCGGCCGCGACCTCTTCCCGCGCGAGGAGCTCGGTCACGCGCCCTCGGCCGAGGCCTGCCGCGCCTACGCGCGCCCCGGCGGGCGCCTCGGCCCGCTGCCCCACCCCGACGACCTCGAGGCCGCCCTGCGCGAGGCGGCGAGGGAGGCCCTCCCCGCATGAGCATCGCGATCGGCGACCCCGCCCCCGGATTCCGCCTGCCCACCACCGACGGCGGGGACGCGTCGCTGGACGACGCCGACGGCGCCCCGGCGGTCGTGGTGGCGTTCTGGTGCAACCACTGCCCCTACGTACGGGCCTGGGAGGAGCGCTTCAACGACATCGCCCGCGAGTACTCCGACCGCGGCGTGGTGACCGTGGCGATCTGCGCCAACGACGCCACCACCCATCCGGCCGACTCGTTCGACAACATGGTCGTGCGGGCGAGCGAGCAGCGCTACGTGTTCGCCTACGCCCGCGACGAGGACCAGTCGGTGGCCCGGGCGTACGGCGCCGAGCGCACGCCGGAGGTGTTCGTCCTCGACGGCGGCCGCCGGGTCGCCTACCACGGCGCGATCGACGACAGCAGCGACCCCGACGAGGCCTCGGCCCACCACCTGCGCGACGCCCTCGACGCGGTCCTCGCCGGCCGGGCCCCCGACCGGCCCGAGACGGCTCCGGCCGGCTGCACCATCAAGTGGTCCCGCTGAGCCGGCCGCGCGCTACGTCGACCCGCTGATCCGCCAGTAGCCGCGGTTGCAGTACACCAGCGGGTCGGTGCCCGCGAGCTCGGTCTCGACCACCCGCCCCACGAGGATCGTGTGGTCGCCGCCGTCGATGACGGAGTGGTGGGCGCAGACCAGCAGCGCGACGCCGAACGGCAGCAGCGGGACGCCGAACGGCCCGGCCTGGTCGGGGTGGTCGTCGAACTTGGCCGGCCCGGGCTCGGCGAAGCGGGCCGACACGTCGGCCTGCCCCGAGCCGAGGATGTGGACGGCGAAGCCGGCGGCGCCCACCAGGCCGTCGTGGGAGTGCGCGGCGCGCGCGACGCACACCAGCACCAGAGGCGGGTCGAGCGAGAGCGACGAGAACGAGGCCGCGGTCATCCCGACGGGCTCGTCTCCGTCGCGGGCCGTGACGACCGTGACGCCGCTCGGCCAGCGCGCCAGGGTGTCGCGGAACCGCCGTTCCGAGACGCTCTCCCGCTCGAGCTGCCGCTCCTGCGCCACGCGTCCCCTCTCCCCGCTCCCTGCGGCCAGGGTACAGAGGGCCGCCTCCGCCGCGCCGCGGACGGCGCCGGCGGCGCGCCCCGCTACACTCCCCGCCATCACCCCGGTTCGAACCGGGCCCGGACGGCACACGGCCGCCCGGTGGGAGAGCGGCTCCGCCTCGCAGCGCGGTGGACGGTCGATGGTGATCTCCCGTCCAACCCGCGGCACGAGGCCGCAAGGAGCACACATGAGCATGACCTTCGCCGATCTCGGCGTGACCGGGCCCGTGCGCGCCGCCCTCGCGGCGCGCGGCATCGCCTCCCCCTTCCCCGTCCAGGAGCTCGTCCTGCCCGTCGCCATGAGGGGCCGCGACGTGCTGGTCAGCTCCCCGACCGGGTCGGGCAAGACGCTCGCCTTCGGGCTCCCGCTGATCCGCCGTCTCGGGCGGGGCGGCGGCGGCCCGGCGGCCCTGGTGCTCGCCCCGACGCGCGAGCTGGCCCGCCAGATCGACGACGAGCTGACCCCGCTCGCGGCCGCGGCGGGGCTGCGGGTGGCCGTCGCCTACGGAGGCGTGGGACTCGACCGCCAGGCCACGAAGGCCGCCCGGGCCGACATCCTGGTCGCGACGCCGGGCCGCCTGATCGACCTCGTGCGCCAGGGGCGGGTCCGGCTCTCGGGGGTGGAGGCCCTGGTGCTCGACGAGGCCGACCGCATGCTCGACATGGGGTTCCTGCCGCAGGTGATGTCGATCGTCCGCGAGCTGCCCACCGACCGCCAGACCATGTTCTTCTCGGCCACCCTCGACGGCGACGTGGGCCGTGCGGCCGCGCAGCTCACGCGCTCCCCCGAGCGCCTGCGGGTGCGCGAGGGGACGGAGAGCCGCGCGCCCCTCGGCGACCGCCTCGACCACAGCTTCGTGGCCTGCACGGCGGCGACCCGCACCGAGACCCTGCTCGGCCTGATCGGCGCCGAGGACGACCTGGTGCTGGTGTTCTGCCGCACCCGCCGGGGCGCCGAGCGCCTGTCGGCGCGCCTCACGGCCGCGGGGATCGCCGCCGCGTCGATGCACGGCAACCTCAGCCAGGCCCAGCGCGAGCGGGCGCTGAGGCGGTTCACGACGGGAGCCGTCCGGGTGCTGGTGGCCACCGACGTGGCCGCCCGGGGCATCGACCTCGACGACATCGGGCTCGTGATCAACTTCGACCCGCCCGGCCGACCGCGACGCCTACACCCACCGCGTCGGGCGCACCGCGCGCGCCGGTCGCGTGGGGCGCGCGGTGACCATGGCGATGCCCGAGCACGCCGACGAGCTCGGCCGGCTCGCGGCCGGCCTCGGCCTCGACGAGCGCTGGAGCGCGACCGGGTACGCCGTGCCGGCGCCGCGGGTCGTCCACGGCTCGCGGCGCCGCGGGTCGGCGTTCGGGCCGGGCCGGCCCGAGCGACCCCGGCCGTCGGCCCCCGCGGCCCCGCCGCGGGCGAACCGCGTCAGGCGCGGAGGTGTCCGCGCCGCCGGCTGAGGAGCGCGCCGAGGGCGGGCTTGACCTCACGCGCACTTGAGGTCGCAGAATGCCCCCGCACGGTGACGACGCGCCGGGAGGACGACATGGCGGCGACGGTGACGGAGGGTCTTGCGGGGCGCATCGCTGCGGCGGTGATGGAGTGGCCGGGGGTGACCGCCGAGGCGCACAGCTTCGGCGGGATCGAGTTCCGCCTCGGGCGGCGCGAGCTGGGGCACGTGCACGGCGACCGGCTGGCCGACATCCCGTTTCCCAAGCGGGTTCGCGACGAGCTGCTGAAGGCGGGCCGGGTGCGTCCGCACCACGTCCTGCCCCAGTCGGGCTGGGCGTCGCGGACGATCGGCTCGCAGGAGGACGCCGACGACGTCGTCGCGCTCCTGCGCGTGAACTACGACCGCGCGGTCGCCGCGGCCGAGCGGCACCGCGGCGGGGGCCGCTGAGCGTCGGCGGCCCCGTCGATGGCGTCGTGGATGGTGCGCGCCATCAGCTCCGCGCCGCGCGGGTTGAGGTGGATCGCGTCGTAGGTGACGCCGGTGCGCTTGGAGACGCGGTCCCACTCGGCCAGCACGAGGTCGTCCCGCTCCCGGTCGAGCCGGCGCAGCCGCTCGTTGACGTAGGGGAAGTACCAGGCGTAGGCGTCGTACTGCCACAGGGCCCCGGACGGGATGACGGCGCGGCCCGCCTCGCGCAGGGTCACCCACACGAGCTGGCGCGCCCCGCGGGCCCGCAGCGCCCGCACCAGCGCGCGCGCCTCGCCGTCGAAGCGCTCCGCCCAGCCGGCGTAGTTGCGCCGCCCCCGCTCCCAGAGCGAGTTGTAGCCCACGCCGACGATCGCCAGCGGGGCCACCCGGCCGCCGGCCCGGATCTCCCGCTCCGCCGCCGGGATCATGATCGCCGGACGGCCCAGCTGGGCCATCCGCCAGCCGCCCAGCTCGGCCCGCAGGGCGGGGACGCCCCCCAGCAGCACCGAGTCGACCAGCACCGTGGCGCGCCGCGCCCGGGCCCAGGGCGGCGGCGGCCCGGGGCGCTGATCGGCCGGAGCGCACTCGGCGGCCGCGGCCGCGTGGCCAATTGGCCAAGCGGTGGACGGCCAAGTGGCCACACCCGCCACGAGCGCCCCCGCCGCCGCCGCGACCGCGATCCCCGCCGTCAGCCGCGCCGCGCGGCTCACCGGTCGTCGAGGACCAGCACCGAGCCGGTGTAGCAGGCCACCCACACCCGTCGCGTGACCGGCTCGTAGGTGATCCCGATGGGGTGGTAGCAGGCCTCGATGGTCTGCAGCACGCGCATGTCGGACGCCCGCAGCTTGCTGACCGTCCCGCTCTCGTAGTTGACGACGTAGAGCGAGCGTCCGTCGGGGGCGACGTCCATGCTGCGCGGGGCGCTGCCGGTCTGGACCTTCCTCACCGCGCCCGTGCGCAGGTCGAGCCGGGCGACGGTCCCCTCGGCGTTGAGGGTGGCGAACAGGAAGCGGCCGGCGGGGCCGATGACCAGGGCGCGCGGGCCGGCGCCGACCGGCAGGCGGCGGGTCCTCCAGGTCTTCAGATCGACGCGCACGACCTCGCCGCCGCCCATCACGGCGACGTAGGCCACGTCCTTCGTGGGCGAGGTGACGATGCCGCGCGGGTAGGCGCCGATCGGGATCCTCCGCACCTCGCGCCCCCGCCGCGTCGAGATGACGCTGAGGTCGTAGGAGCACCAGTTGCTGACCAGCACATGGCGGCCGTCCCGGGTGGCGGCGACCACCTTCGGCACCGCGCCCACTCGGTAGGCGGCGTCGATCTTGAGGGTGTCGAGCGGGATGCGGTAGGCGAAGCTCCGGTCGTAGCCCGAGGCCGGGGAGCAGACGTCCGAGCCCTCCGGGCCGAAGCCCGGCCCGTACATCGAGTAGTTGGTGACGTAGGCGAAGCGCCCGTCGGGGGAGAAGGCCGCCTCGACCGGGGCGCCCCGCTGCGTGCCGGGATACTGCGGATAGCCGAGGCGCGAGAGGCGCACCGTGTCGGGGATCGTCGCCCGCAGGCGCATCGCGCGCGCGTCATAGACCGTCACCGAGTGCCGGTACATCATGTTCTGGGCGAAGACGAGGCCCGTGCCCGAGGCGGCGACGGACTTCGGCGAGATCGGTCCCCCGAAGCCGGCCCGCCGCGACAGCCGCGCGCGATCGGACGGGGGCGCCTCGGCCGCGGCCGGCGCCGCGGCCTCGGGGGCCTTCGGCGGCGGCGCGGGCGGCGGGACCGCGCGCTCCGTCGCGGCGGTGCCGGGCCGGGCCGCGGCATCGCCGGAGCCGCCGCACCCGACGGCCGCCCCGATCGCGACGCCGGCCACCGCGCCCACCGCCAGCGCCACCCAGGCCCACCGTCTCATGAACCCCGTGTTCACCGCGGCCTCCCGTGCACCTTGTCGCGCGCCACTCTAGGGGCGGCGGCGGCCGGGCGGGGCACCGCGGGCAGCAGCGCCAGCAGGCCCGCGGCGAGGATCGCGAAGCCCAGAGGGCCCTCGCCCGCGCTGAACGCCAGGCCCAGCAGGAACACGACCGCGACGCCGAAGTAGATCGACATCGCGATCGTCACGGCCACCGCCTCGCCGGGCTCGTCCGGGAAGGCGGCCATCGCGCCGGCCGTCGTCGCGCCGTACGGCAGCCCGGCCGCCAGGCCCACGGCCAACGCCGCGGCCGTTGACGCCGCGGCGCCGAGGTCGGCGGCGAGCACCAGCACCGCCGCCGCCCCGGCCACGATCGAGCCGGCCATGATCACCCGGGCCGCCTCCGGCCGCCGCCGCACGAGCGCCCCGCCGAGGGGACGCGTGACGATGCCGCCGAAGAGGATCAGCGACCCGACCGCCGCTCCCGCGCCCGCGGAGAACCCGTCGCCCTGGGTGACGAGGGGCACGATCCAGGCTCCGGCCGCGAAGCTCGCGCCGAAGCTGAACGACGCCATCGCGCCGTACCGCCACACCGTCGGCTGCGCCAGGAGGCCCGCGAGCGGGACCCGGCGCTCCGGCGCCCTGCGGGTCGCGGGCGGCGCGAGCAGGGCGAGCGCGGCGGCGGCCCCGGCCAGGACGAGCTCGGGCACGAAGGGGGCGCGCCAGCCCAGGGGCCCCTCCAGGCGTGGGACGACCGCCACGGCCAGCCCGGCGCCGGCGAGGCAGGCGCCGCCGATCAGGCCCTGTGCCTGGGCTCCCGCGCCGCGCAGCCACGCGACCACCGCGACGTAGGCGAGCCCGGTGCCGGCGCCGGTCAGGCCGCGGCCGGCCAGCACCAGGGCGGCCTCGGGCGCGATCGACGCCAGGGCCGAGCCGGCCGCCATCAGGGCGGCGCCGGCGAGGCCGACCCGGCGCGCGCCGATCCGGTCGCAGAGGCGGCCGCCCGGGATCGACGTGAGCGCCTCGGCCAGCAGGAAGGCGGTGGTGAAGAGACCGACCACGGCCAGCCCCACGTCCAGCTCCCGCTCCAGGGGCAGGGCCGCGGCGCCGGTGCACGTGAACGTCCAGCCCAGGGCCACCGAGAGCGCGAGCCCGGCGGCCCAGTCCCTCCGCGTCGGCCTAGCCCTCGCGGTCGATCTCCCCGAGCAGCTCGGCCATGCCGTAGGCCTCACCGCCCGGCGCCGGCCGCCAGCCGGGCGCGGCGGCCAGGAACGACTCGGGGTCATCGGCGACGATCCCGATCAGCACCTCGGCCACGATCCGCCCGCCCACGGGGCCGAGCCGGTCGCCCCCGCCACGGGCGTGTGCCTCCTTGAGCGTGTAGAGCCACAGCGGCGTCTCGGCCGTCCAGCCGTGCGCCGCCTCGAGGCCCAGCTCCTCCCGGTCGAGCGGCCGCTCGCCGAAGGCGCGGGCAACGGCCTCGCCCGAGGGCAGGCCCAGGCCGAAGCCGCGCTGAAGGTCGCGCCCGGCCAGCGACCGGTAGCCCTCACGCTCGACGTCTCCCGTGATCGCGGCCGGCAGCTCCACCAGCGCCCGCGGCAGCCGGCCGTCGATGCGCTTGGCGCGCTGGGCCGGCGACCGGCCCGGCATGTCGAACATCGCCGCCCAGTCGATGCGCCGCTCCGGGTTGACCGGGCGGAAGCCCAGCAGGTCCGGGAACAGCGACTGCGGGCCGAGCCGGTCGTTGAGAACGTAGGTCTGGCGCATCTGGCTGTGGCCGTAGCGGAAGGCGGCGTCGGCGAACTCGAACGGGATGTAGCTCTCGGGCCCGGGCCGGTACCAGCGCGGCCCCTCGCGCAGGACCTCCTCGACCATCTCCCCGCCCACCAGCCGGCGGAGGAAGTCGTGGACCAGGACCCACTGGTAGCGCCAGGTGGTCTCGCGGCGCGCCGCCGCGAAGCACTCCGCCTCGGGCACGCCCCCGGCCCTGGCGCGGTCGACCTGCCGGTTGTGGGCCCGGATCAGGACGACGTGGAGCTGGGTGATGAGCTGGTGGACGTCGTTGCGCGGGTCGCCGAGCAGCGCCGTGCCCTCGGAGTTGCGCGGGACGTCGTGCCCGGCCCGCAGGAGCGCGGCCGGGTCCTCTCGCGAGTAGAGGAACGGCGCGCCCACCGGGCCGTCGCCGTACAAACACTCGAGGTTCGCGCGGGGGCTGCGGAAGTTGGCGATGCCCGCCGCGTCGGCCCGCGCCGTCAGCGGCGAGCGGTCGGCCGTGATGTCGTGGGCGACGAGCTGGCCGAAGACGGGCCAGCCGGCGGCCTCGCCCCCGTCGGCCAGGTGCTCGTCCGGGGCCGCCGCGGCAAGGCCCAGCGCGAGCAGTTGCTCCTCGTCGCACTCGAGACGGGGCAGGTCGGGCAGCATGCGCGCGTAGCGGCCCGGGAGCGGAGCGACCGGCGCGTTGACCGGACGGCCGGGGGCGAGGCAGGAGGGCGCGGCGACGGCCACGCGCCGATGCTGTCACACGTCAGCTGGGCGGGCCCACCAGCCGCGCCATCAGCGCGTCGAGCTCGTCCGGCCGGCCGGTGGCCCGGCAGCCCGCCGCGACGCCCGTGTCGATCCGCGGGTCGCCCAGTCGTCGCAGGGGGTAGAACACCCCCGACGGAAAGGAGACGGCGATGCGAGTCATGGTGATGGTCAAGGCCACGGAGGAGAGCGAGTCAGGCGTCCTGCCGAGCCAGGAGCTGCTGACGGAGATGGGCCGCTACAACGAGGAACTCGTCAAGGCGGGCGTGATGCTCGCCGGCGAGGGCCTGCAGCCGAGCAGCACGGGCGCCCGGGTGCGCTTCTCGGGCAGGGACCGCACGGTCGTCGACGGCCCCTTCGCCGAGACGAAGGAGCTGGTGGCCGGCTTCTGGATCCTCGAGGTGGGGTCGCTCGACGAGGCGATCGAGTGGGTCAAGCGCTGCCCGAACCCGATGGAGGGCGAGTCGGAGATCGAGATCCGCCCGGTGTTCGAGGCTCACCGACTTCGGGGACGCCTACAGCGGCGAGGCGGCCGAGGTGCACGACCGAGTGCGCGACGCGCTCGCCGAGCAGGAGGGCTGATCCCCTGAGCCGGCCACCCGCGGCGGCCGAGGCCCACCGCGCCGATCGACGCGGTGTGGCGCATCGAGTCGCCGCGGCTGATCGCGGGCCTGGCCCGGATGGTGCGCGACGTCGGGCTGGCCGAGGACCTCGCCCAGGACGCGCTGGTCGCGGCGCTCGAGACCTGGCCCGGGTCGGGCGTCCCCGACAACCCGGGCGCCTGGCTCATGGCCGCGGCCAAGCGCCGCGGCATCGACCAGCTGCGCCGGCGCGCCCTGGGCGACCGCAAGCTCGAGGAGCTCGCGCGGCAGATCGAGGTCGAGATCCAGGGCCCGGCGCCCGACCCCGGGGACGCGCTCGACGACCCGGTCGGCGACGACCTGCTGCGGCCTCATCTTCACGACGTGCCACCCGGTGCTGTCGACCGACGCCCGCGTCGCCCTCACGCTGCGGCTGCTCGGCGGGCCTGACGACCGCCGAGATCGCCCGCGCCTTCCTCGTGCCCGAGGCCACGCTGGCCCAGCGGATCGTGCGCGCCAAGCGCACCCTCGCCGAGGCGCGGCGTGCCCTTCGAGGTCCCCGCGGGCGACGAGCTCGGCGCCCGCCTGGCGTCGGTGCTCGAGGTGGTCTACCTCGTCTTCAACGAGGGCTACTCGGCGACGGCGGGCGACCGACTGGGTGCGGCCCGCGCTGTGCGAGGACGCGCTGCGGCTGGGGCGGATCCTGGCCGAGCTGGCCCCGGCCGAGCCCGAGGTGCACGGCCTCGTCGCGCTGATGGAGATCCAGGCGTCGCGCCTGCGCGCCCGCGTCGGGCCGTCGGGCGAGCCGGTGCTGCTGCTCGACCAGGACCGCGGGCGCTGGGACCGGCTGCTCATCGGGCGGGGGCTCGCGGCGCTCGACCGCGCGGAGGCCCTCGGGGCGCCGCTCGGCCCCTACGCGCTGCAGGCGGCCATCGCCGCCTGTCACGCGCGGGCGCGGACGCCCGAGGAGACCGACTGGGAGCGGATCGTCGCCCTCTACGACGGGCTCGTCGAGGTCACGGGCTCCCCGGTCGTGGAGCTGAACCGCGCGGTGGCGGTCTCGATGGCCTTCGGCCCGCAGGCGGGGCTGGACCTGGTCGACGCGCTCGCCGACGAGCCGGCGCTGCGCGGGTACCACCTCCTGCCGAGCGCGCGCGGCGACCTGCTCATGCGGCTGGGGCGGGCCGCCGAGGCCCGCGCGGAGCTCGAGCGGGCCGCCGCGATGACCGCCAACTCCCGCGAGCGCGCGCTGCTGCTCGCCCGCGCCGCGGCGTCGTCCGGCGGGCGCGGCAGGCTGTCGGCCGTCCCCCCGCCCTCATGACCGCCGTCGCCGCCACCCCCTCCTGCCCCCTGTGCGGGGCGCCCCTGCTCGAGATCCGCGGCAAGGCGGTCTGCTCGCGCTGCGGGCGCATCTGCGAGGGCTGCTGCGAGGGCGCGCCCGAAGCCCAGGTGCTGGAGCGAGTGGAGGATGTTCATGGCGCAGGGCCGTCCTCGTTGCCGGTGATGATGCAGCCGCACGCCAGGCGGCCCGCGGGGCCCCCGTAGCATCCGCGCCGTCGTGGCAACAACGCTCTCTCCCTTCTGAGCCGCGCGTCGGTCGGGGCCCTCCTCTGCCTGGCGGCGGCGGCGGGCTACGGCGCCGCGCCGGTCCTGGCGAAGCTGGGCTACGAAGCAGGGCTCACCGTGGCCACGCTGCTCGCGCTGCGCTTCGGCCTCGCCACGACCGCGCTGGCCGGGGCCCGCGCGGTCGCCCGGGCGCCGGCGTGGGCGGGCCTGCGGTCGCGGCCGGTCCTGATCGCCTTCCTGCTGGGGGCGACGGCCTACGCCATCGCGGCCATCGGCTACTTCCAGGCCGTCACCGACCTCGATCCGGGGACGGCGTCGATCATCGTCTACTGCTATCCGGCGATCGTGGTGCTGGCCGGCGCCGCCCTGGGCTGGGAGCGCCTCACGCCCCGGGTCGCGCTGGCCGCGCTGGCGGCGATGGCCGGCGTCGGGCTGGTGTCGGCGGCCGGGGGCGACCGGTCGGCCACCGCGGCCGGGGTGGCCTTTGCGATCGGATCGGCCGTCGGCTACTCGGCCTTCCTGCTGGCCACCTCGCGGCTGGTGTCGCGGGTCGGCCCCCGAGCCCTCCTGGCCACCGCCACCTGCGCGGGGGCCTTCACGACCATCCTGCTGGTCGGCGCGACCGGGGTGATCGGCGGCCTGTCGTGGGACTTCGCCGCACGGGGGCTGGCCATCGCGGCCGGCCTGGCGCTGCTGTCGACCGCGCTGCCGATCGCGTTCACCATGGCCGGCCTCACCCGCGTGAGCCCGACCGTGGCCGCGGTGCTGGGCGCGGCCGAGCCCGTCGTGGCCGTCGCCCTCGCCGCCGCGGTCTTCGGCACCCTGCCCACGGCCGCCCAGGGCGTCGGCGCGGTCCTCGTGCTCGGCGGCGTCATCGCGATCATCACCGGGCGCCCGGCCGTAACCCTTCCGTCATCTGCCGCGACTACCCTCGTGCCACCATGCGACGAGCCCTCGAGTTCCTCTTCGATCCCGGTCCCTCCCGATGGGCCACGCTGATCCTGCGGATCGCGCTCGCGGCGCTCTACATCTCCGTCGGCCTGGGCAAGTTCGTCAACCACGACGCCTACGTGGAGCGCTTCGAGCGCTGGGGCTTCGGCGCGGCCGCCGGCGAGGTCGCCCTGCTGGTGGGCGCGGCCGAGGTGATCGGCGGCCTGATGCTGCTGTTCGGCATCGCCCCCCGCCTCGCCGCGCTGGGGCTCATCGGCAACATGATCGGAGCCCTCGCCACGGCGGGCCGCGTGGACGGCGGCCAGGACATCTGGCTCCCCATCGTCCTGATCGTCCTGCTGGCCGCCGTGGTCCGGTGGGGTGCCGGGAAGTGGTCCGTGCCCTACCCCGGCGCGCCGCGGCCGGTAAGCGCCCGATAACCGGCGGGCGGTAGACCGGGCGCCGACAGGCCGCGGCGCGCCGGTCGCGGCTGGACCTCGGGAGGCATCCGATGACGCCGGCACAGACGCCCCACAGCCGGGCCGACTGGTACCCGGACTACGAGGAGGCCGACTAGCGCGCGGGGCCCACATCGCGCGGTTGACGCCGTCCGCGCGGCCGGAACATGATCGCTCTCGGCAACCGCGAAGGGGGAGCGACATGGCGCCGGCAGAGGTCAAGGACTTCGCCGCACCCGACGAGGTGCGCACGTTCGAGAAGGCCCGCGTGGAGCTGGTGAACATCGGGGGCGGGCAGGTGGGCCGCCTCACGGTCGACCCCGGCTGGAAGTGGAGCACGCACCTGAAGGAGGTGGCCGGCACCGAGCTGTGCGAGGCGCCCCACTTCCAGTACGTCGTGCAGGGGACGGTGCACGTCGTGATGGCCGACGGCACCGAGCTGGACGTCGGGCCCGGCCAGGTGGCCGTGCTGCCCCCGGGCCACGACGCCTGGGTGGTGGGCGACGAGCCCGTGGTGGCGGTCGAACTGGGCCGGCGCCAGCCGCTGGGGCGGGGGCGGCTGAGATGCGCCACGTGCTCGTCATCAGCCTCGACACCGCGCGGGCCAACGACGCCGCCCGCGCGGGGACGCTCGGGGAGACCATCGGCAGGATCCTGGAGGAGCAGCGGCCCGAGGCCGTCTACTTCACCGAGATCGACGGCGCCCGCACGGGGATCGTGGCCATCGACATCCCGACGGCCGCCGACATCCCCCGGATCGCGGAGCCGTGGTTCCTCGCCTTCGACGCGAAGATCGGCTTCCACCCGGCGATGGTCCCGGACGACCTGGAGAAGGCGGGCGCCTCCATCGCGGCCGCGGCCCAGGCCTACGGCTGACGAGATCCTCGGGCCTCCGGCACGTCCCCGTACCATGGGGGCGTGCCCGCCCGGCAGGACATCCGCAACGTCGCCATCGTGGCGCACGTCAACCACGGGAAGACGACCCTCGTCGACGCGATGCTCTGGCAGTCGGGCGTCTTCCGCGAGAACCAGGCCGTGGCCGAGCGCGTCATGGACTCGACCGACCTGGAGCGCGAGAAGGGGATCACGATCCTCGCCAAGAACACGGCGGTGCGCCACGGCGGGCTGAAGATCAACATCGTCGACACGCCCGGCCACGCCGACTTCGGCGGCGAGGTCGAGCGCGGGCTGCACATGGTCGACGGCGTCCTGCTGCTGGTGGACGCCTCGGAGGGGCCGCTGCCGCAGACGCGCTTCGTGCTCCGCAAGGCCCTGGCCGCGCGGCTGCCCGTGGTGCTGGTGGTCAACAAGGTCGACCGGCCGGACGCGCGCATCGCCGAGGTCGTCAACGAGGTGTACGAGCTCTTCCTCGACCTCGACGCCGACGAGGGGCAGATCGACTTCCCCATCGTCTACTGCAACGCCCGAGCGGGCCGCGCCTCCCTCGTCCCCGACGCCCCCGGCGACGACCTCGAGCCGCTCTTCGACGTGCTGCGCGCCCACATCCCGCCCCCGCGCTACACCGAGGGCGCGCCGCTGCGGGCGCTGGTGACCAACCTCGCCGCCTCGAGCTACGTGGGCCGGCTGGCAATCTGCCGGATCCACGACGGCTACATCGCCGCCGGCCAGGCCGTCGCCTGGTGCCGCGCCGACGGCTCGGTGATGCCCGCCCGGGTGAGCGAGCTCTACGTCACCGAGGCGCTCGAGCGCGTGAGCGCCGAGTCGGCAGGGCCGGGCGAGATCGTGGCCGTGGCCGGCCTGCCCGAGGTCACGATCGGCGAGACCCTCGCCGACCCGGCCGACCCCCGGCCGCTGCCCCCGATCGCCGTCGACGAGCCCAGCCTCTCGCTGACCATCGGCATCAACACATCGCCCCTGGCCGGCCGCGACGGCGGCCGCCTGACCGCTCGCCAGGTGCTCGACCGGCTGGAGCAGGAGCTGGTGGGCAACGTCGCGCTGCGGGTCCTCCCCACCGAACGGCCCGACGCCTGGGAGGTGCAGGGCCGCGGCGAGCTGCAGCTGGCGGTGCTGGTCGAGACGATGCGCCGCGAGGGCTTCGAGCTGACGGTCGGCAAGCCCCGCGTGCTGATCCGCGAGATCGAGGGCGTCGTGTGCGAGCCGCTGGAGCGGGCCTCGATCGACGTCCCCGAGGAGTTCCTCGGCGTCGTCACCCAGCTCCTGGCGCTGCGCAAGGGGCGCCTGGAGCAGATCGTCAACCACGGCACCGGCTGGGCGCGCATGGAGTACCTGCTGCCGGCCCGCGGCCTGGTCGGCTTCCGCACCGAGTTCCTCACCGAGACCCGCGGGACCGGCCTGCTCCACCACGTCTTCGACCGCTGGGAGCCCTGGATGGGCGAGATCCGCCACCGCCCCCGGGGCAGCCTGGTCGCCGACCGCAGCGGCGTCACGACGGCCTTCGCCCTCTTCGGCCTCCAGGAGCGGGGCACCCTCTTCGCCGCGCCGGGCGAGCAGGTCTACGAGGGCGCCATCATCGGCGAGAACGGCCGGGGCGACGACCTCGACGTGAACCCGACCAAGGAGAAGAAGCTCACCAACATGCGCTCCTCCACCGCCGACGAGCTCGTCCGCCTGGTGCCGCCGCGGCGCCTCTCGCTCGACCAGGCCCTGGAGTTCGTCCGCGACGACGAGTGCGTCGAGGTGACCCCGTCGGCGGTGCGGCTGCGCAAGGTCGAGCTGTCGGCCACCGCGCGGGCGAAGCTCGCCAAGAGGGCCGCCGCCGGGGGCGTGCCGGCCGCTTAGCCTGAATCCGGCTTAGGTCACCCGGCGGATGTCGACCCGCACGACCCGCCCGTTCCCGAGGAGGAAGCGCGTGACGACCCCGCCCGGCCGGGCCCGCCCGATCCGGCAGGCGCTCGCGTCGCAGACCGCGGCCGGGTGGGCGCTCCGCACGGCGGCGCGGGTCGATCCGACGCCGGCGCCGCGGGCGGTCCGGTAGCGGCCCGAGCGGGTCGCCAGGCGGTCGGCGCCGGTGCTGGCCTCGTCGGTCGGGAAGCCGGCCACCAGCGACAGCGTGCGGTAGCGCACGCTCACCCGGTCGAGGTTGCGGTTGTCCGGCTGGGCCGGGTTCGGCGTCCGCGACGCGACCACCCCGTCGCCGAACCGGGCGGCGATGGTGGCGCGCTCGTCGCCGAGCGCGATCGGCCCGATGGCGCGGCCGGGCACGATGAGGCCGCCGCCGCCGGCCGCCGCCGGCCCCGCGATCGCCAGGGCCGCGAGGGCCGCCGCCGCGAGCGCGAGCCACCGGACGTGGAGGACGGCGCTGGTCATCAGGGCCCTCGGATCTTCGGTGCCGGGATGAGGCGACCAGCCTCGTCGATACCGCGCCCGCGGCGCAAGCCCGCAGGATGGCCCCGGTCTGAGCGGCCGGCGCCCGATGGCGTAGGGTCGGGCGAGGAGGAGACGTGCCGCTCACCCCGGTCACCCATCAGTCCTGGCTCTTCAGCCCGCCGCTGGAGCTCCCGCTCTCGCTCCGGCTCGCGAACGGGCGCTTCGACTCGCTCCGGCGGCGGGCGCTCTCGTCGCCGCCCCTCTGCGCGTCGTCGCAGGTCATCCCGGCCGGCGACCCCGACAACCCGACCGAGGCGGATGTCCCGTTCGAGAACGGCCTTCACCAGGCCGTCGACCTCGCCGCGGCCGCCGAGAGCTGCGTCCACGCCGCCTACGGCGGGAACGTGGTGAAGGTCCAGGTCCAGCCCGGGGGCCGGACCGCCAACATCGCCATCGACCACCACCCGCCCGGGCTCGGCTTCGTCACCTGTTACAACCACATCACCGCGCTCCAGGTGGGGCTCGGCGAGGGTGTCCGCGAAGGGGAAGCGGTCGCCGAGGTCTCGGCGGCGGCGGACGAGCCGGCGCTCCACTTCGAGCTGTGGGCGGTGCTCGACCGCAGGGGCCCGAGCGCCGATCGCCCTCCCGGCGACCGCGACATGGTGCCGGTCGACCCGACCCGCGCCCTCTACGCGTGGGAGCGGCGCCTGACCGCCGACGAGGCCCTCCCCGGCCCCCTGGTCCCGGTGGCGGTCGGCGTCATCCGCGTCGAGACCGTCCACTTCTTCCTCGCGCGCCTCGAGGACGGCACGGCGCTGCACGTCCCGATGTACGAGCCGATGGAATCCGATGAGCTGCTGATGGTCGAGCTCCTCCGGGAGGCGCACCGGCGCCGACAGGCGATCCAGCTCTCGTTCCGCCACTCGTCGTTCTGGGGGCTCGACGTGGCCACGGCCGCGGAGCTCGCCTAAGGGGAGTCGGAGCTCGACCAGATATGCGGCGCGCCGGACGTCGTCATACCGCGATCGCCACCCGCCGGGTTCCCGCCGAGACCGTGCGCCGGTGCCGGATGACCAGCGCGAGGGCGCCGTTGACCAGGCAGAAGTAGAGGGGGTACAGCAGCAGCGAGGGCTCCAGGCCGCCCACGGATCCGAGCGCGAGCGCCCCGGCGAGGCTGGCGAGCGCGAAGGTCGACAGCGTCTCGGAGTGCGGCGAGCGCCAGGTCTTCGGGACCATCATCGCCGCCCCGATGAGATCCGCGGCGATCACGCATCCGATGGCGACCAACGGCTCGTCCACGAGGAACCAGCCGGCGACCCCGACGGCCGCGAACGCCATCAGGGTCACCTCGGGGGCGGTCACGCCGCCCGTGCCGAGGCGCACGGCGAGGGCGATCACGAGCAGGTTGACCGCGATCTGCGCCGCGGTCATCACCAGGCTCCACGACGCGCCGTCGGCGCGCTGGGATGCGCACACGACGACCCCGAGCAGGCCCCAGATGAGCCACGTGCCGCGGTGCGGCCGGGTCTCGCGCCGCAGCGTGTCGCGCACGTAGGGGAGCATGCTCGCCACGCCGACGAGGCCCGCGAGCACGCCGAGGGCCGGAGCGACGGCGCTCATCGGCGCGGGACGTCGACCACGTGCTGCATGTACCTGCCCCCTGTTGCGGTGCGTGCCGGTCACCTGAGAGGACGCCGGCCGGTCGTGCGCATTCCCGCCGGGCTCTCGTCGCTCGACCCTCGCTCGATGGGGGCGAAGCTAGGACCGGGCCGTCACGGCCCCCTCACGGGCCACTCACCGGCCGCACCTCGAGCGCGGTCATCCTCAGCTGCGCCAGCTCGAAGTCCTCGGTCAGGCCCTCACGGCAGCGCAGCCCGACCCGCGTGTCGTCCGGCACGCCGCTCAGCACGCCGGTCAGCGCGACGACCTCGCCGTCGGCGGTGGCCCTCACGACCGGCACCTCGTCCAGCGTCGTGCCGTCGCCCCGGACGAGGCCGCAGAGGCTCCCCCGGACCCGAGGCCCGCGCTCTGGCTGATGACGAGCTTGCCCTGCACGAGCCAGCTCCCCGCGGGAAGCAGGATCGACAGCCGGTTCGTGCACGCCGCGAGGTCGCCGCCCTCGCCGCACGCGGGCACGACGTCGGCCTCGTCGGCCGCGTCCAGAACGCGCGGCGGCGTGACCACCGCGGTCGCCGTGCCGCCCAGCGCGACGAACAAGGCCGGCGTCGCCAGGACCTTCGCGTAGCTGAGCCGGGCGAGCCCGCTCGCGAGCAGGCTCCCGACGCCGGTCGGGGCGCCGCCACCACACTCCCTGCGGTTGTCCTGTCGCGCGTCGCTCACGGCTGCTCCCCTTCGCTGCGTGCCGGGCTCTCCTGCCTCCCAGGACACCGAGCTCGGCCGGGCATTCCCCGCGGTTCGGAGATGGCCACGTTGCGATGCCGTGCTGAATCGGCCGGGCGACGTTCGGGGTCGTGCCGACCGACGTTCTAGGAGTTCGGGGCCGCCGCCGCCTCGCTCGCCTGCCAGGGGTGCAGCCGCTCGTCGGCCAGGAGCGTCTGGGCGAGCTGCACGGCGATCGCGCCCTCTCCGACCGCGGAGGCAACGCGCTTCACCGACCCGTGCCGCACGTCTCCGGCCGCCAGCACTCCGGGCATGCTCGTCTCGAGCGAGAACGGCGGGCGCTCGAGCGGCCAGCTGCCGCCGTCCGGGAGCTCCGCGCCGGTGAGCACGAAGCCGTGCCGATCCCTCGCGATGTCCGCGGGCAGCCAATCGCTGTGGGGGTGGGCCCCGATCATCACGAAGAGCGCGTCGGCGGCGACCGCCTCGTCGTCGCCGGTGGCGCGGTCGCGCAGGACCAAGCGCTGGAGACCGGCGTCGCCTCCGCCGCCGACGACGGCGGTGCTCGTGCGCACCCGCACGTTCGGCGTCGCCCCGATCGCCTGCACGAGGTAGTGCGACATGCCGGCCTCGAGCGACGGCGCGCGCACCACCAGGGTGACGCGCCGCGCGTACCGCGCGAGGTGCAGGGCCGCCTGGCCGGCGGAGTTCCCCCGCCCGCGATGAACGCGTCCCTGCCCTTCAGGGCGGGGGCCTCGGAGAGCGGACCCCCGTAGAAGACGCCGGCGCCCTGCAGGGCCTCCAGCGAGGGGACGCCGAGGCGGCGGTAGGCGGCCCCGGTGGCGAGGATCACCGCTCCGGCGTCCACCCGCCGCCCGTCCTCGAGCGCCACGCTGAGCCCGCGCTCCGAGCGATCGAGGGAGGCCACCCGATGCATCAGCACGAAGCTCGCGCCGAAGATCGACGCCTGCTCGTAGGCGTCCTCGGCGAGCCGGCTCCCGCTGATGCCCTTGGGGAAGCCGAGATAATTGCGGATCAGCGAGCTCGACCTCGCCTGCCCGCCGATGCCCCCCTCGTCGGCCACGAGGATGCGGAGCCCCTCGGAGGCGCCGTACACGGCCGCCGACAGGCCCGCCGGTCCCGCGCCGACGATGACCACGTCGAAGGCGCGCCTCTCGAGCTCACGCGGGGCGCCCGCGGCCTCGGCGATCTCGGCGTTGGACGGGTCGCTCAGCGCCCGGCCGTCGGGAAGCACCATCAGCGGCAGCTTCGCGCCGCCGCCCGCCCCGGCGAGCAGAGCGCGCCCCTCATCCGATTCCGCCAGGCAGAACGTGTGCGGAACGGCGCACCGCTCGAAGACCTCCCTCAGCTCGTAGGCCCGCCCCGACCATGTCTCGCCGACGATGCGCACCGTCTGCGGGACGATGCACCGCTCCCGGGCCCACTCGAGCAGGAAGCTCGAGACCGCCTCGTGGAAGACCTCGTCCGGCGAGCCCGCGGGCCTGGGCACGTAGAAGTCGATGCGCCCGAGGGCCATCGACTCGCGGATCGCGCCGGCGGTCTGCCCGTCGACCCAGACGTCCGCCGGGACCAAGAGCGCCCGCTTGGCGTGCGGGTGCAGGTCGCGCACGCGCTCGAGCAAGCGGCTCCCGGTCGTCCGCGAGAGCGACATGGCCGCGAGCACGAGCGCGACGTCCTCGCCGCCGCGCGCGAGCCCGGCGAGCCTCCGCAACGCCTCGTCCGCATCGGCGACGCACTCGACGCGATAGTCGCGCCCGTACCGTTGGACCAGCGGGGTCTCGACGTCCCTGAGGGCGTCCCGGTCCTCGTCAACGGCGAGCAGGAGAGGTTGGCCCATCGGCCCGCCACGATACGGCAGCGCCGGCGCGGGCGACGGGATCATCGTGGTCGCGGAGGCGGGGACCCGCCGTCAAGCCACCGCACGGCTTCTCGCGCGGAGC
>CAWFXQ010000003.1:0-5833 GCA_963819845.1 Miltoncostaeaceae bacterium
TCGTCGCCGGTGGCGGGCCTGCGCCAGGTGCGCAACCTCTTCAATGTGACGAAGATCAGCGTGGCGACGAACAGCCCTACTGGGCGACCGCGAGCTTCACGGCGAAGCCGGCTTACGTGAACACCTTTCAGTCGGGCGATGCGGTGCTGATCCGCCTCGCTCCGATCAGACCAGCCCGGTCCCTGGGCAGTGGTCGACGCTCGAACTGACCTCGTGGGCTGTCTCGTCGCGCCGGCCAGCGTCATCCGTAACCCCGGTTTCGGCGGCTGCCCTCCGAGCGACAGTCCTTGGGGGGGTGCTGAGGGACCCCTTTGGTAGCCTCGCCCGCGGAGGGGTGGCAGAGCGGTCGAATGCGGCGGTCTCGAAAACCGTTTCGGGCCATTCGGTCCGACGGGGGTTCAAATCCCCCCCCCTCCGCTCGTCGCCGAGATCCCTCTCCACAAGAGGGATCTGGACGCCGCCGCTCCCGGCAGCCGATTCCGCGTCCGCTGGCGGAGGACCGCGAGCCGGTGGGGCGCCGGCCCGACCTCGACCCCGAGGCCGCGCTCGCCGCGCGCGAGGTCTACGCCGCCGTCGCGCGCCTGCCCGAGGAGTTCGGCGACATGATCGTCGCGGTTGACGTCGCCGGGCCCTCCTACAATGAGGCGGCGCGCGCGCTCCGGACGAGGGGGCCGTCATGAGCCGTCTGTATCGGGCGCGCGCCCGAGCTCGACATGGGCCTCGGCTCGAGCGGACCGGAGATCCACGCCATGGCCGTCACCCCGTCGGGCGATGTCCTGGCCGTCGGCTCGATTGTCGTCGACGCACCGCAGGCGAGGAAGCCGGCGGCGCGGTGACCGATCGGCGGCTCCTCGCCGCCGCGGGGCCTCGGTGCCCCTCAGCGCGACCCTGGACGCGGTGCCCGGTAGATGCGACCATTGGCTTTGCCGGGCCCGGACCGATGAGCCCAACGTCCCCCGACAGCCGCCGTAGCGCCCGCGCGCCCTACGGTCGCGCGCTCGTCGCGGTTGTCCTCCTCCTGACGCTCACCGCCTCCGGCGCGGCGGTGCTGCCACAGCAGACCGGGAGGGTGGACCTCCTGTCGCAGCCGAGCCTGCGCATCGACGGGGCCGCTGCCCTCGACGAGGCGGGCGCCTCGGTCGCCGGGGCGGGCGACGTCAACGGGGACGGGCTCGACGACCTCCTGGTCGGCGCTCCCGAGCGCGGCCCCCTCGACGCAGGGGCGGCCTACGTCGTGTTCGGCCGCGAGACGCCCGAGAACGTTCAACCTTGGCGCGCTCGGGCGCGATGGCTTTCGAATCACGGGCGCCGCCGGCGACGACCGGGCCGGCGTCGCGGTGGCGGGTGCGGGGGACGTGAACGGCGACGGGCTGGACGACGTCCTGGTCGGCGCCGACCTCGCCGACAACAACGGGCGCTCCGACTCCGGCTCGGCGTACGTGGTCTTCGGCCGGCGGGCGGCCGACAACGTCGACCTCGCCGACCTCGGCGAGGCCGGCTTTCGCATTGACGGGGAGGCGAGCTCCGACGGGGCGGGCGCCTCGGTCGCGGGGGCGGGCGACATGAACGGGGACGGGCTGGATGACCTCCTCGTCGGGGCCCCCAGGGGCGGGCTGCTCGTTACGTCGGGCGCCGCCTACGTCGTGTTCGGCCAGGAGACGTCCACGAACGTGGATCTCGACGCCCTCGGGGCGGGCGGCTTCCGGATGAACGGGGCCGGAGTCGGCGGTGGGGCGGGGAGCTCCGTCGCCGCAGCCGGCGACGTGAACCGCGACGGCCGACCGGACGTGCTCGTTGGCGCCCCCAGCGACAGCCTCGTGCACGTCGTGTTCGGCCAGGAGATCCCGGCGGACGTCGAGCTCATCGCCCTCGGACGGGGCGGCTTCACCATCGTCGGCCCGACCGGGGCCCGTGCCGGAATATCGGTCGCGTCGGCCGGCGACGTCAACGCGGACGGGCGTCCCGACATCCTGATCGGCGCCGATGAGGGCGACTCCGTGTTCCCCGCCTTCGGCTCCGCCTACGTCGTCCACGGCCCGCAGGCTCCTACCGATGTCGATCTCGCCGCCCTCGGCGGGAGCGGCGTTCGCGTCCGCGGGGCGGCTGAGGACGACGAGGCAGGCGTCAGCGTCGCGGGGGCCGGCGACCTGAACGGCGACGGACGCCCCGAGGTCCTCGTCAGCGCCCCGGGCGCCGACAACAACGGTCGCTCCGAGTCGGGCACGGTCTACGCGCTCGCCGGCGATGCAGCCGCGAGCATCGACCTGGGCGCGCTGCCCGCGGGCTCGCTTCGCATCGACGGCGCAACGGCCGGCGATCGTGCCGGCGGATCGGTCGCCGCGGCGGGGGATGTGAACGGGGACGGGCGCCCCGACATCGTGGTCGGCGCGGCCCTCGCGAGCAACAACGACCTCGGCCACTCGGGCTCCGCCTACGTCGTCTTCGGCTTCGGCACCCCCGAGCTCGCCTACGCGGCCGTTGATGCGACCGTGGGCGCGCCGCTCTCCGTGCTGCCAACGACGCTTCGCCGCACCGGCCCGGCAGGCTTCAGCATCAGCCCGCCCCTCCCGGCGGGCCTGGCGCTCGACGCCGCCACGGGCGAGGTCGCCGGCAGGCCCACCCAGGCTCTACCCCGCACCACCTTCACGGTCACGATGACCGACCTCGCCGGATCAGCGAGGGCGCCGCTCGTCCTCCAGGTCGCGGCGCCCTAGTCCTGTCGGTGGGGGCCGGCGCGCTCGAGTGTGGCGCAGCCGGACGGCCAAACAGCCGGCCCGGCCGGCGCCCTCTTGCTTCTGGCTCCGTAGGAGCCTCTGGAGCATGCGGGATCGCCGACCCAAACGCGATCTCGTCAGTCGTCCGCGCGCTCGCGCACCCGTTGGCGCTGCCGGCTTGCGACTGTTGCACCGCCGGGGGGCGGGCACGGGCGAGTTGATCCGGGCGCAGAGCCCTCGGCGACGATGGGTTGCCTTCATCGAGCTTCGTCCGATTTCGCGCGGAAGACCATGCCAGGTGTGAACCGCTCCTGCCGGAGTGGCCCGGCTCGGCGGCTGAGTCGCCGAGACGAACTCCAAGCGCGCGTGGCCGCGGAGGAAGATCGTCCGCGACGGCGAATCACGGCCTCCCGCTGGCGACCAGTCATGCTCCACCCTTCAAGTGCAAGGTCATCATCCTAAGGGCCGGCGAGTGCTTGCCAGACCGGTGTCTTGGTCCTACTCCGACGGCCTTTCGCCTTGCCGTTCGCCTGCGAGGCAACACTGCCGACTGAGACTCGGCGGAGACTCTCCCGCAGGGTCTCCCGCGGCGATGCAGATTTCCCGCTGAGCAGGGAGAACGCGGCCGAGCCACGGTATCTCGAAAACCGTTTCGGGCGGTTCCGTCCGACGAGGGTTCAAATCCCTCCCCCTCCGCTTCACAAGCCGGTTTCGCCGTCTTAGCAGGGCTTTCTCGTCCTGCTCGTGAACCCGGCCGAGGGCGTCGACTCCCGCTGGAGAACGCTCCAAACCGCCGTGTGGGGAGGAGGACTTCCCCACAACTTCCCCACAGCAGTCGGGCGCCGCTCTCAGGCCTACACGAGCAGGTCGTCGGCGCCCGCTGGGGCGCCCTCACCGAGCGCTCCGTCGATCAGGGGTCAGCCCAGCTCTCCCAACATTCGAGACAGGTCCATCTCCGCGTCCCGGTTCTGGAAGCCACGCCCCATCGCGGCCTGCATCCGACGCTGGAACTCGGGATCACGCGTCCCCTGGAGGAAGAGATCGGAGTCGCGACGGAAGTCCTTGGCCGGCGCGAGCGCGATCGCATTGACCCGGTCCTTGACCACGACGTGGCCGCCGGCCGGGAACCGGGCGATCCGATGGGCGAGCGACCTGACGAAATCGCCGAGCGCGTCGGCGGGCAGCGCGCGGTTGATCCAGCCGTACCGTTCCGCCAGATCCGCGTCGTAGTCCTCCGCGCTCAACATGACCTCGAGCGCCCGCCCGCGGCCCATGAGGCGCGCGAGGTGCTGGACGGCGCCCGCGCCGGGGATCACACCGAAGGCAGGCTCGAACTGCCCGAAGATCGCCGACTCGCGCGCGGCGAAGCGCATGTCGCAGGCCAGCGCGAACTCGCTGCCGACGCCGCGCACCCGACCCTCAATCTGCGCGATGGTGACGAGGCGGCTTGCGCTGAGATGACGAAGGAGGAGGGCCATCGAGGCTTCGCCGGTGAGCTTCGCCGCCTCCACCCGGTTCTCCGCGATCCGGGTCACGTCAACGTGGGAGATGAAGTAGTCGGGGTCGGCGCTCTTGAACACGACCACCCGGACGGCGTCTTCCGACTCGGCGCGCTGAATGAGGGAGACCAGATCGCGGACCAGCTCGGGCCCCTGCAGATTCATGGGCGGGGCCGCGATCTCCGCGAACAGAACTGCTTCCTCCTGACGCACGGTGAGCGTCTCGAACACCATGGCACCTCCTCGCAGGTCGTCGTGACCGATGGCCATGAGCGGAAGCCGAGCGTCGCAGTCCGGTCGTGGGCTGGGCAAGATGGGCCACGCGGCCTCGCGGCCCGGCCTTCCCCGGTCGAGCTTGTCGCGCGTACGCCCGAGCAGCCGTCCCCCGCCGGAGCACGGCGGATCAGTGCTGCACGTCACCCCTGGTCAACCTGGCCGAGCTCGAGCGCGTCGAGGAAGGTGATCGCGGATGCAGGGTCCGCGACGAGGAGCTCCCCTGCGGTGGCCTCGTGGCGAGCAATCACTTGTAGTGATCTGTGACGACGAGCGCCTGCACCGCGGGCAGGCCCGACGCCTCGAGCGTCCAGCTGGCCCCCGCATCGCGCGAGACGAAGACGCGCCCGTCCTCGGTCCCGAACGCGGCCAGCTCGCCGTCAGCCGCCAGGCAGCCCGTGTCGATGTTGCGCTCGAACCCGTCCGTGCAGCGCTGGAAGGGGCCGTCCGCTCCGAGCGGGCGGCGGTAGACCGCCGCGTCGCCGCCCCGCGGGCCGTCCGAGGCGCTCAGCAGCACCGTGTCCCCGGCGAGCGCCACGGCCCGGCAGTAGCGCCCCGCGAGCCCGTCGTGGGCGAACGACCACGACGCGCCGCCGTCCTCGCTGGTCGCCGCACCGACGCCGGTGGCCGCCAGCACCAGGCCGGGGCGCCCCGGCACGGCCAGCACCTGGTGGACGTCGGAGCGGATGTCGATGGTCGGCCGCCACGAGGCGCCCTCGTCGTCGGAGCGCAGGATCCCGCCCACGTGGACGTTCACGTAGAGCTCGCCCTCGGCCCCGGCGGCGATCGTGCGCACCGCAGGGGGTCCGCCCCAGGGGGTGAACCAGTCGCCGCGGCCGGGCGCCCGCTCGAAGCCGTCAACCGGCTCCACCGCCCCGGGGCCGACCCGGACCAGGTGCGCCTCGGCCGTTCCCGCGAGCGCGCCGCCGTCCCAGGGCAGCAGGCAGCGCAGCCGGGGGGTCGTGTCGGCGGCCACCTCGGCCCACTCCCCGTCGCGGCGTCGCCAGACCGCCGCCTGGTCCACCAGCGCCCAGAGGTCCCCGCCGGCGGCCGCCAGCGCCGACACCGCGTGGCCCCCCAGCTCGCTCACGCCGAGTGCCTCCGGGGTCCTGACGCCGTCCTCCGTCGCGATCGCGATCATCGTCTCCGCCCTCCACGTGTCATCCCCCGGGATGGTGCACCTTCAAGTGCAGTTGAGGTCAAGTCACAGCCGAGTGCACCTGGGGGTCACGGCCCGACGGGGGTCAAATCCCCCCTCCGCTGTCCGGCGCAGATCCGCGTAGGCAAGGCAGTGTGGCCGCGCACCCCGTAGGCCAGTACTTTGACTCTCCTGCCCGGAGAGCTCGG
>CAWFXQ010000004.1:0-5539 GCA_963819845.1 Miltoncostaeaceae bacterium
CCGCGCCCGGCATCCTGCCTGCGAACAGCACCACGCGAAGGAGCCCGTCACGGCGTCGCGGCTCGCGGGTGGCGTTGGGAGCAGTCGGTCGCCCTGGGCAGCGATCAGCGCCATGGCGGCCCGTGGTAGCCTCTGGTCAGTCGAGAATCCCGAAAGGAGTGGCCATGGCGATTCCGAGCACGATGACGGCGACGGTGCTCGTCGCCCCCCACCGGTTCGAGCTCCAGGAGCGGCCGGTGCCGGTGCCGGGCGAGGAGGACGCCCTCGTCCGGGTGCGCGCCTGCGGCATCTGAGGCACTGACCTGAAGATCATCCACACCGGCATGCCCCAGATGCCGCCCTACGGCGAGTTCATCTTCGGGCATGAATACGCCGGTGACGTCGTGGCGGTGGGCCGGACCGTGGATGAGTTTCGGGTGGGCGACCGGGTGGTCGTCGAGGCGCACATGGGCTGCCGCCGCTGCGAGAACTGCATCCGTGGGCTGTACACGGCGTGCCTGAACTACGGCAACGCGAAGCGCGGGCACCGCGCCAACGGCTTCACGACCAACGGCGGACTCGCCGAGTACGCGGTGAACCACGTCAACACGCTCTACCGGATCCCCGACGGCGTCTCCTACGAGGAGGCGACGGTGGTGATGACCTCCGGGAGTCCCCTCTTCGGGCTGGAGAACGCCGGCGGCTACTTCGCCGGGGAGACGGTCGCCGTGCTCGGGCCGGGACCCATCGGGCTCATGGCCATCCAGCTCGTGAAGGCGGTGGGCGCGACGCGGGTGATCCTGACCGGCACCCGCTCGTCCCGGCTGGCCATCGGCCGCCAGCTCGGCGCCGACGTCGTCGTCGACAGCCGGCAGGCCGATCCAGTCGCCGCGGTGATGGCGGCGACCGATGGCAAGGGCGCCGATCTCGTGATCGACTGCGCCGGTGGCGACGAGACGTTCGACCAGTCCATCAAGATGGCGAAGTCCGGGGGCCGAGGTGCTCATCGTCGCCTTCTACCACGGGCCGGTCACCGCCGACGTCAGCCACGCCGTGCGGCGCAACATCACGATCTACACGGAGCGCGGCGAAGGCGGCACCAGCGTCGGCCGCGCGCTGGCCCTGCTGGCGGCGGGCCGGCTCACCGCCAAGCCGCTGATCACCCACCAGTTCCCGCTGAGCCGCGTGCACGAGGCGGTGGACGTGCTCGAGCGGCGCGTCGGCGATCCGCTCAAGGTCGTGCTGAACCCATGAGCCCGCGCGGGCCCGCTCGCCTCGGCGCCCTCGTGCTGGCTGCGGTCGTCCTCGCCGCCGCGCCGGCGCGCGCGTTCCCCACCAGGCCGGTGGAGCTGACCGTGCTCTTCGGCGCGGGCAGCGCCGCCGACCTGCTCGCGCGCAAGCTGGCCGAGCTGGCCGCCCGGGACCTCGGCCAGCCCGTGGCCGTGGTCAACCGCACGGGCGCCGGGGGCGCGCTCGGCTACACCCACGTCCGGGGCCAGGCCGCCGATGGCTACCATCTCGTCTGGAACTCCAACAGCGTCAGCACCGCCTACCACGCCGGCAACATGACGTTCGACTACACGGCGTTCGCCGGCGTGGCGGCCATCACCGGGGAGCCGGTCTCGCTGGCCGTCAAGGCCGATGCGCCGTGGAAGGACCTCCGGGATCTCCTCGCCCACGCCCGGGCGAACCCCGGCCAGGTGCGGGTCGGCAACTCCGGCCGCGGCAGCTTCACGCACCTCGTCGCCGTGGCCCTGGAGAACCGGGCCGGCGTCAAGCTCACCCACGTGCCCTTCGGCCGGGAGCTGGCGATCACCACCGTCCTCGGCGACAAGATCGAGGCGAGCGTGCAGCTGCCCGCCGAGATCATGGCCCAGGTGACGGGGCGACAGGTCCGCGTGCTCGCCCAGAGCGGCGACAAGCGGCTGCCGGGGCTCCCGGAGGTCCCGACGTTCAAGGACGCCGGCGTGGACTTGACGCTCACGCTCTGGCGCGGGATCGCCGTGCCCAGGGGCACGCCGCCCGAGGCGATCGCGCGACTCGAGCGCGCATTCGTCCAGGCCGCGCAGAGCCCGGAGTTCCGCGATTTCGCGACCCGGATGGGCGCCGCCGTCGAGATCAAGAGTGCCCGGGAGTTCGATCGGTTCATGGCGACGGACGACCGCGAGATCGGGTCGCTGATGGAGCAGATCGGGCTCAAGAAGCAGTAGCGGCCGCCGCCGGCATGGCGTCCGGCCCCGAGGTCAGCCGCGACCGGTGGAGCGCGGCCGGCCTCGCCGCCGTCGCCGTCGCGTACCTGGCCGCCGGCCGCCGCTATCCGCTCGACACGCTGACCGCGCCGGGCCCCGGCGTGTTCCCGCTCGCCGCCGGCCTGGCGCTCCTCGCCGCGGCGGTGTGGCAGTTCGCCGGCGCCGGCCGTCAGCGTCCCGCACCGCGCCGCCGCCGGCCGGAGGGCAAATGGCCCCGCCGCCCCGCCGCTCGCCCCTCCCGCTGGCCGCCGCCCTCGCCGGCTACGCCGCGGTCCTGCCGGCGGCTCGGGTTCGCGCCCGCGTCGTTCGCGCTCGTCGTCGTGGCGGCGCGGCTGATGGGGTTGCCGGGCTGGTGGCGCCCGCTGGCCCTCGCCGCCGGCGTCGCGGCGGCGACGCGCCTCGTGTTCGTGACCTGGCTCGGCGTCGCGCTGCCGTGAGCGAGCTGTTCGTCGCCCTCACGCCCGCGAACCTGGGCGCCTGCTTCACGGGCGTCGTGCTCGGCACGGTCGTGGGCGTGCTCCCGGGGCTGGGCCCGGCCGGCGCGATGGCGCTCGTGCTGCCGGTCATCGTCACGCTCGGCCCGACGCCGGGACTCATCATGCTGGCCGGCATCTACTATGGCGCGATGTACGGCGGCTCGACGACCTCGATCCTCGTCAATGTCCCCGGCGAGGCCGCGAGCGTCGTCACCGCCATCGACGGCTACCGTCTGGCCCGCCGCGGGCGGGCCGGGGCCGCGCTGGCCGTGGCCGCGCTCGCCTCCTTCGTGGCCGGCACCGCGAGCGTGATCATGCTGCAGCTCGCCGCGCCGGCCGTCGCCCGCCTGGCCCTGGCCTTCGGCCCCGCGGAGTACTTCGCCTTCGGCCTGCTCGGCCTGATCGTGCTCTCGAACCTGTCCCGGCGATTCGCGGGCGAAGGCGCTCGCCATGGTGGTCGCCGGCATCATGCTGTCCACCGTCGGCATGGACCCGCTCGGCGGCACCCTGCGCTTCACCTTCGACCTCGGGGGCGCCCAGGCCGGGCTGAGCTTCGTCGCCGTCACCGCCGGGCTCTTCGGCGTCGCCGAGGTGCTGGCCACGGTGGCCGAGCCGTCGGCGGCGACGCCGGTGGCGCGGGTGAGGCTCCGCGAGCTCTATCCCAGCCGCGAGGAGATGCGGCGGGCGGTACCGCCGATGCTGCGCGGCACCGCGGTCGGCTTCCTGGTCGGCCTCATCCCGGGCCCGGCGGCGACGATCGCGTCGTTCGCCTCGTACGGGGTGGAGCGGAGAGGTCTCCCGTCACCGGGAGGAGCTCGGGCACGGCGCGATCGAGGGCGTGGCCGGTCCCGAGGCCGCGAACAACGCGGCGGCCGGGGCGGGCATGATCCCGCTGCTCTCGCTCGGCCTGCCCTTCACGCCGTCGACCGCCGTCCTCCTGGGCGGGATGCTGCTCGTGGGCGTCACCCCCGGGCCGTTCCTGATCCGCGACCATCCTCAGGTGTTCTGGGGTGTGATCGGCAGCTTCTACGTCGGCAACGCGATGCTGCTGCTCCTGAACCTGCCGCTGGTGGGCCTCTTCGCCCGGGTGGCCACCATCCCGCCGCCGCTGGCTCATGCCGGGCGTGCTGGTGCTCTGCGCGGTCGCGGCCTACGCCGACAACAACAATCCCTTCGACGTGTGGGTGATGGTGGTCGCCGGCGTGGCCGGCTACGCGATGCGCGGCCTCGGCTACAGCCCGGCCGCCGCTCGTGCTCGGACTCGTTCTGGGCCCGCTGCTGGAGCGCTCGCTGCTGCAGGCGCTCACCATCGCGCGCGGCGACGTCCGCGGGCTGTGGTCGTCGGCTCCCGCCGCGGCGATGCTCCTCGCCGCCGCCGTCGCTCTGGTGGCGCCGGTCGTGGCGGCGGCGGTCAGGCGGGCGGCCAGGCGGGCGGCCGCCTGAGGACTGCATCCCATGAGTTCGGTGACGCGTTCTAGCCATCTAGGTCCCTCTCCCCTCTGGGGAGAGGGCAAGGGTGAGGGGCGCGCGTCGCATGGCCGATTCGTTCACTCTGCGCGCGACCCTCACCCCAGCCCTCTCCCTGGATGTCCTGCCGCCCGCCGCCGACCGCGCCGTCCGCCGTGCGCGGGCCGCCGAGCTGGCGGGCTTACCGCCGCCCAGGCGGGCTTGGCTTTCGATCTGCCGGCTGGAACCGCCCAGGGGCGTGCGACAATGCGGGGCTGGACAGGGAGGCCTGATGCCCACACGCGGTCTTTTCCTGGTGGTGATCGGCACCGACGGCTCCCCTTCCGGGCAGGCGGCGGTGGAGACGGCGGCGCGCTTTCCCTGGCCCCGCCGGTCCGACGCCCTCGTGGTCGTGGCGATGGCGGGGCGCGGCTCGACCGAGTGGTCGGCTCTCGCCTGGGGGGCCGCCCGGCGCGGCGCCGAGGAGATGGCCGAGCAGGCCGTGGCCATCCTCCGCCGCCGCTGGCCCCGGCGCGCGGTGGATCTGTCCCCCGCGGCCGCCGGGTGAGGCTATCCTGGCCGCTGCGCGGTCAGAGGGAGCGAGCGCGGTGGTCGTCGGCTTCCGCGGGCTCGGCGCGCTCGGGCGCCTGTTGATGGGGAGCGTCTCCCGCCACGTCGTGCGCGGCGCCAGCTGCCCGGTGCTCGTGGTCAAGGCTTCGATCAGCCGCCCGCGGACTTTCGTGCTGGGAGTCGACGGGTCCGACAATTCCCGGCGCGCGGCGGACTGGCTGGCCGCCTTGCCCGCGCCGCCCGGGGGGCGCGTCATCCTGGTCTCGGCGATCGAGCCCCTGCAGATGCCATCGGCGGGGCTGCTGCCCGCGTCCGTGCGCGCCACCCTGCGCGCCGAGGCGGACAAGCTTGTCGCGGAGCAGCGGGCTCGGGCCGAGCGCGACCTCGAGCAGCGGCGGCCCGCCTGCGGCGCGCCGGGTGGCGAGCGCTGAGCCTGGTCCGCCAAGGCGTGCCCCTCCGGACGCTTCTGGACGCGGCCAGGAGTGAAGCCGCCGATGTGCTGGTGGTTGGCGCGCGCGGGACGGGCGGGGTGACGCGGCTGCTCCTGGGCAGCGTGGCCGAAGGCGCGGTCAACCAGGCGCCGATGTCGGTGCTGGTCGTCCGGCCCGCGAGCTCCACCGCGCGCACCGCTTCGTCGTAGGCGACCCTGCTCCCCGGCGGGCAGGCGCCGGGCGTGACCGCGCCGCAGCGCCCCTCCGTCTCACCAGCCTCGGGCACCTCGTGTCCCGAGTCACAAGCTCGCCGACTGTTCGCTCTCCCTCTGGGGAGCGGGTGCTGGCCGCACGACTTCCGAGTCGAGACCCCGGAGCAGCACTCCCC
>CAWFXQ010000005.1:0-23527 GCA_963819845.1 Miltoncostaeaceae bacterium
CGGGCCATGAGGCGGCCGTGGCGCTCGAGGATCGACCTTCGGGGCGGAGACACGGGGCCCTCCTTGTCGCTCGGTTGACGGGTGCGCCCACCCTTCCCCGGCGCCGCCCGCCCCGGAATGAGGTGACCGGGCGTCCCGGCCCTGGCGGCTCCCGGCGTCTCGTGACGGGGGTAGCCCCACCAACCGCCCCGATCGCGCGGAGACCGTCCACCCCTCGGAAAGGAGTATCCTCGGTTGAACGGACGCTCGAGTCCTCCGCCCGGCCGCTGTGACGATGACCGGAGCGGGCCCGAGGGATCGCCGCCAGCCCGGCTCCTCCTGCTCGGTCGCCACGCCTCACGGCCGGCAGAAGCGGGGCTCCAATGGCCATCGCTCTTCCCGAACGGGCGCTTCAGGACGCGCCGTCGGGGCTGTCCGTCGTCTGCACCGAGCACTCGGACCTGGTCGTCGTCGCCCTGGAGGGCGAGCTGGACATCTACACGACGGCGCGATTCCGAGAGGGCGTGCGGCACTACGACCCGGCCGAGGTCCAGATGGTGATCGATCTCGCCAAGGTCGGCCTGCTCGACTCCGCCGGGCTCGGCGCTCTGGCCAGCCTGCGAAACCAGGCCCGGCGCGGCGGCACACCGCTGGGAATCGTCTGTCCGGACCGCCGAATGGTGCGCCTGTTCTGGGCGACCGGCCTCCGCTCGGCCTTCGTCCTCGCAGACGACCTGGCGAGCGTCCGCGCGGCGCTGCCCTCGTCGAGGGAGCACCCCGCGGGCGCTTCGTGACCACACGGGCGTCCACCTGGGAGGTCACGCTGCTCCGGCGCCCGCCCGGAAGCGGACGGGCGCGCGTGATGGGGCGGCTGCGCTTCGAGGCCGCGGACGCCCGACGGGCACGGCAGGCCGCCGAGGCGGGCCTCGCCGCCCGCGCGCACGGCGAGCCGCGCTGGTCGCTCGGAGTCCTTCGCGCACTGACGGCGGAGGCCCGCGGTACCCACGCCTACGTCGTGACCTTCGCGGCATGGGAGGACCACGGCGAGCGCTACCGGCGCCGCGAGGTGCACGAGCACGAGGTCTGGGCGACCGACGCGTCGAGCGCCCGCCGCCTGGCGGGCGAGCAGGTTCAGGCGATGCCGGACTACCTCCCGGCCTGGCGCGTCACACGGGTGTGCGCGCGACGGGGTCGCGCGCGAGGGGGACCGCTAGGCGCCGAGCGCGGGCTCCCCAAGGCTGGCGAGGCGGACGTTCTGGCGGTAGTCGATCGGCACCGTGACCAGGGCCGGGCCGTTCTCGGCGAGGGCGGCCTCGAGCGCGGCGCGCAGGCCGTCGCCGTCGGTCGCGTGGCGGTGGCTCCAGCCGAAGGAGGCGGCCAGGCCCGCCCAGAGCGGGGTTGCCGAACTCGATCGCGTAGGTGCGGCCGAAGCGGCGCTCCTGCTTCCAGCCGATCACCCCGTAGGCGCCGTCCACCCAGACCACGACCACGACCGGCAGGCCGAGCCGCGTGGCGGTCTCCATCTCCTGCACGTTCATCATGAAGCCGCCGTCGCCGGAGACCGTGACGGCGCGGCGCTCGGGCTGCGCCAGGGCGGCGGCGATCGCGCCCGGCAGGCCGATGCCCATCGTGGCGAAGCCGTTGCTGATGATCACGGTGTTCGGCTCGTAGGCCGGGAAGAGCCGGCCGAGCCAGAGCTTGTGGGCGCCGACGTCCGAGATGAGGATGTCCGAGGGGCCGCATCGCCGCCCGGATCGCCAGGATGGCCGACTGGGGGCTGACGAAGCCGGGCGCGCTCGACGGTCGCGCGCAGCTCCGTCGTGACGGCGACGCGCAGGCGGGTGGCGTAGGACGGCACCGGCCCGGGGGGCAGCTCCTCGCGCAGCAGCCGGAGGGTCTCGCGCGACGTCGCCGACCAGCTCGACCTCGGGGATGTAATCGGCGTCCACCTCGGCGGCACGGGCGTCGACGTGCACGATCCGCTTGCGCCGGTCGCCGTTCCACGCCGCGGGCCCGAACTCCACCAGGTCGTAGCCGACGCACACCACGACGTCGGCCTCGTCGAGGCCGGCGGTCATGCTGTCGCGGGCCTGCACGCCGACGGCGGGCAGCGACAGCAGCGAGCGGTCGTCGAGCGCCCCCTTGCCCATGAACGTCGGGCAGGCCGGGATGCCCGCGGCGTCGCAGAGCGCGCGCAGCTCGGCCGCGGCGCCGAGCGCGGATGGTGCCGTTGCCGGTGAGGATCACCGGGCGGCGCGCCCCGCGGACGATGGCCGCCGCCTCGCGGACCGCCGCCTCGTCGGGATGCGGCGGCTCGGGGAGGCTCTTGGCGAGCGGGTGGGCCGACGAGGGCAGCTCGGCGGCCGCGATCGTCTCGGACAGCTCCAGGTGGGCCGGCCCGGGCCGCTCGGCCTCGGCCAGCTTGAAGGCCTTCCGGACGACCTCGGGGACGGTCTCGGGTCGCTCGATGCGCGCGTTCCACTTCGTGACCGGGCGGAGCATGTCGACGACGTCGACGTACTGGTGGCTCTCCTTGTGGACCAGGTCGAGGCGCACCTGGCCGGTGATCGCGACCATCGGGGCGTAGTCGAGGTACGCGTCGGCGACGCCGGTGATCAGGTTGGTCGCCCCCGGCCCCAGCGTGCCGAGGCACACGCCGGCCCGGCCCGTGAGCCGCCCGTGGACGTCGGCCATGAACGCCGCCCCCTGCTCGTGGCGCACGATCACGATCTCGATCGGCGAGCGGCGCAGCGCCTCCACGATCTCGAGGGTCTCCTCCCCGGGGATGGCGAAGATGCGCTCGACGCCCTCCGACTCGAGGCACCTCACCATCAGCTCGGCGGCCTGCAGGAGCAGCCTCCCTCGTCAACGCGTGGATGCCGGAGCCTACCCCGCCCCGACCCCGAGGCGTCCCAGGTGGCCGGCGATCCGGGCGGGGTCCGGGGGCTCGCAGCGGAAGCCCAGGTACCCGTCGATCCGGGGCGGCGTCGGCGATGCGGCATTCGACGCCCAGGCGGTCGAGCTCGCAGGCGAGCGTCAGCCCCACCGGGCCCGCTCCGGCGACCAGGACGGGCAGCGCCACGGGCCGAGCCTAGTGCACCCGAACGGCGGGCAGGACCGCGCCCGATCAGCCGTCGAGGACGGCGGGCAACGGCGCGCCCAGCGACGCGCAGCTGGCCACGAGCACCTGCCAGCCGGCCGGCGCCAGCGGCACGACACCGCTCGCAGTGAGCTTCAGGTAGCGCCGCTGGCCACGCTCGCCGGGGACGACCAGCTCGTCGACCCCGGGGAGCCGCTCGCCCTGCTTGATCTGGTCGATCTGCGCGTCCATGCGCGCCAGGAACTCCTCCCGCGGCAGGAAGGCCTCGACGTCGAGGGCCCAGAAAAAGCTCCCGGTTTGGCCGCCGGCCACGCCGCCCGCGAACCCGGCCCCGCTCAGCACACCGGTGACGGCATCGACGAACAGGGCCAGCCCAAAGCCCTTGTGCGGCGCCTGCGGGCTGCCGAGCGGCGCCATGAGCCCTCCCTCGAGGAGCGCTCCCGGATCGGCGGTCGGACGCCCGTCGCGATCGAGGATGACCCCCTCCGGGATCGGTGTCCCCTCCTGGGCGGCGATCCGGACCTTCTGCATCGAGGTCGCGCTGGTCGCGACGTCCAGCACCACCGGGTCATGACGCCGGGCGGGTAGGCCGAAGGCGAGCGGGTTGCTGCCGAGCACCGCCGTCCGGCCGCCGGGCGGGGCGACCAGCGGGATGAAGTTCGTGCAGACGAAGCCGATGAGCCCCGCCTCGGCCGCCAGCCGCGCGTAGGGCGCGCCGACCACGATCTGCCAGGCTCGTAGGGCGGCGACGGCCATGCCCGACCGCTCCCGAGCCCGCTCGATGCACCAGCGCATCGCGCGCGTCGGCGCGCCCGGCCCACAGCCGCCGTCTCCGTCGAGGAGGAGGGCGCCGTCGGTCTCGCGCAGCGCGCGTACGCGCGGGCGAGGATTCAGGGTGCCATCGCGGTAGCCGGGTACCAGGACCGCCAGCGCGGCGACCCCGTGGTCCGGGTGCCCGCGAAGCTCCGAGTCCACCAGGAGCCCCGCCAGCCCCTCTGCGTCATCAGCGGCGAGCCGGAGGCGCTGGAAGGCGCCGGCAAGACACCGGCGCAGGTCGTCGATCCGCACCAGGCCGCGCGGCGTCACTCCGGTCGTCGACCACGACGCATCTCAGACGTCAGGCGGGTATTGATGCTCGTTGTCTACCCGGGGCCGCAGACGAGCATCCCGACGGCTCGGTGCGGGGAACGGCCGGGAACCGAGCCGCGGGGGGTATCCTCGTGTCAGTTTCCCGCGGCCCAGCGGCTGCGCCACCGGAGGAGGCAGTGATGGCGGTCCTCAGCCCGGCCCTCGACCCGGCTCAGCCCACGGGGCTGCTGCACGGCGGGCGCTTCGACCAGCGCAACGAGGACCTCGCGGTGGTCAACCCGTACACCGGCGAGGAGATCGCGCGGGTGGCGGTCGGCGGCCCGGACGACGTGGGCGCGGCCGTCGCCGACGCCCTGGGCCACCTCCCTCCGCCGCCTCCGTCCGAGCGCGCCGAGGTGCTCGAGCGCGCGGCCCGGCTCGTGGCCGACCGCGCCGAGACGTTCGCGAGGACGATCTGCCTCGAGGCGGGCAAGCCGATGAAGCAGGCGAGGGGCGAGGCGGCGCGGTGCGTGGACACCCTCACCTTCTCGGCCGTCGAGGCGCGCAGCCTGGCGGGCGAGGTGGTGCCGATGGAGTCGAGCGCGGCTGGCGCCGGAAAGCTCGGGATCATCCTGCGCGAGCCCGTGGGGGTCGTGGGCGCGATCTCGCCCTTCAACTTCCCGCTGAACCTGGTCGCCCACAAGCTCGCCCCGGCGATCGCGGCCGGCTGCCCGGTGGTGCTGAAGCCCGCGTCGTCGACGCCGCTGTCGGCGCTGCTGCTGGCGCACACGCTCACGGAGGCGGGGCTGCCGGACGGGTTCCTGTCGGTGGTCATCGGCGGAGGCGGATCGGTCGGCAACGCCATCGTCGACCACCCTGACGTCCCGATGATCTCGTTCACGGGCAGCCCCCCGGTGGGCTGGGGCATCCGCCAGCGCCAGCCGCGCAAGCACGTGGCGCTGGAGCTGGGCAACTCGACGCCGGTCATCGTCGAGCCGGACGCCGACCTGGAGGTGGCCGCCCAGAAGCTCGCCGCCTCGGGCTACACGCACGCCGGCCAGTCGTGCATCTCGGTGCAGCGCGTCTACGTCCACGAGGCGGCCTTCGACCGGTTCCGCGACCTCTTCGTCAGCGCCGTGGAGGGGCTGGTCGTGGGCGACCCGATGGACGACGCCACCGACGTCGGGCCGGTGATCGACGAGGAGTCGCGCGAGCGGGTCCTCGAGTGGATCGGCGAGGCCCGCCAGGCGGGCGCCGAGGTGCTGGCCGGCGGCGGCCTGAACGAGGACGGCCTCATCGCCCCGACCGTCATCGAGGGCATCGACCCGGAGATGAAGGTCTCGTGCGAGGAGGTCTTCGGGCCGGTCGTGGGCCTGGCCTCCTACGCGAGCGTCAACGAGGCGATCGACCTCGCCAACTCGTCGCCCTTCGGGCTCCAGGCGGGCATCTTCACCGCCCGCACGGACGCCGCCATGGCCTGGGCCCGCCGGCTGCACTTCGGCGGGGTGGTGATCAACGAGACCCCCACCTTCCGCGCCGACCAGATGCCCTACGGCGGCGTCAAGGACAGCGGCAACACCCGCGAGGGGCCGCGCTTTGCGGTGCGCAGCATGAGCGAGCAGAAGCTCGTGCTGCTGAACATCCCGCAGGGCTAGCCACCGGGCGGCCCGGGGGCGCCCGGGCCGCCGCCCACCCCCGCCCGCGTCCTCACGCGGGGGGGGCGCGGCGCGGCCGGATGCCCGCGTCGTCGAGCGCGGCCGCCACCAGGGCGTCGTGGCGCTCCGCCGCGAGGTCACCGATCGGGTCCGGCGTGTACTCGAGCAGCGTCCCGTAGGGCAGCCCGAAGGCCGCGCGGCGGGCGATCAGCCGCCGGCGCTCCGGCGCGTCGGCCCCGTCCAGCGCGGCCGCTGCGGCGGTGAGCTTGCGCACCTGGCGCACGCGTCCGGGAATCGCCAGGAGCAGGAGCAGGGCAGCCGGCAGCGCGAAGGTGGCCAGCCCGAGCACGCGCGCGGCCTCGTGCACCTGCTCCTCCCCCTCCCTGCCGAGCGCGGCGACCTGCCCGCCCGTGCCGCCGCCCGCCGCCGCGAGCGCCCCGGCGAGGTCGCCCCCCACGATCGGGATCCCGTCGACCGCGGTCGCGGCCGAGCCGAAACCGTCCTCGATCGCCGTGCCCGAGGTGCGCACGCCGGAGCCCAGCACCGACAGGCTGTCCACGGCGTCGTGCACCGCCACCCCGGCCCACGCGAAGAGGGCGAGAAGGCCGACCACGAGCAGGTCGCGCACCAGGGTGCGAGCCCGCGGACCGGGGACGTCGGGGTAGAGCCTGAGCCGCGGCCGGACCGCGGGGCGCGGGGCTGGGGTGGAGCTCACGGTGCCTCCTCATGGAGCGTGCAGGGCTTCGGGGGGCCCGCGACGGCTCAGGCCGCGGCCTGGGCGACCGCCACCAGCCGCGCCAGGGACTCGACGACCTCGGCCCTGACCGGCTCGAGGCGGGCCGCCTCCTCCTCCGGGATCGTCACCCGCACCGCCACGTCGCACCCGCCCGCCGCCGGCGACAGCGTCCACTCGTGGACGATGTCCGAGCGCAGGCACGAGATCACGATGGCCGCGCCGTCGCGGCGCGACGACACGGCGGTGGGCATCGGGAAGTCCGGCCAGCCGTCCAGGTAGCGCGTCACGGCGCCGTCGTCGCCCGGCTCCACGCGCTCGGTGCCGGCCCACCAGTCCGTGAACCGGTCCGGGTCGTGCAGCAGCTTCCAGACCTCCTCGGGCGGGGCCTGGCAGGCGGATCGCTCAGAGAACTCGGGCATCGGTCACCAACCTGTCGCGGTATCCCTCGAAGCCGGTCTCGTCGGCCAGGGCGGCCGCCTCGCGGGCGGCGGCCTGCGCCTCGTCGAGCCGGCCCAGCGTCGCGAGCGCCTCGGCGCGGTCGGCCAGCGTGAGCCCGAGCTCGACGGCCGGCTCCACCAGGCCCGCCACGGGCGGGCGGCCGAGGTCGGCGACGACCGCCGCGAAGACGTCGCCCTCCGGGGCCGACGCCAGGCGGCGGCGCCAGACCCGCTCGGCCTCGTCCAGGTGGCGCAGCGCCCGCTCCGGCTCGCCGCGGGCCATCTCGACGAGGGCCTGCGTGCGCGGCAGGCGCCCGACGAGGGTCTCGGGCAGGTCCCCGGGCCCGACCGGCTCGAACGGGAAGCGCCCCAGCTCCTCGGCGGCCGCGCCGGGATCGCCGAGCGCGGCGAGCGCCTGTGCCCGCAGCAGGCGCGCGAGCGGGCGCGAGAAGTGGGCGCCGTCGGCCGAGAGCGCCGCGCCGAGGCGCTCCGCCGCCGCGCCGGGCTCGCCGGCGGCCAGCAGCACGCACCCGAGGTCGAACGCGGCGGTGGCCTCGAGGTCCGGGCGCCCCGACGCGGCCCGCCAGGGCCTCCTGGGCGCGCGCCGCCTCCACCGCCTCCGCGTGGCGGCCGAGGCGCGACAGCGCGTGCACGCGGGCGGCGAGGATGTGGACCGCCAGGCCGGGGCTGATGCGGTCGTCCGGGCAGCGCCCGCTCGACAAGCTCGAGGCAGCGGGCGAAGTCGCCCCGCGCCGCCGCGGCGGCGGCGATGTTCCCCAGCGCCACCGACGCCGAGCTCGGGCCGGCCGGCCTCCTCGGCGGCGGCGAGGGCGCGCACGCCCTGCTCGTCCGCCTCCGCCATCCGGCCGGAGCGGATCAGCGCCATCGTGCGGTCGAGGGCGAGCTCGGCGGAGAGCACGGGGTCGTCGGCCGCGTCCGGCCGCCCCGCGAGCGCCGCGATCTCGGCCTCGGCGCGCTCCGGGTCGCCGGCGACCGACTCGGCCCACGCCGAGCCCGCACGGGCGAGGACCTCGACCTCCGGAGCCTCGATCCCGTCGCGCTCCAGCAGGCCGAGCGCGGTGCGGTAGGCCTCGAGCGACTCGCGGGGGTAGCAGATCGAGGTGCGCAGCCATCGCCCGCGGGCGGCCCAGGCGGCGGCGAGCGCCGCCGGGTCGCCGGCCTGCTCGAGCAGCGCCCGCGCCCGCCCGAAGGCGGCATCGAGGCCCTCGCGGTCGCCCCGCCAGGCGTGGACGTCGGCGAGCCCGAGCCAGAGCTCGGCCTCGGCGCCCGGCGCCGGGGCGAGGGCGATGCCCTCGGCGAGGAAGCCCGCCGCCTCGTCCAGCGCCCCGAGGCGCCGGGCCTCGGCGGCCGCGGCGGCGAGGTACGGGACCGCCCGCGGCCCGCGTCCCGCCAGGCGGAGGTGACGGGCGAGCTCGGCGGCGCGCCCGCCGGGGCGGCCGGCGAGGGCCTCGGCCAGGCTCCGGTGGGCCCACCCGAGGCGCTCCGGCGCCAGCTCCGACTCGCAGGCCCGCGCGACGAGGTCGTGGGCGAAGGCCAGCCGGCCGTCGCGCTGGGACAGCAGCAGCCCCGCCTCGGTCGCGACGTCCCGGCCGTGGGCCGCCGGCTCGGCGCCGAGGATCTCGCCCGCCTCGCCCGGGCTGAGGGGCCGCCCGGCGGCGGCGGCCAGGGCGACGAGGTCGCGGCCCGCGCCCGGCAGCCCGGCGAGCGACGCGCGGACCGAGCCGCGCAGGCCCTCCTCGGGCGGCAGGCCGGCGGCGGCGGCGCGGGCGGTCTCCCGCGCGATCAGCGGGTTGCCCTCCGCCGCAAGGGCGACGCGGGCGGCCCTCTCGCCGCTCAGGCCGGACGCCGCGTCGCCGACGATCGCCGCGATCGCGTCCGCGTCGAGGGGGCCGAGGGCCACCTCCGTCAGCGCGCCCTCCTGGCGGCGGACCGCCTCGAGCGCACGGTCAACCTCGCCCTCCGCGGACGGGCGGCGCGTGACGACGATCAGCGCCCGCAGGTCGCCGATGCGGCGGCCGGCGTGGCCGAGCAGCGCAAGGCTCGCCGGGTCGGCGCGGTGCAGGTCCTCCAGCAGGACGAGCGTCGGCGCCCCCTCCGCCGACCATGCGATCGCCTCGACGACGGCCTCGAAGATCCGCAGCCGCTCGAGGTCGGGGGTCGCGGCGGCCACGGCCTGGCGGCCCCAGGCCGACTCGACCGCGGGGCAGAGCAGGGCCAGATCGGCGGGCCAGCGGGAATCGGCGGGCGGGGGCGGGGTCGCGCGGACGAGCCCGCGCAGCGCCTCCGACCAGGCGGCGTAGGGCGGCCCGCTGTCGAGGTCGAGGGCCGTGCCGGAGGCGGTGCGGGCGCCGGCCGCGGCGGCGACGTCCATCAGCTCCGCCGCGAGGCGGCTCTTGCCGATCCCGGCGGCGCCCTCGATCGCGGCCACCCCTCCGCGCCCCGCGGCGGCGGCGGCGAGCGCCCCGCGCAGGGTCTCGAGCTCCGCCTCGCGCCCGCGCAGGGGCGGGCGTCGCGGCGGCGGCGCGGGCGGCGGAGCGGGAGCGGCGCCGGGCGGCGCGGCCGGCGGCGCGGGCGCCGAGCGGAGCCCCTCGGCCAGGGCGCGGGTCTCGGCCGACGGCGGGATCCCCAGCTCCGCGGCCATCACGTCGCGGCAGCGGCGGTACGCCGCCATCGCCTGGGCGCGCTCGCCGGCGTCCGCGAGGCGGCGGATGAGGGCGCGGTGCCCGGCCTCGCGCAGGCGGTCGTGGCGGAGCGCCCGCCGGGTCCACTCGATCGCCGCCGCCATGTCGCCCTCGGCCTCTGCGAGCTCGGCGAGCCGGTCGAGCGCCCCGACCAGGCGCTCGCGCCAGGCGTCCTGGGCCTCGATCGCCCACTCGTCGGCGATCTCGGGCAGGAACGGCCGCGCCGCGAGCTCGACCGCCCGCTCCAGGGAGCCGCGGTCGCCGGCGGCCAGCAGCCGCTCGGCCTCCTCCGCGTCGATCCACCGGGGCAGGTCGGGCGCCAGGCCCGCGCTCGCGCGGTCGGACACCAGGTACGCGCCCCCGCCGGCGGCGTCGAGCGCCCCGCGCACGCTCCACAGGGCGCTGCGCAGCGACGCGCGCGCGCTCGTGTCGAGCACGTCCGGCCAGAAGACGCCCGCGACGCGGGCGCGCGACTGGAGCCCGGGCCGCGTGAGCAGGTAGGCGAGCAGCGCCCGCGGCTTCATCCCCGGCAGGTCCGCGACGACGCGGCCGTCGACCTCGACGGCCAGCCCCCCGAAGAGCCGGGCGCGCAGCATCGGCGCCATCTTCGGCCCCGGCGGCGCGACGGTCAACGGGGCCTGAATTTGCCGGGGGCCCGCGATCGGAGAGGGGATCGCGGACCCACCGGGTGCGAGCATCGTGGCGGTCTCCTGAACTCCTCCTGAACGGCCCCCGCCGGCCCGTCAGGAGGCCTCGGCGGTCCTCCTGCGGCGCATGTCGTCCGCCCCGAAGACGCCCTGGAGGACGGTGTTCACGAGCCAGATGACGATCGTGGCGCCGACGGCCGACCAGAAGCCGTCGATGTCGAAGCCGGGGACGACCCAGGAGGTGATGTAGAGCATCAGCAGGTTCACGAAGAACAGGGCGATGCCCAGGGTCAGGATGATCAGGGGCAGCGACAGGAGCGTCACGATCGGCTTCACGAGCCAGTTGACGATGCCGAAGACCGCGCCGGCCGGGATGACGACCCACTCGTCGTCGAAGTGGATGCCGTCGACGAGCCAGTCGGCGACGATCAGCGCGACGGCGTTGAAGGCCCAGAGCAGCAGGATCCGCTTCACGCCGCCCCGTCGCCGTCGTGGCGGATGAAGGCCAGGCACGCGTTGTGGCCGCCGAAGCCGAAGGAGGTCGAGATGGCCGCGCCCACGTGCGCCTGCCGCGGCTCGAGCACGTGGTCGAAGGGCGCCTCGGGGTCGGGGTCCTCGAGGTTGAGGGTGGCCGGCAGCACCCCGCGGGAGAAGGCGATGAGGGTCGCGACCGCCTCCAGCCCGCCAGCGGCGCCCAGCGCGTGCCCGTGCGCCGACTTCGTCGAACGACACGGTGGCCCCCGCCAAACCCGCCCGCACGAGCGCGCGCGCCTCGGCGGCGTCGCCGGCCTGGGTCGACGTGGCGTGCGCGTTGACGTAGTTGACGTCGTCGACGGTGAGGCCGGCGTCCGCGAGGGCCTCCGCGATGGCGCGGGCCGGTGCCTCGCCGGTCGGGTCCGGATCGGTCGGGTGCCCGCCGTCGCACGAGGAGCCGTAGCCCGCGAGCTCGGCGTGGACGCGGGCGCCGCGCGCGAGGGCGTGCTCCCGCTCCTCCAGCACGACGCATGCCCGCCGCCTCGGCGATGACGAACCCCTCGCGGGTGCGGTCGAAGGGCCGCGAGGCGCGGCCGGGGTCGCCGGGATCGCTGTTGAGCGCGCCGGCCCGGATGTAGCCGGCGACGACCACCGGCGAGAGCGGGGCGTCCGACCCGCCCGCGACCACCGCGTCGGCGCGGCCCTCCCGGATCATCGCGAGCCCGACGCCGATCGCATCGGCGCCGGCCGCGCAGGCCGTGGCGGGAGCGCTCGAGGGGCCGCGCAGCCCGAGGACCCGGGCGGCGGCCGCGCACGGGTGGTTGGGGAGCGAGGACGGGATGGCGAGCGGGCCGACGCGGTCGGCACCGCGCTCGAGGAGGGCCCGGTGGGCCTCGAGCAGGGTCTCGGCGCCCCCGTGGACGCTGCCGATCGAGACGCCCACGCGCTCGGCCGGGATCTCCGGGTCGCCCGCGTCGGCCAGCGCCAGCGCGGCGGCCACGGCGGCGAGGCGGCCCGAGCGGTCCATGCGGCGGGCGTCGCGCTGCCCGAAGCGCTCGCGCGCGTCCTCGCCCTCGGTGACCGGGAAGGCCGGGATGGCACCGACCGCCTCGATCTCGACGACGTGCGCGCCGGAGCGACCGCCCGCCAGGGCGTCCCAGAAGGTCTCCGCCCCGCCGCCGAGCGGGCTCAGGACGCCCGCGCCTGTGATCACCACCCGTCGGCGCACGCGGCGGATACTCGCAGAGGCTCGCGCGGCGTGCCCGGCGTAACCTTCTCGCAACCCTGCGGCACCACCATCATGGGCCGGTGAGCGACGGCGTGACGACATCCGGGACGGTCCTCGTGGTCAACGACGAGCCGATCGTCCGCGAGGTGGTGGCGACGTACCTGCGCCGCGAGGGCTACCTCACCCTCGAGGCCGCCGACGGCACCGCGGCTCAGGCGCTCCTGGCCCGCCAGACCCCGGCGCTGGTCGTGCTCGACCTGATGCTGCCCGGCATGGGCGGCCTGGAGCTGTGCCGCTGGATCCGGGCGCGGTCCGAGGTGCCCGTGATCATGCTGACCGCGCGCGGCGACGAGGCCGACCGCATCGTGGGACTCGACCTCGGGGCCGACGACTACGTCACCAAGCCCTTCTCGCCGCGCGAGCTGGTCGCCCGCGTGCGGAGCGTGCTGCGCCGCGCGCCGGGGGCGCGGGCGCCGCGGCGCATCGAGGCCGGCGACCTGGTGATCGACGCCGGCACCCGCGAGGTCCTCCGCGCCGGGCGCCCGGTGCGGCTGACGGCCAAGGAGTTCGACCTGCTCTGGTTCCTGGCCGGGAACCCGCGGCTCGTCTTCTCGCGCGATCAGCTCATGGACCGCGTGTGGGGCTACGAGGCGGCCTTCGACACCGGCACCGTGACGGTCCACGTGCGCCGGCTCCGCGAGAAGATCGAGGCCGAGCCGTCCCGGCCGCAGCACGTCCAGACCGTCTGGGGCGTCGGCTACCGGTTCGTCCCGTGATCGCCGAGGCGCTGGCGGTCGCGGCGGGCACCCTGGCGGTGGGCCTGGCGGCCGCGTGGCTCGTCCGCCGCCTGCCGACGCTGCGGGCTCGCGTGATCGGGCTCGCGCTCTGCGCCGTCCTGCTGCCCCTCGGAGCCGTGCTGGTCTCGGGGGCGGTGATGTTCGACTCCGGGCACGACCTGACGGTGCTCGCGGTCGCGACGGCCTCCGCGACGGCCGCCCTCGTGGGCGCGCTGCTGGTGGCGCGCTCGGTCATCGGGCCGGTCGACCGGGTGCGGCGGGCCAGCGAGGAGCTCGCCGGAGGCGACCTCGGCGCCCGCGCTCCCGAGCACGGTCCCGGCGAGCTCGCCGAGCTGGGCGCGGCCTTCAACCGCATGGCCTCGGAGCTGGAGTCGCTCTTCGACGCCCGCCGCCAGCTGGTGGCCCACGCCAGCCACGACCTCCGGACGCCGCTGGCCTCCCTGCAGGTGATGCTCGAGGCCATCGAGGACGGGCTCGCGCCGCCGGAGCGCTACCTGCCGGCCATGCACGACCAGGTGCGCCACCTGAGCCGCCTGGTGGACGACCTGTTCGAGCTCGCGCGGATCGACGCCGGGGCGCTCACGCTCGAGCTGCGCGAGGTGGCGCTCGGCGGCCTGGTCGAGGGCTGCGTGCGCGGCGTGGAGGCTCGCGCCCGCGCCCGGGGTGTGCGCCTCGAGTCGCGTGTCGCGGGCGGCGTGCCGCCGGTGCGCGGCGCGCCCGACCAGCTCGAGCGCGTGCTGCTCAACCTGATCACCAACGCCCTGCGCCACACCCCCTCGGACGGCGCCGTCGCCGTGCTCGTGCAGGCCGACGGCGACGAGGTGCGCGTCAGCGTCGAGGACACCGGCGACGGCATCGCCCCCGAGTCGCTGGAGGCGGCCTTCGAGCGCTTCTGGCGCGCCGACTCCGCGCGGCGGCGCGACGACGGCTCCGGGGCCGGCCTGGGCCTGGCCATCGCCCGCGGCCTGGTCGAGGCGCAGGGCGGGCGGATCTGGGCCGAGGCGCGGCCGCAGGGCGGGGCGCGCGTCTCGTTCGCGCTGCCGGCCGCCGGGACGCGCGCCTAGCCTCGCCTCGGAACCGGTGCCGCGTGGAGCGTCTCACCGCCCGGCCGCGGCGCCGGCGGGCGCTCACGGCGCGGTCAGTACCACTTTCCCTTGACGAAGCCGCCGAAGGCGATGAGGCCGATCAGGGCGATGATGAGCCCGATCCAGAAGCTCCAGACGAACATCAGGATGATCCCGATGATGACGATGATGCCGCCGAGGCCGATCCCTCCGACGCGCATGTCGCTCAGTGCCATGCCTGCTCCCTGCTCGCGGATCCGGACGCGCACATCCTCTCGCACGCGTCGGCCGGCGGCGCCCTCACCCGCCGCGACGAGGGGGCGCCGGCAGCTCGCAGGCCTCGCCCACCGGCTGGGCGTCGCCGTCGACGAGGAGGTCGCGGTCGAGCTCGGCGATCGAGCGCGCGAACGAGTCGTCGCCGTAGCGTGCGTAGAGGTGGCGGACGATCCGGCGCGACTCCACGACGATGTCGTCGCCGTCGACCAGCACGGGGACGCGCCGCTGTCCGCTGACATCGTCGACCATGTCGCGCTCCTCGCGCGGGTACGGAACCTCGACGAGCTCGACCTCGGCCGTCACGTTCTCGATCGCCTGGCGCGCGGCGGCGCACCAGGGGCACTTCCAGCGGTGGTAGAGGCGCACGTCGGGAGGTTACTGCCCGGCGAGCTCGGTCCTCAGCTCACCGCTTGCTTCACGAGCGCGCCGATCTTGGCCTCTTCGACGGCGGTCAACTCCTTCAGCGCGAAGGAGGTCGGCCACATGGCGCCTTCGTCGAGGTTCGCCTTGTCGCTGAAGCCGAACGTCGCATACCTCGATTGGAACTTCTGAGCGCTCTGGAAGAAGCAGACGACCTTGCCGTCCTTGGCATACGCGGGCATCCCGTACCAGGTTCTCGGCGAGAGGGCCGGCGCGCTGGCCTTGATGATCGCGTGGAGCCGCTTGGCCATGGCCCGATCCCGGCCCTTCATCTCGGCGATCTTCGCGAGCACGGCGCGTTCGCCGTCCGCCTTGTCCGCGCGCGGGCCGCGGCGCGCTTCCGCCTTCAGCTCTTCGGCGCGCTCCTTCATCGCGGCTCGTTCCTCGTCCGTGAATCCCTTGGACTTCTCGCCGCTCGCAGTGGTCCGCTTGGCGGACTTCTGCGTGCCCTTGTCTGAACGTTTCCTCTCAGCCATTGCGAGCACCTCGGCGCGTCGAACGATGTCCTGAAGAGCTGAGAACCCCCATCGGGAGCATTCGGGACCGGCGCGAAGCGACGGGCCCGGAGTTCGCCCGAGAGTGCGGCAGCATACGCCGCCGCATTATCGGGAGCATTCGGGACCGGCGCGAAGCGACGGGCCCGGAGTTCGCCCGAGAGGGCGGCGGCATAGGCCGCCGCACTATCGGGACGGGCGGATTCGAACCGCCGACCCCCGCCACCCAAAGGCGAAAAACCTACATCCCACGGGCTTCCGCGATGCCCCCGCCGTGCCCCGAGATGCCGCTTGGAGAACGGGATCTCGGCAGGAATCGGCCCAGGAGTCCGGAGCGCCGAGGGATCTGACCTGCGGCAGATAGTGCGGCGGATTCTGGGCGCTCCTGCCGGGTAGGTGGGTCGCTGAGCGTATGAGCGAGGAGCGCACTCCGCAGAAGCGCCCGCTTTCTGGCTCTTCCGATCCGAGTGGGAGCAAGGACCGTCGATTCGTCGTGGGGGGCCGCTGTCTAACATCGGGCGTGGCCAGCCCCGGTGGTGGGGCGGGTTGCTCATAGCAGTCGCGCCCCGCGACTTCGTGTAGCTCCGACCCGTCGGTGAGGTGACGCTACACGGGGACCCTCCCTGAGGTGCCCCGCCGCGCCACGGAGGCGACCGAGCCGCAGGCGAGGGCGCCGCAGCGGGCGCGGCGGACGGCCCGATCGGGGGGATGCACGACACCGGCCCTGCCGCGCGCGGCCCTCAGATCGCCCCCCAGCGCCCCGACCGCGCGCCCGGGGCGGGCAGGGCCTCGAGGAACGGGCGCGCCCTCGGGCTCGGGGCGGCCGGCCAGCACGAGCGCCATCGAGCCCTCGGACAGGTAGCGCCGCCCGACCAACCAGTCGTCGTTCTGCTCGATCAGCAGGCTGGCGGCCAACACCACCATCCGCCTGATCACCCGCCGGGCCTACAGCTTTCACTCTGCCGGCGCCCTGATCGCCCTGGCGATGCTCACCCTCGGTGGCATATGCCCGCCCCTTCCCGGCCGATCCCTCACGTAACTGACCCACGGAAGCGACAGGAGCGCCATTTTCTACCGCATGATGACGCCGGTCCCCGACCACTGGATTCAGATCGTCCCCGTCCCCGACCCCCGCGCGCCCGCGGACGTGGGGGCGGTCGAGCTCCTGCGGGGCACGATCCTGCGCTTCCGGGCCGACGGCTCGAACGACCTGGCCCACCCGCGCGGTGTCCTCCTCCGCGCCGACCCCGCCCTCGACCCCGCCGAGGATCTCCTGCTCGCCGAGGAGGAGGTCCCGCGCTCGGGCATCGTGGTGCGGCGCCTGCTCCAGCTCGCCCGCACGCAGGAGGGCGGGACGGTCCTCTGGCTGAGGCGGGACAAGCGCTCCGGCCGCGGCGAGGGCTCCCGCGGCATGCGCTTCGAGGCCGCCGACCCCGTCGTCTGAGCCCTCGGCGACGCGCTAGTCGCCGACGGTTCGGCCTCCCCCGGCGAGGCGGGCCCGGGTGACGACGTCCACTCCCCAGAACGCCGACTCGCGGACGAAGAGCTCGAGACCCGCCGCCCGCTGGTGCGCCGCGCTCAACACGGCGACGATGGCCCGCTCGTCCCGCGCCATCGGCTCGTACATCGGGACGTGGAGCTCGCCGCCCGCCGCGAGAGCGACGACGAAGAACGGGACGGCCTCGATGAGCGTGACGCCGATCGTCTCCGCCGACTGGACGCCCGGCAGGGGCTCGTCGGGCACCAGCCGCCGCTCCCACTCGTAGAGCGCCCGGACGGGATCGATCGGCACCTTGTCGCTGTCCCCGAGGGGGCCGTCGGGCTCGCGGCGGTCGAGGACCGCCCAGAGCTCGAAGTGCAGGTGAGGCTCGTCGGGAGCGGCCGACACCGCGGCGATCGGCTGCCCCTCGTGTACGCGCTGGCCGACGGCGACGCCGATCTCCGCGACGTGGTTGTAGCTCGTCACGAAGCCGAGCCCGCGGGGGTGGTGGTCGATGCTGAGGTTGCCGGCCGTGCCCCCGGGCCTGACCTCCACCTCGATCACGCGACCGCCGTAGGCGGCGTAGACGCAGTCCCCGGCGGCCGCGTCGAGATCGACCGCCTGGTGGATCCCGAAGGCGACCGGAAGGTCCTCGCCGGTCGGGTTGTCGGGGTGCCCGGCCGGGATGACCTGGGTCGCCGTGCACCCGGTCTCCTCGTCGAGCGGCCGTGGTCGCAGCTCGCCGAAGCGGCCGTTGCGGAGACGCAGGGAGAGGGGCATCCCGAGCGGCGGGAGGAAGAGCCAGGACTGCTGGACGAGCGGGTCGATCGGCATCGTCACCGGGCCGTGAGCGGGCCGTGCGGGGACGCTACCCCATCGAGCCAAGAGCAGCGGACTATCGGCCTGGCCGATCGCGATGCGCGGCCGATCCGCCGCGGCAAGCTCCAGGCAGCCACCGAGTTCGGCTACAAGGCCACCTTCATCAGGTCGATGCCGGCAACCCGGCCGACGTCCAGACCCCTGAAGGCGACGGTGACCGCCGCCCAGGGCCGTCGGTATGGCGGCAAGCATGTCGCCCTTAGACGCCATCGCGCCGCTTCTGGCGGCCCTGCCCGACTTGCTGGGGCAGTGCCCAGATTCTCGTTCGGGTGGTCCCCCCGCCCAGGCCACGCAGCGTGCGCCCCCCGGTGCGGCCCCGGCGTGAGCGCCCATCCGCCACCGCGTCCTCGGCTGGGCGTCGGTGATGGCGCCCCGCGATGAGGCCCCCAGCTCCACTCCGGCTCCGACTCAGTCGGCCGTCAGCAGCATCCGCCCCGGGGGGAGGCGCGAGAGGCGCTCCGGCAGACTGTGCATGGTGATCCAGGCCGGGTTCGTCGCGCTCGCGGTTCTCGCCGTGCTCGCGCTGCTGTGGGGATTCCAGCGCCGCCTCATCTACCTGCCGTTCCCGGCCGCGGTGCCATCGCCGGCTGAGATGCTCCCCGGCGCACGCGAGGTGGCGCTCCACACGTCCGATGGGCTGGAGCTCGGCGGGTGGTTCGTCCCAGCCGGGAAGCCCGAGCGCGCCTTGGCAGTGCTCGTGGCCAACGGCAACGCCGGCAACCGCTCGCTGCGCGCCCCGCTTGCGCACGCGCTCGCCACACGGGGTCTGGCCGTCTTGCTGTTCGATTACCGAGGCTACGGCGGCAATCCGGGCAGACCGACCGAGGACGGCCTCGCTCGCGACGTTCGCGCCGCGCGCCGGTTCCTCGTCGAGGTCGCCGGCGTTCCGTCCGACCGCCTCCTCTACTACGGGGAGAGCTTGGGCGCGGCGGTGGTGGCCGAGTTGGCGACCGAGCACGCGCCGGCCGGGCTGGCGCTCCGCTCGCCGTTTACGGATCTCGCCTCGGTCGGGCGCATCCACTACCCGTTCCTGCCCGTCAGGACGCTACTTCGCGACCGCTACCGGCTCGTCGAGCATCTGGCGCGGGTGAAGGTGCCCACCACAGTGGTCTACGGCTCCCAGGACTCGATCGTGCCGCCGGAGCAGAGCCGCGCCGTCGCCGAAGCGGCGCGCGGTCCGACGCGCGTGGTCCAGATCCAGGATGCGGACCACAACGACCGCGCTCTGCTCGACGGCGAGAAGCTGATCGCAGCGATCGTAGAACTCGCCGATCAGGTCGGCGCCCGCGAATGAGCGGGCATGCCCGCTTCGCGAGCGTGCCGAGCTGGCAGCGACCGGCGGGCTGAGGGTCTGCCGCACGCCGATGGGTAGCGTTGGGCTCGGTGACCCGCGAGGAGGCCCTCCGGACCCTCTCCACGCTGGCCGATCGGGCGAAGGCGGAGGGCTGGCACACGCCGCTGCCGCCACGGGAGCGTGCGCAGGCCCGCGAAGCGATCACGGCCCTCCAGGGCCTGCTTGCCGCGCCTGCCCGGGAGGCGCTGCTGGCCGAGGGGGAGCTGCGCTGGGCCCACGTGGCACTGGCGGCGGCCGCCGTCGAGGGCCGAGCGGATGGCCCCTCGCGCTGATCGGCGTCGCGGTCGATCCGGATGCCGAGGCTCCCCGGGAGGCACCGTCCTCCGCGCCGGGGCAGTCAGCCGCGACGCCGGAGCGGATGGTCGGGCGGCACCTCGACGAACACGAGCGCCAGGCCGTCGGGATCACGGGCGACCATCTCGAACAGTCCCCAGGGCCGGACGGTCGGCTCCTCCTCGACTGGGACGCCCCGCGCCGCGAGGCGCTCGCGCACGGCGCGCACGTCGCGTACTTGGAGGAACAGTCGGACGGCGCCCGACGACCGGCCCGACCGATGTACCCGAGACCTCGAGGAGCCCGCCGCCGAGGAAGAAGGCGACCCCGCGCTCGCGCCCCCGGCCCCACTCCCGGTAGACGGCCAAGCCGAGCGTCTCCTCATAGAAACGCAGCGAGCGCTCGAGGTCGCGGGGAGACAGAAGGACACGGCTCGAGAGCACCTCCATCGAAGTTCGAGCTAAGAGGGCCGGCGCCGGCCGCTGATGCCGCGGGCGTCCGCGAGAGTCCCCATCGAGGCCATCCGAAGTGAGGAGGTGCGAGTCGCCGGTCCTCATCGGGCGCCGTGCAGGACCCAGCGCATGCGCTCCAACGCCGCCTCTTCGCCCGGGATAACGGCGCGTGTGATCCACTCCCAGGGCGGCTCGGTCACCGTGAATGACAGCGCGTGTCGTACCTCCAGGGGGCGGCCGCCCCGCCGCCGTAGCGGTAGAGATCATCGTGAGCATGTCGAGGAAAGACGCCATCAGGCCGCGGATCGCCCCCCACGCACGGGCGATCGGCCTGGCCGCCGCGCCCTCGGGGAGGTCACCCCACGCGGTCGGTGCTGAGCGTCACCCTCTGACCGTAGAGGCTCCCTGACGTCGCGCCGGGGAGCTGCCAGGGCGTCGCCGGCGCCGCCAGGAGCGCGCGCGTGAGGTGATTCCAGGCGATGCGGACGAGGAAGGCCTGCTGGCCGGTCGCCTTCGGCCTGCGCGACCGGGCGCAGCGCCCCTTCGCCCCGGCGGCGTCGTCGTTGCGCAGGCGCACGAGCGTGCGGTTGTAGAAGTTGTGGTTCGCGCCGCGCATCGTGAGGCTCCAGAAGGGCTGCGTCCGGCCGGCATCGCGTCGCGCGGCCGTCAGGTAGCCCGCGCCCGTGCGGCCCGTGTCATCGTCGCACGTGCCGAGCAGCATGGCCGTCGGCACGTCGGGCACCCTCACCGAGCGATCGAAGAGGGGCGCCACGAGCACGATCGCGCCGACGGCCGCCCGGTTCGCGGCGGCCCAGCGGAGCAGGTTCTTCCCGCCCCGGGAGTGCCCGATCAGCCCGATGCGGGTCGCGTCCACGCGCCCCTGCAGTGGCACGGAGAACCGGTTCGGCCCGCCCGCGGATGCGGTGCGGAGGGCGTCGAGGGTCGCGTCAACCACCTCGCCGTAGCGCCGGTACTCATGGTCCTGGGTCTCCCCGAAGCCGCCGGTGAACGACGCGTTCACGTCGGGGGAGACGGCGACGAAGCCGACCCTGGCGAGCTGACGGACCAGGTAGCGCAGGCCCAGGTCGTTGCGCTGCTCCACGCCGAAGCAGGGCCAGTCGCCGAACTCACCCGGGCAGCCGTCGCCGTGGGAGCCGTGGCCCACCACGACGACCGGCGCCGGGCCGCTGCCGGCCGGCACCGCGACGGCCCCCCAAAGGCGGATCGGGATGCGGGCGAACCGGCCCGTGCCGCCGGGCTCGACGAAGCGCCGTACGCCGAGGTCGTAGTCGGCGGCCGGGACGTCCGGCACCTGGGCGTCGGCCCGCGGGGCCCCGTGGGCGACGACCGCGACCGCGGCGACGGCGATCGTCAGGGCGATCATGCGCACGGTTCTCCCACCGTCGCACGCTCCGGCCCGGCGAGACAAGGGGGAGCCGGTCTCTCTCTCCGCTCCATCACACGGCGGCAACGGCACCGGCCCGTATCGCCGGACCCGGACAAGTACGAGGTCTCGTGCTGGACGCGGTGCTCCTGCGCATCGAGGCGGCGCGGGGCCACTTCTCCCTGCGTCCTTCCGCCCGAGCCGGCCGAGCAGCTCATCCGACTTCTGCGGCCGGCTTCCTGATGCAGTGGGGCCCAGCCGACGACGAGAGTTCGTCAGCTGCGCGGCGCGCGGCGCCACCAGGTCCGGCCGCAGCAAGGGGGCCGGTGGACGCGTACGTCAGCATGTCACCCTCGGTCGCCATCGAGCGCCCCTGACGGCCCCGCCGACTTGCTGGGGGCAGCGCCGGATCCTGGTGCCGGTGATCCGGCCGCAAAAGGCCGCGGGTGCGGGGTCCGAGCGCCACGGGCCATAGAGTCCCCGAGGCCCTCAACGCGGACCGGCGGTTGCCCGAGGCGTCCGACCCGCCTGAACAGGGAGTCAAGTCTCTCACGTGGTGGACTTCCCGGCGCCGGCCAGCGCTCCCTCAAGGGCTGGCGGGTCGGCGCCGGCGACCCGGAGGGCTCGTGGTCGTCGGAGTCGGAAGGACCCCGAAGTGGGTCAAGGCGCCGAACGACCATCCCCAGGGCAGCCGCGACGCCTCGCGCGCGGGCCACCGGGCCTGTGACGACGACCGCGCGACCGTCGTCGCGACGCTCGCCCGCACCACGCGAGCAGCAGGCCACCACGCGAGGCACGGGCTGGCATCTCGAGGACGCCCGGTGCTCGTCCGGAGCGGTCGTCGTTGGTGCGGACCGAACGCCTGATCCTCCACAATAGGAGCAGCGAGGGCCGCAGAGGCTCTTGGCCCCGCCGTGCAGGCGGCCGGTTGGCACTGCCACCTGCTGCCCGAACGCCTCGACGGCTTGAGAACCGCCCCTCGACGCGCTCGATCTCGGAGGTGACGGGGCTAAGCCGTACCCTCCTGCCGCTGCTGGCCGAACGGCCCAGGCGCTGGCGCTCAGCGAGCCGGTGGTGATGGCGGCCGTGAGCAAGGCTCAGGTCGAGGTGCTCGTGATCGGCGCGGGGCCGTCGGCCCTTCGCCGCGGCCGAGCTCGCGCGCAACGGCGTGCCGACCCGCGTCGTCGAGCGCCAGCCTGAGCCGCACCGCCAGGCCCGCGCCACCGCCCTCCAGCCGGGGACGCTCGAGATCCTCGCCCGGGCGGAGGTCCTCAACGCGGCGCTCGCCGCCTCGGTCCATCTGGGATTCGCCAGGGTGTTCGATGCGGGCCTGCGGCCGGTGGGCGAGCTGGCCTTCGCGGGCGTCGGCTGCCGTGGGAGTTCCAGTGCAGCCTGCCCCAGCCGCGCACGGAGCGGATCCTCGCCGACCGGCTGGTGGAGCTTGGTGGCGTCGTGGAGCGCGGCGTCGCGGCGTCGTCCCTGGAGGCGCGGGACGACCGGGTGGTCGTCGGGCTGGAGCGGACCGACGGGACGCGGGAGACCGTCGAGGCAGCGTGGGTCATCGGCGCCGGCGGCGCGCACAGCGTCACGCGGGCCTCGATGGGCGAGGTCTTGGAGGGCGGCACCTATCCGGGCACCGCGCTGGTCGCCGACGTGCGAGTCCGCTGCGGCCTGCCGCGAGACGGGTCGGCCTTGGTCGCCGCCTCGGGGGGCTACGTGATGCTCGCGCCGCTCCCCGACGAGCGCTGGATCACGTTCGTGGGCGATCTCGACGACGACGAGGCCGAGCGCCTGGCGACGACACGTCGATCGACGCGGTCGCGGCCACGATCGACCCGCGGCTGGCCGGCCAGATCCTCGTGGACGACGTCGCGTGGGCGGCGCCCTTCCGCATGCACGACCGCCTGGTCTCGCGACTGGCAGAGGGACGACGCTTCCTGCTCGGCGACGCCGGCCACCTCTCGAGCCCCTTCGGTGGCGAGGGCCTGAACTCCGGCCTTCACGACGCCCACGACCTCGCTTGGAAGCTCGCGCTCGCGCTGCGCGGCCGGGGCCGCCCCGCGTTGCTCGAGAGCTTCGAGTTCGAGCGCCTCGCCGCCGACCGTCACGTGCTCGAGGTCTCGGGCCGCATTCACGGGCTGGCCCGGGGGGCCGTGGAGTCGCGCGGACGGGCGTCCGCGGGAGCCCGCCGACCCGCGCTCAGCTGGCGGCGCTGGCGCGATCTCGCTGCATGCTCGACGTCTCGTACGCCAGCAGCTCCCTCGTGGGTGAGCACCTCGGCCCCGGAGAAGAGCCGCCACCGGCCCCCGGGCCCGCCGCAACGCTATCCCGATCGCACCGCGCTCGGCGGCACGAGGAATCAGGTGCTGCTCTTCGGCGCCGCGGACAATGCGGGCGTCGCGCGCCTGCGCCGCCGCTGGCGCGGGCTCGAGGACGTCGCCAGCGCAACCGGCGACCCCCGGCGGGCCGCCTATCCACCCCGGGGGCGGTCCTGGTGCGACCCGACGGGCACATCGGCTTTCGCGCCGCGCCGGCCGACGCGGCCGGACTCGCCGCGCTCGACGCGCACCTCGACTGTACCGCGTCCCGGCCTGAGCCGGGCCGGCCCACGTTCCCCGACGGGAGAAG
>CAWFXQ010000006.1:0-9147 GCA_963819845.1 Miltoncostaeaceae bacterium
GCAGCGGCGCTCTGACCCACCGGGCGGCCGATGAGCCTCATCTGCGGCTGATCGCCCGGGGGGCTGGATCCCCCTCGTCGATCCCCCCGGGCCACGACGCCTGGGTCGTGGGCGATGAGCCCTGCGTCCAGGTTGACTTCACCGGCATGGAGGTCTACGCCAAGAAGACCTAAGCCACATCCGGAGCGTTGCGCATTTCCTAAGAGCGGTCGCAGCCGGTACCCCCGCCTGGCACCTGAGCAAGAGCGCCGGGGCCGAGGCGGTGCGCCGCTGCATGCTTCCGGGTTAGGCTCGCCTATGACCACGCCGCTACTCGAGCGCTGGGCCGAGGACGAGGCCCTGCGCGAGCTCGCACGCCTGGCGCGCGACCTGCCCGACGTTGACGCCGACGAGGGCGGCGGCGGCTGGGGCGGCTGACCGAGGAGCAGCGCGAAGCGGTGATCGGCGCGCTAGCACGGCTCGGGCCGGAGGACTACCCGCCGTCAAGCTGAGAACCCGATCGGCGTCCCCTCAAGATTCCGGGGCGGGCGGACGAGAAGCTCGTCGCTTCCCGTCCGCCCGCGGATGCCGGACGCATCCTGAGCGGTGTTCCAACGCTCTCCCGGAACCCCCCCGGTCCCGACGCCCGGGGGACCTCGGTTACCCGCTGGCCCCCCGCATCAACCCGATCGGCTCGACCACCGTGAGAACGCCGACGAGGCCCTAGCGCCCCCGGTCCGATCGCCCTGAGCCGGTCTCGTGCGGCACGGCTTCGGGATGGCGCCGGTCACGGCCGTCGAAATAACCTCCACGAGATGGGCGGCCCGGCCATCGTGTCCGCCCGTCGGAGAGCCTGGCGAGCGGCGTCGGTCCGTGGCGCCGCTCGCCCGGAGGCACGCGAGGGCGTCGCAGGGCTCCGGTGCTGCCCTGGTTCCCCGCATGCTCGCCAACTCGCGCTCGCCTAGTCCCGCTCGCGCTTGGGCCCTTTGGCCGGTTTGGGCTCCTTTTCCCTCCCCAGACCCTTGCCCGGCTTCCCTCCGGCCCTCGGGTCGTCGCGGTCCGCTGCGGGCGTCGGGGTCGCCAGGACCGTCGTCGGCGGCGCCGTCACCGTGCGAGCGGGCGTCCTTGGCGTCGCCAGGACCGTCGTCGCCGGCGCTGGCGTCGTCAGGGGGGTCGTGCTCGCGGGCGGGCTCCCCGAGCCGCCGACAAGGATCAGCACGGCTGCGATCACGCCCGCCCCGACGGCGGCCACCGCCGCCCAGGGGACCCAGCGGCGCCCGGGGGCCCGTTCGACCAGCGGGCGGGTGCGACCCTCCGCCGGCGCGAGCACCCGCGTGGGTCCCTCGGCCGCCGCGCGCAGGCGCGCCTCGGCCTCCTCCGCGCTGGGACGGCCCTCGGGCTCGGGCGCGAGCAAGTCGTTCACGACTCCGCGCAGCTCGGGCGGGAGCGCCAGCGCGCGGTCGGGCCCGCCGGGCCCCGGCGCGGCGCCGGTGAGCGCGTGGTGGAGGGTCGCCCCCAAGGCGTAGGCGTCGGCGGCCGCCCCGGCCGGCCGGCCGGCCAGCACCTCGGGGGCGATGTAGCCCAGGGTCCCCACGGCCATGCCGGCCTGGGTCACCGTGGTCCCGCCCTCGATCGGGCGGGCAATGCCGAAGTCCAGCACCTTGACCCCGCCCTCCGGGGTGAGCATCAGGTTCTGCGGCTTGACGTCGCGGTGCACGATGCCCCGCCCGTGGGCCAGCGCGAGGGCGCCCGCCACGTCGGCGCCCATCCGCGCGGCCAGCGGCGCGGGCAGGGGCCCGGCCCGCAGCCGCTCGGCCAGGCCCTCGCCTTCCACGAGCTCCATCACCAGGTAGGGGAGGCCGCCCTCCTCCCCCATGTCGAGCACCCGGACGATCCGCGGGTCGTTGAGAGCGGCCAGGGCGCGGGCCTCGCGGCGCAGCCGCGCCCGCGCGTCGGGCCGGTCGGCGACACCGGGCTCGAGCAGCTTCAGGGCGACGTCACGGCCCAGCCGCAGGTCGGCGGCCCGGTGCACGCGCGACATCCCACCCCGACCCAGGAGGCCCCGCAGCTCGTAGCGGCCGCCGAAGCGGGTCGGCAGCCCGTCGGAGGCGGTCTCCATCGGCCCAACCGTACCCCGTCGGGCGGCGGCGGGCACGCGCCCGCGCCTCCCCGGACCGGAGGGCGAAGCGCGAGAGCGCTGCTGCCCCGGGCCTCAGTTGGTTCCGGCGGGGCTCGCGTCGCTCCCCTCAGCGCGCGACCCCGCCGGCCCCGGAGCTCAGCGACGTCGGGGCGCCCGGTGCACACCGGATGATGCGCTGATGGCACAGCTGACGACGTCCGTTCGGGATGGGAGGATCACTGGAAAAGAAGGCATGAGTCCCTTGGGTGCTCTGGGCGCCAGAGCGAACGGACCGGCTATCGGGCCAGTGGAGCGCCCGGCAACGTTTTGCCGGGTTCGAGGTGGGCTAACGCGCGCCGTCGTAGAAGGGGTGATCCCGATCGGTCGGCGATCGGGAGGCCTCCAAACCCGTCGGCGCCGTCCGTCCGTGAGGGTGGCAACGACGGGCCGAACCAGAGGTGGTTCGCCGACCTCACCTACGTGCCCACCTGGGAGGGCTACCTCTACCTGGCCGTGGTGATGGACGCCTGGAGCCGGCGCATCGTGGGCTGGGTCGATGGGCGACGACATGCGCGCCCAGCTGGTGGTGGACGCCCTGGGCATGGCCGTCAACATGTCACCTTCAGACGCCACAGAGCCCCCGGCGGCGGGCAGCCTGTGCCGTCGCTCCTGCTCTCTCGTCCATAGCGGTAGCGTGTGGCCGAAGTACCCGTCCCCGCCGGCGCGGAGGCCTACATGACGGTCACGCCTTGCGGCCTCCGGCCTGCGCGAGCTGCTCGGCCACCCGCTGCCAGTTGACGACGTTCCACCACGCCTCCAGGTAGTCGGCGCGGCGGTTCTCGTAGCGCAGGTAGTAGGCGTGCTCCCAGACGTTGACGCCGAGCAGCGGAGTGTGGCCGTCCATCAGGGGCGTGTCCTGGTTCGGGGTGGAGACGACGACCAGGCCGGTCCCGTCGTGGACGAGCCACGCCCAGCCGCTTCCGAAGCGCTTGAGGCCCGGCGTCGGTCATCTGCCGCTTGAGCTCGGCGAGGCCGTCGAAGGTGTCGTCGATCGCCGTCGCCAGATCGCGCCGTCGGGCTCGCCGCCGCCCTCCGGGCTCATGGTCTCCCAGAAGAGGGCGTGGTTGGCGTGGCCGCCGCCGTTGTTGCGGACGGCCGTCCGCTTCTCCTCGGCGATGAGGTCGAGCAGGTCAAGCACCTGCTTGAGCGGGCGGCCGTCCCACTCGGTGCCCTCGATCGCCGCGTTGAGGTTGGTCAACGTAGGTCTGGTGGTGCTTATCGTGATGGAGCCGCATCGTCTCCTCGTCGATGTGCGGCTTGAGCGCGTCGTAGGGGTAGGGAAGCGGGGGCAGCTCGTAGGGCATGGCCAGCTCCTTTGCGGTTTACTCGGGGCGCCACAGCGGCCCGGGTCCGCCGGCGCTCGTCCTAAGCGTATGCCGATGGCGACGGATCATCAGGCCGTGCTTGAGCTCCTCGCACGCCCTCGGGGATCCGGGCGCGCCGAAGCCCACGGGGGCCAGGCGAACGCCAGGATGCGCTGCTCAATGACGCTGGAGAGCTGAGTGGGGATCCCCGGATCCCCGACTCGCGGGCGCTTAGCGCCCTCGAGCCGTGAGCGCTCGGCTTGCCAGAGCCAGACGAGGATCATCGCCACCGTCCACACACGACGCGCCCCAAAGGTGTCGGCCAGCGCCGCGCTGCAACTGCCGGCTTCGGCCTTTACCGCTCGATCCACCGTCGCATCGAGCGGAGTTGCGAGCACGACCCTCGAGCTCGCCGCGCCGGGTCCGTACGCGATGACGCCCGCACCAGCCGGGAACGGCGGTCACGGGGAGGGGGAGGATGGCGCACGCGCGAAGGACCGTCGCGGAGCTCAGGCGGGCGTTCGGGGGACGCGTCGCGCTTGTCCGCCACGACATGGGCATCACGGGTTTCGGGGTCCAGCTCTTCGACTTCCGGCCCGGCGACGACGGCCCGCCCGAGCACGACGAGGCCGGGAGCGGGCAAGAGGAGCTCTATGTCGGGCTGGGTGGCTCCGGGTGGATCGAGGTTGACGGCGAGTCGCTCGAGTTTGGGCCCGAGACCCTGGTCGCCATCGCTCCGGGCACGCGGCGGAAGGTTCGGGTCGGGGCCGAGGGGCTGCGGTACCTGTGCGTTGGCGGTGTGCCGGGTGGGGCCTGACGAGCCGAGCGAGAAGTTCGATCGTGCCCGCGAGGCCGCGGGCGCGTAGGAGCGAGCCCAGCGCCCTGCACCGGGCGGCGCCCCTCGGGGCCTCAGTGGGCGTCCCCCTCGGCCCCCTGAGCCGGCGAACGGCGAGCACCGACGGGTTCCGGACGGGGTGCGCGTGAGCGCTCCGCCTTGGACCACCGGAACGAGGATCTGGCGGCTGCCCCAGCAGGGACGGCAGGGCCTTTAGGCGCTGATGGCGTCTTAGGGTGACATGTTGACCACCACGCCGACCGGCGTCGTGGGTGAGCGCCGGCCAACCCCGGCCGGCCGCTTCAGCGTCTTCACAGGCGCTCCGATCACCGGCAGGCTCGGCGCCAGCGGCATCTACCTGGCCTATGCCTCCGAGGAGGGGACGCCCTCAGGCTCTGGCGCTACGGCGCCGCTGGGGCCCGCACACTCGCACGCCGGGCCGAGGTCGCCAACGTCGTGTTCCAGCATGGGCACGCTTGGGGAGGATCCCAGCCGGCCGGTCGGAGCTGCTGGCGGTCGCTGACGACACGGCTGCTGGCCACGGCCTCCGGGACCGGCGGGCTGGCCCTCCGTGCGTTGCCCGACGTAGGCTCGCCCTGCAATGGGCGCTCGGGCGAGACGACGGGTGTGTGAGGCCGCGCTGGCGGCGACGCTGGTCGGCGCCCTGGCGCTGCCGGCCCTAGCGGCCAAGGACGATCTCGACCTCGTCTCGCGCGCGACGGGCGGCGCCGCCGCGGCCGGCGGCGGGTCGTTCAACACGGACATCTCGGCCGACGGCCGGTTCGTCGCCTTCACCTCCCTGGCGACCAACCTCTCCGATGCCGACCAGGACCTCGTCATCGACGCCTTCCTGCGTGACACGGCGACCGGCACGACGACGCTGATCAGCCGCGCCGACGGGGAGGCCGGGGCGGGCGGCGACGACCGCACGTTCCTCGCGCGGGTATCGGCCAATGGCCGCTACGTGGCGTTCGACTCGGATTCCGACAACCTCTCGGCCATCGACGACGACACGATGGCGGACGTGTTCCGGCGCGACACCGTCGCGAACGCGACGATCCTCGTCACGCGGGAGGACGGGCAGGACGGCACGCCGGCCTCCGGCGCCGCGCCGACGATCTCGGCCGACGGCCATCTCGTCGCCTTCCAGTCCCAGGACGACACCCTCTCGGCGATCGACAACGACCTGCTGCTCAACCTCTTCGTCCGCGACATCGACGCCGGCACGACGAGGCTCGTGAGCCGCCCGACCGGCCTCGGCCTGATCTCCCAGGATGCGAGCTCGTTCGTCCCGGTGGTCTCGGGGAACGGCGGCTACGTCGCGTTCGAGTCGGACGCCAACAACCTGACCGCCGACGCCACGCCGGCGACCCGCGACATCTTCGTGCGGGATCTGGTTGCCGACACGACGACGCTGGTGAGCCGCGTCACGGGGCCGACCGGGGCCGCAGGGGACGGCGCCTCGAACGACCCGAGCATCTCGGCCGACGGCCGTTACGTCGCCTTCAAGTCGGCCTCGGCGAACCTCTCGGGCGAGGACATCGACCCGGTCGAGGACGTGTTCGTGCGCGATCGCGTCGCCGGCACGACGACGCTGGTGAGCCGGGCGACCGGGCCAGCCGGAGCGGCCGGGGACGCGGACTCCGAGCAGCCCTCGATCTCGGACGATGGCCGCTACGTCTCCTTCATGTCGGCGGCGACCACCCTCTCGACCGAGGACGCCGACCCGGTCGTGGACATCTTCGTGCGCGACCTCGTCGCCGCCACGACGACGCTCGTGAGCCGCGCCGCCGGGCCTGCCGGAGCCGGCGGCGACGCCGACTCGCGCTTCGCCGCGATCTCGGACGACGGCCGCTACGTCGCCTTCCCCTCCGAGGCCGACAACCTCTCCGCCGAGGACGACGACGCCGTCGGCGACATCTTCCGGCGCGACGTGCTCGGGGTGCCGGGCGGGCCAGCGCCGGCGGGCCCCGTGGCCTCGCCGGGGCCCGCAGCGCGCTCGGCCGTCCGCTGCGCCGGGCAGCGCGCCACGATCGTCGGAACCGCGCGGCGCAATGTCATCCGCGGCACCGGCAAGCGCGACGTGATCGCCGCCCTCGGCGGGAACGACCTCGTGCGCGGCCTCGGGGGCAACGACCTGATCTGCCTCGGCGCCGGCGCCGACCGCGGGCTCGGCGGACCGGGCGCCGACCGGATCCTGGGCGGGCCGGGCCGCGACGTGATGCTCGGCGGCCCCGGCGTCGACCGCCTGCTCGGCCTCGCCGGCCGCGACATCGCACGCGGGGGCCCGGGCGCCGACGTCTGCCGGGTCGAGGCGCGCATCGGCTGCTGAGCGGCCGGGGGGCGCCTGCTGGGTGGGCCCGGGGACCCACCTGGCCTCGGGGGCGTAATGGTCTCGAAGCCGAGTACTTAGACGGCTGGACCAAGTGGTCGCGATCAAGACCGAGGTCGCGCCCCAGGGGCGCAGATGACGGCGGAGCCGCGCCGCCGCTTGCTTCGAGGTCGACGGCGCGCGGTTGCCGCCCGGCACCGCACCGGCATACCCTCGCGGGACTTCGTCCTCGAAGGGGCCCCGAAATACGACGCCTCGCCGTCGTCGCCCTGGCCGCGGCGCTCACCACATTCCTCGTGTGCGCCGCCCCCGCGGCGGGCGCCACCCAGCGGGTCGCGCTGTCGCAGCTCGAGCGCGAGCTCCCCCGGAGCCTGGCCGTGTCGTTCGACCTGCCGCCCTCGTACGTGGTCGATACCGGCACGGGGGACGAGGACAGCGGGAGCTGGAAGGGGCCCCGCTACGCCTCCGAGGCCGGCGGCCTCGGCTCGACCTCCAACATCGACTGGGACGTGACGATCGAGCGGGCCGGGCCACTCGCGGCGGTGCCGCGGGCATCGCTGGTCCAGGGGTGGCCGGTGATCGCCGAGGGGACGATCCCCGTCCCCCGCCTGGTGCGCGGCCGGAGCGCCGGATCGATCGCCGCGCCCTGGGTGCTCACGCTCACCCCGGGGTCGGAGGGCCGGGCGCAGTACGAGGCCGCCCTCGCGCTGCCGCTCTCACGGGGCCGCGCGCTCCTGGTGCGGCTGTCGGCCCTCAGTCCCTCGCACGACGTCGCCGGCGGCGACTTCGGGCGCTTCTTCGTCCAGGGACCGGCGGGGCCGGTGCCTCCGTCGGTCTGGAACCGGGCGCAGATCCAGGCGGTCCTGGCGACCGTGCGCCTGGAGGGGAGCCTGCCGCCCCGCGCGATCCGGGTGCAGCGGCTGGACGACGTGGTCCGGGCCGTGCTGGGCGACGCCACCGGCGAGCCGGTCGCGGGCCAGCGGGTGCGCGCCGAGGTGCGACGGGGCGGCGCCTGGCGCCCCCTCCGTGCCGCCAGCACCGGCGCGGACGGCTCGCTCGAGCTCGACCTCGCGGCGAGCACCGGCGCCCGTCTGGTACGGCTCGTCACCGGGTCCGGGAACGCCGTCGTGCGCAGCCGGCTGATCACCGTGCCGGCCTCCGATGGCGACCCCTACATCGTCGTGCTGAAGGACGGCGCCGGGCGTCCCGCCGACCTCGCCCGGGCCCACGCGCGCCGCCTCGGGCTGTCCTCCCGCGCCGTCTTCGACACCGCGCTCCGGGGCTACGCCGCCGAGCTGTCGCCCGCCCAGCGCAGCGCGCTGCGCGCCGACCCCGCCGTGCGCGGCCTGGTCCCGGACCGCCTGCTCGAGATCCCGGAGCTGGCCGAGCCGGTGGCGGCCGGCGCGCTCGTCGTCCAGCCACCGCAGCAGGTCCCGCTCGGGATCCGGCGCATCGGCGCGACCGAGAGCCCGACGGCGCGGATCGACGGCGCCGACGAGCGGGTGCCGGTCGACGTCGCGGTGATCGACACCGGCATCGCGCCCCACCCCGACCTCAACGTCGTCGGCGGCAAGAACTGCGGCGACGGCCCGGACTCCGCCTTCGCGGTCGCCGACAACGGCCACGGGACCCACGTCGCCGGCATCCTCGCCGCCAAGGACAACGCCGTCGGCGTGGTCGGGGTCGCGCCCGGCGCGCGGATCTGGTCCGTCCGCGCCCTGGGCGAGACCGGGGGCGGGCGCTGGTCGTGGGTGATCTGCGCCCTCGACTTCGTCGCCGACCGCTCCCCGGCCGAGGGCGGCCCGATCAAGGTGGCGAACCTCAGCCTCGGGGCGCCGTCCGGATCCGTTCCCTGCGACAACCCGAACGCCTGGATCGACCCCGTCCACCTGGCGGTCTGCCGCGCGGTGAGGCGGGGCGTGACCGTGGTCGTGAGCGCGGGCAACTCCGCCGACGACCTGAAGCGCTACATCCCCGCGACCTATCCGGAGACGATCGTGGTGCCCGCCCTGGGCGACTACGACGGCCTGCCGGGCGGGCGCGCCCGGGACGACCACGTCACGACCGGCGCCGCGTGCCGCCAGCAGGACGGCGACGCGCTCAGCTTCACCGAGTCGTTCTACGGGCCCCAGGGCACCGCCTACGAGCACGACGACGACCTCCTGGTCGTCTTCAACTGGCCCTCGAGCGACGAGCCCCACGCCATCGCGGGGCCGGGCGCGTGCATCCGCTCCACCTGGCCGGGGCGGAGCTACCGGAAGGAGAGCGGCACGAGCATGGCCTCGCCCCACGTCGCGGGCGCCGCGGCGCTCTACCTGGCGACCCACCCGACGGCGACGCCGGCGCAGGTCCTGGCCGCCCTGCGTCAGGCCGGCGAGCGGGAGGTCGAGGGGTCCCCGGGCACGCCGACGATCCCCGGGCCGCTCGTCCGCAAGCACTTCGACGAGCACGACCGCCACGGCGAGCCGGTGGTGCGGGCCGGCGGCCTCTGAGGGTGACGCGGCCGTCCTGCGGTCCG
>CAWFXQ010000007.1:0-191564 GCA_963819845.1 Miltoncostaeaceae bacterium
CCGACGGCCGAGGGCGGTGATATCCTCCGAGGCCTTGGACGCCGGGTCCGATTGACGGAGGCCTCCCGCCCGGAGCGGCCCCATCGGATCCCGCCGCGAGGAGCGGCGGGCACGGGTAGCCATGCCCCAGTGCCGGTGCTAGACTTTGCCGTTACGCCCGCGCCCGTCGCCAGGCGCGCCGTTGCCGCCAACCGCTCGCTCTCGTCAGGAGGCCTCGCGACTTGAGCACCCGCCCCGCTGCCCGCGCCCGCTACTCCTTCTCCAAGCTCCAGAAGGTCTTCGACGGCCTCAAGGACCTCGAGATGCTGGAGGTCCCGAACCTCATCGCGATCCAGCGCTCGTCGTTCGAGTGGTTCCTCAACGACGGCCTCCGCGAGACGATCGACGACATCTCCCCGATCGAGGACTTCACGGGCACGCTCGCCGTGCAGTTCGGCAAGTACACGCTGGGCGGCTGGGAGCCCGGCATGCCGTTCGACCACATCCAGCCGAACGAGTCCATCAAGGACTGCCGCGAGAAGGACATGACCTACGCCGCCCCCCTGACGATGGAGGTCGCCTTCATCAACCGGGAGACCGGCGAGATCCGCGAGCAGAAGGTCTTCATGGGCGACCTGCCCCTGATGACCGACTGGGGCACCTTCATCATCAACGGCACCGAGCGGGTCATCGTGACCCAGCTCGTCCGCTCGCCGGGCGCCTACGTGATGGAGCCCAAGGACCGCGAGAAGCAGGTCTTCATCGCCAACCTGATGCCGTCGCGCGGCTCGTGGGTGGAGCTCGAGATCGACAAGAAGGGCCTGGTGCACGTCCGCATCGACCGCAAGCGCAAGCTGCCGGTCACGACGCTGCTCTTCGCGCTCGGCTACACGCGCGACGACGTCGCCAACCTCTTCCGCCACCCCTCCGAGCCGGACCGGGTCAACCCGTTCATCCAGGCGACCCTGGACAAGGACGCGACCGAGGGCGCGCCGCAGGCCGGCGACCGCAAGAGCCTCAACGAGATGGCCAAGGTCGTCGCCGAGATCAAGAAGCTCGCGAAGGGGCTCGACGACGCCTCCACCGACGAGCGCGCCGAGGTCGAGGCGCAGATCGAGGCGCTGGAGAAGAAGCTCGACGCCCGCTCGGGCGACATCATGCAGCACGCCCTGATCGAGGTCTTCAAGAAGCAGCGGCCGGGCGAGCCGCCGACGGTCAACAACTCGCGCGCGCTCGTGCGCTCGCTGTTCTTCGACCCCAAGCGCTACGACCTGACCAAGGTCGGCCGCTACAAGCTCGACGCCCGCCTGGGCCTCGACGTGGGCTCCGAGGTGCGCACGCTCACCAGCCCGCGCTTCACGGGCCGCCAGACCGGCATGACCGACGACCTGGTGGAGCTGATCCGCCGGCTGGTCGACCTGCCGATCCGCATCGGCCTGCCCGAGGAGTCGAAGGACTTCGCGGCCGACGCGGCCACGATGCCGCGCGACGAGATCGCCGGCGAGCTCGACGAGTACGAGCACTTCGGCAACCGGCGCCTGCGCACCGTGGGCGAGCTCATCCAGGAGGCCTTCCGCATCGGCCTCTACCGGATGGAGCGCGTCGTCCGCGAGCGCATGAGCACCGAGGACGTCGACACGATCACGCCCCAGACGATCATCAACATCCGCCCGGTGGTCGCGGCGCTGAAGGAGTTCTTCGGCTCCTCGCAGCTGTCGCAGTTCATGGACCAGACCAACTCGCTGGCGGGCCTCACCCACCGGCGCCGCCTGTCGGCGCTCGGCGCGGGCGGCCTCACCCGCGAGCGCGCCCCCATCGAGGTGCGCGACGTCCACGCCACCCACTACGGGCGCATGTGCCCGATCGAGACGCCCGAGGGACCGAACATCGGCCTGATCGGCTCGCTCGGCAGCCACGCGACCGTCAACGAGTTCGGCTTCATCCAGACGCCCTACCGGCAGGTGAAGAACGGCAAGGTCACCGCGGTGGTCGAGCCGCTGGACGCCACCCAGGAGGAGCACAAGGTCATCGCCCAGGCGAACGCCGAGATCGACGCCAAGGGCAAGCTGGTGGGCCCGGTGCTCTGCCGCAAGGGCGGCGAGCCGATCCTGGCCGACCCGGCCGACGTCGAGTACATGGACGTCTCGCCCGAGCAGATCGTCTCGGTGGGGACGGCGCTGATCCCGTTCCTCGAGCACAACGACGCCAACCGGGCGCTGATGGGCGCCAACATGCAGCGCCAGGCGGTGCCGCTGATGATCACCGAGGCCCCGCTGGTGGGCACCGGCATCGAGCGCCGCGCGGCGGTTAACACCGGCGACGTCGTGGTCAGCCGCGCCGACGGCACGGTCTCGGCGGTCGACGCCGACCACCTCATCGTCGAGGACGCCCAGGGCGAGCTGGAGCACTACGAGCTCCACAAGTTCACCCGCTCCAACCAGGGCACGCTCATCCACCAGAAGCCGATCGTGCGCAAGGGCCAGGCCATCGAGACCGGCCAGGTGCTGGCCGACGGCAGCTCCACGGACGGCGGCGAGCTGGCGCTGGGCAAGAACGTGCTCGTCGCCTTCATGTCCTGGGAGGGCTACAACTTCGAGGACGCGATCATCATCTCCGAGAGCCTGGTGAAGGACGACGGCCTGTCGTCGATCCACATCGAGGCCTACGAGATCGACGCCCGCACCACCAAGCTGGGCGCCGAGGAGATCACCCGCGACATCCCGAACCGCTCCGAGGAGTCCCTCAAGGACCTCGACGAGCGCGGCATCGTGCGCATCGGCGCCGAGGTGGGCTCGGGCGACCTCCTGGTCGGGAAGGTCACGCCGAAGGGCGAGACCGAGCTGACCGCCGAGGAGAAGCTGATCCGCGCCATCTTCAAGGAGAAGGCCGGCGAGGTCCGCGACACCTCCCTGAAGGTGCCCCACGGCGAGGGCGGCAAGGTCATCGACGTCAAGGTGTTCAGCCGCGACGACGGCGACGACCTGCCCCCGGGCGTGAACGAGCTGGTGCGCGTCTACGTGGCCAAGCGGCGCAAGATCGCCGAGGGCGACAAGCTCGCCGGCCGCCACGGCAACAAGGGCGTCATCTCGAAGATCGTCCCCGAGGAGGACATGCCCTTCCTCGAGGACGGCACCCCCATCGACATGATCCTGAACCCGCTCGGCGTGCCGTCGCGCATGAACATCGGGCAGATCCTCGAGACCCACCTCGGGTGGGCCGCCCACCACGGCTGGGTGGACGACGCCTACGCGAACAAGGGTCCCAACGGCGACAAGGCGGGCCGCACGTTCGTGGCGACGCCGGTGTTCGACGGGGCCACCCCGGAGGACGTCGACCGGGTCCTGATGGACTGGACCGCGAGCCACCCGAACCACCCGATCCAGCTGTCGGTCGACGACAAGGACCGGCCGGGCCGGCGCGCCTCGGGCCGCATGAAGCTCTACAACGGCCGCACCGGCGAGCCCTACGAGGGCAAGGTGACGGTCGGCTACATGTACATGCTGAAGCTCCTCCACCTGGTCGACGACAAGATCCACGCCCGCTCCACCGGCCCCTACTCGCTCGTCACCCAGCAGCCGCTGGGCGGCAAGGCGCAGTTCGGCGGCCAGCGGTTCGGCGAGATGGAGGTCTGGGCGCTGGAGGCCTACGGGGCGGCGTACACCCTGCAGGAGATGCTGACCATCAAGAGCGACGACACGGTCGGCCGCGTGAAGGCCTACGAGGCGATCGTGAAGGGGGAGAACATCCAGGAGCCCTCGATCCCCGAGAGCTTCAAGGTGCTCCTGAAGGAGATGCAGAGCCTCGGGCTCGACGTCAAGGTCGAGGGCGAGGCCGGGCCCGAGTTCACGGCGCGCGAGGAGGACGACGACCTCCTGCGGGCGGCCGAGGAGCTGGGGATCGACCTGTCGGGCGGCCTCGGGGCCGGGCGGGGGGACGGCAACGGCGACGTGCAGGAGACCGACGCGGCGGACACTGCGAAGGACGACGAGGCCGAAGTCGTGGCCTCCTCGGCCGACGCGTCCGACGGCGACGGGACGGAGGTCTAGAGGGGCCCGGCGGGTCGCCGGCACGGCGCCGCGAGGCGCGGTGCCGGCGACCGCCGACGATGCAGGGGCGGAGTCACGCCGCGGCGCGCGGGCGCGGGCCGGGCACACGAGAAAGGCGCGGGATTGATCGACATCAACAACTTCGACTCCATCACGATCGGGCTGGCCTCCTCGAAGCAGATCCGGCAGTGGAGCTCGGGCGAGGTGACCAAGCCCGAGACCATCAACTACCGGACGCTGAAGCCGGAGAAGGACGGCCTCTTCTGCGAGAAGATCTTCGGTCCCACCAAGGACTGGGAGTGCTACTGCGGCAAGTACAAGCGGGTCCGCTACAAGGGGATCATCTGCGAGCGCTGCGGCGTCGAGGTGACGCGCGCGAAGGTGCGCCGCGAGCGGATGGGCCACATCGACCTGGCCGCGCCGGTCAGCCACATCTGGTTCTTCAAGGGCGTCCCCAGCCGCATCGGCTACATGCTCGACATCGCCCCCAAGGAGCTGGAGAAGGTCCTCTACTTCGCGGGCTCGATCGTGACCGAGGTCGACGAGGAGGCGCGTGCGGGTGAGCTCGACCGCCTCCAGGACGAGGTCAACGCCACCATCGAGCAGTACCAGCAGGACAAGGAGGAGCGCCTGCTGGAGCTCGGCGAGCGCCTCGAGCGGCGGGTCGAGTGGCTGCGCGAGGGCTCCGTCCCCGGCCTGACCGACGAGGACGAGTACTGGATCGACGACCTGAAGCGCGACCGCACCTCGGAGGACCCCGAGGCGCGGCGCGAGCTGACCGACGCCGATCGCAAGCAGGCCGAGTCGGACCTGCGCAAGGAGACGGAGGTCGCCCAGAAGGACATCGAGCGCTACACGGAGGAGGCGATCGACCGCCTCACCCGCGCCTGGCTCACCTTCAAGGACCTCAAGCCCCGCCAGATCGAGGTCGACGAGCAGCTCTTCCGCGAGATGAAGGACCGCTTCGGGTCGCCGCACGGCTTCGGCGAGTTCTTCACCGGCGGCATGGGCGCCGCGGCGATCAAGGAGCTGCTGGAGAAGATCGACCTCGACGCCGAGGCCGAGTTCCTGCGCGAGACGATCCAGACCAGCAAGGGACAGCGCCAGGCGCGCGCCCTCAAGCGCCTGAAGGTCGTGTCGGCGTTCCGGCGCAGCCTGAACAAGCCGGGGTGGATGATCCTCGAGGCGATCCCGGTGATCCCGCCGGAGCTGCGCCCGATGGTGCAGCTCGACGGCGGCCGCTTCGCCACCAGCGACCTCAACGACCTCTACCGCAGGGTCATCAACCGCAACAACCGCCTCAAGCGGCTGCTCGACCTGGGCGCGCCCGAGATCATCGTCAACAACGAGAAGCGGATGCTCCAGGAGGCGGTCGACGCCCTGTTCGACAACGGGCGCCGCGGCCGCGCGGTGACGGGCCCGGGCAACCGGCCGCTCAAGTCGCTGTCGGACATGCTCAAGGGCAAGCAGGGCCGCTTCCGGCAGAACCTGCTCGGCAAGCGCGTCGACTACTCGGGCCGCTCGGTCATCGTGGCCGGCCCGGAGCTGAAGCTCCACCAGTGCGGCCTGCCCAAGCAGATGGCGCTCGAGCTCTTCAAGCCGTTCATCATGAGCCGGCTCGTCGAGCGCAAGCAGGTGCAGAACATCAAGGCGGCCAAGAAGCTCGTGGACGCCATGGTCCCCGAGGTCTGGGACGTGCTGGAGGAGGTCATCGGGGAGCACCCGGTGCTGCTCAACCGCGCACCGACCCTGCACCGCCTGGGCATCCAGGCGTTCGAGCCGGTCCTGGTGGAGGGCAAGGCCATCCAGATCCACCCGCTCGTCTGCACGGCGTTCAACGCCGACTTCGACGGCGACCAGATGGCCGTGCACCTGCCGCTGTCCGTCGAGGCCCAGGCCGAGGCGCGCATCCTGATGCTGTCGGCCAACAACATCCTGTCGCCCGCCCACGGGCGCCCGATCGCCGTGCCCAGCCAGGACATGGTGCTCGGCCTCTACTACCTCACCTACGCCCAGGTGCTCGACATCCGCAACAAGAAGGACACCGAGTCGGACGGCCGCGCCGTCGAGCTGATCGAGCTCTGGAACCCCGAGTCGCGCAAGTGGGAGCTGCCGCGCAACCACGAGGCCCGCGCCGAGGGCGGCGAGTGGACCAACAAGCCCTTCGACGGCGTGGTGTCAGGCCCGCCGCGCCCGTTCGCGAGCGTCGAGGCCGTGCTCATCTCCCTGGACCAGCGGGCGGTCGGGCTGCAGGACGTCATCGAGCTCCGCGGGCCCGAGGGGTCGCGCCGGGTGACGACGGCCGGCCGGGTGGTGTTCAACCACGAGGTCCGCGAGGCCCTCGCCTCGGTGGCCGACCCGGACGAGCTGACGGCGGTGCCGTTCCCCGAGCGCCACGAGACCCTGACCAAGCGCAACACCGGCGACTTCATCGAGGAGCTGGTGAACCTCTACGGCGCCACGGCGGTGTCGATGGTGCTCGACGCCTTCAAGGCGCTCGGCTTCCGCTACGCCAGCGAGTCGGGCCTGACGGTGTCGAAGAACGACATCGTGGTCCCGCCGACCAAGGGCGAGATCATCGCCAAGTACGACGCCAAGGTCGACGAGGTCGAGGAGTTCTTCGCCTTCGGCGAGATGAGCCCCGAGGAGCGCCACGAGGAGGTCGTGAAGCTCTGGGAGCAGGCCACCGACGAGGTCGCCGACGCCATGGAGAAGCACCTCTTCCGCCTCAACCCCATTTACATGATGGCCAACAGCGGCGCGCGCGGGTCGTTCAAGCAGATCCGGCAGCTCGCCGGGATGCGCGGCTGCATGAACAACCCGAAGGGCGAGACCATCGAGCGGCCCATCAAGAGCAACTTCATGGAGGGCCTGTCGGTGCTGGAGTACTTCATCTCCACGCACGGCGCCCGCAAGGGGCTCGCCGACACCGCCCTCAAGACGGCCGACTCGGGCTACCTCACCCGGCGCCTGGTCAACGTGTCGCAGGACGTGATCGTCCGCGAGCTCGACTGCGGCACCGGCGACGGCATCGACACGCCGGTCTTCCGCGACGACAACAACCTCAACCCGAGCCTGCCCGGCCGCGTGCTGCTCGGCCCGGTCGTGGACCGCGTCACCGGCGAGGTGATCGTGGAGCTGCGGCCCGAGCCGTCGGACGACGACGAGGAGCAGGCCGACGCGGCGCGCCGGGGCCACATGGTCACGACCGCCGACGGCCAGCGGCTCGACCGCGAGCTCCGCGACGACAAGGGCGTCCCGCGCGACGCCATCGTCACGGTGCGCTCGCCGGTGAAGTGCCGCAGCGAGGTCGGGATCTGCGCCCGCTGCTACGGACGCAACCCCGCCTCGGGCAAGCTCACCGAGCCGGGCGACGCGGTCGGCATCATCGCCGCCCAGTCGATCGGCGAGCCGGGCACCCAGCTCACCATGCGGACCTTCCACACCGGCGGCGTCGCGGGAGCCGACATCACCCACGGCCTCCCGCGGGTCGTGGAGCTGTTCGAGGCCCGCAAGCCCAAGGCCCAGTCGCACATCGCTCCGGTCGACGGCTGGATCCGCATCGTCAACGACGAGACCCGTCCGGGCTCGGCCGTCCTCGAGGTGGTGGAGCCCGAGTACATCGAGCAGGACGACGCCGGCACCGGGGCGACCCGGGCGCCGGTGCGCGAGCACACCTTCCCGGCCCTGCGGCGCACGCAGATCCGGGTGGACGACGGCCAGTGGGTCGAGGCCGGCGACCTGCTCACGACCGGGTCGGCCTTCCCGGCCGAGATCCTGGCCTCCAAGCCCGGCGTGGCCCTCGGGGTCACCGGCACGGTCAAGAGGCTCAAGGACGAGGGCAAGGGCTGGCTGCGGGTCGACGTCACCACAGAGGCCGGCCTGTCCCAGCGCTGGCTGCGGCTGCCCGAGGACCGGCCCCGCCCGGTGATCGAGAAGGGCATGTCGGTGACGGCCGGCGAGCGGTTCTACGCCCAGGACGGCGTGCGCGACCGCTCGACCAAGACCGAGCTGTACCTCGTCCGCGAGGTGCAGAACGTCTACCGCTCGCAGGGCGTGGACATCAACGACAAGCACATCGAGCTGATCGTGCGTCAGATGCTGCGCAAGGTCCGGGTCGAGAGCCCCGGGGCCACGCACTTCCTCCACGGCCAGCTGGTCGACAAGCCGGTGCTCTACCGCGAGAACACCCGGGCCGCCGAGCGCATGCGCGAGCAGCTGCTCTCCAAGCGCGAGAGCGGCGACTTCTCCGGCGACGACGCCGAGGTCGAGCGGGGCGTCGAGGGCGTCCAGGCGAGCTACGAGCCGCTCATCCTCGGCATCACGAAGGCCTCCCTGGCCACGGAGTCGTTCCTGTCGGCGGCCTCGTTCCAGGAGACCACGAAGGTCCTCACCGACGCGGCCCTCGAGGGCAAGGTCGACCGCCTGCGCGGCCTGAAGGAGAACGTCATCATCGGCAAGCTCATCCCGGCGGCCACCGGGCTGAAGCGCTACCGCCAGCTCGAGATCGAGGCCGTCCGGCGCGCCCCGGCGCTGCTGGAGTTCGACCTCGACGAGCCGTTCTCCGACGCCGACGACGACGCCCTGCTGAGCATCGGCGACGGCGACGGCCAGACCTACTCCTTCGCCCCCGAGGTGGACGAGGAGCCCTAGGAGGGCGACGCTCCCGGCGTCGCGGCACGTCCCGAAGGCCCGCCCCCGAGCGGGCCTTCGGCCTTTCGGGCCCCGGTGAGCCTGCCGTGTGCCAATTGGCCAACCGCGCCGCGGCCAATTGGCACACCCCGCGCCCGCGGCCCGCGCCGCGCCCGGTGGACAGAACGTGGCTTCGTGCCGGAGGATCCGCCCATGGCCCGCAGCTTCCCCGGGCGGTACTCGGCGAGGATCGAGGGCGACTTCGTCGTCTTCGTGATCGGCATGCGGATCAACCGGCCCTGGAAGGTCAGCACGTGGTGGCCGGTGTTCGCGGCGATGCGGCCGATGCTCAGGGAGCTGGAGGCGAACCCCGACAGCGGCCTCCTCCACGTCCAGCAGGCGCTCATCGGCGGCCCCGCCGCCGTCCAGTACTGGCGCAGCTTCGAGCACCTGGAGCGGTACGCCCGCGACCCGGACGCCGCGCACCTGCCGGCGTGGCGGGAATTCAACCGCCGGGTGCGGGCCTCGGGGGACGTGGGCATCTGGCACGAGACCTACCTCGTGACGGCCGGGTCCTACGAGGCGATCTACGGCAACATGCCCCGGATCGGGCTGGCGGCGGCCGGCGAGCATCTGCCGACCGCCCGGCTCGCCGAGTCGGCCGCGCGCCGGGCCGGCCGCCGCGAGACCGACGACCTGCCCACGCCCACCTACCCGAACCCCCCCGGGGGCGGGGGCTGAGCGCTCCGGGGGCGGACGCGCCCTTCTCGGGGGCGCCTGTCGCCCGCGGTCACCGCATCGTCACGGCCGCGTAACGGCTCCGCGGCCTCCTCGGGCGCCAGGGCCTCGTCCCCGAGCAGGCGCCGCGTGAGCGGCGCGCCCGACACGCCGTGCGCCACGATCGACACCAGGACGACCGCGACGACGGTCCACACGACCGTGCGCGCCTCGTCCGGCGCCAGCACCCCCGCGCCGACGGCGGCGCTCGCGTAGTAGAGCGAGCCGACGCCGCGCACGCCGAACCACCCGACGTAGGCCCGCTCGCGGGGCCGCAGCGGCGAGCCGATCAGGGCGCCGGCACACGCCGCCGGGCGCACCACCAGCAGGAGCAGCGGCGCCAGCAGCCACCCCGCGACCCCCGGCGCCGCCAGCCCTCCCAGCGTCAGGAGGCTCCCCAGCAGCAGGATCATCGCCAGCTCGAGCACCTTCTCGACCGTCGCCGCGCCCGCGTGGACGGCCCGGTTGTAGTCGTGGTCCCGCTCGCGGCGGCGGAACGCGATGCCGCCGGCGAACGCCGCCAGGAAGCCGTAGGCCCCCGCGACCTCGGTCATCCCGTAGACGGCGAGAACGGCGCCGAGCGCCGCCCACCCGTCCAGCTCGCGGTCGACGAGGCTGCGCTCGCGCAGCCGCGCGGCCCCGGCCGACAGCGCCCAGCCGGCCCCGGCCCCGATCGCGACGCCGGCGGTCGTGGCGTAGAGGACGTCGGCCGCCAACCACTCGGCGACATCGGCCGCCGACGGGTCGGCGGCGACGACCAGGCCGAGCAGGAGGAAGGGGAACGCCAGGCCGTCGTTGAGCCCCGCCTCGGAGGTGAGCGCGAAGGCCGGCTCGCCCTCGTCGCGCTCGCCGGGGGGGCCCACGCCGAGATCGCCCGCCAGAACGGGATCGGTGGGGGCGAGGGCGGCGCCGAGGACGATCGCCGCGCCGGCGGACAACCCCATCCCGAGAGCGCCGAAGGCCGCGACGGCGGCGATCGTGACCGGCATGACCACCCCGAGCAGCAGCGCCGTCGAGCGCCACCCGCGCCACGTCAGCCGCCGGTCGAGGCGGAGGCCCGTGGCGAAGAGCGCGACGATGACGGCGAGCTCGCTGAGCCGCTCCACGGTGACGGCGTCATCGACGGGGTCGAGCCAGGGCGCGTCGAGCGCGGCGATCCCCCCCGCCGCCACCGCGCCCAGCGCGAGGTAGACGACGCTCGCCGAGTAGGCCCGGGCGCGCTGGTGGGTCAGGGCGAGGATCGCCAGCAGCACGGCCACGCCGACGAACAGGAGGCCGAGGACGTAGTCGGTGGGCGCCCCCAGCCCCGGGGAGATGGCGGCCGGGGTCAACGGCGCCTGCGGGGGCGGAACATGCGTGCCGATCTACCCGCTCGCGGGCCGCCCGACGCGGCCGCGCGCTCAGTTCCCCAGGCCGTCCGCGTCGGGGAAGCGTACGTGCAGGTGGTCGTCGTGGTTGGGCCAGCGCACGACGATGCCGCCCGCGCCGCGCAGGTCGAGGCTCGGGCCGATGAGCACCAGCGAGGCGCCCTGCGCGATGAGCCGGTCCACGAGCACCTGGGTCATCCCGCGGTCGTAGCTGCCCGCGTCAACGCCGGCCTCGCGGCCGTCGGCGCGCACCAAGCGGATGTCAACGTCGAGCCCGTTCTCGTGCGAGAGGTGCCCTCCCACCGGCCCGCCCGCCTCGAGCGACAGGTCGCCGATCCCGAGGCGCGGCAGGCCCGGGTGGTTCCGGTTCCACCACTCACCCAGCTCGAGCATCTCGCGCACCAGCGATGCGGTGCCCCAGGTGCGGTCGGGGCTCCCCGGCGGCGCCTGGGTGTGCGGGTCGTAGGTGTAGAGGCCCGGCCACACCACCGGCATCCGCACGCCGTTCACCAGGCGCCCGGCGTTGGCGGTCCCGAGGGCCAGGCTCTCGCGCCAGGCGACTCGCGGGCGGTCGGGCGGGTCGGGCTTCTTGGCCGGCGCCTTTCGCGGGGCCGGAGGGGGCGCCGGCGCGGGCGAGGGGGCGGCCGCCGCGACGGCGGGCTCGCCGCCCTTCCCGTCGAGCGCCGCCAGCGGCACCAGCGCGGCCACGAGGGCCAGCAGGGCCATCCACGCCCAGGGCCCGCGTCCCCGGCGGCGGCGGCCACCGGCCGAGGCGGCGCAGGCGGGGCAGCAGTGGAGGGCCTGGCGGCGCAGCGCGCGGGAGGTCATGACCGCCCCGACGCTAACAAGTGCAGGGGAATTTCCGTGAAATCCGCGTTGTGGACTGCGGCCCGCACGGGTTGACGGGTCGCGGCCCGACCGGGGAGGATCGCCCGCGTGACCGGCCGCGCTCGTCTCGGCCTCGCGGTCGGGGCGCTCCTGGCGCTGGCCGTGGCGCCCCCCGTCGTCGCCGCCCCGGGCCTGCTCGGCGGCGCGCCGTCGGCGCAGGGCGTCGTCGTGCACGCGCCCTCCGCCGGGCCGGCGGCGGGCCGCCTGGTGCTCGACCTCTCCGCCGCGCACCCCGAGGTCACGGACCGTGCCCGGGGCCGGATCGACCTGACGTCGGCCGTCCACGAGGGTCTCGTGCGCGTGCGACTGCGGTCCGCCGACGGGACGGCGCTGGCGAGCGCGGGGTCGGTCGAGCCGCTGCTGCTGTCAACGGCCGGGGGTCGCGTGCGCTACGCGCACCGCATCGTGCTCGGCGCGGCCGCGAGCGCCGGCGTTCGCGCCGCCGCCGCGGGCGGGCCCGTCAACGTGGAGGTGGTGACCCAGAGCCGCCTGGTCGCCGGCGGCGCCCGGCGCCCGGCCGCGGTGGCAACCGCGCGCGGCGCGCTGCGGCTGCCGCCGGTGGGCGAGTGGCGCGAGCGCCTCGCGCCGCGGCCGCGCCCGGCCTGCGCGCGCGCCCGCGTGCGCGCCACCGCCGGCCGCACCACCCTGGTGGCGCTGCGGTGCATGGGCGACGGCCCGAGCGTGGCCCTCGCCGCCGGCCCGCGGCGGGGCACCGTGGCGGTCGCGAGCTCGTCGCCCGGACTGACCCTGGTCCGCTACCGGGCCCCGGCGAGACCCGGGGTGGTCAACCGGCTGATCGTCCGGGCGACCAATGCCGCGGGCGCGACCGTGACGCCGGTCACGGTCACGTCGCGGCCCTTCACGATGCGGGCGATCGGCGACTCGGCGACGGCCGGCTTCGGGTACCTCGGCGACGGCAGCGCGTGGAGCTTCACCCAGCTCATCTCCTGCATCCCGCCGACGGCGCTCAACGACCGCTGCTCATCCAATTCCTCCAACGGCCCCGGCAGCGGCGGGCCGCCGGCATGGTCCCCGGACTTCGGTTACGGCAACGGCGTCGCCTGGCCGGCGCAGTTCGCCCGCGCTAACGCCATCCCGGCGTCGAGCTTCGAGAACCGTGCCGTGACGGGCTCGACCCCCGCCGACTGGCTCCCCGGAGGCCAGCTCAACTCCACCCTGGCCGGCGTGGTCGCCGACGACCCCGACCTGACGGTCCTGACGCTGGGCGTCAACCCGCTGCTTGACATCTTCCTCCTCGGCCGGGGGATCGGCTGCGCCGCGACCCTGTCCGACCCGGCGTTCCGCGCCTGCGTGCAGGGCTTCATCACCCAGCAGCAGCTCGTGCCCCGCCTGCAGGCCGTCATCGCCCGGCTGCTGGTCGCGCCGGGGAACCGGGTGGTCGTCTCCCAGTACCACCAGGCGATCCCGGCGGCCACGATCTTCGGCGTGTCGTCGCTGAGGATCCTGACCGAGGTGCTCAACGCAAACGTCGCCCAGGCCGTACAGGGCGCGCCCGGCTTCGGCAGCCGCGTCTTCCTCATGAGCCCGCCGCTCTTCCCGGTCGGCGTGCCGCCGGGGAGCTCGATCTGCACCGCCACGCGGCTCGGCCAGCCGGTCGACGGGCCGAGCGTGCAGTCGGAGGTCGCCCAGGCGGAGCTGCGCGTCACCAACCTCTTCAGCTTCTGCGGCTCGCGCGACTACTGGATCATCAGCGCCGACACGGGCATCCACCCGAGCGTCGCCGGCCACGCCCGGTACGCCGCCGCCCTGCAGGGGGTCGTGAGCCAGAACGGCCTGGGGCCGCCCGGCGCGTAGCCGTGCGCCTACCCTGTGGCCATGTTCCCGAGCGTGGTCCCGCGGAAGGCGCTGGTGGCGGCCGTGGTCCTGCTCGCCCTGGCGGCGGCCGGGATCTGGGTCTGGCGGTCGGCGAGCTCGAGCGCGCCGGTCAGCGCGGAGGAGGCCCTCTCGGGCTTCCGCGAGGAGTCCTCCGCGCCGACCGCGGCGCGCCCGGGGGTGCCGCGGGCGGGCGTGTACACCTACCGCCAGAGCGGCCGGGAGCGGGGCGGCGCCGGTCCGCTGGGGGTCAGCCGCGACCTGCCCGGGGAGGCGCGCTACGTGGTGACGTCCACCTCCGGCGGCTTCCAGGAGCAGCTCTCGCTCAGCGAGGAGCACATCGAGGCCGTGCGCTTCCGGGTCACCGCGGACGGGTCGCGGGCGGTCTGGCGGCGCACCGACGTGACGTTCCTCGGCGTCGGGCGCGACGACCGCCGCGCCCTGCGGCCGCCGCCGATCCACCTTCCGCGGCGCCTGGCCGTCGGGCGCGCCTGGTCGGGGCACTACGCCGCCGGCGAGCTCCCGGTGAGCTACCGCAGCGAGGTCGTCGGGCGGGAGGCCGTCGAGGTGGCCGGGGAGCGGCTCCCCGCGTTCGTCGTGCGCACGGTCGGCGACACGGGCGGCGCTCACCCCGGGCGCCGCGTCAACATCTTCTGGTGGTCCCCGCGCCTCGCCCTGCCGCTGCGCTGGACCATCGACATGGAGATCAAGGGGACCGCGACCCTCGACACGACCGCCGACCTGCGGCTGGAGGCCGTCGCACCGCTCACCTGACCGGCCCCCCCCGGTCAGCCGGGGCGCGACTTGGACGTTCGGGGGTCGCCTCCCTCCCGGGGCCCTCCTACCGTCGGGTCATGACGCCCGAGATCCTGCAACGCGAGGCCTGGGCGCCCCGCCGAGCCGCGGAGCTGGCCGCACAGCTGGCCCGCAGCGACGCGCGCTACTTCTGCCTCGCGGCGACGCTCACGCCCCTGCCCGGCGCCCTGCTGGCGGCGGTCGAGGGCCTCACCGCCCTGCCGGCCGGCTGCGTGACAATCGTGCTCGACGGCGCCGCCGCGGGCGACGATCCTCGCGGATGGGTGCGCGCGGCCGAGGCGGCGACCCGCGGCCAGGGCGCCGGCACCGCCCGCGTCTACCTCGACGCCCCCGCGCCGGCGCTGGAGCGTGAGCTTCGGGCGACGGGCTACGAGCGGCGGGCGGAGGACATCTTCCTCACGCCCCCCGGCCCCCCGCCGGAGGACGAGCTGGTGAGCCTGGTGCCCCTCGAGGGCGCCCTCTGGGACGAGGCCCGCGACCTCCACCGCGCGTCGCCGATGGCCCCGGACGGCTACGCCGTCCCGGCCGACGCGTGGTGGGCGCTGATGCGCCGCAAGCAGGAGTCCGGGGGCATCGAGTTCCACCTCATCGAGGTGGCGGGCCGCGCGGCCGGCACGATCGGGATCGTCCCCATGCCGGACGTGCTGCGGCTGAAGAACGTCTATGTCCACCCCAGCGCCCGCGGCAACGGCGCGGGCCGGGCCGCCGTACGCGCGGTCTGGGCCGCCGCGGCCGAGCGCGGCCGCTGCGCCGCCGGCGTGCTCGGCGTGCGCGGCACGCCCGGCGCCGCCCTCTACGCCGCCGCCGGCCTGCGCCCGGCCGGCGCCCTCACCGAATGGTCCCGGAGGCTCGACGCATGACCATCACCGTGCCCACCTCGCTCGCCGGCTACGCCGCCCAGGGCTACTCCGTGCAGCGCGACGTCCTCGCCGACGCCGAGGTCGCCGCCCTGGCGGCCGAGTGCGAGGGCCTCCACGCGCGCCACCTCGCCGGCGCCGACCCATCCGACCTGCGCGTCGTGACCCGGCCGTCGGACGGGGGCGCCCCGGTGCCGGACCGCATCGACCCGGTGAGCGACGTGTCGCCGATGATCGCCTCGCTGGTGGCCGACCCGCGCGTCACCGCCCTCGCCGCCGCGGCGCTCGGCGAGCCCGTCGTCCCGTTCAAGGACAAGCTCATCTACAAGCGCCCCGGCACCCACGGGTACACGGCTCACCAGGACTACACGTTCTGGCAGGAGGTCCCGGCGGGCCCGGACGACATCGTCACGATCCTGCTCGCCGTCGATGCGGCCGGCCCCGCCAACGGCGGGCTGAGCCTCTATCCCGGGTGCCACGGCGCGCACCACGTCACCGACGTCAACATGCGCGACTGGCTGAAGCCCGGCGGGGGGCAGACGCCCGCCGAGGCCGTCGCGGGCGTCGCCCCCGAGACCCCCGAGCTTGCGGCCGGCGACATGATCGTCTTCGGGACGCTGGTGCCGCACGAGAGCGGCCCCAACCGCTCCGACCGCTCGCGCTGCACCCTCTTCCTCACCTACTCGGCCGCCCGCCTCGGCGACCTGACGCGGGACCACTACGCGAGCTTCCACGCGAACGCGAAGTAGCGCCGCTCTCCGCGGGTAGAGCGCCCCCCGCGCCCGTGCTACCGTTCCCGGGCCGCCCTCCCGGGCGGTTCCTGTCTGCTCGGACAAAGGCGCCAGTGCCGACGATCAACCAGCTGGTCCGCAAGGGCCGCAAGCCCAAGTTCGCCAAGGTCTCCACCCCGGCGCTGCGCGGCGCGCCACAGAAGCGCGGCGTGTGCACGCGGGTCTACACGACCACCCCCAAGAAGCCGAACTCGGCCCTGCGCAAGGTGGCGCGCGTGCGCCTGACGAACTCCGCCGAGGTCACCGCCTACATCCCGGGTGAGGGGCACAACCTCCAGGAGCACTCGGTCGTCCTGGTCCGCGGCGGGCGCGTCCGCGACCTGCCGGGCGTGCGCTACAAGGTCATCCGTGCGGCGCTCGACGCCGCCGGCGTCACCGACCGCCGCAAGGCGCGCTCCAAGTACGGCGCGAAGGCGCCGAAGTAGTGCCGCGCCGCGCCGTCATCACGCGCCGTCCGCTCGACCCGGACCCCGTCTACAGCAGCGCCCTGGTCACCCAGCTGGTGAACAAGGTGCTCAAGGACGGCAAGAAGTCAACCTCCGAGGGTGTGGTCTACGGGGCGCTCGAGCGCATCCGCGACCGCACCGGCCGCGACCCCGTGGCGGTCATGGAGGAGGCGGTCCGCAACGTCACGCCCGCGCTCGAGGTGAAGTCGCGGCGCGTCGGCGGGGCGACCTACCAGGTGCCGATCGAGGTGCCCCCGCGGCGCGGTCGCACCCTCGCGATCCGCTGGATCGTGCGGTTCGCCCGCGAGCGGCGGGAGAAGCAGATGAGCGAGCGGCTGGCGAACGAGCTGCTCGACGCGCTGGGCTCGCAGGGGGGCGCCTTCAAGCGGAAGGACGACCTCTACCGGATGGCTCAGGCGAACAAGGCGTTCGCGCACTACCGCTGGTAGCGGGCCCCGTCCGCGGCGCGGACGGGGGGCGGGGTGGCGGGACATGGTGACGGTCGGTTCATGCGCGCCCGCGGGCCGCGCGGCGAGACGAAGGTGGTGAGGGGCAGTGGCGACGACGGCGAAGAGGACGGCTCTCGAGAAGACCCGGAACATCGGGATCATGGCCCACATCGACGCGGGCAAGACCACCACCACCGAGCGCATCCTCTACTACACCGGCCGCACCCACCGGATGGGCGAGGTGCACGAGGGCGCCGCGGTCATGGACTGGATGGCGCAGGAGCAGGAGCGCGGCATCACCATCACGAGCGCCGCCACCACGTGCTTCTGGCGCGACCACCGCATCAACATCATCGACACGCCGGGTCACGTCAACTTCACGATCGAGGTCGAGCGCAGCCTGCGCGTCCTCGACGGCGCGGTCGCCGTCTTCGACTCGGTGGCCGGCGTGGAGCCGCAGAGCGAGACCGTGTGGCGCCAGGCCGACCGCTACGGCGTGCCGCGCATCGCCTATGTCAACAAGATGGACCGCGTCGGCGCCGACTTCCGCGCGGCCGTGCAGACGATGATCGACCGGCTGGGCGCGAACGCCGTCCCGGTCCAGCTCCCGATCGGCCAGGAGGCCGAGTTCTCGGGGATCGTCGACCTCATCGGCATGAAGGCGATCCAGTACCTCGACGACCTCGGCACCGAGTTCGAGATCCAGGACATCCCCGAGTCGATGGCCGCCGAGGCCGAGGCCGCCCGCGAGGCGCTCATCGAGGCCCTCGCGGACGTCGACGACGAGCTCGCCGAGGCCTACCTCGAGGGCGAGGAGATCCCCAAGGACCGCCTCGTCGCCGCCATCCGAACGGCCGTCCTGGCGATCGCCATCACGCCGGTGCTCTGCGGGTCGTCGTTCAAGAACAAGGGCGTGCAGCCGCTGCTTGACGCCGTCATCGACCTGCTGCCGTCGCCCCTCGACGTGCAGCCGGCGGCGGGCACGGTGCCCGGCACCGACGAGGAGGTCGTGCGCGAGCCCGACCCGGCCGCCCCCTTCTCGGCGCTCGCCTTCAAGGTGATGAGCGACCCCTACGTCGGGCGCCTCACCTACCTGCGCGTCTACTCCGGCACCGTCGGCAGCGGAACGAGCATCATCAACGCCACCAAGGACCGCAAGGAGCGGGTGGGCCGGCTGCTGATGATGCACGCCAACCACCGCGAGGACGTCGACTCGGTCTCGGCCGGCGACATCGTCGCCGCGGTCGGCCTCAAGTCGACGACCACCGGCGACACGCTCACCGACGCGGCCGACCCCGTGATCCTCGAGCGGATGACCTTCCCCGAGCCGGTCATCGGCCTCGCCATCGAGCCCAAGACCAAGCAGGACCAGGAGAAGCTGGCCCAGGCCCTGGGCCGCCTCTCGGACGAGGACCCGACCTTCCGCGTGCGCACCGACGAGGAGACCGGCCAGACGGTCATCTCCGGCATGGGCGAGCTGCACCTCGAGATCATCGTCGACCGCCTCATGCGCGAGTTCGGCGTCGACGCCAACGTCGGCGCGCCGCAGGTCGCCTACCGCGAGACCGTGCGCAAGCGGGTCGAGAAGGTGGAGGGCCGCTTCGTCCGCCAGACCGGCGGCCGGGGCCAGTTCGGCCACGTCTACCTGAACCTGGAGCCGAGCGAGCCCGGGGCCGGGTACATCTTCGACAGCAAGGTCGTGGGCGGCTCGATCCCCCGCGAGTTCATCCCCGCCGTGAACCAGGGCATCCAGGAGGCGCTGGAGGGCGGCGTCCTCGCCGGCTACCCGATCGTTAACGTCCACGTCGAGCTCGTCGACGGCTCCTACCACGAGGTCGACTCGTCCGAGATCGCCTTCAAGATCGCCGGCTCCATGGCGCTGAAGGAGGCCGCCAGGCGCGCCTCCCCGGCCCTGCTCGAGCCCGTCATGGCCGTCGAGGTGGTCGTGCCCAAGGACTTCGTCGGCACGGTCGTCGGCGACCTCACGTCGCGGCGCGGGCGCATCGGCGGCATGGACACCCGCGGCCCGAACACCGAGGTCGTCACCGCCCAGGTGCCGCTGTCGGAGATGTTCGGCTACGCCACCTCGGTGCGCTCCGCCACCCAGGGGCGCGCGACCTTCACCATGCAGTTCCACTCGTATCAGGAGGTCCCGAGCTCCATCGCCGAGGACATCCGGCAGAAGGTGGGCGCCGCGGCCTAGCCGGTCGGCGCGCTACGGGCTCGCGCCAGGGTCCGCCGGCTCCTCGCCGGGCTCCGGCTCGGGCTCGGGCGGGTTCACGATGCTGTCCGGCGGCCTGTCCGGGCGGGGCTCCAGGTAGCGCGGGTTCTTGAGCTTGCAGTTCAGGCCCTGCCCGCGCGCGTAGCCGTCCCACTTGGCCGACCACGCGCCGAACCCGTACCCGGGGGCCTGGCGGTGGAGCTGCTCCAGCAGCGTGACGTGGTAGCAGTGGTAGCCGGCGTCGGCCAGGTGGGTGCGCCAGGCCCAGCCGGGCGTGGCGAGGCCGTACAGGCTCCAGGACCCGGTGTCGTGCAGGGGGAGGTATTGAGCCAGCGTGCGCTCGCCGGCGGCGACGATGCTCTTGGCGTGCTCGCCGGCCGTCTGGGCCCCCGGCGCGCGCGGGCGGATGCGCTGTTCGGCGGGCCCGCGGCGCAGCGGCTCGGGGCGCGAGGTCAGGAAGGGGGTCGCCGCCTCGAGGTTGAGGAGGGTCACCATGAAGCCGTTCAGGGCGGCGCCCTTCCAGGGCCCGGCGCCGGGGTAGGCGCGCTCGACGTACCACGACGCCGAGGGCCCGGGGCGGCTGAGCACGCCGCCGCCGCCCACCGGCACCGTGAAGGCCGCCAGGGCGCCGGCGGCGGCCCGGGCGTAGCGGGCCTCGCCGGTGCGGTGGTAGGCGCGGCTCATGAGCTGGGCGATCCTGCCCTGGGCCATGCCCGAGGCGCCCGGGCGCACCAGGCTGGGCCGGTCGGGGACGTCGTAGTACTCCCACAGCAGGAACGGGCGGCGGGCCGACCGGCGCGCCACGGCGAAGGGCAGCAGGGCGTCGGCCAGCTGCTCCGGGGTGAGGCCGGCGTTGAGGTCCTGCCAGCGCCCCGTCGTGGCCACCGGGTTCACGGCCAGGCCGCGGCCCTCCCAGTAGGTTGACAGCACGCCGGTGTGGTCCCGGACGATGATGCGGCTGTTCGGGGCCGTGTTGCGCGAGTACCACCACGCATTCACCCGCAGCGTGCGCGCCACCGTCGAGCGGCGGCCCAGCGGCTGGCCGCGCCGCAGCAGGTGCTTGCGGTCGAGCCGCAGGAGCCAGGAGATGTCCTTCCGCGCCTGCGAGCCGGCCGGCGCCGCCGTCCATGACCTCTGGAGCATCGCCCGCGCCCGGTCGGCGTCGGGGGGGAGGGCCGCCTCGGGCACCTTGTACCCCGCGCGGGCCCCGAGGGCCGGCCCGGCGACCGCCAGGGCGAGGAGCAGCGAGAGCGCGCCGATGCGGAAGGTGGGGTGCCGGCCGGCGATGCGCCGGACGCCCTCGCGACCCGCGCCGCGGCCGACGCCGAAGAAGCGGCCGGTGAGCCAGCCGTAGCGGCGCACGTAGGCGTGAAGCGCCTCGACGCGCTCCTCGCCCTCGACCTCGGTCGCCCCGACGCGCTCCACCCGGCGCCCCCTCATCAGCTCTCCCCAGCCCGCGGCCCGCAGGTTGCGGGCCCAGTCGGTCTGGCCTCGTGGAGCGACAAGGTAGCGAAAACCGCCGAACTGCAGGACCAGGACCGGTGTCGATCGTAAGCGCCCGGTGCGCCGGCCGTGCACCCGGAGCATCCGCAGGCGGGGCGCGGGCAGGCCCAGACGCCCGACCCAGAGGGCCACGGCGCCGTTGAGCGCACGGGCCGGCACCCCCGGCCCGCGCCGCCGCGGCGCGATCATCGGAGGCGGTCCGCGAGCAGCTCGGCCGGGTGCTGCGCGGGCCGGCCGGTGGCGCGCCGGATCTGCTCGCGGCACGACGCGCCCGCCGCGACGGCCGACCCCGCCGCCCGCACCGCGGGGGCCAGGCGGTCCTCGGCGATCCGCAGCGACAGGTCGCGGTGGCGGTGGCCGAAGGCGCCCGCCATGCCGCAGCAGCCCGCGCCCGAGTCGCGTGCCGCGAGCCCCGGCACCGCCGCCAGCGCCGCGGCCCCCTGGGCACCCCCGCCGAGCGCCCTGGCGTGGCAGTGCTCGTGCACGAGCACCTCGCCGTCGTCCCGCAGCGCGGGCGGGCCCAGGTCGAGGACGGCCCGCTCGAACGTGACGGCCGCCTCGGCCACCCACCGCGCCCGAGGGTCGTCCGGCAGCAGGCGCGGCACGTCGTCGGCCAGCATCGACCAGCACGACGGCTCGAGCACGACGATCGGCCGCCCCGCGAGAGCGTGGGGCGCCAGGCGGCCGAGCGCCCGCCGCGCCCTCCGCCGCGCCTGGCCCACGAGGCCCTGCGACAGCAGCGGCCGCCCGCAGCACCCCGGGTTGACCACCTCCACCGATGCCCCGCAGGCGCCGAGCACCCGCAGCGCGGCATCGCCGACGCGCGGCTCGAGGTAGCGCGTGAAGGTGTCGGCCATCAGGGCGACCAGGGGCGCCTCAGGGGATGCGCCAATTGGCCGGTGCGCGCGTGGCCAATTGGCACGCGCACCCCGCCAGGGCCTCACGGGCGCCGGCGGGGCGCTCCCGAGGACGCGCCCGGCGGCGCGGGCGCCGAGGCGGGCGAGGGCCGGGGCGCGCGAGCCGAGGGCGAGCAGCTCGTGGGCGTGCCCGGCGATGCGGGAGGCGAGCGGCACGCCCCGGGCGCGGTGGCGGTGGGCGAGCGCCTCGGCCTTGAGGGCGGAGAGGTTGACCCGGGCCGGGCACTCGGCCGCGCAGGCCTTGCAGCCGAGGCAGAGCTCCAGGGCCTCGTGGAGGCCCTCGTCGGCCAGGCCGCCGGGGAGCCGGCCCTCGAGGGCGGCGCGCAGGAGGACGGCGCGGCCGCGGGTGGAATGGCGCTCGTCGCGCAGGGCCTGGTAGCTGGGGCACATCGCCGCGGCTCCCGCCCGGCAGGCGCCGTTGCCGTTGCAGGCCTCGCCGGCCCGGGCCAGGCCGCCCTCGCGGGCGAAGCTCACGGCCGTCCGCAGGGGGCGGCGCGGGGGGGAGGCGGGCAGGCGCAGCCCGGAGTCGAGCGGCTCGGGGTCGACGATCACACCGGGGTTGAGCAGGCCCTCCGGGTCGAGCCGGCGCTTGAGCTGCGCGAAGGCGGCGATCGTCTGCGGCGGGTACATCCGCGGCAGCAGCTCGCTGCGCGCCCGCCCGTCGCCGTGCTCGCCCGAGAGCGACCCGCCGAGGCCGCAGACCAGGTCGGCCGTCTCCTCGGCGATGCGCCGCAGCGCGGCGACGGCGCCCGGCAGGCGCAGGTCCATGCGCGGCCGGATGTGCAGGCAGCCCACGCTGGCGTGCCCGTACCAGACCGCCTGGAGGCCCTCGCGCTCCAGGAGGCGCCGCACGCCGCGGGCCAGCTCGGGCAGCCGCTCGGGCGGGACGGCCGGGTCCTCGATGAACGCCAGCGGGCGCGGGTCGCCCGCGCCGGCGGACCCGTCGCGCAGCGCGCGGCCGATCCCGGCCCGGCGCACCGCCCACACGGCCTCCTGCTCGGCCGGGTCGAGGATCACGCGCGCGCCCGGGATGGCCCGCAGCCGCGCGGCGACCTCGCCGGGCTCCCCGCTCTGCTCGATGAGCAGCTGGGCGGGCGCGTCGAGGTCCACCGCCGACCGGGCCATCAGCTCGACGGCCGAGGGCCCTCCCTCGAGCGCCGCCACCGCCGCCTCCAGCGCCGCGTTGACCGTGGGGAACGGGAGCAGGGCCAGCCCGCGCGCCGGGGGCCGCTCCACCAGCCGCAGCTCCGCCGCCCGCACGACGGCGAGCGTCCCCTCCGACCCGCACAGCAGCCGCGGCCAGTCGGGCGCCTCGCCGGCCAGCGCCCCGAGGTCGTAGCCCGAGACCCGCCGCAGCAGCGCCGCCGGCCGGGCCGCGGCCGCCAGCTCCCGCGCCCCCTCGAGCGCGGGAGGGACGAGCCCGCCGCGGCGCAGCGTGGCGCGGGTGCCGTCGGCCAGGGTGACGTCGAGCGAGAGCACGTGGCCGCCGGTGAGCCCGTGGGCGATCGACCGGGCGCCCGCCGCGTTGTTGGCGATCATCCCGCCCAGGGTCGCCCGGCTGCCCGAGGCGACGTCCGGCCCGAAGGCCAGCCCGTGGGCGCCGGCGGCCGCGTTGAGGTCGTCGAGCACGGCCCCCGGCCCCACCCGCGCGACCCGCGCCCCCGGGTCGACGTCGATCGAGGCCAGCGCCGAGCAGTTGACCACCAGCCCGATGCCCACGGCCTGTCCCGCCAGGCTGGTTCCGCCCCCCCGCATGGTCAGCGGCACGCCGCCCTCGCGGCAGGCGGCGACGGCCGCGTCGAGGTCGTCGGCGGCGGCGGCCCGCAGGGCTCCGACGGGGAGGCGGCGGTAGAGGCTGGCGTCGGCCGCGTACAGCTCGCGGGAGGCCTCGTCGGCGCGCACCTCCCCGGCCGCGTCGCGGCGCAGTCGGTCGAGTGTCGCCGTGGCGTCCACGCCCGGATGGTATGGCGTCGCGCGAGCGCGCCGAAACCGCCGGGATCCCGCTCTCGACGAGCCTTGCCCACGGCCTGCCCTCTGCTAACCTACCTCGGCTCCACGGAGCGCCCGGTTCTTCGCGCGCGGCCCACGGGCCGCGCTTTTTGCGCCGGGAGTCGTGTGCCCGCCGGGAGCGCCCCGGCCGGCGGTGGCCGTTACGCAGAGTGCCCTAGAGGAGTTCAGCCGATGGCGAAAGAGAAGTTCGACCGGTCGAAGCCGCACGTCAACGTGGGCACCATCGGCCACGTTGACCATGGCAAGACCACGCTCACCGCCGCCATCACGAAGGTCCTGGCCGAGCAGGGCAGCGGCGGCACCCAGGCGGTGTCGTTCGACGCGATCGACAAGGCCCCGGAGGAGCGCGAGCGCGGCATCACGATCGCGACGGCCCACGTCGAGTACGAGACGGCGAACCGTCACTACGCGCACGTGGACTGCCCCGGCCATGCCGACTACATCAAGAACATGATCACGGGCGCGGCCCAGATGGACGGGGCGATCCTCGTCGTGTCGGCCGCCGACGGCCCGATGCCCCAGACGCGCGAGCACATCCTGCTCGCCCGCCAGGTCGGCGTGCCGTCGATCGTGGTCTTCCTCAACAAGGCCGACATGGTTGACGACGAGGAGCTGCTCGAGCTCGTCGAGCTCGAGGTGCGCGAGCTGCTCTCCGCGTACGAATTCCCCGGCGACGACATCCCGATCATCAAGGGCTCGGCCCTCAACGCGCTCAACGGCGACGCCGAGGCGGCTCAGGGGATCCTCGAGCTGATGGCGGCGGTCAACGACTACATCCCGCTCCCGCAGCGCGACGTCGAGAAGCCGTTCCTGATGCCGGTGGAGGACGTCTTCACGATCACCGGCCGCGGCACCGTCGCGACCGGCCGCGTCGAGCGCGGCATCATCAAGGTCGGCGAGACGGTTAACATCGTGGGCATGACCCCCGAGACCACCAGCACCGTCGTCACCGGCGTCGAGATGTTCCGCAAGCTGCTCGACGAGGGACGGGCCGGCGACAACATCGGCGCGCTGCTGCGCGGCGTCAAGCGCGAGGACATCCAGCGCGGCCAGGTGCTCTCCGCCCCCAAGTCGATCACCCCGCACACCAAGTTCACGGCTCAGGTCTACGTCCTGTCGAAGGACGAGGGCGGCCGCCACACGCCGTTCTTCAACGGCTACCGCCCGCAGTTCTACTTCCGGACGACCGACGTCACCGGCGTCGTCACCCTCGCGGAGAACGTCGAGATGGTGATGCCGGGCGACAACGCCACCATGGAGGTCGAGCTGATCCAGCCGATCGCCATGGAGGAGGGGCTGCGCTTCGCGATCCGCGAGGGTGGCCGCACCGTGGGCGCGGGCGTCGTGGAGAGCATCAAGGAGTAGCCCGAAAGCTCCGGACCCCGTCGTCTCCCTCGGGAGGCGGCGGGGTTTTCTATCTCCAGGCGAGGGCGCAGACGACGTGCAGCAGAACAAGATCAGGATCCGGCTCAAGGCCTATGACCACGAGCTGATCGACAAGAGCGCGGCCTCGATCGTCGAGACCGCCCAGCGCAGCGGGGCGACCATCTCCGGTCCCGTGCCCCTGCCCACCGAGCGCAACGTCTACTGCGTCATCCGCGGGCCGTTCAAGGACAAGGACTCGCGCGAGCACTTCGAGATCCGCACCCACAAGCGGCTGATCGACATCTATTCGCCGACGCCCCGCACGGTCGACTCGCTCATGCGCCTCGACCTGCCGGCCGGCGTTGACATCGAGATCAAGGCGTAGGCCCGACGGTGCCCGCGATCATCGGCCGCAAGCTCGGCATGACCCAGATCTTCGGGGAGGACGGCGCCCGCGTGCCGCTCACCGTGATCGAGGCCGGCCCGTGCCCGGTGACCCAGGTCAAGACGGCGGACACCGACGGCTACGACGCCGTGCAGCTCGGCTTCGGCGCCGCCAAGCCCAAGAGCCTCAACGGCCCGAAGCTGGGCCACCTCAAGAAGGCCGGAGCCCCGCCCGTGCGCCACCTGCACGAGTTCTCGCCCGACGAGCTCGGCGCCGACGTCGCCGTGGGCGACGTCGTCACGGTGGAGCCCTTCGAGCCCGGCCAGATGGTGCGCGTGACGGGCACCTCCAAGGGCAAGGGCTACGCCGGCACCATCAAGCGCCACAACTTCAAGCGCGGGCCCAAGAGCCACGGCTCCCACAACGTCCGCGGGCCGGGCTCGATCGGCGCCGCCGCCTACCCGGCCCGGGTCTTCAAGGGCATGCGGATGAGCGGCCACATGGGCGCGCGCCAGGTCACCCAGCGAGGCCTCCAGATCGTCGACCGCGACCCCGAGCGCAACCTGCTGCTCGTGCGCGGCGCCGTGCCCGGAGGGGTCAACGGCATCGTGATCGTGAGGCCCGAGTAATGGCGGACAAGGCCCAATCAGCGATGCCGCTCCTCGACGCGGACGGCGTGACCGTCGGGCGCGCGGCGCTGGCCGAGGCCATCGCCGGCCAGCCGATCAAGCAGCACCTGATCCACGAGACCGTGGTGGCGGAGCTCGCGGCCCGCCGCGCCGGGACCCACTCCACCAAGACGCGCGGCCAGGCGCGGGGCGGCGGCGCCAAGCCGTGGCGCCAGAAGGGCACCGGCCGGGCCCGCCAGGGCTCCATTCGCGCGCCCCACTGGACCGGCGGCGGCATCGCCTTCGGGCCGACCCCCCGCAGCCATGGGGGCAAGGTCAACCGCAAGGTGCGCCAGCAGGCGTTCCGCGCCGCCCTGCGCGCCCAGGCCGAGCGCGGCACCGCCGCGCTGATGGACCCGACCGGCTGGGAGGTCCCGTCCACCAAGCGCGCCGCCGAGTACATGCGCCAGGCGGCCGACGCGCTGGGCGACCGCCCACTGCTTCTGGTGGTCGAGGACCTCGATTCGGTCGAGGCCCGCTCGTTCCGCAACCTGGTCGGGGTCTACGTCCTGGCCGCCGCGGAGCTCGAGACGGTTAACATCGTGGCCGCGCGGGCGATCCTGGTGGAGCGCGCGGTGTGGGAGCGCCTTGCGGGCGGCCCCGCCGAGGTCGAGGCCGTCACGCCCAAGCCGAAGCCGAAGCCGAAGCCCAAGGCGAAGCCCAAGCCCAAGCCCAAGCCGGCGCCGGCCCCCGAGCCGGTCGCCGAGGAGCAGCCCGAGGCCGAGGCCGCCACGGATCCCGAGGCCGCGGTCGTCGAGGAGCCGGCCCCCGCCGAGCCCGAGGCCCCCGCCGCCGAGGAGCCTCCGGCCGAGGAGACGCCCGCTCCTCAGCCCAAGGCGAAGCCGAAGCCGAAGCCGAAGGCCGCGCCCAAGCCGAAGGCCGCGACGCCCAAGGCGAAGACCGAGCCCAAGGCGAAGGCGGAGCCCACGCCGAAGGCCGCGCCCAAGCCCCGCGCGAAGAAGCCGGCCGAGACGGCCGAGGCCGAGGGCCCGGCGGCGGAGGAGGAGCCCTCGTGAGCTCGCTCCGCGACGACATCGGCCGCGTCATCGTGCGCCCGGTCATCTCCGAGAAGAGCTTCCAGCTCGTGCAGGCGCACAACCAGTACACGTTCCGCGTGCTCGACGGCGCCCACAAGACGGAGATCCGTCAGGCGATCGAGGAGCTCTTCGACGTCACGGTCACCGATGTCCGCACGGTCACGGTGCGCAGCAAGCCCAAGCGGCGCGGCTTCTCGCGGGGCCGCCGGCCGGGCTGGAAGAAGGCGATCGTCGAGCTGCGGCCCGGCGACACCATCGAGCTCTTCGAGGGAGCGTAGGCGGCCATGGGGATCAAGAAGTACAAGCCCACCTCGCCCGGGCGGCGCTTCGTCACGGGGTCGGACTTCGAGGAGGTCACGAAGTCGGCGCCCGAGAAGTCGCTGCTCGGCAAGATCCACAAGACCGGCGGGCGCAACAACAACGGGCGCATCACCAGCCGCCACATCGGCGGCGGGCACAAGCGCCGCTACCGCGTCATCGACTTCAAGCGCCGCAAGGACGGCGTGCCGGCGAAGGTCGCCGCGATCGAGTACGACCCCAACCGGTCGGCGCGCATCGCGCTGCTGCACTACGCCGACGGCGAGAAGCGGTACATCCTCGCGCCGCAGCGGGTGCGCGTGGGCGACACGGTCATGAGCGGCCCGACGGCCGACATCCGCCCCGGAAACGCCTTGGCGCTGCGCGACATCCCCACCGGCACGATCGTCCACAACATCGAGCTCCAGATCGGCCGCGGCGGCCAGCTCTGCCGCTCGGCCGGCGTGGGCGCCCAGCTCATGGCCAAGGACGGCGACTACGCGACGATCCGCCTGCCCTCCACCGAGATGCGCATGGTGCACCTCGACTGCCGGGCCACGGTCGGCCAGATCGGCAACGTCACCCACGAGAACATCACCGTCGGCAAGGCCGGCCGGAGCCGCTGGAAGGGCAAGCGGCCCCGGGTGCGCGGCTCGGCCATGAACCCGGTCGACCACCCGCACGGCGGCGGCGAGGGCAAGAGCAACTCGGGCCGCCACCCGGTCACCCCCTGGGGCGTGCCCACCCACGGCTACCGCACCCGGCCCAAGGGCAAGAAGAGCTCCAAGTACATCGTCCGCGGCCGCAAGCGCGGCAAGCACACGGAAGGCCGGTAGCAGTGGGCCGATCGCTCAAGAAGGGTCCGTTCGTGGACCCCAAGCTCATCAAGCGCATCGAGGACATGAACACCGCCAACGAGAAGCGGATCGTCCGGACGTGGTCGCGCTCGTCCACGATCTTCCCCGAGATGGTCGGGCACACGATCGCCATCCACGACGGCCGCAAGCACGTGCCCGTCTTCATCAGCGAGAGCATGGTGGGGCACAAGCTCGGTGAGTTCGCTCCCACGCGCACCTACCGCGGCCACGCCGGCTCCGACCGCACCTCCACGATCCGCAGATGAGCACCGACGCCCCCCAGAAGCCCGAGACCGTGCAGGCCACGGCGAGGTACGTGCGCACCTCCGCGCGCAAGGCGCGGCTGGTGGCCGACCTCGTGCGCGGCAAGTCGGTCCAGGACGCCCAGGCGATCCTGGCCTACAGCACGCGCGCGGCGGCCGTGCCGGTGCGCAAGGTGCTGCAGTCGGCCATCGCCAACGCCGACCACAACCACGGCCTCGACCCCCGCGACCTCGTGCTCGTGAGGGTGACCGTGGACGAGGGCCCGACGATCAAGCGCTTCCGTCCGCGGGCCATGGGCCGCGCCACCAGCATCCACAAGCGCACCTGCCACATCACGATCGGCCTCGCCGAGATCGGAAGCTGAGAGACATGGGTCAGAAGATCAACCCGATCGGCTTCCGCCTCGGCGTCCTGAACGGCTGGCGCAGCAACTGGTTCTCGCAGCGCGACTTCGCCGGGTACCTCGACGAGGACCGCGCCGTGCGCGACCACATCACGCGCAAGCTCAGCCACGCCGGGCTGTCGTCGATCCACCTCAAGAAGGACCAGACCAAGCTCACGGTCAACATCTTCACGGCCCGCCCGGGGATCGTGATCGGCAAGAGCGGGTCCGAGGTCGACGCCCTGCGCCGCGAGCTCAACCGGCTCACCGGCAAGCAGATCCAGGTGAACATCAACGAGATCAAGCGCCCCGAGCTCGACGCCAAGCTGGTCGCCCAGTCGATCGCCGAGCAGCTCGAGAACCGGGTCAGCTTCCGCCGCGCGATGAAGCGCGCCCTCACATCGGCCATGCGCTCCGGCGCCCAGGGCGTGAAGGTGCAGTGCGGCGGCCGCCTCGGCGGGACCGAGATGTCGCGCTCCGAGCACTACTCGGACGGGCGCGTGCCCCTGCACACCCTGCGCGCCGACATCGACTACGGCTTCCACGAGGCCAAGACGACCTTCGGGCGCATCGGCGTGAAGGTGTGGATCAACCGCGGCGAGGTGCTGCCCGAGGGCGTCACCGACTCGCGCGGCCGCACCGACCTCGAGGCCGCCCCGCCGCCTCGGCGCCCGCGCCGCGAGCGGCGCCCTTCGGGCGGCGGCGACCGCGGCCGGCGCGAGGGTGGCGGCGGTGGCGGTGGCGGTGCCGGCGGTGGGGGCGGTGGCGGCGGCGGTGGGGGCGGTGGCGGTGCCGGTGGCGGTAACGGGACCGGCGCGGGCGGGGGTGCGGCCTGATGCTGATGCCCAAGCGCACCAAGTTCCGCAAGAGCCACCGCGGGCGCCGCCGCGGCCTGAGCAAGGGCCACCACGAGGTCCATTTCGGCGAGTACGGCCTCAAGGCGCTCGAGCCGGCCTGGATCACCAACCGGCAGATCGAGGCGGCCCGCATCGCCATGACCCGCCGCATCAAGCGTGGCGGGAAGGTGTGGATCAACCTCTTCCCCCAGCTCCCGGTGACCAAGAAGCCGGCCGAGACGCGGATGGGGTCCGGCAAGGGCTCGCCCGAGACGTGGGTGGCCGTGGTGAAGCCGGGCAAGGTGATGTTCGAGCTGTCGGGGGTGCCCGAGCCGCTGGCGCGCGACGCCATGCGCCTCGCGGCCAACAAGCTCCCGATCCGCTGCAAGTTCGTGACGCGCGAGGGCTGACGGGATGACGGCGACGGAGATCAGGGACCTGTCCGACGACGAGCTCGAGCGCGCGCTCGCGGACGCCCGCGAGGCCTACTTCAACCTGCGCTTCCAGCATGCGTCCGGGTCGCTCGAGCGCGTCTCGGAGCTGTCGGCGCGGCGCCGCGAGATCGCGCGCCTGCTGACGGTCGCGCGAGAGAGAGAGCTGGCCGCATGAGCACCGCCCGCACCCCCCAGGAGTCGGTCGCCGCCCGCAAGTCGCGCCAGGGCGTCGTGGTGTCGGCCGCCCGCGACAAGACCATCACCGTGCTGCTGGAGACGGCGCGGCCGCACCCGGTCTACGGGAAGACCGTGCGCCGCTCCTCCAAGCTGCACGCCCACGACGAGCGCAACGAGGCCACCGAGGGCGACGTCGTGCGCATCGTCGAGTGCCGTCCGCTCTCGCGCCAGAAGCGCTGGCGACTGGCCGAGATCATCGAGAAGGCGCGGTAGTGGTCCAGGTCGAGACACGCCTGAGGGTGGCCGACAACACCGGCGCGCGGGAGCTCCTGTGCATCCGCATCATGGGCGGGTCCAAGCGCCGCTACGCGTCGGTGGGCGACGTGATCGTGGGCACGGTCAAGCAGGCCGTGCCGAACGGCGCCATCAAGAAGGGCGACGTGGTGCGCGCGGTCGTCGTGCGGACGCGCAAGGAGCACGGCCGCGACGACGGGACCTTCATCGCCTTCGACGAGAACGCGGCGGTCATCATCGACAACGCCCAGAACCCGCGCGGCACCCGAATCTTCGGCCCCGTGGCCCGCGAGCTGCGCGAGAAGAACTTCATGAAGATCATCAGCCTTGCGCCGGAGGTCCTCTAGCCGTGCCCGCGCGCATCCGCAAGGGCGACCGGGTCGTCTGCATCTCCGGCAAGGACAAGGGCAAGCGCGGGCTCGTGATGGAGGTCCACCCGCGCGAGGGCCGCGTCCTGGTGGAGGGGCTCAACATCATCAAGCGGCACACCAAGCCCCGCCCGCCGAACGAGCCGGGCGGGGTCATCGAGAAGCCGGCGCCGATCCACCTGTCGAACGTCGCGCTGATCGACCCCAAGGACGACCTCCCGACCCGCATCCGCATCGAGGAGCGGGACGGCGAGCGCGTGCGCGTGGCCGTGCGCTCCGGCGACAGGCTCGACTGATGGCCGACGAGACGACGACCCCGGTCGCCGAGCCCGCCGCGCCGCCGGCGCCCCCCGCCCGCATGCGGGCGGTCTACGAGGGCGAGATCCGGCCGAAGCTGCAGGAGGAGTTCGGCTACCGGTCGCCGATGGAGCACCCGCGGATCGAGAAGATCACGCTCTCGATGGGCGTGGGCGACGCCAAGACCAACAGCAAGGCGCTCGACGACGCCATGGACCAGCTCGCCGTGATCGCCGGGCAGCGCCCGCACATCACCCGCGCCCGCAAGTCGATCGCCCAGTTCAAGCTGCGCGAGGGCATGGCGATCGGGTGCAAGGTGACCCTGCGCGGCAACCGCATGTGGGAGTTCCTCGACCGGCTCACGTCGGTCGCCCTCCCGCGCATCCGCGACTTCCGCGGCATCAACCCGGACGGGTTCGACGGCCGGGGCAACTACAACCTCGGCCTGCGCGAGCAGACGATCTTCCCGGAGATCGACTACGACCGGATCGACCAGTCGCGCGGGCTCAACGTGACCATCACGACCACGGCGCGCACCGACCAGGAGGGCCGGGCCCTGCTGGGGCACCTCGGGCTACCGTTCAGAGCCGAGGGCTACACCGCCGACGAGAAGGCCGCCCGCCGGCGGCGCAAGCAGCGCAAGTACGGCCGCAGCCGCGGCAGGAGGTAGGGAGTGGCGAAGACCAGCCTTCGGGTGAAGGCGTCCCGGACACCGAAGTACAAGACGCAGCAGTACAGCCGCTGTCACGCGTGCGGCCGCCCGCGCGCCGTGTTCCGCAAGTTCGGGCTGTGCCGCATCTGCCTGCGCGAGTCGGCCCACGCCGGCGTGATCCCCGGCATGACCAAGAGCAGCTGGTAGCCGGCCGATGCTGACCGACCCGATCGCGGACATGCTCACGCGCATCCGCAACGCCAACATGGCCCTCCACGACACCGTCGAGATGCCCGGCAGCAGCATGAAGGCCGAGGTCGCGCGCGTGCTCCGGGACGAGGGCTACATCGTCGACTACGAGCTGCGCGACGCCGAGGTCGGGACCGAGCTCGTGGTGCGGCTCAAGTACGACCGCGACCGGCGCCGGGTCATCAGCGGCCTGCAGCGGGTCTCGAAGCCGGGCCGGCGCGTCTACGCCGACCGCACCTCCATCCCGCGCGTGCTCGGCGGCATGGGGATCTCCGTCCTGTCGACGTCCCAGGGCGTCATCACCGGGCACGAGGCCCGCCGCCGCGGCATCGGCGGCGAGGTCGTGTGCTCGGTGTGGTGAGGGGGACGCGAGGGGCATGAGCCGCATCGGACGCTCACCGATCCCGATCCCCGAGGGGGTGACGGTCGACATCCAGGGCCAGAGGGTCACGGTCACCGGGCCCAAGGGCGAGCTGCGCCACACCGTGGTGGAGCCGATCCGCGTGGCCGAGCAGGACGGCACGGTCGTGGTCACCCGGCCCACCGACCGGGGCCCGCACCGCGCCCTGCACGGGCTCTCGCGGTCGCTCGTGGCCAATATGGTCGACGGCGTCACGGACGGCTTCGAGCGCCGGCTCGAGATCCAGGGCGTCGGCTACCGCGCCCAGATGAGGGGCTCCGCCCTCGAGCTGACCGTGGGCTTCTCCCACGCCGTCACGTTCGAGCCGCCCGACGGGATCTCGTTCGAGGTGCCCGCGCCGACCCAGGTGGTGGTGCGCGGCATCGACAAGCAGGCGGTCGGCGAGATCGCCGCGCAGATCCGCGCGGTGCGCCCGCCCGAGCCCTACAAGGGCAAGGGCATCCGCTACGCGGGCGAGGTCGTGCGGCGCAAGGTCGGGAAGCGGGCATGAGCACGACCGTCACGCAGGCGCGGGAGCGCCGCCATCGCCGCGTGCGCGGGAAGGTGTCGGGCACCGCCGAGCGCCCCCGCCTGTCCGTGTCGCGGTCCAACAAGCGCATCTACGCGCAGCTCATCGACGACGAGCGCGGCCACACCCTGGCCGCGGCGGGGTCGCACGAGGCGGCCCTGCGCGGCCTGGACAAGGGGCCGGCGGCCGCCGAGGTGGGCAGGCTGCTGGCCGAGCGCGGCACGCAGGCGGGGGTCACGGCGGTCGTGTTCGACCGCGGCGGCTACCGGTATCACGGGCGGGTCAAGGCGCTCGCCGACGGGGCCCGCGAGGGCGGGCTCGAGTTCTAGTCGAATCGAGGGAGCGCGTGGCCGAGGTACGCCATGGAGGCAAGATCAACCCGGAGGGGCTCGAGCTCAACGAGCGGGTCGTCCAGGTGAACCGGGTCGCGAAGGTCGTCAAGGGCGGCCGGCGCTTCTCGTTCTCGGCCCTGGTGGTCGTGGGCAACGAGGTCGACATCGTCGGGGTCGGCCACGGCAAGGCGAAGGAGGTCCCCGTCGCCATCCAGAAGGCCGTCGAGGACGCCAAGAAGAACCTCTTCCGCGTGCCCAAGTACCGCACCACGATCACCCACCAGGTGCTCGGGCGCTCCGGCGCGGGCAAGGTCCTGCTGAAGCCGGCCTCCGAGGGCACGGGCGTGATCGCCGGCGGCGGCGTCCGCGCGGTGCTCGAGCTCGCCGGGATCCGCGACATCCTCAGCAAGTCGCTCGGCACGAGCAACCCGGTGAACCTGGTCGCGGCGACCGTTGCCGGGCTGAAGGCGCTGCGCCGGCCCGAGGAGGTCGCCGCGCTGCGCGGCAAGACCGTGGCCGAGGTGCTCGGCCTCCCGGCAGGCTCCGGCGCCCGCGCCACCGAGCCCGTCGGCGGCTCGGCCGACGCCGATGTCGTCACCGTGGGCGCCGGGGCGGACGCGTGAAGCTCCGCATCACCCAGGTCCGGTCGCGGATCGGCACCCAGCCGCGCCACCGCGGAACACTCCGGGCGCTCGGCCTGCGCCGGATCGGTCAGACTGTGGAGCACGAGGACTCGCCCCAGATCCAGGGGATGCTGCGCCTCGTCGCCCGCCTCGTGAGAGTGGAGCCCGCGTCGGATGGCTGAGCCCCGCGACACCCCCGAGATCCCCGAGACCGCGCCCGAGGACGTGCGCCTCGACCGCCTGTCGCCGCGGCCGGGCGCCCGCAAGGCGCGCAAGCGCATCGGCCGGGGGATCGGCTCGGGCACCGGCAAGACCTCGGGCCGCGGCCAGAAGGGCCTCGGCGCACGGTCGGGCGGCGGCGTGCGCATCGGCTTCCAGGGCGGGCAGATGCCCATCTACATGCAGCAGGGCAAGCTCCGCGGCTCCAACCGCAAGATGTCGATGCCGATGGGCCCGTTCCGCACCCACACGGTCGCGGTGAACGTCGGCCGGCTGTCGGTCTTCGAGGCGGGCGCGACGGTCGACCCCGAGGCGATGGCCGCCCGGGGCCTCGTGAAGAACAACGCCAACCGCGGCTGGCCGGTCAAGCTGCTGGCCGGCGGCGAGATCGACCGGGCGCTGACCGTGCGCGTGCACGCGGTCTCGGCCGCGGCGCGTCAGAAGGTCGAGGCTGCGGGCGGCACCGTCGAGCTCATCGGAGCGGGCGACGGCGAGAGCTAGGCTGGGCCGACCGTGCTGAAGACGATCCTCACGTCGCTCCGCTCGGCGGACCTGCGCAAGAAGCTGGCCTTCACGGCCTTCATCCTGCTGATCTACCGCTTCGGCTCGTACGTGCCGGTGCCCGGCGTCGACCTCGAGGCGCTGCAGACCGCCATCGACGAGCGCGGCAGCCGTCTCCTGGACTTCCTGAACCTGTTCGCCGGGGGCGCGCTGACGCGGTTCGCGGTCTTCGCGCTGGGGATCATGCCGTACATCACGGCGAGCATCATCCTGCAGCTGATGACCGTGGTGATCCCGCGGCTGGAGGCCCTCCAGAAGGAGGGTGAGAGCGGCCAGCAGAAGATCACCCAGTACACCCGGTACTTCACGGTCGTCCTGGCGTTCCTCCAGTCGATGGCCTACGTCCTCTACTTCCGCTCGCAGGAGGCGCTGCCGGGGCTGGGCTTCCGCAACTTCTTCCTGATCGTGATCACGGTCACCACCGGCACGGTGCTGCTGATGTGGCTCGGCGAGCTCATCACCCAGCGCGGCGTCGGCAACGGCATCTCGCTGCTGATCTTCGCCAGCATCGTCGCCTCGGTGCCCGACGCGATCGAGGGCTGGCTGTCGCTGCCGCCGGTGTCGCAGGTGCTGATCGCCGTGATCGCGCTCGCCGTCGTGGTCGGCGTGGTGTTCATCAACGAGGGCCAGCGCCGCATCCCGATCCAGTACGCCAAGCGCGTCGTGGGACGCCGCATGACCTCGGGCGGCACCACCTACATGCCGCTGCGGGTGAACATGGCCGGCGTGATCCCGGTCATCTTCGCCTCGTCGGTCGTGATCCTGCCGCCGACGCTGGCCGAGCTGGGCGGCCGGGGCTCGTTCTTCGAGTCGGTCTCCGACTTCCTGGCCCCGGGATCCTGGTACTACATCATCTTCGAGGCCCTGCTCATCATCCTCTTCACCTACTTCTACACCGCGGTCCAGTTCAACCCGGTGGAGCAGGCCGACAATTTGAAGAAGTACGGCGGCTTCATCCCCGGGGTGCGCCCCGGGCGGCCGACCGCCGTCTACCTCGACCGCGTGCTCACCCGGCTCACCCTGCCGGGCGCCATCTACCTGGCGTTCGTCGCCGAGCTGCCCAACATCGTGTTCCGCTACCTGCCCGAGTCGAGCGCCTTCTTCGGCGTGCTCGGGGGGACGTCGATACTGATCGTCGTCGGCGTGGCGCTCGACACGATGCGGCAGATGGAGGCGCAGCTGATGATGCGCCAGTACGAGGGGTTCCTGAAATAGCTCGACTGATCCTGCTCGGGCCGCCCGGGGCGGGGAAGGGCACCCAGGCCGAGCGCCTCCGCGAGGACTACGGGCTGCTGCACCTGTTGACGGGCGACCTGCTGCGGGGCGCCGTCGCCGCCGGCACCGACCTCGGCCGCGAGGCCAAGCGCTACATGGACGCCGGCGAGCTGGTGCCCGACGCGGTCGTGGTCGGCATGATCCGCGAGCGCCTGGGCGGCGACGTGCCCAGCGGCTTCCTGCTCGACGGCTTCCCGCGCTCGGTGCCCCAGGCCGACGCCCTCGACTCCACGCTGAACGAGCTGGGCCTGCCGCTCGACGCCGTCGTCTCGATCGCCGTCTCGCGCGACGAGCTGGTGCGGCGCCTGGCGGGCCGCTGGATCTGTCGCCGCTGCGGCCGCTCGTTCCACGAGGTCTTCAACCCCTACCCGGGCGACGACTGCCCGAAGGGAGGCGGGCGCTGCGACCTCTACCAGCGCGACGACGACCGGCCCGAGACCGTGAGCAACCGACTGTCGGTCTACGAGGAGCAGACAGCTCCCCTCATCGACTACTACCGCTCCCGCGGCCTGCTGGCCGAGGTCGACGGCGAGCGCCCGCCGGACGAGGTCTATGCCCAGGTCGTCGCGCACGTCCCGGCGAGCGCGTAGGCCGGCCGGCCGGGCCGGGGGGAGCGTGACCGTGCCCCCGCCCCCGCGCGGGATCGTCCCCAAGACCGCGGGCGAGATCGACGCGATGGCGGCCTCCGGGGCCGTGCTGGCCGAGGCCCACGACGCCCTGGCCGCCGAGGTCGGCCCCGGCGTCACCACCGCGCGCCTCGACGAGATCGCCGAGGAGCTCATCCGAGCGCGCGGCGGCGTGCCGGCGTTCAAGGACTACCCCGGGCCGACCCCGTACCCCGCGTCGATCTGCACGTCGGTCAACGACCAGGTGGTCCACGGCATCCCCGACGGCTACGCCCTGCGCGAGGGCGACGTCCTCTCCTTGGACGTCGGCGTGATCCTCGACGGCTGGGTGACCGACGCGGCGCGCACCCACCCCGTCGGGACCGTCTCGCCGATCGCCGCCAGGCTCATCGAGGTGACCCGCCAGTCGCTGGAGCGCGGCATCGAGGCGGCGAGGGCCGGGGGCCACCTGGGCGACATCGGCAACGCCGTTCAGACCGCCGTCGAGGCCGCCGGCTTCGCGGTGGTGCAGAGCCTGGTCGGCCACGGCGTGGGCCGCTCGATGCACGAGGAGCCCCAGGTCCCGAACTTCGGGCGGCCCGGCACGGGGCCCCAGCTCCCCGAGGGCCTGGTGATCGCCATCGAGCCGATGGTCAACGCGGGCGCCCACGAGGTCGTGCTGGGCGACGACGGCTGGACGATCGCCAGCAAGGACGGCTCGCTCTCGGCCCACTGGGAGCACACCATCGCCGTGACAGCCGACGGCCCGAGGATCCTGAGCCTGGCGGCCTGATCCCCTGGGGGTGGCCCCGAGGGCGGCGCCTGACATAGGGTCGGGGCGTGTCGCGGTCGGCGAATTTCACGGTGTTGGCGGCGGCACTGCTCGCGTCCGCGAGCGTCGCGCAGGGGGCCACGATCCCGGTCACGACCGCGGCCGACGGGATCGCCCCCGACGGGGAGTGCTCGCTGCGCGAGGCGGTGACCGCCGCCCGCGACAACGCGCCCTACCAGGGCTGCCCGGCCGGCGACGCCGCGGGCACCGACACGATCGCGCTCGGTCCGCAGGCCTACGTCCTGTCGTTGGCCGGGGCCGGGGAGGCCGGCAACCTGACCGGCGACCTCGACACGGGCGCCCAGGCGCTTCGGGTCGTCGGCCGGGGGGCGGGGGTCACGGCGGTTGACGCCAACCGCATCGACAGGGCCTTCGACGTGGTCGAGGGCGCGAGCCTGGCGCTCGAGGACCTCACCGTCCGCAACGGGCTGACGCCGACGGGCGATCCGGGCGAGGAGGGAGGAGGCGTGCGCAGCCAGGGCTCCCTCTCGGTGCTCCGGGTGACCTTCGTCGGCAACGTCGCGGGCGACGGCTCGCCGGGCGCCATCGTCGGGGGCGGCGGGTCCGGGGGCGCCATCTCGAGCCGGCCCGGGAGCACCGGCGCCCCGAGCCTGACCGTGAGCGACTCGAGCTTCATCGGCAACCGGGCCGGGAACGGCGGCGACTACACCGGCGCGGGGAGCAACAACGGCGGCGTCGGCGGGCGCGGGGGCGCCCTCGAAGTCCAGACGGGGCTGGCGTCGATCTCGCGGAGCACCTTCACCGGCAACCTCGCCGGCGAGGGGGAAACGGCGGCGGGATGGCGCCGCTGAACTCGGGCGGCGAGGGCGGCGACGGGGGGGCGGTCTACGTCGCGTTCGCGACGATGACGGTCACCACGAGCACCTTCGCGTCCAACCGCGCGGGGGCCGGCGGGCTCGCCGGGGGCGACCCGGCGGCGCCCGGCCCGGGCGGCAGCGGCGGCGCCTGGTTCGCCGACTCGAGCGCCACCGCGAGCGCGATGTGGTCGACCTTCGCCGGCAACCTCCGGGGACCGAACTCCTTCGCCACCGCCGCGAACGGCCTGGCGGGCGGACGGGCCGAGGCCTCCATCCTGGCCGACCCCGTCCCGGCGTGCCAAGGCGCCACCACCGGCCCGCTGCGCAACGTCGCCCTGCCCGGCGACGCGAGCTGCCCCGCCCCGCGCCTGGACGGCCTTCCGCTCCTCGGCCCCCTCGCCGCGAACGGCGGACCGACGCAGACCCTCCTCCCCGGAGCCGGGAGCGCCGCCATCGACGCCCTCGCGGGCGCCGCCTGCCCGGCCACCGACCAGCGCGGCCTGCCGCGGCCCGCCCTGGGCGGCTGCGACGCCGGAGCGGTCGAGGTGCAGCCCGCACCCGTCGCGGTCGTCCCGCCGCCCGGCCCGGTGACGCCGACCGCCGCCCGCCGCCTCACCCGCCTGCGCCTGCGCCCCGCCGCCTTCCGCGCCGCCGGCTCGGGCGGCAGCGTCGGCCCCGGCCCGAAGTCGTTGCGTGCACGAGCACCGATCGGCACGACAGTGGCCTATCGCCTCGACGGCGCCGCCCGGGTCACCTTCACGATCCGGAGGCCCCTCGCCGGGCGCCGGGTGGGGACGCGGTGCGTGCGCCCGGCCGCCGCCCCACCCGGCGCACGCCGTTGCACGCGCGCACAGACGCTGCGCGGCAGCTTCGCCCACGCGGGCGCGGCGGGCGCCAACTCCTTCCGATTCACCGGCCGCCTGCGCCGCCGGGCCCTGCCGCCCGGCCCGTACACCCTGGTGGCCCGGCTGCCGAAGCCGGCGACCGGGGCCGCGGCGCGCACCACCCGGGCCTTCCGGATCGTGCGCTGATCCCGCCGACGAGGTGATCCCCGCCGCGGGGAGAACCACGTAGGTGCGTGTCCAGGATCCCGCACCGGCGCCTCGCCGGGATCGGCGCCGCGGTCGCCGCCGGCGTCGCGCTGTGGGCCGTCGGCTGCGGGCAGGCGTCGAGCCCCGCGGAGGCCGCCGCCCCCGCCCGGGTGTGGGTGGCGCCCGGCGTCCCGGCCGCGGTGCGCCGGGCGGTGGGCGCCGCGGTCGCGGCCGACCCGCACGGGCTCGGCGAGGCCCGGTCGAGGAGTGAGGCCGACGTCCGGGTGGCGGTCGGCCCCACCCGCGGGCGCGGCGCACCCGCGGGCCTCGCCGAGGTCGTGCTGGCGCCGGTCGTCCCCTTCCCGACGCTCGCCGACGACGTCTCCTGGGCCGCCATCCGGCGGTTCTGGAGGGGCGACGGCCGTGCGCTCGGCGCCGAGATCGCCGGCGGGGCGCCGCCGGCGCTCCACCTCACCGCCGCGACGATGGCGACGCTCGCGGCCCGCCTGGGCCGGCCCGCGCGGGCGGCCCGCATCCGCACCGTCCGGCCCGACCGGCTGGTTGACGCCGTCTGGAGCGCCGGCCCCGGCGCCTGGTCGATCGTGCCGTTCGACCGGCTGCGGCCGCGCTGGAAGGCGCTGACGCTCGACGGCCGCAGCGTGCTCGACCGCGGCCTCCGCGTCACCCGCTACCCCCTGGTCGCGCGCGTCGCGGCGTCCGGGCCGCCGCCGGCCGTCGCCGCGCTGCGCCGCGCGGTCGCCCGCGCGGGCGCCAGAACCAACCGCGACCCCGGCCGCATGACGGTCCTCACCATGACCGGCGTCACGGCGCTCAGCCGCACCATCGCCTCCCGGATGGAGACGAACGGCGTCACCTACCCTGCCGACCGGGTGCGCGGCCTGCTGCGCGACAACGACCTGCTGCACATCAGCAACGAGGTCTCGTTCACCGACGGCTGTCCCGGACCGATGCGCGGCACCCGGTTCTGCTCGGACCCGCGCTACATCGGCCTGCTGGAGGACGTGGGCGCCGACATCGTCGAGCTGTCGGGCAACCACAACCTCGACTGGGGGCCGGAGGCGGCGCGCGGGACGCTGGACATGTACGCGAAGCGCGGGTGGCGGTGGTTCGCCGGCGGGCGCGACCACGTCCAGGCGCGGCGGCCCCTCACGATCGCCCACAACGGCAACCGGCTCGCCTTCCTGGGCTGCAACCCGGTGGGGCCGCCCTACGCCTGGGCCGACCGGGGCCACCCCGGCTCGGCGACCTGCGACCTCCCGGCCATGGCGCGCCAGGTCCGCCGCCTCCGGGCCCGCGGCCACCTGCCGATCGTGACCTTCCAGCACTGGGAGGCCTACCAGTACGGGCCGACGGCGCAGCAGGCCGAGGACTTCGGCTCCATGTCTGCGGCGGGCGCCGCGATCGTGAGCGGCAGCCAGGCCCACCAGCCCCAGGGCTTCGCCTTCCACGACGGCCGGCTCGTCCACTACGGCCTGGGCAACCTGTTCTTCGACCAAATGCAGACGCTCGGCACGCGCCAGGGGATCGTCGACACGCACGTCTTCTACGAGGGCCGGCACCTGTTGACGCGCCTCTCCACGACGCTGCTGGAGGACTACTCCCAGCCCCGCCCCACGACGCCGGCCGAGCGGGCCCAGCTGCTCGGCGCCGTCTTCGCGGCCGGCGAATGGTGACCCCGCGGAGTCGACGGCGCCAGGCCGGCCTGCCGCAGAGTTCGACCCACCCGGCGGAGGTGCCGTCGTCCCCGCCGGATGCGATCGTGCCCGTCATGACCTGGGCCAGGGTGGCGCTGGCGGGGATGCTGATCGCGTTGGCGACGGCCGGGACCGCCGCCGCGGCGGGCCGCACCTGGCACCCCGCGCTCACCATCACGCCGCGTGGCGCCGAGCCGGGCGATCCCTCGGCGGCGGCCGGCACGGGCGGCGAGGCCCTGGCGGCGTTCGCCACGACCATCAAGGGCCGCAGCCGGGTCGAGGCCCGCGTCCGCGATCCCGCCAACGCACCCTGGGTACCGGTGGTGCTCTCGGGGACCTTCCCCACCGCGCCCGCGCCTCCGGCGGCCGCGATTGAGACGGCCGGCCGCGCGGTTGTCGCCTGGCGGATCCCCGGTGGCGCGATCCGCTCGGCGGTGAGGGACCGGCCCCACGGCGACTGGCGGATGGTCCCGGTGGCGCCCGGGAGCGTCGTGGACGACGACCGCGGCTTCCGGAGCGCCCAGGCGACGATGGACTCCGCCGACCGCTCCGCGGCGCTCCTCTGGGCCGAGCGCGCCGGGGGGGTCTGGACCGTGCGCGCCGCGCGCCGTGCCGGCTCCGACGCGGCGTGGGCCGAGACGCCGCCGCTCGCCCTCGGCCCGGGCGCGGAGGAGCCGTCCCTCGCCCTCTCCCCGGACGGGACCGCCGCCGTCACCTGGACCGTGCCCCCCGGCCCGGGGTTCTTCGTGACGGGGCCGCTCTACGCCGCGGTGCGCTCGACCGACGGCGCATGGACCGCGATCACGCGCCTGGCTGCAGACGGCGCCCGAATCCCCTCGGCGGGAGCCGGCTACGACGGCCGGGCCGCCGTGGCCTGGGAGGACCGCTCCGCCGCGACGCCCCAGGTCACGGTCGTCGAGGCCGGCCTCGGCACCGTCTGGGGCGCACCGCAGCCCGTGGCGCCGGGAGAGGCGCCACGGGTCGGCGCGAACGCGTCCGGCGACCTCGTGCTCAGCTGGGGAGGGGTCGGGAGCCCGTTTGTCACGCCCATACTGGCCGCGGTGAAGCCGGCAGGCGCTCCCTGGCCCGCACCAAGCCAGCTCAGCCCCGGCGAGGACCTCACGTGGGTCGAGGCGTCCCTGGCGCGGGTGGCGATCGGCGGGACCGGGCGGGGCTTCGTCGCGTTCCTCGACCAGGAGGGGCCCGGCTCGGCGACGGCGACTCTGGCGGCGGCCCGCCCGGGCGAGTCGTGGACGACCGCCGATGTGCCGGTGGGAGGCGACCTCTTCGGCATCGCGCTGTCCGCGTCCTCGGGCGGGAACGGGCTGGCCGTGCTGCCCTCCGAGAGCTCCGACGGGCGCGCCCTGAAGGCGGCCGACTTCGACAGCTACCCGCGGCCGGTGCTCAGCGCCGGCCTGGCCGGTGTGCGCCGGGCCGGCGGCACGGTCGCCTGGACGGCCGTGGTGCGCAACCGCGGGCGCGTGGCGGCCCAGGGCGTGCGCCTGCGCCTCGGGATCTGCTGCGGCACCAACCTGGTTGCGGCCAGCCCCGGCGGCACGCGCTCGGGCCTGCAGGTCACGTGGACGTTCCCTCGGCTGGCCGTCGGGCGGAGCGGCACCGTCCGGCTCACGCTCAGGCCCCCGCCGCGATCCACGGGGCGCCTCAGCGGCTCGTTCTCCGCCGTCGCCCTCCCCCCGGCCGCCATCTCGGAGCTGCCCCGCCGCTGACGGCGGCGATCGAGCCGCAGGACACCGTCGCCGCCACGGCCGATGCGCCGACGATCCTCAGCAAGGCGCCCCCCGCGCTTGACGGGCCTCCGCGTCGTCTGCGTACAGTCAGCCCCCATGCGTCTGGCGCGCGGTTCCCTGCTCGTCCTCGTCGCGGCCCTCGCCGCCGCGCCGGCCGTCCACGCCGCCACCATCCCGGTGACCACGACGGCCGACGGGGTCGCCGCCGACGCGGCGTGCACCCTGCGCGAGGCGGTCTTCGCGGCACGCTTCAACGCGCCGGTCCAGGGCTGTCGCGGCCGGGTCGGCGGCCGAGATCGACACGATCACGCTGGGCCCGGGCACCTTCGACCTCGAGCCGGGCCCCGGCGGCACCGAGGACGGCAACGAGTCGGGCGACCTCGACACCGGCCCGGCGAGCGCGCTGCGGATCGTCGGCGCCGGGGCGGGGGCCACGGTCATCGACGCGCTGCGCGGCGATCGCGCCCTCGACGTCTTCCAGGGATCGAGCCTGTCGCTCGAGGCGCTGACGGTCGTCCGTGGCCGCTCGGGCCCGGGCGGGGTGGGCGGGGCGGTCCGCAACCAGGGCTCTCTCACGGTGCTGCGCGCCGGCTTCGAGGACAACGCCACCGGCGCCGGGACCGAGGACCTCGAGCCCGGAGGCGCCGGCGGCGCCATCTGGAGCGGCGGGCCGGCGAACCCGTCGGTCCTGGTCGCCGAGACCCTCTTCCGCGGCAACTCGACCGGGGCGGGCGCGGCGGGACGCATCGATGGCATCAGCAGCTTCGGCGCCGCGCCGGGCGGGGCCGGGGGGGCGATCGCGCTGGTGTCGGGGGTCGCCGAGGTGTCGGCGAGCACGTTCGCCGGCAACCGGGCGGGCGACGGCGGCGCCGGGGCGACGAGCCCGGGCGGCGGCGCCGTCTCGAGCGGCACCGGCGGCACCGGGGGCGGCATCGCGGTGGCGGGCCCGGCGAGCGCGAGCGTCGTGAACAGCACCTTCTCCGGCAACCGGGCCGGGGGCGAGGGCCCGCAGAACCCCTTCCCCGACAACATGAGTGGCGGCGGCGGCGGTGCCGCCGCGCTGACCGGCACCGGGGGGAGCCTGCGCATCACCTGGTCGACCTTCGCCGGGAACGCCCGGGGGGCGGACGCCCGGGAGGATCGGCCCAACGGGGTCAGCGGCGGCCAGGTGAGCGCCTCGGTCCTCGCCGACGCCTCCCCGGCCTGCTTCGGCCTGCTGCCGCCGACGCTGCGCAACGTGGTCGCCTCCCGGCGACCCCAGCTGCCCGCCGCCGCGCCTGGAGGGCGACGCCCGGCTCGGCCCGCTGGCGGGCAACGGCGGGCCCACGCCGACCCTGCTGCCCGCCGCGGGCAGCGCCGCCGTCGAACGCCCTGGTGGGGGTGCCCTGCCCCGGCACCGACCAGCGCGGCCTGCCCCGGCCGCGCTTCGGCGGCTGCGACGCCGGCGCGGTCGAGGTCCAGCCCGGGGAGCCGTTCGCGCCGCCCGCTGCGAGCGGGGCCGGGACCGCGGCCAAGGCCCGCCGCCTCTCGGCCCTGCGCCTGAGCCCGGCCGCGTTCCGGGCCGCCGCATCCGGCGGCAGCATCGGCACCCCGACCAAGGCCCTCCAGCAGCGCAAGCCGATCGGCACCACCGTGCGCTACCGCCTGGACGGCCTCGCCCGGGTGACCTTCACCATCACCAAGCCGGCGGCCGGCCGGCGCAAGGGCCGGCGCTGCGTGAAGCCCGCCGCCGCCCGGCCCGGCGCCCGCCGCTGCGTGCGCACGGTGCGGCTGAAGGGCAGCTTCGTCCACCAGGGCGTCGCCGGCCAGAACAGCTTCCGCTTCACCGGCCGCCTGCGCCGCAAGGCCCTGGCGCTCGGGCCCTACCGCCTGGTGGCCAAGCTGCCCCGGCCGGCCACCGGCCGCGCGGCCCTGGCCGGCAAGGGCTTCCGGATCGTGGCCTGACGGGCCGGGGCCGCGTGCTAACATCAGCGGTCGCTCGCGGGGGCCCCCGCGGGCTGCCCACGCCCAGATGCAGGGAGACGCCGTGAAGGTCCGTGCCTCCGTGAAGCCGATCTGCGAGAAGTGCCGCGTCATCAAGCGGCACGGCAAGCTGCTCGTGATCTGCCCCAACGCCCGCCACAAGCAGGTGCAGGGCTGATGGCGCGCATCGCCGGCGTCAACATCCCCCGCGAGAAGCGGATCGAGATCGGGCTGACCTACATCTACGGCATCGGCCGCTCGAGCGCGAACAAGGTGCTGCAGGAGACGGGCATCAACGGCGACACGTACGTGCGCGACCTCACCGAGGAGGAGGTCGGCCGCCTGCGCGACGCCATCGAGAAGACCCTCACCGTCGAGGGCGACCTGCGGCGCGAGCGGTCGAACGACATCAAGCGCCTGATGGAGATCGGCTGCTACCGCGGCCTGCGCCACCGCCGCGGCCTGCCGGTGCGCGGCCAGCGCACCAAGACGAACGCCCGCACGCGCAAGGGCCCCAAGCGCACCGTCGGCAAGTCGCGCAAGGCGTAGAGGGATGGCTCGACCGAAGCCCACACGCGGCCGCACCCGGCGCCGCGCACGCAAGAACGTCCCGGTGGGCAACGCCCACATCAAGACGTCCTTCAACAACACGATCGTGACCCTGACCGACAAGCAGGGCAACGTGATCGCCTGGGAGACGGCCGGCTCGGCCGGCTTCAAGGGCTCGCGCAAGAGCACGCCCTTCGCCGCCCAGGTCACTGCCGACTCGGCGGCCCGCAAGGGCATGGAGCACGGCCTCCAGAAGGTGGACGTCTACGTGAAGGGCCCCGGCTCCGGGCGCGAGACGGCGATCCGCTCGCTCCAGGCGGCCGGCATCGAGGTCGCCTCGGTCACCGACGTCACCCCGGTCCCCCACAACGGCTGCCGCCCCCGCAAGCGGCGCCGGGTCTAGCCGTGGCGCGCTACACCGGGCCGATGGTGAAGCTCTCGCGCCGCGAGGGCGTCGCCCTGACGGACAAGTGCCAGAAGTACCTCGACCGCCGCCCCTACCCGCCGGGCGAGCACGGCCGCGGTCGCATCCGGCAGAGCGAGTACCTCCTGCAGCTGCGCGAGAAGCAGAAGACGCGCCGCTTCTACGGGGTGCTCGAGAAGCAGTTCCGCCGCTACTACCAGAAGGCGAGCCGGCAGCCCGGGATCACGGGCGAGAACCTGCTGCGCATGCTCGAGCAGCGGCTCGACAACGTCGTCTACCGCCTCGGCTTCGCGGCCACCCGCCGCCAGGCCCGCCAGCTGGTCAACCACGGCCACTTCCGGGTCAACGGCGGCAAGGTGAACATCCCGAGCTACCAGGTGCGGCCCGACGACGTGATCACGGTCAAGCCCGGCTCCAGCGCCGAGCCCATCATCCGGGCCGCCACGGAGCTCGTGGCGTCGGTCGCGCCCTGGCTGCAGGCCGACTACGACGCGCTCAACGGCAAGGTCCTGAAGGCTCCCGAGCGCTCGGAGATCGACACCCCCGTGAGCGAGCAGCTCATCGTGGAGTACTACTCGAAGTAACGTCAGCGGGCCGACTGCGATGGCCCCCGTCCGTGACGCGCGGGCGGGGAGCCGATGCCCGGCCCGGTCACCGCGTCGTTCCGGCCCCGGCCGGAGAGAAGGAGTCGCACGTGCTGGACACCCAGTCCCCCCGCATGACCTACGAGCCGGTCAGCGAGACGCTCGGCCGCTTCGAGGTCGAGCCGCTCGACCGCGGCTTCGGCCACACCTTCGGCAACAGCCTGCGCCGCGTGCTGCTGTCCTCGCTCGAGGGCGCCGCCGTCACGTCCGTCCGCATCGAGGGCGTGCAGCACGAGTTCACGACCATCCCAGGGGTCCGCGAGGACGTCACCGACATCATCCTCAACCTGCGCGAGCTGGTCTGCCGCCTGCACGGCGAGATCGGCGAGATCGAGGTGGAGCTGTCGCGCGTCGGGCCCGGCCAGGTCACTGCCGCCGACATCTCGGCGCCCGCCGACCTCGAGATCCTCAACCCGGAGCTCGAGATCGCCAACCTCGAGGGCGGGGCCCGCCTCGACATGATCCTGACGATCTCGCGCGGCCGCGGCTACGTGTCGGCCGACCTCAACAAGGGCCCGGGCACGACCATCGGCGTCATCCCGGTCGACTCGAACTTCTCGCCGGTGCTGCGGGTGCGCTACGAGGTGTCGCCCGCCCGCGTGGGCCAGCGCACCGACTACGACAAGCTGTCGCTGGAGATCCAGACCGACGGCAGCGTCGACCCGCGCGGCGCCCTCTCGGAGGCGGCGGGCAGCCTGATCGGCCGCCTCGCGCTCTTCGCCGACCCCGAGGCCACCAAGATGCTCGGGGAGCCGGTCGTCGAGGACCCGCCCCCCGGCGGCGGCATGCACGACATCATGATCGAGGAGCTCGAGCTGGGCGTGCGCTCCTACAACTGCCTCAAGCGCGTGGGCGTCGAGACGATCGGCGACCTGATCTCGAAGACGGAGGCCGAGCTGTCGGCCATCCCCAACTTCGGGAAGAAGAGCATCGAGGAGGTCAAGGAGAACCTCGCCGCGCACGGCCTCGGGCTGCGCAGCGACGACGAATAGGACGACCGCCGTGCGTCATCGCAACCAGGGACCCAAGCTCAACCGCAGCTCCGCCCACCGGAAGGCCATGGGGGCCAACCTCGCGGCGGCGCTGCTGACGCACGGCCGCATCCAGACGACCGCGCCGAAGGCCCGGCTGGCCCGCGGGATCGCCGAGAAGGCGATCACGCTGGCCAAGCAGGACACCCTCCACGCGCGCCGCCAGGCGATCGCCCTGCTGCGCGACAAGGAGGTCACCTACCGGCTCTTCGACACGATCGGGCCGGCCTTCAGCGACGTCCAGGGCGGGTACACCCGGGTCCTGAAGCTCGGGCCGCGCCAGGGCGACGCCGCCGACATGGTGCTGCTCGAGCTGACCCGCGAGATCGGTGTGCCCAACGGCTAGCGCCGTTGGCCACTAGCACGAGCCTTCGGCTCGTTCTGGAGTACGACGGGGCCGGGTTCGCCGGCTGGGCGGCGCAGCCTGGGCTCCGGACCGTCGAGGGCCTCCTTCGGGAGGCCCTCTCCACTCTGCTTCGCGGGCCGTTCGAGCTGGCGGTCGCGGGTCGCACCGATGCCGGGGTCCATGCCTCGGGCCAGGTCGCGAGCGTGGCGACGGGGAGCGACCCCGAGCCGAGTCGCCTTCAGCGGGGGTTGAACGCCCTCCTCCCGCCGGACGTGAGCGTCCGGTGCGTCGAGCCCGCCCCCGCCGGGTTCGACGCCCGCCGCGACGCCGTCGCGCGCCGCTACGAGTACCGGGTGCTGCCCGGGCCCCCCTCGGCCCTGCGCCGCGGGCGCGTCCTGCACCACCCCGCCCCGCTCGACGCCGCCGCGATGGCGACGGCCGCCCGCAGGGTCGTGGGCCGGCACGACTTCCGCGCCTTCACGCCCACCCGCACCGAGCACGTCTTCTTCGCGCGCACGGTGAGCGTCTGCGAGTGGGCCCCCCGCGATGACGAGCTGGTGCTGGCCGTCGAGGCCGACGCCTTCCTGCGCCACATGGTGCGGGTGCTGGCGGGGACCCTCCTGCTGGTCGGCCGCGGGGCGTGGCCGCCCGAGCGCCTCGACGGGCTCCTGGCCGGCGCGCCGCGCGGCGCCGCGGGCCCCACGGCGCCGGCGCACGCCCTCACGCTCGTCGGCGTGCGGTACGAGGGCCCGAAGCTCAGCTCAGGAACCGCCCGAGCTCCTCGAGGCTCGTGACCTCGGCGGCCGCCTCGGGCGGAGTGACCGTGATCGGCGCGCCCTCGTCGCGGAAGGTCTGCTCCGCCTCGGTCGTCTGGCTCACGACGGCGTCGGAGCCGGCCAGCTCGGAGAGGTCGATCTCGACCGTCGTGGTCGTGCGCTGGCCGGCGAGCGCCCGCCGGGCAGCAGGTCGACGACGAGGCGCGCCTCCGTGACGGACAGGTCCACCTGCGACGACTGGGCGCCGAAGCCGGTCAGCACACGGTCGACGAGGCCGTCGGTGAACTCCTGCGAGAGGGTGGCCGAGTAGCGCTGCACCTCCTGGCCGTCGACCGTCGCGGGGCCCTCGTCCGTGACGTTCTCGAGCTCCTGGGCGAGCTCCTGCGAGCCGATCCCGGCCAGGTCGGCGAAGAGCCCGCCGAGGTCGCCTCCCAGCCGGGCGAACTCGGCGTCCCCGGCCGTGACGAAGGTCTCACCGTCGTAGACCACGACGGTGACGCCCTGCGGCAGCTGGGGCGTCTGCACGACGCCTCGCAGCCGCGCGGCCGACTCGGCCTCGATCTCGGAGGTCGATGTCCCCGCCGAGGCGCCGAGCGCGTCCGCGAGCTGCTCGGGGGCGTCGCCGGCGTCGAACGAGACCGTCTGAGTGATGGTGGACCGGTAGGAGGACGTGCGCAGGCCCTCGTACGCCGCCTCGATGGCCGCCGTGGCATCGGCCGGCGCCGTCGCGCCGCCGGCGACGGTCCCGCTCGCCGTGCCGGTCTCGCCGCCGCCGCCGCCGTCGCCGCCGCCGCAACCGGCGACCAGCGCGAGGGCGGCGAGCGCGCCGCAGAGCCAGAGGGCCGATCGCATCGCGCCGCCTTTCGCCGGTGGGGGGATCACGGGCCGCCCGCCGGGCCGCGCCCGGGACGGGCGGACCGCCGCGGACGATAGCCTAGGCAGCCGTTGACCCACATCCTCGTCACCAACGACGACGGCGTGCACTCCCCCGGCCTGCTCGCCCTCAAGCAGGCCCTGGAGCCGTTCGGCCGCGTCAGCGTCATCGCGCCCGACTCGAACCGCAGCGCCATCGGCCGGGGCATCACGATCCACCAGCCCCTGCACGTCGAGGAGGTGCGCCTCGCCGACGGGTCCGAGGCCCTCGCGACCGACGGGACGCCGGTCGACTGCGTCCGCTTCGCGACCCTCGGGCTGCTGGAGTCGCGGCCGGACGTGATCGTCAGCGGCATCAATCTCGGCCTGAACCTGGGCGACGACGTGACCTACTCGGGCACCGTCGCGGCCGCGCTGGAGGGGCTCCTGCTGGGGTGGCCGGCCATCGCCGTCTCGGCGCAGGCCACCGACCAGGCGGCCGGCCAGTGGGACGGCACGGCCTACGACTTCCGCGCCGCGGCGAGCTTCGCGGCCCGGCTGGTGCCGATCGTCTGCCGCCGGGAGTTCCCCCGCGGGTGCTGGTGAACGTCAACGTCCCCGGCCTCCCGCCCGAGCGCATCGCGGGGGCGCGGGTCAGCCGGCTCGGCCGGCGCATCTACAACGACGAGCTGATGCTGGTCTCGACCGAGGGCAGCCGGCGCCGGTACACGATCTACGGAGGCAGCGCGAGCCACCAGCGCGAGGAGGGCACCGACTTCGCCGCGATCGAGGCCGGGCAGATCGCCGTCACGCCCATGCACTTCGACCTCACGGACATCGGCGGCATGGACCACCTGGAGCGGATGTCGCTCGCCGACCTGCTGGAGAGCGATCCGGCGGTCCGCCCCGCGTGACCGGCTTCGACCCCATCCTCCTCGACCTCGACGGCACGGTCATCGACTCGGTCGCGCTGATCCGCGAGTCCCACCGCCACGCCGTCCGCACGGTGCTCGGCGAGGACTGGGAGGACGAGCGCCTTGTGGCCAACGTCGGCCGCCCCCTGCTGGAGCAGATGGCGGCCTTCTCGCCCGCCCGCTCCCAGGAGCTGTACGAGGTGTACCGGGAGTGGAACCACGCCAACACCGCCGCGCTCCTGCTGGCCTACGCCGACATCGAGGGCGCGCTCCTGCGCCTGCGGGCGGCGGGGCGCCGGCTGGGGATCGTGACCTCGAAGAGCCGCGACGCCGTCGCGCTGGCGTGGGAGGTCCTCCCGACGCTGCCCGAGTTGTTCGACGTCGTCGTGGCCGCGGAGGATTCCGAGCGCCACAAGCCGGCGCCCGATCCCCTCCGGGTCGCGCTCGACCGCCTGGGCGCCGGCGCCGACGGCGCCTGCTACGTCGGCGACTCGCCCTTCGACATCCAGGCCGGGCGCGCGGCCGGCCTGGTCACGATCGGCGTCACCTGGGGCTTCTTCCCGCGCGACGCGCTGGAGGAGGCAGGACCCGACCTGATCGTGCAGACCCCGGCCGAGGTGGTCGCGGCGTGCCTTGGCGAGGCGCCCCCGTGAGCGACGCCGCCGGCCGCGCGGCGGAGCTGCGCGAGCTGATCGACGAGGCCAACCACGCCTACTACGTCCTCGACCAGCCCACGGTCAACGACGCGGTCTACGACGACTGGATGCGCGGGCTGGAGGCGCTGGAGGGCGCCCACCCCGAGCTGAGGACGCCCGACTCGCCCACCCAGCGCGTGGGGGCGCCGTCGTCGGGCCGGTTCCCCGAGGTGCGCCACCGCCGGGCGATGCTCAGCCTGGCGAACGCCCGCGGCCCGGAGGAGCTCACGGCCTGGTGGCGTCGGGCCCGCACGGTGATGGAGCAGGAGGGCCTCGGCGCGCGCGAGGTGGCCTTCGTGGTGGAGCCCAAGATCGACGGCCTCGCCATCTCGCTCACCTACGAGGAGGGCCGCTTCGTCCAGGGCGCGACCCGCGGCGACGGCGTGGTGGGCGAGGACGTCACCGCCAACCTGCGCACGATCCGGGCGATCCCGCAGCGCCTGCGGACGCCGGACGGCGCCACCACCCCGGCCGTCGTGGAGGTGCGCGGGGAGGTCTACCTGCCCCTCCGGGCCTTCGCCGAGCTCAACGAGGCGCGCGCCGCGGCCGGCCTGCCCACCTTCGCGAACCCGCGCAACTCCGCGGCCGGCAGCCTGCGCCAGATCGACCCCGCCGCCACCGCCGAGCGCCCGCTCTCGATCTGGACGTACGGCGTCGGGGACGCCGAGGGGCTGGAGCTCCCGACCCAGTCCGCCACCCTGGAATGGCTGCGCGGGGCCGGCTTCCGCGTGAACCCGGACATCAGCGTGGTCGGGACCCTGGAGGAGGCCCAGGCCGAGTGCGAGGCGTGGGAGGCCCGCCGCGCCTCGGTCGACTTCGACATCGACGGCGCGGTGGTGAAGATCGACCAGGTGGACGTCCAGGACCGCCTCGGCGCGGTCGGGCGGGCGCCCCGCTGGGCGATCGCCTACAAGTTCGCGCCGACCACGGCCACCACGACCCTCAACGCCATCGAGGTCAACGTCGGCCGCACCGGCGCCCTGGTGCCCTTCGCCGTGCTCGAGCCGGTGTCGATCGGCGGGGCGACGGTGAAGCTGGCGACCCTCCACAACCAGGAGGACATCGCCCGCAAGGACCTGCGCATCGGCGACCGGGTGATCGTGCAGCGCGCCGGCGACGTCATCCCCCAGGTGGTCGCGCCGCTGACGCAGGACCGCGACGGGTCGGAGCGGCCCTTCGCCATGCCCAAGCGCTGCCCGGCGTGCCGCACGCCGGTGGTGCAGCCGCCCGGCGAGGTGCAGATGCGATGCCCCAACCGGTCGTGCCCGGCCCAGATCGTGCAGGGGCTGATCCACTTCGCCTCGCGGGGCGCCCTCGACATCGAGGGGATGGGCGAGAAGACCGTCCAGCGCTTCCACGACGAGGGCCTGGTCGGCGACTTCGCCGACATCTACGACCTGCGCGGCCACCGCGATCAGCTCGTCGGCCTTCCGGGCTTCAAGGAGGTCTCGGTCGACAACCTCCTGGCGGCGATCGAGCGGTCGAAGGAGCGCCCGTGGCCGCGGGTCCTCTTCGCCCTCGGCATCCGCCACGTCGGCGCGGTCACCGCCGAGGCCGTCGCGGCGGTCTGCCCGTCGCTCGACGCGCTGCTGGCCGCCGACGCCGACCTGCTGGCCGAGGCCGAGGGCGTGGGGCCGGTGGTGGCCGAGTCGGTGCGCGAGTTCCTGGCCGCCGACACCAACCGCGCGCTGCTGGCGCGGCTGCGCGCGGCGGGGCTGACGATGGAGTCGGACGCGCCGCCGCCCTCGCGCGACGGGCCCCTGGCCGGCCTGAGCGTGGTCATCACCGGCGGCCTCGACGCCTACACCCGCGACGAGGCCAAGCGGGCCGTCACCATGGCCGGCGGCAAGGCGGTCGGCTCGGTGAGCCGCTCCACCGCCTTCGTCGTGGCCGGCGTCGATCCCGGCTCGAAGCTCCAGAAGGCCGAGGCGGCGGGGGTGCCGGTGATCGAGGAGGCCGACTTCGTCGCCATCCTGGCCGGCGAGCGGCCGCCGCCCGAGCGCGACTAGCGGACGGCGTCCTCCGCGCCCGAGGCGAGCAGCGTCACCACGCGGTTCTGCGTGGCCTGGGCGCCGCCGATGTCGGCCGTGTTCATCAGCATCGCGAAGGCGTAGCGCTGGCCGCGTCGGCTCACGACCCGGCCGGCGAGGGAGCTGACCCCGTTGAGGTAGCCCGTCTTCGCGCGGACCCGCTTGGTCGCCGGGCCCGTGGTGAAGCGCCGGATGAGCGTGCCCTCGCCGCCGCGGGCCAGCGAGCCGAGGAGCGCGGCGCCCCACTCGGGGTCGGCGTCGGCGGCGGCGACCAGCCGCACCATCGTGGCCGCGCTCACGCGGTTCTCCCGCGACAGGCCGGAGCCGTCAACGAAGCGGTCGCCGGTCCCGATGGCGCCCTGCTGGCCGAGCAGCGTGCGGGTGCGGGCCATGCCGACGCGGGTGGTGCCGCGGCCCGAGCCATAGGCGCCGACGCCCTTGGCCAGCGTCTCGGCGATGAAGTTGTCGGAGGCCAGGTTCATGGTGCGCAGGATCACCGGCAGCCGCGGCGATCGCGCCGTGGCGAGCACCCGGCCCTCCGCCGGCGCGGCGCCCGCCTTCAGGGCCCCGACGTGCGCGATGCCCACCCCGCCGAGGGTCGCCTTCATCCGCTGCGCCGCCGCCAGGGGCGGGCTCGAGACGTAGGCGGCGCGCCCGTTGCCCGCGTAGTCCTGGTTGGTGGGCAGCCCCGAGAGCGGCGCGGCGTAGAGGCGGTAGTAGGACGGCCAGCCGGGCCCCAGCCGGCGCGAGTCGAAGATCCGCTCGTCGGCGACGATCGGGCCGCGCACCAGGCGGATGCCGCGCGCCCGCATGGGCAGGGCGAGGTCGGCGAGCGGCGTGGCCCGCCCCGACAGGAAGGCGGCGGAGTACGCCCGGGTGGCCAGAACGGGGTCGCCGGCGCCGCGGACGTAGACCGGCCCCACCAGGGCCTTGCCGCGCCGCAGGGTCGAGGGGCCGGCGACGACCGTGGTCTCGAACCGGAACGACGGCCCCATCTGGAGCAGGGCTCCGGCGCTCGTGATCAGCTTCATCGTCGAGGCCGGGATGCGGGGGGTCTCGGCGGCGAACCCGGCCACCCGCGTTCCCGCGGCCGATCCGTCGAGGCGCCAGACCAGCGCCGAGGTGCCCGGGTTCGCGCCCCCGAACGCGGAGAGCGCCGACTGCACCTGCCCGGCACCCAGCGCGGCGCCGGCCGGGCACGCCAGCGCCGCGAGGGTCGTGGCGGCGGCGACCAGGCGCCGCCGGACGGCGGGTCCTACGTGGCGGCGCTCTGGAGGAGCATCTCCTCCGCCTCCGCCGGCAACCGGTGACCCGCGGCGGTCACCGATCTGACGAACAGCGTCTTGTCGATCCGGCCGTGGTAGATCGGCACGGACGTCTCGACGCAGAGGCGCACGACCTGCTTGCGGGCGAGGCCGAGCGCCTCGGACAGTTCGTCCGGCGTGAGGTGATTGGCCATCAGGAGGACCTCCTCGATGAGCTGTCAACCCGTTCACGCGCCAGCCATGCGGATCGTGGCTGGGGACGGGTCACTGCGAACCGAACGCTCAGGCCCTGGGGCCGATGGCTCGCTCGTCCATGTACCCCGAGTTATCAACCCGCGGCGGTCCATTGTCAACCACCGTAGCCGCTCGGTGCGGACATCATCCCCGCCCCCGGTTCGGCCGGGGCCGGGCCGGCTAGAGCGAGCGGGGAGGGCCCACCGGGCGCCGGCCGCGAGCGGCCATGATCGCCCAGACGCCGACGAATCCGGCCCCCACCACCAGGCCGCCGGCGACCGCGTCGAGGACGTAGTGGTTGGCCGTGCCGGTGATCGTGACGAACACGACGGCCGGGTAGGCCAGGGCGACCAGCCGCAGCGGCCAGGAGCGCACCAGCACCGCGCCGACGAGGCCGATCATCAGGGCGTAGCCGAAGTGCATCGACGGCACGGCCGCGTGCGGGTTGAACCATCCCGAGAAGACGCCACCGTGCAGGTCGATGTCGCTGACCTTGTTCAGGGTGTCCACGAAGCCCTCGCCGACCAGGCGGGGCGGGGCCACCGGGTAGAGCATGAAGACGATCAGCGCGATGCCGTTGGCGGCCAGGAAGGCGTTGCGCACGTAGGGGTAGACGCGCCGCCGGCGGCGGTAGAGCCAGATGAAGAAGAGCGGCGTGATCGTCCAGTGCGCGTACATGTAGAAGTAGTTCAGGGCCTCCGCGAGCTGGAGGTGGTTCAGCACCCACTCCTGGATGCCGGTCTCCACGAAGAGCCCCGAGCTCTTCTCCCAGTCGATGATGCCGGCGGCGTTCTCGAACGCGGTCGAGGGCTCCCCGATGACCAGGGCGCGCGAGGCCTGGTAGACGACCAGCGCCAGCGCGAAGAGAGCGACCTCGAAGGTCCATGGGTGCTTGGCGAACGGCCGTCGCACCACCCCTCCCGTGCGAGCCCAGCGCGACGGGTCCGCGGCCCCGGGCGTGGCGGCGTCCCTCGCGTCTGTCTGAGGTGTCACGGGCATCGTGTGACGATCGCCACGATCTTCGGACGATCGTCACCGCACCGTATCGCCTGTTGCGCGGTCGCAACAACGTCGGAGCGCCCTGCCTTACCGGGAATTACCGGAGGCACCGGGGCGCCGGGACCGGCGCCCCCGCGGTGCGATCGGGGTGCCCGGATTTGAACCGGGGACCTCTCCGACCCGAACGGAGCGCGCTACCAAGCTGCGCCACACCCCGATGCGGGCATCGTAGCCGATGCCCGGCCCCCGCCTACACCGTGATGACGCCCTCGACCTCGGGGATCGCGCGGCGCAACTCGGCCTCGATTCCGAGCGTCAGGGTGGCCGTGGACATCGGGCACCCCCCGCAGGAGCCCTGCATGCTGAGGTAGACGAAGCCCTCCTGGTCGAACTCGACGAGCTCGACGTCGCCGCCGTCCGCATGAAGCGCGGGCCTGATCTTGTCGAGGACGTCCTCGATCTGCGAGAGAATCTCCGCCGACATGCCGCCTCCAGGTGATCGCTCGGACGCGCCCCATCCTAGCGCCCTGCGGGTGGCGGCGGTCCAGATGGGCAGCTCCGCCGAGCCCGAGCGCAACCGGCGGACGGCCGAGGCCCTCGTGCGCCGGGCCGCGGCCGCCGGGGCGCGCCTGGTCGTGCTGCCCGAGAAATGGCCCTTCCTCCACGGGCCGCGGACCCTCGAGGGCGCCGAGCCCCTCGACGGGCCCTCGATCGCCGCCGTCCGCGCCTGGGCGGCTGAGCTGGGGATCGCGGTGGTCGCCGGGAGCCTGCTGGAGGCCGTCAACGGCGACGCGCGCGCCCGCAACACCAGCGTGCTCGTGCGCCCGGACGGCTCCGTGGCGGCGGTCTACCGCAAGATCCACATGTTCGACGTGGACGTCGGGGGCGTCGCCTACCGCGAGTCGGCCGCGACGGCGCCCGGCGACGAGGTCGTGGTGGCGGACGCCCTCGGCCACCGCATCGGCATGTCGGTCTGCTACGACCTGCGCTTCCCGGAGCTCTACCGGCGCCTCGCCGACGGGGGCGCCGAGATCATCGCCGTCCCCGCGGCGTTCACGACCGTGACCGGCCGCGACCACTGGGAGCCGCTGCTGCGGGCGCGCGCGATCGAGAACCAGGCCTTCGTCATCGCCGCCGGCCAGCAGGGCCGCCACGACGACGGCACCGAGACCCACGGGCGCAGCATGGTCGTCGACCCCTGGGGGATCGTCCTGGCCCAGGCCCCCGACGGGGAGGGGCTGGCGGTCGCCGACCTCGACTTCGCCCGCCTGCACGAGATCCGCGCCCATCTGCCGGCCCTGCGCCACCGGCGCCCGGACGCCTACGCGCTAGACCTCCCCCGCCCCGGGGACGTCGAAGGGCAGTGAGGGGTCGGCGTGGGCCACGGCTCCGCCGACCAGCGTCAGCCGCGGCGTCAGCCCCGGGTCGAGCACGACCACGTCGGCGGGGTCGCCCGGAGCCATCCCCGGAAGGCCGAGCAGCGCCCGCGGCGCCCAGGCCGCGGCGGCGAGGGCGGCCGCGGTCCCGACGCCCGCCCCGGCCAGGGTCCGGGGGCCCGCGTCGAGGGCCATGGCGCTGCCGGCGAGGCGACCCCGCCGGGTCACGCGCCGCCCGTCCGACATCACGGCCCGCCCGGCCAGCAGGTGGCGGCCCGGCGGCGCGCCGGCGGCCGCGACCGCGTCGCTCACCAGAACCAGCCGCGGGCCCGCGGCCCGGGCGACGACCGCCGCCACCTCCGGCGCCACGTGCACGCCGTCGCCGATCAGCGAGACCGACGGGCGCGGGTCGGCGAGGGCCGCGGCGAGCGCCGAGGGCCGGCGGCTCTCGATGCCCCGCATGGCGTTGAGCGCGTGGGTCACCAGCCGGGCCCCGGCGTCGATCGCGGCCCGCCCCGTCCGCGCGTCGGCCTCCGTGTGGCCGATCGCCGCGACGGCCCCCGCCCGCGCGATCCGGCGCACCGCCGCCAGCCCGCCGGGCCGCTCGGGCGCCAGCGTCACGATGGCCGGCGCGAAGGCGGCCAGCAGCCGGTCGACCTCGGCCGGGACGGGGTCGCGCAGCGCCCCGGCCGGGTGGGCGCCCGCCCGGCCGGGCGAGAGGAAGGGACCCTCCAGGTGGACGCCGAGCGCCCGCGCGCCGGGAGGTGTGCCAATTGGCCGCGCGCGCCTCGGCCAATTGGCCAAGGGCGCCAGCGCGGCCGCCGCCCTGCCGTAGGCCGCCGCGGAGCGGCTCACGAGGGTGGGGCAGAAGGCCGTGACGCCCGCCGCCGGGAGGGCCGCGGCGACGGCCGCCAGGGCCTCGGCGCCGCCGTCAACCTCGGCCCCGGCGTAGCCGTTCACCTGGAGGTCGACGAAGCCGGGGGCGACGATCCAACCCTCGGGGAGCTCCCGCACGGCGCGCCGCGGCCCGCCGGCGGCGATGCGGCCGCGGGCGACCGCGACCTCGCCGCGGATCAGGCGCCGGCCGGCGAGGACCCGGCCGCGCAGGACGAGCGTCACGGCCCCGCCGACGCGGAGAGCTCGGCGGCGAGGAGCCCGGGGTCCAGGCCCGGCGCGCCGAGGTCCCGGGCCAGCCCCTCCGGGTCGAGGGCGCCGCCCTCGAGCCACAGCTCCCGCAGCAGGCGGCCGGCGCGGGGGTCGGCGAACCAGCGCGCGCCGTGCTCCTCGCGCAGGTGGGTGCGGAGGGCGGCCGCCAGCATCCCGGCGCGCAGCTCATCGGCCGCGCCGAGGCCCGCCAGCCCGTCGGCCAGGCTCAGGGCCGCCGGCCAGTCGAGCCCGAGGGCCCGCGAGAGCGAGCTGTCCCCGCCCGCGCCGGCGAGGCCGGCCGCGCGGGCGGAGGCGGCGCGGGCCGCCAGCAGGCGGGCGGTGCCGGCCGCGCCCGCGGCCGCGTCGGCGTCAGCGTCGCGCACCCCGGCCGCCCGCGCCAGCCAGCCCGGGTCGGCCGCCAGGCCCTCGAACAGCAGCCCCGACGCGCGGGCCAGGGCCGGGTCCGCCAGGCGCGCGCGCTCGAGCGGCAGCCGCGGCGACGCACCGGCGGCGGCCAGCGCCGAGCCCAGGGCCCCGAGCGTCTCGAGCCACAGCGCCAGGCCCTCGCGCCCGCCCGCCGGCGCCGACGGGCCGCCGGGCGGGCCCAGCTCGAGCAGCTCCCGCGCCCGCGCCGCCGCATCGCCGGCCGCCGCGGAGCCCAGCTCGGCCTCGAGCTGGGGCGCGCGCACGATCCGCGGCAGGTCGGCGGCGCCCGGCTCCCCGGGGTCGCCGAGGGCGGCGGCGGCCGCGACGGCGAGCGCGGGGCCGAGGGCGGCGTCGGTGGCGTCGAGCAGGGCCTCGCCCGCCGCGGCGACGCCCGCGAGGTCGAGTCCGGCGGCGTCGGCGAGCAGCGACTCGGGCGAGTCGGCGCCCGCCCCCCGGGCCGCGTCCTCGCGGCGCCGCCGGGCGTCGGACAGGAGCGGGCCGAGGCGGTTCTCGAGCGCCCGCAGGCGGGCGGCCTGCAGGGCGCCGCGCCGCCCGCGGTCGGGCTCGGCCGCCAGCGCCGCGTCAACCTCGGGCGGCGCCAGGAGCCCGCCCGGCCCCTCGACGACGGGCTCCGAGAGCCGGGCCCGCACCTCGGCCAGCTCGTCGGCGCTGGCCAGCCGCAGGAGGCCCTCGGCGGCGAAGCGCGCCAGCTCGGGCGCGCCCTGGGCCCGCAGGCCCGCGACCGCCTCGGCCGTGAAGAGGTGGGCGAGACGCCGGTCGGCGGCCGGGCCGGGCGCGTCGAGGAGCTCGCCCGCCCCCCGGCGGTACTCCTCCAGGTCGCGGGGCGGCGGCGGCCACGGCGCAATACTAGGAGCGTGGAGCGCCCGCGCCGCGACGACGTCCTCGAGCTCGAGGCCGGCGACCTCGCCTTCGGCGGGGCGGCGGTCGCCCGCCAGGACGGGTTCGTCGTCTTCTGCCGCGACGCCGCCCCCGGCGACCGGGTGCGGGCCCGGGTGGCGAAGGCGCGGCGGCGGTTCGCCGAGGCCGACCTGGTGGAGGTGCTGCGCCCGGGGCCCGACCGGGTGACGCCGCCCTGCCCGTACGTGCCGCGCTGCGGCGGCTGCCGGCTGCAGCACGTGGCCTACGGGGCCCAGCTGGCGGCCAAGCGCGACCAGGTGGCCGAGCACCTGGCGCGGATCGGCCACCTCCCCGACGTGGAGGTGCTCCCGCCCGACCCGGCGGCCGAGCCCTTCGGCTACCGCAACCGGATGGAGTACTCCGCCGCCCCGGGGCCCGCCGGGGAGCTCACCCTCGGCTTCCACGCGCGCGGGCGCTGGGACGAGATCGTCGATGTCGCCGCCTGCCTGCTGGCCACGCCGCTGGGCAACGCCGTTCGCGAGACCGCCCGCGCCGCGGCCGCCGGCGCCGGCCTGGCCCCCTACGACCAGCGCTCCCAGACGGGGACCCTGCGCCACGTCGTGGTGCGCGAGGGCATCGCGACCGGGCAGGTGCTGGTGACCCTCGTCACCGTCCCGGGCGCCGAGGCGGGCGCCGACGCGGTCGCGGCCCGCCTGGCCGACGCCCATCCCGAGGTCGTGGGGGTGCTGCACGCGGTCAACTCGGGGGTCGCCGAGACCACCGCCGGCCACCCCACCCGCGTGGCGCTCGGCCGGGACTGGCTCGAGGAGCGCGTCCGCGGTGCCGCCCTGCGCATCTCGGCGGGGTCGTTCTTCCAGACGAACACGCGCATGGCCGAGCGGCTCTACGAGCGGGTCGCCGAGGCGGCCGGGCTGGACGGCGCGCAGGTGCTCTACGACCTCTTCTGCGGCGCCGGGAGCATCGGGGTCGCCCTGGCCGCGGGAGCGCGGGAGGTGGTGGCCATCGACGTCGTGCCCGAGGCGGTCGCCGACGCCGAGCGCAATGCCGCGGCCAACGGGCTGGCCAACCACACGGCGCTCTGCGGGGACGTCGGGGTCGTCCTCCGCGAGCGCCGCGGCGAGCTGCCGCCGCCCGACGTCGCGGTGGTCGAACCCGCCGCGGGCGGGGCTCTCCGGCCGGGCCGTGCGGCGGGTGCTGGAGCTGGCGCCGCCCACGCTGGTGTACGTCTCCTGCCAGCCCGCGACCTTCGCCGACAACGCCGCCCGCTTCGTGGCCGGCGGCTACCGCCTGGAGTGGGTGCGCCCGGTCAACATGTTCCCCCAGACGCCCCACATCGAGGCGGTCGCGCGCTTCACCCGCTAGCGCTGGCGCTGGACGTCCCGCCCCGGGCCACCGATGAGGCGGTCGATGCCCGCGCCGCCGAGGAGCGTGTCGCGCCCGGCGCCGCCGAGCAGCCGGTCGCGCCCGCGCCCGCCGATCAGCGTGTCGCGGCCTGCACCTCCGCAGATGACGTCGGCGCCCCCCAGGCCGCGGATCACGTCGTTGCCGCCCAGCCCGGCGATGACGTCGCGGCGCGGCGTGCCGCGCAGCCGGTTCGCCCGCGCGGTGCCGGTCCTCGTCGCCGGGAGGCCCCCGCAGTGGATCCGTCGCGAGGCGCCGGCGGGGGCCACGGTGGGCGACCCGGTCGTGAAGGTGCGGTCGGCCCCGAGCGTCGTGTCGGAGTCGTTGGTGGCGACCAGGCGGTAGTGGTGCTCGGTCCCGGGCGCGAGCCCGCCAACCGGGGCGGACGCGGCCTGGAAGGCGAGCGAGGCCCCGACGCCGGCCTCGGGGGTGCGGGAGCCGTATGCGGGCGTCGTCCCGTAGTCGAAGTGGTAGGTCGTCGTCTGGCCGTTGGGCCGAACCGCGCCGGCGAGCGCGGCCGAGGTCGCCGCCACCGCGCCGGCCGGCCCCGTCACCGCCGCCGGCCCGACCGAGATGCGGAACACCCGTCCCGGGTCTTGGCTTCCGACCACCCACATCGCGCCGTCCGGACCCGCCGTGATGCCGTTGGGGAGGGCGTTGGCGGCGAGTCCCGGCGTCATGCCGCCGGCCAGCTCGGTCACCCGGCCGTCCGGGGTGATGCGGGCGATCCGCCCCGGGTTCGCCCCCTGGGTGAACCACAGGTTGCCGTCGGGTCCGGCCGCGATGTTGCCGGGGCTGCCGTTGGCCGTGAAGCCGGGCGTCACGCCGCCCGTGAACTCGGTCACCCGACCGCCGGGCGTGATCCGCGCGACCCGGCCGGGGGCGAGCGACTGGGTGAACCACAGGTTCCCGTCGGCCCCCGCCGCGATGTCGATGGGGATGCCGCCGGCGCTGAAGCCGGGGGTCACGCCTCCCGTGAACTCCGTCACCTGACCCCCCGGGGTGACCCGCGCCACCCGGCCGGGCCCCGCGCTCATCGCAACCCATAGGTTGCCGTCGGGGCCGCTCGTGATCCTGTTGGGCCGGGCGTTGGCGGTGAAGCCCGGCGTCGCGCCCCCGGTGAGCTGCGTCACCGCGAACGACGGCGTGATCCTCACGATGCCGCCGGGATCCGCGAAGAGGGTGAACCAGACGTTGCCGTCGGGCCCGGCCGTGATGCCCGCGGGCGTGCCGTTGGCGCTGAACGAGAACGGCCCTCCGCCGGCCAGCTCGCCGACGCCGACGGTGATCCGGGCCACTGCGCCCGGGTTCGCCTCCCCGAGGAACCACATCGGGCCATCGGGGCCGGCGGCGAGCCGCGTGGGCCTACGGTCGGCGGTGAACCCGGAGGTGACTCCCCCCGTGAACTCGGTGGCCTGCCCGGCCGGCGTCATGCGCACGATGTGACCCGGGTCGTTGAGCAGACTGAACCACAGGTTGCCGTCGTTGCCCGCCGCGATGCCCACCGGAAAGGCGTTCGCCGAGTAGCCGGCCGGGCCCGGCAGGAACTCGGTCACGGTCGGAGCGCTCGCGGCGGCGGACGGACCGAGGGCCGCGAGCAGGAGCGCGGCCAGCGTCGGGAGAAGGCGCCGCACCCACGGATCCTACGGCGGGCCGCAGGGCGCGGCAACGCCGGCCGGGATCAGTAGGGCGGCTGGGCCTGGTGCCAGTCGCCGACGGCCCGGAACGCCTCCCAGAACGCGCGCTTGGCGCTCTGCTCGTCGAGCGACGTGTCGATGTCGGGCACGTAGATCGCCTCGGTCGTCGGGGTCCACCGCTGCACGACGCCCGGCTCGGCCCCCAGCGGCTCCGACAGCGGGACGCCGAGGCCGTTGAGGGTCTCGACGACGAGCTCGCCCATCGGCACGACGAGCTTGGGTTGCACGATCTGGAGCTCCTGCGCCAGCCAGGCGGGGCAGAGCCGGGCGGCCTCGGCCGGCTCGAGGTGGGTGCACTTCACGCAGAGGGTCCCGTAGAGCAGCAGCGGGTCGATGCCCAGCCGTTGCACGCTCTTGAGGATGGCCGAGCCGGCCCGGCCGAAGAACGCCACGCCCTCCTGGCGCTCGGAGAGGCTCGCGGTCCACTTCACGAGCATGATCTCCGCCTGCGGCGAGCCCGAGCTCATCACGGGCAGCTCGCCCTCGGGCCGGCAGCGCTCGCACGCCGTGATGGCGTCGTTCAGGGCCGCGATCTCCGCGATCGCGCGCCGCTGGTAGGCGTCCTGGATGTCCTCCGGGCTCGTCCCGCCGACGGGGCCGCCGGGCGCTCGGCGGCCGCCTCGCGAGCGCCGGGTCGAGCGCGGGGTGGGGGGGTCAGGGGTCATGGGCGACGGTCGTATTTCGCGGGTCCGACGCTACTCCTGCCGAGGCCCGTTTCACGAGTCCGGAATGCGCCGGCCGCGCCGCCGGCCCTGCGGCGCGCGAGCCCGGCGCCGGCGCGGCGGGCGGAGCAGGCGGGCCTCGGCGAGCGCGTCGAGGAGGTCGGCCGGGCCGTGGAAGGGGCGCAGCTCGGTGACGGCGGCGCCGACCTCGTCGGCGCCCTCCGCGCCGCTCCCGGCGCAGCCGAGAACTCCCATCCGCTGGGCGATGCGGGCCGTCTCGTCCTCCGCCGGTCCCTCGGCCAGGCCGGCCAGGAGCTGGCGGCAGTCCACCTCGCTGCCCAGCCGCCGGAGCGCCTCGGGGGAGGGGGGCGGCGCGGGCCCGTCCGGGTGGGGCGCCATGACGATGCCGCCCTGGGCGTGGACGGCGGCGGCGGCCGCCGCCGGGGCCAGCCCGGGCTCGACGTCCCGCACCAGGAAGAGGCCGACGAGCGCGCCGTCGGTCGTGGCGATCTCCTGGCCCACGATCACCGCGAGGTCGCCGGGGGCCGCCGCGGCGACGGCCAGGCCCGTCGCGATCCCTTGCGGGCTGGCGACGGCGATCGCGCCGATGCCGCGCTCCCGGCAGGCCGCCACGATCCGCTCCGGGGCCACGTCCGGCGCCGGCCGCACGCGGAGGTCGGCCAGCACCCGCTCCTCGGCGTCCGCGGCGGCGGCCCGCCGCCCCGACGCCATCGCGCCGAGGTACGCGGCCTCCAGGTCGGCGGCGACGTCGTCCCAGCCGCGCCCCGCCGCGGCCGCCGCGGCGGCGCCGAGGGCCGCCCGGCGGCCGCGGTCGCGCGCCAGGTCGCCCACGGCGTCCGCCCAGGCCTCGCGCGAGAAGGGCGGGAGCACCAGCGCCTCGACCCCGTGGCGGGCGATCTCGTCGGCACCGGGGCAGCGCGGCGCGATCACGGCGCACCCCGCGGCCATCGCCTCCCTGAGGGGAGGCCCGGCCGCGTCCTCGGCCGTCGCGAGCACGACCACCGATCCCGGCGCCAGGAGGGCGGCACGGCCATCGGGGCCCGCGTCCGGCACCACCGCGACGCGGTCGCGCAGCGCCTTCGGCACGGCGGCGCGCGTCCGCCAGGGGGCGTCGGGGGGGCCCACCAGCGTGACCGGCCCGATGGCCGCGAGGTCGAGGGACCGGAGCATCCCCATCGCGAACCGCACCCCCGCCCGGTCGCGGCCGCGGGCGACGAGCGTCAGCGGGGGCGGCTCGCCGGCGGGGGCGGGGACCCCTGCGAGGTCCACGCCGGGCGGCACGACGGCGTAGTCGCCGGGCAGGATCTCCGCCAGCGCCGTGGCGTCGGCCTGCGTGGTGGCGATCCGGAGGTCGGCGCGGGAGAGCGCCCGGTCCACCAGGGGCCGCAGGAGCGCCACCCCGGCCAGGGGCTCGGCCCGGTGGAAGGTCACGGCGGCCAGCCCGCGCGCGTGGCGCAGCGCCGCGAGCGCGGGGCTCGGCGCGAGCGGCTCGTGCAGGTCGACGACGTCGAACGCCGGCCGCGACAGCGCCGCCTCCAGCGCCGTCACGAGGTCGAAGGGCCCGCCCACCCGGCGGCCGGGGCCGGCGGGGAGCGCCCGCCCGATGGCGACCTCGCGCACCTCGCCCGGCTCCGCGGCGATGGCCCCCGGGTCGCCCGCCTCGGCGGCGCGCAGCGCCGCCCGCCCGGCCGCGATCCGGTCGCGGGTGGTGGCCGGCGCCAGCAGGGTCACGCCGTGGCCGCGGGCGGCCAGCGCGCGGGCGACCTCCGCGATGCGGTGGGCGACGTCGTCCCGCGGCGGTGAGGGCAGGGGCGAGACCAGGGCGATGCGCAGCGGCGCGGTCACGACGCGGCGCGGTACACGAGCAGGATGCGGTGGGCCGCGGTCATCAGGCTCAGCCCGGCGAGCACGGCCATCCCGATGGGCAGCACGTCGCCCACGCCGCCGAGGAAGAGCGCGGCGCCCACGATCACCAACCGCTCGGGCCGGCCCATGAGCCCGCCGCTCGACCCGGCGATGCCCAGGCCCTCCGCCCGGGCGCGCGCGTAGGAGACCATGAACGAGGCCGTGAGGGCGACGAAGCAGGCGGCCAGGCCCCAGGTGTCGCCGTCCTGCGCCAGCGTGATGCCGATCGCCCCGATGATGACCCCCTCGGCGAGGCGATCGAGCGTGGAGTCGAGGAAGGCGCCGAAGGCGGTGACGCGGCCCTGGTACCGGGCCAGGAGGCCGTCGAGCGAGTTGACCAGGCCCGAGGCGATGAAGACCAGCGACGCCAGCACCCACTGGCGGCCCAGGGCCAGCCCGGCGGCTGCGCAGATGCCCAGGAAGCCGCTGATCGTGACGGCGTTCGGGGTGATGCGGCTGCGGTTGACCACCCACAGCGCCGCCCGCGACATTCCGGGCCTGCGCCGCCGCGACGCGTCCAGATCCTGAATCTCTGTGGCGATGTCCGGTCGCCCCTCGGGGGGTTCGGGGTCAGTCACGGGGACCGTGCCCCGGCCGGACTAGGATAGCGGCGCATGCGCCTCTGCACCTATCGGGATGGGCGGGGCTCGCGGCTGGGGTCGGTGGACGGCGCGATGGTCGTGCCGCTCGAGGGCCGCGACGTGCGCGACGCGCTCGGCGCACCGCCCGGGCCGGCGGGCGAGCCCGTCCCGCTCGACGGCCTCGAGCTGCTGGCGCCGCTACGCCCCGGAACGCTGATCGGCGTGGGCCTCAACTACCGCGACCACGCCGCCGAGACCGGCGCCGCGCTGCCGCACGAGCCCCTCCTGTTCGCCAAGCTGCCCTCCGCGGTCACCTCCCCCCGGGCGACGTCGTGCGGCCCGCGTACACGCGGGAGCTCGACTACGAGGGCGAGCTGGCCGTCGTGATCGGCCGCCGGGCCCGGGGCGTCCCGGCCGACCGCGCGCTGGAGCACGTCTTCGGGTATGCGGTCATGAACGACGTCACCGCGCGAGACCGCCAGCGCGCCGAGCCGCAGTGGATCCGCGCCAAGGGGGCGACACCTTCGCCCCCTTCGGCCCCTGGGTGACGACCGCCGACGAGGTGCCCGACCCGCAGGCGCTGGAGATCCGCACCGCCGTCAACGGCGAGCCGCGCCAGGACGGGCGTACCGCCGACATGGTCTTCCCGGTGGCCGCGCTGATCGCCTGGTGCTCGGCGAGCTTCACGCTCGAGCCCGGCGACGTGATCACCACGGGCACGCCGGCCGGGGTCGGGGCCGCCCGGGGGACGTTCCTCGCCCCCGGCGACCGGGTGCGGGTCGAGATCCCGGGGCTCGGGGCGCTCGAGAACACGGTCCGGTGACCCCCGAGGAGGCCCTCCTGCGCGTGCTGGCCCTCACCGGGCTCAGCTTCCCGCGCGGGGTGCTCGGCCCCGAGACCTGGGCGCTCGCGAGGTCGCTGTCCGACGAGGGCGAGCCCCGCCGCCGACCCCGCGGAGCTGGCCGGGGCCGCTGCCGCCGCCCACTGGCTCGAGCTGCGCGGGCCGATGGAGGCGGCGCTGCGTCGCGGCCGCGACGCCGCTGGGCCCCAGGACCGCGAGGCCTTCGACATCGTCATGCCCTGGGCGGCCGACCCGAGCCCCGACACGCCGCTGCCGCGCGCGCTGGCCGTCCGGGCCGCCACCGAGCTGGCCGCGGCGGGGGCGCGGGCGCGCGAGCGCCTGCGGGACGCCGAGGATGCCGTGGCCGAGGGCGGGCCGGGCGCCGCGGTGGCGGCCGCGACGACGGCGGGAGCCATCGCCGCCGAGCTGCTCGATCTCGACCCCGAGGACTTCGAGCCCGAGATCGCCGCCTACGTCGAGGCCGGCCGCCGGCCCGAGGACATCGCCGCGCTCGCGCGCGCCACCGGCGACCCCGAGATCCGCGCCTGGGCGCGCGGCGCGGTGGCGGCGACCGACGAGCCCGAGGCACCGGCGGCGTCCGCCGGCGTCCGCCACCTGGCGTCCGGGCCCCCGCCGGACGACCCGGCCGAGGACCTCGTGTGGGTGCCCGACGATCCTGTCCCTGGCCGAGGAGGCCATCGAGCGGGCCCTGGTGGACGAGGCCGGGGAGGCCTAAGAGGCCGAGGTGGCCAGCGCGACCATCGCCCAGTCCGGCACGGACGCGGGCGCGGAGATCACGCACTGGCGCCCTCCCTCGCGCCAGGTCGCGACGACCGAGCTCGCCGGCTCGGGCCAGATGCACCTCGACGCCCGACGCGCAGGACGCGGCGCGCGCCCTCGGGCCAGGCGAGCGCCGGACCGCCGACGATCGTGTACGCCAGCCGCGTGCGCCGCGGCCCGGTGTAGAAGACGGTCGCGGTGGGCCGACCCGCCGAGCCGGTCGGTGCGCTGCCCGCTCGGCCGCCAGGGCACGGGGCCCGACCAGGCGGGGAACGCCACGCCCTCGACGTCCCGGGCGAGGGAGCCGGGGCTCGCGGCGTCGGGCGGGGGCGCCGGCGCGGCGGGGCCCCTCTGCGCCAGGGCGGCGGCGTCGAGCACGGTGGGCTTTCCGCGGGGCTGCCGGCCCAGAGGGCGAGCAGGGCCACCACGGCCACGACCGCCCCCGCGATCGCCCCGGCCGGCAGGAGCGCGCGCCGGCGCAGCGCGCGCCGGGCGGCCAGTCGCTCCGCGCGCCGGGCGATCCCGGCGCGGAGCTCCGCCGGCGCGGTCACCGATCGGCTCAGGCACGGATCCGGGCCGCCGTGGGGTCGTCGTGCCGGTCGTGCGCGTCGATCATCGCGCCGCACCCGCGGTCGAGCGCGCGTCCTGCTCCGGCGCGGCCAGGCGCTCCGCGACCCGCCGCCGCGCCCGGTGGAGACGGTGGTGACCGTCGCCTCCTTGGCCCCGAGGAGCCGTCCCGCCTCGGCGTAGGTGAGCCCCACGACGTCCACCGCCACAAGCGCGTCGCGGAGATCGGCGGGCAGGGCGGCGATGGCGGCGAACACCTCGTGGACCTGCGCCAGCTCGTCCGGTCGCGAGGCCGCCCTCGGGTCGGCGGGCTCGCTGACGTCCGCCAGGCTCACGGTGCGCGGCCGGCGCCGCGCGGCGCGTCGCCGGGAGGCCATGGTGTTGCGGAGGGCCCGGAGCAGGTAGCCGAGCGGGTCATCGGAGCGGAGCAGGCGCGGCCGGGCGAGGACCCGGGCGCAGGTCTCCTGCACCAGATCCTCGGCCTCGTCGCGCGAGCCGCAGAGCGCCCACGCCGCCCGGTAGAGCTGGTCGAGGTGGGCGGCGAGGCACTCGGGCTCGAGCCGGCGTCGGGCCACCGGTGACGAGGCTAGCGCCCCTCGCCCACGATCGTCCTCCCCGTGGGTGCGACGACGTACCAGGCGTCGCCGACGCCCTGGCCGGCCGTGTCCCCGGCGGCGGCGTCGCCGACGTAGACGTAGAGCGGGCGCCCGGCGTATGTCACCTGGACGCCGCCGTCGTCCCGCGCGGCGGTGCCGAGGAGGGTCGCCCGCGCTGCGCCGGCAGCCTCCGGTGCGCCCGAGGTGGTGAGCGGCGGCCAGGCCGTCGCGCACACGCCGGTGCATGTGCTGGAGGAGCCGGTGTCGTTGGCGAACGCGTAGAGCGTGCGCCCGCCGGGACCGACGAGGAAGGTCCCGAGGTCGCCGGCGGCCGTGGAGACGGCCGCGGGCGCCTCGCTCGGCGTCGAAGGGGTGGTCGCGGCGGGTGGTGCGCCGTAGGCGTAGGGGGGTGCCTCGGCCCCCGCATCGGAGCCGGAGCCGTTCGAGCCGCACCCCGCCGCCACCGCGGCGACGGCGATGGCCAGGGAGAGGAGGGCGATGGGTCTGCGCATGTGGGGTCCTTGCCGGGAACGCCGGATACCCTCAAGGACGCCCGGGAGACCCCGATCCTTCCCGCGGACAGCCCAGGTTCGGTCGTCGCCGCTCTTCCACGAAGCCGAACCGCAGCATGTTCCGGTATGAGGGCCCCGGGGCCTCGTCGCCGACGGGGGCGCCGGTCTCGGTGATCACCCGCCGCAGGCCGAGGCGCTCGGCGCGCCGCAGCCGCTCGGCGAACAGGGCGCCCTGAGAGCCCCTCCCGCGGTCCTCGGGCAGCGTCGCGCCGATGGTGGAACCAGCCGGTGTCGCCGTCGGCGAAGAGGGCCGCCGCGCCCACCGGCCGGCCGCGGTCCAGGGCCAGCAGGCAGGTCCAGCGCGGCCGGCCCACGAGCGCGGCCATCCACTCGCCGAGGTCATCGGGGAGGCCGAAGGCCGTCGCGATGATGCTTCCGAACGCCCCGGCGCGCGAAGGACCGGCCTCCTCGACCGCCAAGGCGGTCGTCCCGGCGCCCGCGGGCGCGGGCCCCGGCTCGCGGGAGAACGTCATCCATGGCCGCGCGCCCTCTCGGAACCCGCGCCCGGCAAGGGCGTGGCCGAGGCCGTCGGCCGCCGTGTCGACCGCGATCAGGTACGGGACGCCGAGCCGCGCGTAGAAGGACTCCACCTCGTCGAGCTCGGCCTCGCCCGCCGGGGCCGCGGTGCCCAGCCCGATGACGTGGTTGAAGATCGGGACGCCCGGCAGGGTCGCGCAGCCGAGGCAGACGCCGCCCCCGACGTCCCTCTGGGCGATGCCGTGCCGCTCGGCCAGGGCCGGGGCGCGGCCCGCCACATGTCGCGGTAGCCGTCGACCTCGGTGCGCGCGTGGGGTCCGGCTGCGATCACGCCCACTCCATGGGCTCGTAGCCGCTGGTGCGCGGGGCCGAGACGATCAGGACCGACGCCGTCTCGTCGCCCTCGTTCACGATGGTGCGGAGGGGCTCGGGGTCGAGCCGGGCAAGCGTGCCGGCCGGCGCCGGATGGCGCTGCCCGTCGATGACCAGGATCGCGGAGCCGCTCAGGACCATGAAGAGCTCCTCGTGGTCGCGGGTCGTCTCGTCGTGCTCGGGGATCCCCTCGCCTGGCGGGATGTCGACGATGTTGATGCCGAACGAGGCCACGCCGAGGCTGCGGCGCACGAGCGACCAATTGCCGGTGCGCTCGAGGTCGTCGCGGTGGGCGATGGTGATGGATGCGGTGGACATCGTGGCTCCCTGGGTCGTCGTGCCGATGGGGTCACGCTACGTCGCGATCGTCGCGGGCGCGTCTTCCGGCGCGTCGCGGGAGCGTCAAGGGGCCGTCGCTAGGCTGCCGCGATGCCGTCGCCCCGCCCCGGGACCCGGGCCCACGCCGGCGAGATCGCCCGGCGGCTCGAGGACGCACAGGGGCACATCGCCTGGCGGCGCCACCGCGACCCGGTCAGCGAGCTGGTCACGACGCTCCTGAGCCACAGCACGACCGACGCCAACCAGATCCGGGCCTTCCAGGCGCTGCGCGCCCGTTACCCCACCTGGGACGAGGTGCGCCGGGCGCCGACGGCCGAGGTGGAGGATGTGGTGCGCGTGGCGGGACTGGCCGGCCAGAAGGCCCCCCGGATCCAGCACGTCCTGGACGTCATCGCCGAGGACCCCCGCGGATCCGACCTCGAGTGGCTCGGCGACGTCCCGCTCGACGAGGCCATGGCCTTCCTCACCTCACTCCCGGGCGTGGGGCCGAAGACCGCCGGCTGCGTCATGTGCTTCTGCTTCGACGCCCCGATCGTGCCCGCCGACACCCACGTCCACCGCATCGCCCTGCGCACCAGGATCGTCCCCCCGAAGGCGAGCGCCCCCGCGGCCCAGGAGCGCCTCAGCCGGTGGATCCCCCCCGAGCTCACCTACGCCACCCACATGCACCTGATCGCCCACGGCCGGACGGTCTGCACCGCCCGCTCGCCCCGCTGCGCCGACTGCCTCCTCCTCGACCTCTGCCCGGAGGGCCGCCGGCGGGTCTGAGCTGCCGCTGCGCGGCCACGGCGGAGACGGCCAAGTGGCCACGGCGGAGACGGCAAGTGGCCACGCGGGACGGCAAGTGGCCACGGCGGAGACGGCCAAGTGGCCACGGCGGAGACGGCCAAGTGGCCACGGCGGAGACGGCCAAGTGGCCACTCCTGGCGTCGCGGTCAGGCCGCCGCTTCGCCCGGCGGGTGGGCGTCTCGGGCGGCGAGCAGAGGCGCAATATCTCAGTCGGACCGACTAAGATCGCCTTGACATGGCCTGACTTAGATCTACCATCGGGGCAGACAATTCGACCCCGCGGGCCGGGCACGCTCGGCCGAGGAGGACAACGGACGCATGAGCAAGACGATCGGCATCGACCTGGGCACCACCAACTCGGCAGTCGCCGTGCTGACCGGCGGCGAGCCCGAGGTGCTGCCCAACGCGGAGGGTGGGCGCACGACCCCGTCGGTCGTCGGCTTCTCCAAGACCGGCGAGCGCCTGGTGGGGACCGTCGCCAAGCGGCAGGCCGTCACCAACCCGGAGAACACCATCTTCAGCGTCAAGCGCTTCATGGGCCGCAAGTACGCCGAGGTGGACGAGGAGATGAAGATCGTCCCCTACGAGGTCGTGCGCGGCTCGAACGGCGACGCCCGCATCAAGGTGGGCGACAAGGAGTACAGCCCGCCGGAGATCAGCGCGATGATCCTCCAGAAGCTGCGCGCGGACGCCGAGGCCTTCCTCGGCGAGACCGTGACCGACGCGGTCATCACCGTCCCCGCCTACTTCAACGACGCCCAGCGCCAGGCGACCAAGGACGCCGGCAAGATCGCGGGCCTCGAGGTCAAGCGCATCATCAATGAGCCCACCGCGGCCGCCCTGGCCTACGGGCTCGACAAGGAGAGCGACCAGACGATCCTGGTCTTCGACCTCGGCGGCGGCACCTTCGACGTGTCGGTGCTCGAGATCGGCGACGGGGTCTTCGAGGTCAAGGCGACCGCCGGCGACAACCACCTCGGCGGCGACAACTTCGACAAGGCGATCGTCAACTGGATGGTCTCCGAGTTCAAGGTGTCGCAGGGCATCGACCTCAGCAGCGACCGGATGGCCCTGCAGCGCCTCTACGAGGCCGCCGAGAAGGCCAAGATCGAGCTCTCGACCACCACGTCGAGCCAGATCAACCTGCCCTTCGTCACGGCCGACCAGACCGGCCCCAAGCACCTCGACCTGCAGATCAGCCGGGCCAAGCTCGAGGAGCTGACCCACGACCTGCTCGAGCGGCTGGTCGGTCCCACCAAGCAGGCGCTGGCCGACTCGGGCGTGACGGTCGACCACGTCGTGCTGGTGGGCGGGATGACCCGCATGCCCGCCGTGCAGGAGCGCGTCAAGGAGCTGACCGGCAAGGAGCCCCACAAGGGCGTCAACCCGGACGAGGTCGTGGCCGTCGGCGCCGCCATCCAGGCGGGCGTGCTGTCGGGCGACGTCAAGGACGTGCTGCTGCTGGACGTCACCCCGCTGTCGCTCGGCATCGAGACCAAGGGCGGCGTGTTCACGCGCCTGATCGAGCGCAACACCACGATCCCGACCAAGAAGAGCGAGGTCTTCTCCACCGCCGACGACAACCAGAACCAGGTGGAGATCCACGTCCTGCAGGGCGAGCGCGAGATGGCGGCCTACAACCGCACCCTCGGCAAGTTCAACCTGGTGGGCATCCCGCCGGCGCCGCGCGGCGTCCCGCAGATCGAGGTCGCCTTCGACATCGACGCGAACGGCATCGTGCACGTGGGCGCCAAGGACCTGGGCACCGGCAACGAGCAGAAGATCGAGATCAAGGCCTCGAGCGGACTCTCGGACGACGAGATCGACTCGATGGTCAGCGACGCCGAGTCGCACGCCGACGAGGACCGCCGGCTGCGCCGGCTGGCCGACGCCCGCAACGGTGCCGAGGCGCGCGTCCACGAGGCCGAGCGCCAGCTCAAGGACAACGGCGACAAGGTCGACGAGGCCCTGCGCCGCGACCTCGAGGGCGCCATCGCGGCCGCGAAGTCGGCGGCCGAGGGCGAGGACCCCGACGAGATCGAGGCCAAGGCGAGCAGCCTGACCGACGTCCTGCACCGGCTCTCGGAGCAGGTCTACCGCCAGGCGGCCGCCCCGCAGGAGGCCCCGGCCAACGGCGACGGCTCCGCCGAGGAGACCGTCGAGGACGCCGAGTACGAGGTCATCGACGAGGACGCCCCCAAGGCGTCGTGATGGACGAAAGACGAAGGAGGATCACCGCAATGCCCGCTGTCGTGAGGTTCGACCCCTTCCGCGACATCACCACGCTGCGCGACGAGATGAACCGGCTGTTCACCCGCTCCCTGGGCGAGGACTCCTCGCCGGGGAGCGCCTGGACGCCCGCCGTGGACATCTTCGACACCGCCGGCGCCATCGTGCTGAAGGCGGAGCTGCCGGGGCTGCCGCCGGACGACATCGACATCGAGATCGACGACAACGTGCTCACCCTCACGGGGGAGCGGCGCTTCGATGAGAAGGTCGAGGAGGGCCGCTACTACCGCGTCGAGCGCGCGTACGGCTCCTTCCGGCGCAGCGTCACCCTGCCGCAGGGCGTGATGGCGGACGAGATCACCGCGACCTTCGAGCACGGCGTGCTGACCGTGCGCGTGCCGAAGGCCGAGGAGGTCAAGCCGCGCAAGATCGCCGTGGCGGCCAACGGGTCGCCGGCCGCGTGACCCACGCCGACCCCTTTCGGGCCCCGGGGCCCCCGGCTCCGGAGCCCGAGGCGCCGGCCGCCGAGGACGCGACGCCGGTCGACGAGCCCGTCGAGCAGAACGGCTCCGAGGAGCTGGAGCGCGTCGCGGCCGAGCGCGACCAGTACCTCGACGCGCTCCAGCGCCTCAAGGCCGAGTTCGAGAACTACCGCAGGCGCACCGAGCGCGACCGCCAGGCCGTCGTCACGGGCGCCCAGCGCGAGGTGGTGGGCGGGCTGCTGCCGGTGATGGACAACCTCGAGCGGGCCGTCGCCGCCCTCGGCGACCGGGGCGAGGAGATCGTCGCCGGCCTCGAGATGGTGCGCGGCCAGCTGGCCGGCCTGCTCGCCGGGCACGGCGTCGAGGAGATCGAAGCCGCCGGCCGGGCGTTCGACCCCAACGTGCACGAGGCCGTCGCCCAGATCCCGTCCGCCGAGCACCCCGACGGCGCCGTCGTCGAGGTGGTCGAGAAGGGCTACCGCATCTCGGAGCACGTGCTGCGCCCCAGCCGGGTGGTCGTGGCGGCGGCTCCGCCGCAGGCCGCGGGGCCGGGCGCGGGGTAGGGGGGCGGGGCGGTGGACGACCTCTACGCGGCGCTCGGCGTCTCGCGCACCGCGAGCACCGACGAGATCCGGAAGGCCTACCGGAAGCTGGCGCGGGTGCACCACCCCGACGCCAACCCGGACGACCCGAAGGCCGAGGAGCGCTTCAAGGAGATCTCCCACGCGCACGACGTCCTGTCCGACGCGGACAAGCGCCGCGAGTACGACGCCATGGCCGCGCTCGGGGGCCGGCGCCCCAACGGCGGGCCCGGCGGCCAGACCTGGTCCCCGGGCGGCGAGGGCGGCGGCTTCGGCGACTTCGCCGACCTGTTCTCGTCGATCTTCCGAGGAGGCGGCGGCGGCGGGCGGGCCCAGGGGGCCCAGGAGCCGGCGGCGCGGCGCGGGGGCGATGTCGAGGTCGAGGTCAACCTGTCGTTCGAGCAGGCGATGGCCGGCGCCCAGGTGCCGGTGCAGGTCGAGACGCCGGTGGCGTGCGCCGACTGCAACGGCAGCGGCGCCAAGCCCGGGACCAGCCCGCGCCTGTGCCCCGAGTGCAAGGGGCGGGGCGTCCTCGGCCGCGACGTCGGGTCGTTCGCGTTCAGCGAGCCGTGCCCGCGCTGCGGCGGCGTCGGCACGGTCATCGACGACCCCTGCCCGACCTGCCGCGGCACCGGCAGCACGTCCACGCGGTCCCAGATCAAGGTGAAGATCCCGCCGGGCGTGAAGGACGGGACCAAGATCCGCCTCAGGGGCAAGGGCCAGGCCGGCGTCCGCGGGGGCCCGGCGGGCGACCTGCAGGTCGTGACCCGGGTCGCGCCCAGCCGCCTCTACACCCGCCGGGGCGACGACCTCCTGATCGACGTGCCCGTGACCTTCTCCGAGGCGGCCCTCGGCGCCCAGGTCGAGGTGCCGACCATCGACGGGCGCGTGAAGCTGCGCGTTCCGCCGGGCAGCGCGGACGGCCGCCAGCTGCGCCTGGCCGGCAAGGGCGCCCCGCGCCTGAAGGGGGAGGGCCGCGGCGCCCTGATCGCCAAGCTCAGGGTGCAGGTGCCGCGCGAGCTCTCCGACGACCAGCGCGAGGCGCTGGAGCGCTACGCCGAGCTCGACGGCGGCGACCCGCGGGAGGCGCTGTTCCGATGAGCACCGGGTCGCGCGGGGGCGTGTTCCTGATCGGCATCGCGGCGGAGCTGGCCGGGATGCACCCCCAGACCCTGCGCGTCTACGAGCGCCGCGGGCTCATCACCCCGGCCCGCAGCCCTCGCAACACGCGCCTCTACTCCGAGCGGGACGTGGCCCTGCTGCGGCGCATCCAGGAGCTGTCGGAGGAGGGCCTCAACCTCGCCGGGATCGAGCGCGTCCTGCGGCTCGAGAAGGAGCTCGAGCGCGCCGAGCGGCGCATCCGGGACCTGGCCCTGGAGCTCGGGGAGGCCACGGAGCGCCACCGCGACGAGCTGGCCGCCGCGCGCGCCGCGCGCGGCCAGATGGTCGTGGCGGCGCGCGACGGGATGGCGCTGGTGCCGCGCTATGCGCCGGCCGTGCCGCGCCGGCGGACGACGATGGAGGGACGCGCCTGATGGCGGTGGACACGCCGACCGAGAGGGCCCAGGAGGCGATCGCCGAGTCGGCGCGCCTGGCGGGCGACCGCGGCAACCAGGTGGTGGAGCCGGAGCACCTGCTGCTCGCGCTGCTCGACGCCCCGGAGGGCGTCGTGGAGCCCGTGCTCCAGAACGCCGGCGCCGACCTGCCGGCCCTGCGCGCCGCGGCCGTCGCGGCCATCGAGCGCCGCGCCCAGGTGAGCGGCGCGGCGGCCGGGGCGCAGCTCTCGAACGCCTACCGGCAGGTCCTGCGCCGGGCCGGCCAGGAGGCGGAGAAGCTCTCGGACGAGTACATCTCGACGGAGCACCTGCTGCTGTCGCTGCTCGAGGAGCCGTCCCCGGCGCGCGAGGCGCTGCGCGGGGCCGGAGTCACCCGCGACGCCCTGCTCGCGGCCCTGAAGTCCGTTCGCGGCTCGGCGCGCGTCACCGACCCCAACCCGGAGGGCAAGTACCAGGCGCTCGAGCAGTACGGCCGCGACCTCACCGAGGCCGCCGAGGCCGGGAAGCTCGACCCGGTGATCGGCAGGGACGAGGAGATCCGGCGCGTCATCCAGGTGCTGTCGCGCCGCACCAAGAACAACCCGGTGCTGATCGGCGAGCCCGGCACGGGCAAGACCGCGATCGTCGAGGGCCTGGCACAGCGCATCGTGGCCGGGGACATCCCCGAGGGGCTGGCCGGCAAGCGCGTGGTGGCCCTCGACGTCGGCGGGCTGCTGGCGGGCGCCAAGTACCGCGGCGAGTTCGAGGACCGGCTCAAGGCCGTGCTGCGCGAGATCCAGGACGCCGCCGGGCAGGTGATCCTGTTCATCGACGAGCTCCACACCATCGTCGGCGCCGGCGCCGCCGAGGGCGCGGTGGACGCCGCCAACCTGCTCAAGCCGATGCTGGCGCGCGGCGAGCTGCGCGCGGTGGGCGCCACGACCCTCGACGAGTACCGCAGGCACGTCGAGAAGGACGCGGCCCTGGAGCGCCGCTTCCAGCCCGTCATGGTGGGGGAGCCGTCGGTCGAGGCCACCGTCGCGATCCTGCGCGGCCTGAAGGAGCGCTACGAGGTGCACCACGGGGTGCGCATCCAGGACGGGGCCCTGGTGGCCGCCGCCCGCCTGTCGGACCGCTACATCACGGCCCGCTTCTTGCCCGACAAGGCCATCGACCTCATCGACGAGGCCGCCAGCCGCCTGCGCATCGAGATCGACTCGGTGCCGGCCGAGCTCGACGCGGTGCAGCGGCGCATCATGCAGCTCGAGATCGAGCAGCAGGCCCTGGAGGCGGAGACCGACGCCGGCTCGGCGGCCCGCCGCACGGCGATCGCGCAGGAGCTGGCCTCCCTGCGCGAGGAGGCCGACGGCATGCGCGCCCACTGGGAGCTCGAGAAGTCGATGATCACGCGCATACGCGAGATCAAGGAGCAGATCGAGGCCGCCCGCCAGGAGCTGGAGCGCGCCCAGCGCGACAGCGACCTCGAGGGGGCGGCGCGGCTGCAGTACGGCACCCTGCCCGAGCTGGAGGGGGCCCTGGAGACCGCCAACGACGAGCTCGAGCGCCTGCAGGCGGACCGCCGGATGCTCAAGGAGGAGGTCGACGAGGAGGACGTCGCCGAGGTCGTGGCGAGCTGGACCGGCGTGCCGGTGAGCCGCCTGATGGAGGGCGAGGTCGAGAAGCTCCTGCACATGGAGGAGCGCCTGCACGAGCGGGTCGTGGGCCAGGATGACGCGGTGAGCGCCGTGGCCAACGCCCTGCGCCGCGCGCGCGCCGGCCTCTCCGACCCCGACCGGCCGATCGGCTCGTTCCTCTTCCTCGGCCCCACCGGGGTGGGGAAGACCGAGCTCGCCCGGGCGCTGGCCGGGTTCATGTTCGACGACGAGCGCGCCATGGTCCGGATCGACATGAGCGAGTACATGGAGCGCCACGCGGTGGCCCGCCTGATCGGCGCCCCGCCGGGCTACGTGGGGTTCGAGGAGGGCGGGCAGCTCACCGAGGCCGTCCGGCGCCGCCCCTACTCGGTGCTCCTGCTGGACGAGATCGAGAAGGCCCACCCCGACGTCTTCAACGTGCTGCTGCAGCTGCTCGACGACGGGCGCCTGACCGACGGCCAGGGCCGCATCGTGGACTTCACCAACACCGTCGTGATCATGACCAGCAACATCGGCAGCCAATTCCTGGCCGACGGGATCGACGAGGAGATCGCGGAGGAGCGCGTGCTCGGCGCCCTGCGCGACCACTTCCGCCCCGAGTTCCTCAACCGGGTCGACGAGATCGTGGTCTTCGGCCGCCTCGGCCGCGAGCAGCTCGCGGAGATCGTCGACCTCCAGGTGGCGCGGCTGCGCGACCGCCTCGCCGATCGCGGCGTCGCGCTGGAGCTGGCCCCGGCCGCGACCGAGCTCCTCGCGCGCGAGGGCTACGACCCGGCCTACGGCGCCCGGCCCCTCAAGCGGCTGGTGCAGCGGCGCATCGAGAACCCACTCGCACAGCAGATGCTGAGCGGCGCTGTGGGGCAGGGCGACCGGGTGGTGGTGGGCGCCGACGGCGACGAGCTCACGTTCGCGGTGGCCGAGCCGGCGGTGACAACCTCCTAAAGGTCGATGGTCGACCTCCCGATGCACCCGGTGGATGAATCGCGAGGTCACCATCCGGCGCCACTACCGCCGCCGCCCACGCGCCCACCGGGTTCCCGACTGGGCGCTCGCCCTCGTCATCGCCGCTGCCGGGGCCGGCGTGGCCTGGCTGAACGTGATCATCCTGTCCGCCGGCTGAGCGCCCGCCGCCGAGCGGCATCGGGGCGCCGGGCGTAGCCTGACGAGGTGGCTCAGGGGGCTCCCCACGGACGCGCCAGCGTCCTCGCGACCCTGTCCGCGCTCGGCGCGCTCGCCCTCGCGGGCGGCGCGAGCGTGGCGGTGCAGGCCGGGGGCGCCGCGGGCTACGCCGTCTTCGCGGTGCTGATCGTGCTTGCGCTCGCCCTCGTCGGCGCCGCGGGCTACTGGTTCCGCCGGTCCCGCCCCTCCTGACGCCGCGCGGACGGCGCCGCCGTCACTCCCGGGTGGCGATCAGGGCCAGGCCGCTGAGGATGCCGCCCACGGTGCCGGCCGCGGCGAGGTAGAGCCCGATCTGGCGCGAGAGGAACTCGGCGGGCTCCGGGAGGACCAGCAGGCGGTAGCCCACCAGCACGGCGGCGATCACCGAGGCGCTCACCACCACCCAGGCGACCGCGTCACCCGCGCTGGCGTCCAGGCGCAGCCCTCCGCGGGCGTCGAGCGCGGCGACGGCCGACGCGACGGCGACGATCGCGCCCATCACGACGGAGGCCTTGGCCAGGTCGCTGGCCTCCCAGCCGGCGACGCTCGTCGGAGAGAAGGGCGGGCCGAGGTTGGTGGCGTACCAGGGCAGGAAGGCGGCGACCACGATCACGATGCCCGAGATCAGCCCCACGTAGGGCGCCCCGGCGCGATGCGGCCGGACGGCGGCCTGGCGGCGGGCGCTCACGCCTCGGCGATCGCGACGGCGACCACGACGGGGATCCAGATGCACAGGGCGACGATCCCGCAGACCAGGCCGCCCACCGCGAGCCCGTGGCGGGAGGCGTCGCTGCGCCCCGCCGACTCGTCCTGGAAGGCCAGCGACGCCAGCGTGATGGCCAGCACGGCCCCCAGCAGGCCGACCGCGGTGACGCCCGAGACCAGGCCGAGGATCCCGAGGACGAGCGCCCAGACCGGCTTGCGCCCGCGGGCGTCGCCGGCCGCCGCGCGGGCGGGCATGGCGGGGGTCTGCTCCATCGCCGGAAGACTACGCGCGGCTGCTACCGTCACCGGCCGTGCCGCGGCGGCCGAACTTCTTCATCCTGGGCGCTCCCAAGTGCGGGACCACCGCCCTGAGCGAGTACCTGCGGGAGCACCCCCGGGCCTTCGTGTCCCAGCCCAAGGAGCCCCACTATTTCTGCGGGGACTTCGACTACTACTACGCCCCGGGCGAGCGGAGCGAGGAGCACTACCTCCGCCTCTTCGACGCAGCGACCGACGCGCACCTGGCGGTCGGGGAGGCCTCGGTCTGGTACCTCTACTCGGCCGACGCGGCCCGCAACATCGCCGCGTTCGACCCGTCCGCGCGGGCGATCGTGATGCTGCGCAACCCGGTGGAGCTGGTGCCCTCGCTCCACTCGCAGCTGCTCTACATGCTCGACGAGGACGAGCCCGACGCGGCGCGGGCGTGGGAGCTGCAGGAGGCGCGGCGCCGGGGGGAGCACCTGCCCGAGCACGCGCGCGTGCCCGAGTTCCTGCAGTACGGGGACGCGGCGCGCCTGGGCTCCCAGCTGCGGCGGGTCTACGAGGCGCTTCCGCGGGAGCAGGTGCTGGCGATCGTCTTCGACGACCTGCGGGCCGACACCGGGGCGGTGTACCGGCGGACCATCGAGTTCCTGGGCCTGCCCGACGACGGGCGGACCCGGTTCCCGCGCGTGAACGAGAACAAGGTCCACCGCGCCGAGGCGGTCGCGCGCTTCACCCAGCGCCCGCCCCGGCCCCTGGTGAGCGTGGCGCGGGGGGTCAAGCGGGTGACCGGGGTGGAGCGCCTGGGCGTGCTCGACCGGGTCCGCCGCGGCAACCGCCAGGTCGCCCGGCGTCCGGAGACCGACCCCGAGCTGGCGGTCGAGCTGCGGGCGTACTTCCGCGACGACGTCGGCGAGCTGGGCGAGCTGATCGGCCGCGACCTGGGCGGCTGGGTGCGCTGAGCCCGCGCCGTCGCGCACGTTTCGAGAAGACGGCCGCCCGGGTGCGGCCTCGCACAGGATGGGGCAGGGCCACGCGAACGCGCTCGTGGCCCACGCCCTGGCCGCTCGGGCCACGGTGCGGCGGGTCGTCGCCTCGCAGCCCGAGGAGCGCCTTCACCCGGCCGACGGCTAGTCTCCCAGCCCGTACGTGCGGTTGAGCGCGGCGGAGCGCGCGTCCAGGCCGCGCAGCTCGTCGGCCGCCGCCGCGCGCGGCGCGTAGTCGCCCAGCCCGTGCATCCGGTTCAGCGCCTCGCTCCGGGCGAGCAGCCCCGCCATCCAGGACGGCGCGTCGTCGGGGAGGGCGGCCGATCGAGAGAGAGCGCTCGGCGCGGACGGGACGGCGACGGCGTCCGGCTCGCCGGCCGTCGCTCCCAGCCCCACCGCCACCGCGACGGCGACGGCCGTCGAACCCAGCATGATCGTGATCCAACGTGGCGTGTCCATCGTGTCTCCTCCGTTTGCCGGCGCCGGTGCCGCCGGGTCGTCCGGACCATCCGGCCCGGTGGACAGGAATCGGTCAGACGCGGTATGGAGCCGGTAATGGACGTCGAGATCCTCGGTCCGATGCAGGTTCGCGACGGCGCCGGCCGCGAGGTGCGGCTGCCCGGCGGGCGGGAGCGGGCGCTGTTCGCGCTGCTGCTGATCAGCCGCGGCGAGGTCGTCTCGGTTGACCGGATCGTGGACGCGCTCTGGGGCGAGCGCCCGCCGGAGAGCGCGGCGAAGGCGGTGCAGGGGTACGTGTCGCACCTGCGCCGCGCGCTGGAGGCCGGACCGGGCCGAGGCGCCGGCGGCGCCGTCGTCACCCGCGCCCCCGGCTATCTGCTGCGCGCCGACGCAGTCGCGCTCGACGCGGAGCGCTTCGAGCGGCTCGCCGCCGAAGGCCGGCGGGCGCTTGAGGACGGGTCGGCCGCGGAGGCGGCCGGCCTGGTGGAGGAGGCGCTCGCGCTCTGGCGCGGCCCCGCCCTGGCCGAGTTCGCCTTCGACGACTTCGCGCAGGAGGAGGTCCGCCGCCTCGAGGAGCTGCGGCTGGCGGCGACCGAGGACCGCATCGAGGCGCTCCTACGCCTCGGTCGGCACGGCGAGCTGGCCGGCGAGCTGGAGGCCCTGGTCGCGGCCCACCCGCTGCGCGAGCGCATGCGCGGCCAGGCGATGCTGGCGCTGTACCGCAGCGGCCGCCAGGCGGGCGCGCTGGCGCTCTACCGCGACTGCCGCCGCCTGCTGTCGGACGAGCTTGGGCTGGAGCCGGGCCCCGAGCTCCAGCGCCTGGAGCGCGCGATCCTGGCCCACGATCCGGCCCTCGAGGCACCGGCGGCCGCTCTGCCGCCCGTCGCCGCCCCTGCCGCTGGCCCGCCGGCGCTCCCGGCCGCGGCCCCCTCGCGCCGCCGGCGCCTGATCGCGGTCGCCGCGGTCGCGGCGGCCGCCGTCGCGGCCGCGCTGATCGCGATGGTGCTGGCGGGCGGGGGAGGGCCAGGGGCGGTGGAGGTCGCGGTGCCGTCGGTCGTCGCCGTTGACCCCGCGACGAACCGGTTGGTCGCGTCGGTGGCGGTCGGGTCGCGGCCGGTGTCTGTCGTCGCGGGCGAGGGGGCGGTGTGGGTCGGCGACGCGCGCGACGGGACCGTGACCCGTATCGACCCGGCCGGCCGCCGCGTGGTCACGACGATCGGCATCGGCGCCCCGGCTATCGACCTGGCCGCAGGCGAGGGGGCCGTGTGGGTCGCGACCGGCGGCTTCGGCGAGATCGTTCAGATCGACCCGCGGCTCGACGCCGCGGTCGACCGGATCGCCCTCGCCGGTCCGGGCGACCCGGTCGTGCCGCCCGCCTCGGCGGTCGGCGTCGGCGGCGGGCTGGTCTGGGCCGGGGCGTACGACGGCCTGGTGCGCATCGACCCGGGCTCGGCGCGGATCACCGGCCGGGTGGACCTCGGGCGCGCCCCGGCGATCCAGATCGCCGCGCGGGGCGGCGCGCTGTGGGCGACGACCATCCGGCGCCGCGCCAAGCGGGTGGAGACGAGCTCCGCCCAGGTGACGGCGGAGTTCTACGCGGGCGTCTTCGTCCTCCCCGTCGCCCTCGACGCGTCGGCGGCCTGGGTGGCGGCCGGCGATGACGGGCTGCTGTGGAAGCTCGATCCGGTCACGGGCGCGCCCCTGCTCACGGTGCGCGCCGGGCGGGGCGCGAACGCCATCGCTCTCGGCGCCGGCGCCGTCTGGGTGACCTCGTGGCCGGACGAGGCGCTGGTGCGAGTTGACCAGCGGACCGGGGCGGTGCTGGAGACGATCCCGGTCGGCGGTCCGCCGCAGGACGTCGCGGTGGGCGGCGGGCTCGTCTGGGTCGCCGTCGGGCCTGGGCAGCCCCTCTCCGGTTAGGTCGCCCCCGGGACCTTCACCTCGCCGGCCACGATGCGGCGACGCAGGCGCTCGAGCCCGGCGCGGATCTCCGCCGGCACCCGGGGGCTCACGCGGCCCAGGCGCGCCCCCCCGGTGCGCAGGGTCAGGGTCCGGGTCCCGCCCCGGGGGAGGGTGCCGTCGCGAACCCCCCGCAGAAGCGCCACGAAACCGGTCTCGTAGTCCTTGATGACGCTCGTGAGGACGTGGGGGCCGAGGAACGACTGGTCGCTGTTGACGCCGATCCCCCAGATCCCCGCGCGCCGCGCGGCTCGCAGCGTGCCAAGGCCGCAGAAGCCGGCCACGTTGAACACCGCCCCTGCCCCGCGCGCGATCTGCGCCCGCGCGACGGCTGCGCACTTGGTCGAGTCGGTGAAGTCGCGCGAGTAGCCGGTCAGGACCGTGATGCCGCGCGACCCGGAGCGCGCGCCGGCCCGGAACCCGACGATGAAGTCATCGACCGGCGGGGCGCTGTAGCCGCCGACGGCGCCGACGACGTCGGGGCCGGGCCGGCGCCGCTCGAGGCGGGCGGCCAGCCAGCCCGCCAGGTAGGCGGCCTCGTTGGCCCGGTGCTCGATCCCGACCACGTTACGCGGACCGCCGGGCACGCCGCTGTGCGGAGCGTCGAACACCGCGAAGCGCACGTCGGGGAACCTGGGCGCGACCGTCCCGAGCGCCTCGCTCCAGCTCGGGTCCACGATGACCAGGTCGTGCCGCCTTTGCGCCAGGAGGGACAGGGTCGCCACGGGATCCTCGCGGACGTCGGGCGACACGATGCGCCCCTCGACCCCCGTGCGGCGCAGCGCGCGGAGGAAGGGAGGGCAGAGGAACTCGATCTCCGCGCAGGAGGCGGTCACGAAGACGACCCTTGGACGGTCGCCCCCGCCTGTCTGGCCAGGGGCCGGGGTGGTCCCGCAGGCGAGGGTGAGCGCGACGAGCAGCGCGAGCGATAGCCGCCTCATGGCGTCGCCTGTGAGGGCCAGCATGTCATCTTTTGCGACGTTGTCACACCGCCACGATCGCGGCCAGCCCCGAGGGTGCGCGTCCGCGTGCGACCGGCGTCGGACTCGGCGGGTGGTACGCTCGACGCATCCCGGTGAGCCGCTCGAAGGAGCTCCGCAGGTGCCGACCTACATCCTCCTCAGCACGCTGAGCCCGCACGGCGTCGGGACGCTTAAGGCCAACCCCCAGCGGCTCCTGGAGGTGAACGCCGAGGTCGAGCAGATGGGGGCGAAGGTCGTGGAGCAGTGGGCGGTGCTCGGCCCCTACGACTTCGTGAACATCGTCGAGGCCCCGGACGAGAAGGTCATCGCCCGCGTCTCCGTGGAGCTGGCCGCGCGCGGGACGGCCCACTTCCAGACGCTCACGGCGATCCCCGTCGACGAGTTCCTCTCGCTGCTGAAGTGAGCTGGGCGCGCCGGCCCGGGCGCTGGCTGCTGGCGGGCGGCCTCCTGGGGCTCGCCCTCTCCCCCCAGACCCGCCGGGCGGGGATGGAGCTGCGCGCCCGCGCCGCTCGCCTGAGCCGGGGCTCGACCGACCCGGTCGGCCCGTTCCGCCAGGCGCCCTGCTACGAGCACGACCGGGCCGAGACCCGCGCCGCCGGCCCGGAGCGCACCGAGGCGGCGCCCTAGCGTGACCTGGCGCGCGGAGGTGCTGGTCCCCGCGCACCGCATCGTGCTCGCGCTGTCGGGCGGCGAGGTGCTCGAGCTGCGCGGGTCGAGCACCTTCGGGACCTTCGGCGCCTACCGCGCGCTGCCCGGCGCCGTGCACGGGATGATCGCCTGGCCGAACACGGTCCTGCTGACCGGGCCGGAGGCCGTGGTCGTCGACCCGGGCTACCAGACGCAGGGCGACATGCTCGCCGCGGCGCTGTCGGCGCGGGGCCTGGCGCCCGGCGACGTCCGCACGGTGCTGGCGACGCACCTCCACTCGGACCACGTCTCGGCCCTCCCCCAGCTCGGCGAGGTCGAGCTGCACGTGCACGAGGCCGAGCTGGAGACGCCCCACGCCCGCGCCGGCCGCGGGTGGCGCGACCGGGCCGCCGAGCGCCCCTTCTCGGGCGCCGCCGGGCAGGTGCTGCCGGGCATCCGGTGGATCCACACCCCGGGGCACACCGACGGGCACGTCGCGTTCCTGGTCGATACGGGCGACGGCGTTGTGGCGATCGCGGGCGACACGCCCGGCGCGGACCCGTCCTGGTTCGCCGAGGACCGGCTGCCCGAGGACCACCCCCGGCGCGACGAGCACCTGGCCGCCTTCCGGGCGATCCGGGGGTCCGGGGCCGTCCGGATGATCCCCGGGCACACGCCGCCGGCGCCGATCGCGCCCGCCTGACCGGCAGGGGAGCCCGCGCGGGGCGTCGAACAGGGCACCGTCCGCCGACGGCACCGAAGGAGACCCCCAGATGAGATCGATCACCCGCGAGCACAGGATGCTCGGCGCCGCGGGGGCGAACGTCCTCTTCATCATCAGCCTCTTCTTCCCCTGGTACGGGGTCGCCGACTTCGACTTCAACGGCGAGGACGTCATCCCGTCGTGGTGGCTGATGCTGATCTTCGCCGCCCTCGCGGCGCTGATCCTGGCCGCCGACGCCTACAACTTCGAGCTGCCCGCCATCGTGCACCCCGGCCTCTGGGCCGCCTACATGACCAGCGTGACCTTCGTCGTCACCCTGATGGTCTTCCTGGACGGCGATGCCGGCAGCCGCAAGTTCGGGGTATGGCTCGCCCTCATCTTCTCGCTCGCCGCGACCGTGCTCGTGGCCCTGCACGCCCGTGAGGAGGCGCGTTAGACTCGCGCATCGCATCTCAGGGAAGGGAGCGGCCCATGGGATTCACCGACGACGTACGGGACTACGCGAAACGCGCCGGGGACGCGGCCAAGAAGGGCGTCGATGCTGCGCGCGACAAGGGCCGCGAGCTCACCCTCAAGCGTCGTCAGAACTCCCTCGCCGCCGACCTCGGCCATATCGTCTTCCGCCAGCGCGAGGGCGAGTCCGGCCTCGACGCCGAGGTTAACCGCCTCGTGTCGGAGATGCGGGGCGTCCGCGCCGAGGCCGAGGCGCTGCACGACGACTGAGCGTCGAGCTGGATGCCCGCCACACGCAGCCGGCGCCCTTTGACGCCACGGTCCCGCGGCGCCGCCTGGGCGGGCTGGAGGTCTCCGCGCTGGGCCTCGGCTGCATGGGGATGTCCGACGTCTACGGCGCCCGCGACGAGGCCGAGGCCCTGCGCGACCCTCCACCGCGCGCTCGAGCTCGGGGTCACCTTCCTCGACACGGCCGACATCTACGGGCCCGGCGCCAACGAGGAGCCTGGTCGGCCGGGCCCTCGCCGGGCCGCCGCGACCGGCGTCGTGCTGGCGACCAAGTTCGGCAACGTGCGCGACGCCGACGGACGCCTACGGCGCGGTCGACGGGCGCGCCCGAGTACGTGCGCGCGGCGTGCGAGGCCTCGCTGCGGCGCCTGGGCGTCGACCACATCGACCTCTACTACCTGCACCGCGTCGACCCCGACGTGCCGATCGAGGAGACGCGTCGGCGCGATGGCCGAGCTGGTGGCCGCGGGCAAGGTGCGCCACCTCGGGCTTCGCGAGGCCGGGCCGACCACGATCCGGCGCGCGCACGCCGTCCACCCGATCGCGGCCCTGCAGAGCGAGTACTCGCTGTGGCACCGCGAGCCCGAGGACGAGGTGCTGCCGACCGTGCGCGAGCTGGGCATCGGCTTCGTCCCCTACAGCCCGCTCGGCCGCGGCTTCCTCGCCGGCGGGCTCACGTCGGCCCGACGACCTGGCCGACGACGACTTCCGCCGCGCGCTGCCGCGCTTCCAGGGCGAGAACCTCGACCGCAACCTCGCGCTGGTCGACCGCGTGCGCGAGATCGCCGCCGCGAGGGGCGCCACGCCCGGCGCAGCTCGCGCTGGCCTGGGTGCTGCGCCAGGGCGACGACGTCGTGCCGATCCCCGGCACCAAGCGCCGGGCCTACCTGGAGGACAACGCGGCCGCGGCCGCGGTCGCGCTGGATGCCGGCGACCTCGAGGCCCTGGACGCCGCGTTCCCGCCGGGCGCCGCGGCCGGCGAGCGCTACCCCGAGTTCCTGGAGCGCCTCATCGACCGCGGCTGACGGCTCGTCAGCCCGCCCGGCGGTAGCGGAAGTGGGCCGCGGAGGGCGAGGCGAGCAGCTCGGTCGGCTGGTAGCGGGCCTGCCAGCCCGTGGGAAGGTCGAAGAGGCGCGCGCCGCCGCCCAGAAGCACCGGCGCGATGTGCACCTCCACGTCGTCGATCAGCCCGGCGGCGAGGTACTGGCCGGCGGCCGCCGCGCCGCCCCCCACGACGACGTCCTTCCCGCCGGCGGCGTTGACCGCCCGCTCGAGGGCGGCCTCGATGCCGCCGGTCACGAAGTGGAAGGTCGTGCCCCCGGCCATCTCCTGGGGCTCGCGGGGGTGGTGGGTGAGGACGAAGACGGGCGTGTGGAAGGGCGGATCGTCGCCCCACCAGCCGTTCCACGGCTCGTCGGCGCTCCACGGCCCCGGCCCGCCGCCGAACATGTTGCGGCCCATCACGGTCGCGCCGACGTTCTCGATGGCGCGCGCGGCGACCTCGTCGTTGACGTCCTCCGACCCGCCCGTCATCCCGTGGGCCGCCCGGAAGCTGCGGGTGGCGAAGGCCCAGTCGTGGAGGGCCTCGCCGCCGACGCCGAGGGGGTCCCGGACGCTCGGGTCCGGCCCGGCGACGTAGCCGTCGAGGGACATCGAGATGCTGAGCCTGAGCCGTGACATGCGGGCCTCCCCGTCGATTCCTGCCCATCCGACCGCCCGGCGGGCCCGAAGTCATCGCGCCGGCCCTACGGGCGCCGCTTCGGGGCCTTCAGGGTGACCGACCGCACCAGGCCGGAGGTGCCCAGGCGGCTGCGGGCCTGCACGGTGACCTGCACCGGGCCGGAGACGAGGGCCTTCCCGCGGCGGCGGTCCCAGACCACCGTCCGGCGCCCCTGGCGGAGGGGCCGGTTCCCCGCGAGGGTGGCGAGCGTCGCCCCCGACGACGAGAGGACGCGCACGGTGACGCGGGCGGGCCGCAGCAGGCGGAAGCCGACCGCGAGGCGGCCGGTCGCCGCCTTCCCCGCGCCGCGCGTGGACGACCGGGCCGTGAGGGCCGAGAGCGTGCGGTCGAAGATGACCCGACGGCGCTGCTCGGTCTCCCCGCTGCCGTCGGCCGCGGTGAAGCGGGCGATCACGACGTAGACCCCGTCGCCCAGGCGCAGGCGCTTGGGGTCGATCGTGACCTTCGCCGAGCCCGGGCCGAGCGGCCCCTGCCACAGGCGCTTCGTGGGGCGCCCGGTCCGGCGCGCGATGGTCACCGTCGCGGTGCCCGGCAGCGGCGACCGCACCACCGCGGTGGCCCGGTCGTCCACGTGGTCGGCGTTGGCCGACAGCCGGAAGGGCAGTGGCGTCAGCGTGACCCCGCTGTAGGAGAGCAGCAGGACGTCGGAGAGGCTCCGGGGGGTTGACCAGGGGATGACCAGATCCGTCCCGACGGCCAGCTGGGCGCTGCCGCCGGCGTCCATGGCGAAGGCGGTGGCCGCGCCGAGCGAGATCATCAGGCGGGCCTGGTCGGCGACCGTCAGGCCCGGGCTGCCCTGGGAGGGGCCCTCGGCCGTGACCAGCATCAGCGCCCCCGCCGCGGTCTGGCCGACCGCCGAGCGCGAGGTGCGCGCGCCGAGCTGGGACGAGGTGTAGCCCACCGACGGCGGCGCCACGGCGGCGCCGCCCGACACCAGCCCGGGGCCGCCGCCGATGGCGTTCAGCGCGCCCGGGGGCAGGCCCAAGAGCCCCGGGGTGAGGGTGAGGGGCTGCCCGAGGGGGAACTCGGCGACGAGCGGGGGCCCCGACGAGCCGACCCCGCTCAGCACGACGTTGCCGGGGGTGATCGGCATGCCGCCCCCCGCCGCGGCCGCCACCACGGCGCCGGTGCGCACGAGGTTGGGCGTGAGCGGCCCGGGCTGGTCGAGCCGGACGCTCACCTCGTAGACCGAGCCGCTCTTCGGGGTGGCCGGGCCGTAGGTGGGCGTGTAGAGGATCGTCTCGCTGCCGCGCTGGGGCGGGCGGTTGATGCCGGCGAAGGCGCGGATGGCGAAGCGCCGGACTCCCGTCGGGTTGACCGCCTGGAAGCGGCCCTGGAGCACCAGCCCGGCCGACTCGAGGACGCCGCTGGGCGGGATCACGAGCGCGGGGCGGCTGGCCTCGGGCTCGTGGATCAGGTCGCCGGCGATCAGCAGCGCGCCGCTCGGCGCGTTGGTGTCGTAGCTGAAGAAGTCCCCGTTCATGCCCACCACGGCGCCCTGGTCGAGCCGCGCCCCGACGGCGCCGGTCAGCGGGCCGCGCGCGACCGGCGAGCCGGCGGCCAGCGCCGGGGCCAGGCCCACGCGCGGCGACGGCGCGGATCGCACGACGTGCACGACCTGGTTCCCGTCGCGCACCAGCCGCTGGTAGCCGATGCCGGGCGCGACCTCGACGACCGCGGGCGGCCGCTCGGGCGGCAGCGCCTGGACGGGGCCGTCCGCGAGCGCCGGCGCGGCCCCGGCCGCGAGCGCCAGCAGGGCGAGGCCCAGGGTGGGGGACAGGTGCCTCATGGCGGGCACCCAATCACGCGCCCCCGGACGGCCCAAGCGGGCCGGGCGTCGCCGGGGGTCGGCCAATTGGCCAAAGGCGCCACGGCCAATTGGCCGTCTGCGACACTGGCGGCGTGGTCGTCGCGCTGGTCCTGCTGGCGGTCGCGGTCGTCGCCGTCGGGCTCACCGGGCTCGTCGTCGCGCGCCGCCTCCGCGCCGATGCCCGGGCGGCCGAGGCGCGCGCCGAGCGCGCCGACGCCGAGATCGCGGTCGCCGAGCGCCGCAGCCGTCAGGTGCTCCAGGACCTGCCCTTCATCGCCCTGCGCGTCGACCGGGACGGGCGCCTGGTGGAGGCGAACCCGGTCGCCCTGGAGCGGTTCCCGTTCCTGGTCGCCGGGATGACGATGCTCGAGTCGTTCAGCGAGCACCGGCTGGCGCGGCGCGTGGGCCAGGCGCTGGACGACCTCTCGCGCCAGACCTTCGAGGTGCGCCTCTTCGCGGGCGGGCGCCGCACCTACCGGGCCGCGGTCGAGCCCTACGAGGTGGGCGACGCCCGGGAGGCGCTGGTGTTCCTCACCGACCAGAGCGAGGCCGTGGCCTACCAGGAGCTGCGCTCGCAGTTCGTCGCGAACGTCTCCCACGAGCTCCGCACCCCGCTCACCGGGCTCCGGGGACTGCTGGAGGCGCTCGACGACCCGCAGATGGACCCCGAGACGCGGCGCGACTTCGTGGCGCGGGCGGCGAGCGAGACCCAGCGGCTCGAGGCGCTGATCACCGACATCCTCTTCCTCTCGGAGCTGGAGACGACCCCGGGCCTGCCCTCCTCCTCGCGCAGCGACCTGGCCCAGGCGGCGACGGCCACGGTCGCCGACCTCCACGCGCTCGCCGAGGAGCACGGGGTGCGCCTCGAGGTCGACGCCGGCGGGCCGGCCTGGACCCCCCTCACCGACCGGATGGCCGCGACGGTCGTGCGCAACCTCGTCGAGAACGCCGTCAAGTACGCCGGCCCCGGCGCCACGGCGTCGACGACCGTGAGCTCCGCCGACGGCTCCGTGACGCTGACCGTCGCCGACGACGGCGCCGGCATCCCGGAGCGTCACCTGCCGCACGTGTTCGAGCGCTTCTATCGCGCCGACCCCTCGCGCTCGAAGCGCCTCGGCGGCACCGGCCTGGGCCTCTCGATCGTCAAGCACATCGCGGAACGATTCGGCGGCCGGGCCGAGGCCTCCTCCCGGGAGGGGTTCGGAACCACCGTCACCGTGACCCTCCCCGCCGAGGGGCCGTGATAGCGTCCCGCGCCGCCTGATGGCCGTTCCCCTCATGGACATCCAGGCCCAGTACGGGCCGCTGCGCGCGGAGATCGACGCCGCCATCGCCGGCGTGCTCGACAGCGGCCGCTTCATCCTCGGGCCCGAGGGCCGGGCGCTCGAGGCGGCGGTGTCCGGGCGGCTCGGAGGCCGCCCCGCGGTCGGCGTGGCGAACGGGACCGACGCCCTGGTCCTCGCCCTCCACGCCCTCGGCGTCGGCCCGGGCCACGAGGTGGTCACGACGCCCTACACGTTCTACGCCACCGCCGAGGCGATCGCGCGCGTCGGGGCGACGCCGGTCTTCGCCGACATCGACCCGGTCACCTACTGCCTCGACCCGGCCGCCGCGCAGGCGCGGATCGGCCCGGCGACGAGGGCGATCCTGCCGGTCCACATCTTCGGGCATCCGGCCGACATGGCCGCGATCTGCGACCTGGCCGCGTCGCACGGCCTGGCCGTCGTGGAGGACGCCGCCCAGGCCTTCGGCGCCGCGACCGGCGAGGGGGAGGTCGGGACCTTCGGCGACGCGGCCACCTTCAGCTTCTTCCCCACCAAGAACTTCCCCGGCATGGGCGACGGCGGGATGGTGGTGTGCCGCGACGAGGACCTGGCCGAGCGGGTGCGCCGGCTGCGGTTCCACGGGTCGGCCGACAAGGTGGTGTTCGAGGAGGTCGGCTACAACTCGCGCCTCGACGACCTGCAGGCCGCGATCATCCGGGTCTTCTACCCGCACCTCGACGACTGGAACGCCCGCCGTGCCCGGGCGGCCGCCTGGTACGCGGACGAGGGCTTGGGCGAGCACGCGGCCCTGCCGGGGGTCGCCCCGGGGGCGCGTCACATCTACCACCTCTTCATGGCCCGCCACCCGCGGCGCGACGAGCTGCGGGCGGCCCTGGCGGAGGCGGGGGTCGGCAGCGCCGTCTACTACGGCATCCCCATGCACCTGCAGCCCGTGTTCGCCCACCTGGGGTACGCGCAGGGCAGCCTGCCGGTGGCCGAGGAGTGCGCCCGCACGGCGCTCGCCCTGCCGATGCACCCGAACCTGACCCGCGAGGACGTCGCGGCGGTGGCCGCCGCGGCCGGGGTGAGTCAGCCGGTCTGACCGAGGGCGCCCGCGCGGCGCGCGCTGAGGTGCCCCGCCTCGTACAGCCAGCGGACCGTGTCGCGGACCGACTCCTCCGCGGGCCGGAACGGGACGTCGAGCTCGCGGGCCGTCGCCGAGCCGTCGGCCGAGCCGTCCTGGCTCGCGGCCCAGGAGGCCTCGCGGGAGGGCAGGAGGTCGACGCCCAGCCGGCCGAGCGCCTGGCCCAGCGCCCCGCTGGCCGCGGCCACCGGGGCGGGGACGGTCGCGATCGGCAGGTGCCGTCCGGTGACCCGCACGACGGTGCGCATGACCTCGGCGACGGGCACGCTCTCGCCGGCGGCGACGTGGCGCCGGGGCCCGCCCCCCGGCGAGGCGAGGGCCGCGTGGACGGCGGCCACGTCGCGCACGTCGCTCATCGGCACGATCCCGGGCGGCAGGGCCGGCAGCCGCCCCGCCAGCGCGGCGAGGGCGACCTGGGAGCTCTCGCCGAGATGCGGGTCGTGCGGCCCCCATACCATGCCCGGATAGGTGATCGCGACCGGGGCGCCCTCGTCCTGCAGGGCGCGGGCGACGGCCTCGGAGGCCGCCTTCGAGCCGGTGTAGGGGTGGGGCGAGGTCCCGACGGGCGACGTCTCGTCGAGCGGCCGGCCGGTGAGGTTGGGGATGAGGGCGCCGTAGCTCGACACGTGGACGATCGGGTCGAGGCCGGCCTCGGCGGCCGCCCGCAGCACGCCCTCCGTCCCCGGGACGTTGACGCGGCGGATCTCGTCCGCGCGCCGGGGAGAGCGAGTAGACGCTCGCGGCGTGGACCACGGCGTCGCAGCCGGCGACCGCGGCGCGCACCGCCCCCGGATCGGTGACGTCGCCGGGCACGACCTCGACCTCGCCGGGATCGATCCCCACCGGGAGCAGGGCCGGGGCGACGCGGCCGGGCGACCTCACGAGCAGGCGCAGCTCGTGCCCGGCCTCCCGCAGGGCCGCGACGGTGTGGCAGCCGACGAACCCGGTGCCCCCGGTCACGAGGATCCTCACGGGAGCGCCTCGGGCGCCCCCCGGTGCGCTGTGAGGAGCGCCGCGACCGTGCGGTCGATGTCCGCCTCGCCCGTGCGCCAGCTCGTCACCGACAGCCGGGCGGCGGCCACGCCACGCCACGTCGTCCCGCTGGGGTAGCAGGTGCCCTCGGCCTGGGCCGCCGCGACGACGGCCCGGGTGTGGGCGTCGTCGTCGCGCCCGGCCGGGTCGGCGAACCGCACCACGACCTGGTTCAGGTCCTGGTGCAGCACCTCGGCGCCGTCGGCCGCGGCGAGGCGGGCGGCCGCGCGCTCGGCCATCCGGCAGCAGCGCTCCACCAGCTCCGCGACCCCGCGCCGGCCGAGGTGGCGGAGCGCGGCCCAGACGGGCACCGACCGGGCCCGCCGCGACAGCTCGGGGTTGTAGTCGATCGGATCGCGCAGGCCGGCGTCGTCGCCGTCGGGCAGGTAGGCGGCCCGCACCCCCATGGCCCGGCGGTGCGCGTCCGGGTGGGCGCAGACGGCGATGCCGCAGTCGTAGGGCGTGTTCAGCCACTTGTGCGCGTCGGTCGCCCACGAGTCGGCCCGCTCGGCCCCCTCCACGAGGTGCCGGTAGGCCGGGGCGGCTCGTGCCCAGAGGCCGAAGGCGCCGTTGACGTGCACCCAGAGGTCGTCGCGGGCGACGCGGTCGACGACCTCGGCCACGGCGTCGACCGCTCCGCCGTTCACGTTCCCGGCCTGGAGGCAGACGATCGTCGGGCCGCGCCGGCCGGCCGCCGCCGCGGCGAGGGCGTCCGGCCGCACCCGCCCGGCGTCGTCGCACGCCACGGCGTGCGCCGTGCCGGTGCCGAGGCCCAGCGCGCGCAGGGCGGCGTCGATCGAGTCGTGGCGCTGCTCCCCCACCAGCACGCCCACCCGCGGCGCGCCCTGGAGGCCCGCCTCCTCGACGTCCCAGCCGTGGGCGGCGAGCACGTGGTTGCGCGCCGCGGCGAGGCACGACGTGTTGGCCATCTGCCCGCCGGTCACGAAGCCGACGGACGCCCCCCGGGGCAGGTCGAGAAGGTCGAGCACCCAGCCCGCCGCGACCTGCTCGATCATGGTGGTCGCGGGGAAGGGCTCGGACATCGCCGAGTTCTGGTCCCAGGCGCTCACCAGCCAGTCGGCCGCGATCGCGACCGGCAGGGTCCCGCCGATCACCCAGCCGTGGAAGCGCCCCGACCCGGACGCCATGAGCCCGGGCTCGGCGCGCCGGGCGAGGTCGCGCACGACCTCGGCGGCGGGCGCGCCCTCCTCGGGCAGGGGCTCGTCGAAGGCGGCGAGCATGGCGCGGGCTCCGGCCGCCGGGCGCACCGGGCGCCCGGGCAGGCTCTCCAGCCAGTCGCGGGCCGCGCCTGCGGCGACGGCCAGGACCGATTCGTCTGCGGCGCTCATCCGTCCACTTCTACACCCCCGGGGGGCCTCTCGGGCGGGCATCTCGGAGGGCGAATCGGCGGTTGACCGCCGCGGCCCGTCCGTCGCTCAATGCTCCGCAACCGGATCCCGGGGGTGGATCGCGAGCCGGCGGCCGGCGGCCGGCTGACCTGCCGGTTCGCGTTCGGCGGCGACAAGTGACCGCCGCGCGCTCGCTCACCAAGGCACCGAGGGGCGAGGGGCTGACGGGCCCGGCGGCCCGAGGCGCCGCCCTTCTAAACTCGGCGCCGGTGAGGGTCTGGGTTGACATCACGAACTCCCCCCATGCCGTGATCTTCCGCCCCCTGATCGCGCGGATGGCGGCGCGCGGCCACGAGGTGACCGTCACCTCGCGGGAGTTCGCCCAGACCGTCGGCCTGCTCGACCGGTTCGGTATCGCGCACACCGTGGTGGGCGCCCACGGCGGCGCCTCGCGACGGGGCAAGGCGCGCGCGATGGCGGGCCGGTCGGCCGCCCTGGCCGGCTTCGCGCGCGAGGGCCGCTTCGACCTGGCCGTGGCCCACGGGAGCACCGACCAGCCGCTCGCCGCGCGCCTGGCCGGCACCCCCCAGGTGACGATGTTCGACTACGAGCACGCGGCGGCCATGCACCACTGGAACGGCAGGCTCGCGAGCCGCGTGCTGGTGCCCGCGGCGATCCCGGAGGAGGCCCTCAGCCGCTACGGCATGCGCCCTCCGCGGCTGGTCCGGTACCCGGGTCTGAAGGAGGAGTACTACCTCGCCGACCACGCGGTTGACCCGGGCGTCATCGACGAGCTGGGGCTGGATCGCGAGCGCGTCGTGGCCGTCGTGCGACCGCCGCCCGAGGTCACCCTCTACCACCGCGGGGCGGGCACGGAGCTCTTCGCGGCGACCCTCGAGCGGCTGCTGGCGGCGCCGGAGGCGCAGACCGTGGTGCTGCCGCGCACCCAGGAGCAGCGGCAGGCGCTCGCGGGCCGCCCCGCGATCGTCCCCGAGCGGCCGGTCGACGGGCCGAGCCTGGTGGCGGCGGCCGACCTGGTGGTGAGCGCGGGGGGGACGATGAACCGCGAGGCCGCGGCCCTCGGCGTGCCCGCCTACACCCCCTTCGCCGCCCGGCTGGGCGCGGTCGACCGGCGCCTGATCGCCGAGGGGCGCCTGACCCGGCTCGAGCGGCCCGAGGACGTCGCCATCGTTCGCACGGAGCGGGGCCCGGCGCCGCCCCTGCGCGACCCCGAGGCCCTGCTGGACCTGATTCTCGGCGCGGGCCGCGCTAGGGTGGACCGCTCGTGAGCCGTGCCCCCCTCACATGGCGTCCGCGCGCGCTCGCGCACCGGGCGGCCCAGGTGGCGGTCGACGTCGGCCTGGTCGCCGCCGCCTACTGGCTGTCCTTCTACTTCCGCTTCGACGGCGACGTGCCGGGGCGGTACGAGAAGCTCTTCGCCGGGACCGTCCTGATCGTCATCGGCGTGAAGCTCGTCGTCTTCGTGGCGATGCGCTTCTACACCAAGTGGTGGCGCTTCACGAGCCTGCGCGACCTCCAGGCCATCCTCCTGGCCGTCGCCGCGTCCAGCCTGATCCTGGCCGCCCTGCTGTTGACGTGGCGGCCGGACGACCTCGTGCCCGTGCCCCGCGGCGTGCTCGCCTTCGACCTCCTGCTGACCCTCGTCCTGGTGGGCGGCGCCCGCTTCGTCGTGCGCAGCGTGATCGAGCGGCCGCCGCGCTCGGAGCTGGTGAGCAGCGGCAAGGAGGTCCTGATCTGCGGCGCCGGCGACGCGGGCAACACGCTGCTGCGGGAGATGAAGCGCAACCGGTCGCTGGGCTACACCCCGGTCGGGCTGATCGACGACGACCCGCGCAAACGCCGCCTGCGCGTGCAGGGCACGCGCGTGCGCGGCACCCGGGCCGACCTGCCCAGGATCCTGCGCGAGATCGAGGTGGACGAGGTGATCATCGCGATGCCGTCCGCGCCGGGGCGCGCGCGCGAGGAGATCGTGCAGGCCTGCCGCGCCGCCGGCGTCCCGTGCACCACGCTGCCGGGCCTGCCGGAGCTGATCAGCGGCGAGGTGCGGGTGAGCCTGCTGCGCGAGGTGCGCGTGGAGGACGTGCTGGGCCGTGCCCCGATCGAGGTCGACTTCGCCCGCGTCGCCCGCTACCTCAACGGGCGCGCGGTGCTGGTCACCGGCGCCGGCGGCTCCATCGGCCGCGAGTTGTGCCGCCAGGTGTCCGCCACCGGCGCGCGGCGCCTGGTGATGGTGGACCACTCCGAGAACAACCTCTTCGAGATCGACATGGAGCTGCGCGACCGCGGCCACGCGGGCCCGCTCGTGCCCGTGATCGCCGACTGCAGGGACGCGGCGGCCATGGAGCGCGTCTTCGCCGCCGAGCGCCCGGAGATCGTGTTCCACGCCGCGGCCTACAAGCACGTCCCCATGATGGAGCTCAACCCCGTGCAGGCCATCGCCAACAACGCGCTGGCCACCGCCGTGCTGGCCGGCCTGGCCGAGCGCTTCGAGGTCCACCGGTTCTGCCTGATCTCCACCGACAAGGCCGTGGAGCCCAAGACCGTCATGGGGGCCTCGAAGGCCCTGGCCGAGAGGGTCGTCGAGGCGCATGGCGCCTCGGGCACGCGCTTCGCGGCGGTGCGCTTCGGCAACGTGCTGGGCAGCTCGGGCTCGGTGCTGCCCATCTTCCGCCGCCAGATCGCCGAGGGCGGCCCGGTGACGGTGACCCACCCCGAGATGACGCGCTTCTTCATGACGATCCCGGAGGCCGTGCAGCTCGTGATCGAGGCCACCGGCATCGCCGACGGAGGCGACATCTTCGTCCTCGACATGGGCGAGCCGGTCCGGATCATGGACCTCGCCCGCCGCACGATCGAGCTGAGCGGCCAGGACGTCGCGATCGAGGTCGTGGGCATCCGGCCCGGCGAGAAGCTCCACGAGGAGCTGTTCAACGTGGACGAGGAGGTGCGCCCGACCCGCTACGGCAAGATCATGCGCGCCACCCGGCCGCCGCTGGATCCCTCCACCCTCCACGACGGCCTCGACGAGATCGCCCGCCGCGTCGCGGCCGGGCCCCCCGAGCCGGTCGCCCAGGCCCTCTGGGCCACGCTCCGAGGCGCAAGGATCGCCGCGTCGGATGGCGAAACCAGGATGGCACCCCCGACCACCCACCCCTGGGAGAGCTCATGACCGTCATCGACCGCACGACGACCGGCCTCCCGCCCGGGACGACCGCCGTCGCGCCGTGGGGACTGCTCTCCCGCGTCAACCGCCCGTGCCCCGAGCACGGCGGCGAGTGCCCCTGCGTCGCCCGCCGCGAGGACGAGTCCTGCCTCGTCTTCTGGTGCGAGGCCGCGGGGCACCACTTCACCACGAGGTAGCGCCGGCGCGGCGGGCGGCCGCGGCCTCAGCCCGGGTCGGTGAAGGGCAGCTTGGTGTGGCGGGCCTCGTCGGCCTCGACCACGTAGACGACGGTCGCCTCGCCGCGCATCGGGAAGGGGTCGCCGGTGTACTTGCGGGCGATCCGGTCGGCCAGGATCAGGGCGGCGCCGCCGTCGATGCGCTCGACGACCCGGCCGCGCAGGTCGGCCTGGCGGTAGGGGTCGTCGCGGTGGGCGATCGAGAGGGCCACGCGCGGGTCGCGCTCGATGTCGCGCGACTTCCGGCTCCCGAGCTGCGTGACGAAGATGACGCGGTCCTCCTCGACGTTGACCCAGACCGGTCGCGCCGACGGCGACCCGTCGGCCTCGAGGGTGGCCAGGTGGGCGAAGTTGCGCTCGCCGATGAGGTCGGCGACCTGGGGCGGGAGCTCGGCCACGGCCTCAGACCACCCGGGGTCCCGTCTCGGGGGCCTCGTCCCAGTCCTCGACCCACGCCTCGATCTCCCTGACGACCCGCGAGAGCGCCTCCCCCTTCTCGGTGAGACGGTACTCCACCACCCCGCCGCGGCGCTCGCGCCGCTCCATGAGGCCGGCGGCCTCGAGCTCGCGCAGGCGCTCGGCCAGCAGGCGCGCCGAGAGCCCGTTGACCGAGCCGCGGATCTCGGTGAAGCGCGCCGGCCCCTCCATGGTCGCCCGGATCACCGCGGCGCTCCAGCGCCGGCCGAGCAGCTCGGCCGCGCGCTGGTAGCGCGTGCACACGGGGGGGCGCGAACGGCAGCGGTCCATCATCGTGAAACCTACGCCGCCAGCGCCTCTCCGCGGTCGCGGGAGGGCTCGAGCGCGATGTCGAGCACCTCGCGCACCGTGAGCACCGGGTGGATGGTGACCTGCTCGAGCACCCCCTCGGGCACGTCGTCCAGGTCGCGCCGGTTGCGCTCGGGGATGATCACGTCGGTCAGCCCGGCCCGGTGGGCCGCGAGCACCTTCTGCTTCAGGCCCCCGATCGGCAGGACCCGCCCCTGGAGCGTGACCTCGCCGGTCATGCCGACGTTCGGCCTGACCGAGCGCCCGGTCGCGAGCGACGACAGCGCCGTGACCATCGTGACCCCGGCCGAGGGGCCGTCCTTGGGGACGGCGCCCGCCGGCACGTGCAGGTGCACCTCGCGCCCCGCCAGCGCCCCGGGGTCGATGCCGACCTCGGCCGCGTGGGAGCGCGTCCACGACAGCGCGATCCTCGCCGACTCGCGCATGACGTCGCCGAGCTGCCCGGTGAGGACCAGGCGGTCGCCGGGCCCCTCGGCCTCGGTCGCGCTGGCCTCGACGAACAGGACGTCGCCGCCGGTGCCCGTCACCGCCAGGCCGGTGGCCACGCCCGGCGTCGCCGTGCGCTCGGCCGCCTCGTTGTGGAACTTCGGCCGCCCCAGGGCGTCCTGCAGCTCCTCGACCCCGAGCCTCACGGGCTGCTCGACGGGGTCGCCCTCCTCGGCGACCCGCCGGGCGGCCTTGCGCAGCACCTTGCCGAGCTCGCGCTCGAGGTTGCGCACGCCGGCCTCCCGCGTGTACTCGGCGATGACGGAGCGCACCGCGTCGTCGGTCACCTCCACCTCGCCCTCGCGCAGGCCGTTCTGCTCGACCTGGCGCGGAAGCAGGTAGCCGCGGGCGATCGCCAGCTTCTCGTCCTCGGTGTAGCCGTCGAGCGCGATGACCTCCATGCGGTCGAGCAGCGGGCCGGGGATGGTGTCGGCGACGTTGGCCGTGGCGATGAAGAGGACCTGGGACAGGTCGAGCTCCACGTCGAGGTAGTGGTCGCGGAAGGTGTCGTTCTGGGCCGGGTCGAGCACCTCGAGCAGGGCCGACGACGGGTCGCCGCGCCAGTCGGCGCCGACCTTGTCGACCTCGTCGAGCATGATCACCGGGTTCATGGTCCCGGCCTCGCGCAGGGCGCGCACCAGGCGGCCCGGCAGGGCGCCGACGTAGGTGCGCCGGTGGCCGCGGATCTCGGCCTCGTCGCGGATGCCGCCCAGGCTGATGCGGGCGAACTCGCGCCCGAGGGCGCGCGCCACCGACCGCCCGAGCGAGGTCTTGCCGGTGCCCGGGGGCCCGACCAGGGTGAGGATCACCCCGCTGCGGCCGTCGTCCATCCCGCGCTCACGGCGCAGGCGGCGCACCGCCAGGTACTCGAGGATGCGCTCCTTGACCTCGTCGAGGCCGGCGTGGTCGGCGTCCAGCACCTCGCGGGCGTCGGCCACGTCCAGGTGCTCATCCGAGCGTTCCGACCACGGCAGCGCGACCATCCACTCGAGGTAGGTGCGGATCATCCCGGCCTCGGGCCCCTCCGGCTGGCGCTCGAGCCGGCCCAGCTCGCGCTCGGCCTCGGCCCGCGCCGCCTCGGGCATGCCCGCCTCGGCGATCCTGGTGGCCCAGTCGTCGTCGCCCCCGTCCTCGCCCTCGCCGAGCTCCTTGCGGATGGCGGCGAGCTGGCGCCGCAGCAGCATCTCGCGCTGGGTCTGGTCGAGGCCCTCCGCGACGTCCTCGCGGATGCGCCGGCGCAGGCTGGCGTCGGCCAGCCGCTCCCGCTGGGCCGCGATGGCCCGGCGCAGCCGCTCGGCCACGTCGACCGTCTCGAGCAGCTCGAGCTTGGTCGTCAGGGGGATCTCGGGCGCGTAGCCCGCGGTGTCGGCGAGGCGCCCCGGGTGGGTGATCGTGGACATGAAGTGGGCCACGCGGGCCCGGTCGCCGCGCAGGTCGGCGACCTCCTCGACCACGGCGCGGTACTCGCGGGCGAGGCCCTGGGCCTCGGGGCCCGCGTCGTCGGGGTCGGGCAGCTCGCTGACGCTCACCCGCAGGCCGGCCCCGGTGCCGTCCGCCGGGCCCAGCTCGGCGCGGTGGACGGCGTCGACGGCGACACCGCGCGTGCCGTCGGGCAGGGTCACCTCGCCCATGACGCTCGCCACCGCGCCGAACGACGCGAAGCGCCCGTCGATGCGCGGCACCAGCACGATGCGCCCGTCGACGGCGCCGTCGAGCGCCTCGGCCTGCTCCTGGGTCGCGACCGGGAAGGTCACGCTCGTGCCCGGGAGCACCACCGCGTCGTCGAGGGGGAGGACGGGGAGGATGGTGGTCGGGCGCTCGTCCTGGCTCATTGCGCTCTCCTGCCGCTCGTGAACGGTTACCTGCCGTAACCAGGCCGAAGGTTACCTCGCGTAACCGCCGCCGGCAAGGGCCGCTCGCCTGTGTGCGAGGCTCCCCCGATGATCCGCACGGTGATCGTCGGCGGCGGGATGGTGGGTCTGACGCTGGCCGGCCTGCTGAGGGCCCGGGGCCACGACCCCGTGGTGCTGGAGCGGGCGCCGGCCGGCGCCCACGGGCCGCGGGGCTTCATGCTCGGCTACCAGGGCTACGACGCCTTCGCGGAGCTCGGCGTCCTCGACCGCCTTCGCGCGGCCGGACGCGACGTGGGGGTGGGGCCGAACGGCGTCCCCATCGGGATCGCGGTTGACTACCGCATCGTGATGCGTACCGTGGCCGAGGGCGTCCCGGTCGCCCACGGCGAGTCGGTGGTCGACCTCCTGCGCGACGGCGACCGCGTCGTCGGGGTCGTCACCGAGGGCCCGGGCGGCCGCGCGCGCGTCGAGGCGGACCTCGTGGTGGCGTGCGACGGGCGCGGCTCGGCGGTGCGGGAGATGGCGGGCATCGAGGCGCAGCTCTCGCCCCTCAACGACGCCTATCTGTCCTTCCTCAGCCCCGTGGCGCCGGAGCAGCTCTTCGGCTTCCGCTACCTCTCCGACGGCGGGATGATCACGATGCTCGGCTGGCCGGAGGGCTCGAGCGGCTCGAGGCGCGTCGACAAGGTGGGCGAGGAGGCGGTCAAGGCGCCGCCCCTCGGCCGCTTCACGCGCACCTTCGCCGAGCTGCTGCCGGAGGCGCGGGAGATCGTCTCGGGCGTGACCTCCTGGGCCCAGGTGCGCTACGTCGAGCCCCGCCTGCTGCGCTGCACGCGCTGGTGGGTGCCCGGGGTGGTCGTGATCGGCGACTCCGCCCACACCTTCGGGCCGGACACCGGCGTGGGCGCCGGCATCGGACTGCAGGACGCCCACGCCCTGACCGAGGCGATCGTCCGGGCGGACGAGGCCGACGCCGCCTGCGAGAGCTACGTCGCCTGGCGCGAGCCCGCCGTGCGGCCCTACGAGGCCATGGACCCGGCCTGGCAGCGGATGGCGGAGATCCCCCCGGCGATCCCCGCGGAGGCCTGGCCGCCCCGCGACCGCGGTTAGACTCGGGGCGCCGTGGACCTCCGCCACCTCGTGACGCTCCGCACGGTGGTCGACAAGGGCTCCTTCTCGCAGGCCGCGGAGGAGCTCGAGATCTCCCAGCCCGCCGTGTCGTTCCAGATCCGGGCCCTCGAGGAGCGCCTGGGCCACCGCCTGCTCGACCGCAGCGGCCGGCGCGTGACGGTGACCGAGGCCGGCGAGGTGGTCTACCGGTACGCCAAGCGCATGATCGGCCTGGAGGCCGAGCTCGAGCGCGAGTTGGGGGAGATCGGCACGCGCGTCTCCGGCCGCTTGGTGCTGGGGTCGTCGACCGGCCCCGGTGAGCTGCTGCTGCCGCGCCTGCTCGGCGCCTTCCACGAGGCCTACCCCGACGTGCGCGTGAGCCTGATGGTGAGCGACACCCAGACCGTGTGCGAGCGGGTGCTCGACGACGAGCTCGAGCTGGGCGTCGTCGGCGCGGCCCGCGCCCAGCGGGGCCTGGTGTTCGAGCCCTTCCTGCGCGACGAGCTGGTCGTCATCGTGCCCCCCGGGCACCGCCTGGCGGGGCACGAGGCCGTCACCCTGGAGGAGCTCGCGGCCGAGCCGATGCTCCTGCAGCAGGAGGGCAGCGGCGTGCGCTCGGTCGTGGAGGCGGCCATGCGCGAGGGCGGGCTGCGCGACCGCGACCTTCACGTCGCCATGGAGCTGGGGCTGCAGCAGTCGGTGAAGGCGGCCGTGCTGGACGGCTTCGGCATCACCGTCATCTCGCGCCTGGCCGTCGAGCGCGAGGCGGACGAGGGCAGCCTGGTCGCGCTGCGCCTGGAGGGCCCCGGGCTCGAGCGGCACTTCTTCTCGGTGCGCCACGCGGGGAGGACGCCGAAGCGCGTCACCTCCACCTTCCTCGAGTTCGCGCGGGCCGAGCTGGGCGAGATCGCGGCCGCATAAGCTGCCCTTATTGGAAGCATCGCGACCAGTCGGCTACGCTCGCCGCGTGTCGAGGTCCAGCGACGCGCGCGCCGACGTGCTCGTGGTCGGGTCGGGTGGCGCCGGGATGTCGGCTGCCCTGGCCGCCCGCGCCGCGGGCGCGTCCGTGGTCGTGGCGACGAAGTCGGCCCTCGGGGCCGGCAACACCGGCCGTGCCCAGGGCGGCATCCAGGCCGCGATCGGCGAGGACGACTCGCCCGGGTCGCACTTCGAGGACACCTTCGCCGCCGGGCACCGGGCCGCGCGGCCGGAGCTCGTGCGCGGCCTCACCGGCGGCGGCCCCGACGCGATCGCCTGGCTCGAATCGCTCGGCGTGGGATTCAGCCGCGACGAGGGCCGCCTGCGGCTGCTCCGCTGCGGCGGCGCCACGCGCAAGCGCCTTCTCCAGGCCGGCGAGCGGACCGGCGCCGAGATGGTCAAGGCGCTGCGCGCCGCGGTCCGGGCCAGTGGGGCGGAGGTGCGCGAGGCGACGGCGCTCGCGGCCCTCGAGCCGCGGGGGGACGGCTGGGTCGCGACGCTCGCGCCGGGCGGCAACGGCGAGCGCGCGGAGATCCTGGCCGGCGCCGTCGTGCTGGCCGCCGGCGGCGGCCTGCGCGGCGAGGCCGACGCGCTGGGCGTGGGCAGCACCAACCACCCCGACGCCACCCCGGAGGTGCTGCGCATGGCGTTGCAGCTGGGCGCCGAGGGGCGCGAGGTCGACTCGTGGCAGCGCCACCCGACGGGGTCGGTCTGGCCGGAGGCGCTCTCGGGCTACGCCCTGCCGGAGACCACGCGCGGCTACGGGGCGACCCTCCATGACGCCGACGGCGAGCGGTTCGTCGACGAGCTGGCCCCGCGCGACGTCGTGGCCCAGGGGATCATCGACGCGGTCGACGCGGGGCGCGGGGCCGCCACCCCGGATGGCCGCGTCGGCGTCTGGCTCGACACCCCGGCGATCGACCGCGAGAACGGCGACGGCTTCACGGCCGACCGGCTCGCCTACGTCCACAAGCGCTACCTGAAGGCGGGCGTGGACATCACCCGCGAGCGCGTGCTCGTCTACCCGGTGCTCCACTACCGCAACGGCGGGCTGGCGATCGACGAGCGCGCGGCCACCACCCTGCCGGGCCTGTTCGCCGCGGGCGAGATCGCCGGAGGGGTCCACGGCTCGAACCGCCTCATGGGCAACTCGCTGCTCGACACCGTCGTGTACGGCCGGCGGGCCGGGGCGTCGGCGGCGGAGGCCGGCCGATGAGCGTCGAGGCGGGCTCCGTCGGCACCGAGCCGGGCGCCGCGCCCGGCGCGGACTTCCTGTCACTTCCGGGCCGTCCGCCCAAGCCGCGCCAGGTGGGCATCACACACGTCATCGACAAGGGCCTCAGCCTGCCGGCGCTCGAGGGCGTGCTCGAGGCGAGCGGCGACTTCATCGACATCGTCAAGCTCGGCTGGGGCACGGCCTACGTGACGCGCAACCTGCGCGACAAGCTGGACCTCTACCGCGACGCCGGGTTGCCGGTGGTGCTGGGCGGCACCTTCTGGGAGGTCTGCCAGAGCCAGCAGAAGCTCGACGAGTGGCGGCGCTGGGTCACCGACCTGGGGCTGCGGCATGTGGAGATCTCGGACGGGACGATCACGCTGCCCCACGACGCCAAGCTGGAGCACATCAGCCGGCTGGCGCAGGACTTCGTCGTGCTGAGCGAGGTCGGCTCCAAGGACCTGGCCACGGTCATCGCGCCGTACCGCTGGGTCGAGATGATCGAGGCCGAGCTTCGCGCGGGCGCCTGGAAGGTCATCACCGAGGCCCGCGAGACCGGCACCGCGGGCATCTTCCGCGGCGACGGCGAGGTCCGGATGGGCCTCATCGACGAGATCGTGCACGCCATCGACCCGAACCGCCTGCTCTTCGAGGCGCCCCAGAAGGCGCAGCAGGTCTGGTTCATCCGCAAATTCGGCCCCAACGTGAACCTGGGGAACATCCCACCGGACGAGGTGATACCGCTGGAGACGCTACGGCTCGGCCTCCGCGCCGACACGCTGCTGGACGCGACGACCACCGGCAACATGGACGGAGCGGGGATTTGAGCGCCGCCACGCCCGGGCCCATCGCGCCCCACGGGGGCACGCTCGTCGAGCGGTTCGACGACGCCCTCGACGAGGGCGGCGGGCGCCCCCGGGTCACGCTCACCGCCCGTCAGCAGGCCGACCTCGACCTGATCGCCGTCGGCGCCCTGTCGCCGCTCGACGGCTTCATGGGCCGCGAGGCCTACGAGACCGTGGTCGAGGACATGCGTCTGCCGAACGGCCTCGCCTGGTCGGTGCCGGTGACGCTCGGCGTGAGCCCCGAGGAGCTCGAGGGCGTCGGATCGTCCGACGAGGTCGCGCTGGTCGACGACGGCGGGCGGTTCCTCGGGATCCTCGAGGTGACCGACCGCTACGAGACCGACCCGCGCCGCGAGGCCCGGCTCGTCTACGGGACCGAGGACGACGCGCACCCCGGGGTCGCCTCGCTCTACGCCCACGGCACCACGGCGCTCGCCGGGCCCGTGCGGGTGGCGTCGCGGATGCCGATCGACCCCGCGGCCCAGTCCTTCCTGCTCGACCCGCGCGCGTCGCGGGCCGAGTTCGACGCGCGCGGCTGGCGCAGCGTGGTGGGGTTCCAGACGCGCAACCCGATCCACCGGGCGCACGAGTACATCACCAAGGTGGCGCTGGAGACGGTCGACGGCCTGTTCCTCCACCCGCTGGTGGGCGAGACCAAGAGCGACGACATCCCCGCCGACGTGCGGATGCGCTGCTACGAGGTGCTGATCGAGGGCTACTACCCGCAGGAGCGGGTGGTCCTGGGCGTGCTGCCGGCGGCCATGCGCTACGCGGGGCCCCGCGAGGCGGTGCTCCACGCGATCCTGCGCCAGAACTACGGCTGCACCCACTTCATCGTCGGCCGCGACCACGCCGGCGTGGGCGACTACTACGGCACCTACGACGCCCACCGCATCTTCGACGAGGTCACCCGCGACGAGCTGGCGATCCAGCCGCTCTTCTTCGAGCACTCGTTCTGGTGCAACCTCACCGGCGGCATGGCGACCACCAAGACGTCGCCGGCCGGGCCCGAGGACCGCGTCTTCCTCTCGGGCACGAAGGTCCGCGAGATGCTCGGCCGCGGGGAGATCCCCCCGGTCGAGTTCACCCGCCCCGAGGTCGCCAAGGTTCTGATCGAGGCGTACTCGGGAACCCCCGCCTAGCGCCTCGTCCCGACGCCCGCCCATCCGGGGGCGGGCCGCTCGGGATCGCCCGCCCGGCCGTCCGATGGCCAATTGGCCATCGCGCGCTCGGCCAATCGGCCGACCGTCCGCCTCGGGGGCCGCCCGCCGCGCCCTCCGCTGCCACGGCCCGGGCAGAGCGGGTGGGCCGGGGGTGGCCATTTGGCCGTCGGGTGGGCGGCCAATCGGTTGACAAGCGGCACGCCCTCGTGCTCCTTTCGATCCGCGCGGGGGTCGATCCGCGCGGCCGATGTGGTGGATCCTCGGGCCATGGCGCGGAGCCTGTACAAGGGGCAGGGACTGGGGAACCGGCCACCGTGTCTGCTCTGCATGGGACCGGGGGAGGGGGACCGGGCCGAGCTGCGCCTGCCGTACGGCGTGTCGGTGTGGCTCTGCGCGGCGCACCGGAGCCTCGAGTTCGGGGTCCTGAGGTCGCTTCGGGAGGGAGCCCCCACCGCCCGGGGTCGACCCCCAGCCACCGCCGGGCGGGTGGCCGGGGCAGGGTCGTGTGGAGGCCCAGGACGACCCTGCCCCGACCTTCGCCGCCCCCGGACCCTGCACGACCTCGCGTGCCCGACGACTGGGCGGAGGGGTTCCCCGACGACCGCGCCGGACCATCACGTCGGCCCGGACCGGGGGGCGGGGCGGGTCGTGCAGCGTGCACGTGCAGGGCAGGCACGGCGCGGACCCGGGGTCGCGTGGCGGACGACCTCATGCGCTCTTGGACCCGGCCGGGTCAAGAGGCCGCAGGTCACCGGAGTGCCGGCCGGCAGCCGGTTGCGAGCAGCCGGTGGCTAGCCAGCCGGGCGCTCGTAGCCGAGGACGTGGTACTGCCAGTGGTCGAGGTACACCTCGCGGGCTGCGGGTTGTCCCTGGCCGCGAGCCACTCCCTCGCCGCCCGCCAGGGCCACGGCCGCCTCAAGGAGAGCGACCGCGGCCGAGTCCAGTCTCGTCGTTGCTCAGCCCAGCAGGCCGGCGCCGGCCAGCAGCGTTGCCGTGTCCCAGTAGACGCGCTCCTCACGGATCAGGTCGCCCGCCATCTCGCACACGCTGACACCGCGCAGCTCGACCTGCTCGCCGCGGGCGGGCCAGCCGGGCATCTCGCCCGTGTGGGTGCCCTTCCAGGTCCATTCCACGGTGACCGTGCCGTCCTCGCCCCGTGTCTCCTTGTGGATCTCAAGCGAACAGTCGGGCAGCGCGTTCACGGAGTTCTGGGCGTGCTCTGCGATCGCCTCCCGTCCCTCGAGACGCGCGGGGGGCAACGCGTACTCGATCCGGACGCCGTCGGGGGTGAACGCCTGCGCCACGGACTCGCCGCTTCGCCCGTTCCACGCCTGCTGAAGCCTGGTGAGCGCCATCTGGGCCTCCTCTCGCCTCGCGGCCTATCGGCGAATGCGGCCGCCATCCACCACGCCGATAGCCTCGGGCGAGGCTAACGCCCGCTTCCCTGGTACGGCAAGGACGTGCGGCGGCGAGGCGCGCAGGCGGCCCGTTCGACGCCTGACGCTGACCTCATCGGCGCTCGTGGCAGGACACCATGTGAGGCGGCGGTCGAGGATCTGGGCCCGGGTCTGCCAAGCGGCCTCCCCCACGCCCAGGATCTGCGGCTCGATATCTACGACGCTCGGGATCCCGCCCGGGTAGGTGACGTGCTCGAAGGCTCTCACGATGCCGCACCCCGCCTTCCAGAGGCGCCGGGCGGGGCGGGACTTCGTCGCATCCCTCGCCCGGGTGGGCGTCGGCCGGGTGCCTGACGCGGGCGCGGCATCGGGCGCTCGACGCCCACCGGGAGGGTGGTCCCGCCTCCGCCGGGCCGCCGCCGCCGCCCGGGGTCCTATTCCTGGCCCGCGCTGCGGCGCGAGGCGGAGCGGCGGTTCGCCGCCGGATAGGACCCGCGGCGCGTCGTCGAGGCCCTCCTCGCCCGGGAGCGGGCCGGCCGGGCGGTGCCGCCGTCGCGGCGGACCATGCGGCGCTGGTTCGCGGAGGGCCGCTGGCGCGGTGACGGCTCGCGCCCGGCGCACCGGCCGCGCCCGCCCCGCCCGCCCTCAGGGCTCCAGCGTCGTGAAGACCCAGTCGGTCTCGGTGGCGATCGAGTGGCAGCCCCAGCAGGTGGCGCCGGTGAGCGACGGGCTGGTGGCGAAGCCGGCGTCCGGGCTCGCGCGCTTGTACTCCACGAACTCCCAGTCGCCGTGGGCCGGGTTCGACGCCCTCGATCTTGCGCATGATCGCCGCCAGGGTGATCGCGCCGTCGGTGCGGGCGGCCTTCACCAGGATCGTCCCGACCGGGTACTCGCCCCCGGCCGTCAGCCGCTCCTTCGGCACGCTGACGTAGACGTCCTTGGTCCCCAGGTGGGCGTCGAAGCCGACCCGCCGGGTCTGCTCGGAGTTGGGCGGGATCGGCTCGGCGTTGAGGCGGTCCCAGCCCTGGAAGCCGGCGGTGTACGCGGGCAGCCCGGGAAGGGCCGCCGCCTCGGGCTCGGGGGCCGGCTCCGGCGCGGGCGCCGCCGTGGCGGGGGGAGCCGTCGCCGCCGGGGCGGCGGTCGTCGCCGGCTCGGCCTCGGCGGCGCCGCCCGGGTCGCCGCCGCCGCAGGCGGCCAGCCCCAGGCCCAGCCCGGCGGCCACGACCAGCGCGACGGCCCCTCTCCGTAGGTTCACGGCGTCCATACTCCCCCTGCGTCCCGCGAGGGGCCAGGGGGTTTCACGCACTTGTAAGGAAACCGGCCCGGTTTGAGCGCCCCCGCGGGCGCGGGCATGATGGGCGCGCCCGTGGCCCGTCCCCGCCCCGCCATCGCGCTCGCCTCCGCAGCCCTCGCCCTGGCCGCCGCCGGCGCGGCCTCGGCGGCGCCGGCGACCGGCGACCGCCCGGCCGGCACGGTCTCGACCTGGTCTCACGAGCTGAACCAGAACGAGCTGCCGCAGTGGAACCGGCGCACCGCGCCGCCCATCGCGCCGGGACGCTGGTACCGGATCGTTGACGGCATCCTGCGCGAGTCGGGAGCCAACGGCCTCTGGTTCAGCGGGCCGAGCGCGCTGCCTTTCCCGCCGCTGCCGCTCAGCCCCAAGGAGCCGGTGGGCTGGCGCACGCCGTCGCGCTTCGCCGCCCAGCACCGGAGCACCGGGCTGCGGTGGGACGTGGCGGTGGAGGTCTGGGCCGCCCGCCGCGCGCTGCAGCGCAAGACGGCGACGGTGTCCGACCCGACGGCCGAGCCGACCGCCTACACCCGCCGCCTGTCGCTGCTCGACCCGGGCTACCGGCGCGAGGCCCTGCGCGAGATCCGCCGCATCGTCCCGCGCCTGAGGAACGCCCCCTTCGTCAACGTCTACACCGGCAGCGACGAGCCGATCGCGCTCATCCCGCGCGGGAGGGCCCGCGCGAGCGCCTTCGGGCGCCGGCTGGCCCGCGACTTCCGCCGCGCCACCGGCCTCGCGCTGCCCAACCCGGCCGCGCGCCCCAGCACCGACCCCCGCGAGGGGCTCCGGTGGCTGGCCTGGTCGCGCTTCTCGGGGGACCGCTTCTTCGCGATGAAGGAGGAGCAGGCCCGCGTGATCCGCCGCCTCGACCCCGACGCTCTCGTCAGCCCCAACGACTACGGCTTCATCGACGGCTTCGTCCCCTGGGACTACACGCGCCTGGCGGGGTTCGCCGACGTCGTGGAGGCCGACCCCTACGTGAGCTACCCCGAGCGCGACCGGGCCGGCCGCGGCCGCTACAACCCCGGCTTCGGCGCCAAGCTGCTCTCCGACCTCAGCGGCAAGCGCACGCGCATCATCGTCCAGGGCTTCGACTACTCGCGCTACCAGCCGGTGCCGGGCGACCTCTGGACCTGGAGCGCGCAGGCCCTGCGCGCCGGCGCGACCGACCTGAGCTTCTTCGCGTCGGACAACCCGCGCTTCACCAACCGGCGCCTCTACCAGGCCATGCTCGACGTGGCGCGCAGCCTTCGCGGCACCCGCTTGCCGGCCCCGCCGACCGACCCCTCCCACCTGGTGCTCTACGCCACGGCCAGCGAGGGCCAGGGGCAGCCCGCCCGGGCGGGCAACATCCGCTACCGCACCGACGGCGACGCGATCTACACCACCTACGCGCTGCTGGGTGAGCTGGCCGGCGGCGCGTTCAGCTTCGACGCCGACGCCCGCCTGGCGGCGGAGCCCGGGCGGCTGGCGGCCGCGCGGACGCTCTGGCTACCGCGGGCCGACATCCTCGAGGCGCCCTTCGCCGACCAGGTCGCCGCGTGGGTCCGCGCGGGCGGCACGCTGGTGGTGACCGACCCCGAGGCCTTCACCCGCACGCCGTCAGGCGCCTCCCTCGCGGGGGTGCGCGACGCGCTGATCGGCGCCCCCCTCGGCCCGCCGCGGCCCGGGCGGATCCTGCAGGTCGAGGCGGGGGCGCTTCGCGCCGGGGTCCCCGACGACCTGCTGAGCGTGCCGATCGACGCCGCGCAGGCGCGCGCCTTCGCCGCGGTCCCGGCGGGGGCCTCGGTGCTGGCGCGCTTCGTCGAACGGGGCGCCCGCCGCGATCGTGCGGCCCGTCGGCGCCGGCCGCGTGGTCGCCTTCGCCGCCGACCCCATGGAGCCCTCCGTGCTCGACGAGCCCCTCGACCTGGCGCGGCTGGTCGGCGCCCTGCACCGCTGGGCCGGGGGCACCGACGACCACCCCGCGTGGCGCTACCGCATCCCGGGCGACCCGCAGCCCGCTCGGCTGCCGTGGGCCGACGCCGTGCCGCCCGAGGCCGCCCGGGCGGGCCTGCCGTAGGACCCCGTCGAAGAAGCCGGCCGCGCGTCCGCCGGCCGGCCCGGCCCGGCCCGTCCGTCCGTCCGTCCGTCCGGGGCCATGGACTAGGGTTCCCGGCGCGCCGGTCCGCGACCCCGGGAGAGGCATGAGCAACACGCGACGCGTCGTGGCGGGGCTGATCGCGGTGGCGGCCGCCATCGGGCTCCTGGTGGCCACGGTGGCGTGCGGCGGAGGCGACGAGACCGCGCCGGTCGGGGCGGTGGCCGCGGTGCAGGACGATCACCTTCCGGTCAACCCGCTCGAGACCCTGCCCGCCCGGCTGGACCTGGTCGGGGGCACCGGGGCCACGACGACCCGCTACGACATCTTCTGGTCGCAGGTCGCCCCCTCGGAGCCGGCGGACCCGCGCGACCCGGCCGACCCGGCGTACGACTGGTCGCGCCCCGACCTGGTGCTGCAGGGGCTGGCCGAGCGCGGGATCACCCCGATCGTGTCGGTCTACAACGCCCCCACCTGGGCGACGGGCGGCCGCTACGAGCCGCCGGGCTACCAGATCAACACCGCCGCGCCCGACCCGGACGCCTTCGCCGACTTCATGGCGGCCCTCGCCGCGCGCTACTCGGGGGAGACGGCCTCGCCCGGCGGCGACCCCCTGCCCGAGGTGCTGCACATCGAGATCTGGAACGAGCCCAACCTCGCGGGCTTCTTCCGGCCGCAGTTCGAGGACGGCGAGCCGGTCTCGCTCGACAACTACGCGGCCATGGTGAAGGCGGCCCACCCGCTCATGAAGGAGGCCAACCCCGACGTGCAGGTGATCGCCGGCGTCGGCGGACCGCGCGGGAGCACGGGAGAGACCGGCATCGGCGCGATCGATTGGCTCCAGGGGCTGCGCGAGCGCGGGATCCCGCTCGACGGCTACTCGCAGCACATCTACCCGTCGGCCGGGCCGCTGGTTCCCACCGACGCCCTGCCGAGCTGGAGCAGCATCGGCCGCTTCCTCGAGGAGATCGACGGCTTCCGCCCGGGGCTGCCCTTCTACATCACCGAGGCGGGCTACACGACCGCGACGACGCCCTACCGCGACGTTGCGGTCACCGAGGAGGAGCAGGCCGAGTACCTCACCCAGATCTACTCGCTGCCTCAGCTGCGCACCGAGCAGGTGAAGGCGGTGGTGTGGTTCAACCTCGAGGACAACGTGAACTGGCCCGCCGGCCTGTACCGCGAGGGGCTCGAGCCGAAGCCCAGCTACCAGCGCTTCCTCGACGTCGTCGAGGGCCAGAACGGCGCCCGCCTGGGCTGATCAGCCCTCGCCGCGGCGGGCCCGGCCCGCCCGCCACACCGCCACCAGCGCGGTCAGGCCGATCGCGGCCGCCACCACCGACCCGCCCAGCACCCCGATCTTGGCGGCCTCCAGCTGGGCCGGGTCGGTATAGGCGAGCCCGGCGACGAAGAGCGACACCGTGAAGCCGATCCCCGCCAGCGCCCCCACCCCCACGACGTGGGCCCACCGCACCCCGGCGGGCAGTATCCCGATGCCCAGCCGCACCGCCAGGGCCACTCCCGCGGTGAGCCCGATCGTCTTGCCCAGCACCAGGCCCAGGGCCACGGCGAGGGCGATGCGCGTCTCGGTCGCCGCCTCCAGCGACTCGGAGTCGAGGACGATGCCCGCGTTGGCCAGCGCGAAGATCGGCAGCACGACGAAGCTCGACCACTCGTGGAGGCCGTTCTCCACCCGGGAGAGCGGCGAGATCGCCTCGCGCGACAACCAGGCCAGCCGGCGCCAGCTGTCGGCGTCCTCGTCCGGGTCGTCGGGCTCGTCGGCGGTCTCGTTGGCGATCCGGATCGCCTCGGCGCTCACGGCCCGCGGGTCCTGGAACGGGCGCACCGGCGTCAGCAGCCCGATCGCCACGCCGGTGATCGTGGGGTGCACCCCCGACTCGAGGGTGCAGAACCAGATGAACAGCCCGAGGATCACGTAGGGCAGCAGGTGGCGCACGTGCACCCGCTGGAGCGCCGCCATCGCGACCAGCCCGCAGAGCGCCGCGGCCAGCCACCCGAAGGCCAGCGTCTCGGTGTAGTAGACGGCGATCACCAGGATCGCCCCGATGTCGTCGATCACGGCGACCCCCAGCAGGAAGGCCACCAAGCCGACGGGCACCCGCCGCCCCAGGGCCGCCAGCGCCCCCAGGGCGAACGCGACGTCGGTCGCCATCGGGATCCCCCAGCCCCGGGCCCCCTCGCCGTCGCCGATCACCGCCAGGAAGACCAGCGCCGGCACCACCATCCCGCCCACCGCCGCGACCACGGGCAGGAGCGCGGCCTTTCGGCTCGCCAGCTCGCCGACCGTGAGCTCGCGCTTCACCTCGAGGCCGATCACCAGGAAGAAGAACGTCATGAGCCCGTCGTTGACGACGTCCTGGACCGTCTCGGTGATCTCGAAGCCGCCGACCGTCAGGGAGACCTCGTTCGACCAGAATTCCGTGTAGGAGGCGGTCGCGATGTTGGCCCACACAAGCGCGACGATCGTGGCCCCCAGCAGCACCAGGCCGCCCGAGGCCTCCAGGCGGAAGAACTGCTGCAGCGGCTGGACGACCAGCCGCGGGACGGGCCGCTCGGAGCCGGACCAGGGTCGGCGGGGCCTCTCTGGGGGGGCGTCGCTCGTCACCGGGGCCACACGCTACGCGGGCGCCCGCCGGGGCGCCGAGTCAGGCGGTGAGGTTCCGGTCGATCGTGTCCGGGAGCGTGACCAGCTTCGTCAGTTGACGGCCACGGTCACGCGGGCGGGCCCGCGCCGCCGCTGATGGCGAGCGACAGGCTCTCCTCCGCGCCGGCGCGGTCGACGCTCACGCGGTTGACGAGGCGGTCGACGATGCCGCCGACGCCCGGGACGGCGCTGTCCTCGACGACCCGGCGCGCCGCGCCCGCCGGGAACGGCCCCAGGCGCACCGTCACGGCGCCCGGCTCGCCGTCCAGCTCGACGCAGAGGGCGTCGTCGGCCAGCTCCCGGCCGGCGGCCGCGGCCACGGCGGAGCTCGCGATCTGCACGTCCGACAGCCGGTCGAGCGGCAGGTCGACGCGGGCGGCGAGGGCGGCGAGCACCCGGTCCAGCACCGGGCCCGCGAGCTCGCTGCGGCGGATCACGAGGCGGGCGGCCGGCGCGCGCGTCGTCACGGCGCGTCCGCCGCCGGGGGCGAGAAGGACATCCGCACCTCGGTGGCCCCCTCGCCATCGCTCGCGAACGAGACCTCGTCGCCGATGGCGAGCATCAGGGGCAGCCCGAGCCCGAGGCCGGCCGCCGGCGAGCCGACGCGGGGGGTGATCCCGCGGCCGTGGTCGCGCACCGCCACGACCAGCTTGGCGGGCTCCACCCAGGCGCGGACCGCGTACTCGCCGCCGCCCTCGGGGTAGGCGTGGAGCACGGCGTTGGTGCAGGCCTCGGTCACGGCGATGGAGATGTCGTTGCGGCTCTCCTCGCCCCACCCCAGCACGTCGACGAGGCCGCGCACCATCTGGCGCGCCAGCACGACGCTCTCGGCGTCGGCGGGCAGCGTGAGCTCGACGTGCGGCTCGGCCTCGCTCACCTGCATCGCGCGCTCGCCCCCCTTCGCTCGCCGGGCCCTACACCGGCGGTTCCCATGCTGGCAGACCGCGAAACCACGCGAGGCGCCGCCCCGGGCCTCACGGGGCTCCCTGCGCCGGGGGTCCCCCGGCGCTCTCGCGCAGCGATTCCAGCGCCCGGCGGATCAGGCGCGAGACGTGCATCTGCGACACGCCGATCCGGGCGGCGATCTGCGACTGGGTGAGGCCCTCCTCGAACCGCAGGTGCAGGATCACCCGCTCGCGGGCGGGCAGCCCGGCGAGCCCGGAGTGCAGCGTCGCGCGCGCCTCGGCCTGCGCGAACCCGGGCTCGTCGACGCCCACCGCGATGCCCTCGTCATCCTCGCCGTCGCGGGTGGGGGAGGAGAGCGAGGTCGGGCGCTGGGCGCTGCCGGCGGCCAGCGCGTCGAGCACCTCCTCGACCGAGAGGTCCGCGCCATCGGCGATCTCCCGCACCGACGGGCTCCGGCCCTCGGTGGCCGACAGGTCGTCGACCGCCTGCGCGATGCGCGCCCGCGCCTCCTGGATCCCGCGCGGCACGCGCACCGTCCACGAGCGGTCGCGGAAGTGCCGGCGGATCTCGCCGAGGATCGTGGGCGTCGCGAAGCTCGCCAGCTTGTAGCCGCGCTCGGGGTCGAAGCGGTCGATCGCCTTGATCAGGCCGATGGTGCCGACCTGGACGAGGTCGTCGAGCGGCTCGCCGCGTTCGGCGTACCGCCTCGCGAGGCCTCGCACCAGCGGCAGGTGCTCCATGATGAGCCGCTCGCGCTCGTCGGCGCTCAGCGGCGCGTTCCCTGGCGGCATCTCCCCCTCCACCCCGTGCGACGCTGGGAACATCGCAACGCCGGGAGTCTGCCCGAATCGACGCGGGGGCAAAACTGCCGGGCCGAGGGGCCGGGACGGAGGGCCGCCGCTGCTAGTCTGGCGGGCATGTCGTCCACCGGCCCGGGAACCTTCACCGCGCGCGCCGAGCAGCGCCCGGAGGCCACCGTGATCGTCGCCGAGGGAGACCTCGACCTGGTCGGGGCGCCCGCCCTGGCGGCGGCCCTGCCGGCCTCTGGCGACGCCCCGGTGATCCTCGACATGGCCGGCGTCGCTTTCATGGACTCCTCGGGCCTGCGGGCCGTGCTGGAGGCGCGCCAGGTGTGCCTCGATGCGGGCCGCTCCTTCGGCGTCGCCCGGCCGTCCGACGCCGTGTTGAGGGTGCTGGAGCTGGTCAACCTCGCCCGCGAGCTCGAGGTGGTCCGGGCCCCGAGCTGAGCGCTCAGCTGATGGTCCCCGCCGCGGTGAGGGCGATGACGACGGCGCCGAGCACCACCCGGTAGATCACGAAGATCAGCATCGAGTGCGTCGCCAGGTAGCGCAGCAGGAAGGCGATGGCGATGTAGCCGAAGATGAAGGCGAAGGCCGTCGACAGGACGAGCGCCCCGACGTCGGCGTCGCTGTCGCCGGTGAAGATCTCCAGCAGCCCGTAGAGGCCGCTGAGCACGATCGCCGGGACCGACAGCAGGAACGAGAACCGGGCTGCGGCCTCCCGCTTGAGGCCGAGGAAGAGGCCCGCCGTGATGGTCGCCCCCGACCGCGAGGTGCCGGGGACGAGGGCGAGCGCCTGGGCCAGCCCCACCCAGACCGCGTCGCGCATGCCGACGTCCTCGACGCCCCTCACGCGCTTCGAGGTGACGTCGGCGAGCAGGAGGATCAGCCCCAGGACGATCAGCACGACGCCGATCAGGTAGAGGTTGCGGGCCCCGTTCTCGATCTGGTCGCGGAAGGCGTAGCCGAAGATGACGATGGGGATCGTCGCCACGATCACGTACCAGCCCATGCGCGCGTCGAGCTCCCCGCGCAGCTCGGGCCGGCGCAGGCTGAGGAGCCAGGTCCTCACGATGCGGACCAGGTCGCGCCAGAAGTAGATGACGACGGCCAGCATCGTCCCGAGCTGGACGACGGCGGTGAAGAAGGCCCCCGGGTCCTCCCAGCCGGCGAAGGCGGGGACGATGCGCAGGTGGGCGGTGCTCGAGACCGGGAGGAACTCGGTGAGCCCCTGCGCGATCCCGAGGACGATGGCCTCGAGCCACGACACGACCGCGGAAGCGTAGGGACTTTCCCGCGAGGCGCCGACCAGGGACGCCGCTACCATTGGGGAGGTGCCGGTCTTCCTCTGCCCCCGTTGCGCGTACCGCGAGAGCGCCAACGACCGCAACGTGCGCCACCAGCCGCGGGGCTGCTCCCGCTGTGGGTTCGGCTTCGCGTTCGAGCTGCTCGACGACTACTACGCCAGCCCCAAGACGGCGCTGATCGTCTGCGACCAGGAGCGCCGCATCCTCGTGGCCGGGCACGGCGCGTTCGCGGTCACGGGCTTCCAGGAGGCCGAGCTGATCGGCCACGAGGTCGCCGAGCGGCTCGGGCTCGGGGGCTTCCCCAACGGCGACCCGGCCGCGACGAGCCTGGAGTGGGGCGTCCGGGTGCTGAACGTCAACTGCACCTACCGGCCGAACGGCTCCGACGACGACGTCGCGGCGACGGCCGACTTCTTCCCCGCCTACGACGATGACGGGGGCCTGCTGGTGGCGCTGACGCCCAAGTAGTCTCCCGCGCGTCGATCAAGGGGGAGCGGGTGGAGCGCCGCCGTCTCGGCGGGACGGATCTGGAGCTGTCGGTCATCGGCCTGGGGACCTGGGTCTTCGGCGGCCGGTGGGGCGGCGCCGACGACGCCGACTCGCTGGCGGCCTGCCACGCGGCGATCGACGCCGGGGTCAACTGGATCGACACCGCCGACATCTACGGCCAGGGCCGCGCCGAGCGGATCGTGGGCCAGGCGGTGCGCGAGCGCCGCGACGAGGTGATCGTGGCCACCAAGGGGGGCGTCGCCTGGGACAGCGGCCCGCCGCTCACGATCTGGCGCGAGGCGTCGGCCGACTACCTGCGCGCGGCCTGCGAGCGCAGCCTGCAGGCCCTGGGCCTCGATCACATCGACCTCTACCAGGTCCACTGGCCGGTGCCGGGCGTGTCCGCCGAAGAGACGATCGGGGCGCTCCACGATCTGCGCCGGAGCGGCGTGGTCCGGGCGATCGGCGTCTCCAACTACGCCGCGACCGACCTGGAGGCGGCGGGCGCGGTCGCGGCGATCGACTCCTACCAGCCCGGCTACCACGTCATGCGCCGCCAGGTCGAGGCGGCCGAGCTGCCCTGGTGCCGCGACAACGGCGTGGGCGTGATCGCCTACGGGCCGTTGGCCCACGGCCTGCTGACCGGCAAGATGACCGAGGCGACGTCGTTCGCGGCGGGGGACTGGCGCGCCGACAGCGAGCTCTTCGCCGACGGCGAACTCCCCGAGCGGATCGCCGTCGTCCGGGAGATCGAGGCGGTGGCGCGGGAGTCCGGGCGGCCTGGGGGCGTCGCCGAGCTGGCCGTGATGTGGGTGCTGCGCCGGCCGGAGGTGACCTCGGCCATCGTGGGCGCGCGCGACGCCGGCCAGGCGACCCGCAACGCCGCGCTGGCGGCGGCGCCCCTGACGGCCGACGAGGGGGCCGCGGTGGACGCGATCCTCGCCCGGCACCCGGCGGCGTCGCGGCAGTACGGGCACGGCGAGCCGCCCGAGCGGCCCGCGCGTGACTAGTCTGCCGCATGGGGTGGGCGGGCCACGACGCCGGCGGACCGACGGCGGCCGGCCCCGCGCGGCCGCCTTCGCGCCCGCGGCCACGCTCGGGCCGCCCGACCGCACGGCCCTGCTCGCCTCGCTGGGCGGGGCGCTCGACGAGTCGCGGCGCCAGCGACGGCCGGCGACCCTCGTCTGCCTGACCGTCCCGGGCGACGGCGGCCCGGCGCTGGAGCGGGTTGCCGACCTTGCCCGGCGCACGGTGCGCGACACGGACGCCATCTGGCGCGACGGGCAGGACGGCCTGGCGCTGCTGCTGGCCGACGCGGACGGCCCGCGCTCGGAACCGGCGCTCGCGCGGCTGCGGCTGCGGCTGCGCGGCCGCGGCATGGGCGGCGTGCTGATGGGCCGGGCCGCACCTCCGCCGGGGATCGGCGCCGAGGAGCTGCTGGCGCTGGCGCGCAACGACCGCCGGCCGGTCCGCGGGTGAGCCGCCGGGCGGGGTCCGCCCGATGAGGGTCGCCGTCGTCGGGGCGACGGGGATGATCGGCCGCGCGGTGAGCCGGGCCCTGGCCGCGCGCGGCGACGAGGTGGTCGCGGTCTCACGCAGCGGCGCCGCCGGGGTCGAGGGAGCGGAGGACGTCCGCTGGGACCCGGCCGAGGGCCCGCCGCCGGAGCGCGCCGTGGCGGGCGCCGACGCCATGGTGAACCTCGCCGGGGCGCCGATCGAGGGCAAGCGCTGGACCGCCGCCCGCAAGCGCGAGATCCACGAGAGCCGGGTGCTGACCACGCGGCTGATCGTCAACGCCCTCGCGCGCGAGGGGTCCCCGGGGGCGCTGGTGAACGGCAGCGCCGTGGGCTACTACGGCCCGCGCGACGCGGAGGTCGACGAGACCGCGGGCCCGGGCGCCGACTTCCTCGCCGCGACCTGCACCGCCTGGGAGCGCGAGGCGCTGCGCGCGCAGGACGGGGGCGCCCGCGTGGTGTGCGTGCGCACCGGCATCGTCCTCGACGCAGACGGCGGCGCCCTGCCGAAGCTGGCCCTGCCCGTGAAGGCCTTCGCCGGCGGCCCGATCGGCGGCGGCCGCCAGTGGGTGCCCTGGATCCACATCGCCGACGAGGTGGGCCTCATCCTGCTGGCCCTCGACCGCGACGACGTCGCCGGGCCGCTCAACGCCGCGGCGCCCGACCCGGTGCGCCAGGGCGACTTCGTCAAGGCCCTGGGCCGCGTCCTGGGCCGGCCCACGGTCGTGCCGACGCCCGCGGTCGCCCTGCGCCTCGCGATGGGGGAGATGGCCACCCTGGCCCTCGACGGCCAGCGCGCCGTGCCGCGCGCGGCCCTCCGCGCCGGCTACGCCTTCCGCTTCACCGAGCCCGAGGCCGCCCTGCGCGACCTGCTCGGCTAGGCGGGGGAGCGCTCCTCGGGGAAGAGCCGCTGGAGCTCCGCGCCCACCTTGAGCCACTGCTCGCGCACGAAGGTGGTGTTGACGAGGTAGCGCGCGCCGGGCAGGTTGCGCGCCATCTTCAGGCGGTCCTCGTCGGCGCGCTCCTCGAGGTCCTCGACGAGCTGCTTGTACTCGTTCACGAGGCCGGCCATCTCGAAGTGCTTCATCTGGAGCTCGTCCAGCAGCCGGTAGACGGTGCCGAAGGGATCGCCGCTCACGGGGGCCTCGGTGTCGGGGACGCGGGGGCGCCGATGCTACCGTAGGCCCCGTCCCGGGGGATTAGCTCAGCTGGGAGAGCGCCGCCTTTGCAAGGCGGAGGTCGTCGGTTCGAACCCGTCATCCTCCACTCGTCGGGCGATGAATCCGTCTCATCGGACCGGTCTACCCCCTGACCGGCCGGCGCGCGGCCGCACACCACAGGAGCAGCGATGCGGATCATCCTCAGCGACTTCATGAGCCTTGACGGCGTCGTGCAGGCTCCCGGCGGCCCCGAGGAGGACACCGACGGCGGCTTCGCCCACGGCGGCTGGTCGATGCCCTACTTCGATCCGGAGGCCATGGGCCCGGTGATCGGCGAGGTCATGGGGACGACCGAGGCGCTGCTGTTCGGCCGGCGCACGTGGCAGGGGATGGCGGCCGCGTGGCCCGGTCGCGCGGGCGACCCGTTCGCCGACCGGATGAACGAGATCCCCAAGTACGTGGCGTCCCGCACGCTCACCCACGACGACCTCACCTGGTCCGGCTCGACGCTGCTCCCCGCCGATGACGCGATCGGCGCGGTGCGGGAGCTGCGCGCGCGGGACGGCGGCGGGCTGCAGGTCATGGGCAGCGCCTCGCTCGCCGGGCAGCTGATCGAGCACGACCTGGTCGACGAGTACCGCCTCATGATCGAGCCGGTCCTGCTCGGCGGCGGAAAGCGGCTGTTCCCCGGGGACGGCCTGGCCCGCCCGCTCGAGCTGGTCTCGGCCGCGACGGCCGCGACCGGCGTCCTCATCTGCGCCTACCGGCCGGCGGGACGCTGACCCGCAGCCAACGGCGGGCGGTGAACCCCAGGATCAGCTCCTCCGCCGCCTCGACCGGGACATCGAGCGGGGGGCAGTGGCCGACGCGTCGAGCATGACCCAGTCGGCGTGCGGGAGCCAGTCGTCGCGGTAGCGGACCGCGGCCGAGGGCCAGCGCAGCAGCAGGTCGTCGGCGCCCCACACGATCCGCACCGGGCATTCGATCCGCTCGGCGTCGAGGCGGTAGCCCTCGCGCAGCGCGCACCCGGCCATCGGGGCGGTCGCCGCGCAGGCCGCCGCGCCCAGCATCTGGTGGCCGATCAGCTCTGCCGGGATGGGCTCGAAGCTCGTGGCGATGAGGCGGGTCGCGGCGCGGCGCCCGGCGGCGGTGCCCAGCAGGGCGGGCGCGTGGGGCGCGGCCGCGACCAGCTGCTCGCGCATCGTCGCGAACCGCGCGAGGGTCTCGGCCGCCGTGGGGTCGTGGACGGCCCAGCCTCCTGCTGGGCCGTGGAGCAGGACGAGGGGGGGCCCCGGAGCCGCCGCGGTGCGATTCGGTGAAGATGGGCGCCACACCCTCGAACCGTAGGAGCCTCAGATGCTGATCACCACGGGCAACGACCTCCCGGGTTACGAGATCACCGAGGTCCTGGGCGAGACATTCGGGCTCACGGTCCGCTCGCGCCATGTCGGCTCGCAGATCGGGGCCGGCTTCAAGTCGCTGGTGGGCGGCGAGCTGAAGGGCATGACCAAGATGCTGGCCGAGGGCCGCGAGCAGGCGATCCAGCGCCTCGTCGAGGAGACGGAGGAGAAGGGCGGCAACGCGATCATCGCGATGCGGTTCGACACGTCGGAGTTCATGGAGCAGGCGACGGAGATCTGCGCCTACGGCACCGCGGTCACGGCCGTCGAGCGATAGCGTCAGACCGCCGTCCCCACCAGGGCGCCGATGGCCGCGGTCAGTGCCATGGCGCCCGCGCCCCAGAGGCCCACGCGCAGGGCCGCGCGCCCCATCGGCGCGCCGCCCAGCCGCGCCGCCAGGGCCCCGAGGGCGCAGAGGGCGACCAGGGTGACGGCGACGACCAGCGGCCCCCGGACGCCCGCCGGCGCGAGGGCGCACAGCACCGGCACCGCAGCGCCGGCCGTGAAGGATGCCGCCGACGCCCAGGCGGCCTGCCAGGGGCGCGCCATGCGGTCCTCGTCCAGGCCCAGCTCGTCGCGGGCGTGGGCGGCCAGGCGGTCGCTCCGCGAGAGCTGCTCGGCCACCTCGCGGGCCAGGGCGGGCGCCAGGCCGCGCCCCTCGTAGATCATCGCGAGCTCGCGCAGCTCCGCGTCGGGGTTGGAGTCGAGCTCGCGGGCCTCCCGCCGCAGGTCCGCCTCCTCCGAGTCTCGCTGGGACGAGACCGACACGTACTCCCCCGCGGCCATCGACAGCGCCCCGGCCACCAGGGCCGCGATGCCCGCCAGGACGATCGACCCGCGCGAGGCGCCGCCGGCGGCGACGCCCAGGATGAGGCTCGCGACCGAGACCAGGCCGTCGTTGGCGCCGAGCACCGCCGCTCGCAGCCAATTGGCCCGGGTGCTGAAGTGCCGCTCCGGGTGGCGGCTGCGGAAGTGGGCGCTCGCCGGCGCCGGTGGCTTGGCGCGCACGACGACAGTCTATGGTCGGCCCGATGAGCCGGCTCCCCGCGATTTCGGTCCTCGCCGCGCTCCTCGCCGCTGCACTGATGGCTGTGGGCTGCGTCCACGAGGCCTCCGCCGCGCCCGCGCCCGACACGCCCCGGGTCGGTTGCGGTCCCGCAGGCCCCCGGGGGATCATCGCGCGCGTCCGGCCCGGCGACTGCGTCATGTACAGCCTGGGCACGGGCGACGCCGGCTACTGGTCGATCCGCGGCATCCGGTGGGAGGGCTGGGGCCGCCGCATCGCCCCCGGCGACGGCGCCTCGGTCGGCCGCAACCCCGAGACGGGGCAGGTCATCCGGCGGCCCGTCAGGGTCCTCCTGCGGGCGCTGCGCCGGGGGTGCGACGGACGGCGCTGGTACTCGCGGGCGCGGGTGACGGGCGCGTTCGGCGGGGTGACGCTCCGCCTGGCGACCTGCCCCGGGCCCCTCGACCCGGGGTGACTCAGCCCTGGTCCAGGCCCGTCCGGCCGAGGACGAGGGCCGAGTCCCAGTAGATCCGCTCCTCCAGGAACCCCCCGTTGCTGAGGCGGAAGACGGAGACGCCCACGACGTCGATCGGGCGCGCCTCGCCGGCCTCGTCGGCCAGGGTCCCGGCCGCGCGCCACTCGGCCCAGAGCCGGCGGTCGCTCGAGTAGGCCGCGCCGAGCACCTCCACGGCCAGGTCGGGCACGGCCTCGAGCACGCGGCCGGTGTGCTCGGCGATGCGGACGGGGCCGAGCACGACGGGGTCGCGCTGTCCGAGCGACCGGCAGGGCACCAGCAGCCGCAGCTCGCGGGCGCCGTCGGGCGCGAAGCACGCCGCGCACGCCGCGGGGTCGTGAGCGTTCCACGCCCGCTCGTAGGTGACGAGCAGCTCCTCCTCGGTCACGGGCAGAGCCTCGGCCAGGCGGGCCCCGTCGGCCACGGACCCTAGGTGTGGAGCCGCCACACCCTGAGGTCGGCTCAGCGCGCGCCGCGGGCCATGCCGGCGCCGAGCGCGATGCGCACGAGCGCCGTCCGCTTCTGGATCTGGGGCAGGTCCTCGACGTCGAAGCGCCGGTAGAGCTGGCGCAGGTGAGCCTTCACGGCGTCGACGCTCAGGTGCAGCTCGGCTGCGATCTGGTCGTTGGTCGCCGGCGTCATCGGGCCGGTCTGGTCGACGCACGGCCGGCAGAGGGCCACGAGCACGCGGCGCTGGGCGTCCGAGACCGGCGGCGGCGGGGCCAGCCGCGACTCGGGCGCGGTGAGGCTGCTCGGGCCCCCCGAAGCCGGCGAGCGGAAGACGAGCGTGGTGTGGCCCACCCGCACCATGTCGCCGTCGCGCAGCCGCCGGGGGCCCCGCACGCGCTGCTCGTTGACGTAGGTGCCGTTGCGCGACAGGCCGTCGTCCTCGATCGACCACTCGCTGCCGATGCGCTCGAGCTTGGCGTGCGTCCTCGAGACGCGGTCGTCCCACTCGATGGGGATGTCGCTCTCGGACGTGCGCCCGAGCACGGCCATCGTCAGGCCGGGCCCCAGGCGCACGATGCGCTGGGCGCCCTCGCCGTCTCGCAGGACGAGAAACGGGTCGCCCGCCTCCTCCGCCTCGCGGACGCGGATCCGGTCCTTCGGATCGCTTGGCCAGGAGGGTCTGTCGGGCACGTTCCGCCTGGGGGTCGGGCTCGGGTGGGACGAGGCTATCGCGCAGGTGTGGACGGCCGACACCTAGGTGGGGCTATCCCTGGCGATGCCTCTTGACATATACAGGCGTTACCAGGGTTGTGGCGATACCGAAGGACCGGACCAGGTGGATCAGCGCGGGGTGGGCGCGAGCACGATCCTGACCGGCGGCGCAGGGACGCGCCCCGCCGACGCCGGACACGTCCTCGAGCCGGGCACGACCGTCGCCGGCTACGTCGTCGAGGAGCTGGCGGGCGCCGGCGGCATGGGCGTCGTCTACCGGGCGACCGACCCGGAGCTGGGCCGCCAGGTGGCCCTGAAGCTGATCGCCCCTGCGCGGGCGCAGGACGCGCGCTTCCGCGAGCTGTTCGTGCGGGAGTCGCTCGTGGCCGCGGGGCTCGAGCACCCGAACGTCATCCCCATCTACCGGGCGGGCGAGGACGAGGGCCGGCTCTACATCGCGATGCGCTTCGTCGACGGCGCCAGCCTGCAGGACCTGATCGGCGAGCGCGGCAGGGTGCCCCCGGGGCGCGCCGCCCGCGTCGTCGCCCGCGTGGCGGGGGCCCTCGACGCGGCCCACGCGCGCGGGCTCGGTGCACCGCGACGTCAAGCCGGCCAACGTCCTGATCGCCGACCCCGACGGCGAGGAGCACGTCTACCTCACCGACTTCGGGCTCAGCGCGGGCATGTCGGCCGCGCGGCGACGGCCCGCAGGGCGGCTGGGCGGGGACGCTCGCCTACCTGGCGCCCGAGCAGATCCGCGGCGGGGCGATCGACGCCCGCACCGACGTCTACGCCCTGGGCTGCGTGCTCTTCCACGCCCTCGCCGGGCGGCCCCCGTTCGCCACCGGCGACGAGCCGACCGCGCTCGAGGCCCACCTCACCCAGGCGCCGCCGCGCCTGGCCGACGTCGTCCCCGGGCTGCCGCCCGCGCTCGACGAGGTGGTGCGCCGGGCCATGGCCAAGCGTCCCGAGGACCGGTTCCAGAGCGCGGGCGAGCTGGGCCGGGCGGCGCTGGCGGCCCGCTACGACGTGGCCATCCTGCGGGCCGGGGTCGACGCGCCGGCCGCCGCCGAGGTCGCCGCGCGCCTCTCCGAGGCCGGCCTGCAGCCGTTCGTCAGCGAGGGCGGCGACCCGCGGGCCGCCGCCGAGGGCGTGGGCGCCTCCAGCGCCTGCGTCGTGCTGGTGGGACGCGAGGGGCTGGGCGACTGGGCGCGCGAGGGCCTGGCCGCCGCGAAGGAGATCAGCGGCCGCGACCGGGCCTTCCGCACCGTGCTGGTGCTCCTGCCGGGGGGCCCCGAGCCGGTCAACCCGCGTCTGGCCTTCCTCGCCACCGACCCGTGGATCGACCTGCGCGCCGGGCTCGCGGACCCCGACGGCATCGCCGACCTGGTGCGGGTGCTCCGCGGGGCCGAGGTGGGGCCGGGCCTGGTGGCGGCCGCGGCCGAGGCGTGCCCGTACCGGGGCCTGGAGGCCTTCCGCGAGGAGGACGCCGACCTCTTCTTCGGGCGCGAGGAGGACGTCGCGCGGGTGGTCGAGCGGCTGCGGGTGACCCGCTTCCTGGCGGTGCTCGGCCCGTCGGGCAGCGGCAAGAGCTCGCTGGTGTCGGCCGGCCTGGTCCCTGCCCTGCGGGCCGGGGCGCTCCCGGGCGGCGAGTCGTGGCGGGTCGTTCAGATGACCCCCGGCGCCCGCCCGCTCGCGTCGCTGGCCGCCCAGCTCGGCCACCTGCCCGGCTCCGGCTCGCCGAGCGCGGCCGACCTGGCCGGGGACGAGCGGGTCCTCGACCTGGCCGTCGCCCGGGCGCTCGACGGCCGCCCCGACGACGCCCGCGTGCTGCTGGTCGTCGACCAGCTCGAGGAGGCCTTCACCCTGTGTGCCGACGAGGGCGAGCGGGCCGCGTTCCTTGGCAACCTGATGTACGCGGCCACCATCCCCGGCGGCCGCACGGTCGTCGTGGCCGCCATGCGGGCCGACTTCTACGGCCGCCTGGCCGAGCACCCCGAGCTGCGATCGCTGGTCGCCGCCCAGCAGGTGCTGCTGGGACCGATGGACGCCCGCGGCCTGCGCCGGGCCATCGAACGGCCGGCCGCCCGCGCCGGCCTGGAGCTCGAGCCCGGCCTCACCCGGCGCATCCTGACCGACGTCGCCGACCGGCCGGGCACCCTGCCGCTGATGGAGCACCTGCTGGTGGAGGTGTGGCAGCGCCGCCGCGGGCGCACCCTCACCCTCGAGGCCTACGCCGCCTCGGGCGGTGTGGAGGGGGCGCTGGCGCGGCGGGCCAACACGATCTACGGGGCCATGAGCCCCGAGCGCCAAGCCGTCGCGAGGCGCGTGCTGCTGCGCCTCACCCAGCCCGGCGAGGGCACCGAGGACACGCGCCGCCGCGCGACCCGGGCGGAGCTGGTCACCCGCCCGGGCGAGGAGGCCGAGGTCAACGCCGTCGTCGCATCGCTGGCCGAGGCCCGCCTGCTGACCACCGGAAAGGACGAGGCCACCGGCGGGCCGGTGGTCAACGTCACCCACGAGGCCCTCATCCGCGGCTGGCCCGAGCTGCGCGGCTGGATCAACGACGACCGCGAGCAGCTGCGCATGCACCGGCGCCTCTCCGACGCCGCCGCCGACTGGGACGCCGGCGGCCGCGACGAGGGCCAGCTCTACCGCGGCGCCCCTCTGGCCGTGTGGGAGGGCCGCGACGAGACCGACCTCAACGAGCTGGAGCGGGGGTTCCTCGCCGCCAGCCGCGAGCGGGTCGAGCGGGAGCGGGCGAGCCGCCGCAAGCGCACCAGGGTCCTGATCGGCTCCCTGGCGGGCGTGGCGGCGATCATCGCCGCGATCGCCGTCTTCGCCTTCGTCCAGCGCAACGACGCGGCCGACCAGCGCGACCTCGCCAACTCACGCCAGCTCGCGGGCAGCTCGGTCCTGGCCCGCGAGCGCGACCCGGAGCTCGCGACGCTGCTGGGCGAGAACGCCTACGCCACCGCTCCGACGGTGGAGGCCGAGGAGAGCCTCCGGCAGGGCGTGCACGACTCGAGGGTCCGCGCCGCCCTCAGGATCACCGACGATGTGCCGACCTCCGCGGTCCTCGCCGCGCCGGGGCGAATCGCGATCATGGGCCAGTCGGGCGCCCTCCGGCTCTGGAACTCCGAGAACGACCCGCGCGGGGCCTCGCCGGAGCTGGTCGGCGAGACGCAGGAGGGGTTCAACGTGATCACCGAGATCCCCGCGGGCTACGTCACCGGCGGCGAGGACGGCGTGCTGATGCTCTGGCCCGGGCGGGATGCCCCCGGCGACCCCCGGCGCGTTGCCCGGGTTCCCGGCGCGGTCATCGACATGCACGCCATGCCCGGCGGCGACCGGGTGATCGTCGCCACCACCGAAGGCGGCTGGCTGGCCGGCGTCACGGACGGCCGGGTCCAGCGAATCGCGGTCGGCAGCCTGCTCGACGCGGTGGCCGAGCCCACGCCGGGCCGTTACATCACGGCAGGGGTGGATGGGAGCCTCCAGCGCTGGAGCGCCGGCTCGCCCTTGCCGACGCCGATCGAGGTCGACGGCTCGCCGTGGGCCCTCGCGGTGAGCCCCGACGGGTCCCTGGCCGTGGCCGGGAACGACGGCCTCCACGTCCTCCGCCTCGGCGAGGGGGACGCCGTCGCCTTCTCGGCGCCCATGCCCGGCGCCGCCGACGTCGCGTGGTCGGCCGACGGGGAGCGCCTCGTCGTGGGCGGCGGCGACAACTCCGTGAGGATCTACACCAGGAGCGGGCGGCTGCTCTCCCGCATGGAGGGGCACGAGAGCTCGGTCGCGCCGGTCGGGTTCGTCGGACCCGGCGCCGTCGCGAGCGTGGGGGGCGACGGCACGGTGCGCCGCTGGGACGCGTCGGCGGGGATGGAGCAACAGCTGCGCGGCCGCGTGCCCGCCCCGACCGGCGCCATCGCGTTCGACGGTGACTCGCGGATCACGATCGTCGGCGCCGACGGCTCGGCCGAGAGCTGGCGACCGGGCAGTCCGGGCACCCGCCCGCTGCTGCCCGCCGTGCCGGGCGGCGTGTACTCGGCCGACGCGCAGGGCGACCTGGTGGCTATCGGCCTCTTCGACGAGCGGGTCATCGTGCGCGACCGTACGGGTGAGCGCGTGAGCGCGACCTACCCCAGCGAGCTGGCGAACGGCGTGGCGCTCGATCCCCGCGGACCTCGGGTCGGCGTCGCGCTCTCCGGCGGGCGCGTCAACGTGATCGACCTGACGCCCGGCGCGACGCCGCGGACCGTCGGGCGTCACGAGGGCCAGGCGTTCGACGTCGCCTTCAGCCCGGTCAACGAGACGATCGCCAGCGGAGGCACCGACCAGACGGTGAAGGTCTGGGGCGGGCCCGGCGGCTCGCGGACGCTCGGCGCCCACGACGGGCCGGTGATCAGCCTCGCGTTCAGCCCCGACGGCCGCTGGCTCGCGAGCGGGGGCGGCGACAAGACGGTGCGGATCTGGGACCTCTCGGGCGAGGAGCAGCCGCGCATCATCCGCAGCCATCAGGGCTCCGTCCTCTCGGTGGCGTTCGCCGACGACGACCGGCTCGTCTCCGGGGGGGACGACGGTGTGCGGGTGACGGACTGGCGCCGGGGGGTGACCCTGCTGAGCATCCCCCGCCGCGCGGCCACGGTGACGACGTCCGGCGAGGCGCCGGCCATCGCCTACTACGGGCAGGACAACGTCGTGCGGGAGATCGAGTGCGACGTCTGCGGGCCGATCGACGACGTCGAGGCGGCGGCGGAGGAGCGCACGACACGCGAACTGACCGAGGCCGAGCAGGCCGACTTCCACGTCCAGGACTGAACAGGAGGAGCGGATGGCTGAAGACCGTAAGAAGACGCCGCGAAAGGCGCGTCCCTCACCGAGGGGTGATCGGGCGAAGCCCTTGGCCGACCGGAGCGACGAGCCCTGGACGGTGCGAATCCTCGGCGAGGATGACCAGCCACTCGGCCCGTTGCTCGTCGACGCTCTCAAGGCTGCGGACGAGGCGAAGGAGGAGCCCGGGACGGTTTGGACCCTCGAGAACAACGAGCCAGCACCACGCTCCTCGCTCGTCCGGGCGTTCGAGGATGCGGACGAGCGTCCGGCCGACGCGATCGTCCTGAGGGGGTACCTGGGGCGATCGGACTTCTTCAAGCGGACGCGCGACTACCTCGAGCGTGCGAAGAACATCGAGATCGCGAAGGCCAGGGACACGCAGGCCGACAGGAATCTGGAAATCTGCGACGACGAGCCGCAGACAGCGCGGATCGGGGATGTCCAGAGCCTCATCGACCACCTCGACGAGGTGAGAGGGCTCGCAGACCCGCATGTTCCCCTGCGCCTCTATCTGACGCCGAGCCTCGATAGCTACGTCGACTTCCATCGGAGCTGCGTCCTCGCCCTACGCCGGGAGCCCCGGCCGGAGCGCCGCGACACCTTCACCGTCTGGTTGCGGGTCTTCGACCTGGGAAGCCAGATGCCGGTCCCCTACCGCGTGGTCCAAGAGACCAACATCGGTCCATCGTTCGCCGCGTACCTCGGCGGCGATCTCATCGACGATTACCTCGGCGCATCCGGCTCGTCGAGCTCGGCATGGGGTGACCAGTCGACCGTGTTCGGACGCAAGCCGGGGACGGGCGTGCAATGCGCGGTGTTCGGACGCAAGCCGGGGACCGGCGTGCGATGCGGAGAGTGACGGAGGGGCCGTGATCGTCGCCGTGGCGCCGCACGGCCGGCACCTCACGGGCCATCGGGCCGCCGCCGGCCGGCGATCGTTCGCGAAGGCGTCCCGCGGTGCGGACGAGCGCCGCGAGCTCGCCCGCGAGGCGGCCGTCTACGAGATGGTGCGCGACCGGTGCCTGGCCACCGCGGCCCACCTGCCGCGCGACGTCCGCTGGGACGCCGACGCCGGCACGCTCGAGATGGAGGCGGTCCCGGCCGGCGATCTCGGGGACGTCGTGGCGGGCGACGGGACGCTCGAGCCGGCCGTGGCCGCCGAGGTCGGGCGGGTCGTCGGAGAGTTCCACGCCGAGGCCGGCCACGTCGGGGACGACGACGCCCCTGCCTCGGTCTGGTCGCTGGGCGGCATCGCCGTGGACCGGCCGACGCCGGCCTCTCTCCGCCTGATGAGCGGCGGTGAGGTCGCGCTCCTGAAGGCGCTCCAGCGGTCCCGGGAGCTGGGGGCCCGCCTCGCCGCCCTCGCGCCGCCCGGCGCCGGCGACCTCGTGCACGGGGACCTGCGATGGGAGAACGTGCTGGTCGCGCCCGCCGCCGCGCCGCCTGGCGTGTGGCTCGTCAACTGGGAGATGGGCGGCTCAGGGGAGCGGGCGTGGGACGTCGGTTGCTTCGCGGCGTCGGGCGTCAGCGCGTGGCTGGCCTCGATCCCCGCCGTCCCGGACGCCGCGCCGGACCGGCTCGGGGCCGAGGCGGGGCTGCCGATGGACGCGATCGCTCCCGGACTGGGCGCCTTCTGGGCCGCGTATCGGGCCGCCGGTCCTCCCGCGCCGACCCGCCCCTGGGCGATGCGGTGCGCGCAGCTCGCCGCCGTGCGCCTCGTGCACCTGGGCTTCGATCGCAGCGCTCACCTACCGGACCTCCACCCCTTGGCCGTGGCCCACCTGCAGGTCGCCACGCACATCCTGGCCGACCCGGAACGCGCCGGCCGCGAGCTCCTGGGGATCACATGGCCACGATGACCCGGCCGCCGGCGGCGGCGTCCATCCTCCTCGCCCTCGAGGCCGTCGAGGTCCGCTCGCCCACCAGCTTCGCGTGGATGGGTGACGTCGCGGAGCTCCCCGAGCACGTCGTGCGCCTCGCCGGCCGGCCGGGGATCCGCCGGGCGCTCGTCGGGGGCATCCGGGCGAGGCTGTACGACTCCTTCTACACGCAGGGCGTTCCCCGCCCGGCGACGGCCGCGGACGCCCCGCACCCGGGCGGCCTGCGGTCGATATCGCACGAGCTCGCCGCCGCCAACTCGGGCACCGGTTGCGTGGAGCCGGGGTGGCAGCTCGTCGAGGAAGGGGAGGGGCGCCGGGTCGTCCAGAAGGGCGGCCTGCGGCTCTGGGTGACCGACGAGGAGATCGAGGCCGCACGGAACGCTCCGCGCGTCGGCGACCTCGTCGCCGTCCGGCTGCCCGCGTGTCTTCCCGGGTTCTCGCCCGGGTTCTACACGGCACGCGGCGACCGCGGCTTCTCGGCGGAGGGCCCCCGGCTGCTCGATCGGGTGTACCTCGACCTCCGCCCGGAGGGCGCCGTGCCCTTCGTGCGCGAGGCCACACGGCGGCTGAACCGGGCAAGGCTCACGTTCGTCGCCAAGGTGGTCGACGATCCGGGCGGCTTCGATCGCCGCGATTCGGCGGTGCTCGCCTTCGAGCGACGCGACCGGACGCGCGCGCTCGCCGTGGTCGAGGACCTGCGGGCGGCGCTCGCGACGCACCTCGATGAGGGCGCCCCCGCGATGACGCTCCCCCTCGGCCCGGGCGTCGCCTTCGCCGAGGCCGCCGGCGGAGGGGAGAGCTTCGGTGCCAACCGTTGTCGCCTCCTCGCCGAGGCCGTCGTGGCCGCCGCCGAGCGTGGTCTCCACACCACAGAGGAGCGGGTCGAGCTCGTCCGACAGCGGTTCTCCGAGGCGGGGACGACCCTCGACGCTCCGTATCTCGACGGGGAGGGCCGGGGATGACGCCCATCCACCTGGCGCTGGTGGTCGAGGCGCCGACCGTGTCCGCACGCGCGACCATGGAGATCGCGGCAGCGCTCCAGCGGCAGCTCACCCGCGACGTCGCCCCGATCTGGGATGTGTACGCGACGATCGACCTCTTCGAGGTGCTCGAGCACGTGCCCCCGGGGTACTGGCCGATTCTCGTCAGCGACAACATCCCCGGCGTCGAGGACATCGGGATGCACCTCGATCAGGACGGCCAGCCCTTCGCGCTCGTCGAGGTGAGCCCGAGCTGGTCGTTGACCGCGAGCCACGAGGTGATCGAGATGGTCACCGATCCCTGGGGCAACCGCGTGGTGCCGGGCGGCTCGCCGATGGAGGGTCAGGGCCTGGTCAACATCCTCGTCGAGATCTGTGATCCGGTCGGCGGCACCGGCTGCGCCTACACGGTCAACGGCTACCTGGTCTCGGACTTCGTCACGCCGAACTACTACGACCCGGTCGCCGCCACCGGCGTGCGGTACAGCTTCACCGGGGCGCTGGACGGGCCGCGCCGGGTGCAGGAGGGCGGCTACCTGTCGTGGCGGGATCCGGTCACGGGCGAGTGGTGGCAGTGCGACAGGGTCGAGCGGAGCGAGCTCACCTTCCGGCGCCTGGGCCTGCTCGACGAGGACGGCCGGCCGATTCGGGAGCGGGTTAACCAGCTGACTCCCATGGTCCAGCTCTACACCGGGACCTCACGGAGCGACCCCGCCCTCCGGGACGCCTACGAGCGCCGCGCCAGCACCCGGGCCGCGTCGCAGGCGCGGGCCGCGGCGATCCGCGCCAAGATGCGGGTCCTCGGCCTGGGCTGACGGGCGATCAGGTCGGCGCGGCGGGGAACTCCTTAAGGGTCTGCCGCCGGTAGGCCCAGACGCCCAGGGCCACCAGGGCGGCGAGGACGAGGGTGCCCCAGATGCCGCGGTCGCTGTCGGTGGGGCTCCAGAGCAGGACCAGGAGGAAGATCAGGGCGACGGCGCCGTAGACGATCACCGGGCGCTCGCGCATGACCGGCGCGAGCTTGGCGCGGATCCACGTGGCCCACCGGGACGGGCCGGCCAGCAGCACGCCGAGCAGCAGGACGATCCCGTAGACGAGGATCGCGACGGCGATGTCGCGCAGCAGGCTCGTGCCGAGGATCCAGACCGTCCAGCCGGTGCTGCGGTTGATGTCGGTGGTGAGCTCCTCGACCAGCGCGGTGCCCGCGAGGCGGCGGACGACGAGCAGGACGAGCCCGATCACGATCAGGGAGAACGCGATCGCCCGCAGCGCCTCGCGGCGGAAGCCGGCGGCCAGGTAGACGGCCGCGGCCAGGAGGACGAGCACCGCGATGATGATGAGGATGGACAGCGGGTCGATGATGCCGACGGCCGTCTGGGCGGCGGCGAGCTGGTCGGACTCGGCGATGACGTAGGTGCCCGCGCCCTCGGGCAGCGAGACGTTCAGGCCGAGCTGCTCGTTGAGCTGCACGACGAGCGGGTTGAGGTCGAGCACCACCTGCCCCTGGGTCGACTGGATGAGCCGGTCGGAGTCCTCCCTCAGGATCGCGACGAGGCGCTCGTGGGCGGCCCGGTTGGCGTCGGCCCAGAGCTCCTGGACCCGGGGGCGCTGGAGGAGCGAGTCGGCGGCGTTGACCGCGGCCTCGCGCACGAGGCCCGCGGCCGGCGCGGCGAGCCGGTCGAGGGGCGGGGGCAGCCGCTCGGAGAGCTGCTGCTGCACGTCGGTCTGCTCGTAGAGGGCGTCGACGAGCCGCACCGAGATGGTCTCGCGCACGTCGTCGTTCGCGAGCAGCTCGGTGCTGAGGTTGACCCAGTTGTCGGTGTCGAGCGCCTGGCGCTGCACCCAGATCGTCAGCGAGCAGACGACGACCAGGATCATCGCCAGGGCGACGAGGCACCAGACCAGGATGCGCCGCCCGCGCGTGGGCGGCCCGTCGGTCAGCTGGTGGTGCCAGCGCGAAACCGTCCCGCCGAATCCCCCCGAGCCCTCCACCCCGACCTCCTCGTCGTTGACCGCGCCCACCCTATCCCGAGCGCCCTACTGGCGCGCCATCGCGATCCGCAGGCGCTCGTCGGGCGAGATCAGGTGGTCGGCGTCCTCGGCCGCCTCGTCGAGGTCGATCTGCACCCACTCGATCCGGCCGGTGAAGGCGCTGTCCGCCGGCCCGTAGTCGTCGCTCACCGGCGTGGCGCTGTCGGCGCCCACGTCGGTGGTCTCGTCGGCCGAGAACACCATCGGCACCGTCCCCTCGATGCGGCCCTCTCCCACCCGGGCTCCGTCGAGGAAGAGCGTGGCCGCGCCGCCCTTGCCCAGGCCGCCGCCGTCGTAGGCGAACTCCACCCGCACCTGGTGCGCGCCCGGCGGGATCGCCGCGTCGCCCACGATCGTGAACCTCTGGATCCCGAAGAGGTTGTAGCAGTAGGCCGGGCGCCCCTCCTTGGCGTAGAGCGACCACCCGCCGAACGCCCCGCCCTGGGCCACGATCACCCCGCGGGCGCCGTCGTCGGGCACGACCACGCTCGCGGTCACGGCGTGCGACTTGTTCTTGACGTTGACCACCGAGCTCTCGGAGAGCCGGCCCATCCCCCCGAACAGGATCTGGGACCGGCCGCGGATGAGCTGCGGCCGCCCGGCCAGGTCGGGGTTGAAGCGCTCGAAGCGGCGGTCGTCGAGCGGCAGCACGTTGTACTTGGTGGCCTCGATCAGGAAGAGGCGCTGGAGGTCGCGCAGGCGCTCCGGCTGCTCGGCCGCCAGGTCGCGGGCCTGGGTCCAGTCGTCGGGCCCGTAGAGCTCCCACACGTCGTCGTCGAGGGGAACGCTCTCGGTCGCGACCCACGGCAGGCTGTGGCGCGTGCAGGCCGTCCAGCCCTCGTGGTAGATGCCGCGGTTCACGAACATCTCGAAGTACTGGGTTCGGCGCCGCTCCGCGGCCGCGGGGTCGTCGAACGAGTAGGCCATGCTCACGCCCTCGATCGGCCGCTGCTGCACCCCGTGCACGAAGGTGGGCTCGGGCAGGCCCGCGGCCTCGAGCACGGTCGGGGCCACGTCGATCACGTGGTGGAACTGGTGGCGCACCTCGCCCCGGGCCTCGATGCCCTTCGGCCAGTGGACGATCGTGCCGTTGCGGGTCCCGCCCCAGTGGGAGGCGACCTGCTTGGTCCACTGGTAGGGGGTGTCCATGGCGTGGGCCCAGCCCACGGCGTAGTGGTTGTACGCCGCCGGGGTGCCGAAGTCGGCGATGTGGGCGGCCATGAACTCGGTCGTCTCCAGGCCGAAGGCGCCGTTCAGGATGACCAGCTCGTTGAAGCAGCCGTGGGGGGTGCCCTCGCCCGACGCCCCGTTGTCGCCGATGATGGCGTAGACCAGCGTGTCCTCGAGGATCCCGAGCTCGGCCAGGGCGTCGAGGAGGCGCCCGACGTGGTGGTCGGTGTGCTCGAGGAAGCCGGCGTAGACCTCCATCTGGCGCGCCAGCACCGGCTTCAGATCGTCGGGCATGTCGTCCCAGGCCGGGATCTCGGCGGGGCGGGCCGTGAGCTCGGCCTCGGGCGGGACCACGCCGATCTCCTTCTGGCGGGCCAGCGTCTCCTCCCGCAGCGCGTCCCATCCCGCGTCGAAGCGGCCCGTGTAGCGCTCCGACCACTCCGGCGCCACGTGGTGCGGGGCGTGCGTCGCCCCGGGGGCGAAGTAGACGAAGAACGGCTTGTCGGACATGAGCGCCTTCTGCTGGCGCACCCAGTCGATGGCCCTGTCGGTCATGTCCTCGGTGAAGTGGTAGCCCTCCTCGGGCGTGCGGTCGGGCTCGACCGGCACGGTGTCGCGGTAGAGGGCCGGCGCGTACTGGTTCGTCTCGCCCCCGATGAAGCCGTAGAAGTGCTCGAAGCCGCTGCCGGTGGGCCACGCGTCGAAGGGGCCCATCGGGCTCGTCTCCCACACCGGCACCTCGTGGCACTTGCCGAACTGGGCGGTGGAGTAGCCGTTCAGCTTCAGGGTCTCGGCCAGCGGGGCGGTCGCCTTCGGGCGGATGGAGCTGTAACCCGGGGCCGACGTCGCGATCTCGCAGATCCCCCCCATGCCGACCGAGTGGTGGTTGCGGCCGGTCAGCAGCGCCTGGCGCGTGGGCGAGCAGAGGGCGGTCGTGTGGAAGCGCGTGTACCGCAGCCCGTCGGCCGCCAGGCGCTCGAAGGTCGGCGTGCTGATGGGGCCGCCGAAGGCGCTCGAGGCGCCGAAGCCGCAGTCGTCGATCAGCACCACCAGTACGTTGGGCGCGCCGGGCGGCGGCCGCAGCGGCGTGATGGGCGGGAACGCCGTCGCCGGATCCTTGGCGTCGTAGGTCGTGAGCCCGACGTGCTGGGGGTCCGGGATGGGCAGAACCTGGCGTCCCAGCGCAGCGTGGTCCGGCACGGCGCGTCCTCTCGTCGATGGGTCGCACAATCTCCCCGAACCGGGCCGGGCGGGTCAAGCCTCGTGCGGGAGGTGTTGACCGGGGGCCGCCGTAGGTTTCACGCCGTGACGCCGTTCCGGCTGCGACTGTGGGCGAACGGGAGCCTGTGGCTGGTGCCCGTCGTCTTCGGGCTCGCCGGGTTGGGCCTCGCGATCGGGCTCGTCGAGCTCGACGAGTTGACGCCCAGCTTCAGCGCGCTCGACTTCTCGGCGAACACAGCGACCCAGCTCCTGACGGCCACCGTCGGGGCCGCGGTCGCCTTCACCGGCTTCGCCTTCTCGGTGCTTCTGCTGGTGGTGCAGCTCGCGAGCTCGCAGCTGTCGCCACGGGCGATGCGGGTGGCCTACCAGAGCTGGCTGGCCCGCATCTCGCTCGGGCTCTGGGTCGGGACCCTCACCTACACCCTGGTGCTGCTCGAGTCGGTGACCGGGACTTTCGTCCCCCAGATCTCCATCGCGGTCGCGGGCGGGCTGGTGCTGGTGAGCGTCGTCACCTTCCTGCTGCTCGTCGGCAGGATCTCGCGCATCCTGCGCCCGGGCCCGATGTCCGAGCGCCTCCGCGACGAGGGCCTCCGCTCGATCGACCGGCTGCACCCGCTGCCGCACGGGGCGCCGGCCGCCGCGGGCGAGCCGCCGGCGCCCGCCGGCGCGCCCGCCTGGGTAGTGCGCCATGCCGGGGGCGGCGGCATCGTCCAGGCGATCGACGTTCGGGAGATCGTGCGTTGGGCCGCCGCCGCGGATGCCCTCGTGGTCTCCGCGGGCTTCGTCGGCGACTACGTCGCGCCGGGGGACGAGCTTCTGCACGGCCACGGCGGCGATCCGTCTGACGCCGCCCGGCTGGGCCGCGCCCTCGCCGTCGGGGCGGAGCGGACGCTCGAGCAGGACCCGATGTACTCGGTGCGCATCCTCGTCAACATCGCCATCCGGGCCCTGTCCCCCGCCGTCAACGACCCCACGACGGCCGTCCAGGTGACCAAGCGCGTCGTCGGGCTGCTGCGCGTCCTCGGCGGGCGTGAGCTCGGCGACGCGATCCACCGGGACGCGGCGGGCCGCCCCCGCCTGGTCGTGCGGGCGCCGGGCTGGGACGGCTACGTCACCCTGGGCCTGGCCGAGATCATCCACTTCGGCGCCGGCTCGCCCCAGGTGGCCCGCGCGCTGCGCGCCGCCCTGGCCGAGCTGCGCGACGCCGTGCCGGCCGAGAGGCGCCCGGCCGTCGAGGCGCGCCTCACCATGCTCGACGAGGCCGTCGCCGGGGCGTACCCGGGCCCGCTCGCACTGGCCGAGGCGATGGCCTCCGACCGCCAGGGATTCGGACCCGCGCACTCCGGCTGACCCGCCTGGACAGGACGTCCGGCCAGGATCGCGGGGCCCGCGCCGTGCGTAGAATGGCCCCCTCACACTGGCGACAGGGGGCGGGACGATGGGTGCTTTCGAGGACGAGCTCGACGCGACCGCCGGCTGGATGGCCGGCGAGCGCTTCAGCGGGATCCGGCGGCTCTTCACGGCGCGCCAGGTCGTCGAGCAGCGCGGGGTCATCCCGACCGACCACACCGTGGCGCGGGTCGCCGCCGAGCGGTTCCACGCCCGGCTGAGGGAGCTGTTCGCGGACAAGAGGTCCATCACCACCTACGGCCCGTACTCGCCCGGCCAGGCCGTGGCCATGAAGCGCAACGGCATCGAGGGCATCTACCTGGGCGGCTGGGCCACCTCGGCCAAGGGCTCCCGCGACGAGGACCCCGGCCCCGACCTCGCCAGCTATCCCCTGAGCCAGGTCCCCGACGAGGCCGCCGGCCTGGTGCGGGCGCTGCTCACCGCCGACCGCAACCAGCGCTACCAGCGCGCCCGCATGACCGAGGAGGAGCGCGCCCAGACGCCCGAGGTCGACTTCAGCCCCTTCATCGTCGCCGACGCCGACACCGGCCACGGCGGCGACGCCCACGTCCGCAACCTGGTGCGCCGGTTCGTCGAGGTCGGCGTCCCGGGCTACCACATCGAGGACCAGAAGCCCGGCGCAAAGAAGTGCGGCCACCAGGGCGGCAAGGTGCTCGTGCCCACCGACGAGCAGATCAAGCGCCTCAACGCCGCCCGGCTGCAGCTCGACATCATGGGCGTGCCGGGCATCATCGTGGCGCGCACCGACGCCGAGGCGGCCAACCTGCTCGACGGAGCGGGGGACGAGCGCGACCAGCCCTTCGTCCTCGGGGTCACCAACCGCTCGGTCCCGACCTACAAGGCCGGCATCCTCGCGGCCATGCGCAGCCTGCACCGCGCCGGGGCGACCGAGATCAACGGCCACCTGCTCTACGCGCTCTCGGACGACGAGTACGCGGGCGCCGACGCGTGGCTCGAGCGCAGCGGCGTCGCCGAGGCGATCGACCAGGCCGCCCGCGAGCACCTGGCGGCCGGCGGGCCGACGAGCGAGCGGACCCTCGACGCCGTGCAGGACCGCTTCATCGAGGCCTGGCAGGCCGAGGCCGGCCCGAAGACCCTGGGCCAGGCGGTGGCCGAGGAGATGGCCTTCCGCGCCGACGAGGGCGCCGAGCTGCCCCTGACGCTCGAGGAGTGGCTCGACTTCGCCGACACCGCCTCCTGGTACACGGCCCGGGCCAAGGCCAAGGAGATGGGCGTCAACGTCGTCTGGGAGCCCGACTGGGCCCGCAGCCCCGAGGGCTACCACCAGATCCAGGGCGGCATCCCCTACGCGATCGCCAAGTCGCTGGCCGCGGCGCCCTACGCCGACCTGCTCTGGATGGAGACCAAGACGGCCGACCTGGCCGATGCGCGCGAGTTCGCGGAGGCGATCCACGCCGTCTACCCCGACCAGATGCTCGCCTACAACCTGTCGCCGTCCTTCAACTGGGACACCACGGGGATGACCGACGACGAGATGCGCGCCTTCCCGGAGGAGCTGGGGAGGATGGGCTTCGTCTTCAACTTCATCACCTACGGCGGCCACCAGATCGACGGCCTCGCGGCCGAGGAGTTCACGACGGCCCTGCGCGAGGACGGGATGCTCGCCCTGGCCCGGCTGCAGCGCAAGTTCCGCCTGCTGGAGTCGCCCTACCGCACGCCCCAGACCCTGGTCGGCGGCCCGCGCGCCGACGCCGCGCTGGCCTCGGCGTCCGGCCAGACGGCCACGACCAAGGCGATGGGCGAGGGCTCGACCCAGAGCCAGCACCTGGTGCAGACCGAGGTGCCGCCGAAGGTGCTGGCCGGCTGGCTGGCCGACTGGGCCGAGCACCACGAGGTCGACAAGACCCTCAAGGTGTCGCTGCGGCCGCACACCGCCGGATCGGAGCTGCTCGAGCTGAGCGTGCTCGACGACGACGACGAGAAGCTGGCCAACATCGTCTTCGCCACCCTCCAGGACCGGCGCGGGCGCTCGATCCTGTCGGTGCGCGACCAGAACACCTTCGACCTCGCGCTGCGGCGCAAGCGGCTCATGACGCTGCTGCACCTGTTCCTCATCCACCGCTACAAGGCGCAGGCCATCCACTACCTCACGCCGACCGAGGACAACCACCGCGCCGCCGCGAGCATGCAGCGGCTGGGGATCTTCGAGAGCACCAACGAGGAGGTCGGCGAGATCATCGTCGCCGAGGTCAACGCCGAGGCCGTGGCCGCGCTCGTCAAGGAGGCCGGCGAGCGCGAGAAGCTGATTACGAAGGCCTAAGTGCGAACACGCCCCCGGCTCCACGAGGGTGAAAAGGGTAGAGGCGGCCGTCCCCGCCGAAGGCGGTGCCGCCGCTGCCGGAGGCCCCGGCCAGGGGCCGGAGGCGCGCCTGGCCGCCCGCTAAGAGGCGGCCAGTCGCACTTGTCGCACGTCTAGAGCAAGCCTCGTTCGAACAGTCGCTGCTCCTCGGCCGTCCGCTCGGCGACCGGGATGCGCTCCAGCCGCCGGTCGGAGATCGGGTCGCCGCTCACGATGCTGATGCCGTAGGTGCCCTCGGCGAGGCGCTTCTCGGCGCGCTCCACGGCCGCGAGCTCGGCGCGCAGCTCCTCGATGCGGCCGAGGTCGCGCTCGCGGTCGGTGAGGTCGGCCGCCTGGTCGCCGTAGTCGTGGTCGTCGCTGAGGTCGCCCTCGCGGGTCGAGGGGTCGAACTCGGCGTCGAGACGGCGCAGATGGTCCTCGATGCGCCGCCTCTCGGCGTCGAGCAGCTCCCGTGCGCGGGCCGGGTCCACGTCAGCGCTGCGCGCGGCTCTCGAAGAACGCCTGGCTGCGCTCGCTGCCGAAGATCACCCACAGGATGAACAGCGCGACGATGATCGCCCAGAGGCCGTCCCAGCGCCCGACGCCGGAGTGGGCGAACAGGACGTAGATCCCGCCGCCGATGTGGAAGAGCTCCACGACCGCGAGGACGAGGCGGGCCAGGTTCGACCCGTTCAGCAGCCCGATGGCCACGATGAGCGTGATCGCGCCGAGGATGAGGGCGTAGATGCCGCCGGCCAGGAGGGCGTCGCTGGACTCGTCCAGGTGATCGCGGAGGTCGCCATCGTTGCGCTCGGCGATGAGCGCGATGCCCGCGATGAGCGTGAGGACACCCTGGATGATCCCCAGCACCCCGATCAAGGTCAGGTACCACGGGCGTACCGGGGCGGTTGCGGTGCTCATGGCGGCTCCTTCGCCGGCGGATTCGGAATCCGAGACCCGGCGATACTAGTGGGCGCGTCCCGGAACGGGGAACAGGGTGCCCGCGTCCTGCCCCAGGACGCCCTCAACGGGGCCGACATCCGCAACAAGAGCATCGCCGGCCGGGACGGCGCTACGTCGTCCCGGCCGGCGCCCTCACGGCCTTCACGATCGCCCTGGCGTAGACCTTGGCCCCCTCGGTGCTCATGTGCGCGCCATCGACCAGCAGGTCGGGCCGCCGCCCGGTGATGCCCGCCCAGTCGACCAGCACCACGTTGTGCCAGTGGCGGTCGGCGTAGTCGAGGGCCTCGTTCACCGAGGTCTCCCACTGCAGCGGCACGCGGACGTTCACGAGGACCACCCGGGGGACCTTCTTCAGGCTGTCCAGCAGGTTCTTGAGGTCCTCGAACTGGATGTAGCCGTTGTTGCCCAGGTGGACCACGATGGTCTTGGGCCGGTACTTCGCCCGGCCGCGCAGCACGGCGTCGGCCCCCACCACGAACTGCCGCGAGACGGTGGCGTCGACCACGCCGCGTCGGCCGAGGGCCGGGCGCAGCGCCCCCGAGGCGCCGAGCATCACCGAGTCGCCCACGGCGAGGACCGGCTCGTACTGGGCGGCCCGCTTGCGCGACGCGGCGAGGCTGCCGCCCTGCCGCGGGGGGTCGGCGGGCGGGCCGAGCGCGGTGGCCTGCTGGGAGCCGGACGCCGTCGCCGTGAGGCCGGGGATGACGGGGTTCTCGCGCGGCAGCAGGGCGACAGCGAGCGCCACGGCGACCAGCGCGACCGCGCAGGTGGAGGCCGCCGCCACGCGCGCGCGGCGGGGGAAGCCCGCCGTGTCGCGGCGGAGTCCGTCTCGCAGGGCCTTGAGGCCGCCGCGCCGGATGGGCGTCTCGACGTAGGTGTACGACAGCGCCGCGGCGCCGATGGTGAGGGCGATCTGGAGCGCCGCCAGGGGCACCCCGTCGAGCGGGATGTCCTGCTCGGGCCGCGTGAGCATGATGATCGGCCAGTGCCAGAGGTAGATCCCGTAGCTGCGCAGCCCCAGCCACACCATCGGGGCGACCCCGAAGGCCTTGCCCATCAGCGAGGAGGGGTGGGCGACCACGGCCACCACCACGGCCGTCGCCAGGGCCACCCAGAGGAACCCGCCCCGGTAGAGGGCCGCGTCCAGCTCGCCGAGGTTGGTGAGGGCGAGGCACAGCACGGCCAGGGCGGCGAGGCCAGTCGTCTCGAGCACGATCCGGGGGCGGCGCTCGGTCAGCGGGCGCAGCCGGCTCGCCGGCCACAGGAACGCCAGCGCCACGCCCGCGAGCAGGCACACGGCCCGGGTGTCGGTGCCGTAGTAGATCCGCGACGGGTCGGTGAAGGGCTCGTAGAGCGCCCACGCCAGGATCGTCGACCCGGCGATGCCCGCCAGCACCCCGACGAGCAGGCGGCGGCGCCCGAACCAGGCGATGCCGGCGGCCATGATCGGCGGCCACAGCAGGTAGAACTGCTCCTCCACGGCGAGCGACCACAGGTGCAGGAAGACCGACGGGCGCCCGAACTGGTCGAAGTAGGGCTGGTCGGCGAAGACGAAGTACCAGTTGGCGACGTAGCCGAGCGACGCCAGCGTCGCCCCGCGCAGGCGTGCGACCTCGCCGGGGTGGAGGATCACCATGACGGCCAGGACGACGGCCATCATCACGAACAGCGCCGGCAGCAGCCGCCGGGCGCGGCGGATCCAGAAGCGCACGATGTCGATGGTCCCCGTCGCGCGCCGCTCGGCCAGCAGCAGCGACGTGATCAGGTAGCCGCTGATCACCAGGAAGACGTCGACCCCGAGGAAGCCCCCGGGCAGCCAGGCCGCCCCGATGTGGTAGGTCACGACGGCGGCGACGGCGAGGGCCCGGAGGCCGTTGAACCCCCGGCATGTACGGCAGGCGGGGAGCCCCCGAGGCCCGGGACCCGCTCACGTCGGAGCCGTCCGGGGGACCCGGGGGTTGCGTGCCGCGCCTCTCACTCGATGGACGTCCCTCGGCCGATGCGTCGGGTGCGGTCGCGCCCAACGCTATCGCGGGTTCGCCGGTGCCGCGATCCCTCCTGCTACGCCCGGGTGTTGCCCCAGGTCTCGTCGTTCACGAGCTGCTTCCAGGTGCGGAAGTTGCGCTTCAGGGCCGGGGCCAGCCCCTCCGGCCACGCCTCCGGGTAGCCCAGCGGGCTCACGATGATCGGGTCGATCTCGGAGGGGAGGCCGACGATCTCGCGCAGGCGGTCCTTCTCCCAGCGCTGGAAGGCCGTCGTGGGGACGGTCCCCAGGCCCTCGGCGCGGGCCGCCAGCATGAGGTTCTCGAAGGCGAACGCCACCGAGATGACGTCGTCGAGGAAGCCGCCCTCCTCCATCTCGGCCGGGTAGCCGCGGGGAACCAGCAGGCCCAGGATCCACACCGGCGCCACGCGATAGGTGCCCATCACCTGCTCCGCGTAGCCGCGGGCCCACTCCGCGTGCTCCTCGTCGGTGGCGTCCTTCTGGGGCCGCATGATCCCGAAGTACCGCGCGCCGCCCGCGATGACGAGGTCGGCGATCTGGCGCCGGCGCTCGGGCTCGCGCGCCACGAGGATCCCCCAGGCCTGCTGCCCGCCGCCGCTCGGCGCCCGCAGCGACAGGCGCAGCAGGCCGTCGAGCACCGCGTCGTCGACCGGGCGGTCGGTGTAGGTGCGCACCGCGCGGCGCTTGCGGATGGCTTCGGCGACGTCCATCGGGCGGTCCCCCTGTGCTCGGTTCCGGGCCGCCGGATCCTGCCAGAGCGGCGGTACGATCGCGCCGCGCGAGGGGAGGCGCGCACCCATCCCTCACCGAGGAGCGCGAATGGCCACCCAACAGATCGACCCCACGCCCGCCGGGCCCGAGTCGGGCTGGGCGATCGGGGGGATCGTCTTCGCCGCGACTGATGATGATCCTGATCGGCGTCTTCCAGATCATCGCCGGGCTCGTCGCGATCATCGACGACGACTTCTACGTCGTGGGGCCCAATTACACCTTCGACCTGGACGTCACGGCCTGGGGCTGGATCCACCTCATCATCGGCATCGTCGTGCTGCTGGGCGGCTTCGCCCTGCTGCAGCGCAAGCTCTGGGCCGCGGCGCTCGGAATCGGCCTCGCGATGCTGAGCGCGATCCGCGAACTTCTTCTTCGTCCCCTACTACCCGTTCTGGTCGATCCTGATGATCGCCATCGCGGTGTTCGTGATCTGGTCGATCACACGGCCGGGCGCGATCGCCGAGGCCTGAAGCGGCCGGCGGATCCGGGAGGCGCCGAGGGGCGCCTCCCGGGCCGCGGGATCAGCCGAGCGCCTTCTTCTTGATGGCGTCGAACTCCTCTTGGGAGATCGTGCCATCGTCCAAGAGCTTCTTGGCGTTCGCGATCTCCGCCGTCGCCCCGCCGCCGGCGGTCTCGCGCACGTAGTCGTCGAACTCCTGCTGGGCCTGGACCTGCTGCTGGGCCGACCGCTGCGCCATGCCGCTGCCGCGCACGATCAGGTAGATGAAGAGGCCGAGGAAGGGCAGGATGATGATGAAGAGCAGCCAGCCGGCTTTCCCCCAGCCGCTGAGCTCGTGATCGCGGAACAGGTCGAACACGACCTGGAACAGGATCACGAAGAAGGTGATCGCGAAGAAGATGATCAACAGCGACCACAGGAACTCGCCGAAGCTGATGTCCAGGGTCAGGTTGCCGAGCACGGTTCCCATACAGCCACCTCTATTGGTCCGGTTGAACGGGCAGCCGCAGGCTACTCGTCGGTCCCACCCTGGCGATAGAGGGCGACCGCGTCATATGGTCTGCGGGCCCACTCCCAGCGTGAGGAGCCCCGGTGCGTCGTGCCCTTCCCCTGGCGGCCGCCCCCGACACGCAGGCCCGGTTCGACAGCGCGAAGGCCTCGCTGCGGACCGCCTTCGACCAGAGCCTGGCGCCGATCGACTGCTCGTAGCGGCGGATCTCGGGCTACGCGGCGAAGCCCGAGATCGCGTCACCGATGAGCTTGGCGCCGATGACGAGCGCGAGCACGGTCATGATCGTCGCGTTGTTGCGGGCCATCCAGTCCTTCAGCTCGTCGAGGATGGCGCGCGAGCGGTCCCCGAGGGCGAGGTAGAGGACGAGCGGGACCGCCGCCCCCAGCGTGCCGACGGCCACGAAGACGGCCAGCGCCCCCGCCTCCTGGCCGGCCGACAGGCCGGCCTGGGCGATCGTCGCCGCCCCCGCCACGGCGAGCACGAGGTTCTTGGGGTTGGCCGCCGTCAGCAGCAGGCCGGCGCCCGCCGCCTTGGGCGGCGCGACGGCGTCGAGCGACCGCATCCACGCGGGCAGCTCGGCCGGCTCGCCGGGGCGGGGGCGCTCGAGCCACGCCCGGACGCCGAAGGCGAGCAGCAGGAGGCCGAGGGCGAGCTTGAGCCCGCTCACCCAGTGGGCCGGGCCGCCCGAGTCGGCTGTGGCGTCGTCCCCGATCAGGGCGAGCACGACGACCCCCACGACCGCCAGGCCGACGACCCAGGCGGCGACGAAGGCCGACCCGTTGGCCCGGGCGCGGGGCGTCGCGAGCATGAGGACGATGCCGACGATCGCGAACGGGCTGAGGGCGATGCCGATGGCGAACGGCAGGGCCTGGCCGATGGCGTCGCCCACGCCGGCGAACCTACACGCGGCGGGCCGCACTAGTATCGGCGCGTGACCGGAGCTCCACCGCGGCCGGGAATGGCCTGGGTGCCCGGCGGCGAGTTCGCGATGGGCTCCGACCGCTTCTACCCCGAGGAGGGCCCGGTGCGGCCCGTCCAGGTGAACGGGTTCTGGATCGACGAGGGCCCGGTGACGGTGGGCCGGTTCGCCCGCTTCGTGGAGGAGACCGGGCACGTCACCGAGGCCGAGTTCGCGCCCGACCCGGCCGACTACCCCGGCGCCGACCCCGAGCTGCTGGTGCCGGGCTCCCTGGTCTTCCGGCCCTCCGAGGGGCCGGTCAACCTGCGCGACGTGCGCAACTGGTGGGCGTGGGTGCCGGGGGCCACCTGGCGTGCGCCCGAGGGCCCCGGGAGCTCGGCCGACGACCGCCAGGACCACCCCGTCACCCAGGTGGCGCATCGCGACGCCGCCGCCTACGCGGCCTGGGCGGGCGCCGATCTCCCCACCGAGGCCGAGTGGGAGCGCGCCGCCCGCGGCGGGCTGGAGAGCGCGGCCTTCGCCTGGGGCGACGAGTTCGCGCCCGGCGGGCGAATGATGGCCAACACCTGGCAGGGGCGATTCCCGTGGGAGAACCTGCTCGAGGACGGGTTCGCCGGGACCTCGCCCGTCGGCAGCTTCCCGGCCAACGGCTACGGCCTGCACGACATGACGGGCAACGTCTGGGAGTGGACCGCCGACTTCTTCGCGATGCGGCCCGTCGCGGAGCGGCCGTGCTGCGCGCCCTCGAACCCGCGCGTGACCGACGCCGCCGGGAGCGTGGCCCCCGGCGAGGTCCACCCGCGGCGCGTGATCAAGGGCGGGTCCCACCTGTGCGCCCCCAACTACTGCCTGCGCTACCGGCCGGCGGCCCGGCAGTCCGAGACCGTCGAGACCTCGACGACGCACATCGGCTTCCGCTGCGTGATCCGGCCGGGATGACCTCCGGCGCCGCCCCCCCGGCGACCACCAGCGACCTCGGCGCCCGGCGCACCTCGCCGCGCGACATGGTCGTGCGCGGCGTCCTGACGCTGATGCTCTTCGCGCTGGTCATCTACCTGCTGCTGAGCAACGTCGGCGAGCTCTCGTCCGTCGGGGAGGCTCTCCAGGGCGTGTCCGCCGGGGACGCGGTCGTGCTCGTCGCGCTGCTGCTGCTCTCACAGGTGCTGATCGGGGCCCAGCTCGCGATCACGGTGCCGGGGCTGGGGCTGACGCGCGGGCTGGTCGCGGTCGAGAGCGCCTCGGCGGCATCGAACGTCATCCCCGGGCCGTCGGGCACCGCGACGCGTCTGGCGGTGCTGCGCTCGTGGGGCTTCTACACGGAGGACTTCGCGCGGAGCTGGATCTTCACCAGCACCCTCACCAACCTGACGGTGCTCGCCATGCCGTCCGTCGCGGTGGTCCTCGCGGCGGTCAACACCGACCTCTCCTGGCAGATCCTGGCGCTGGCGGTGGCCGGCCTGGTGGCGTGCGCCGTGGCGGCCGTCGTCGTGGTCGGCGTGGTGCGCAGCGAGGGCTTCGCGCGCCGCCTCGGCGGCCTGTGGGGCCGGACGCTGAGGTGGGCGCAGGGGGTCGCCCACCGGCGCCCGAGCGACGAGGACTTCGAGGAGGCGACGCTGCGCTTCCGCGGCGACCTCATGCACAGCTGGCGCGACGTGGGCCCCCGCGTGACCCTCGCCGTCGTCGGAACCTACGTCACGACCGGCCTCATCTTCGGCCTCTCGCTGCGCGCGACCGGCCTCGCCCGCGACGAGCTGTCGATCGGGGCGGTGGCCGTCGTGTACACCGTCGTGCGCCTGTTGACGATCGTGAACTTCACGCCGGGCGGGGTGGGCGTGACCGAGGCGCTCTACACCACGGCGCTGCTCGCGGCGACCGACAACCAGTACCAGTCGGAGATCGTGGCCGGGGTGTTCCTCTTCCGCGGGCTCACCTATGCCGGGCCGATCCTGCTGGGCGCGGTCGCGCTGCTGATCTGGCGCTTCCGCCGCTCGTGGCGCGTCCAGCCACCGGCCGAGCCGGTGGGCTCGGCGGCCGTGGGCGCCGCCATCGCCGACCGCGAGCCGCCCGGCGAGTGAAGTCCATCCTGATCGCGCTGGCGAGCGTGGTCGCGCTCGCCGCGGTCGCCCTGGGCCCGCTGCTGTGGCTCGCGCAGCCGGCCGAGCCGGGCTCCTTCTACACGCCCCCGGACGACATCCCTGCCGAGCCGGGCACTCTCATCCGCCAGGAGCCCTACACGCGGGGCGTGCCCGAAGGCGCCGAGGCCTGGCTGATCCTCTACTCCTCCACCAGCCCCGGCGGGGCGCCGGTCGCCGTCAGCGGAGTCGTGATGGCACCGGCCGACCCCCCGCCGGGGCCGCGCCCGGTCATCGCCTGGAGCCACGGCACGCGCGGCGTGGTCACCGGGTGCGCGCCCACCCTGGGCCCCGACCCGTTCCTCGAGCTGCCCGCGCTGCGCGAGGCGCCGTCGCGCGGATGGGTGGTGGCGGCGACCGACTACCCGGGGCTCGGCGGTCCCGGTGCTCACCCGTATCTCGATGGGACGAGCGAGGGACGGGCCGTGCTCGACTCGGTGCGGGCGGCGAGCCGGATCGAGGGCGGGCCGGAGCTGTCATCGCAGGTCGCCGTATGGGGCATCTCGCAGGGCGGCCACTCGGCCCTCTTCGCGGGCGAGATCGCCCCCGCCTACGCCCCCGAGCTCGATGTGGAGGGGGTGGCGGTCGCCGCCCCGGCCACCGACCTGGCCGCGCTGCTGGCCGGCGCGTCGGGCCAGGCCGGGAAGGTCCTGACCGCCGAGGCCGTCTACGCCTGGAGCCGCATCTATCCGGAGCTGTCCTTCGACGAGGCCGTCGTCAACCGCGCTGAGCGGGTCGCGCGGCTGGTCGCCCGCAGCTGCCTCGACGGCCCGTCGCGTTTCGTCACCGCCGCGGGGGCGGCGCTCCTGCCGCAGCGCCTGCTGGCCTTCGACGTCACGCAGGACCCGCGATGGGCCGCCCGGATCCGCCAGAACACTCCCTCGGGGCCGATCGCGGCGCCCCTGTTCATCGGCCAGGGCGACGCCGACACGATCGTGCTCCCCGAGGTGACGCTCGCCGACGTCCGCCGGCGTTGCGCGGCCGGTGAGCGCGTCGAGCTCGTCCGCTACCCGGGGGCCACCCACTTCACGGTGCCGGCACCCGCCGGTCCGGACCTGCTCGACTGGACCGCGGCCCGCTTCGCGGGCGAGCCCGTCCCGGAGGGGTGCGGCGGCATCTGAGGCCGCGGTGGGGGAGGATGCGCGCGTGGAGCCCGAGCGGACCGGACGCCTGAGCGAGATGGTCGAGCGCGCGCGGCTCGAGTCGGAGCGCGCGCGCGAGTACGCCGAGGACGCCCGCGAGCGGTCGCCGGTCGTTGCTCTGGCCTTCGACGTGGCCGAGCGCGACATCCGGCACCTGGGCGGGCTGCTGTCGGGCGCGGTCGCGTTCCGCCTCTTCCTCTGGCTGCTGCCCTTCACCCTCCTCGTCGTCGGCGTGCTCGGGGCGATCACGGCGATCGTCGGGGAGGTGCCCGCCGACCTGTCGGACGCCCTCGGGCTGCAGGGGTTCCTGGCCGAGCTCATCATCGACGGGGGGCGGGAGAGCGGCTGGTGGATCGCCCTGATCGTGGGGCTCTTCGGCACGGCCTACACGGGCATCGGCGCGGTCCGCGCCCTGCGGATCAGCCACGCGGCCGCCTGGGCCGTCCGCCCGGAGCGCATGCGCCGGCCGCTCCACGCCTCCGGCCTCTTCCTGCTGCTCGCCCTCGGGCTGCTGGTCACGTCGGGCCTGTGCACCTGGCTGCGCGAGAGCTCGGGCCTGATCGGCTCGCTGCTGACGATCGCCGGCGTCGGGGCCGTCTACTTCCTGGTATGGCTCAAGGTCTCGTCGATCCTGCCCCACCGCGACGTGCCGACGCGGGCACTGGTGCCCGGCGCCGTGCTCGTGGCCGCCGGCGCGCAGGGCCTGCACCTGTTCGTGGTCTTCTACCTCGCCGAGAGCGCCGAGCGCGCCGCCTCTGTCTACGGGTCGATCGGCGCGGCCATCGCGCTGCTGCTGTGGCTCTTCATCCTCGCGCGACTGACCGTGGCGGGGGCGATGCTCAACGCGGAGCTGGCGGCTCGGCGGGAAGCGTCGCCGCCAGCGCCTCGACCATCATCCTGACGTGCCCCTGCACGGTCGCGGCCTGGCCGATCTCGTCCTGCAGCGCGAGGTCGGCCGCGCCCCGGCCGGCCCGGCGGGCGGCCCGGGCCTTGGCGTCCCGGTCGAGCGTGAGGATCAGGCGCGAGAGCTCGCGGGGGCGCTCGCCCATCCACGCCTGCGCCTCGGCGCAGAGGCCGTCGGCCGGCGGCCCCAGGCGCACCTCGGTCGCCAGCAGGGTCAGCCGGACCCAGCCGCCGATGCGCAGCCGTCGGTGCAGCGCGGCGTCCAGCGAGGGGTCGGTGCCCGGCCGCGCGCCGAACTGGAGGTGCTCCTCCAGGGCGATCGCGCCCTCGCCGACGTCGAGGTGGCGCTCGTAGAGCTCACGCTGCTCCTCGAACCACGCCGGCAGGGCGTCGGCCAGGCCCGCGAGGCGCTCGGCGAGATCCGGGTCGGCGGTGGCCTCGACCGCGGCGGCCGCGAAGCGCAGGTGGGCCCGGATGGCCGGGTCGCCCGCCGGAGCGTCGTCGCCGTCGGCCTCCTCGGCGACGCAGCCGCGCAGCACCTCGCCGTTCTCGCTCATCCAGCGCAGCGCCAGGGAGGCGTCGAGGCCGCGCCCCGCGCGGCCGCTCACAGGCCGACGCCCTTGTCGCGGTTGCAGGGGGCGCAGAGCAGCTGCAGGTTCTCGGCCGTCGAGGCGCCGCCGAGGGCCAGCGGGATGACGTGGTCGAACTGCAGCAGCTCCTCGCTGCCGCAGGCGACGCAGCGCCCGCCGTCGCGGCGGAAGACCGCCCGGCGCACGTCCTCGGGGATGGGCTCGCGCCGGGGGCCCGCCGGCTCGTCGGCGGCCATGGCGTCGAGCGCGCGGTCGATGCGCCGCCTCCGCCTCCGCTCGCGCTCCAGGGCGAGGGCCATGACCTCCCGGGGCTCCAGGCCGTCGTCCTCCACGAAGACGCGGTCGCGGAACATCCACCAGGTGCGCCGGTCGTCGGCGGCGACCGCCACGGGGCCCTCGCGCTGCTCGCGCAGGATGGCCCGGTAGGTCATCCGCGACAGCGGCCGGAAGTCACGCCGTCCGCTGACGAAGCGGCATCTCAGCAGGCCCGGCTCGAAGCGGGCGCTCGGGTCCTCGCGCAGCACCGCCCGCCACGCTAGAGCGGCCGCCGGACGCGATCAGTCCGGAAGGCCCGCCGGACGCGTCTCGCTCTCGCTCCTGCGCTTCTCCAGCAGCTCGGGGCGCGAGCCCGACATCGCGAACCAGAGACCCGCCACGATCGCGGCGCCCAGCGCGAGGCCCACGACCAAGAGCACCGCGACCAGCGTGTAGGCCAGAGCCATCACGGTCGACAGTCTAAGGGCTGACGTAGCCTTATGGCATGGCCGCCCCGGCGCACGCCCCCGTCATCGGAATCTGCGCGGTCATGGAGCGTGCCCGCTGGTCGGTCTGGGACCTGCCCGCCGCCCTGGTGCCGATGAACTACGTCGAGGCGGTCCAGCGGGCGGGCGGGCTGGCGGTGCTGGTGCCGCCCGACCCGGCCCTGGCCGCCGCCCCCGCGCCGCTGCTCGACCGCCTGGACGGGCTCATGCTGGTCGGGGGCCCCGACGTCGGCGCGGGGCGCTACGGTGCCGCGCCGCACCCCCTGGCCGAGCCCGAGGCCGCGCTCCGGGACGAGGTCGAGATCGCGCTGACCCGGGCGGCGCTCGCCCGCGGCCTGCCGGTGCTGGGCATCTGCCGCGGGATGCAGCTCATCAACGTCGCCGCGGGCGGCACCCTGCGCCAGCACCTCCCCGACGACCTCGGCGACGAGCGCCACCGGCGCGCCGCCGGACGCTTCGACGGCAACGAGCACCTCGTCGAGCTGGAGCCGGGCTCGCGCGCGGGCGCGAGCGGGGGCGAGGGCCCCCATGCGGTCGTCTCCCACCACCACCAGGCCGTCGAGCGGGTGGGCGAGGGCCTGCGGGTGACGGGCCGCGCGCAGGGCGATGGTGTTCCGGAGGCCCTCGAGGCCCAGGGGCCGGCGTGGGCGCTCGGCGTCCAGTGGCACCCCGAGGCTGACGCCGACAGCCGCGTCATCGCCGGCCTGGTGGCGGCCGCGCGGGACCGAGACGATCGGCGGGAGGGCGCGGACCGAGGAGAAGGGGGCCACCCCACGATCCCCGCCGCTCGCCGCGTCGAACGGAGCTGACCCGGTAGGCAGTGCACTCCACTCCGTTCGCGAGGGAGTCTCGACGGCGGGGGCGCTCCGTTCCTTGGCCCGCCGTCCAGGGTGAGGGGGCCGCTATTGGTCCCCGGGGCGGGTGCGGCGCGCCAGCAGCGGCCCCACGAGGTCCGGCTCGAGGCCCTCGAGCAGGGCACCCGCCCGGCCCGGCGCGAGATCGAGCGCCCGCCGTGAGCCCGCGCCCTGGCCGAGGAACGCCGTGAGCGTGCAGAGGCCGGCGCGGCGCTGGAAGGGGCTCTGGGCGACGCGGTAGGCCACGATCCCCTCCGGCACCACCAGCGTGTGGCGCCGGGACAGGCTCCCCTCGCGCAGCGCCAGGCGCCCCGCCTCCAGGCGGTTGCCCAGGGAGCGGTACCGGTCGATGCCCACCGGGACCATCACAACAGCCAGCGCGGCGGCGGCGACGGCCGCGGGCAGCGCGCCGGCGAGGGCCAGGGCGACGGCCGCGAGCGCGGGCGGCCCGGCGGCGCGGACGATGCGGCGGGAGAGCGCCGCGCGGGGGTGGGGGTCCAGGCCGTCGCGGACGCGCGGGTCGAGACGCCGCGCCAGGTCCCAGACCTCCCCCGCCGAGCCGGCGGGCAGCAGCACGGTGCGGCCGCGCGCGTCGCCCTGGCCTGACGGTACGCCGCCCACCACCGCCCGCAGCGCGGCGAGGTCGAGGGCCCGCCAGGGCGGCGAGTCGCGCACCTCGAGCGCACGCACGCGGGCCCGGTCGATCGTCACGCTGCGGTGCGCGACGAGGCCGCGCTCGGCCAACAGGCGCCCGCGGCTCTCGACGAGCCGGAACCGGCCGTCGACGATCAGGCTGCCCAGCGCGGCGAGCCCGGCGGCGAGGGCCGCGGCCGCGCCGGCCAGCGCCGCGATCCCGGCCGGGTGACTGGGGACGAGGTCCACGCCCCCGGCGGCCAGGTCGTCGACCCAGCCGATGTCGGCGTCCCTGATGATCCTGAGCCCGGCGGCCAGCGCCGCGACCGGCACCAGCAGGTAGCGGCCGCTGGTCGCCCCGGCGACCGCCAGGGTGCGCGGCGTGACCGTCGCCAGCGTCTGGGCGGGCGGGTCGGCCGGGAGCGGTCCGGCGGCCGCGCGCCGGGCGAGGACGGCCTCGCGCAGGGCGTTCGCATCGGCCCGGCGCACCGCCGCCAGCCGCAGGCCCGAGGCCGCCGCGCCCCCGGCGGCGTCGTCCACCCGCACCTGCACCAGGCCCGCGAGGCGGTGCAGGAGGGGCGCGCTCACGTCGACGCCCCGGATCCGCTCCAGCGGGACGGTGCGAAGCGCGCGGGTGAGCACCCCGGAGCGCACCTCGAGCCGGCCGTCGGCGACGCGGTAGGTGAAGCGCATCCAGGCCAGCACCGCGAACGGGGTCGCGATGAGCGCGGCCGCCAGCAGGACGATCCCCACGACCAGCGGCGAGCGCCCGCTGACCAGGCTGATGATCCCGATGACGCCCACCACCCTCACCGCCCGCCACCCGTAGACCGCGATGGCCAGGGGGTGCAGCCGGCCGGCGACCTCGGCGGTCAGGTCGCCTCCCCCTCGCCGGCGAGCGCCGCGAGGTCCTCGCGCAGGCGCGCGACGCGGCCCTGGTCGAGGCCGGGGATCCGCGCCGCGGCGGCCGATGCCGTGCGCACCTCGACGGTCTCGAGGCCCAGCGCCCGCTCCAGCGGGCCCGAGGAGGTCTCGACCGCCTGGATGCGGCTGTGGGGGACGATGGTCCACTGCCGGGTCAACCACCCGCGCTGCAGGTAGAGGCCGAGCGGCGTGACCTCGAAGCGCAGGAAGCGGTAGGCGATGCCCGGCGCGATGAGCGACGCCGCGGCCCCCAGCGCCACCAGGCCCGCCAGGCCGGCGACCAGCGCGGCCAGCGGCGGGTCTCCCGCCAGCGACCAGGCCACGATCACGGCGGCGCCGGCGACGGCGACCAGCGCCGTGCCGATGAGGCCGTGGAGGGCCCACAGCCGCCGCACCCGCGGATCGAGCGACTCGGAGGGGGTCCGCAGGGTCGCGGCGGCGTCGCCCGTCATCCTGCGGTCACGGTAGCGGAGCGACTAGCCTCGGCGACCGTGCTGGTGCTGATCGACATCGACGGAACCCTGCTGCACGGGACGCCGCGGGCGCACACCGAGGCCCTGGTGCGGGCCATGGGCGACGTCCACGGCGTGGCGGCGACCCCCTCCGACGTGGCCTCCGTCGGGCCCGCCGGGCGCACCGACCCGGAGATCGCCCGCCTGGTGCTGCGACGCCACGGCCTCTCCGACGCGGCGATCGACGCGGCGATGCGCCGGTGGATGGCCCGGGCCGCCGAGCTCTATCCCGCCGTGGACGCGTACCACCCGCCGCCGGTCGTGGCGCCCGGGGCCGACGCCGCGATCGGGCGGATCGCGGGGGCCGGCGGCGCGCCGGCGCTGCTCACGGGCAACCTCGAGCCGATCGCGTGGGCCAAAATGGCGCGCGCCGGCCTCGGCGGGTGGTTCCCCGAGGGAGGCGGGGGGTTCGGCTCCGACGACGAGAGCCGCGACGCCCTGGTCCCGATCGCGCGGGCGCGCGCCGGCGCGGACGGCGCGGTCACCGTGGTCGGGGACACGCCCCGCGACATCGCGTGCGCGCGGGCCGGCGGCGCGCGCTGCGTGGCCGTGGCGACCGGCTCGCACGGGTCCGCCGAGCTGGCCGCCGCCGACGCGGTGGTCGGCGACCTCGCCGCCGCGGCCGCGGTCCTCGAGGGCTGGCTCGACGGCGCCTCGCGCTAGCCGGGGCCGAGCGCCTCCCGCACCCGGTCGTAGACGCGCGCCTCGCAGTCGGTGCGCCGCTCGAGCGCCGCGCCGACCTCCTCGCCGCCGATCGTCCCCCGCACGACGATCCGCTCGCCGGAGTCCGGCAGGGGGAGGCAGGTCTCGTCGTCGCCGGCCTCGCCCAGCGCCTCCAGGATCTGCGAGCAGGCCTCGAGATCTGCCACCCCGCAGTCGAGGGCGACGCGGAAGGTCGGGCCCGCCTCGGGCTCGAGGGTCACGGCGAGCCGGTCGGGCGGCGGCGGATCGGTGCGGTCCCCGGCCCCGCCGGACCCGCCGGCGCAGCCCGCCAGCGCGAGCGCCGTGGCGGCCGCGATCGCGAGGAGTGTTGCGATCGGTGCCATCGACGGATGCTACGAGACGCCGCCGACCCGGCGGCCACGCCCGTTGACGCCGCGGTGATGGACGACTTCATCTACGGCGAGCCGGTCGCGCCCGTTCAAGCCGTCAGGGGACGGTCCGCACCGCCACGGTGTTGGTGCGCCCGGCGGCGGCGCCGGGCGGGCCGTGGGCGATCACGACGACGTCGTGGCTCTCCAGGCCGCCGACCTCGCGCGCGCGCTCCAGCATGAGCGCGGCCAGCGCCTCGGCCGAGGCGGGCCGCGGCGGCAGGCGACCGGGCACCACCCCCCATTCCAGCGCGAGCTGGCGCCGCACGCGCTCGTCCTCGGAGAGCGCGATCACGGGAAGCCGGGGGCGGTACTTGGCCGCCGCCCGGGCGGCGCCGCCGCTGACGGTGGTCACGACCAGCGCCGCCGCGCCGACCTGCTGGGCGAGGTGCACCGCCGACTGCATGACCGCCTCGGCGTTGCCGGTCACGCTGGAGAGGAGCCCCAGCGACAGGGGCACCCCGGCCTCCGCCTCGCCGGCGATCTCCCCCATGGCCGCCACGGTCTCCACGGGGTAGCGGCCCACGCTGGTCTCACCCGAGAGCATCACCGCCGACGTGCCGTCGAGGATCGCGTTGGCGACGTCGGCGGCCTCGGCCCGGGTGGGCTCGGGCTGGGTGATCATCGACTCGAGCATCTGGGTGGCGGTGATCGTGAGCTTGCCCATCGCCCCGGCGCGCCGGATCACGTCCTTCTGGATCAGCGGCACGCGCGCGACCCCGGCCTCCACGCCGAGGTCGCCGCGGGCGACCATGACCCCGTCGGAGACGTCGACGATCTCCTCGAGCACATCGTAGGCCTCGATCTTCTCGATCTTGGCGATCACGCGGGCCTCGCTGCCGAGTGCCCCGAGCGCTCCCCTCAGGCGGCGCACGTCGATGCCCGACCGCACGAACGAGAGCGCCACGACGTCGGCGCCGATGTCGCAGGCGACCTCCAGGTCGGCGAGGTCGCGGTCGCCGAGCGTCGCGGCGGGGGTCTGGACGTGGGTGACGTAGATCCCCTTGCGGGGCGCGATCCGGCCCGGCCGCTCGACCACCGCGGTCACGGTGTCCTGCGCCGGCTGCGCGTCGACCACCCGCAGCCGCGGGGTGCCGTCGCCGATCACGATCTCCGAGCGCCCCACCGTCACGGCCGCGGCGAGGCCGGGCCAGCGGGTCGGCACCTGCCCGTCGACCGCCTCGGCGCCCGCCGAGAAGACGACCCGCTCCCCGCGCAGGACCTGCCGCTCGACGGCCTGCCCCAGCCGCATCTTGGGGCCGGCGAGGTCCACGACCAGCGTCAGCGGCCGCCCCGCCCGGCGGGCGGCGGCGCGCAGCCCCGCCGCCCGGGCCGTCCACTGGTCGGGCCCGTCGTGGGCGCAGTTGATCCGGCCGCCGTCGATGCCGGCCGCGATCAGCTCGTTGACGCGGCCGGGCTCGTCGGTTGACGGCCCCAGCGTGGCGAGGATCTTCGTGCGGCGGACCACCCACGGGGAACGGTCGCACATCGCCGCCGCGGCCGCGGGCCCTCCGCCCGTAACCTGCGGCCGTGAGCGCCCGCTTCGCACTGCGCGACATCCCGGGCCCGGAGCCGGCGATCGAGAAGAGCGGGCCGGCGGAGCCGCTCGCCCGCGAGGCCGAGGGCCTGCGCCTGGTCGCCGGGCGCACCTGGGCCCCCCGGCTGGTCGCCGCGGGGCCGGGGCGGGTGGTCGCGACCCGCTGCCCGGGCGCGCCGCGCCCCCTGGCGGAGCTCGGCGCGGGCGACGCCCGGCGCCTGGGCGCCGTCCTGCGCGAGCTCCACGACCTGCGCCGCGGCGCCGAGGGCGGGCTCTGGTCGTGGCCCGAGCCGGCCCGGTCGCCCGCCGCCTACCGCGAGCGGCGCGCCGAGGACGCCGAGGCGGCCCTGGCGGGCACCCCGCACGCCGGCCTCGCCCGCCGGGCCCTCCGGGCGGCCCCGCTGCCGCCCGCCGCCGCCGATCCCTTCCGGCTCCTGCACGGCGACCTGGTCGAGGCCAACATCGTCTGGGGCCCCGCGGGGCCGGCCCTGGTCGACTGGGAGTTCTGGAGGATGGGCGACCCCGCCGAGGACCTCGCCTACCTCGCCGAGCTCAACCGCCTGCCCGGCGACGTGTGCTCCGCCGTCCTGGAGGGCTACGGCTCGGCCGGCGAGGTGGCGGCGGCGATCGACGCCTGGCGCGCGGTCGTCGCCCTCGACGCCGCCGCCTGGTACCTCGGCGAGGGGATGGATCGCGAGGCTGCCGGCCTCCTCGCCCGGGGCGCGGCCCTCGCCGCGGAGGCCCCGGCGCCGCGCGGCCCGTGACCGTGCCAATTGGCCGGACCGCACGCCGGCCAATCGGCACACACACCCGCGCGGGGCCCCGCGGCGGGCGGGCGGCCCTTGTCCACCGGGCGAACCCCGGGGCCGAACTCTCATACACGTGGCTAAAGCCCCCCGACGGCCCTCTCCATAGCCTCAGCGCACTCGGGGCCCTCCGGGCCTGTCGTCCTTTTTCGCCCAAGGAGAGTAGATGCGATTGAGGTCCTTCCGGCTCGTGCCGGCTCTGGTGGCCGTGCTGCTGCTTCTGGTCCCGGCCCTTGCCGCCGCTCAGGACGTCAGTGACGCGGACATCGCGCTCAACTCGACCTTCATCTTCTTCGCCGCAGTGCTCGTCCTGTTCATGCAGGCCGGCTTCGCGATGCTCGAGGTGGGTCTCTCGCGCATGAAGAACGCCGGCGCGGTGATGGGGAAGATCCTCATCAACGTGTCGATCGCCTTCCTGATGTTCTGGGCCGTCGGCTTCTCGCTGGCCTTCGGGACCGGCAACGACTTCCTCGGCTCGAGCGGTTGGTTCCTCGACAACAGCAACCCCGCCGTCGACTACGCGTCGCTCGCGTACAGCGCGACGAACTTCGAGATCACCTACTTCTTCCAGGTGGTCTTCTGCGCCGTCTCGCTGGCGATCGTCTTCGGCGCCATGCTCGACCGCACCAAGTTCATCGGCTACATCATCTTCGCCATCGCCTTCACGGGCGTGATCTACCCGATCGTGGCCCACTGGACCTGGGGCGGCGGGTGGCTCCTGCAGGACGGCTTCCAGGACTTCGCCGGCTCCTCGATCGTCCACCTCCAGGGCGCGCTCGCCGCGCTCGCGGGCGCGATCGTGCTGGGACCGCGCATCGGGAAGTTCCGAGACGGCAAGGCGGTGCCGATCCCCGGCCACTCCATGCCGCTGATGATCCTGGGCGTGATCATCCTGTGGGTCGGCTGGATGGGCTTCAACCCGGGGTCGTTCCTGAACGCGATCGGCGTCAACTTCGCCGACGTGGCGGTGAACACGAACCTCGCGGCGGCCGCCGGCGTCATCGGCGCGACCGTCGGCTCCCTGATCATGTTCAAGACGCTCGACGTATCGCAGATGGGCAACGGCGCCATCGCAGGCCTGGTGGCGATCACCGCCCCCTGCGCGTTCGTGGACCCGTGGGCGGCCATCGTGATCGGCGCCTTCGCGGGCATCATCGTGCCGCCGCTCGTGGTCGCGGTCAACAAGATCAAGATCGACGACCCGGTCGGCGCCCTGCCGGTGCACGGCATGGCCGGCATCTGGGGCACCCTGGCCTGCGGCCTGTTCGCCACCGAGGGGCGGGCGACCGCTCTCGCGGTCGGCGAGGGCGGCCTGTTCTACACGGGCTCCGCCAGCCAGCTGTGGGTGCAGTTCTACGGCGTGCTCGCCACGATCGGCTTCACCTTCACGGCGTCGCTGATCGTGTTCATGGCGATCAAGCACACCGTGGGCCTGCGCGTGAGCGAGGACGAGGAGCTTCGCGGCCTGGACATCTCCGAGCACGGCATGTTCGGCTACCCGGAGCGGTTCATCGACGTCCCCGGCGCCGAGCCGGAGGACAACCCCGCGGCACCGGCGCCCGCCCCGGCGGGAGCCGCGACCGCGTCCGACCCGGCCACCGCCTCGTAAGGAGCACAGTCCGTGAAGAAGATCGAGGCGTTCATCCGTCACGAGGCCCTGGAGGCCATCCACGACCGCCTGGCGAACATGGGGCTCCCCTCCATGAGCGTCACGGAGGTCAAGGGCTCCGGGCGACAGAAGGGCTTCACCGAGAGCTACCGCGGCGCCAAGACCACCATCTTCCTGCGACCCAAGCTGAAGCTGGAGATGGTCGTCGACGACGGCGACGTGGACCGCGCCATCGACACGATCCTCGAGCTCGCCCACACGGGCGAGCCCGGGGACGGGAAGATCTTCATCCTTCCCGTGGAGGAGTCGATCCGCGTCCGCACCGGCGAGCGCGGCGACGTGGTGCTCGCTCCGCACCCCGAGGAGGCCACCGCGTAGGCGGTCCCCTCACCTGACGGTCGGCAACCGCGCCCGCGTCCCTCCCCACGGAGGGCGCGGGCGCCGTCGTTCCGGCCCCGACGGCATCCGGCCGGCTCCAGGAGACCCAGGTCCTCTGGCGCCCGGGGAGGGGGTTGGGGGAGGATCGACCCTTCGGGCCACCCAGGAGGACACTTGATGCGCACTCCCACGACCACCCGCGGCCGCACCGTGGCCGCCGCCCTGGTCAGCGCCGCCGTCGTCGGCGCCGCGACCGGCGCGCTGATCGCCAACGGCCAGTCGAGCACGACGATCCCGGCGGCTCCGCCGAGCGACGCCAAGGCCGCGGGTCTGACCGTCATCAACCAGACCGTGAAGGCGAACCCGACGCGGTTCAAGAACTTCGACGCCTTCCAGACCTACACGTACACGGCGCCGTCGGGCAAGGCCGTCCTGCAGGGCTTCGCCACGATCTCCGGGGGCAACACCGGGTCGGTCGTGATCACCGACACCCGCGCGACGCCGCGGCAGTTCACTGTGAACCTGGAGTACCCGGGCGAGCAGGGCACCCCGGGCAAGATCCACGTGCGCATCCAATTGGTCCCACGGGGCTGAACGAGAGGGGCTTCCGGCCTCGGCTTGACGCCTAGGCCTTGGCGCCGACAGGGGCCAAGGCCCCCTTGGCCGGAAGCTCGAGCACGAAGCGGCTGCCCGCCCCCTCGCGGCTCTCCACCCTCACGTCGCCGCCCAGCGCGCGGGCGAGCTGGCGGCTGATCGCCAGCCCCAGCCCGCTGCCGCGGCGGCCGTCGGGCGTCTCGAACGACTGGAACGCGTCGAAGATGCGCTCGCGGTCGCCGTCGGGCACGCCGGGCCCGGTGTCGGTCACCGTCACCGACACGCCGCCGGTCGCCAGCGCACGCCCCTCCAGGCGCACCGTGCCGCCCTCGGGGGTCCAGCGCAGGGCGTTGTCGAGCAGGTTGACCACGATCTGCTGGACGCGCGTCTCGTCGGTGACCACCGAGGGCATCGGATCGATGCGCCGCTCGTAGGCGACCCCGCGGGCGGTGGCCTCGGCCTCCATCGCGTCGAAGGCCCGGTCGATCACGTCGGCCGGCTCGACCCGGGCCAGGTCGAGCTTGAAGCGGTGGGTGTCGAGGCGGGCCAGGTCGAGCAGGTCGGCGACGAGCGTCTCCAGGCGCGTGGCCTCGCCCTCGATCGCCGCCAGCGACCGGGGAACGTCCGCGTCGGGCACCACGCCGTCCGAGAGGGCGGCGGCGTGGCCGCGGATCGCCGTGAGCGGCGTGCGCAGGTCGTGTGTGATGCGCATCAGGAACTCGCGAGTCTCGCCGTCGCGCTCGGCCAGACGGCGCACCATGAGGTTGAAGTCGGACGCCAGCTCGTCGAGCTCCTGGGTGCCCGTGGAGCCCAGCTCGGTGCGCAGGTCGCCCTCGGCGACCCGGTGGGTGGCGGCCTGCATCGCCGTCAGCGGGCGGGTGATGCGCCGCGTGAGCAGCAGCATCAGCGCGAGCGCCACCGCCAGCCCGATGGCGGCCGCTCCCACGACCCGGCCGGCGACGTTCGGCCACGCCGAGGCCAGCTGCCCCGGCGGCCGGGCCAGGAGCACCGCGCCGAAGACGCTGTCGCCCAGGTAGACCGGCGCCGCCGAGGCCTCGTAGGCCTCGTCGCTCTCGGGGAGTCGGAAGTCGATGCGCTGCACGCCCTCGCTCTCGAGGATCCCGTAGTCGAGCTCGTCGGCGGCCACCTCCGGGAACTCGCCCGTCGGCCGCTCGGCCCCCGGGGTGAGCTGCAGCCCCGTGTAGAAGACGCGTGCCTCCGGGCCGACCAGCGCCTCGAGGGCGTCGGGCCGATAGGAGCGGAACTCGGTCCCGCGCTCGGCGGCCCGCTCGGCCTGGCCGCTCACGATGCCCGCCAGCGCTTGCGCCTGGCGGTCGAGCTCGCCGCGGGCCACGGCCTGCGACTGCGACCGGATCAGGCCGGCGCCGACCGCGGCGAAGACCACCGCGGCGGTCACCAGGCCCGCGACGGCCGCGAGCACCAGGCGCCCGCGGAGCGTCCGCCACGGGGCCGCCCAGGTCACCGCTTGGCGGGGACCTTGTAGCCGGTGCCCCACACGGTCTGGATCGGGCAGGCGTCGCCGAGCTTGCGCCGCAGCTGTCGGACGTGGACGTCGATCGTGCGGCTGTCGCCCAGGAAGGTGAAGCCCCAGACCCGCTCCAGCAGCTGCTCGCGCGTCAACACCAGGCCGCGGTTCTCGATCAGGGTCACCAGGAGGTCGAACTCCTTGGGCGTCAGCGCCACCACCTCGCCGTTCACGAAGACCTCGCGCCCGCCGACCTCGATGCGGAGCTCGTCAACCTCGATGGTCGCCGGCTGGGGCTGGGCCGAGCCGGCCGGCTGGCTCTCGGCCCGGCGCAGCACCGCCCGCACCCGCGCCACGAGCTCGCGCGGGTTGAACGGCTTGGTGATGTAGTCGTCGGCGCCGAGCTCGAGCCCCACGACCTTGTCGACCGCGTCGTCGCGGGCGGTGAGCATGATGATCGGCGTCTGGCCCTTCTGGCGCAGCCGCTTGGTGACCTCGTAGCCGTCGAGCCCCGGGAGCATGAGGTCGAGGATGATCAGGTGGGGCGGGGCCTCCTCGGCCATCCGGAGGCCGTCGTCCCCGCGGGCGGCGAGGGCCACGTCGAACCCCGCCGCCTCGAGGTACATCCGCGCGAACGACGCGATGTTGGGCTCGTCCTCAACGATCAGGACGCGCTGCCGGTCGTCGGGGGGCGGCATCGGCGCCCGATGGTACTGGCGCCGGGTGGACAGGTCCACCGGCCGCCCCCCGACGACCGCGCTCACTTCGCCGCGACCGGCGCCGCGACCGGCGGCGTGGCCGGCGGCTGCAGGAGCACCCGGTAGCCGCCCCGCCACTTGCGCGGCCCACACGTCCTGGAAGTCGGCCGTGTCGAAGGTGCCCTTCCCGAGCACGAAGCTGCGGGCGAGGCTCCCCGCCGTCGGCCTGAAGGTGCCCTCGACGTCCCAGCCGACCGCCTTCATGCGGAAGCCGGTGCCGGCGATCGTGACCTGCGCGTCCCGGAGCCCGTAGTAGACGACCGACCCGTCGGCGAGGGGCGGGCTGGTCGAGGTGCCGGCGGGCGCCGTCACCTTGAGGTCCTTGCCGGCCGACTTGTCCCAGACGCGGACGCGGCCGTCGATGTCCTTGATGTCCACGGTGCCCGAGGCCGGGCCGTTCAGGCGCCACGTCGCGCCCGGGCCGCGGCGGTTCCACTTCCACCAGCCGCGCTCGGTGACCACCCGCCGGGACGAGACCTTCACCCCGTTGACGAACTTCTTGGTGACCACGACCTTGCGGACGGTGACCCTCTTGCCGCCGCGGCCCTTGTGGCCCTCGTCGTCCTTCTGCCAGCGCGGCCCGCCGCGCCCGAAGAGGTCGACCGACATCGGGCCGCCGGTCAGCAGCAGCTTCTGGTTGGTCCAGAAGGGCCAGGGCACGCCGCCCTCGAGGGTCGTCTCGCCTTTGCCCCAGTCGCGGGCGACGCCGATGGCCGGGTTGGTCGCGGTCGGGTCGATGTCCAGGCTGAACGTGCCCCTCACCTTCACCGAGAACTGCGAGCCGTCGAGGGTGAGGGTGCCCTTGCCCTCGTAGCGGGTCCAGGTCCCGTCCTTCGAGGTCTTCGTCGGGCCGAACCCGGCCGGCGTCGTGACCAGGTCCTTCTTGCCGGAGAGGTCGCGGACCTTGACGACGCCCTCGCCGGTGATGGCGACCCCGCCCGAGCCCTCGTAGCGGAAGTGCCCGGTGCCCTCGGAATGGAGCGCCTTGTCGGTCGTCTTGGTGACGACCTCCTCGGCCGCCGGGTCCGTCTCGGGGACCGGCTCGTCGTTCTGTGCCAGCGCACCGGCCGGCAGGGCGATCAGCGCCGAGGCGCCGCCGATGAGGAGCAGTTTGCGCATCGCCGAGCTCTCCTTGTCTCCGCCGTGGAGGTGGAGGGGGCGATGCGCATCCACTCGCCGGACCACTCGGCCTCCGGCCCGCCGTCGAGCCGGTAGACGCCGGATCCGTTCAGGAGCAGCCGTCCGTGCCCGGCGATCGAGAACGAGAGCTCGTCGCCGATGACCGTGACCGTCACGTTCGAGCCGGTGACGTAGAGGAGGCCGGACGCGCGCCGCACGCGCGTCCTCTCCCAGCGCTTCAGCTCCAGCTCCTCCCCGGCCAGGTAGGCCCGGGCGTCGCCCCGACGGTCACGCACCACGACGATCCCTCGACCGGGGATCAGTCCGTTCACGGAGATTCGGCCCGCGACGGAGATCAGCCCGCTGCCCGACGCCTGCACCCGGGCCGAGGGCCCGCGTTCGGCCGCCACCTGCCCGGTCGGCTCAGCGGCCGACGCCAGGGCGGGAAGGGCGATGAGGAGCATGAGGGCGATCGCGGCCACGAGAGCCCGACGCATCGATCCACCTCCAACGAGGCGGCGGCGCCCACGGGGGGCCCCGCCATGTGTCGTCGGCATGCTCCATCGCCCGGATGTGGGAGCCGAGGTCTGCGCGTAAGCGGTTTGGGTCACTCTGTTCGGGATCTGTGAGGCCGGGGCCGCGGGCTTACGCAATTCGCCGCACGGCCGGCGCCGGTCAGGGCTCGAGCTTGACGTTCTCTTGCACGGACACGGGGGCGTCGAGCTTGACGCCCTCCTCCACGATCGGCCCCGGCTTGTCGGGAGCCGCGGCCGGCGCGGCGCCCGGCTCCTCGCCCTCGGGGACCGGGCGCGGGCCCTCCTCGAGGTACGCCCAGACGATCTCGCCGCACTGCGGGCACGTCGGGAGCGGCCCGCGGTTGCGGATCTGGAACTGGCAGGCGACGCAGCCGAACATCCCGGCCACCTTCTGGCCGGCGTGGAAGCAGGGGAGGCCGCTGCGCCGCTCGGCCTCCTCGGCGCCCTCGCGGGGGCTCAGGTTCGAGCGGCCGGCGCGCCCTCCGGGGCCGCCGGGACCGCCGCCCAGGGGGACCCCGCGGCGCTGCGGTGGCAGCCCTTCGCTCATGCTCGTCCTCTCGGCTCGGCGCCCTCCCGCCGGGCTCGCGCGCCGGCCGGGGTGGCGTATCGTTGGTCGAACGTCAAGCCTACCGCGCCGTCCCCCACCGGCCGAGGCGCGGAAGCCCCACACCGTCCGGGAGCACGCCCCCGTGCGCGTCGCGCTCGCCCAGGTCAACACGGTCGTCGGCGACATCGACGGCAACGCGGCCCGCTCTGCGGCCGCGCTGGCCGACGCCGCCGAGGCGGGCGCCGATATCACCCTGCTCCCCGAGCTCGCCGTCTCGGGCTACCCCCCCGAGGACCTCCTGCTGCGCCCCGCGTTCGCCGCGGCGTGCCGCGAGGCGCTCGACGGCCTGGCGGCGGGGGTGCGCCGGGGCCTGGCGGTGATCGGCTTCCCGGAGTGGGACGGCGAGTGCCACAACTCCGCGGCCGTCGTGGCCGACGGCGCGGTGCAGGCGGTCTACCGCAAGCGCTTCCTGCCCAACTACGGGGTGTTCGACGAGGCGCGCTACTTCATGGCCGGCGACGCCCCGCTCGTGCTGGAGGCCCTCGGCGCCCGGATCGGGCTCGCGGTGTGCGAGGACATCTGGTACCCGAGCCCGGTCGCCGCCGACCTGGCGGCGGCGCGGGTGGACCTGATCTGCTGCATCTCCGCCTCGCCCTACCACCGCGGCAAGGGCGACCGCCGCGAGGCGATGCTGGCGACCCGGGCCGACGACTGCGCCGCGGCGCTGGCCTTCTGCAACCTGGTCGGCGGCCAGGACGAGCTGGTCTTCGACGGGCGCTCGGCGCTGCTCGACGCGGCCGGCGAGCTGGTGGCCCGCGCGCCCCAGTTCGAGGAGCATCTCCTGGTGGCCGACGTCAACCTCGGCCTCTCCGCGCGGCGGCGGCTGCGCGAGCCGCTGGCCCGCCGCCTGCCGGCGGGCGCGCCCTGCGCCGCGACGCCGGTCGTCGCCGCGCCCGGGGCGCGCAACGGCGCGGGCCCGCCCCGGACGGCCTGGTCGCGCGGGCGCTGGCCGACGAGCCCGAGGTGTGGGCCGCCCTGCGCACCGGCGTGCGCGACTACGTCGGCAAGAACGGCTTCCCGGGGGTGCTGGTCGGCCTGTCGGGCGGGATCGACTCGGCGCTGACCGCGGCGATCGCCGCCGACGCGCTCGGCTCCGAGCGGGTGACGGGCGTCGCGATGCCGTCGTCGCACTCCTCGCCCGAGAGCCTGGCGGGGGCGCAGGCCCTGGCCGAGGCGCTCGGGATCCGCCTGGTGGAGCTCCCGATCGTGCCGGTCACGGCTGCCTTCGAGGAGGTGCTGGCCGAGGCCTTCGCGGGCCGGGAGCCGGACACCGCCGAGGAGAACCTCCAGGCGCGCGCGCGCGGCACCCTGCTGATGGCCCTCTCCAACAAGCTCGGCCTGCTGGTGCTGGCCACGGGCAACAAGAGCGAGATCTCGGTCGGCTACAGCACCCTCTATGGCGACATGGTCGGCGGCTTCGCGCCTCTGCGGGACCTCGCCAAGACGTGGGTCTACCGGCTCGCGCGCTGGCGCAACGCGTCGGAGGGGCGCGAGGTGATCCCCGAGGCGACCATCGCCCGGCCGCCGACGGCCGAGCTGCGACCCGGCCAGCTCGACACCGACAGCCTTCCTCCCTATCACCTGCTGGACGAGATCCTGGAGGGCTACGTGGAGCAGGGCCTCGAGCCCGACGACCTGGTGCGGCGGGGCCACGCCGAGGCCGTGGTCGCCGAGGTCGTGCGGATGGTGGACCGCGCCGAGTACAAGCGGCGCCAGGGGCCCGTCGGCATCAAGATCACCCCCCGCGCCTTCGGGCGCGACCGCCGCATGCCGATCACGTCGGGGCCGTGGTGACCACGGCCCCGATGCGGCCGGCGCTGCTCGCCGGGGTCGCCGTCGCTCTGCTGGGCCTCGTGCTCGTCTCGAGCGCCGTCGCTTCGGGGTCTGCCGACGGGTCGCGCACGCTGCTGGTGAGCTTCGCCGACGCCCCGCCGGGTGAGGTCGCGCGCGACCGGCTGGAGGGGCTCGGGGCGGTCGCGCCGGCCCTGCCCGAGGCGGGCGTCTGGAGCGTGCGCCCGGCCGAGGTCGACGGGGCGCGCGACCGGGCGCTCGCGCGCCCGCGGGTGGCGGGCGCCGAGTGGTCGCTCGCCCGCGCCACCGACGAGCGCCCGCGCCCCGCCCCGCCCGCGCCCCTCGGCCCGGCGCCGGCCTTCACCGACCCGCTCTTCACCCCCGCGCTCCAGTGGGGGCTGCTGTCGCCGCGCCCGTTGTGGGGTGCCGACCTGACCACCCCCGCCGGCCGCCCCCGCATCGCGATCCTCGACAGCGGCATCGACGCCACCCACGAGGAGTGGGGCGGCCCCGCGAGCCCCCTCGTCGCCGGCCGGAGCACCCTGCGGGGCAACGACGACGCGTCCGACGTGGCCGACTCGGGCCACGGCACCCACGTGGCCGGCATCGCGGCCGCTCCCGCCAACGGGGTCGGCGTGGTGGGCGTCGCCCCCGCGGGCGCGGGCGTCGCCGAGGTGATCCCGGTCCAGATCGCCAACCGCGTCGGCGAGAGCAGCGACCTGACGATGATCCGGGGCATCCGCCACGCCGTCCGCAACGGTGCCCGGGTCATCAACATCTCGGCCGGCGGGGACGGCTACGCCCAGGCCTTCCAGGACACCATCCTCTGGGCGACGCGGCGCGGCGCCCTGATCGTCGCGTCGGTGGGCAACGACTACGGCGACGCGCTCAACTACCCCGCCGCCTACAGCCACGTCCTCGGGGTGGGCGCCCAATGCGACGACCGGCCCTCGCCGGACTGCCTCCAGCCCTACGGCGTGGCCGCGTTCTCGAACCGCAACCGGTCGGTCAACGTCATCGCTCCCGGGGTGAACGTGGTCTCGAGCGTGCCCCGGCGCGTGACCGAGCGCGACCTGCGGCCCGGCTACGCGCTGAAGGACGGCACCTCGATGTCGGCCCCCTACGTCTCCGGCGTCGCGGCCCTGGTGATGGCGAGCAACGCCAACGTCCTCAGCCCCAATCAGGTGATGCGGCAGATCAAGGCGACGGCCGAGGACATCGGCCCCGTCGGGCGCGACGACGCGGCCGGCTTCGGCGTGGTCAACCCACGGGCCGCCGTGACGCTGCAGGCGCCGGCGGTGGACGACTCGGAGATCGACGACGACGTGAAGTGGCTGTCCGGCACCCGGCTCCTTTCGCGCCTGAGCGAGCCCGTGGTGGTCGAGGCCGTCGTCAACCGGTACGACGACCCCGACGACGTCGTCGCGGTGAGGGTGAACCGCGGCCAGCGCCTGCGGGCGACGCTCTCCTACCGCCGCGGCCGCGCCGACCTCTCCCTGTGGAGGCCGGGCACGACGACGGTGCGGCCGAAGGACCCGGGCGGGCGGCGCAACCTCGTCGGCCGCCGCGACGGCTCGCGGACCACGAAGGTCGTCGTCTACACGGCCCGCAAGAACGGGCGCCACTTCGTGCGCGTCACGGCCCGCCGCGGGAGCCCCGACTACACACTCACCCTGGAGCGGGTCGGCTGACCGGGCCCCACGTGATCCTGCTCTACGACTACGTCGGGGACGTGCTCGAGCGGCGCGGGCCCCACCGCGAGGCGCACCTGGCCTGGATCGCCGAGTGGATCGGCTCCGGGCGCATGACGATGGCCGGGGCGACCGGCGATCCGCCCACGGGGGCCGCCTTCGTGCTGCCCGGCAACGACCCGGCGGCGGCCGAGCGCTTCGCCGAGGGCGACCCCTACGTCGCCGCGGGCCTGGTCACCGCGCGGCGGGTCGTCCCCTGGACGGTGGTGGCCTCGGCCTGACGGTCAGGCGGGGCCGGCGACCGGCAGCGCCGCCCCCCGGCCGCCACGATTGGCTCTCACGTGGTCCCGGGTGTGCCGAAGCGCGCGCGCAGGTCGGCCTTCTTGAACTTGCCGGTGGCCGTCCGGGGGAGCGCGTCGACGAACTCCACGCGGTCGGGCAGCCACCATGGGGCGAACGAGAGGCGCAGGTGGTCGATGAGCTCGTCGGGCGTGGGCGAGGCGCCCTCGCGCGCGACCACCACGGCGAGGGGGCGCTCCTGCCACCTCTCGTCGGGGATCGCGATGACGGCGGCCTCGGCCACGTCGGGGTGGCCCATGAGGGCGTTCTCGAGGGCCACCGAGCTGATCCACTCGCCGCCCGACTTGACGAGGTCCTTCTCGCGGTCGGTGATGCGCATGACCTCGCGCTCGTCAACGGTCCCGATGTCGCCGGTGCGGAACCACCCGTCGTCGGTGAAGCGGTCCGCGCCCGCGCCGCCGAAGTAGCCGCCGGCCACGAAGGGGCCGCGCACCTCAAGCTCGCCCATCCCCGCGCCGTCGTGCGGCACCAGGCCCTCCTCGCCCCGGAGGCGGAGCTCGACGAACGGCACCGGCCGGCCCTGGGCCGCCAGCACGTCGGCCCGCCGCTCGAGTGGCGCGCCGGCGAGGTCGGGCGGAAGGCGGCTGACGGTCCCCACCGGCGCGGTCTCGGTGAGGCCCCAGGCGTGCAGCACCGGCACGCCGTGGCGCCGCTCGAGGCCCTCGGTCATCGCCCGGGGCGCGGCCGAGCCGCCCACGATGATCGACCGCAGCGTCGAGATGTCGTGCGCGCCGGGCTCGGCGTCGAGCGCCGCCAGGAGCGCCAGCCAGACGGTCGGGACCCCGGCCGTGATCGTCACCCCCTCCTCGGCGATCGCGGCCAGCAGGCTGGCGGCGTCCAGCCGCGGCCCGGGGAGCACCAGCCGGGCGCCGGTCATCGCGCAGGTGAAGGGAAGGCCCCAGGCGTTGACGTGGAACATCGGCACGACGGGCATGACCGTGTCGGCCTCGCGCACGTCGAGGACGTCCCCGTGCCCCGACACCAGGGAGTGGATCACGAGCGCCCTGTGCGAGTAGAGGACGCCCTTGGGCAGGCCGGTGGTGCCCGACGTGTAGCAGAGGAAGGCCGCGTCGCGCTCGTCGGCCTCCGGGAAGGCCTCCGCGCCGGGATCGTCCTCCAGCAGGTCGTCGAACGCCACCGCGCCGTCGGGGACGGGGCCGCCGCCCGCCACGACCACCGCGCCCGGGTCAACGCGCTCGCGCAGGGCGTCGAGCACGGGCAGCAGCCCCTCGTCGACGACGATCGCCCGGTCGCCGGCGTCGCCGACGATCAGCGCGAGGTCGTCTGCGTGCAGGCGCGGGTTGAGGGTGTGCACGATCGCCCCCGTCGCCGGGACCCCGAAGTAGGCCTCGAGGTGGCGGTGGTGGTTCATGCACAACGTCGCCACCCGGTCCCCGGGCCGCACGCCGAGGCGCTGGAGCCCGGCGGCCAGGCGCCGGGCCCGCGATGCCACCCCGGCGTAGTCCGTACGCCGCGGCGGGCCGTCGAACCCCCGCGTGACCACCTCGCGCGCGCCGAAGACCGACTCGGCCCTCCGCACGATCGCCGCCAGCGTGAAGGGCCCGTCCATCATCAATCCGCGCATCGGCGACCTCCCGGGTCGGTCAACGGTTCGCCAGGCCTCGTGGTGGGTGTGTAGCAGCAGTTCTCGCGGGGCGTCACCCACGGGTCACATCCCGGGCGGATCATCGACTGCGGTAGACGTCGCGCCGGTGGCCGATGCGCAGCACGAGGACGAGGAGTCGGTCGTCCTCGATCTCGTAGATGATGCGGTGGTCGCCGGTGCGGACCCTCCACTCGCCCGAGCCACCGACGAGCCGGGTGGCGGCGGGCGGCCGTGGGTCGGCTGCGAGGAGCTCGAGCGCCGCCTGGATGCGCCGGCGGGCCTGTGGGTCGAGCGTGCGAAGCTGGCGCGCGGCGGAGGGCGCCAGGGTGATGCGGTAGGTCACGTCAGGCCGAGATCGGCCTTGACCTGCTCCCAGGGGATCGGGGTCTCGCCGGTCGTCCGCATCTCCTCGCGCGCCTCGGCCGCGGCACGGATGTCGGCCATGTCCTCGGCGAGCTCGAGGAGCCGCTCCAGATCGTCGGCGTCGATGACCGCGACCACGCGACGTCCCCGGCGGGCGAGGTAGATCGGCGCGTGCTCGGCACGAGCACGATCGATGACCGAGGCCAGCTGCCTGCGCGCCTCGGAGACGGTGAGCGTCGCATCGCCGGACATAGCCGAAGGGTACACATCATGTATCAGACGTACAAGTCATGCTTTTTGTACGCTGCCGACCGGCCCACGGTCGGCGTGCGGGGATGGGCTAGCGTTTCCGCGTGACCCGGACCGCGTTCGTGACCATCGAGAACGCCCCCTCCTACGACCTCGGGGCCGACCATCCCATGCAGCCTCTGCGGCGCCGGCTGGCGGTCAACCTGATGCGGGCCTACGGCCTGACCGAGCGCGAGGGGGTCGAGGCGATCGTCTCGGAGCCGGCTCCTGACGCGCTGATCGAGCGCGTCCACGCGCCGGCCTACGTGGCCGCCGTGCGCCGCTACAGCGAGAGCCCGGCGATGTCGGCGGCGTGGGAGGCCTCCCAGTGGGGCCTGGCGGCGGGGGGTGACACGCCGGCCTTCGCCGGGATGCACGAGGCGGCCGCGGCCGTGTGCGGTGCCTCGGTGGCGGCGGCGATGGCGATCTGGGAGGGCCGCGCCGACCAGGCCTTCTTCGCCGGCGGCGGGCTCCACCACGCCCTCGCCAACCGGGCGTCGGGCTTCTGCGTCTACAACGACCCGGCGGTGGCCATCCAGGCGTTGCTGGACGCGGGCGCCGAGCGGGTGGCCTACATCGACATCGACGTCCACCACGGCGACGGCACCCAGTGGATCTTCTTCGAGGAGCCGCGGGTGCTGACGTGTTCGGTGCACGAGACCGGCCGCTACCTCTTCCCGGGGACGGGGGGCATGGCCGAGCGCGGCATCGGCGCCGCCGAGGGGACCTCGATCAACGTGCCACTGCCGCCCTTCTCGGGCGACCGCCCCTACGTGCGAGCCATCGAGGAGGTCATCGCCCCGGCGGTGCTGGAGTTCGATCCCGACGTGATCGTCACGCAGGACGGCGCCGACCCCCACCACGCCGACCCGCTCGCCCACCTCCAGGTGACCATGCCCTCCTTCCCGCGGGCGTACCGGTCGCTGCACCAGCTGGCGCGCGAGACGGCCGGCGGGCGCTGGGTGGCGCTGGGCGGGGGCGGCTACACCTACGAGGTGGTGCCGCGCGCCTGGACCCTCCTCTTCGCCGAGATGCTCGACACCGAGCTGGAGGACGAGATCCCCGAGAGCTGGTGGCGCCCCGCCGAGGAGCTGGTCGGCGCGCCGCTGCCCCGCCGGCTGTCGGACGACCCCGAGCCCGAGGTGCCCGCCGAGGAGCGGGCCCGGGCCGACGTGGAGGGCGACCGCGTCGTCGACGACGCCCGCGCGCTCTTCCTCGGATAGCGCCCCGCCGGCCGTCGAGATGGCGGCCGTGCGCGTCTGGCGCGCCCGGCCGGGCGGCGGCCGGGCCGTGCTGCTGGACCGCGTCGACTGGCGCGTCGGGGCCGGCGAGCGCTGGGCCGTCGTGGGGCCGAACGGCGCCGGCAAGACGACCCTCCTCTCGGTGGCCGGCGCGACCCTCTTCCCCAGCGAGGGCAGCGCCCGGGTGCTCGGGCGCACGCTCGGGGCGACGGACGTCCGGGCCCTGAGGGCGGGGATCGGCGCGGTCGACGCGCGGGTGGCGGCCGCGTTCCGGCCCCGCATGACGGCGCTCGAGGCCGTGATGACCGGCGCCGCCGCCACGATCGTGCCGCTGGCGGAGGGGCGGGAGGCGGCCGGGATCCGCGCGCGGGCCCTGCTGGAGCAGATGGGCGTCGCCCCGCTGGCCGGCCGCCGGGTCGCGACCCTCTCGCGCGGCGAGCAGCAGCGGGTGCTGCTGGCGCGGGCGCTGATGCCGGAGCCTCGCCTGCTGCTGCTCGACGAGCCGACCGCGGGGCTGGACCTGCCCGCGCGCGAGGCCTTCCTCGAGCGGCTCGACGCCCTCTCGCGCTCCCACCCGGACCTCGCGACGGTCCAGGTGGGCCACCACCTCGAGGAGCTGGCCGGCTCGACGACGCACGCCCTGCTGCTGCGCGAGGGGGCGGTCGTGGCGGCCGGCGCCGCCCCGGAGGTGCTGCGCGAGGGGCCCCTCTCCCGCTGCTTCGGCGCCCCCGTGCGCCTCGCGCGCGCCGGCGGGCGCACGCTCGCGATCATCGAGCGGGGCCCGACCTGAGCGATCTGCGGCCGGGGGCTCAAGCCGGGGGGCCGGAATGCCGAGGGGATGGGAGATGACGACCCGGCACGCCGCGCCGCCCGCAGGAGACCCCATGCGGGCCCAGTTCCTGCTCCTCGCCGAGAGCGTGAAGGGCATGGTCGTGCTCGCCGACGCGGACGGTCGCGTCACCTGGGCGTCGCCGGCGGCGCAGGAGATCACCGGCTTCGCGCCCCACGAGCTGGTCGGCCGCGACGTCGACGCCCTCGTGCACTCCGAGGACCTGCCGCTGTGGCGGGACGCCCGGGAGCGCCTGGGCTGGGGTCTGGACGGACAGGCGCTGAGCTACCGCGCCATCCGGCGCGGGGGCGGCGTGGTCGAGCTGGAGTCGGTCATGCGCGCCGTCCGCGACGACGACGGCGAGATCGTGGGGCTGCAGATCGTCACCGTCGACGACACCGACCGGGCCCTCGCCGACCGCGAGCATGAGGCGCTGAGCCGCATCACCGAGGGCGTCGCCGGGCAGGCCGAGGGCGCTGAGCTCCACCGGCTCGTCGCCCGGGAGCTGGTGCAGATGCTGGGCGCGGCGGTCGCGCGCGTCGTGCGGTTCCGCGCCGACGGAGGCGAGCAGGTGCTGGCGGCCGTCCACCGCCCGGCGCCGGTGGTCGAGCGCCGCCCGCCGCACGTGGTCTCGGCCACGGTGCGGGTGCAGGGGCGCGTCTGGGGCGCCGTGTCGGCGAGCTTCCGCGCGCCGCTCGAGGCCCCGCGGGGCGCGGCCGAGCGCGTCGAGCGCGTCGCCCAGCTCCTGGCGCTCGGCGTTGCCAACGCCGAGACGCGGGCGCGGCTGGTGGAGCAGGCCACCACGGACGCCCTCACCGGCCTCGTCAACCACGAGACCTTCCACGCCGCGCTGGCCGCCGCCGTCGCGGAGTCCGATCGGGGGGACCGCACCCTCGCCCTGGCCGTGATCGACCTCGACCGCTTCAAGGCCCTCAACGACACCCTCGGACACCGGGCCGGCGACGACGCCCTGGCGGCGATCGGCGCCCTGCTGCGGCGCCACGCCCGCCGCGGCGACATCGTCGGGCGCACCGGCGGCGAGGAGCTGGCCTGGCTGATGCCCGACACCGGCATCGAGGGCGGCCGCGCGGCGGCCGAGCGGCTGCGCGACGCCATCGCCCGGGCGCCGGTGGGCGGGGCGAGCGGCGTGACGGCCTCGATCGGGATCACGGAGCGCCTGCCGTCGGACGCCGACGCCGACGAGGTGTTCCGCCGCGCCGACGCCGCGCTCTACGAGGCCAAGGCGGGCGGCCGCGACCGGGTCGTCGCCGCCTGACCGCTAGAGCTGCGCGGCGGCGTCCTGGGTGAGGAGCCAGGTGAACTGGCCGGCCGGGTCGAGGCGGCCGGCGGGGATGGAGGGGTCGCGCCCGATGGCGCGCGGCACGATCGGCGCCTTCTCGGCGCCGCCGACGACGACGAGCACGCGCGTGCCCGCGTTCAGGACGGGCATCGTCATCGAGACGCGCCAGGGCTGGGGCATCTCGGGGCGGTGCACCGGCACCATCAGCCGGTCGGTCACCTCCAGCTCGGGCGAGCCGGGGAAGAGCGAGGCAGTGTGGCCGTCCGGGCCCATGCCGAGCAGGATCAGGTCGAGCTGGGGGTACGGGTCGCCCGGCACGAGGGCCCGCAGGTCCTCCTCGGCGCGGGCGGCCGCCTCGTCGGGCGTCAGCTCGCCGAGGATGCGGTGGACCTGGTCGTCCTGCAGGGGCAGGCGCTCCAGCAGGGCGTCGTGGGCCATCTTGTAGTTCGAGCCATCGGCATCGGGCGGGACGATCCGCTCGTCGCCGAAGAAGAAGTTGACGCGGGCCCAGGGCGGGCAGCGGGCGGCCAGGTGCTGGTAGGCGGTCCGGGGGGTCGAGCCGCCCGACAGCGCCACCGAGGCGCGCCCTCCGGGCGGGGTGTCGAGCAGCACCCGCTCCACCCGCGCGGCGGCCTCGTCGGCGAGGGCGGCCATGTCGGGCACCACCACGACCTCGGGCGCGCTCACGCCGCCGCCCTCGCCAGCGCCCGCTCGAAGGCCGCGTCCCTGCGCTGGATCTCCAGCTCGCCGGCCAGCAGCCGGGCGCGGCCCGCGTCGGGCAGCGGGAGCGTGCGGGCGTGGGCCGCCCCGTCGGGCTCGGTCACGGTCACGGTCGCCGCGTCCCGCCCGGGCAGGCGCTCGACGCTGAGCCGTCGCCCGCGCGGGCCCTCGACCCCCACCGCCAGCACGCCCCGCTCGGCATCGTCGCGGGCTCGCAGCTCCACCGTCGCGGCCGGGCCGAGGAGGTCGCGCAGCCACCCCGCCAGCAGCAGCGCCTCGGCGCCGGCCGGCCCCGCGTGCGCGATGGCGGCGGCCCCGCCGGCCGCGAGCGCCGCGACGGCATCGGGGTCGAGCACCTGGACGATGAGCTGCCGCCAGGGCGTCACGGCCGCCCACGCGAGGTCGGTGACCGCCGGCCCGTCGTCGCCCGGCAGCCAGCCGGCGAGGGCCCGCACCGCCGCCGCCGCGTCGTCGGAGCGCCCGGCCTCGGTCACCACCCGGTCGGCGAGGTCGAGCAGGCCCGCCAGCCGCCCGCCCGCCTCCGCGTCCGGCGGCTGCGGCCACCACAGGACCGTCGGCAGCTCGGAGCGCAGCAGCGGCATGCAGGCGCTCGCGGCGCCCTCGCGGGTCTCGCCGCGGACCGTCAGGACCACCAGCTCCAGGGCCATGTTCGTCGAGCCGCCGGCCAGGCGGCAGCTGGTGCTGACGGCCGCGTCCATGCCGCTGCCCTCGCCGGCCGCCGCGATCAGGATCGTGCGGGAGGCCTGATGGTCGGCCAGCCCCTCGATCACCTCATGCATCGGGCCCAGGTCGTCGGGGCTCGGGACGTACGCGACCAGGTTGAGCACGCCCGACAGCGTGTAGGGCGCGCCGCCGCCGGGCGGGCGCCGCTGCTCGGCCAGCCGGTCGGCCACCTCGGCGATCGTGACCCCCCGGCCGTCCCAGCCGTCGCGCTCGCTCACAGGCGCCGCCACTCGCGCCCGTCGCGCTCCATCAGGCGGTCGGCCTCCTCCGGCCCCCAGCCGCCGGCCGGGTACTCCGGGAAGTCGTCCCGCTCGGTCTCCCACAGCTGGATCAGCGGGTCGAGGATCTCCCACGCGCGCTCGACCTCGTCCCAGCGCGTGAACAGGGTCGAGTCGCCGAGCAGCGCGTCGAGCAGGAGGCGCTCGTACGCCTCGGGCGAGCTGCGCAGGAACGCGCTGCCGTAGGCGAAGTCCATGCTCACCACGCGCAGGTCGATCTGGGGGCCCGGGACCTTCGCCAGGAACCGCAGGGAGGCGCCCTCGTCGGGCTGGATGCGCAGCAGCAGGAGGTTCGGCTCGAGCGTCTCGACGGCCGTCTCGGCGAACGGCAGGTGGGGGGCGGGCTTGAACTGGATCGCGACCTCGGTCGCCCGCCGCGGCAGGCGCTTGCCGGTCCGCAGGTAGAAGGGCGTCCCCGCCCAGCGCCAGTTGTCGACCTCCACCCGCATGGCCACGAAGGTCTCCGTCATCGAGTCCGGGTCGACGCCCTGCTCCTCCCGGTATCCGGGCACCTTCTCGCCGGCGATCCAGCCGGGGCCGTAGCGCGCGCGGACGGCGTCGCGGTGGGCCATGTCGGGGTCGAAGGGCGGGATCGCACGCAGCACCTTCACCTTCTCGTCGCGCACCTCGCGGCTCTCGAAGCGAGCGGGCGGTTCCATCGCCACGATCGAGAGCAGCTGCATCATGTGGTTCTGGACGATGTCGCGCAGGGCTCCCGACTGGTCGTAGTAGCCGCCGCGGGTGCCGACGCCGAGGTCCTCGGAGACGGTGATCTGGACGTGGTCGATGTAGCGGCGGTTCCAGACCGGCTCGAAGATGGCGTTGCCGAACCGCAGGACCAGGATGTTCTGGACCGTCTCCTTCCCCAGGTAGTGGTCGATGCGGTAGACCTGCCGCTCGCGGAACACCGCGTTGAGACGGGCGTTGAGCTCGCGCGCGGACGCGAGGTCGCTGCCGAAGGGCTTCTCCACCACCAGGCGGGCGAAGCGCTCGCCGTCGTCGGACTCGTCGGCCAGCCCGGCCCCGCCCAGGTGCTCGGCGATGACCGGGAAGAACTCGGGCGCGGTGGCCAGGTAGAAGAGCCGGTTGCCGCGGGTGCCGAGCTCGGCGTCGAGCCCCTCGAGGTGGGTCCGCAGCCGGGCGTAGCCGTCGGACTTGTCGAACGGGGCCGCGACGTAGCTGAGCCGGCGCGCGAAGCCGTCCCAGATGTCGTCGTCCAGCTCCATCCGCGCGTGGGTGGCGACGGCCTCGCGCATACGCTCGCGGAAGTCGTCGTGCGAGAGGTCGGAGCGGGCGACGCCCACGATGGCCGTCTCGGGGGCCAGGAGCTGCTGGGTGGCCAGGCTGTAGAGCGCGGGGACCAGCTTGCGCCGGGTCAGATCGCCCGTGGCGCCGAAGATGACGATGGCCGCCGGCGCCGGCGTCCGCACGAGGCGGACGTCCTGCTCCACGAGGGGCCCGGGCTCGATCTCCACCGCGCTCATGCGCTGACTCCAACCGTCGACTTGACGGTGAGGCATGCCCGCCTCACACGCGCACCAGGGCCTTCGCGGCCTCTGCGACGGCACGGGACGTGATCCCCATGGCGGCGAGGGCCTCCGGCCCCGGCGCGGAGGCTCCGAAGCGGTCGATCGCCACGATCGCGCCGCCGCCACCGACCCACTCGGCCCACCCGAAGGGGCTGGCCGCCTCGACGGCGACCCGGGCCGTGATCGCGGGGGGCAGCACCTGGTCGCGGTAGGTGGCATCCTGGGCGCGGAAGAGCTCGAACGAGGGCATGCTGACCACCCGCGCCGAGATGCCCTCGCCCGTCAGGATCCCGTGTGCCTCGAGGGCCACGTGCACCTCCGACCCGGTGGAGATCAGGACGCAGTCGTCGCCGTCCTCCAGCACGTAGGCGCCCCGCTCCACCGGCGCCGGTCCCGGGAGGGTCCGCAGGCCCTGGCGCGAGAGGACCAGCGCCGTGGGACCGGCGGTGCGCGCGAGCGCGACCCGCCAGGCGCCGGCCGCCTCGTTGGCGTCCGCGGGCCGGACCGTCACCAGCCGCGGGATCGCGCGCAGCGCCGCCAGGTGCTCGATCGGCTGGTGGGTGGGGCCGTCCTCCCCGAGGCCCACCGAGTCGTGGGTGAAGACGAAGATCGAGGGCAGCTCCATGAGCGCCGCGAGGCGGATGGGGTTCTTCATGTAGTCGGAGAAGGTGAAGAACGTCGCGCTCGCGGGCCGCCAGCCGCCGTGGGCCGCCAGGCCGTTGGTGATCGCGCCCATCGCGTGCTCGCGCACCCCGTAGTAGATGTTGCGCCCGGAGTAGTCGCCGCGCTCGACGACCCCCAGCTCCTTGAGGTCGGTGCTCGTTGAGGTCGACAGGTCGGCGGCCCCCTGGATCAGGTCGGGCACCGCGTGCGCCAGGGCGTTCATGACCTTCCCGGCCGAGGCGCGGGTGGCGATCGACTCCCCGGGCTCGAACTCCGGGATCGCCGACTCCCAGCCGTCCGGCAGGCGGCCGGCCATCGCGCGCCCGAAGTCGGCCGCCTCGGCCGGGTGCTCGGCGGCGTATGCGTCGAAGCGCTCGCGCCACTCGCCGCTCATGGCCCGGCCGCGGCCGATCATCTCCTCGCGCCAGGCCGCCACCTCGTCGGGCACCAGGAACTGGGCGTCCTCGGGCCAGCCGTAGAAGCGCTTGGTGGCGGCCACCTCGTCGGCCCCGAGCGGCGAGCCGTGGGCGGCCGAGCTGTCCTGCTTGTGGGGAGACCCGTAGCCGATGTGGGTGCGGCAGCAGATCAGGGTCGGCCGGCCGGAGGGCTTCGCCGCCTCCGTCATGGCCGCGTCGATCGCCTCGAGGTCGTTGCCGTCCTCGACCCGCAGCACGCGCCAGCCGTAGGCGGCGAAGCGGGCGGGGGTGTCGTCGCCGAACGAGAGGCTCGTGGGGCCGTCGAGGCTGATGTGGTTGTCGTCGTACATCCCGATGAGGTGCTCGAGGCCGAGGAAGCCCGCGATCGAGGCCGCCTCGTGCGAGATGCCCTCCATCAGGTCGCCGTCGGAGCAGATGAACCAGGTGCGGTGGCCGACGATCTCTCCACCGGGGCGGTTGAAGCGCGCCGCCATCATGCGCTCGGCCAGCGCGAAGCCGACCGCGTTGGCGAACCCCTGGCCCAGAGGCCCGGTGGTGATCTCCACCCCCGGGGTGTCCCCGCGCTCGGGGTGGCCCGGGGTCTCTGAGCCGAGCCGGCGGAACCGCTTGAGCTCGTCCATCGAGAGGTCGTACCCGGTCAGGTGCAGAAGCGCGTAGAGCAGCATCGACGCGTGTCCGGCCGAGAGCACGAAACGGTCGCGGTCGGGCCAGGCGGGGTCGGAGGGGTCGTGGCGCAGGTGCTTGGTGAAGAGCGTCCAGCCCACCGGCGCCAGCCCCATCGGCGCCCCGGGATGCCCGCTGTTCGCCTTCTGGACCCCGTCGATGGCGAGCGTGCGCACCGTTGTGATGCACAGCTCGGGCGACGCGAGCGTCGTGGCCACGGCCGGCCTCCTCGTCCTAGTAGGACACGTCGTGGGGATAGCTCTCGCGCAGCCCACCGGGCGTGATCCGCACGAACCGGGCGTTGCGGTGGAAGTCGGGGATCGTGCGGGCGTCGGAGTAGCTCATCCCCGACCGGAGGCCTCCGACCAGCCCGTGGAGGACGGCCGCCGTGGCGTCGCGCAGCGGCACCACCGCCTCCACCCCCTCCGGCACGACGGGGATGAACTCGGTGCCCTCCTCGCCCTCCGCGGCCCGGCGCGCCGCCGCCGCCGGCTCGGACGCCATGCCGCGGAAGACCTTCACGCGGGTGCCGTTGCGGCGCACGACGTCGCCCGGGCTCTCGGGCGTGCCCGCGAGGAGGTTGCCGACCATGACGCTCTCGGCCCCGGCGGCGATCGCCTTGGCGACGTCGCCCCCGGCGCGGATGCCGCCGTCGGCGATGACCGGGACGCCCTCGGCGGCGCACGCCTCGGCGCACTCCATCACCGCGCTCAGCTGGGGCACGCCGACGCCCGCGACGACCCGCGTGGTGCAGACCGACCCCGGCCCGACCCCGACCTTCACGCCGTCGGCCCCCGCGGCGACCAGGTCGCGGGCGCCCTCGGCGGTCGCCACGTTCCCGGCCATCACGTCGGTGCGGCCCCCGATCGCCTCGCGCACCCGGCCGAGGGCCTCGATGGCGAAGTCCGAGTGGCCGTGGGCCACGTCCAGCACGAGCACGTCGGCGCCCGCCTCCTGCAGGGCCTGGGCGCGCTCCACCACGTCGCCGCGGACGCCGATCGCCGCCCCCACCGCCAGGCGCCCGCGCTCGTCCTTCGTCGCCTCGGGGCGTTCGCTGCGCTGGAGCAGGTCGCGCAGGGTGATGAGGCCCACCAGCCGGTCGTCCTCGGCCACCAGCGGGAGCTTCTCGACGCGCGCGTCGCGCAGCAGGCGCGCCGCCTCGTCGGCGCTCGTGGCCGGGCCTCCCACGACCAGCCGCGCGCGCGGCGTCATGAGCTCGGACACGGGGGTGAGCGGGTCGGTCTGCAGCAGGACGTCGCGGCGCGTGAGCATGCCGGCCAGGCGGCCCTCGCGGTCGACCACCACCAGCCCGCTCACGCCGTGTCGCTCCATCCGCTCCCAGGCGTCGGCGAGGCGGGCGCCCGGGCCGACGGTGTGGGGGTCGGGGATGACCAGGGCCTCGGCACGCTTCACCCGCGCGACCTCCGCCACCTGGTCCTCGACCGACAGGAAGCGGTGGACGATCCCGATGCCGCCGAGGCGAGCCATCGCGATGGCCATCTCCGCCTCGGTGACCGTGTCCATGTTGGCCGAGACGACCGGGACGGCCAGCCGCAGGCGGCGGGTGAGCCGCGTCGAGACATCGACGTCCGAACGCGAGCTGATCCCGCTGCGGCGCGGGGCCAGCAGGACGTCGTCGTAGGACAAGGCGAGCGGGATGCCGGCCGCGGTCACTGCGGCGCACCTTAGCCGACGACCTCGCCCGCGGGACCGCGCCGACGGGTCAGGTAGCATCGCCGGATGGCGCCTCGCTCGACCGTCGCCGCCGCGATCGCCGTCGGCGCGGCGACCTGCCTGGCGATCGCCGGCTGCGGGGACGGCGACGCCCCGGCGGCCGCCGGCCCGGCCAGCCCGGCCTCCTACGTGATCGCGGTCGAGGGTCTCGTGGGCCCGCCGGCGCAGCTGGCCACCGCCATCGCCGAGCGCGGCGCCGACCCGGACTCCCGGCCCTCCGAGCGCGACCGCCTGACGAGGCTCATGGAGACCGCGCGCCGGCGGCTCGCCGAGCTGCGGGCCATGCGCTTCGAGAACGCCGGCCTGCGGCGCAGCCGCGACCGGCTGGCGTCCGCCTACACCCTGCTCATGCCCCGGATGCAGGCCGTCGCCGAGGCCCTCGCCGGCCGCGACGGGGCGGCGCTGGACTCGGCCGCGGGCCCCTTCCTCGACTCCCTCCGCACGCTGCCATCCGGCGCCTCGCCCTCCTCGCGCTGATCCCGCTCGCGCTCGTCGCCGGCTGCGGCGGCGACCCGCTCGAGTCGACCTCGGCCCCGCTCACCGAGGGCACGGAGGTCTCGCCCCAGCGCTACCTCGCCGACACCGACGCCGCCGGCGCGGCGGTCGCCGGGTTCACCCGCGAGCTGGCGACCGTCGGCACGGTCGCGACCCCCGCCGTGCTCGAGCGGGCCGCCCCGAAGCTGGAGGCGGCCCTGGCGCAGGCCGAGCCGTACGCCCTGCGCCTGTCGGCGCAGCGCCTCGACGACACCCGCCTGGAGGCCCAGCGGGCCGAGGCCGCCACCGCCCTGGAGGCGGTCGTCGCCGCCATGCGCACCGCGGCCGCCGAGGCCGCCGCCGGCCGACCCACCCGCTTCGTGGAGGCGGTCGACGACTACTCCAACGCCATCGCCGACCTGCGCGCGGCGGGGGAGATGGAGTAGGCCGCTTGGACGCACGAGGATCCCAGGGGACCGGGGAGGTCCGTCCGGAGATCCGGCGTCCTGCCTCGACACCCATGGCCACCGTGCCGGCCCTCGCCGTGGGCGTGGCGGCCGCGATCGCGGCCGGCTGCTCCGGCGCTGACGACTCGGCCGCGGCGAGGGCCGAGGCGTCCCGCGACCGGGCCGCGGTCGCAGGCTGCCCGACGCCCCGGACCCAGCCGACGAGGATCCCGTCAGGGCCGACCTACCGCCCGTCCCAGGTCCGGAAGGCGCCCTTCACGACCGGGCCCTACTGGGGCCGGACGGCGGTCCTCCACGTCGATCGTTACGAGCCGCCCGCGTTCGACGCCAAGCTCTGGTGGTTCCTGCCGCGCCGAGGGATCGAGCGCCTCGAGATCGACGTCGCCCGGGTGTCCGACGGGGCGCCGGGGCGGATGTGGAACGTCCCACCGGCGCCGGGTCGTCCCCGGTGGACGCGCGTACTGCGCGTCGAGGTCGCCGAGATCGCGGCCGCCTACGGCCTCGGCAGTGGGAGGGAGAGGAGGCTCGGAGTGCATTTCATGGCGGGCGCGGTCCGCCTGCCGTCGGAGGGCTGCTACCGGCTCCGCGCCCGCTGGCCGGAGGGGGAGTGGACCATGAGCTTCGACGCGCGAGAGGGCGTCGCTCAGGCGGGGCCCGCCAGCTCGCGCAGGATGGCGACGGCCTCCGCCACCACCTCCGCCACGATCTCGGCCGCGGGCGGGGAGCCGGTCGCCAGGCCGGCCGCCTGACCGGCCCAGAGGGCGATCAGGTCGGGGCGGTCGGCCTCGGCGGCCGCGCTGCGCAGGTCCGCGGTCGAGGCGGCCTGGCGCGGGTATCCGAGGGCCGGCGGGCCCGCGGCCTCGAGGGCGGCGACGAGCCGGTTGGGGAGCCCGCGCGCCGGCCGGCCGGACACGGCGCGGGTGACCACCGTGTCCACGTCGTGGGCCGCGCGCACACGGCGCTTGTAGCCCTCGGGCGCCCCGCTCTCGGCGGCCACCAGGAAGCGGCTGCCCATCTGGACGCCCTCGGCGCCGAGGGCGAGCGCCGCCGCCAGGCCGCGGCCGTCCATCACCCCGCCCGCCGCGACCACGGGAACGCCGACCGCGCGGGCGACCTGGGGGACCAGCGCGAAGGTCCCCACCAGGGGCACCTCGCCGTCGTCGGGCAGGTCGAAGCTTGAGCGGTGCCCGCCGGCCTCGGCCCCCTGGGCGACGATGACGTCGGCGCCCGACTCCACCGAGCGCACCGCGTCCTCGACCGACGAGGCCATGGCGATCAGCGGGGCGCCGGCGGCGCGCGCCAGGTCGTGCACGTCTCCGGGGTCGCCCAGGCCCACGCTGACCACGTCGGCGCCGGCCTCCAGGCCCGCGCTCACGAGCTCGCGGGCCGTGGCCGGCGCCGGCGCCGACGGGGCCGCCTCGGGCAGGCCCATCTCGCGCAGCAGGGGCCCGACCGCCGCGCGCGGGTCCGTGCCCCGCGGGTTGGGCGGGGTCGGGGGCGCCACGAGCACGTTCACGGCGATCGGCGCGGAGGTGAGCGCCCGCGCCCGCGCCACGTCGGCCGCCGCCGCCTCGGCGCTCATCGCGTTGAGGCCGAAGGCGCCGAGCCCTCCGGCCTCGGACACCGCCGCCACCAGCTCCGGCGTGGTGTAGCCGCCCGCCATGCCCGCCAGCAGCACCGGGTGGCGGATCCGCAGGAGCTCGCAGAGCCGGTTGGCGAACGGGGCTGGGGCCATCGCCCGCCGACCCTACAGCGGCGGCTCGGCCAGGACCTCGTCGATCGCCGCGACCAGGAGCGGGTCGCCGGGCTCGACCGAGGGCGCGAAGCGGGCCACCAGCCGCCCCTCCCCGTCGAGCAGGTACTTGGTGAAGTTCCACGACGGCTCCTCGCCGGCCGGCCCGGGGCGGGCCGCGATCGCGGTGTTGACCACGAGCACCGCGCCGCCGGGGAAGCTGCGCAGCGGGACCGCGCCGCCGTGGATGGACCGCGCCCGGCCGACGAGCAGCCCGGGCCCGCGCGCGCCGGGCTGGGCCGGGGCGGCCGCGACCGCCGCCGGCTCGGCGGGCGGGTCGACGTGCTCCGCCCGCTCGTCGCCCGCGCAGGCGGCCGCGGCGAGCGCGAGGGCGGCGACGGCGGCGCCGAGGGCGGGACGGGCCATCTGCCACAGGGTACGGGCCGGGCCGGCGCCCGCATCGGGACCCGGCCTACGCGGCGAGCCGCGCCGGCAGCCCCACGCGCGGCAGGAGCTCGGGAACGACGAAGCCGGTGACGTCGGCCACCCGGCCGTCGCGGAGGGTCAGCACCTGGAGGGCGTAGGGCAGGTAGGACGCGCTCTCGTCGTCCCAGCCGTAGGCGCCGAGCGCCACCTGGCCGCTCGCCCGGCCGGGCACGAGCCGCACCCGGCGCCGCCCGGCGACGAACTCGTCTCCGGTCCACCGCCCGGCGAAGGCCACGTCGCGGAGGAAGACCGCGATGGCCGCGCGGCCCCGGTACCAGGTGGGCATCGGGGGCATTGCGACGACCGCGTCCTCGGCCAGCATCGCCACGATCGTCTCCACGTCGCCGCGCTCCCACGCATCGACGTAGCCGTCCACGATCTCGCGCAGGCCGTCCTCGCCCAGCGCCCGCAGGGCGGCCTGCTGGCTCTCGTCCGGCAGCCGCTCCTGCGCGGCCACCCGGGCCCGCTGGAGGGCGCTGTTCGCCGCGGCGACCGTGGTCTCGAGCGCATCGGCCGTCTCGCGCGCCGAGAAGCCCAGCACGTCGCGCAGGATCAGGGCGGCGCGCTGGCGCGCCGGCAGGTGCTGGAGGGCGGCGATGAAGGCCAGCTCGACGCTCTCGCGCCGCTCGTAGCGGGCCGCGGGGGCCGCCGGGCCGTCGTCCACCCCGATCACCTCGTCGGGGTAGGGCTCCACCCAGACCGACTCGGCCAGCGGTGCGGCCAGCGCGTCGCGGGGGTCGGCCGCCGGGCCCCGCTCGGGCGGGAGCATCCGGCGGGGGCGCCGCGCGATGGCGTCGAGGCAGGTGTTGGTGGCGATGCGGTACAGCCACGCCCGCGGGGAGCTGCGGCCCTGGAAGCCGCGCAGCCCGCGCCAGGCACGCAGGAGGGCGTCCTGCAGGGCGTCCTCGGCGTCGTGCACCGAGCCGAGCATCCGGTAGCAGTGGGCGTGGAGCTCGGCGCGCAGCGGCTCGACCAGCCGCCGGTAGGCGTCCTCGTCGCCGGCCGCCGCCGCCTCGACCAGCTCCCACTCGCGCGGCGTGGGTCCTGTGGCCGTGGGGGTCACGGCCCCCAAGGCTAGCCCGGCGCGGCCGACGCGGCCGCCCTCACCGCCCGCGCGTGACGGCGCACGGCGGCCGGCGGCAGCGGCCCGGCCGGCAGCTCCACGACGAACGCGCTCGACCCCGGCTGGGTGCGGTTCTGCCACCGGGTGGCGATGCCGGGCAGGAAGCCCAGGCCGACAGGCTTGGCCGGCAGCCCGGAGGCCCGCGCGTAGGCCCGCGTGACCCGGGGGTCGGCGCCGCTCGAGCGGTCGACCAGGGCCAGGGCCTGGTGGTACCAGATCGTCACGGCCGGCCGCAGGCGGCGGATCAGCCGGGCGGCGAGGCGCGACTCGGGCTCGGACAGCGGGCGCGCCCCGGAGTGGAAGAGGTCGAACGGGCGCCCCTGGGCGCGCCAGAGGTGGGGGAAGTTGCGGTTGAGGTTGACGCCGCGGGCGTTCTGGCGCGTGCCGGCGGCCGCGCCGTCGGGGTTGAGGTCGCGCACCAGCCAGAGCTCCACGCCGGCGGGCGCCGGCCCGCGTCGCAGCGCGCGCACCACGGCCCGCCCCGCCGGCTCGTTGCCGTGCACGGCCCCGACCACCAGGACGCGCCGCTCCGCGCCGGGCTCGCCGACCCGCGCCAGCGCGATCGGGCGCCCCTCGGCGCTGCGCCCCAGCACCGCGTCCCGCGGCGCCGCGGCCGCGGCGCCCGCGATCGACAGCGCGGCCGCCGCGGCGGCCGCGAGCGCCCAGGTCCTAGAAGTCCGTGGCGGCGGCGAGGCTGAGGGCCTCCTCGCGCGCGCGCACGACCTCCCACGGGATCGTGATGGTGCGCCCCTCCATCTCCACCGTGCCGCTGGCGCGCAGCTTGCTGAAGGCGGTGGTGACGGCCTCGCGCGAGGCGCCGACCAGCGACGCCCACTGGGCGTGCGTGAGGTCCAGGCGCAGCTCGACGCCCTCCCGCGTGGCCACGCCGAAGCGGTCGGCCAGCTGGTGCAGGCGGGCGCGCAGGCGGTCCTCGACGCGCATCTCGCTGACCAGGGCGACGGTCTCGCGCAGCATCGCGACGCGGTCGGAGAGCATCTCGGCGAGGTTGCGGCCCAGGCGCGGGTAACGGGCGATCAGCCCCTCCACCGCGCGGCCGGAGAGCGGCGAGACCGCCGAGTCCTCGAGCGCGCTGACGCCCGCCGCCGGCGCGGTGCCCAGCGTGCTGTAGATCGCCCCGGAGTCGAGCAGCGAGATCATGATCTCGTGCCCGGGGGCGGTTGACTCGAACAGGGCCAGGCGCCCCTCGCGGACCACGTAGAGGTGGTCGGTGCGGCCGAGCGGCTCGGGCATCGCGGCCCCGCGGGGCCAGCGGACCAGCGAGAGGCGGCTGTCGAGGAGGGCGAGGTCGCGCTCGGGAAGACCCGAGAAGAGGTCCATCTGGCTCAGTCCCGGCCGGCCGTTCGACCTCATGCCCGAAGTGCGGAAGCCGTCGATCCGCAGGGCCGAGAGGGTCGTCGCCATGCGGGACAATGTGGCATTTGTTTGTTATGGCCCCCTAAGAACGGGCAGAAGATCGATCGGTGATACCCGCTGCCCGCGGGCTTCTCACCGCGCGGACGGGAGGTACGATCCGACGTCCCCCCGGAGGAGACGTCAGTGGATCGGCCGAGCCCCGCGGTCCAGGACTACCTGAAGGCCATCTACCAGCTGGGCGAGGCGCCCGACGCATCGGGGCCCATCACCACCTCGCAGGTGGCCGAGGCCCTCGCGGTCACGACGGCGTCGGCGAGCAACATGCTCACGAAGCTCGACGCCCTGGGGTACGTTGACCAGGTCAAGCGCCAGGGCGTCGCGCTCACCGACACCGGGCGCCAGGCCGCGCTGGAGGTGATCCGCCACCACCGCCTGCTCGAGACCTACCTCGCCACGCGCCTGGGGATGTCGTGGGACGAGGTCCACCGCGAGGCCGAGGTGCTGGAGCACCACGTCTCGGAGGCCCTCGCCGCCCGCATCGCCGAGGAGCTCGGCCACCCGGAGCGCGACCCCCATGGGCACCCGATCCCGACACCGGGGGGCCAGATGGCCAGCCCTCCCACCCGGCGCCTCTCCGAGCTCGCCGACGGCGCCCGCGCGGTGGTGGGCCGGGTTGACGACCACGACGACGCCCTCCTGCGCTTCCTCGCCGAGCGCGGGCTGGTGCCCGACGCCCATGTGGAGGTGCTCGAGCACGCGCCCTACGGCGGCCCGATCTCGATGCGCGTCGACGACGGCCGCGTGGTTGACGTCCCGCCCGAGGCCGCCCGGGCCGTCCACGTCGAGTAGATGACCCCGCGGGACTGGGATGCCGAGATCGACCGTTGGACCGAGCGCTTCCGGACCGTCGACGATCCGCCCGAGCCCTTCGCGACGGCGCTGCGCACGGGCTGGACCGCCGAGGTCCGCCGCGGCCTGGCCCGCGAGGCGGAGACCTATCGGCTCGCCCACGAGGCGCTCCTGGAGCAGATGCGCTCGGCCGGCGTCGACCTGGTGCGGCTCGACTGCAAGGCCGGCTCGTGCGGCGTCTGCGCCAAGTACTGCGGGTCGGCCTACACCCTCTCGGGCGAGACCCCCGAGCTGCCCGATCCGCCGCCGCTGCCGATCTGCCCCGCCTGCCGCCACACGCTCAACCTGCTGACGCCCTTCTACATGCAGAGCCTGGGGCTCGACATCGAGGACCTGGCGGCCGACTCCCAGCCCTTCGTGGACTAATCCTCCACGAAGTCCACGAGCGGGGCGCGGTCGAGCAGCCCGGCCTCGTGCCCGCGGCGCAGCAGCTCGGCCACCGCGGCCCGCCCGTCCTCGCCGTAGTCGAGGGTGCGGTCGTTGACGTACATGCCCACGAAGCGGTCGGCCAGCCCGCGGTCGAGGCCGCGGCCGAAGCGCTCCGCGTGGGCGAGGGCGCCGGCGCGGTGCTCGAGACCGTAGGCGATGCTGTCGCGCAGCAGCCGCGACAGCCGGGGCAGGGTGTCGCCCTCGTCGAGGTCGCGGCGCACGGCGTTCGCCCCCAGGGGCAGGGGCAGGCCGCCGGTCAGCTCGTGCCACCACTCGCCCAGGTCGAGGATCGCGCGCAGCCCCTGGCGCCCGTAGGTGAGCTGGCCCTCGTGGATCACCAGTCCGGCGTCGGCCTCCCCGGCCTCGACGACGTCGAGGATGCGGTCGAACGGGGTGATGAGCGGGTCGTCGATGCGGCCCACCGCGAGCTGGAGCTCGAGGAACGCGCTGGTGAGGCGGCCCGGGACGGCCACGCGCAGGCGGGGGAGCTCGGCCGGGTTGACCTCGGCGCCCTCGCGGACCACCACGATCGGGCCGTAGCGCTCGCCCATCGACGCCCCGTGGGGCAGCAGGCGGTAGGTGTCCGACAGGTGGGCGTAGGCGTGCACGGAGACCGCGGTCACCTCGAGGCGCCCCTCGCGCGCCCAGTCGTTGAGCGTCTCGATGTCCCGCAGCACGTGCTCGAAGCGGAAGCCGTCGGCCGGGATCAGCTCCTCGGCGAGGGCGTAGAACATGAACGCGTCGTCGGGGTCGGGGCTGTGCCCGAGCCGGATCAGGCGGCCGCTCACGAGAAGTAGGTGTCCTCGTGGCGGTAGGGCGGCGCGCACGCGCACAGCAGCCGCAGCGGGCCCCCGGCGCCGGCGCGGATCTGGTGCCACGCGCCCGGAGGGATGAGGATCGCGTCGCCCGCGGCCACAGGCGCGCTCTCGCCGTCGAGCTCCATCTCGCCGGAGCCCTCCACCAGGTAGTAGATCTCCTCGCTCTCGCGATGGTAGTGGCGCACGGTTGACTCGCCCGGGCCGATGGTCGCCTCGGCCAGGCTCTGGTGGGCGACGGGCGCGTTCGAGCGGTCGAGCAGCGAGCGGATGGTGCTGCCGTCGGCCGTCGTGAACGGCTCGGCGGCGTCGCGGGAGCGGATCTCCACGGGCTGCAGGCTACCCGCCGCCCGGCGGGCCGGCCTCCAGGGCGGCCCGCTCGCGCACGACGCACATCCCCTCGCCCTCGGCGGCGAGCACGTCGCCGGGCAGGTGGATCGTGACCACCGCCCGGTAGCCCCGCTCGCTGCGCTGCACCAGGCGCCCGCGCAGGGTCAGCTCGGCGCCCACCGGGATGGGCGCGCGCAGCCAGTAGCGCACCTTCGCGGTCACGCCCCAGACGCCGTGCGGCGCGCCGGCGTAGACCAGCATCTCGTTGACGAGCATCCCCACCAGCCCGCCGTGGACGCGGCCGGGGTAGCCGATCTGCGTCGCCCGGGGCGTGTAGCGGGCCACCGCATCGGTGCCGTCGCGCCGGATCTGGAGGTGCAGCCCCTCGGGGTTGTCCGGCCCGCAGACGAGGCAGTCGGGGAACTCCGGCGGGTTGAGCAGGGGCAGATCGTCCACGCGGGGGGCCATGCTACCGTCCGGCCCGTGATCTCCGTCCTGATCGTCGTGCACTCGCTGGTTTCCGTGCTGCTGATCTTCCTGGTGCTGCTGCACAGCGGCAAGGACGCGGGGCTCTCGGGCGCATTCGGCGTCGGGGGCAGCACCAGCGCCTACGGCGGCTCGACGGCCATCGTCGAGAAGAACCTCGACCGCATCACCGTCGCCGCCGCGATCGCCTTCTTCATCACGACGTTCGTCCTGGCGCGGAACCTCTAGTCTCGGGACACTAGGTCCGCTCGCCGCCCCCGTGGGCCTGGCCGGGGGACACCACCCACGCGTAGGCCTCGGCCAGGCGCAGCAGGGTTGTGGCGTTGGGCGCGGCCGCCGCCTGGGCGGCGATCGCGGCGATCAGGGCGTCGCGCGCCTCCTCGGCCGACGCGGGCTGCTGGCTCACTCGGTCTCCTTCGGATCGTTTGTCCGCCCATCGTAGGACGACGCGCCTACCCGCGGGCCGCGGCGCCGGGTAGGGTTCCGGCCGGTGGACAACGCGGCCCTCATCACCGGCGCGAAGTGGATCGGCGCCGCCGTCTTCGTCGTCGTCGCGGCCATCGGCATCTACCTCGGGGCCGTCCTGTCGGTCTACGTCATCGCCTGGGTCATCGACCTGATCGGGACCATCTTCGGCTGATCGCCCCGGCCCGCGCCCGGGCCCGCCGGCCGCTAGTAGACGACGAGCGAGACCGCGACGTACTGGGTCGCGAACGCCGCGACCGTGAGCGCGTGGAACACCTCGTGGAAGCCGAAGACGCGCGGCGCCCGGTCGGGCCGGCGGGTGGCGTAGACGAGCCCGCCGGCCGTGTAGAGGCCGCCCCCGACGATCGCGAGCACCACCGCCGCGACGCCCGCTCCGCGCATGAGTTCCGGGATGGCGAAGGCGGGGGCCCAGCCCAGGGCGAGGTAGAGGGGCGTGGTGATCCAGACCGGCGGCCGGGCCCACGCCAGGTGCAGGGCCACGCCGGCCGCCGCCCCCGCCCAGACGAAGGCGAGCATCGCGGTGCGGGCGGTGCCGTGCAGCCCGAGCACGGCGAAGGGCGTGTAGGTGCCGGCGATGATCAGGTAGATCGAGGCGTGGTCGAGGCGGGCCATCAGGCGGTGGCGGGCGGGCGAGCCGGTGCCCAGGTGGTAGGTGGCGCTGATCGCGAACAGCGTGCATGCGCAGATCGCGTAGACCGCCGCGGCCGCCCGCGCCCGGCCGTCCGGCGCGAGCGCAACGAGCACGATGCCGGCCGCGGCGCAGAGCGGCAGGGTCGCCGCGTGCAGGACGCCGCGCAGCCGCGGGGGGGCGGCCGCGGCGCGCTCGAGGGCGGTCACGCGCCGTCGCCCATCAGACGGGGAACGCCGTCACCACGACGTTGTTGACGTAGTAGTCGGTGGAGCGGTCGAAGCGGCCCCCGCACGCAGGGGTCGTCCTGGTTGGGCGGCTCGGCCGCGCTCGCGGCGGGCGCCAGCGCCGGCGCCAGGACGAGGCCCACGGCGGCGGCGAGGACCATGGACAGGGTCCGCGGGCGGCACCGCGGGTTGTTCGGGCCGGGCGAGGGCACGCCGCTTTCTACCATCCCGCGCCGGACTACGGGCGGGGTGCGCCCACAAGCCCCTCGCACCGCCGGCACCAGTCCTCGGCCCCCATCGCGCCGAAGGCGCCGGATGCTGCCATGGCGAGCTCGTCGGCCTGGCCCCGGTCCCCGGCGCGCAGGGCCGCGCGGGCCCCCGCGAACCGCATCCAGGCGCCTTCCCATCGCCGTCCGTCGCGCTCGACGGCACGGGCGGCGTCCTCGATCTCCGCGCCCCCCGCGCCGCCGCCGGCGAGGCCGGCCAGCGCGCGGGCATACCCGGCGCGGGGGCCCGACCCGAGCGCCGCCAGCTCCGCGCCCCAACGCCCGGCCTCATCCGCGTCCCCGCGGGCGCTCGCCAGCTCCGCGGCTGCCATGGGCAGGAGGGCCGACAGCGCGAACGGCCCCTCCTCGCGGGGCTCCCAGTGCCCGACCAGGGGCGCCAGGCGCGCCCGCGCCGCTCAAGGTCGCCCCCGGCCATGTGGGCCCGCGCCATGGCGACCCGCACGGTGCGCTTGAAGATGCGCCCATGCAACTCGTTGACCTCGGGCGCGATGGGCTCCAGGGCCTGGAGCGCCAGACTCAGGCGGCCCCGCGCGAGGGCCAGCTCCCCCCGGACCATGCCGAGGGCGTGGCGCGTGTGCGGCTTGTCCACCGGCTCGTCGAGGACCGCCGCGGCGCGATCGAGCAGCGCCTCGGCCGCCGCGATGCTCCCCGCCTGGGCGAGCGCCGGGCCTGCAGGTGGGCGAGCCACACGGCCATGCCCGACAGCCCGTGCGCACCGACGAGCTCGATCCCCCGCTCGGCGTAGC
>CAWFXQ010000008.1:0-897264 GCA_963819845.1 Miltoncostaeaceae bacterium
CGTCGGGCCGCTGCCGCGTTTCGTGAGGCGCCAGCCGGCGCCCCTCGGGGCGAGGGGCCCAAGAACTGCTCCCTGCGTGGGGGAATCAGCATTTTGCGGGGCCTTCGCAGGAGCGCCCGAGAGGACTTGAACCTCCACGGGCCATACGGCCACAAGGCCCTCAACCTCCCGGGCGGGCGGGCGCGATTGCCCTCCTGGTGCGAGATCCCGCTCCGGGAGGGTGATCCAGCCACCTGGGTTGAGATGGCCCGAGTGGGCTGAGATGGCTCCAGGTTGCGCGCTCGGGAGCACGCCGGGAGCACGATCCCAACCGTTGTCCGAGCCGCTGGACACTCGCGCCGGCTCGCCCCAGCGTGCCCTTCGCAGCGCGTTGGACGTTCGCCTACCCCTGGATCGCCGGGATGCCCCATGGCAAGCGGCGCTTCGATGTCCCTCCGTCGCAGGGGACGCTACGGGCGTCCCCTATCCAAGACTTACGAGTGCTCCGGCCGGGCGCGACGGGCGGCGAGGCGGGGAGCCGCGAGCGCGACCAGCTGCAGGACGACGATGGCGGCCGTGACCGGTACCTGGGTCATGACGCGCAGGAGCAGGGCGGCCGCGCAGGCGAGCGTGGCGATCGAGCAGGCCAGCTCGAGGCGCCGCAGCGGCACGGCGTCGGCCGCGACGGCCCCGGCGGCGAGGACGATGGCGACGACGGCGCACGGGAGCGTGATGACGAAGCTGTCGGGCCGGTCGATCGCGAGGGACCCGGCCAGCGCGACCAGCCCGGTCGCGAGGAGCAGCAGGCGCAGGGTCATCCGGTCGCGCGGTCGAGCACGCGGCCGGTCCGGTTGACGAAGGCGTAGTCGATGCGGCCGCCGCGCACCTGCACGCGCAGGTAGCCGAAGTCGGTGAGGGAGACGCGGGCCTCCTCGGTGGCCTCGGTGAACTCCCCGCGGCCGATCGGCGCCCCGCCGGTGCCGACGGTGAAAGCGCGCACGCCGTCGACCGTCCGCCGCTCGTAGCGGTGCAGGTGCCCGGAGAGGATCGCCTCCACGCCGGCCCTGCGCGCCAGCGCCGGCAGGGCGTCACTGGGCTCCGGGGGATGGTGCACGACCACGAAGCGGTGGCGGAAGCCCGGGCGCGCGAGCTCGCGCCGCGCGAAGGTCAGCCCCTCGTCGTCGGCCTCGTCGCCGAGGACGACGACCTGCACGGGGCCGTGCGCCACCGCGTAGCGGCCGCCGGGAGGCAGGTCGAAGGCCTCGCGGATCGCCCCGTCGCCGGGCGGGAGCCGGTCGTGGTCACCGAGCCCCACGTAAAAGGGCGCGTGGAGCATGGTCTCGGCGTGTGGGCGGAAGATGTTGCGGTCCAGCAGGATGTCCGCCGCCGTGAGGTAGCTGTTGTCGCCGGCGGTCAGCACCAGGTCCGGGCGCCAGGCCGCGATGCCCCGCGCGACCGCCCACGCCGGGTCGCCGCCGTCGCCGTAGTCGGCGAGGACGGCCATCCGGACCGGGGCTCGGGGGTCGCGGGACGGGGTGGTGAACGAGCCGGCCGCCTCGCCGCCGCCGTCGGCGGATGCGGTCCAGGTGTAGCGGGTGCCCGGCCTCAGGCCCGAGAGGCGGCCGTCGCGCGCGACGACCTCGCGCCCCGCGGGGTCGAGGGCCACGACGCTCACCTCCCGGTCGCCGGCCCGCCAGCGCAGCTCCGCCGCGTCCTCGGTCACGCGCACGAGGTAGGGGCCCCGGGTGAAGGGGTCGCCCGAGGGGCCCAGGAGGTAGAGCCACCAGTAGAGGATCAGCCCCCGCACGGCGAGCAGCGCGAGCGCGGCGAGCATCGCGACGCCGATCAGGGCGCGCCGTATCCGCCGCTCCCGCGGCGCGAGACCGTCTGCCGGGTCCGCGCGGCTCATGCCTCGGAGACCCGCTCGGCCCACGCGCCGTCCCCCTCGCCGCGGTCCTCCTTCGGCCCGTGGGTCACGCGGAGGAGACTTCCTTGAGGCAGCGAACGACTCGGGAGCTCCATCGTGGCCATGATGATGGGCGCCTCGGTCGAAGGTTCTTGCCGAGACCGAGGTCGGGGTCGGCGCTCGGGCGCTACCAGGCAATCTGTGTGGTGAACCAGCGCCCATTGGGGCCAGGTGGGCGCTCCCTCGGCGACGTGCAGACCGCCCCCACCAGATGTACCTCCCCGAGATCACGATGGACGACGACACCCCACGCCCACGCCACCTGGGGGCCCCCCGTCGTTTGTGTCGTCCTATGCTCGGCCTGGGTCTGGAGCACGTCGACGCGAAGAAGCGCTCGACCGTGTCGAGCGGCTCGATGCTGCGCTGAGCGCGAGCGAGGATGAGGGCGCCCTCGAGCGCGGCCAGTAGCACCGTCGCGTGTGCTTCGGCTTCCGCCTGCGGCGCCCCAAACCTGGTGTAGGCGTCGGCGACTGGCCCTCGCCACCGTGCGAGCCGCTCGCGGACATGGGTGCGCAGGCTGTCGTTGCCGGCCGCGTCGCAAATGGTCGCGGCCAGCGGGCAGCCCAAGGCGAAGTCGTGGTCAACGAGCAGGCGCCGCCATGGGGTCACGATCACGCTGATCGCTTCGGGGAACGTCTCGGCGTCGCTGAGCGGACGATCGAGACCGTCGATAAGGTGGACGAGCGCGGCATCGATCGCCTCGGTCACGAGCTGCGTCTTGCCGCCCGGGAAGAAGCGGCCGAGCGAGCCGCGGGGACCGCCGGAGTGGGCGACGACCTCGCGGAGTCCGGTGCCGTGGATGCCACGCTCACGGATGAGCGTCGCGGCACTCCGCACCATGCGGGCGCGCGCTGGCGATCGCCGGCGATCGGCGGCCGGGTCCTTCGTTTCGTCCTTCGCAGCCATGGCGGCAGGGTAGGGCATTTCGATGACGACCGACATCGCTTCTGCTAGCGTCCGACTCCGATGACGACCGTCATCGCATGCCGATTGGGACAGGAGCGAAGATGCCGATTGGGACTGAGGGAGCAGACAGATGAGCACTCCGGTTCTCGGTTCTTGAGGTGATCGGGCGTTCAGCTCCCGGCCGCGGCCTCGTCGATCGCCAGCGACGACGACAGCTCCCGGAAGGCGTCGATCTGCTGCTGAAGCGCGGCGATCTGCTGCTCGGCCGTGCCGATCGCGTCGGCGCCGGCGATGAAGCGGCGCGGCGGCTGCTCCTCGGCGGCGATGGTCAGGAGCGCCTGGGCGAGCTTGGCCGGGTCGCCCGACTGCTGGCCGTTCTGGCTCTCCCAGAACTCGCGCTGGGCGGCGTTGCGCTCGGCGTAGTCCTCGATGGACGGCGTGGCGTAGTTCGTCGACTCCTTGGTGAGCAGCTCGGTGCGGAAGAACCCGGGGTTGACGATCGTGGTCTGGATGCCGAACGGCTCGACCTCGGGAGCGAGCGATTCCATCCAGCCGTCCACGCCGAATTTCGATGCGGCGTAGGCGGTGCCGTACTCAAAGCCGGCGAGCCCTGCGGACGACGAGATCGTCACGACGTGTCCCGAGCGCTGCTTGCGCATGACGGGCAGGACAGCGCGGGTGACGTTCATCGGGCCGACGAGGCTCGTCGCAAGCTGCCGCTCCATCTGCTCGGCGGTCAGCTCCTCGAAGTAGCCCGCGTAGAAGTTGGCGGCGTTGTTGACCAGCACGTCGATGCCGCCGAAGCGGTCGGCGGCCGCCTTGACCGCCGCTTCGGCGTCCTGCGGGCTGGTGACGTCGAGCTTGACGGCCAGCAGGTCGTCGGCCGGGCCGAGCGCCTCGCGGACGGCGTCGGGGTTGCGGCCGGTGGCGACGACGTTGTGGCCGGCGGCCAGGGCGGCCTGGGCGATGTGGGCGCCCATGCCGCGTCCGGCGCCGGTGATGAGCCAGGTCTTCTTCTTGGAAGTCATGGCTCTCAGCAAAGCGCGGATCTCGCGAAGGTGGGAGTCCCTGTTGAGAGAGGTACTGGCAGGGTCCCCCAGGCGCGGACGAGCCGGGTCTACGCTTGGGGCGTGGAGACGAAGCAGGAGATCCGCGAGTTCCTCACCTCCCGCCGCGCCCGGATCACGCCTGAGCAGGCGGGGTTGCCCTCCTACGGCAGGCGCCGCGTTCCCGGGCTCCGCCGCGAGGAGGTCGCCGTCCTGGCCGGCGTGAGCGCTCCGTACTACACCCGCCTAGAGCGCGGAGACATGAGCGGGGTCTCCGAGAGCGTGCTGGAGGCACTGGCTCGCGCGCTCCAGCTCGACGACGCCGAGCGCGCCCACCTCTTCGACCTCGCCCGCGCCGCACAGCCGACCCCAGTGCGGCCTCGTCGGCGCCAGGCCAAGCAGCGCGTCCGGCCCGAGGTCCAGTGGACCCTCGACGCGATCACCGGCGCCGCCGCGTTCGTGGGCAACGAGCGCCTCGATCTCCTGGCCGCCAACCAGCTCGGACGCGCGCTGTTCTCCGAGCTGTACGCCACGCCCGCGCGGCCGGTCAACACCGCCCGGTTCGTCTTCCTCGATCCGCGAGCCGAGGCGTCCTACGGCGACTGGGACCGCGTCGCCACCGAGACCGTGGCCATCCTGCGCTCCGCCGCGGGCCGCGACCCGTACAACCGCGACCTCTCAGACCTCGTCGGCGAGCTCGCAACCCAGAGCGAGCCGTTCCGCACCCGCTGGGCCGGGCACAACGTCCGGTTCCACAACACCGGCGTCAAGCACTTCAACCACCCCGTCGTCGGCGAGCTCCACCTGAGCTACAACCGGCTGGAGCTCGCCGCAGACCCCGGGCTGACGATCTTCACCTACACCGCCGAGCCCGGCTCGCGCTCTGAGGAGGCGCTGAAGCTCCTCGGCAGCTGGGCAGCCACGGTCGATCCCGCTGAGTCGGCGCGCGCGACCGACCCAAGCTGAGGCCCACCACGACGCGCAGCCGCCCCGGGGCGTCCCATAGGCGCTCCTGCCTTCCATGCAAGGCGAGCGTCTCGAGCGCATGGCGTGAGACGCCTCCCTCGGACGAGCAGCGGGAGCGCGGATCGAGACCGCTGCTCCTCGACGAAGGCAGCAGTGTCAGCGCCTCAAGGTCGGCGGGCACCTCGCGCTCGAGGCGCGCGGAAGTCGATCGCCCGGTAACGGGCGTGCGGAGAGCCGATGACTTGCCGGTCGGCATGTCACCCTCAGACGCCATCGGGCAGCCTCTGGGGGGCCCCGTTCTGCTGATGGCGGCTGGGCCGGGCGCATGCCATGGCCGCCGACGTAACGCCACGGGTGGGCGGTAGAGGAACGCGCAGAGCATTTCGAGCCGCCCCCCGGTCCTCGTGCTGGCTCGGGGGGGAGGCCAGATCAGGTTCAGCTCCTGCCGTGAGCTGGCGGCTCCGCCCATGACCCGCGGCTGAGCCGATCCATCGGCCGGGCACTATCCTCGATGGTGTGCCCGGCCGGTGACTCCTGGGGCTGGCGCTCGCCGCCGTCGCGGCGCTGGGCGCCTGCGGCTCGGGATCGGAGGGGGCCCGGAGGCGCGAGACCACCACCGCCCAGGCGGCCACCGCGGCGGGCCGCGCCGCGCCCCCGGCGCGCCGGCCTCGCACGACGCTCGCGAGTTCTCCGTCGTCGCCGGCGCGCACCCGCACGACGTGGCGCCTGCTCCGGGCGGCACGGTCTGGTTCACCGCCCAGGACGCCGGGGAGCTGGGCCGGCTCGACCCGCGCACCGGGCGCATCCGGCGCGTCCCGCTGGGGCCGGGCTCGGCGCCGCACGGCGTGATCGTGGGTCCCGACCGGGCGGCCTGGGTCACCGACGGCGGCCTCAACGCCATCGTCCGCGTCGACCCCGCTCGCTCGAGGTCGCGCCGCACCCACTGCCGCCCGAGCGCGCCGCGCGAACCTCAACACGGCCACCTTCGACCGCCGCGGCCGGCTCTGGTTCACCGGCCAGAGCGGGGTCTACGGCCGCCTGGACGCGCGCACGGGCCGCATGCGCGTCTTCGACGCGCCCCGCGGCGCCGGGCCGTACGGCATCGCCACCACGCCCGGGGGCGACGTCTGGTACGCGTCGCTGGCCGGCAGCCACATCGCGCGGATCGACCTTCGCACCGGCCGGGCCCGGGTCGTGGAACCGCCCACCCCCGGCCAGGGTGCCCGCCGCGTCTGGTCGGACTCGCGCGGGCGCGTCTGGGTGAGTGAGTGGAACGCCGGCCAGGTGGGCCGCTACGACCCCCGCGCGGGTCGCTGGCGCGAGTGGCGGCTTCCCGGTCCGGATCCGCAGCCCTACGCGGTGTTCGTGGACGAGCGCGACATGGTCTGGCTCAGCGACTTCGGGGCCAACGCCCTGGTGCGCTTCGACCCGGCGCGCGAGCGCTTCCGCTCCTTCCCCCTGCGCTCCCTCCGGGCGAGCGTCCGGCAGCTCCTCGGCCGGCCCGGGGAGGTCTGGGGCGCCGAGTCGGGCGCCGACCGGCTCGTCGTGGCGCGGACGGGCTAGCCCGGCGGGTCGAAGAACGCGAGGACGACCCCGCCGGGCTCGAGCCGGCGCCGGGCGAGCCGGCGCGCCCGCTCGGGCTCGCGGTGGCTGCCCCAGTCCCGACGCTCTCGAGGCCGTCAGCCGTAGGTCTTCACCGCGGCCGCGAAGGCCGGTCCCGCGGCCTCGAGGTCGGCGGGAACCATCGCGGGACGGAAGCTGAGCTTGGCGTCGAGCGCGAGAAACCACGGCTCCGCGATCTGCGGGATGTCGGACTCCGCCGCGATGTCGATGATCATGATGCCCGTGCGGACCCCGTCGAGCTCAGTGAAGTAGACCGCCTCGGGCTTCTGCTCCGCGAGGATCGTTCCGATTGTCTCGCCGAGCTTCCCGCTGCGTACCAAGTCGTTCGCCTTGGCGGTGTCCATCTGGACCAGCAGAACGTGGCGCACCATCTCCTCCTCTTCATCGCCAGGGCACAACCCTCCCACGAGCGCCGTGGGGGGGCCACAACAGGCGGCGCGCGAGCGAGGGCCGGCGTGATCGCCGAGCGACTCACCGCGTCGTCGGGTGTCGGGTCGCCTCTATGGCCGGCGAGACCGCCGGCGCCGCAGGGGCCGAACACGACGGGCTGTTGCTCGGTCTCGTGGAGCTGGGGAGCCGCCCCGGGGACTTGAACCCCTGGGCCCCTTCGTTCGAGCATTCCAGGGGGTCTCGCCCGGTCTCGGTCAGTCAGACCTTCAACCTGCAGAACCCCACATCGCGGCTCGGCGGTCTACGCCATCGGGCCGATCTCGGCTGCCCCCGTTGACCCCCCAGGACACCGCATGGCGTTCTCACGCAGGGCATTGTCCGAGCGACGACCTCAGCAAGAATCGCGGGCCTCGACGACGACGACGAACGTCAACGACATGATCATCACCGTGTCCGCCATCACGGCGAGAGGCGGCCTGGTGTCGATCTAGTCCCATTCGTTGCTCGGCCCCCCGGGCAGGAGGTAGCGTGGCGAGCGTCCCCAACCAGAGCTGAGGTCGTCCGCCCCGCCCCTCCAGAACGGAGGTTGTCATGGGTACTCCCGCGGAGACCGCCACCGACATACGTCCTTTCCAGGTCGAGATTCCCGAAGAGCAGCTCGCTGAGCTGCGACGCCGGATCGAGGCGACGCGCTCGCCTTCTAAAGAGCTCGTTGCAGACCGCTCCCAGGGCGTGCAGCTGGCGACGCTGCAGGCGCTCGCCCGCTACTGGGCGAGCGAGTACGACTTCGGGCGCGTGGAGGCGAGGTTGAACGCGCTGCCGCAGTTCACGACCGAGATCGACGGGGTCGACATCCACTTCATCCACGTCAGGTCGCGTCACGAGAACGCGTTGCCGCTGATCATGACGCACGGTTGGCCCGGCTCGGTCATCGAGATGATCGACTCCGTCGGCCCGCTGACCGACCCGACCGCGCACGGCGGCAGCGCCGAGGATGCCTTCCACCTCGTGCTGCCCTCCCTGCCCGGGTACGGGTTCTCGGGCGAGCCGGGCGAGGTCGGCTGGGACCTCGAGCCGGACCGCAGGGGCCTGGGCCGAGCTGATGGACCGCCTCGGCTACACCCGCTACGTGGCCCAGGGGGGCGACGTGGGCGCCGGCGTCACCGACGCGATGGGCCGCCAGGCACCCGAGAGCCTGATCGGCATCCACACGAACCTGCTCGTGCCGGCGCTGAGCGGCCCCATGCCGACGGACACCGATGAGGAACGCGCCGCGGCCGCGCAGATCGCCACCTTCGAGCAGTCCGGAAACGGCTACTTCATCGAGATGGCCACCCGTCCGCAGACGATCGGCTACGCCCTGCTGGACTCCCCGTCGCGCTGGCCGCCTGGATGATCGACCACGACACGGACAGCCTACTACAAGATCACCCGGGCCTTCGTGGACGGGCAGCCCGCGGGCAACCTCACCCGCGACCACATTCTCGACAACGTCACGCTCTACTGGCTGACGGGCACCGGCGCCTCCGCGGCCCGGTCGTACTGGGAGGCCTACGGGCCGGACGCGCCGGCCGCGGGCCGCCAGCCTCTGCCGCCGCCACCGATCCCGGTCGGCTTCACGACGTTCCCCGGCGAGATCTGGCGGACCCCGCGCAGCTGGGTCGAGAACTCGTACCCCAACGTCAGCTACTTCAACGAGGTCGACAGGGGCGGGCACTTCGCCGCCTGGGAGGAGCCGGAGCTCTTCTCCACCGAGGTGCGGGCCGCATTCAGCTCGCTGCGCTAACGACGACTGGTGCAAGAACGGCAAGGTGCCGATCGCCCACACGACGGCGCGTTGCCTATCCAGACCGGCAGGCATAGTCTCACGCCGCGCCGAAGTGCCTACCCCGGAGGTCCTCATGACCACTACCGGCCTCCCTGACGTCGGGACCGAGCTTCGGGAGGGTTACGCCGAGGTCGGCGATCAGAGGTTGCACTACGTCGAGGCCGGTGACGGGCCGCTGATCGTTCTGCTGCACGGCTTCCCGGAGTTCTGGTTCGGTTGGCGGCTACAGATCGAGCCGCTCGTGTCGGCGGGTTTTCGGGTGGTCGCCCCCGACACGCGTGGCTACAACCTGTCATCGAAGCCAGAGGGCTTCGAGGCCTACGCCGTCGACCTGCTCGCCGCCGACATCCGCGGCCTGATCCGAGAACTCGGTGCCGAGTCCGCGATGTTGGCCGGTCACGACTGGGGCGGATCGATCGCCTGGACCACCGCGATGAATCACCCCGAGGCGGTCAACCGACTCGCCATCCTCAACGCGGCCCATCCGCGGCGGCTCTCGGAGGGACTTCACCACCCGAGTCAGCTCCGAAAGTCCTGGTACTTCTTCTTCTTTGCGCTCCCGCGGCTGCCCGAGGACGTTGTGCGCGCCAGAGACTGGCATTTCTTCCGAGACTTCCTGGATGACGCGAACCCGCCGTACACGCCGCAGGAACTCGAACGCTACGTCGAGGCGTGGTCGCAGCCCGGGGCGGCGGCCGCGATGATCAACTACTACCGCGCCTCCGTACGACAGTCCCAGAAGGAAGCCGTGGCAAAGCTTCGCCCGATCTCGGCGCCGACACTGGTCATCTGGGGCGAGCGCGACTCCTACCTCGGCTCCGAGCTCGCCGAGCCCGACCGCGACGACGTGCCCAACCTCGACCGCGTGGAGCGCCTGGCCGACGCGTCGCATTGGGTGCATCACGACGAGGCTGAACGCGTCAACCAACTGCTTATCGACTTCTTCGCCGCGGCGCCCGCGGCATAGGCACGAAAGGCTGGCGACCGGGCGCCCACCCGACGTCAAGCGCGGCGTCCGCCTTAGCTAAGGCCGGGGCGCGCCGCGCACGAGGGCGACCGCGTCACGTTGATCGAGCGCGGATCCGGCCGCGAAGGCGTCCTTGACGACGTCGGGATCGATCTCCTGCGCCACCCGGGCGGCCAGCTCGCGCCTCGCCGCGCCGCATCGAGGGCCACGCCCGCAATCCCGCGCGCTGTCGCAGCCCATCGGCCGCACCCAGGGCCATCGCGGCCCGCGGTGCGTCCCCTTCCGCCAGCGCGAGCTGGGCGGAGGCGACGAGCGCGAAGGTCACGGTCTGGGTGCTGAGCTCGGTGTCCTCGCTCGCGTCCACCGACTCCACCAGCTGCGCTCGAGCCTCCTCGAGTTGGCCGGCCCTCACCGCGAGCGAGGCGAGCTGGGTTCGTGCAGCCGACTCGAGCCACGTGTTGCCGAACTGGCCGCCGAGCTCGTTGGCCTCGGTGAGGTGCTCGCGCGCGGCGTCGTCTCGGCCGAGCGTCATCTCCAGCAGCCCGACGGTCAGGGCCGCCCACCCCACGAACGGCTCGTTCTGCCGGCGGAAGCCATCGAGTGCCGCCGACGCGGCCTGCAGCGCGCCATCGAAGTCATCGACGATCGGCAGGATCCACGAGGCGGCCAGCTGCGCCGTGCTCTCGAGGTACGGATCGTCGATGCTCCCCTCGAGTCGCTCGATCCCCTCGAGCGCGGCCTGCGCTGCTGTCATCGTCACCGACCTCGACTGCGGTGACGGCCGAGATCAGCAACAACTCGGCTTGCGCGCGATCGTCCAACGCGTCGGCTCGGAGCAGTAGCTCCTCGATCCAGGCCCGGCCTTCGGGCATGCGACCGCGCATCTGCCAGAACAGCCAGAGGATGCGGAAGATGTGCGGCAGGGGCGCGATGTCGTGGGTGAAGAACCACCGGATGGCGACCCCGAGGTTCCCCTCCTCGGTGCGCAATCGCTCGGCCCACTCGGCCTGTCGTTCGGCGGGCCAGTCGGCGTTCTCCACGAGCGCGCCGAAGTACTCGGCGTGGCGCCGCTCGACGTCCGCCAGGTCCGCGCCGGCGGCGAGCCGCTCGGCGGCCAGCTCCTGCACCGCCGCGAGCATGCGGAACCTCGGCCCGGCATCGGTCGCATCGACGCTCACCAGGCTGTGCCCGGCGAGGGCGTCGAGCAGGTCGAGCGCCCGGTCCTCGGTGAAGGCCGGAGACGTGCACGGCCGCCTCGACCGTCCAGCCGTCGACGAAGATCGACATGGTGGCCAGCATGTGCTGCTCGGCGTCGTCGAGCAGGCCGACGCTCCACTCGACGGTCGCGCGCAGCGTGCGCTGGCGCTCGGGAAGATCGACCGGGCCGGTGCCCAGCGCGTCGAGGCGGCCGGCGAGCCGGGCGAGCAGTGCATCCGGGTCCAGCAACCGGGTGCGGGCCGCCGCGAGCTCGATGGCGAGCGGCAGACCGTCGAGGCGCCGGCAGATCTCCACGACGGCGAGCGCGTTGTCGTCGGTCAGGGCGAAGTCGTAGCGGACGGCCTGGGCTCGATCGACGAACAGCTGGACGGCGGGCAGCGAGGCCAGCTCCTCGATCGGCGCCGTCCCCGACGACGCGGGCACCGTCAGCGGGCCGACCGGGTACTCGCGCTCGGCCCGGAGCCGGAGCACGGTGCGGCTGGTCGCGAGGATCGCGAGACCGGGGCAGCGGGCCAGCAGCTGGTCGAGGTCGGGCGCGACGCCGACGACCTGCTCGAGGTTGTCCAGCACGAGCAGGGTCGGCGTCTCCGCGAAGTGCTCGACCAGCGACGTCCACGGGCGGGCGCGCGCCCTCGATGGTGGCGCCGACCGCGGCGGCGATGCGCGGCAGCACCAGCTCGGGCTCGGCGATCGAAGCGAGCGGCACGAACACCGTCCCCGCGGGTAGCGGTCGTCCAGCTGCTCCCCCACGGCGATCGCCAGCCGCGTCTTGCCGACGCCGCCGGGGCCGGTGAGGGTGACCAGCCGGACGTCCGGCTCCTGAGCAGCCTCGAGACCTCGGCGATGTCCTGCTCGCGCCCGATCAGCGACGTCGACGCCACCGGCAGTGAGCGCGGGCCGGCCGGCTCGCCGGTCGCGGCGGGGGACGCCGCACGGCCGGCCCGGCTGGCCGCGGCCGCGAACCGCTCGCTGAGGAGCAGGGCGAGGTCGTCCCGCACCAGTCGCGCCGAGCTCCCGCGGGGTGCGGAACGAGCGGTACGAGTCGGTCCCCTCCGACTGGAGCTCCTCGATCATCGCCGTCAGCCCGGGCTCCCGGTCGGGCGCCGGCGCCTTGACGTACAGCAGCCGGGGGAGCGAGTGGGAGAGCCGGAACTCGTCCTCGAGACCCGAGATGTCCATGTCCGGCCCGATCCAGCCGTACCGCTGCCAGTACAGGCCGACGAAGATGTCCGACTGCGCGAGGTAGGCCCGGTACAGCTCGCGAGGCGGGTGCGGTCGGGCACCGAGCTCGAACAGCACCGGCGTGAGCCGCAGGGCCGAGATGGCACGGGCCACCGCGGCGCGCTCGTCGGCGAGCTCGGCCAGCGTGGAGCTCACGAAGACGCGCAGACGCTGGTCCGGGGTCCGGATCGCGGCGTCGCCCGGCTGCTCCTCCGCCATCTGCGACTCGGCGATGTCCACCGGCGAATCGTATGGCAGGCGCCCACCCGGTGCGTCGTCCTCATGAAGTTCCAGCGGGTCTGCGAGGTGGGCAAGCGGCCTAGCCGAACGTGAACACGTAGGCCTCGGCGCCAGGGGCGAGGAAGGCGATCTCGAATGTGCGGTCGGTGACCGATCCCGCTCGCGAATCAGCTGATGAGCCGCGGTTGAACCAGGGTTCCGTGGCCCTGCTCGTCAACGTCGAGCCCATGCGCGTCGCCGGGAGGTTCTCCACCCAGGAGCACGCGGAACGGCACGGACGTCCCCGGCTCGCGCGCCCGCAGGACGAGGTGGACGTCGCGGGCGTGGAAGCGGAAGACGATTCGCCCATCGGCCCTGTTCAGCACGCTGGCCGACTCTCGATCGTCCAGTCGCCGGCCAGCGCCCACTGGTTGAGCTGCAGCGAATCCGGGGCGACGTAGGTGTGCGGCTCGTCGAACACCGCACCACCCGGCGACGCGAGGTTCCGACCTTTGCTCGTAGCCGATGTACGTCTCGGGCGAGCCCAGGTTCGTCCAGTCGGCTTGCGCCTGGCGGCCTTTTACTGCGACCGCCAGGTCCTCGTACGCCTCAATCATCTCCAGGAGGTAGGAGACCTCAATGTTGGCGTAGCGACCGTGGGCCGTCCTTGACCTCCGAGCGCTTCCCGAAGAGCGCGTCTGACTCGTCGAAGAAGAGGATCGCGTTGGAGCCCCTCCGCGGCGCGGAACACCCGGTCTAGGTTCTTCTCCGTCTCGCCGGTCCACTTGCTGACGACGCCGGCGAGGTCGATCCGGTCTAGGTCAACGCCCTCGGCATGGCCGTGAGCATGTCTTGTCAAGACGCCTCCGTCCGCAGTGGAGGCGGCCGCGCCGCGCCGTCGCGGACTACACCCAGAACGCAGAGCCCGAGGCCTGGCGGCGGCTCCTCACGATCTTCCTCGACGGGATCCGGGTACACCGAGCGGCACCCGGCCCGCTCCCGGTCGGGTCCTTGTCGCCCGAGCAGATCGACGTCGCGATGCGGGCCTACTACTCGAGCGGCGCCAGACGGGGCCGCCCTCCCCGCCCGCCGGGCGAGGTGGAGGACCCAGGGCGGGCGGCCCGCACGGACGCGACCAGCCGCAGCGCGCGGGCCGGGGCGCCGGCTAGGCCGCCACCGCCGCGCCGAGCGGGAAGCGCACGCCGGTCAGCTCCTCCGAGACGTCCCAGAGGCGGCGCGCCACGTCGGCGTCCTGGGCGGCGTCGGTGCGTCCCACGAGCTTCGGCGCGCCGCGCTGCTCCTGGAAGCCGCCGGGGCCGGCGTAGCTGTTGCCGGGGATGTCCGCGGTCGCGGCGTAGAGCGTCGGCAGCGCGCCGCCGTCCTCGTCCTGGGCGAGCAGGCGGTTCGCCGACGGCCGAGACGATGTCGAGCGCGCGGCGCCCGCTCTTGAACTGCAGGTTGGTCGCGGCGTAGCCCGGGTGCGCGGCCGTCGCCAGCACGCCGGAGCCCGCGGCGGTGAGCCGGCGCTGCAGCTCGGCGGTGAACAGCAGGTTGGCGAGCTTGGACTGCCCGTACGCCCGCCAGGGCTTGTAGGGCCGGCGCTCCCAGTTGAGGTCGTCGAAGTCGATCTCGCCGAAGCGGTGGCCCGGTCGAGGAGACGGTCACGACGCGCCCGGTGATGTCGCCGAGCAGCAGGTTGGTCAGGGCGAAGTGGCCGAGGTGGTTGGTGCCGAGCTGCAGCTCGAAGCCGTCCGCGGTGCGCGCGCAGCGGCGGCACCATGATGCCGGCGTTGTTGATCAGCAGGTCGAGGTCGCCCTCCCAGGCCGCGGCGAACTCGCGGACCGAGGCGAGGCTCGCGAGGTCGAGCCGGCGGACCTCGGTCTCGCCGGGCATCGTCGCCGCGGCGGCCTCGCCCTTCTCCGTGTCGCGGACGGCGAGGACGACGCGCGCGCCGGCGCCGGCGAGCGCCCGGGCGGCGGCGCGGCCGATGCCGCTGTTGGCGCCGGTGACGATCGACGCTGCGCCCGGTCATGTCGGGGAGGTCGGTGGTGCTCCAAGTAGTCATGAGCAACAATGTAGACGCTGACAACAATGATGTCAACGACAACTTCGATCCGCTAGGCTGCGCGCCGGTGAGCGAGCGCCCCTACCACCACGGCAACCTCCGCGCGGCGCTGCTCGAGCAGGCCGAGCGAACCGTGCGCGAGCGCGGCGCGCAGGAGCTGTCGCTGCGCGAGCTCGCGCGCGAGGTCGGCGTCAGCCACGGCGCGCCGCGTCGCCACTTCCCCGATCGCCAGGCGCTGCTCGACGCGCTCGCCGAGGCCGGGTTCGCGCGCCTGGGCGCCGAGCTGCGCGGCGCCGTCGATGGCGCGGGCGAGGACTTCGCGGCGCGCCTGCAGGCGACCGCGGCAGCCTACGTCCGCTTCGCCACGCGCGACGCCGCGCTGCTGGAGCTGATGTTCGCCGGCAAGCACCGCGAGGAGTCCGGCAGGCTGCACGAGGCCGCCGACCGCGCCTTCGGGGTCATGCTCGAGCGTGATCGAGCAGGGGCAGGCGGAGGGCGCCCTCGAGCGTCGGCGAGCCCGAGCGCGTCGGGCCTCGTCCTGTTCGCGACGATCCAGGGCATCGCCGCGCTGGTCACCGGCGGCATGGTCGAGGCCGAGCGGCTCGACGAGCTCGTGGCCGACGCGATCGCGCACTTCCTGCGCGGATCGCGCGCGGCCGCTTAGATTGATAGGCGGCCGCCGTGGTCTCTTGGGTGTCGCCGGCCGTGCCGAGTGCGGCCTCGAGAGGGGCCGCCGCCGGAAACGGCAGGTAGGTGAGGCGGCGCTGGATTCCCACTGCACCCCGAGCCCGGCGAGAACTGCGAGCGCGACGAACCCGGCCTGGATCGCCACATTTCAGTGTGCCGGAACGCCGCGCGCGCCTGCCCCTGGGCGGATGCTGCTGACGGCCGACTGAGTCGGAGCTGGAGTGGAGCTGCGGGCCTCATCGCGGGGCGCGATCGGCCGTCGGCCGAGGTCGGCCGTCTCGTCGACGAGGCCCTCCAGGCCGAGCCGCTGGGCGAGGGTCGCTGGCAGGATCAGACCGGCGCCGGCGACCGCCCGATCGTCGTCGAAGCCGACCTCCAGCCCATCCGATCGCTGCGCAGCGCGCTTCTCGGCGCCCGTCGAAGCCGTCACATATGGGTGACCTCCTGAGCGCAGGACCCGCGGCTGCCCACGCAGCCGTCTTGCCTGCTCAGGAGGTCATTCTGCTCCTGGGTACGGACGCCGCTGGGTCAGAGCGGTGGATCGAGGCTTCGGACGAGATGTAGGCGTATGCCAGGCGCGATCGGGTCCCGGCGTCGCTCCTGCATCCGTGGAAAGAGCAAGTGCGCCTGCACCTGCACACCCCGCGGCAACACGTCGGTCCTGATGAGCATCTTGGGGGCCGGGGTGGCGTTTCGCTGCTATGTTTCGCTACAAACATTGAAGCGAAAGATAGGATTCCCATGAGCAAGGATCAGGCCGACCGCACCGACCGGGCGCTGGGCGTCTGGCAGGAGCGGTGGAGCGAGGGGGACGTGAGCGGCCTCGCAGTCGTCTTGCGCCTCGAGGCGCTGGCGGAGCTTGCCGGCGGGGAGCTCGCCGAGGCGCTCGCCGCGGCCGGGGTGAGGCGCGCCAGCTTCGACGTGCTTCTGACCCTTCGGCTCGCGGACGGGGAGGAGCTGTCGCAGCGCGCGCTCGTGCGCCGCGTCGGGCGCACCCCCGGCACGATGAGCGTGCGGCTCGGCCGCCTGGCCGAGCGGGGTCTCGTCACGCGAGCGCCGAGCGGTCCCGAGCGCCGAGGTCGGCGCGTCGCGCTGACCGAGGAGGGCCGCGCCCTCGTCAACGACCTCGCGCCGGGTTTCGCGGGCACCGCCACCCGCCTGCTCGCCGGCCTTACGGACGACGAGCGCGAGCAGTTGGCGACGCTCCTGCGCCGACTGACCCTCGAGCTCGAGGGTCCGGCCGATGGTGGCGCGCGGCTCGGCATCGCTGTCGCCCCCGCCCACGTCGCCCAGCGGATGCGCCGGGCGGTCGGCCTGACCGAGCGCGTTGGGGTCCTCGTGCGCGGCGTCGCGCGCGGCGGCCCGGGCGCCGCGGCCGGCCTCGACGAGGGCGACCTGATCGTCAGCGTTGCCGGCCAGGAGGTACGCACGGTCGGCGACCTCCAGCGAGCGGTGGCTCGCGCCGACAGTGTGACCCTCGGGGTCGTGCGGGGGATCGAAGAGCGCCAGGTGGAGGTGGCCCCCGCCGCGTCGTAGGGGCGGGCGATGGAGCGGCTGCGTGGCGACGGCCCGCATGCCCCCCGAGACTCGGGCGAGGTCGGCCTTGACGTCTACCGGCACTTCGCCGACCGCGACCCGCTGTCGCGGGTCGTCCTGGAGCGGATGCTCGCCAGCGTGTCGTGCCGGGGCTACGGGCGCACCTCGGAGCCGGTGGGCGAGGACGTCAACATGTCAGCTTCAGACGTCATCGGGCCCCGGCGGCGGGCAGCCTGTGCCGCCGCTCCTGCTTCTCGTCCAAGACAGGCGTCTGCGACTGCCGCCCATTCGCTTCCGCTATCGGACCCATTGCAGGCGTTGGGCGGCAGGCGGCGTTGTCAGTCGAGCGTGATGACGACCTTGCCGTTGGCGTGGCCCTGCTCGACGTACGCCAGCGCCTCGAGGGTCTGGTCGAACGGGAACGTCTTGTCGATGAGCGGGCGGAGGTGGCCGGCGTCGTAGAGGGAAGCCAGCTCGCGCAGCTGCCCGCCGTTGGCCTGCACGAACAGAAACGAGTAGCTCACGCCGAGCTTCCGCGCCTGCTTGCGCACCTTGCGGCTCAGCAGCCCCATCACGACGCCCATGAACTTCGGCGCCCCGAGCTGCTTCGCGAACCCGGGGTCCGGCGGGCCGGTCACGCCGATCGCGTGTCCGCCCGGCTTGAGGACCGTGAGGGACTTCTCGAGGTTCTCGCCCCCTCGCGAGTCCAACACGACGTCGTAGCCGGAGAGGACCTCGGCGAAGTCCTCCTGCGTGTAGTCCACGACGACGTCGGCGCCGAGGCTGCGCACCAGCTCCGCGTTCTTTCCGCTCGCGGTCGTCGCCACCGTGGCGCCGAGGTGCTTGGCGAGCTGGATGACGGTTGACCCCAGGCCGCCGGAGCCGGCGTGGACGAGGACCTTCTGGCCGGGCTGCGCGTGGGCGCGGTCGACGAGGGCCTGCCAGGCGGCCAGTGACACCAGCGGCACCGCGGCCGCCTCGTGCAGGGTGAGCGAGGCTGGCTTGGGGGCGACGTCGTCCTGGTCGATCACGATGTACTCCGCGAAGGTCCCGATCCGCAGGTCGCGGGGGCGAGCGTAGACCTCGTCGCCTCCCTGGAAGTCGCGCACGGCCGAGCCGACCCTGGTCACCACGCCGGCGACGTCGTGGCCGAGCACGAACGGGGTCTGGTACTTCAGGAGCCGCTTGAACTCGCCGTTGCGGACCATCGTGTCCAGCGGGTTGACGCCGGCGGCGCTCACCTTGACCAGCACGTCACCGTCGCCGACCTCGGGCTCGGGTACGTCGGCGGCGCGGAGTCCGTCCTTGCCGTAGTGCTCGACGACGAATGCCTTCATGACCGTTCTCCCCGGCGGGAGCTTGCCCGCCGTTCGCAGGTCGTGGAAGGACGCTAACGGGTCGGCCGCGGCGCGGACGACGTGCGGAGGCCGGTCCGCGCTGACGGTCACCAACGTCGGCACGCTCCCCGCGGAGGACGTCCAACTGCGTGATGTCCCGCCTGGCGCGATGGCGCTCACCGATCTCCGGACTACCACTCGGCCGAGCCGGAGAGGCGGCGGGTCCACTTCTTGGAGCGTCGGGACGCTGTCGCCGGGAGCGAGCCACACGATCCGCGGCACGGTGGTCATCCGCAGTGCGACCCCCGGGCTGAAGCGCAACCTGGTCCCCGCCAGCGCGGAGAACGCCGCACGGTCTCCGACACGGCCGACACTCGGCTCCGCGTCCTCGCCCAGCGGAGGGTCATCCCGCCGGTCACCGGCTGACGCCCGTCCGAGCGACGGGCCCGCCGGGGTGCCTCGAGGTCCTCCGTCAAGCCGGTCACCGAAGACGTCTTTCCTGTCGGACCCCACGTAGCCAGATTCCCCTCCCCGTCGGCTGAAAGTCGCCGACCGGCCTCGAGGGACTGGTGAGCACCCCGCGACCTGAGGGTCCGCTTCGTCGGGGTCGCCGCCGCCCCGTGGAGCGTCGCCAGCCTCCGGTTCAACCGTCGGCGACCTTGGTCAGGCGAATAGAAGGGCCCGTTTTCGGCGGGCCCTTCGTTTTCAGGGCATCAGCGGGTGTCCTACGACGGCACCGCCCACCATCGTGGGAGATCGCCCGCGAGGCCGCTGGCCCGAGTGCGCCGGTCAGCGCACCTTCGGATCGTGCTGTGGGTCGATCGGATCGGCGGGGGCGGGAGGGTGGATGCCCGTCCTGCGCTCAACGTCCCGCTCCACCCGACCGTCCTCACGGGCGAGGAAGATCAGGGTGCCGATGACGGTGACGACGAGGGCGAATCCGCCGCCCATGACCAGGGCGTAGAGGAGCGTCTGGAGCCACTCGGTCAACCCCTCGCCGTTCCCGCGCCCCACGAGCTCGAAGGGGCCGGGGAGGAAGCTCAGGAGCAATCCAGTGCCAGCCCCGACAAGGAAACCCGCGCCCGCGAGAATGAGCATGATGCGCGCGAGGGCGCGGTTGAGCCCGCGGCGCGAGCTGGGGTCAACGAGCTCAACGCTGGCTGATGTCCGCTGCACCTCCTCCGACTCGTGGACGACCCGCTCGATCGTCTCCTCGCGGGACTCGACCTCGGGCTTAGTAGGCGGATGGTGCTGCACGTTTGGCTGATGGGGCTGGACGTCGTGGGGATCGGTCGCCGTGGCTCCTCCTCCGGGTCACGACCGGCTACGCCGGGACCGGGCGCATCTCGTCAACGCGACCCGGCCCCGGCGCTCGGCACTCGTTAGCGGTCCGTCGTGGTCGTCGTGGACCGGCGGGCCCCTGCGGTGTCCCTGTCGTAGGGATCGTTGCGGCGCTTGAGGCCAGCGAGTCCGACGAGGCCGAGCAGGCCAGCGAGACCCCAAAGCCCCGTCTTGTCGCTCTCCTGCTCCTGCTGGGTGTCTGCCGTCTGAGCCACGGCCGGGGTCGCCACCCCGAACGCGAGAGCCAGCCCGGTCGCGCCGATCGCAAGTGATCTCTTCATTTCTCCTTTGGGCGATGCGCCCGTTAGACATCGAGGCGCGTAATGCCCAAAGCACGTCGGCCAAAACCCCCTTCGGGCATCCCGTGGTGCAGCGGACCCAATAGGCCCCCACACCAGATGACGGACGTCCCGTTGGTCCAGCCTGAGCAGAGCGTCCCGCGTCGAAGCCGGAGGCCATTCAGGGCGCCTTCGGATTAGGTTTTTCTCGCGCGGAGTTGCGACCTCTCGTGGCGACGCCCTGGGTGGGTAGACGCCCCCCCATAAGACATTCGGCCCACCTAACATCACATCACCTCAGCCAAGCGCCGATGCGCCGCACGGGTCCGCGCGCCACGGCGCGGTCGTCGTTGACGGTCGGCGGCGAAGCGTCCTCTTCGATCTCGTCGATCTCGACCGGCTGAGCGACGGCATCATCTCGCGAGTGCGCTCTGGAGCCGACCTAACGGCATTCTGTAGCTGCCGAGATGGCTCGTACTCGGACGGCGCAGACGAGGCAGGGAGCTTCTAGTTGAACGCCGCGCTCGCGCAACCCTTGGGCGATGCTCTCCATCACAGGCTCCAGGGACGCGCGCGCCCAGGTCATCCTGCGAGTTGTCCTACTCAGCGCGAAAAGAACCTCGCCGAAAGAGGGCGGAAGGCACGTGACTAGCGGCGCGCGATGCGTGCAGTCACCGCCGCGCGCCGAGGCGCGCCAGGGCGGCGCCGAGGTCGAGCTGGCCGGAGACGATCGCCCCCACCAGGTACCCGACCACGCCGACCAATGCGACAAGGACCATGTCCCCGAAGCTCCAGATGACCCAGACGAAGCCCAGGAAGAGGCCGACCAGCAGGCCGATCACCTTCTCGCTGACCATCACTCGACTCTCCGATCGTCGTCGCGCCGGGCGCGTTCGGGACGCACCTCGACGATTGCTGTGACTGGTCCCGCCGGCCGCTCGAGCATCCGCTCCAGCGACACGGCGGCCCGCTCGGCCACCTCGGCGCCGACGCGCGGCACCTCGGCGTCTGCGCCGGCCTTCACGCGCAAGCGGATGCCGGCGGTGCCGTCCACATCTAGCTGCTCCACTCGCGACCGGCGCACGCCGGCCACCGACTCTGCCTCGTGGGCGAGGGCCCGCTCGAGGCGTCCGAGGCGCAGGGTGGTGGCGCCGCGCGGCCCGCTAGCCATCGCGAGACGGCCGGCCCGGGGGTCGCGGCGCACCCACAGCTCGGCGACGAGCAGCGCCAGCGCCAGGAGGAGCGCGACGATCGCGGCGCCCAGGAGGATCCACGTCGCCGCCGTGTCCCAGTCGATGTCGCGCCAACGATTCCAGGCGCGCTGAAAGGGTAGCGCGGCGTCCACGTCGTCCTCCTCCAGCCAGCCCCAGGTGACGGCGACGCCCAGGACGCCGGCCGCCAGCAGCCCGAGGCCGATCAGGCCTACCAGGACGCGGTTGACGGCGTTCATTGGACCCGCTGCGCGCGCCGCCCGCGCGGCGCCCGCGGCGTCACATCGACCGACTGTGCCTCCAGGCCCAGGCGCCGCAGGTCGGCGGAGACCCCCTCGCGCGCGGCCGCCAGCTCGCCTTCGGCCCACGGCCGCCGCGCCTGCGGGCTCACGCTCACGCGCGCCTGGCGGCCCTTCAGCCGCACCCGCGGAGCCGCCGAGGCGACCCAGTCGGAGCGCACGATGCGCTCGCCGAGGACCGCACTCAGCCCCCGGGTGTCCAGCAGCACTGGGCCGTGGTTGGTGCGCGCGACCTCCACCGTGCGCTGGCGGCGACGCCATGGCAGCTGGAGGGCCAACAGCAGCAGCCCGAGCAGCGCCACCGCGACGAAGATGACGGTGCGCAGCTCGTCGCTCGGATTCCAGTCCTGCATCGAGCGCCAGGCCGAGCGGTAGTCGATCGGCCCGACGTGACCGTCCTCGCCCAGCAGCGACGCGGCCGCCTCGATCGCCACGAACAGGGCGAAGACGGCGAGGGCGGCGGCGAGCACAACCACGAGCAGCCGATTGATGCCGTTGCGGATCACGCGGGCTCCTCCATCACCTCGACCGTGATCACCAGCACGGTGCGCCGGCCGTCGCCGGGCAGCGAGATGCGTGCCGTGCCGGCCGTCTGGGGCGGCGCCGGCGCGTGCGGCGGCGGTGGCTGCGCCGGCGCGGTTTGGGGCTGCGGCGGCACCGGCTGCGACTGCAGCGGCAGTGGCCCCGGCGCCACGTCGGTCACGGCGACGTCGATGGTCCCGGGCGTCCAGCCGTGCTCCGACGCCTGCCGCGCGGCGAGCAGTCGCGCCTCGTCGGCCGCAGGCACGAGCCGAGCCCCCTCGAGCCCCACGAGCTCGAGCTGCATCGAGAGCCGGCCCCCGGCCTCGGGCCGCAACCAGGCCCCGCGCACGCCGGCGTCGCCGGTGCGCGTGGCCAGGCGGCTGCCAGGGTCGAGACCGGCCACGCTCGGAAGCTCGCGGACGGTCCGCTCGAGTGCCCGCGCCACGATCAGGGGGTCGTCCGGCAACGGGCTACTCGACCCGCGAGCCGTCCTCGCGGTCGCGCTGCTGGGCCCGCAGCCGCGCCTCCTCGACGAAGAAGAGGTCGGACACGTCGATGTTGACCTCCTTCACCTGCAGGCCGGTCATGTACTCGATCCGATCGATCACGTTCTCGCGCACGGCCTGACTCACCTGCGGGATGCTCACGCCGTAGTCGACCACCAGGTTGAGGTCAACGATTGCCTCCCTGCGGCCGACCTCGACGTCCGCCCCCGAGCCGCGCTCTTCCATTCCGGGCGTCAGGCGCCGCAGGGCCCCGCCGACGCCGCCGGACAGCTCGTGGACGCCGCGCACCTCGCGGGCCGCCATCTCGGCGATCTTCGAGACCACGCCGTCGGAGATGCTGGTCGTGCCTTGGGGGGTCAGGAGCCCGCCGCCGCCGGCGCTCGACGGCTCCCCGCGCACCGCGGGGGTCGAGCTTTGCGGGGAAGAGCTCGTCGGCTGCGTGCTCATGCGGCGTCCTTTCCGTGGTTCAGCCGTCTCTCAGTACCCGGGTGAGCAGCGGCTAACCCTCCATTGCGGGTGCGTCTCGCATCCGCGGCCCGGCGGGCGCAGGCTCGGCTCATCCACCTCGCCGGGCTCACCGTCGCGCTCGTGGGCGGCGCCACCCGGGTCCTGCTCGGTACTCGGTGATGCCGAGGTAGGGATGACAGCCCGCGGGCTCGTGAGCTACGACGAGCGCGTCCCGAGCATCACGGGCCGAGAACCGCCAGGAGCACACCCGCGAACAGCGCGATCCGCCAGCTCACGGCGGCGACCCTAACCCGACAGGAGGCCACATGTCCCGTCTTCGTGCCCGCTGCAGCGCGCCGCTCTCGGGGCCGAGCACGCCCGCCTCGTGGCCGAGGCCCTGCGCGAGGCGCCCGAGGAGGCCCTCGTCATCGCGCCCCGCGGGGCGCCGGCCGATCCGCGGAGGCTGAGAGGTATCCGGATGATCGGCGAATGCAGCGGGGCGATCCCGGGGACGCGGCCGGGCGTCTCACACGAGCTGGGGCGGTGGAGTGGGCGCTAGCGGCGCTCCAGTTTCCTAGAGGGGCCCCGCTCACACCCCGCCTGCGCGGCGCGAGAACGGCCGACCAGAGACCCCGAGGCGGGTCGCTTAGAGATGCTCTGGGGGCGGCGCTTCCAGTTCGGGAGCCAGCCAAAGATGCAGACCGTGCTGCGCAGCCTGCGGGGCGACCTGTCCAACAGCCCGGCGCTGACCGTCGCGGTATCCCGCAAGGTAGATCTCCCCCGCGACAGCGAAGACCTCTCGGACGGTCTCGCGGGCCACTTCTTCCTCTGCAAGCGCGTCCTCGAGGGCCGACAGGAGCGGCTCGAGCGCGCGCTGAGCGATCGGGATGTCATGGTCCTCGTCGTCCGACACCGGGCCTCCCTTTGGACTAAATGCAGCCTCGGATTACCCCGGTTGGAGGGAGCGCGAACCCGCACGAGGACGGCTGGACGTTCGGTGCGCGCCTGCGGAACCTGGCCGGCGACGCCCAGGACGCCTACGAGTTCGCGGCCCCGATGCTCGCCCGGATGCGAGAGCCCGACTACCTGGTCGACCCGATGCACCTCGTTCCCCTCGCACCCGTGATCGCCACCGCCTGCACCGCCGACGACCTGGAGCTGTTCGCGCGCCTCGCTGACGAATGCCGCCACACGCCCTGGATCGCGTGCACCCGGTCCCTCCTGGGGATCGCCGGAGGCGACGACGCCAGCGGCCCGCTCGAGAGTGTGACGGCCGGTCTTCACGCCGACGGGCACCGGCTGGAGGCGGCCCTCATCCAGGTGGCGGCGGCGATGCTGCTGTCGGGCCGGTCCGAGGCCCGAGAGGGCGCGATCGCCCTCGCGCGAGCCGCCCACGCCGGCTTCTCGGAGATGGGCTCGGCCAGCTGGTGTCGCCGGGTGGAGGGGATGCTGCGCCGCCTCGGCGAGCGGGCCCCGACGCGCCCAGGCCCGGGCGCGGGACCTCTGTCGCGGCGCGAGCTCGAGGTGCTGCAACTCCTCGCCGAGGGGCTCACCAACAAAGCGATTGCCGAGCGGCTCGTGATCAGCGAGCACACGGCCATCCGCCACGTCGCCCGACATCTTCGGAAAGCTCGGAACGAGCAACCGGGCCGCCGCCGCGAGGCTTGCGGCCGAGCGGGGTCTGCTGAGCCGCCCCACGGAGGCGGCGCCGGAGGGGTAGCGGGCCGGTCCCGGTCTTCCTCGCGGTCGATCGAGTGCGGGCGCGGTCAACCGGTGACGGGCCGGTCAGCGGTCCGCCTCGAAGAGCACGGATGTGGCTGCCGTCGACCACCCCGACCGACCAGTCAAGCTGTCCGGTGGCGTTGAGCCGCCAGAGCAGCTCGCGGTGCAGCCGAGCCCATACGCCGGCCGCCTGCCACTCGCGCAGCCGCCGCCACGCCGTGACGCCAGACATAGGGCCAGCCGTCTGAGGCGATGGCATCGGGGCCGTCGGTGACGTGGAGGTGCAGGTGCGGCGCGGTCGAGTTGCCGGCGTTGCCAACGCGCCCGATCACCTGGCCCCACTGAAGGCGCGAACCGAGGTGGATGCCAGCGGGGATGCTGTTCGGCTGCATGTGCGCGTAGAGCGCGAAGCGACCCCCGCCGAGATCCTGGATGATGTGATTACCGAGGATGGTCTGCGGGTTGGACGCGGGCGGCGGCGTGGGCGGCGTGTTCTCGGGCAGATCGGTGAGGATCGAGACGACCCGACCCGGGCCGACGGCGTAGATCGGGTCTCCGAAGACGATGTAATTCTCGTTCACCGTCGGGTCGCCGACGACCCAGCGTCCCTGCGCCAGGCCCTGCGCGACCTCGCCCGCCTGGCGCGAGACCTGCTCGACGCCCACGCCGACGAGGCCTGGCGCCGGCTGGGGCGGCTCACCACGGAACAGCGGGCGATCGTGCTCGCCGCGCTCGGGATCGAGAGCCGTCGCCCAAGGCCCCGCGCCGGCGAGGGCTCGAAGGCCCCAATCTTGGGGGGCCCGCCCCTGACGCGCTCGGGGGTCACGCGAGGGGTCACGGGACCCAGCGGCACCCGGGGCTACTCGTCAGGGCGCGCAAAGGCCGAGAACCCGCTCGGGAAGGACTCAGCGGGACTCAGGGGCACTCGTCGGGCACAACTGTCAATCCGGAGGCCGCGGGTTCGAGTCCCGCCACTCCCGTCACAGATAGGCGCTCGGCTGATGGCTGGTTCCGAGTCAGCGCCACGTAGGGCCGCGATTCGCCCGACTGCGATCGAGTGGCGCCTGCAGCGCCCAGGCCCGCTCGAGGCGGCTGATCTCGCTCAGCTCGGCCAGGCGCGCCAGGAAGCGATCGCGCGCGCTGCAGAAGTCGTCCCAGCTGGTACCAGCACGAGGGTGGTCGGTGGCTTCCATGCTGCCGAGGCCCGGCGAGTCATCGAGCATCTGTCCGTCTCCCTGAGGTTGCGCTGGGGGCGGTCATCGGGAGCCAACCGCGGTGGCTGCGATCCTCCGACGCGATCTCGCTTTGGCGCGACAGGGACATCCCTGGCGCCTGGCGGCCGAAATCGCCGCCGGGCCTCAGGTTCTGGGAGGTCGCCGCGGTCGCGCCCTTGATGGCGTCCAAGAGGGCCTCGGCCTTCTCGGGCGAGACCAGCCCGATCTCGATGAGGTCGAGCGGGCTGATGAAGCCGTCGCTGATCCGAAACCCGCCGGCGCGCGCGATGGCGTCGCGCAACGGCACGGCCCAGCGGTGCTCGATGACGACCAGCGCCGCCGACGAGCCGTTGGCGATGTCGTCGAGGACGTCCCAGGCCTCCTCGTCCGTGTAGATGTCGCGGCCCTGCGCGACTGCCTCGGCGCGGGCCTGGGCGTCTTCCGCGCTCTCGATGCCGGGGTCGATCAGGGCGCCCACCGTGCCGCTCAGCTCGATCGCCTCGTCCTCGGTCAGGTTGCTCAGGTGCTGGACCTCGATCTCACCCTCGGCGTCCCTGTGGACGGCCAGGGCGCCGATGACGCGCACGGTGTCGCTGTCGCTCCCGCTGCCTGCCGGTGCCGTTCCGGGCGGGCAGCCGGCGGGCCGCGACGCCGCGGAGCCCTTCGGGCGGGCGATGAGCGCCATCGGCGTGGAGCTGGCCCTGGCGGCGCTGGAGGGGGGCTCCGCGTCGCCGGGGCGGCTGGTGCGCGAGCTGCAGGGGCGGATGGAGGCGGCGGCGAGCGACGACCCCTCCGGCGAGCTGGAGGCCCTGCGCGCCGAGGCCGCGACCCTCGACGGCAAGCGCGGGGGGCACCGCCGCCAAGTGGGCCGAGGACCAGGAGAAGCGCGAGCGCCGCCGGAAGGTCACCGACGGGTGGACGCTGGTGCTCGACTCCGCGGCCGCCACGGCCGCCGACGCCCTCGCCGTGGCCGTGGGCGCCAAGGCGGCCGTCCGCCGCCCCGAGCGGCTCGACGAGCTGCGCGCCGCCGGGCGGCCCGATCGACGCGAGTTCCTCGAGCGCGCCGTCGCCGAGATGCAGCTCACCCGCTCCGAGCTGGTCCTCAACCCGAGCGCCGACCTGGCCGCCGAGGCGCTGCTCGTGCGGCTGGAGGCGGCCCGCCATGGCCAGGCGCCGGCGCGGCTGGTGGGGCACGGCCGCCTGCCGTTCTGAATCTTCTCGGTTTGTAAAGAGGCTCAACCGGGGACCCGCCGGGCTGCGTACCTCGGGCGACCGACGCCCTACCCACCTACTCAGGAGGATGCCCATGAGGTCCCATCGGCCAATTTGGCTGACGCTGCTCACCGCCGCCCTCGTCGCGGCGCTGGCGCTCGCCTTTGTCCCCGGCGCGCAGGCCACCGACAAGGGCTCACAGACGAGCACCGACACGTTGCTCTACCGCGGCGCCACCACCGTGGCGCTCGACCCCGGCGCCGCCGACGCGCTGAAGTCCCTCGGCGTCACCGTGTCGCCCGTTCGTCCCGCCTACGCCGGCGAGTCGGGGATCAGCTTCCCGATCACGCTCGGCCTCGTCAGCTCCGACACCCTCGAGGGTCAGATCCGCCACGCCGGCGGTCTCAAGCTCTCGGCGGGCACGACCAAGGTCTACCTGACCCGGTACTTCATCGACATCGACGAGGAGCCCTCGCTGAGCGGCATCGTCGGCGTCGGCCAGAAGAGCGGCGACCGCGCCGAGCTCTTCACGCTCGACCTCGCGAACCTGAAGGTCGAGCCCGGCAAGAACTCGATCAAGCTCTCCGGCATCACGCTCAAGCTCACCGCCGGGGCCGCCACGGCCCTGAACGGCGCCTTCGGCGTGACGGCCTTCACCGAGGGTCTGGTCATCGGCACCGCCAGCGTCCACGCGAAGACCCTCTCGGTCCCCAGCTGGGGCTGGTAGCAGCACCGCTGTGACGCCGGCCCGGGGGCACGCTCCCCGGGCCCGGCCCCCACGGATGGGGCGCTAAACTGCGCGGCTCGCGGCCCCCCGGCGGGGCTCGGGCCGACGGCTCTCGCGGGCGGCGGAGGCCTCTCGGGGGGCGGAGGCGACCGTGCGCCTCGCTCACGTCGAGCGGCAGGCCTCGGCTCTGCGAGACGCGGGCGAGGCGATCGCCGTGCGGCTCGGAACGGAACGCGGCCACTTCGTTGACCAGTTGGACGTCGCCCTCGCCTCGCTCGACGACGAGCCGCCCGGCCTGCGCGCGTATCGCGACCGCTTCTTGAAGCGTCAGGAGCGGGGCCTCGGGGGCGACCCGAAGGAGGCCGCACAGGTCATGGATGTCGTGCTCGCCGCGCTCGTCGCGCTGCGAGACGAGATACCCCCGCCCCCGGGAGCCCAAAGCGCCGCGACGTCCTCGCAGGCGGCGAGCGCGCGCGGCCGTTTTCTTGATCGGTGTCGGGGCCGGGCGTAGCCCCTCGGCCGGGTTCGGGGCCAGGGTCGGCCCAGCTCATCGGGTGAGAGGTGAAGCGCGCGACAGCCGCGCGACAGTTGCGCGACAGTTGACGCCCCCAGCGAGCGGTTCTGAGCGGTCCCCAGCGGACGGCGGGCGAGGGCGCCGGCTTCCTGAGATCGCAGTCACGAAGCCGAGAAAGCGGAGGGGGAGGGATTTGAACCCTCGTCGGACCCAGAGGCCCGAAACGGTTTTCGAGACCGCACCGTTCGGGCTCGAGCCCCGGCTCACTGCCGCTCCCGCGCCAGAGCGAGCGCCTCGGCGGCGGCGCCACTCACGCTCGCTGTGGACGATCAGCAGAAGCGGCCAAGCCCAAGGTTTCGCTCTTGCTTTGCGCGACGAGCGGGCATCCCAGATGATCTTCAGCAGACGCCCGCCCGGCCGACGAGCAGCAGCCCCAGCCGACCCGCCGGACGCTTCCACTTTCGCGTGAAAGCGGCCTCGCGTGAGCTGCGCTTGGCCTCGACGACACCAAGCGGTCGGCCATCCTTGCCGAGCAGCGGTGATCGCCATCGTCAGCATCGCGACCGACACGATGATGGTCGCGGCCACGGCGCAGGGGACCACGCCCCGGGTGTACGACACGCGCTGTGGTACACGGGGCTCGCTGTGGACGCCAGGATGGACGCCAGCTCGGGAGGGACGGACGAGGCGATGACCCTTCAGTCCGATCAGTCCACCTCGAGGGCCCGCTCGACCCCCTCCCGGCTCAACCCCGGCCCCGCGACCGGCCCATTCGTCCACAGGTTCACCAGGACGTAGGTGCCGTCGTCGGGCAGCGAGCGGTCCCAGTCGTGCGACCGCTGCACCTTGAGGTCACGCCGGGCCGCCGCCCGGGCCACGCGAGCCTCCCAGGGTTCCTCGGGCTCTGGGGTCATCCGTTTCGCGCCAGGTCGCCGGGCTGGATCGCGCCCCACCACACTCGGCGGCCCGGGCCGCCGGTGACCAGCCACGGCTGGCTCGGGTAGCTCGGGCTCGCGGTCCCGCGCTCCTGCTCAAGCAGCCGCGCCCTCCTGCGATTGCAGCCGACATGGGCGGCGGCGAGCCGGTTCAGCGGTGGGATGGCGGGGCCGTGGGTGGCGACCGGATCCAGGTGGTCCACGCTGTCGGCGCCGGGCAGGCCGCAGATGTGGCAGCGGTAGCCGTCGCGGGCGAGGACGGCCCGCCGGACCCGGGCCCAGCTCCGCCCGTAGGGCGAGTCTCGCGGGGGCACTGGGTGCACTGTAACCGCGACCGGGACGTAACACTCGGCACCATGGCTGAGCAGAGCAGCGGCGAGCGAGGCGGCCTCGTCGTTGCGATCCCCGTCTCCGCTGGCAAGCGGGGCCCGCGTGGGGGAATCATTCCCGAGCGCGCCTGGCCAGCCCACCCAGCGACGCGGCAGCAGGCTTGACCCGGCCCGAGCCGCTCCCGAGGATCAGCACCGATGTTCGTCATGGTGCTGATCGGGTGGCTTGATCAGATCATCAGGAGAATCGCCCGGCGGGAGGACGACCCACGCGAGCCCTAATCGCTTCCCTCGCCGCCGCCGCGACGCTCGTCGCGGCGGCGCCCGCCGTGGCCCACGGCCAGACCGTGCGGGGGGCCGCTCGCGCTGCCGAGACGTGCCTTGACCGCCACGGCTGGAATGCCCGCCGCGCCGACGCGGGCCGCACCGTCAACGCCGTGCCCCCGCGCGACCGCGGCTGGTACTCGGTCGCGTTCTACCGCTCGGGAAAGGTCATCCGCTGGAACGCGTACCGCCAGGGCCTCGCCTACCGCGAGGGCAAGCTCGCGGCGGCCTGCACGCGGGCCGCCGTCCGATGACGGTGACCGACCCGAGAGCTCTGTTGGCGGGCGGGCCGAGGGGCTAGCGCACCGAGAGGATACGACCACCTCGAGGCTGAGCGGCGCCGGCTCTTCGCCGAGCGGCGTACCGTGGCGGCGGTGCGGGCCCCGATTGGGGCGACTATCCCGGCGGCGGCGCCATCCCCGGCACCCGGCCGGGCGTGTTCGAAGGCTCGGGGCGCTGGAGCGGGCGCTAGCCCGTCGCTTCACTCGGCAAGCTGGCCTGAGAAGGCCTGTGAGGCGATTTCGGGGCTGGCCTCAGGCGCTTTCAGACGGGCGCGGAACCGGAGTCGCGGCGTTCGGCCCCGCTCGATGCTCCGCACCTTCGCCCGCGCCTTCTGGAGCTGCTCCAAGAGGTCTCGGTCGGTCGGGCCGGCCAGGCGGGCCTCCACCGCATGCCGCAGATCCGCCAGGGCCGCCCGGTACTCGCCAACCTGCCGCGCCGCCGCCTTGTCGCCCATGTCGCCATCCCCCGCGGATTCGCCTGCCCGATGCCCTTAGTCTCGGCAGCCTTCGCCCTGACTTGAGGGCCCCGGCCGGGCGTGTGAGGAAGCTGGGGCGCTGGAGCGCGCGCTAGGGACGGTCCTCGACGAGCACGAGCAGGGCGCGGTCGCCCCGCCAGGCCTTGCCCCCGAAGTGCTCGAGCCAGAACCCCAGTCCCCGCGGAGGTCCACGACCGAGACGTAGATGGGGCCGAGGTCGTGGTCGGGACCGCACGGCACCGCGATGCTGCCTCGCTTGCGCGGGCCCGTGGGGTCCGTCGTCCAGGCCGCCGGCCAGGCTCCAGGCCGTCGAAGCTCGGGTCGATCAGGTGGACCGTGTTCGCGGCCACCCCACAGGGGCAGCGCAGCGCCGCGAGGCGGTCGTCGATGTCCTTCGGTGCTGGCTCCCCCATGGTCTCCCCCATCGTCAACAGCGCTCCCCATGGTCGCCGGGCGCTCTCAAATGCTTTCGCTTGCGAAATCGCGCCACCCGCCCCGGGCGCCGGAAAGCCCCGCGTTACCTGGGCTTTCCTCGACGGGGCCCTCCAGCAACCGCCTCCGCTCATCGCGGCAGACGCGAAGGCACTCGATGCTTGATCGCGATGAGGACGCTGGGGGAGTCGAGGTCAAGGCATACCCCCCGCCCCCCTTGGCGTCGCCACGGGCGCGAGAACCACAAAGATGCGGGAAGCAGAGCCCGTCACGCGCGGGGGACGCGCCCCTCCATCAGGGTCGTGACGGGCGTCGGGGAGGGTGGCGAAGCTCGCGACCGCCACCCTCCCCGTAGCGCCCGTCCAGGAGTCAGCGGCACACGGCCACCTGGCGGGCGGTCGGCCCGGAGAAGGCGCCCCTCCCCGCGCTTGTCGAGGCGGAGTGCGGGCGAGTTGAGACCACCCGCCCAGCGGCCGCGCCAGACGAAGTCGTGATCGTGGCTCTCGCTACCGGTCGGGGTGGCGATCGTTTCGCTCATGGTGTGCCCTTTCGTTTCGGGGTTCCGATGAGCACACGCTCGCACCCGACCGAGCGCCTCACACCGTGGGCACCCCCCTGCCTTCGGGGACCCAGGGGGGTGGCGACTGGCTGGCCGCGACCGCATCGGCCCGGGTGAGTAGATCCGTGGCATGCGGGTCGGCCGCGGCGGCGCGCACGGCTAGGAGCACGGATTGCGTCTCCTGCGCGTGAGACATGAGGGTTCCGCCGCAAACCGCTTGCCTACGCGGGTCTGAGTGCGCCCGGCAGGACTCGAACCTGCGACCCGCGGCTTAGAAGATCGATCCAGAGCCGCTCTGCGCGTCCGATCGGATCCGTCGTGATCTCCCCCCTGAGCAGGCATTTCTCGCCTGTCAGCAGGCCGCCGATCTGCGCCCGAAACGGCTCCCTCTGCGCACCTCCTGTGGGATGGACGTGGGATGAAATCGGCCCCGGTCGTTGCGGCCGCATCTTTTTTCGCACCGTGGTGCATCTGCGTCCCGCTCGATCGATCTTGCCTTCGAGGTGCGCCGTGCTGAGCGTCGCCAAGCTCGCCCTCGGCCAGGAGGCCTACTACGAGCAGCAGGTCGCCCTGGGCCTCGACGACTACTACGCAGGTCGCGGTGAGTCGCCTGGGCTGTGGGTCGGCTCGGGTGCCGAGGCGATCGAGCTGGTCGGCACGGTCGAGGAGGGCGCGCTCAGCGTCCTTCTCTCCGGCCTGAGCCCCGCCGACGGCGAGCGCCTGCGAGCGCCGGCCCGCGAGCGCACGATCACCGTCCGCACCCTCGACGAGGCGACCGGCATCTGGCGCGACGAGCCCAAGACCCTGGCCCCGGTCGCCGGCTACGACCTGGTCTTCTCCTGCCCGAAGAGCGTCAGCCTCCTGCACGCGCTCACCGGCGACGAGGACGTGCGCCGGGCGATCAGCGAGGCCCACGAGGCGCTCCTGGCAGGCGGCCCTCGCCTACCTCGAGGCCGAGGCCTGCGTGGTGCGCCGCGGCCGCGGCGGCGCGATCCGCGAGCACGGGCGAGGGCTTCGTCGCGGCCGCCTTCCGTCACCGCACCAGCCGCGCCCAGGACCCACACCTGCACACCCACGTGATCGTCGCCAACCTGGCCCGCTCGTCGGACGGCAAGCTGGCGGGCCCTGGACGGCGAGGCGATCCTCCGCACCTACCGCCTGGCGGCCGGCTACCTCTACGAGGCCCACCTTCGCCACGAGCTGTCGCGCAGCGCTCGGCGTGCGCTGGACCGAGCCGGTCAAGGGCATGGCCGAGATCGAGGGCGTGCCCGAGGAGGCGATCCGCGCCTTCTCGACCCGGCGCCAGTCGCTGGTCGAGCACATGGAGGCGATGGGCACCTCGGGCTTCGCCGCCTCGCGGGTCGCCGCGCTCGCCACCCGGGAGCGCAAGGAGGCCGTCAACCTCCCCGACCTTCGCGACTCGTGGCTCGCCCGCGCCGCGGAGATGGGCCTCGGAGCCATCGAGCTCCGAGGCCTCCTCGACCGCGAGCCGGCGCGCGAGCTTGAGCTGCCGACGATCGCCGCCGAGGACCTCACCGCCCACCAGACCACGGTCACCACGCCCGAGCTCGTCCGCGCCGTCGCCGGCGCCGCGCGCGACGGGATGACCGTCGAGGAGGTCCTCGCCGGCGTCGAGGAGATCGCGCGCCGGCCGGAGCTCACCCGCGTCGGCGACGACCCGACGCCCGGGCGGCCGGCGCGCTTCACGAACCGGAGCCTCCTCGACCTCGAGCGCGAGGCGCTGCGGGTCGCGCTCGACGGCCGCGACGCGGGCGCCCCGGTCGCCGACGGCGCTCGAGCCTGACCGCGGCCCTGAGCGACGCCCCGGTCTCGCTCTCCGACGAGCAGCGCGTGCTCGTGGAGGCGGCGCGCGCTCTCGCCCGACCGGGTCGTCTGCGTCGAGGGCGCCGCCGGCGCCGGCAAGACGACGGCGCTCCAGGTCCTCGGCGACGCCCTCTCGCGCTCGGACATCCCCGTGCTCGGCGCCGCGCCCAGCGGCCGCGCCGCCGACGAGCTGGAGCGAGCGACCGACATCCCCGCGCAGACCCTCCACTCCCTGCTGGCCGATGCCCGGCACTCGGGTGGCCTCCCGCCCAGGTGCGTCCTCGTGATCGACGAGGCCGGCATGGCCGAGACGCGCGTCCTGGCGCCCGTCCTGTCGATGGTCGAGGAGGCCGGCGGCAAGGCCCTCCTGGTCGGCGACCCGGCCCAGCTTCCCGCCGTCGGAGCCGGCGGCCTCTACGCAGCGCTCTGCGAGCGCCTGGGCGCCGTGCGCCTGGTGGAGAACCACCGCCAGCGCGAGTTGGCCGAGCGCGAGGCGCTGGCCCGCCTGCGCGCCGGCGACGCCGAGGGCTACCTCGGCCACGCCGCCCGTGAGGGACGCCTGCTGCATCGCCGACGACGCCACCCAGGCCAAGCAGCAGCTCCTGGCCGACTGGTGGCGCGCGGCCGCCGAGGGCGACCTGCGCGAGACCGTGATGCTCGCCCACCGCCGCGCCGACGTGCGCGACCTCAACGAGGGCGCCCGGGCCCTGATGCGCGAGGCGGGCCAGCTCGGCGAGCGCGCCCTGGTGGCCGGCGATCGCGAGTTCCGCCCGGGCGACCGGGTGGTCTGCCGCCGCAACGACCCCGCCCTCGGCGTGCGCAACGGCACGCGCGCGACGGTGCGTGACGTCGAGCCCGTGCTCGGCATCGTCACGCTGCAGATCGACGGCGGCCCGAGCCGCCAGCTCCCCGCCCGCTACGCCGCGGAGCACCTCGAGCACGGCTACGCGCTCACCGGCCACGCCGCCCAGGGGGCGAGCGTCGAGCGGGCCTTCGTCCTCGTGCGCGCTGAGGGAGCGCTCGCCGAGTGGGGCTACGTCGCCGCCTCGCGCGCCCGGGCCGAGACGCGCCTCTACGCGGTCGGACCCGAGCTCGCCGCCGATGCGGGGCTGGCGCGCGATGAGCCCGAGCCCACGACGCGCCGCCTGGCGGGCGCCTCTCGCGCTCCGCGGCCGAGCCGCCCGCGCTGGAGCGGCTCGCAACGGCCGGTGCGCGGCGAGCGCGCGCTCGCCGGCGAGGAGCCCGCTGGGCCTCTCCGCCTCGAGCACGCCCGCCTGCTCGGCGAGCTGGCGAGGGGCGGGCCGCCCGACCCGGCGCCCGAGCTTCGCCGGCTCGAGCAGCGAGCGCGAGCGCCTTGGCGCCGGCCTCGCCCGGGCCGAGGCCGAGCGCGAGCGGGCCGAGCGCGCCCGCGCTGCGATCGGTCGCGTTCGCATGGTGGGCCGAGCCGGCCAGGAGGAGGCCGCCCTCCACGAGCGGGCGGCGGCCGAGGCGGCCAGCCGCGCCCGGGAACTCACCGCCGCGCTGGCCGACAACGGGCGCCGGCTCGAGGCCCTGGTGGCGCAGAGCGCAGAGCACGAGCGCTGGCACCAGGAGCGCCTGCCGCGGATCCTCGCCCGCCTCGAGCCCATCGAGCACGACCTCGCGGCGCTCGGGCACCGCGGACAGGGCGATCAGCGCACCGCTCGCCGGCCGCCCGGGCCCCGAGCTGGCCGCCGCCGCCCGCACGCTGACCGATGCCCTCGAGCGCTCCCGCCCACCCGACCCGCGGAGGGAGATCGAGCGCCTTCGCGACGACTTGGTGCGCCTGGAGCGGGCGCTCGCCGCCGAGGTCGCCCGTCAGCAGCAACACGCCGAGCGCCTCGATCAGCTCGGCCTGCGCCTGCTCACCCGCTCGGGACGCGAGGAGGGGCGCCAGCTGCGCGCGATGATCGAGCGCTCCGAGCAGGCCGTGGAGCGCCTCACGCCGAGCAGGCCGCCACCGGCCGGCAGCTTCGCGCGCTCGGGCCGGCGCTGCAGCGCTGGGAGCGCTGGGAGAGGGAGCTGGCGCCGGCGCTGTCCGGGCGCGCCGAGGCCCTCGAGGCCGAGATCGCGCGCCGGGTGCAGGCTCGCCTCGCCGAGATCGAGCACGAGCCCCCTGCCTACCTCACCATGGCCCTCGGCCCGCGCCCCGAGGGGCTGGGGCAGCGCGCTGGCGCCAGGGCGCGGCGGCGATCGAGGGCTACCGCGAGCGCCACGGCGTCACCGACCCCCAGAGGGCGCTCGGGCCCGAGCCCGAGGAGCGCCTTGCCCTCGGCGAGCGCCGCTCGGTCGAGCGCGACGGTGGAGGATGTGCGCGCCGAGCTCAGCTACATCGCCCGAGCGCACGAGCGCTGGGACACGGGGCGCCCCGAGCCTGGATACGACCGCGGGCCTCGCCACGACCTGGGCCACGGCATCGAGCGCGGCCTCGACCACGGGCCGAGCCTCGGGATGGGACGGTGAGAGCACCCCGCCGACTGCGCCCGCGCTACGCCCGCCGATCCGTCCCGAAGGAGCTACTCCGAGGTCAGAGCCCGCGCTGGAGCAGAGCGGATGATCGGCTCGCCGATTCGCTCGCCCGTCTCATCGAACGCGAACACGGCCAGCTCGTCGGCGGCCCCCGGGTCCTCGGCGATGATCCGGTCGAGCACGGCGACGGCCTCAGCCGAGGTCGACCACTCCCCGAGCAGATCGCCTCCGTCGCTGTGGATCGCGTACACCATGCTCGAAGGGTAGGCCGAGGGGGGCTAGCCGACAACCCTCCGCAGCGTCGAGAAGCTCGCCAGCCGGCGCCCAGACCGTCACGTGGTCCCTACTGCCGGTGCGCGCGACGTGGATACCCCGATCGGGCCGGAGCACAACCCGGGCGAGCGACGGGCGCTCGTCGCGACGTACCCGCTCCGCGCCCTCGGCGGTTAGGAAGTGGCTGACCCCGAGCCCAGGAGCTCCGGCAGACCCAAGAGCCGGGCTCTGCCCGGGGCCTGGCCCGTGAAGTCCGCCTCGTTAGGTGGATCCGAGCGCACGAGCCGGAAGACGGCCAATCCGTTCGACCGGCACGGCGATAGCCGCCGCGGACGGGAGGCCATGGGTGCTGGGTGTCGGCACCTGGGGCACGGCCGCTCACGCTAGCCCGGGTTCCGGACGTCGGGAGAGGCGGCACGCCCATCGACCAAGGACAGCAGCCCGGAGGCGCCCGGCTGTCCATCGACCGTCCGGCACGGCGTTGCTTCCGATCGCCGAGCCTCCGCCAGTCGATCAAGGCGACGGCACGTCGCTCTCCAGCGGCTTCGTCGAAACAGCAACCTCGGGGTCGTTCGCGCGCTCGACGGGATCATCGTGACTGTGCTGGAGTTCGATCGCTCGGGCTGATTCGCTGAGGCCGTGAAGCCCCCTCGCGTCGAATATGGCCCCGCCGCCGATGCCCTCGCGATCGACTTCCCGGGCTTCGGAATGGGCGCCTCGGCGCGTGTGGTGCGCCTCGACCGCGACCGCACGCTCGACTACGACGCCGATGGGCGGCTGGTGTCGATCGAGCTGCTGAACGTAACTCACGGAGTTAATCCGGCTGCAAATCCGTAGTTTTGACCCAACCGGCTCCACCGGAGGGCGGATACAGTTGGGCAGGTTGACCAGGCAGACTTGGGAGGTGATCGTGGCGACGGGACCTCACTGGCGACTCGGGTGCTGCGCTGCGCTCGCAATCGCATTCGCGTCGTTGCCTGCGCACGCGCAGGGGGCCATTCCCACCGGCAACCTCGTCGCCAACCCCAGCGCCGAGGCCTCCGCCGGCACGATCGACCCGAATGTCGCCACAGCGCCGAGCGGGTGGACGGCGAGCGCCGGATTGACCGCGATCCGGTATGGCACAGAAGGGTTCCCCTCGATCGCCCATGCCGCGCAGCTGCGGGCCGGGGTCAACTTGTTCGCCGGCGGCCTCAACGTCGCGGAGGCGACCGCGACCCAGACGATCGATGTCTCCTCGGCAGCGGCGGAGATCGACGCAAACGTCGCGAAGGCGACGCTCACCGCCCTGCTCGGCGGCTACAGGTCTCAGGGCGACAATGCCAGGGTCGTCGCCCAGATGCTCGGCACCGGGGGCGCCGCTCTCGGCTCGATCACCGTTGGGCCGGTCTCGCCCACCGAGCGCGACGGAGTGACTTCGCTCATGTCTCGCGCCGCGACCGCGAAGGTGCCGCCGGGGACCCGCACGATCGTGGTGACGATCACCGCACGGCGCACCGAGGGAACCTTCAACGACGGCTACGCCGACAACATCTCCCTGACCCTCGCCGGCGACGGTGGCCCGGACGTGCCGGACTGCGTCGTCACGGTCGCGCTCTCGGACGGAGCGCGGATGCCGTACTGCCAAAACCTCGCCATCGGCGATCCTCAGCCCCAGGTCACGCGAGCGGTGATCGTCCAGCACGGCAAGGGCAGGAGCGTCCAGAGCTACTTCGACTCGATGCGCTCAGCGGCCGGGACCTCGGGCGCCACCACGAAGACGATCATCATCGCGCCCTATTTCCAGAAGGGCTCGAACGCGCCGTCCAGCCAGCTCAGGTGGGGTGAATGGAAGTGGGGCGAGCGCTCGTCCAGCGGCTTCGGGTTGGCAAGGCGAAGCTCGTTCGAGGTGTACGACGAGTTCGTCGCGATGCTCGCGAACACGTCCAACTTCCCGAACCTCAAGGAGATCGTGATCGCGGGCCACTCCGCCGGTGGCCAGTTCGCGCAACGCTATGCCGCATTCAGCAAGGCGGCGTTGACCGTTCAGGGGCCGAAGCTGCGCTACGTCGTCGCAAACCCCTCCTCGTATGTGTACTTGAACGGCAAGCGCCGGATCAACGGCAAGTTCCGCGGGCTGCGGGAGGACCAGCGCCTGCTCTGCCGGGGGTGGGACGACTACGGCTACGGCCTGGACGAGCGCAAACGCTACGTCGCCGGCCGAAGCCAGAGCCAGGTTCGCCAGGATTACTCTGGGCGGAGGGTGACCTACCTGCTCGGCGAGGACGACAACAAACGCGACAGCGACCTCGACAAGACCTGTGAGGCCGACTACCAGGGCCGCAACCGGCTGCGCCGCGGAGAGATCTTCATGAAGTTCATGGACAAGTACCACCCGGCCAACGTCCACAGCCTGGTCACGGTGCCGGGCGTCGCTCACTCGGGAGGCCAGATGTTCAAATCCCCGGAGGGACGCGCGGTGATCTTCGCCCCCTGACGATCGCGCCAGGCCTTGGCCGGACCCCTCTTCCCGGGGCCTCTTAACGCGGCCAGGCGCGATCCAACTCGACTACCCGGCGCATCGCCTCGAGCTGCTCGGCCTCCTCGAGCCGATCGAGCGCCTCCATCATGCGAACCAGGTCCCCCGGCGCGGCGACCCAGGGCCGGAGGCCGCCTCCGAGGTGGACCCGCTCGGCCCGCCGGCGCAGGTCGCGGTAGCCCCTGGTGCCCTCGGGCACCTCCCTCGCCTTGATCTGCCCGAGGCGATACCAGTAGATCCAGGCGTCGCCGTCGCGCTCCACGCCGGGCGGGGCCTCACGGACGATCGTCCGCGAGACTGCTGCTACGGCCAGCGGCGCGGCACCCGGGGGTTCGGGAGGAATCGACTGAGCGGCCTCCGGATCCGGCCGAGGAGTCGGTTCACCGCAGTGACGAGCGGCGTGAGCCGCAGGGTGCGCAGGGTCCAGCCCAGCCAACGCGTCGCGGGCATGTGCTCGATCAGGCGGATGGCCGCCGGGCCGTGCATCATCCTCAGGCCGGTGGGCTCGATGAGTTGCCACGACGCCCAGAACTCGTGCTCCGGGATCCGCGCGGCATAGGGCGCAGCCGCATCGTCGTCCCAGCTCAGCAGCGCGAGGCGCCCGCCGTGATCGACCCTCGCGACGAGCCTGGCGGCCGCCCGGCAGAACGGGCAGCGGCCGTCGAAGATCAGGAGTGGCCGGGCGGGCGGGGGGACGTCCCCGAGCCAGGACGGGTCGAACACGAGGCGGTCCCTGGCCGGGGATGGTGCTGCCGACCCGGCCTTGAGCCGGCTCGTCGTCCGCACCGTGCCCTCGATCTCCCGCAGCCCCATCAGAACGCGACCGACCGGGCGCCGTCGGCGAGCGCCTCGGCCAGGTTGGCGGCGGTCACGATCGTGGCGCCATCGACCAGGTCGTCGGAGGTGATCCCGCGCGGGCCGGTGCACGCCCCGCAGGCCCAGACGCGGCCCCCGTTGGCGACGAAGTCGGACAGGAGTCTCCCCGCCGGTGGGTGGCTGGCGAACACGACGTCGTCCGCGTATCCGCGGGTCGCCAGGCGGACGGCCTCCGAGGTCAGGAAGACGACGGTGTCCCGGTCGGCGGTGGCGGCGACGTTGCCCACGATGAAGGGCAGCGTCGCCTTCTCGGGGTCGTCTGCTCCGTGGGTGCCCTGGATGAGGATCTCGGGTGTGGCGGTGGGGTCGTCGGTGCTCATGATCGGCTCTCTCTCTTAGCGATGAAGAACGTGGTCCGGTGCCCCGAGGGGTCGGACGGCGCCGGGCCGTGGTGGTCCGCTCCGAGGAGCGGGTTGCCGGTGAGCCGGCACCAGGCGGGTATGCCGAGGCGCGCGGCCGGATCATCGGCGCGCACCTCAAGCACGTCGCCCGGCCGAAGGCCGCGCATGGTCGCCGCGATGAGCGGCGTGAGATCCACGCAGGCCAGCCCTGGTGCGTCGAGGGTCTTGGCGGGCACGGTCACGGCTTGATCGCGCGGAAGGTGTGGCCGAAGACCCGGTAGGCCCGCGCCCTGGACTCGCCCGGAGCGCCCCCGAAGCTGTCGGTGGGAAAGCCGACGGAGACGGATCCGAAGCCGGCAGCGACGATCGCCTCTGCCCACCCGTCAACCGAAAGGCCGCCCGCGATGCAGTCGGTCCAGAGCTCGATGTCGCAGCGGGCCGCGTCGGAGACGCTCCTGCCGACGGCGATGTCGGCGAACTGGATCACGCCGCCGGGCCGCAGGGCGCGCAACGCCTCGCGCAGCACCCGCACCTTGTCCGCCACCAGGTTCAGGACGCCGTTGCTGATCACGACGTCGGCCCAGCCGTCTGGGACGGGGAGCTGCTCGAGGATGCCGGCGCGGAACTCCACGTTGCGCAGCCCGAGCCTCGCCGCCTCGCGCCGGGACGGCTCGAGCATCTCGGGGGTCATGTTGACGCCGATCACCTGTCCCGTCGGGCCGACCATCTCGGCCGCGACGAAGCAGTCGAGGCCGCCGCCGGAGCCGAGGTCGAGGACGCGGCCCCCCACCGGCATCCGCCCGGCCGCGAAGGGGTTGTCAACGCCGGCGAAGCTGGCCACCGCTGAGTCGGGCAACGGTTGACCAGGGCGGGGTAGCCGAGCTTGGCGGCGAGCGGACGGCCGGTGTGGAAGTGAAAGGCGCGATCCGGGTCCGTGGCGAGCTGCGCGTACTTGAGGCGCACCTCCTCCCGCAGCGCCTCGGGATCGACGAGGGCCTGACCTTCCCCGGCGTCGGGGCTCACGGGGTTCGCTGAGGTCTGCATGAGTGCTCCCATAGGTGACCGCCGGGGCAGTGTGCCCCCTCATATTCGTAAAGTCAAGCGATAACTTGATTAAGCGAACACTTTGGGATCCGCTAACCTCCCGGCACTGCTGCCGAGAAATCCGAGCCTGAGGAGGGACGACGACATGGGCGACCGCGCCGCCAAGAACGCCCTGTTTGATCAGCTCGCCGTCGTCGCGAAGGCGCTCGGCAGCGGCCGGCGGGCCGAGCTGGTCAACGTACTGGCCCAGGGCTCACGCACCGTCGATGAGCTGGCGGCGGAGATCGACCAGAGCGTGGCCAACACCTCCCCGCCACCTCCAGGTGCTGGCGCGCGCGGGGCTCGTCGCCGGCCGCCGCGACGGCACCCGCATCCACTACCGGCTGACCAGCGATCGGGTCGGGGAGCTGTGGGCGGCCGCGCGGGATGTCGCCGCCCGTCATGTGGCGGGCTTCGACGGCATCGCCGAGGCCTACCTCGGCCCGCACGAGGACGTCGCCACCCTCACGCGGGATGAGCTCGTGAGCCGCCTCGATCAGGGGACAGTCACGGTGCTCGACGTGCGCCCCCGGGCGGAGTACGAGGCCGGACACATCCCAGGTGCCGTGTCCGTCGAGCCGGAGCGGCTCTACGAGGAGGTGCGACGGGTTCCTCGCGACGCAGACGTGGTGGCCTACTGCAGGGGCAGCTACTGCGCCTTCGCCGGCGAGGCGGTGCGGGCCCTCCGGGCCGACGGCGTCCGCGCCAGCCGGCTCGAGGACGGCTTTCCGGAGTGGCGCCGATCGGGCCTCCCGGTAGAGGTCTCCGAGCAGCCACCTAGCCGGCCGGCCGAGTCACGGTCACGCCAGGTCGTCTGAGCCCTCGCCGGCGAGGCGCCTAGTGGCCCAGCTGCACTCGCGCCTCACCTCGACTACGAGGGTGCTGTCCGTGCCTATCCCTTGGCGCCACCTCGCTGCCGGCGCTACCTCCGGCATTACAAGAGGAGGGAGCCCGCCCCTTGGGCCCCAATTCTTGCGGAGGGGCGGCTACGCCCCTCCTCCCCGTGACCCACAGGGCTGCGCAGGCAGGTGGTCTGATCGTTGACATCCCTCTGAGGTGCATCATGCGCGGGGCCCTTCTCTCCCTCCCTCCTCTCCCCCTTGCCCCGCCCCCCCCCCCCCCCCCCCCCTCGCCCCCGCGTGCCGACGGCCCGGCCGGGCGCAGGTTCCGGAGATCGGGCGCAAGTCGCGAGCCTTGACCAAGTAATCAATCGAATGCTGAATAGGCCGGTGGGCAACGCCGCCAAGCACGAGCTCTTCGACCGGCTGGCGGAGGTCGGACGCGCACTTGCGGGCGGTCCCCGGCTCCTGATCCTCGATGTCCTGGCGCAGGGCGAGCGATCGGTGGAGCACCTTGCCGACGCCGCCGGGCTCTCGGTCGCGAACGCCTCCCAGCACCTGCAGGTTCTGCGCCGGGCGGGCCTGGTCGAGACACGGCGGGAGGGCACGCGCATCGTTTACCGGCTCGCCGGCGACGAGGTCCTGCGCCTCTGGGTCGCCGTCCGCGAGGTCGCCGCGGCGCGGGTCGGGGACGTCGAGCGCGCCGCCCGCGAGTACCTCGGCGACGAGGTGGAGGCGATCGGGCGCGCCGAGCTCGCCGGGCGCCTTCAGGCCGGCGAGGTGGTGATCCTCGACGTGCGGCCCCGAGTCGAGTTCGCGGCCGGCCACATCCAGGGCGCGCGATCGGTGCCGCTCGACGAGCTCGAGGCCCGCTTGGACGAGATCCCCGACGACGCCGAGGTGGTCGCCTACTGCCGTGGCCCCTACTGCGTCTTCGCGCACGAGGCCGTGCGTCGCCTGCGCGCCGCCGGCCACAACGCCCGCAGGCTCGAGGACGGCTGGCCGGAGTGGCGCCTGGCCGGCCTTCCGGTCGGGCCTGCAGGCGATGAACCCCAGGGCCAGCGAGCCCGAACGAGGAGATCAGGATGATCCTGCGACCGTTCCTCTACGAACCGACGGCCTGCGCCAGCTACCTGTTCGGGTGCCCGAGCGGCCGGCGCCTGGCGGTCGTCGATCCCCACGTCGAGCTAGTGGGCGACTACCTGGCCGCCGCCGAGCGGATCGGCGTGCCGATCGTCGCGGTCCTCGAGACGCACGTGCAGGCCGACCACGTCTCGGGCATGGCGGCTCTCGTCGCCGCCACCGGGGCGAGCGCCCACCTGCCAGCCGACGCCGGGGTCGACTTTCCCCATCGCCCGCTGGCCGACGGCGATGCCGTCGACCTGGGCAACACCCTCGTCACCGCGCTCTCGACGCCGGGTCACGCCCCGGCGCACGCGGCGTACGTCGTGGGCGACCGCCGGCGTGGCACCGAGGAGCCGTGGCTCGTCTTCACCGGCGACTCGCTGCTCGTCGGCGACGTGGGCCGGCCGGATCTCCACGCGCACGGCGACCCCGCCCGGATGGCCCGGCTCCTGCACGCCTCTCTCGCGCGCCTGATGGAGCTGCCCGACGGCGTGTCGGTCTACCCCAGCCACTTCGGCGGCTCGGTCTGCGGGCGGGCCCTGTCCGGCAACCCCTTCTCGACGATCGGCTTCGAGCGGCGCCACAACGCCGCGCTGGCCCACGCCGACCCCGACGCCTTCGCCGCCGCCCTGCTCGCCGACCTTCCGCCTCCGCCCGAGGAACAGGAGGCGATCGTGGCCGCCAACCGCGCCGGGAGCGTGGGCGCGGCCGCGTGAGGCGGCCGGTGCGACTGGGCCTGCGTGAGAACGCGGGCCAGTTCGCGCTGCTGGTCGGCCTCAACGCCCTCGTGGGCGCGATGGTCGGCCTCGAGCGAAGCGTCTTGCCGCTGATCGGCGAGGAGGACTTCGGCCTCGCCTCGCGGGCGGCGGTGCTCGCATTCGTCGTCGCCTTCGGCGCCGCCAAGGCGCTCACCAACCTCGCCGCCGGGGGCCTCGCCGAGCGCGCCGGGCGCCGTCGGCTGCTGATCGCAGGGTGGGCCTTTGCCCTGCCGGTGCCGGCGATGATCGCCCTCGCCCCGAGCTGGGGCTGGATCGTCGCCGCCAACGTCCTGCTCGGCATCAACCAGGGCCTCGCCTGGTCCATGACCGTGGTGATGAAGATCGATCTCGTCGGCCCTCGCCGCCGGGGCCTGGCGCTCGGGCTCAACGAGTCGGCCGGCTACCTGGGCGTGGCGGCGGCCGCGCTCGCCACCGGGGCGCTGGCCGCAAGCTACGCGCCGCGCGAGGTCGTCTGGGTCGGGGCGGCCCTGATCGCGGCGGCGGGCCTTGCCGTCTCGGTGCTCTTCGTCCGCGACACCGCCGGCCACGTCGCCCTCGAGCAGCGCGACCACGGCGTCGCGCGGCCCCTGCCGCTGCGCCGCGCCTTCGCCGAGGCGAGCCTGCGCAGCCCGGTGCTGCGCGCCTGCTCCCAGGCCGGCCTGGTGAACAACCTCAACGACGCGCTCGCCTGGGGGCTGGTCCCCCTCTACCTGGCCGCCAACGACTCGAGCGTCGGAGAGATCGGCCTGGTGGCCGCGCTCTATCCGGCTGTGTGGGGCGCCGGACAGGTCGCCACCGGCTGGCTCTCGGACCACATCGGGCGCAAGCCCCTGATCGTCGCCGGGATGCTGATCCAGGCGGGGGCCCTCGGCCTGCTCGCCGCCGGCGGCGGGGCGGTCGGGCCGGCGGTCGCGGCTGCCGTCCTGCTCGGGGTCGGCACCGCGATGGTTTACCCCACGCTCATCGCCGCCGTCTCCGACGCCGTGACGCCGGTTGAGCGCGCCCCGGTCGTGGGCGTGTACCGCTTCTGGCGCGACGCGGGCTTCGTAGTCGGAGCGATCCTCGCCGGCGTCGCCGCGGACGCCCTCGGCTTCGGCCCCGCGATCGTCATCGTCGCGGTCCTCACCGGAGCGAGCGGCGCGTGGGTCGCGGGGACCGCCTGGACCGCCCGCGTCACCCGTCGCCCCGAAGCCCAGCCCGGGAGGGCGTAGACCGTGGCAGAGCTCGAGAGCGCCCTGCGCAGCATGGGTCTTCGCCGGCGAGCTGTCCGAGGCGCAGGCGATCGAGGGGCTCGACCGGATCTGGTTCGTCCCCGTTCCAGTGCCGCGTTCGCCATCGTCCACGTTCGTCCTTGCGCCAGTGGTGTCTCGGCGGCAGGCAGTGGGATGATCGGGCAATGGGCGATCACGAGGGCGAGGCGCGCTCAATGGGTCTGGCGGCGCTCGACTCGCGGGATTTGGTCCGTGCGCGCGACCGCTGAGGGCCGCCGTCGAAAGCGAGGGTGAGGCGCCCGAGCTGCTCGACGGGCTGGGACTTGCCCTGTGGTGGAGCGGCGATGCCGAGTAGAGCAAAGAAAACGATGACATCGAGGGTTCCCCGGCTCGCTCTCGCGTTCGCGGCGCGCGGCGCCGTGCGCGGCTCCGGCCATGGCCGCCTGGGCGCGCCGAGCGCTAAGAGCAGCTGCGCCGCCATCATCACGGCCGTCGAGACCGAGAGCGCGCCCGGCTCGGTCGGTGGGGAGGCCCGCTAGTTGACATACGACCCGACGTCGAGCTGAGCGCCACGTAACGACACTCGCCCAGGAGCACCACGGCTCGTTGGAGGGCCGCCTGAGCCTCGTGATGGAGGACGAGGACGAGTAGCAGAGGTCAAGCAAGACGACGAAAGGAAGCAACGTGCCGAAGGCATCCAAGAAGACAGCCTCAGAATCCGTCGTGGTCGCGGGCTACGAGGGGCACCTGGAGCACCTCCACGGCGGCTACACCGTCGCGTTCGAGGAATACACGCAGGACGCCGACCTGACTCCCTTCTGCAGGGGACTGCCCGACGATCGCTGCCAGTCCGAGCACTGGGGCTACGTGATCAAGGGCAAGGTCTCATTCAAGGCCGCCGATGGGGAGGAGACCTTCGAGACGGGCGACGCCTACTACGTGCCACCCGGACATACGCCGGTCCTCTACGCCGGGACCGAGATCGTCGAGTTCAGTCCCACCGAGGAGCTGCTGCGCACGATCGAGGTGATTACGAAGAACATGGAGGCGGCCGGCGGCTGAGCCTCCCGCCGGGCGCTCAGCATCGAATCCATCCAGAGGGCGACGATGTCGGAAGAGGACAACGCGCTGCTCAATTCCTTCGGCCCGGCCTCGATATCCCTGCACGGCGAGGAGCGTGCGGCGGCGGCCGCCTCGGCGGCGGCGAGCGCGCGTCGCTGATCGTGACCCAACAAAGCCCTTCTCTTCCTGGGGCGAGATGTTCGTCTCTTCCTGGGGCGAGATGTTCGGCGACGAGGTGGTGGCGGCGGCGGCGATTATCGACCGGTTGGTGCACGACGCCAAGATCCTGGCGCTCAAGAGCGACAGCCACCGCTCAAGACAAGAACGTGGCGGCGCGGCCGGCGCCCGCCTGCTGCGGGTGGCGGGCCGGCAGGGGACCGCTCGCGTATGACTCCGCGTACCTCGTGCTGGCGGAGGCCTTGGCGCGGACCTGTGGACGGCGGATCGCGCCTCGCCAACAACGGGGCGCTCGCTCGGCATCCAGACTCGGTCCATCGGCGACTCGCAGGACGATCCTTCCCGGGAGTGACGCTCACCTACTGACCAGGCCCGTGGCAACGATCGGATCCCTCCGAGTCCGGGGGCTCGTGGGAGCCCATGCGCCTACGGCTCCAGCCTCAGCCCGCGATCGAGCTCGACCACCCGGCGCATCGCCTCGAGCTGCTCCTCCTCCTCCTCGGGCCGGCCGCGCGCCTCCATCATGCGGACCAGATCGCCCGGAGAGGCGACCCATGGCCGCAGCCCGCCCCCGAGGTGGACCCGCTCGGCCCGCCGGCGCAGGTCGCGGTAGCCCCTGGTGCCCTCGGGCACCTCCCTCGCCTTGATCTGCCCGAGGCGATACCAGTAGATCCAGGCGTCGCCGTCGCGCTCCACGCCGGGCGGGGCCCGCAGGGTGAAGCTCAGGATGGCCTCGTCGCTCGCGTGGCGAGCGCCCTTCGGTAGCACGAGATCGAACTCCTCGGGGATCTCGTCGGCTCCCTGCAGGACACGCGCAAGCGAGCCGACCAGGATGTACTCGACCCCTCTCTCGTCGAGCTGGCCGAGGACCGTGTAGGGGTCGAACTGATAGCCCAGTCGGCGGTATCCACCGCGCATAAGCGCCTGATCAAGGCGCTCCTTGGGCGTGAGGCGCGACAGCTCGAGCAAGCGCGCGACCTGCGGGGCGTCCGGGTCGAACGGCACGAGCGCCATCGAGAGGTCGAAGCCGCAGGCCCGCAGCACCCGTCGCACAGTCGCGAAGGCCGGCTCCACCTCGCCGGCCTCCCAGCGCCCGATCTGGGAGCGCGGGGTGCCGAGCAGATCGGCCAGCTCGTGCTGGGCGAGGGCCGCCCGCGAGCGGGCGCTTCGGATGAGCTCGGCGGCGGTCACGACGGGGTCAGCCTACCCGCCCGCCTTGTTTGCGTGGTGATCCGCATTTATGCTGCTAAGTCCTTCGACCGCCATGGCCAGCGTCCTCCCCACCTTCCTGACCGCCGACGAACTCGCGGTCGTGCTGCGTTGTCAGCCCGAGAAGGTCTACCGGCTGGCCGCTCGCGGCGAGCTTCCCTCCTACAAGGTGGAGGGCAGGCGCCTGTTTGATCGGGGCGAGGTGGCAGCCTGGCTCGAGGGCCGGCGGGGTGCCGGCCCCATGCACTCCGAGCGCTGATCCGCCGGTGGCATCGATCCGCGCCTACGCCACGGCAAAGGGCGAGCGCCGCTACGAGGTGCGCTACCGCGATCACTCTTCCCGCGAGCGCTCGCGGGTGTTCTCGGTCCAGAAGGATGCGCGCGCGTTCAAGCTGGACGTCGAGCGGCGGGCGCAGGCGGGCGTGCTCTACCAGGCGGTGCCCGAGCGCTTCGGCGACGTCGCCGCGGCGTGGCTGGAGCGCTACGTGGTCGGCGCGGCCGGGCGGGTGCGCCCGCGGCCGCGCTCGGTGCGCGTCATGGAGGAGTGCCTCGGGTACCTCGCGCCGCTCAACGCTCTACCGGTCGAGCGGGTCCGCCGGCCGGTGGCCGAGGATCTGATAGCGGGGCTCGCGGCCCGTGCGCCGCGCCGGGCCGAGATCGCCCTCGCGACCCTCAAGCGCATCCTGCGCGACGCGGAGGAGCGCGGGCAGAACGTCGACCCGGGCGTCTACCGGCTCCGGGTCGCCAAGTCGCAGGAGCGCGAGCCGCGCTACCTCACCTGGGCCGAGGCGGAGGAGCTCCAGTCCTGGATGCCCGAGCACGTGGGTCGGATCGTGCCGATCGCGATCCTGACGATGCTGCGGCGGGGGGAGATCCTCGGCCTGCGCGACGCCGACCTCGACCTAGAGGCCGGGTCGGTGTCGGTCTTCGCCCAGCACCAGGGCGGCGAGCGCGTCGCGACGAAGACCCGTGCGGGCCGGCGCACGGTCGACATCGGCCCGTGGGCGGTGCGGCTTCTGCGCGAGCAGCAGCTCGCGCGCCTGCCGAACGGGGGCGGTTACCTCTTCCCGTCACGGGCCGGGACGCCCTACGACGGCAACAACTTCATGGCCCGCATCTTCAAGCCGGCGGCGCGGGCGGCGGGAGTCCCCGAGCTCACCCTTCATGACCTGCGCCACACCGGGGCGTCGCTGATGATCGCCGCCGGCTGCCACGTGAAAGTCATCGCCGAGCAGATGGGCCACTCCGACGGCGGCGGCCTGGTGCTGAAGCGCTACGGCCACCTCTACAAGGGCGCCCGGCGCCAGGCGGCGGTGAGCCTCGAGGCGCACATCCTCGGCCGGGTCGGCGAATCTGCTGTGGGACAGACGTGGGATGACGGCCAACTGGGGCTCGACCTTGACCCGGCCTGAGACGCAAGAAAGCGTACTAGTGCAGGCAGTTCGCGCAGTGCGCCCGGCAGGACTCGAACCTGCGACCCGCGGCTTAGAAGGCCGCCGCTCTATCCAGCTGAGCTACGGGCGCCCGCCGCCGGACGGTAGCGGATGGCCGTGGGTTGCCCGGTCCCCCGACCGGGCAGAACCCGGCCATGGCGTCCTGGCCCCTGCCCCGCCGCGACCCGGGTCGGCGGCGCGCCGTCCGGCTTCTCCGGCGCCTGCTGGTGCTGGTGACGGCGTGGCACGCGGCCGACAGCGCCATCGCCGTCACGACCGGGGTGATCGCCGGGTCGCCGGCGGTGGTCGTGTTCGGGGTGTGCTCCTTCGCGCTGCTGCTCGGCTCGCTGGTGGTGCTGTGGCGCCTGGCACCGGCGCGCCTCGACCTGCCGGACGCCGAGGAGACGGCCGAGCGGCTCGTGGGCCTGAGCTTCTACGTCGTGGCCGGCCTCGCGGCGGCGGGCGCCGGCTGGGCGTTCGCCGCGGAGCACGATCCCTCGGCCAAGGTCGTCGACGTGATCGCGGCGGCGCTCACCCTCGCGGCCATGCCGCCCGTCGGCCTGACCGTGATGCGCCTGGGCGAGTGCATCGGGTCGACGGCGACGCGGGCGGAGGGATACCAGACCGTCCTCTACGGGCTCCTGGCCGGCGCCCTCTTGGCGGGACTCGCCCTGAACGCGTGGGTCGGCGCCTGGTGGGCCGATCCGGCCGCCGCGCTCGCCATCGCCGCCTTCGCCCTCCACGCCGGCCGCCGGCTGCGGCACGCGGCTCCGGTGCCGGCGCTCAGCCGGGGCTCCTGAGGGCGCCGCCCGCGCGGGCTCGTCTATGGTCGGCCGATGGCCGACGCGACGCCGACCCTCTTCGACTGGGCGGGTGGGCGCGAGGCGCTGGGCCGGATGCTGAACGCGTTCTATGACCGCGTCGAGGGCGACGAGCTGCTGGCGCCGGTCTTCAGCGGCGCCGTCAGCGCCGCCCACCGGGAGGCCGTGACGGCCTGGTGGAGCGAGGTCTTCGGCGGCCCCGCCGACTACACGGCGCGCCACGGCGGCTACGAGAACATGGTCGCGCACCACCGGGGCCTGTGGATCGGCGCGGAGCAGCGGCGCCGCTTCGTGGAGCTGCTGAGCCTGGCCGCCGATGACGCCGGCCTGCCCGACGACCCCGAGTTCCGCTCGGCGCTCCTGGCGTACGCGGAGTGGGGGACCCGGCTCGCGATGCACAACTCGGCGCCGCAGGCCGATGTCGCGCCGCACGCGCCCGTGCCGCGCTGGGGCTGGGGCGAGGCGCCGCCCTACGTGCCCTGAGGGCCTGGGTCGCCCACGCTGGTGAAGGTGCCCATGGCCTCGGCGAGCGTCTCGCCGTTCTCGGCCTGGGTCACCTCGGCCTGGACGACGGTGAAGAGCCGTCCCCGCCGCCGCACCTCGGCGGTCGCCACGAGCAGGCCCGGACGGCCCGGCTCCAGGTAGTTGACCTTCATCTCGATCGTCACCGGCAGCTCGTCGTCGCCGATGAGCGACCCGACGGCCCGGCCCATCGCGACGTCGACCAGCGTCGCGGTCGCGCCACCGTGTACGGCCCCGGCCGGGTTGAGGTGACGGGGACCGGCGTCGAGCTCGATCTCGGCCCGCCCGTCCCCGACGGCGCGCTCCCGCAGCCCGACCTCCGCGTCGAACCCGAAGGGCGCGCGCCCCTCGCCGCCGCTCACCCGCCCTCGCCGGCGCCGTCGGCCCGGAAGGCCGGGGCCCAGTACTGGACCTCCCGTCGCCCGCGGGGCGTCAGCTCCACCGCGTCGCCGTCGCGCGACATCGTCGAGTTGGGCCCGCTGAAGAAGCCGCCCACGCCGCGGGGGTCGTAATCGTGGCTCTGGGCGAGGTCGCGGAACTCGTCCATGCTCATCCTCCCGCCGCGCGCCTCGACGTCCGCGAGCAGCGACCACCGGCGCCGGTAGGACTCCTCCTCCCCGGCGGGCGGCAGCGGGCCCCCGGGCAGGTCGTGGGCCGGACCACCGCGGTCCAGCCGGGCCTCGGCGCGGTCGAGCAGCGCCCGTGCCCTGGCGATGCCGCGGCGGGCGGCGCGGTCGATGACGGGCGCAGCGCGGTCCGTCAGGGCATCGAGGTGACTGCGTCCGGGGCGAGCCATCCCCGGTCTCCTACCCGCCGGGCACGCAACGCGAAACGGCCCCCGCCTCCTCGGAGGTCGGGGGCCGTTCTCGGCCTGCGGACGTGTGCGCGAGCTACGACAGGTACTTGCTCGCGTCGATGTTGTGCTCCTCCATGAGCTTCTGGAACGTCTCCCGCATCTCCTCGGGGTAGTCCGGGAGGCCGCCCTCGGCGAGGACCGTCTCGGCGCGCGCCTTGATGTTCGGGCCGAAGTCCCAGTCGTCGTCGTTGATCAGCCGGCGGACCTCCTTCTCCGGCCACGAGACGACGCCCGGGTCGCGGCTGAACTGGGCCGCGAGCTTGTCGATCTCCTCGACTCGCCCGGACGTGGGCGCCTGCTCCTGGATGAGCCCCTTCTCCTTCAGCGCGCCCTCGGTGCCGGAGTCGGACGCCAAGGGGACGCCGTACTTGTCCTTGTGGAAGAGGCGGTCGAACTTGAGGCGGGGCCGCTGGCCGCCGGCCTTCGGGTCCTCGAGCGGGTAGCCGATGGCGTGCGCCCAGGTGAACTTGAGGTTCGGCGTGAGCCCGAAGGCCTTCTCCACGCCGCCCGGCTTGCGGCCGAAGGCGAGGAGGCAGCTGCCGAGCCCGAGCGCCGAGCACGCGAGGGTCGCGTTGCCCACGGCCTGGCCGGTCTCGTAACGAAGGAGGATCTCGGTCCGCTCGGTCGGGAAGCTCATGAGCCGCGGGACCGTCTGGGTCATCGTGAACTCGTAGTTCCAGCCGTGGTACTTGGTGAGCGCGCCGGACAGGGCCAGCGACGAGAGGCCGTCGTTGGCGCGGCCGTACCACGCGTTCAGGTTGGTCAGCCAGAAGATGATGTGCGAGGCCTGGTTGATCATCTGGACGTTGAAGCCGGAGACGCACTCCTCGATCTCGTCCCAGATGTCGCAGGACTCCTTCTGGACAACGATCGCCTCGGTCGCGTTGATGTTCCCCTGGCAGGAGGCGAACCGGGCGACCTGGAGGATCGTCTCGATCTTCCAGTCCTCGACCTTCTTATCCGGGTCGTAGTAACGAATGCTCCGGCGGTCCCCGGCGGTCTGGAAGAAAGACTTGTCGGGGATCTCGGCAGCGCTTACGGACATCTGGGCCCCCCCTGGGGTCGGCGCTCGTCGACGGTGGTCTTCGGGGCGGGAAGCACACGGGACCCGCCGGCCGTGCGCAATCTACACCGGAGATCCGCCTCGTGGCGACAGTTGCGAGCCCTGTTGCCCGGCGCGCGGGCCGGTCGTCTCACCCTGCGGGATGCGCGACGCGGGCCGTCCGCGGGCCCGGGCGATCGGTAGGCTCCCGCGCCATGCCAAAGCTACTGTTCGTCACCGTTCCCACCGACGAGGTCCTGAACAAGGAGGGGAAGGTCCGCTTCCCCGGCACGGACGCCGCCGTCGAGAAGCTCACCGAGGCCGGCTGGGAGGTCGAGGTCACGAGGCCCGACTGGCCCAAGCCCCTCGAGGAGGCAAAGTCGGGCGGCTACGCCGCGATCCTGGTCTCCACCTTCAAGTCGGTCCCCCGCTCGCGCGACGCCGCGTCGATGCTGTCCCGGATGCAGAGCCTGCCGGTCTACACCGTCGGCGTGCTGCAGAAGGACGACGCGTTCCGCACGATGGCCCCCGACGTCGGGGTCCTCCGCAACATCGGGGAATTGCCCGAGCCCTAGGGCGACAATGCGGCTGGCCGCCTTGGTCAGCCCTCGAGGTACGCGATCGTCGCCCCGTCCCCGCCCTCATCGGGCGGGGCGGGCTCCGCGCGGTCCACGAGCGGATGCCGCGCGAGCTCCTCGCGCACCGCGGCCCGCAGGGCACCCGTGCCGTGGCCGTGGATCACCCGCACCTTGGGGAGCCCGGCCATCGCGGCCGCGTCCATACGCTCGCGCACCGCCCCGACGGCGTCCGCCGCGCGGCGTCCGCGCACGTCCACCTCGAGGCTGGCCGCCGGGCCCGAGGGCGGCGGTGCGGTGAACGCCGGCTCCTCCGGCTCCGGGTCGCGCCGCCGCGCTGCCGCGCGCACGAGGCGCGACAGCGGCAGCATCATCCGGGCCGCGCCCTCCCGCACCTCCGCCCGGGCGCCGGCGATCGCCACCACGCGACCGCGGAAGCCCATCTCCGGGTCAACCACCTCGTCGCCGACGGCGACCTCGCCCCGCTCGCCGGGGGCGGGCGCCGCGGCGGCGGCGAGCTCCTCGCGCGCCCGGGACGCCGCCCGCGATGCCGCCTCCAGGCGCCGGTCGCGGGCCCGCTCGGGCGCGGGCGCCGCCGGCGCCGCCGCCGCTCGCGCCGCCTCCTCGCGCCGGGCGGCCGAGATCTGCGACCGCAGCTCGGCGAGCTCCCGCGACAGCGCCGCGAGCTCGTCGCGGGCCTCGGCCCGGGCCCGGGCACGCTCCGCCTCGGCCGCCTCGCGGGAGCGCGCGAGCCGGCGCTCGAGCTCTGCCTCGCGGTCCCCGGCCCGCCGCCGGGCCTCCTCGGCCTCGGCGCGCGCGCCGGCGGCGGCCGCCCGCTCGTCGTCGGCCGCAGCCCGCGCCGCGGCGGCCTCCTGCAGCAGCGCCTCGAGCTCGCGCCGCTCGGGCGGCCCGGCCGCGCGCGCCGCCTCGACGATCGCGCGGTCGAGCCCGAGCCCCTCGGCGATGCCCAGCGCGTGCGACGCGCCGGGCTCGCCGATCTTGAGCTCGTAGAGCGGGCGCAGGGTGCGCGCGTCGAGGCCCACGGCGGCGTTGGCGGCACCGTCGGCGGCGCTGGCCCAGGCCTTCACCTCCGGGTGGTGGGTGGTCGCGAGCACCAGCGCGCCCTGGTCGACCAGGCGCTCCACCACGGCCTCGGCCAGCCGCGCGCCCTCGTCGGGATCGGTCCCCGCGGCCGGCTCGTCGAGCAGCACCAGCGACCGCGGCCCGGCGCTCTCGAGGATCGCGATGAGGCGGCGGACGTGCGCGGAGAAGGTCGACAGGCTCTCCGCGATCGACTGGTCGTCGCCGATGTCGGCGAGCACTCGGTCGAACACCGGCAGCCGGGCGCGCGCGGCCGGGACGCGAAGCCCGCACTGGTGGAGCATCGAGAGCAGCCCCAGCGTCTTCAGGGCCACGGTCTTGCCGCCGGTGTTCGGCCCCGACACCACCAGCGCCCGCACGCCCGCCAGCGGCAGGTCGATCGGCACGGCCGTGGCCGCGTCGAGCAGCGGGTGGCGGGCGGCGCGCAGCTCGACCTCGGCCCCGGGCTCGACCCGGCACCCGTCCCACGCCCGCGACAGGGCCGCCCGCGCGAGCGCCAGATCGAGCGCCGCGAGCGCCGCGGTGAGGGCGTCGAGGGCCTCCCGCTCGTCGCCCACCAGGCGCGACAGGGCCCGCAGGATGCGCTCCTCCTCCTGCGCCTCCTCGGCCGCCGCCTCGCGCACCCGGTTGCTGGCCTCCACCAGCTCGATCGGCTCGACGAACAGCGTCTCGCCCGAGGCCGAGCGGTCGTGGACGATCCCGGGCACGGCCGACCGCGACGACGCCTTCACGGCCAGGACGGGGCGCCCGCCGCGCTCGGTGGTGAACGACTCCTGCAGGTGCGCGCGCAGGCGGCCCGCCAGGGTCCGCAGCAGCTCCGACGCCTCCCGGCGCGCCGCGGCGAGCCGGCGGCGCGCGGAGGCCAGCTCGGGCGAGGCGGAGTCGAGCAGGCCGCCGCGCGGGTCGAGGGCGCGCTCCAGGGCCGCCTCCACGCGCCGGGTGGCCCCCGCGGCCGGCGCGGCGAGGGCGGCCGACAGCAGCGGTGCCTCGTCGGCGTGCCCGGCCACGGTCTCGCGCGCCTCCAGCCAGATGCGCGCCGTCGCCAGGACCTCGGCCAGCGCCTCGGCCTCGAGGACCGCCTCGCGGGCGGCGGCCGCCGTCGCCGGGCGCAGGTCGGACGCCCCGCCCGGCCCGCCGAGCCCCAGGTCGCGCAGGCGCAGGGCCTCCTCGGTCTCGGCGGCGCGGGCCGCGACGACCTCCGGGTCGGGCGACGGGGACAGGGCCAGGCCCAGCTCGCGGCCGCCCGCGAACGACGACAGCCCCGCGAGCCGCTCGCGGACGGCCGGCAGCTCCAGCAGCTCGGCGCTCCGGGGATCCACGCCCCGGAGGCTAGCCCTACGGCTCGGGGTCCGGGGCGGGCGCGATCTCCGGGGGCTCCGTGCCCGGAGGCATCAGCGCCGCGGCGCGCTGCTCGCGCCGCCACGCCCACCACTCCTGCATGATCACCTGGATGATCCCGGCGATCGGGATCGCCATCAGCGCGCCGACGAGCCCCAGGATCGTGGCGCCCACCAGCACGGCCAGGATGATCCAGAACGGGTTCAGCTGGACGGTGTAGCGGTGGATGATCGGCTGGAAGACGTTGTTCTCGATCTGCTGGTAGACGACCAGGAAGACGATGGCCGCGACGCCGATGGGCCACCCCTGGAAGAAGGCGACGACGATGTAGGGGATGCCGCCGATGGTCGCGCCGACCAGCGGTATCAGCGACGACAGCCCGGCCCAGAAGCCCAGCAGCGGGGCGAAGGGGACGCCGACGATGGTGAGGAAGATCCACACCGCCACGCCGCCGGTCAGGGCCACCAGGAAGATCCCGACGACGTAGCCGGAGATGACGCGGTAGATGCGGTCACTCACGCGCTGCAGGTGCGGGCGCCGGCGGTCGTCGGCCATCCCGAGCGCCCACTCGCGCACGCGGCGGCCGTAGAGGCTGAGCAGGAAGCAGATGACCCCGATGCTGATGAGCGCGACGAGGCCGTTGATGACCCGGGTCGCCAGCTCCACGGCCGTGTCCGGGCCGGCGACGCCCTCGAGGGCCGAGGTCGCCTCCTCCTCGATCCGGTCGAGCAGGTCGTACTCCTCGTCGAGCTCCTGGACCAGGTCCGACTCCTCGAGCTGGTCGACGTAGCCGGGCACCTCGTCGGTCAGCTCCTGGCCGGCCGTGATCAGCGGCGGCACGAACAGGAGGGCCGCGCCGGTGAGCAGGCCGGCCACCAGGACGTAGACGATCAGGATCGACGGCGCCCGGCGCAGCCGCAGGCGGGCCTGCAGCAGGTTCACGAGCGGGTTGATGGCCACGGCCAGGAACGCGGCGATCGCCACCCAGGTCAGCACGCCCCGCGACACCCAGACGAGCCACAGCAGCAGGGCGACGGCGAGGAGGACCCCGACGACCCGCAGGATCGTGCGCGTGGATGGCCACTCGCTCGTCACGGGTTCAACGTTCGCTCCCCCCCGGACGAGTCCTCGCCCCTCGTATGGTTGGAGCAGGCGAAAGGGGGCCGGTCATGGCGGACAAGCTCGGGAAGAAGACCTACGAGCGCGAGCTCGATCGCATGCAGGATGAGATGGTGCGGCTGCAGGAGGCCGTCCGCGCCGACGGCCTCCGGGTCGCGGTGATCTTCGAGGGCCGCGACACGGCCGGGAAGGGCGGGAGCATCCGGCGCATCACGGAGAAGCTCAACCCCCGCCACTACCGGGTGGTGGCGCTGCCGGCGCCCACCGAGCGCGAACGCGGCCAGTGGTATTTCCAGCGCTACATCGAGCGGCTTCCGTCCACCGGCGAGATCGCGCTCTTCGACCGCTCCTGGTACAACCGCGCCGGCGTCGAGCGGGTCATGGGGTTCTGCGACGAGGACGCCGTCGCCGAGTTCTTCCGCGAGGTGCCCGAGCTCGAGCGCATGCTGATCGGCTCCGGCCTCGTCCTGGTCAAGTACTGGCTCGAGGTCGGCCCGGAGGAGCAGGTGGCGCGCCTGATGGAGCGCGTCGAGGACCCGACCAAGCGGTGGAAGATCAGCCCGGTCGACGTCGACGCGCCCGCCCGCTACGACGCCTACACGGCGGCCGAGGTCGAGATCTTCGAGCGCACCAGCACGGCCGAGTCGCCCTGGTACGTCGTTCGACGCGAACGACCAGAAGCGGGCCCGCCTCAACCTGATGGCCCACCTGCTCGAGCTGCTGCCGCAGCGGCGCAGCCCCGAGGTCGTGAAGATCAAGAAGCCGCGGCGCCGGGCGAAGGCCCTGGTGCTGCCGGAGGCCGCCCTGCGGGTTCCCGAGCGCTGGTGAGGCCCGGCTGCCGCTCGGCCGTGAGCAGGCCGAGCACCAGCCCGAAGAGCGCGTGCATCACCGCCTCCTGGGCGAAGACGCGCGGGTTGGTGAGCAGCGGCGGCCAGCGCCCGGAGCGCCGGTCGGGGTGGACCCGGTCCATCAGCGCCATGCCCGGCCAGGTGGCCAGGGTCTCGGCGCCGGCCCAGGCCAGGCCCGCGCGCGGCCCGCGCGCCCCCGCCATTGCGAAGGCCGCTCCGAAGGCCGCGCCGTTGGCGGCGTGCACCAGGGCCCCGGCGAGGGGCCAGCGGTCGCCGGCTCCCGGCACCAGCCGGCCCAGCAGGCGCACGTCGCTGAAGCCGCCCGTCCGCAGCGCCCCGGCGGCGAGGGGCTCGAGCGCCGCCCAGACGCTCGCCGCGACCGCGCCCGCGGCGACCCCGCGTGCGACGCCGAGGGCCCGGCTCACGCCGGCAGCGCCGGGATGGTGGCCGTCAGCCGCCGCGCCGCGCGCACGCCCGAGGCGAACACGGCGTGGTGCCCGGCCGCGCCGAAGCCCGCGCCCGTGACGGCGTCGCCGGCCACGACGATGCGCGAGCCAGGCCGCTCGAGCTCCTCGGGCACCGGCCGGCCCGCGGGCACGGCGAAGCGCCACCGCTTCACCTGCGCCCACTCGGGGTCGGCGCCGGCGGGGCCGAGCAGCTCGCCCAGGGCCGGGAGAGCCCGCGCCAGCGCGGCCTCGTCGGGGGCGTCGAGCAGCTCGGCGCTCGCGTCGGGAGCGAGACGGGCCACGAACGGCGCCACCCCGTTGACCGGCGGGCGGCCCTTCGCGCTCTCGCGGCGCACCTCGGCGAGGGGGCCGGAGTCGGGGCGGGCGACCTCCCACGGGGGCTCCCGGTCGAGGCGGGCGCCCGCCAGCACCATCACGGCCGGCTCGTAGGCGAGGGTCCGCAGCGCGGCGACGCGCTCGGCCGGCTCGGGGCTCCGCTCCAGCAGGTCGGCCGCCTGCGGGGCGGGCGCGGTGACCACCACGGCGTCGACGACCCCGTGGGTGTTGCCCTGCTCGTCGCCCAGCTCGAGGCCGCCGCCGGCCTCGCGCAGGGCCGCGAGCCGCACGCCCAGCACGACGTCGAGCCCCTCGGCCATGAGCTTCGGCAGCCGGGTGGCCCCCGAGCGGTAAGCGATGCCGTCGTCGAGGTCGACGCGGTCGTCGGCCGGCAGCGCGTCGGCCAGAGCGCGCAGGGCCGACCCGGGCGAAGCCGCGACGGCGGGGCTGCCGTGGTCGAGCACGGTCCCCCCGGCCCGGCGCGCGGCGAGGCGGCCGCCGAGCCCGCGGCTCTTCTCGAACACGACGGCCTCGTGGCCGCCCGCCCGCAGCTCGCGCGCTGCCGCCAGCCCCGCCAGCCCCGCACCGACCACCGCGACCCGCATCCGGCCTCCCGATCCCCGGCGTCCCGACGCTCGCGAGGTTAGCCTGAGGGGAATGCCCCGCGTCGAGGATCCCGCCGCACCCTCGCCCGACGCGCCGCTCATCCTCCTCACCGGCGCCACCGGCTACGTGGGCGGGCGGCTGCGCTCGCGCCTGGAGCGCGCCGGGCGGCGGCTGCGCCTGATGACCCGCCGGCCGGCGCAGCTCGCGGCGCGCGTCCCCGGGACGACCGAGGTCGTGCGCGGCGACGTCCAGGACCCCGGCTCGCTCGACGCCGCCCTGGCCGGGGTCGACACCGCCTACTACCTGGTCCACTCCATGGCCTCGGGCAGCGACTACCGCGCGGCCGACCGCCGCGGGGCCGAGGCCTTCGGCGCGGCCGCCCGGCGCGCCGGGGTGCGCCGGATCGTCTACCTGGGCGGCCTCGGCTCGGACGAGGCGCTCTCGGGGCACCTGTCGAGCCGCCAGGAGGTGGGCCGCATCCTCGCCGCGTCGGGTGTGCCGACGCTCGAGCTGCGCGCCTCGATCGTGATCGGCTCGGGCAGCACCTCCTTCGAGATGATCCGCTCGCTCGTCGACCGGCTGCCCGTGATGGTCACCCCGCGCTGGGTGGCCACCCGGACGCAGCCGATCGCGATCGAGGACGTGCTGGCCTACCTGGTGGAGGCGGCCGACCTCGAGCTCGCCGGGAGCCGCGTGGTGGAGATCGGCGGGCCCGACCGCGTCTCGTACGGCGACCTCATGCGCGAGTACGCCCGCCAGCGCGGCCTGAGGCGGGCCATGGTGCCGGTGCCGGCGCTGACGCCGCGCCTGTCGAGCCTCTGGCTGGGGCTGGTCACGCCGGTCTACGCCCGCGTCGGGCGCGAGCTGGTGGAGGGCCTGCGCAACGAGACCGTCGTCCGCGACCCCTCGGCGCTCGGTGTCTTCCGCGTGCGGCCGCGCGGCGCGCGGGAGGCCATCGCCCGGGCCCTGGTCAACGAGGACCGCGAGTTCGCCGCCACGCGCTGGTCGGACGCCCTCTCGTCGGGCCCGGCGCCGCGCTCGTTCGGCGGCGCCGCCGTGGGCTCGCGGCTGATCGACTCGCGGGCGGCGCGCGTGCCGGTGCCGCCCGAGGTCGCCTTCGCCCCCATCCGGCGCATCGGCGGCCGCCGCGGCTGGTACTTCGGCAACGTCCTCTGGCGCCTGCGGGGCCTGCTCGACCTGCCCTTCGGCGGCGCCGGCACGCGGCGCGGCCGGCGCGACCCCGAGCGGCTCCTGCCCGGCGACACGGTGGACTTCTGGCGGGTGGAGGAGGTCGAGCCCGACCGGCTCCTGCGCCTGTCGGCCGAGATGACGCTGCCCGGCCGCGCCTGGCTCCAGTTCGAGGTGGAGCCCGGCGAAGGGGCTCGGTCATCCGCCAGACCGCCGTCTTCGACCCGGTCGGGGTGCTCGGCCGCCTCTACTGGTACGCGATCTGGCCGGTGCACGGGTTCGTGTTCCGGGGCATGGTGCGCGGCATCGCCCGCGAGGCCATGCGCGAGGGCGGCGCCGCCCGGCGCCGGGCCCGTCCCGCGGTGCCGGGGCGAGCTCCCCGGCTCCCGAGGCCGGCCTCGCCGGCCGCCTGGTCGACTGGATGGCCGAGCACCGGGCCACGCTCGACCGGATGATGGCCGAGGAGGGCTCGCGCGCCATCCACGAGGAGTTCCTGCTGGCCGAGGGCGGCACCCTGCCCGACCGCCGGACCAGGGTCGAGCGCACCCGCGGCGCGAGCGCTCGGGCGTGGATGCGGCACCTGGGAGAGGGCCTCGAGGAGACCTGGCCGCCGGCCGGCGCCGGCCTGGCCGAGGGCGTCCACCGCTGGACGTCGGCCCACCAGGAGCGGCTCGAGGCGCTCGTGCTGGAGGAGCGGGCCGTGGTCGAGCGCCGGGGGGCCTCGGGCGACCCGGAGGCCGACGGGCGCAACGCGGAGCTCATCGCGCACTCGCGCCTGTTCGCCGAGGCGCTGGCGAGCATCGCGCCGGCGCTCCAGGAGACGGCCCCGCCGGAGTTCGCGCGCGAGGTGGCCCGGTGGGCGCGGGGCCAGGAGGCGCGCCGCATCGAGGTGGAGGAGGAGGCCGTGGCCGCCTGGGGGTCGGGGCCGGCCCGGGAGCCCGGGACGCCCATGACCGCCGCCCCGGCCCCCGAGCTCGATGAGCTGAGGGTGCGCGAGGCGGCGGCCGTGTGGGCGCACGTGCGCGTGCTGACCGAGGCCCTCGAGCACGCGCTCGGCGCGCGCCCGGGGGCCTCCGTTTGAGCGGTCGGCTAGATCACGTCCGCCGACACGCGGGCGGTGCCGAGCACCAGCCCTGCCGACAGGGCGTTGGTCTTGAACGCGGCGTCAAGGGCGCTCGCCGCCTCCGGCGACAGCGCGACCTTGACGTTGGTGACCACGGCCTTGCCGTTCGACAGGCCGATCTTCGACTGGGTCAGGTCGAGCTGGAGCGGCACGGTGGTGCTCGTCCCGCCCACGTCGGCGACGAGGGTGGTCGAGTTCTCGTCCAGGCCGATCTCGAAGTTGAGCAGCTCCACCTTGGTCGCGCCCGCGGTGAGGGCGATGCCGCCCGAGTGCGGGATCTCGCCGGCGAGCTCGCCGGTGGAGAGCCGGCCGCCGGTGATCGGGAAGGAGAGCCCCTTCGGCCCGGCGGTCGCCGGCGGCACGACGGACGGGGTCACGCCGAGGCCGGTCAGCGCGGCCGCGGTGCCGGGGTCGAGGGCCAGGGTGGTGGCGCCGCCGTCGAACGCGACCTCCGCCGGGAACGCGCGGACGTTGACGCGCCCGATCGGCAGACCGGCCGGCAGGTCGGACCCGAAGGCGGCGTTGAGGGCGTCCGCGGCCGGACGCGTGAGGCTGGCCTTGACCCGGACGGCCCAGGTTCCGACCTTGCCCGGGCCGCGCCGGAGGACGACCGCGTCGGAGAGGTCGAGGTTGAGGAGCTTGACGCTGCCCTGGCCGACCTTCGCCCGCAGGTAGGGCTGCTTGACGTCGGTGAACACCGTGAAGTCGGTCAGGCGGAGGGTGGTGCCGCCCGCGCGGAACGCGAGGCCGCCCGTGTGGTCGATGGTGCCCGCGGCCGTCTCGGGGTTGATGGTGCCACCGTCGATCGGGAAGCTCACGCGCAGGCCCTTGGCCGTCGCGGGGCCGACCGGCGCGACGCTGACGCCGAGGTCGCCGAGGGCGCCGGCCGTCGCCGCGTTGAGGTGGAGGTTGGTCTGGCCGTCCTCGACGCCGACCTCGGCGCCGAGCGCCGACGGGGCGACGGCGGCGGCGCCCGCGGCCAGCGCCGCGGCGGCCAGGACGCCGAGACGTCGGGAACTCGGGGAACGTGACACGCATGTCCTCCTGTGATGGTTTACGCGGGCATGTCCGAGGCGAGGGACCCGATCGGTTGACTCATCCGTTCGCCGGCTCTCCCCCGTACCACCCGTCGAGGTGTCCGACGCGCACGCCATCCCCGCCCCGTCCGCCCCCGCGACTCGCGCCGAGAGGGGCTGATGGCGTTCCGGCCGCGGCGCACCCGGCGCCCCCCCGACGACCGGCTCGTGGAGGGTCTGCGCCGCGGCGACCCGGACGCGCTCGCCCAGGCGCACCGCGACTACGGCGCGGCGGTGCTCGGCTACCTGCGGCGGATGCTCGGCGATCCGGCGGCCGCCGAGGACGTGCACCAGGAGGTGTTCCTGGAGGTCTGGCGCCGCGGGCCCTCGTTCGACCCCGGCCGGTCCTCGCTCGGCACCTGGATCCTGCTGATCGCCCGCAGCAGGGCGATCGACCACATGCGCAAGCGCGTGCCCGAGCCGCGCGACCCGCTGGGGCCGGCCGGCGTCGCCATGACCGAGGCGTCGCGCGACCCCGAGGGGTCGCCGGACGCGCTCGTGGAGCGCTGGGGCATGGCCATGCGGCTGGGGCGCCTGCCCGAGCACGAGGCCGCGGTGCTGCGGATGCGGTTCCACGACGGGCTCAGCCAGAGCGAGATCGCCGAGCGCACCGGGGTGCCCCTGGGCACCGTCAAGACGCACATGGTGCGCGGCCTGCGCCGGCTGCGCGCGATGCTCGACGAGGAGGAGGTGGGCGGCCGGTGAGCCGCGACGCGGACATCGTTGACTACCTGCTCGGCGAGGCGTCGCCGGAGGAGCGGGCCGCGATCGAGCGGCGCATGCGCGAGGACGCCGACTTCCGCCGCGAGGTCGAGCGGCAGCGAGCGGTGGTGGCCGACCTCGAGGCCCTGCCGCCCGACGCCTGGGACCACGGCGGCGTGCCGCCCCTGCCCCACCTGCCGCCCCTGGCGGCGAAGCCGCCGCGCGAGCGGAGGTCGCGGTGGCCGGCCTGGCAGCCGGTCGCGGCCGTCGCGGCCTGCGTGGCGCTGCTCGCGGCGGGCGCGGGCATCGGCGCGCTGGTCTTCGGCGGAGGCGACGACGACGCCGGGCCCTCGATCGCCCTGGCGCGCATCGGCGACGGCTCCCCCGCCGCGACCGGGGAGGCGCGGGTGGTCTCGTCCGACGACGGCGGCCTGCGCCTGCGCGTGACCGGGCTCGACCCGAGCGACCAGGACGGCTTCTACGAGCTCTGGCTCCTGGACGGGCCCGAGCGCCTGCTGTCGCTGGGCTCCTTCCGCGTCCCCGCGTCGGGGTCGGCGCAGGTCACGGTGCCCCTGCCGGTGGACGTCGGCGAGTTCCGCTACGTTGACGTCTCGGTGGAGCAGGACGACGGCGACCCGTCCCACTCCGGCGTCTCGGTGCTGCGGGGGCCGACCGCCCCCGCATAGCCCCGAGCGACGCTAGACCGTCGTCGGCTCGGCCGGCGACGGGTCCTTCAGGCGCCGGATCAGGTCGGCCACGTCGGCCGTCTCCTGCTCCAGGTCGCGCTGGTACCGCTCCAGCCGCTCCAGCCACTCCTCGCGGTTGAACCGGCGCCGGCCGATGCCGGGCCGGCAGTGCGGCCCGCCGTGGCGGTGTCTCCCGTGCGTCATGTGCTCACCCCCTTCCCCTCGTAGCGGTCGATGAACGCGGTGATGACCGTCCGCGCCTCGCCGAGCGACTCGGCCCAGCGGGCCAGCAGCTCGCGCCCGGAGTCGGTGAGCCGGTAGACCCGCTTGGCCGGGCCCGACAGGGTCTCGTCCCAGGCGGAGTCGACGACGCCCTCCTCCTCGAGCGAGCGCAGGAGGCGGTAGAGGTTGCCGAGGTCCACCCGGCGGTCCTCTCGCACGATCTCGGGCAGCAGCTCCAAGAGCTCGTACCCGTGCATCGGCCGCTCGGACAGCAGCAGCAGCAGGGCCGGCTCGACGAAGCGCTCGACGCGCGCGCGCACCTCCCACCGGCCGGGGCCGACGCTGCGCCGCGTGCGCGCGCCGCGCGCCATGTGGCGACCGTGTCGAGGCCCTCGGCGGTGGTGTGGTCCGGTCATGAGGCGCACTATAAGTCAAATACATAGTCTTCGCAACCAGGACGGGCGGGCGGCCGCGCGCTACGGTCCCGCCATGGGTCTCTCGGAGCCCGCCCTCTCGCTCACCGACCTCGCGCTGGGGCTCGTCGCCATCGCCCTCGCGGTGCGGCTGCAGACCACGCCCGGCGTGCACCGGTACTGGCGGCTCACCTTCTGGTGGGTCGGGTCCGCGGCGCTGGCCGGCGCCGTCCACCACGGCGTCGTGACCTACTCCGACTTCTGGGCCGGCCCCAGCTGGGCGGTCATCAGCACGATGGTCGTGGTGGCCGTGTCGTACCTGCTCGCGGCCTCGGTCGTGGAGGTGCTCGGCCCGGGGCGCGGGAGGGTGTTCTGGGTGCTCCGCTCGGCCGGCCTGGTCGCCTACGCCGGCCTCGCGATCGCGGGCTACGCCGGGGTCAACTCGATGCTGGCCTGCGAGGGCATCACGATGCTGGCGATCCTCGGGCTCTGGGCCCGCGGGCTGCGCGAGCGCCACCCGCTGGCGCCCGGCGTCATCGTCGCGATCCTCGCGAGCGGCGCCGCGGCCGGATTGCGCGCCCTGCCGGCGGACGTCACCGGCGTTGTCGGCCTCGACCCGACCTCGCTCTACCACCTCGCCCAGATCCCCGGCATCGTGCTGCTCTACTACGCCCTGGCCGTCGCCCCCCAGCGCCGGACGCAGGCGGCCCCGGCCCCGCCGCTGGCGCCCGCCCGGTAGCCGAACCCCCCGGACGGGGGGACACCCGTCCTTGCCAGGCGGCGGCCCGTCCAGTTTCATCCCCCGTGGGTGAGCGCTCCGTCCCCCTCCCCCGGCGGCCGCCTCGCGGCGGCCCTCCGGCGCCCGCGCGTCCGCCGCAGCCTGCTCGCCGCCGGGGCCCTCACGCTGCTCGCGCTGGCGGCGTGGGGGGCGTCGCACGCCATCCAGCCGGGGGCGCTCGCCGACGCCTTCGCCGCCGTGAGCTGGCCCTGGGTGGCCGTCTCGGGAATCGTCTACGCCGCCGGCCAGATCGCGTCCGGGCTGGTCTGGGGAGTCGGGCTGCGGGCGGGCGGGGTGCCGGGAGTCGGCCGCCGCCACGTGCAGAGCGCCCACTGGATCGGCCACGGCGCGGGCGAGGTGCTGCCCGCCCAGCTCGGCCACGTGGTGCGGTACGCCGCCCTCCGGCGCCACCCGGCCGCCGCCGCCGGGTGCGGCCTGCGGATCGCCGGCAGCGTGGGCGCATGGAAGGTGGTCGACGGCCTGGTGACGTTCGCCGTGGTGGCCGTCGCGGCGATGGTGATCCCGCTGCCCGAGGGCCTCGGCGGCCTGCGCTGGCTGGCCGGCGCGATGCTCGCCGGCCTCGTGGTCGCCCTGGTCGTCGCCGCCCGCATCGGCCCCGGCCGCGCGGCCCGGCTGGTGCCGGCGCGCATGTCGCGCGTGGCGACGGGCCTCGCCGAGGGCGCCGCCGTGCTGGCCCGCCGCCGCGACGCCGCGGCGGCCGTCGGCCTGCAGCTGGTCGCCATCTGCGGGCGCGTGGTGAGCCTGGCGGCGCTGCTGCACGCGTTCGGCATGCCCGCCGGGGCGGCGCTGCTGGTGTTCGCCCTGATGGTGCTGTCGGGCGTCGTGGCCATCTCGCCGGGGAACGTGGGCGTGCGCGACGCCGCCATCGTGCCGGCACTCGTGGCGACCTACGGGCTCGGCGCGGAGGCGGCCCTGGCCTTCAGCCTCGGCATCCAGGCGACGGCGCTCGGCGTCTCGATGGTGGGCGCGGCGGTCGCCCTGGGGCTGATGAGGCTCAGCCCCGCGAGGGCGGCGACGGCGCTTCCCTGAGGCCGCCGGCGGCGATGGCCGCCAGCAGGCCGAGGTCGTTCGACCACCAGCGCCGTCACCCCGAGCGCGACCAGCCGCCGCGCCTCGGCGAGGCCGGCGACCGGCCAGCTCGCCAGGAAGGGCGCCCCGGCGCCGAGGGCCTCCGCCACCGCCGGCCCGAGCAGGTCGGCCCGCACGCAGGCGCCCCCGCCGAGCCGGCCGGCGACGGCCAGGCTCAGCAATCCCGAGACCTCGCGGCGGGAGGCCGCCGAGCGCACGAGGCGCACGCCGGGCGCGCCCTGCAGGCGGTCGAGCAGGTCCCAGCGCCGCGACGAGATCGTCACCGGGCGGTCGCCGAGCGCGGCCCGGGCCGCGGCCAGAGCGGCTTCGGCGAGGCGCGGCGCCCCGCCCTTGAGGTCGAGCATCGGCTCGGCCCGGGGGCCGAGGGCGGCGAGCGACGGCTCGAGCGCCTGAGGCTCGCCCCGGGCCAGGGTGACCCCCTCGCGGTGCCAGAGCAGCGGCCCGAGCCGGCGCGGGTGGCGCAGCTCCAGGCGCCCGCGGCGGAGGTGGACGTCGGCCTCGACCAGGTCGGCCCCCGCGGCCGCCGCCGCGGCAGCCGGGCCCGGCGCGTTGCCGGCGCGGTGCGCGACCAGCAGCGGCCGGCTCACTCCTCGTCGGCCGGCGGCGCCGTCTCCCCGGTGACCAGGAAGTGCACCCGCGCCCCGAGCTCGGCGGCGTTGTTGCCGATGCGCTCGACGTGCCGGGCCACCAGCACCGCCGCGGCCGACCAGGCGCGCATGCCGGGCTCGCCCGGCGCCTGGGCGACGGCCGCCAGCACCTGATCGAGCATCGGGCCCAGCCGCTGGGAGTCGCGGAGGGCCCGGTCGGCGGCGTCGAGGTCGGCGCGCGCGATCGCCTGGACGGCCAGTGCGAGCGCGTCGATGGCGGTCTCGCCCATCCGCGCGATCAGCCTGCGGACGGGCTCCGCGCCGTTCTCGCGCGGCGGCGCCTGGCCCGCCAGGCGGGCGATCGAGACGGCGAGGTTGCCGACGCGCTCGAGCGCCACCGCGGCGATCAGGCCGATGTGCAGCAGGCGCAGGTCGCTGGCGAACGTTGACCAGTTCTGGTGGAGGCTGAGGATGCGCGACTCCAGGGCGGCGCTGCGCATGTCGATCTCGCGGTCGCGCTCGGCCACGACCTCGGCGACGGAGGGGTCGGAGTCCTCCCAGCCGGCGACGGCGCGCTCGACCTGCTCGAGCGCGAGCGTGGCGAGCTCGCCCAGGTCCTCGCGCAGGGCCGTGAAGTCGGCGGCCGGGTCCGTCCGCTGGGGCGGCGTCACCGGCGCCAGACGGGCGGTCGCTTCTCCAGGAAGGCGGCGATGCCCTCCTGGGCGTCGTCCGTGGCGGCGTTGCGGCACATCACGCCGGCAGCGTGGCGGTAGGCGTCCTCCAGGGGAAGGCCGAGGTTCTCGTGGACGGCGGCCTTGCCGATCGCGATCGTCTCGCCGCTCGCGGCGGCGACCCGGGTCGCCAGCGCCGCGGCCTCCTCGTCGAGGTGCTCGAGGACGACGACCCGGTTCACCAGCCCCCACTGATGGGCGGTGCGGGCGTCGATGGGCTCGCCGGTGAGGAGCAGCTCCATGGCCCGGGTCCGCCCCACGACCCGCGCCACCTCGACCATCGGCGTGGTGCAGAAGAGGCCGATCTTCACCCCCGGCGTGGCGAAGCGGGCCGACTCGGCCGCCACCGCCAGGTCGCAGGCGGCCACGAGCTGGCACCCGGCGGCGGTCGCCATGCCCTGGACGCGGGCGACCACCGGCTGGGGCAGCCCGTGGATGGCGAGCATGAGCTCGGCGCAGGCCGCGAAGACGCGCTCGTGGACCGCCGGGTCGCGGGTCGCCAGCTCCCGCAGGTCGTGGCCGGCGCAGAAGACCGGACCCTCGGCGCCGATCACCACGGCCCGCACCGAGGAGTCGTCGCCGGCCTCGCGCAGGCGGGCCGTGAGCTCGACCATGGTCTCCAGAGAGAGCGGATTGCGCCGCTCGGGGCGGCTCAGGACGAGCGTCGCCACCGGGCCGTCTCGGTGGACGGTCACCGGGCTGCCGGTCATGACGGCGTCGGACATCCCCTCCCCCTCGCGTTCGACCGAAAGGTACCCCGATACGGTGCCCCGATGCACGTGCATCTGATCGACGGAACCTACGAGCTCTTCCGGCACCACCTCGGCCTGCCCTCCGAGGTGGCCGCCTCGTCGCGGGCCGCCGGCACCCGGGGCGTGCTGCGCTCGGTGCTCGGGATGATCGGCGAGGGCGCGACGCACCTGGGCGTCGCCACCGACACGGTCATCGAGTCGTTCCGCAACGACCTCTGGCCCGGCTACAAGAGCAGCGCGGGCGTCGAGGCGGTCCTGCTCGACCAGTTCCCGCTCGTGGAGGAGGGCCTGCGGGCGCTCGGCGTCACGGTCTGGGGGATGGTGGAGCTCGAGGCCGACGACGCCTTGGCGACGGCCGCCGCCCGCGCCGCCGCCGCGCCCGAGGTCGAGCGGGTGGTGATCTGCACGCCCGACAAGGACCTGGCCCAGTGCGTGAGGGGGACGCGCGTCGTGCAGCTCGACCGCCGGGCCGAGCGGATCCGCGACGAGGACGGCGTGCGCGAGCGCTTCGGCGTCGCGCCCGCGTCGATCCCCGACTACCTGGCCCTCGTCGGCGACAGCGCCGACGGCTTCCCCGGCCTGCCGGGCTGGGGCGCCAAGAGCGCCGCGGCGGTGCTCGCGCGGTACGGCCGGCTGGAGGCCATCCCGGACGACCCCACCGTCTGGGACGTCCCCGTGCGCGGCGCCGCCCGCCTCGCCGGCGCGCTCGCGGAGGGGCGGGAGCTCGCCGAGCGGTTCCGCGTGCTGGCCACCCTCGTGGACGACGCGCCCGGCGTCCTCGAGGGAGGCGTCGACGAGCTGCGCTGGCGCGGCGCGGCGCCCGCACTGGCGACCGTCTGCGCCGACCTGGACGCCCCCGACGTCCTCAGCCGCGCCGAGGAGCTCGCGGCCGGCCGCACGTAGCTCCGCGGCGCCCCTTGGCCAATTGGCCGATGGCGCCGTGGCCAATTGCACAACGGCTTCACCGGGGCGCCTCCGAAGGCTCACCCCGCTCCTAGCCCGCCTTGAGAAAGGCCTTAGGCGGCGCTGGTCCAATGGCCGCACGCGCCGGGTGCCTCCCCAGACCCCAGGCCCCCGGCGCGCCCAGCTAACGCGACCGAGGACCGCCATGACCCCACAGCTTCGACGGCCGTCGCCGGCCACCAGCGCCGGATGACCCGGCGCTGTCGGCGCTGGGCATCGCCAGCGGCGTGGCGCCCCTGGTCGCGGTCCTCTCGTCCCTCGCTACCCTGGGCGCCACCGTGCGGCGCAGCGAGCTCATCGAGGAGGACGAGACCGGCGGGATCCGCGGCCACGCCGCCGGCACCAATCTGCGGGGCACCCTGGGCGGCAGCATGGACGCCGGCTCGTTCCTGAGCGGCGCCACCGCGCGCCACCCCCTGCGATCGGGGTGAGCTCCGACTCCGGCAAGCCGCGCGTGCTGGTGGTCGACGACGACCCGCGCATCCTCGAGGCCCTGCGGCGCGCCCTGACTCTGAAGGGATTCGCGGTGTCCACCGCCGAGGGGGGTGAGCCCGCGCTGAGCCTCCTCGGGCTCGGCGCCCCGGACGTGCTGGTGCTCGACGTCGCCATGCCCGACGTCGACGGCATCGAGGTCTGCCGGCGGCTGCGCGACGCCGGCGACCGGACGCCGGTCCTGATGCTGACCGCGCGCGACGCCGTGGCCGACCGGGTGATCGGCCTCGAGGCCGGCGCCGACGACTACCTGGTCAAGCCGTTCGCCCTCGAGGAGCTGATCGCCCGCCTGCGCGCCCTCCTGCGCCGCACCGCCGCCGACGGCGGGACGGCGGTGCTGCGCTTCGCGGACCTGACGCTCGACGAGGGCACCGTCGAGGCGCGGCGCGGCGAGCGCGCCCTCCAGCTCACCCGCACCGAGTTCCAGCTGCTGGGGACGCTGCTGCTCAACCCGCGGCGGGTGATCACGCGCGAGGCGCTGTTCGAGCGCGTCTGGGGCTACGAGCTCGACCTGTCGTCCAACTCCCTGGCGGTCTACATCTCGAGCCTGCGGCGCAAGCTCGAGGAGGGCGGCGAGCCCCGGCTCATCCACACCGTGCGCGGGGTCGGGTACGTGCTGCGCGAGGAATGAGCATCCGTGCACGCCTGGCGCTGGGGTGCGCCGCGGCGATGGCGGTCGTCGTGCTGCTCGTGTCGGCGCTGGTCTACGTGGCGGTGCGCGACCAGCTGCGGGGCCAGATCGACGACCAGCTCCGCGAGCGGGTGGCCGTCGTCGCGCCGGTCCTGTCCCGCGGGCCCCGGGGGCCCTTCGGGCGGGTCGACGACCCGCGCGTGCCGACCGCCCCGCTCGGCCAGGCCGGGGGCCTGGTGCAGGTCGTCTCCGCCGACTCCCCCGCCGGGCCCGGCGGGGGCGGGCCCGGCGGCGGCCCGGAGCTGCCGGTCGACGACGCCGCGCGCGAGGTCGCCGCCGGGGAGCGCCCCGGCTTCTTCCGCGACGCGGCGGTCGACGGGACGAGCGTGCGCGTCCTCACCGAGCCGCTCGGCGACGGCCGCGCCGTCCAGGTGGCCCTGCCTCTCGAGGACGTCGACGACACGCTGGGGCGCCTGCGCTGGGCCCTCGCCCTGATCGGGATCGCCGGCATCGCGCTGGCGGGGCTGCTCGCCGCGGCCGTGGCCCGCGCGGGCCTGGCGCCGGTGCGCCGGCTCGACCGGACCGCCGAGGAGGTGGCCACCACCGGCGACCTCGGCCGGCGCATCGACGTGGAGGGCCGCGACGAGGTGGCCCGCCTGGCGCGCACCTTCAACGAGATGCTCTCGGCGCTCGAGTCGTCCCAGGAGAGCCAGCGCCGCCTGGTGATGGACGCCTCGCATGAGCTGCGCACGCCGCTCACGGCCCTGCGCACGAACATCGAGGTGCTGGCGCAGGACGATGCGCTCGACCCCGAGGGTCGGCGGCGGCTGCTGGGCGACGTGACGGCCCAGGTCGAGGACCTGAGCCGGCTGGTCGCGGACGTCGTCAGCCTGGCGCGCGGCGCGGAGGTGGGCGAGGAGCGCGAGGACCTGCGCCTCGACGTCCTCGTTCGCCGCTGCGTCGACCGCGCGCGTCGGCACGCCCCGGGGCTCACCTTCGCCTTCGCCGCCGCGCCCACCCTCGTGCGGGGGGCGCCGGCCCAGCTCGAGCGGGCGGTCGGCAACCTGCTCGACAACGCCTCCAAGTGGAGCCCGCCGGGCGGGACCGTCGAGGTGACGGTCCGCGACGGCGAGGTGACCGTCCGCGACCACGGGCCGGGCATCGACCCTGCCGACCTGCCCCACGTGTTCGACCGCTTCTACCGGGCGCCCGCCGCCCGGCGCACGCCGGGCTCGGGGCTCGGCCTGGCGATCGTCCGCCAGGCGGCCGAGGCCCACGGCGGGGCCGTGACGGCCGCCGCCGCCCCCGGCGGGGGGGCGCTCATGCAGCTGCGGCTTCCGAGCGTCGCCGGCGGCGCCGGTCCGGCCCTCCCCGCCACCAGGTGAGCGCGGCGACGCGCATCGTTCGCCCGCCGCGACCCGGTCAGCTGACGGGCACCGCCTGCCGGGCTCGCACGCTCTCCACCAGGAGGCCCAGCACCTCGGCCAGCTGCGCCCGCGCCTCCTGGTCGATGAGGTTCCCCTCGCCGTCGAAGCGCTCGTGGGCGTGGCCCAGCCCCAGCTCGCCGTCGACCACCCGGGCGCCCGTGGCGGCGAGCACCTTGCGCATCTCCGCCTGGGCCCAGACCGCCCCGAAGGCGCCCGTGCTCGCCCCGATCACCGCGGTCGGCAGGAGGCGCAGGGCGTTGTCGGGGAAGGGACGCGAGGCCCAGTCGGCCGCGTTCTTGAGCTGCCCGGGGATCGACTGGTTGTACTCCGGCGTCGCGACCAGCAGGCCGTCGCTGCGAGCGATCTCCTCGCGCAGCCGGGCCACCTCGGGGTGGGGCCGGTCGGTGTCGCGGTCCTCGTCGTACGGCGGGACCTGGCGCAGCCCCTCGTACAGGCGAAGCTCCACGCCCGCGGGCAGCTCATGCGCCGCCGCCCGCAGGAGGAGGCTGTTGTGAGAGCCGGCCCGCAGGCTGCCGCTGATCCCGAGGAGCGAGAGGTCAGGCACGGCCGAACTCGAGGTGGGCGCTGATCGTCACCTCGTCTCCGACCGCGAAGCCGCCGCTCGGCAGGGGCGCGTTCCAGTTGAGGCCGTACTCGGTGCGGTCGAAGCCGCCGGTCAGCTCCATGCCGATCTTCTCGGCGTCGCCGAGGCCGACGACGGGGCCGAAGAAGCTGCCGGTCAGCGCGATCCTTCCGGAGTGGCCCTTCAGGGTGAGGTCGCCGACGATCCTGATCGCGTCGCCCTGGCGCGCGATCTCGGTCGAGCGGAAGCGCACCTCGGGGTACCTCTCCGCGTCGAAGAAGTCGGGCGACTGGAGGTGGCCGGTCAGGTTGGGATCGGGGGTCACGACGCCGGCGACGCGGCCCACTCCCTCGAGCGTCGCCGTGCCGTCGTCGCCGACGGTCAGCGTCGCCTCGAAGTCGGGCAGCGCGCTGCGGAAGGTGGCGACCACCATGTGCTTGACCGAGAACTCCAACGATGAGTGGATCGGGTCGGTGATCCAGACCCCGGCGGGCAAGGCCGTGGCCGAAAGGGTGGTCTGAGCGGTGCTCATCGGGGTCTCCTGTCGGGAGGGTGGTATATTTGATCGCGCAAGCAAGTTAGCGAGGGTCTTTTGAGTAGTCAAGTATTGACGGCTCAACAACATCGGGCGGTCCAGGCCTGGACCAGGCTGCGGGCCTCGGACGCCGCGATGACGCGCGCCTTCAACTCCTCCCTGATGGCCTCGCACGGCCTCACGGTCAATGACTTCGAGGTGCTGAGGCGCCTGTCGCTGGAGCCGGACGGACGGATGCGGCGGGTCAACCTCGCGCAGGTCGTGAGCCTCACGCCGTCGGGGATCACGCGCCTGCTCGACGGCCTCGAGGCGGCCGAGCTGGTGTGCAAGGACGGGTGCGCCGGCGACGCCCGGGTGACCTACGCGCGGATCACGGACGGCGGCCGCGACACCCTGCTCGCCGCCGCCGACAGCCACCTCGTCGCGCTCGGGGCGGTGTTCGGGGAGCGGTTCACGGCCTCCGAGCTCGAGGCCCTGGCAGAGTTGCTGGGGCGCCTGCCCGGGGCGGCGGACGCCGAGGAGCGGTGCCCGAGCGGTTGACGGACGGTGGCGCGGGGGGCATCTCCGCATCGAGAGCGCGAGACACGGGAGGCCGGAGTGAGCACGCGACAGGACGATGACGCCGCCGGGACCAACGGGTTCGGCGACCGTCCCGAGCTGCAGACGCTGATCGCGGCCGGCGAGGACCAGGGCTGCGTCAACATCACGCAGCTCGGCGAGGTCGCCGCCGACGTGGGCCTCGACGACGACGAGGTGGCCGAGCTGCACGCCCTACTGTCCGAGCGCGGCATCGACGTCCTGGACGACTGCGCCCGCATCGGGGTCCCCCTCACCCGCGCCAGCAACCGCGAGCTGGCCGAGAGCACCACCGACGCGATGCAGCTGTTCCTCAACGAGGTGCGCCGCTACCCGCTGCTGACCCGCGAGGAGGAGCGCGAGCTCGCCCAGCGCGTCGAGGCGGGCGACCCCGAGGCCAAGGAGCGGATGGTCAACTCCAACCTGCGCCTGGTCGTCTCGATCGCCAAGCGCTACCAGGGCCAGGGGGAGCTGACGCTGCTCGACCTCATCCAGGAGGGGGTGCTGGGGCTCATCCGGGCGGTGGAGAAGTTCGACTGGCGGCGCGGGCTCAAGTTCTCGACCTACGCGACCCTCTGGATCCAGCAGGCGATCCAGCGCGGGCTGGCCAACCAGGCGCGCTCGATCCGGCTGCCCGTGCACGTCGTGGAGCGCCAGCAGCGCGTCTCGCGCGCCGAGCGCGCTCTGCTCGCCCGTCTGGGGCGCGAGCCCACCGACGAGGAGATCGCCGCCCAGAGCCGCCTGCCGGTGGAGCGGGTCGCCGAGGTGCGCGAGCTGCCCCGCACCGTGACCAGCCTCGACCGGCCCGTCGGCGAGGACGGGGAGACCAGCCTCGGCGAGCTGATCGCCGACGAGGGCGATGACGGGCCCACGGCCGACCTCGAGGTGAGCCTGCGCGAGGACCTGCTCGGACGGGCACTGGCCGAGCTGCCCGAGCGCGAGCGGATGGTGCTCGAGGCCCGCTACGGGCTGGGCGACAGCCAGCCCGAGACCCTCCAGGAGGTGGGGCGCCGCCTCGGCGTCACCCGCGAGCGCGTGCGCCAGATCGAGCGGCAGGCGCTCGACCGGCTCGCCCGCGCCCGCGAGAGCGAGGCCCTGCGCGACCTGGCCGCCTGAGGCTCCCCGGCGCCGCTCCGGCCCCCCGCACCGTTTCGCGCGGTCGCGAGACGGGTAGCCGGACGGCGACGAGAGGAGCGGGATGCCGGACGAGAGCCAGGGCGGCGCGGTGCAGCCCGATCGGCCCGCAAAGCCGGACGCCGAGTCGCGCCAGGAGACGATCGAGCGGGTGCTCGAGGAGGCGGACGCGGCGCAGGAGTCGCCGGCCCGCGGGGAGCCGGTCGACCCGACCACGCGCCGTGGCGTCAACCGCTCGGTCGCCCGCGGCGCGCTGATCGCCGCCGGCGTGGGAGCCGTGGTCGGCGCCGTGCTCGGCGTCGTCCTGAGCATCCTGCCGGGGCCGTTCGAGACCGACAGCGCCGGCGGGGCGATCGCCTACGCGGCCGTGATGGCCCTGCTGGTCGCCGTCATCGTCGGGCTCATCGCCACGCTCATCCTGCTCGCGCGGGAGGACGGCCGCGTCGAGCGCGAGGTCGAGCGCGCCACGGGCCGCGGGCCCGAGCCACCGGGCAGCCCGATCGACCCGAGGCACGACGTCGAGGGCCGGTGAGGACGGAGCCCGAGGGCCCGCCCCGGCCCACCGGGTCGAGGTCGGCGCGTCGGTGGTGCGGCTCACTGACCCCTGAGCAGGCTCAGCGCGGCTCCGACGCCGCATCGGCCGGCGCGGGCGGCCACCACCTGTCGATGTCGGCGGCGGGATCGACCACCTTCTTCACGGTCCGGAGCCGGAGGCGTGCGTTCCGAAGGTCGAGCTCCTTCGTCGAGAGCTCGTGCCCCTCGACCGCGCGGTAGGCCTGTCGGAGGCGCTGGAGCTCGGTCGCGAGCTCGGGAACGTCCCCGGCGTACCTCTCGACGGCCGCGAGCAGGATCCCGCGCGCCCGGTCGGCGCCCTCGAACAGGCAGGCGTTGAGCACGGCGAGCGCGAGCTCCCGCCGGCGCCTCCCCGGTCTCCCGAAGCCCTCCGTGAGCAGCCGGGAGGCGCCGAATCCCACCGTCTCCTTGGCGCCGAGGAGCTCGGAGATCCGCGCCGCGTGCCGCGTCCGTCTCTCCGCCACGCCCGCCACGGCCAGCGAGCAGAGCGCGATGACCACGGTGGCGAGCGCGACCCAGAAGGCGACATCCATCGGCCGAGGGGATCACGGACCGCTTATCCCCCGCTGACGTCAGCTCGCCCGGCGCGCCAGCAGCGCGAGCGACAGGCGGCCCTCCACCTCGTCGATGCGCCCGCTCACGATGAGGAGCCCCAGCGCCACCTGGGCCTCGGGCGCCGGCAGGCCGGCCAGCAGCGCCCGCGGGGGCAGCCCGCCGGGGGCGCCGCCGAGGCGCGCGATGATCGTGTCCTGCAGCTCGTCGGTCGTCGTTCGCATCTCTCGTCCTCTCCCGTGTCCGGTGTACGAACACATGTTCGCACACGGCTCGGCCGTTCCTCCCTCCGGCGGCGACGAAATCCCGCCTGCTATTATTTGCCTGCTGGCAAGTAAAGGAGAGATGAGTGACCCGGGACGCCGTCGCCGTGGACGAGGAGAGCGTGATCCGCCTGAGGAACGCCGTGCTGCGCGTGGCCCGGCGCCTGCGCACGAGCGGCGACCCCGAGGGCCTCACGGCGACCCAGTCGTCGGTCCTCACGACCCTGGTGCGCCAGGGGGCCATGCGGGCCGGCGACCTCGCCGAGGCCGAGGCGCTCAACCCGACGCTGCTGTCGCGCGTCCTGGGGCACCTGGAGGACCGCGGCCTCGCCGCGCGCGGGCCCGATCCCGACGACCGCCGCGCCACCATCGCGCGCCCGAGCGCCGCCGGCCGCCGGCTGGTGGAGCGCCTGCGCGCGCGCCGTGCGGCCCTGCTGGTGGAGTGGCTCGACGACCTGACGCCCGGGGAGCGGGCCGAGCTGCTGGCCGCGCTGCCGGCCCTCGAGCGCCTGGCCGCCGGAGCGCGGCCCTGATGAGGGCGTGGGCATCGACGACCTTCTCGTCGCTGGACACGCCGAACTTCCGCCGCTACCTGGCGGGCCAGGCGGTGAGCCTGGTCGGCACCTGGATGCAGATCGTGGCGCTCGGCTGGCTGGTGCTGGAGATCACCGGCTCGGGGACGGCGCTCGGCGCGGTCGTGGCCGCCCAGTTCCTGCCCATCCTCGTGCTCGGGCCCTACGGGGGGCTGCTGGCCGACCGCCTCGACAAGCGGCGCCTGCTGATCGTGACCCAGTCGATCCTCGGCCTGACCGCGCTCGCGCTCGGCGCGCTCGTGTTGACCGGCGCCGTCGAGCTGTGGATGGTCGTCGCCGTCGCCGTCGTCTTCGGGGTCGTCACCGCCTGCGACAACCCGGCACGCCAGGCCTTCTCGGTCGAGATGGTGGGGCCGGAGCGCCTGCGCAACGCCGTCAGCCTCCACAGCATCATGGTCAACGTCGCCCGCGCGGTGGGGCCGGCGGTGGCCGGGGTCATCATCGCGACGGCCGGCACGGGGATCTGCTTCGTCATCAACGCGGCCAGCTACGCGGCCGTGCTCATCGCGCTCGGCACGATGGACGCCCGGGCCCTGCGGCCCGCCCCCCTCGCCGAGCGCCGGCCCGGCCAGGTGCGCGAGGGGCTGGCCTACATCGGGCGCACCCCCTCCCTGGTCGTCCCCCTGGTGATGCTGGGCGTGATGGGGACCCTGGCCTACGAGTTCCAGGTCGTCCTGCCGCTGCTGGCCACCGGCACCTTCGGCGGCGACGCGGCCACCTACGGGGTGCTGACCTCGGCGATGGGCGCGGGCGCCATCGTGGGAGGGCTCGCCGTGGCCGGACACGGGCGCACCGGCCTCCGGCCGCTCACGGTCGCGGCGACGGCCCTCGGCGCGGCGCTCATCGCCGTCGCCGTCTCGCCCAGCCTGCCCGTCGCGGTGCTCGCGCTGGCGGCCACGGGGGCGGCCAGCATCGCCTTCCTGGCCACCGCCAGCACGAGCCTGCAGCTGGCCAGCGAGCCGCGCTTCCGCGGCCGGGTGATGGCGATCTGGACCGTCGCGTTCCTGGGCAGCACGCCGATCGGCGCCCCGGTCGTCGGGGCGATCTCGGAGCACGTGGGCCCGCGGGCCGGGCTCGCCGCCGGGGCCGCCGCCTGCCTGGTGGCCGCCGCGATCGGGGCGCTGGCGGCGGCGCGCGAGGGCCGCGGGACCCCGGCGCCCGCGCCGCCGCGGGAGGCGGAGGCGCGCTAACCCGCCGGCGCGAAGCGGTCGTGCTCGACGACCAGGCGCTCGTACGACTGCTCCATCAGGGGGCTCGACAGCAGGAAGTCGGCCGTCGCCCGGTTGCAGGCGATCGGCGTGTTGTGCACCACCGTCACGCGCAGCAGCGCCTTCACGTCAACGTCGTGCGGCTGGGCCTCGAGCGGGTCCCAGAAGAAGATCACCAGGTCGAGCCGGCCCTCGGCGATGGCCGCGCCCACCTGCTGGTCGCCGCCCAGCGGGCCGCTGAGGAAGCGCGTCACCGGCAGGCCGAGCTCGGTGGCGATCAGCCCCCCGGTGGTGCCGGTGCCGAACAGCTCGTGCCTGGAGAGCGCGCCGCGGTTGTACCGCGCCCACTCGAGCATGTCGTCCTTGCGGTTGTCGTGGGCGATCACCGCGATGCGCTTGCGGGAGGTCATGCCGACGCGGTGGATGCGCATCGGCTCCTCGGTGCCCGGCAGGATCCCCCCCGAACCGTCGCTCGCCATCGCTCCGCCCTCCCCGTGAGGTGACCGGCCGACCGTAGCGTAGGCTTGGGCGTCGTGACCACGACCGCCGCCCGGCCCGCGCTGATGATCGACGGCCGCCTGGTGCCGGCCGGCGACGTCGCCCGCGTCGCGGTCGACGACGGCCTGGTGCGCGGTGACGGCGTGTTCGAGGGCCTGCGCACGTACGGCCGGCGCCCGCGGACGCCGGGGATGCACCTCGACCGGCTCGCGCGCTCCGCCGAGGCGGTCGGGCTCGAGATCGACCGGGACGTGCTCGAGGCCGAGCTCGACGAGTTCTGCCGGTCAACCGCGGCGGCCGACTGCGCCGTGCGGCTGATCGTCACCCGCGGCGGCCAGCGCGTCTGGCGCGAGGAGCCGATCCCGGCCGCGCCGCCCGAGGGCGTCCGGCTGCTGCCGGTGCCCCACCGCCTGACGCCGCTTCTCGTCGGCGCCAAGACGCTCTCCTACGCGGCCAACATGGAGGCCGGCCGCCGGGCCCGGGCCGCCGGCTGCCACGACGCCCTGCTGGTCGACGCCGACTCCGGGCTGGTGCTCGAGGGCCCCACCTGGTCGCTCGGATGGCTCGAGGGCGACGCGCTGGTCTTCCCCCCGCTCGCGCTCGGGATCCTCGACTCGCTCACCCGCCGCCTGGCGGGCGGGGCCGTGCCGGTGCGCGAGCGCCCGGCGGAGCTGGGTGAGCTCGCGGAGGCCGACGGGGCGCTCGTGCTGTCGACCGTCATGGAGGCCCGGCCGGTGGCGGAGATCCGGGGCGTCGCCGTCTACGACCCGGCCTCGGACCGGGTCCTCGCCGCGGCCGCGGCGATCCGCGAGGCGGCCGCCGCCGCCGTCCCCTGACGGTCAGGCCCGGGGGAGGACGCCCCGGGCGCGGAGGTGGTCGAGGATCCCGCGGCTGACCGCGGCGGCGATCAGGCCGGTGCGCGCGAGGAAGGCGTCGTCGGTGCCGCCGGCCCCCGCCTCGACGATCACGCGGGCGGCCGCGCGGGTGCGGTAGAAGCCGTGGAAGCTCATCATCCTGGGGTTGCCGTCGCGGGTCTGGACGCCGCCCCAGCGGCCGTACGCGCCGTTGGCCCGCGTGTAGACCGGCCGGTAGCGGGCCGCGATGCGGTGGGCGAGGTCGCGCGAGCGCCGCTCGACGCCCGGCGGCACGGCGAGGGCGGGCCGGTGCGGCGCCGAGTCGGGGTAGGGCACCGGGCTGGGCGTCCCTCCGCCCTCGCCGTGGTACCAGTTCTCCCCGTCCCCGGCGATCGCGTGGCCCGCCGCCGCGGCCCCGGCGGGAACGTCGTGGTGGAGGCTCACGAAGACCGCGCCGCGCCCGCCGTAAGGGGTCACCCGCCCGGGCGTGAGCCGGGCGTCGACCCCGGCCCGGCGCAGGCGGGCCGCCACCAGGGGGGCGACGCGGGTGGTGAAGCCGACCTCCGACCCGAAGGGCCCCGACGAGGCGCCGGTCTGGTCGCGGTAGCCGGGCTCCCGAGGGCCCGCGTGGCCCGCCTGGACGAAGACGACCGGGGGCGCGGCCGTCGCGGCGGCCGCGGCGAGCAGGGCGGCGGCGGCCGCGGCCGCGGCGAGGGCGGCCGCTCTCAGGGCGCGCCCCCGTGCCACAGCTCCATGTGGCGGCGGTGGAGGTCGGAGTACGCGCCGTCGGCGTAGTGGCGGTCGTAGAAGCCGAGGTCGAGGTGGTGGGCCTGAAGCACGAGGCGCACGAACATGGGGTCGATGAACGCCGGGAAGCGCCCGTAGGAGTCGAGCACGCTCTGGGTGAAGGCGACCACGATCTCGATCGTCTCGTCGGTCGGGTCCTCGCGCCCGGCCAGGACGGCGCGCGGGTCGGCGTAGGGCGACGCGGCCGCCGGGTCGGCGCGGCGCTCGGCGAGGAACCGCTCGACGGCCTCGCGCATGTCGGCGACGTACGGCGGGCAGAGCCCCTCGTGCACCCCGGCGCGACCCACGGGCACCGGCCGCGCGTGGGCGCGGGGCGTCCGGCCGGGCGTCACGAAGTCGAAGCCGAGGCCCCGGTGGGCGGGGTCGGCGCCCAGCAGGTGGTGCGGCAGGAAGCCGGTGAAGGCCCAGCCGCCCAGGCCCAGCGCCTGGAGGGCCAGGTTCATGTTCTGGCAGATGAAGGCGCCCTCGACGTTGAGGGTGGTCAGCACGCGCAGCTCGAGGTCGAAGAGCGAGATCTCCGTGCGCCCGAGCCGCCCCGACGCGATCCACGGCTCGAGGCCGCACGCGCCGCCGCCGAGCTCGTCGACGATCGCGAAGCGGTTGCGCTCGTCGAAGTAGATGAACAGCAGCGTGAGGTACTCCACGGTGGTGTTGGTGACCGGCACGAACAGGGTCGTGCCCGGCCGGTTGGCGTTCCAGGCGTTGAAGGCGAACAGGCCCGGCTCGCCGGTGGGCAGGTCCGCCCGGCCCTCCTCGAGGGTCTCGCGCGTGCCCCGGAACAGGCGCACCATCGCCTCGGCCGCGTCGGCCGGCCGCGAGGGCGCCGGGGCGCCCTCGGGCTCGCGCCCGCGGAGGCGCACGACGTGGAGGCCGGCGTCGTTGGTGAAGAACAGCTCGGTCGAGTGCGAGTTGACCGAGCAGGGCCAGGAGCGGCCGATCCACCGGTGCATCCACGACAGCCCGTCGGGAGGCAGGTCGCCGAGAGCCAGCCCGGTCACGCCCGTCCCGAGCCAGACCAGCACGGCCTCCTCCAGCTCGGTGAGCGGCTCGGGCTCGGCCTCGGAGCGGTGCGCCAACGGGCCGGACGGGAGCTCCATCCCCAGGCCGAAGCGCCGCGAGCGGCGGGTCATGAGGGCGTCGGCGAGAGGGAGCTCGAGCGCCTCCCTCAGGCCGGGGGGCAGGTCCACGCCACCCAGTCTAGGGGGCCGCCCTCCTACTCCTCGGTGACCTCGAGCACCGAGAGGATGTTGCCCGCCGGGTCGCGGAACCACGCGATCGTGGGGCCGCCCTGGCCGCGGGCCACGCCGCGCTCGTCGGTCCGGAGCCACTCCGTGTCGTAGACCTCGAAGCGCACCCCGGCGGCCGTGAGGCCGTCGACGACGCGATCGACGTCGTTGACCGGGAAGTTGAGGATCGTGTAGGTCGCCGGCTCGTGGTCGGGCTTGGGGTAGACCAGCACGTCCCGGCCGCCGGGCAGGTGCAGGGTCATGAGGTCGTTCTCCTCCGAGACCTCGATGCCCAGGACGCCGCCGTAGAACTCCCTCGCGGCGGCGATGTCGGGCACGGCGAAGCCGGAGAAGGCGGGCGAGTCGCTCAGCATGTCGTTCCTCCCTCGATCGTGGTCTGCTGCGGGCGCTCGGGGCTGGCCCCCGGGCCCGGGTCGCGCAGGAGCAGGGCGGCCGCCGCGGCCAGCGACGCGGCGAGCGCGGCGGCGGCCAGCGAGGCCACCTGCATCCCGCTGGTGAAGGCGGAGGCGGCGGCGTCGAGCACGCCGGCCGGCAGGTCGCCGGCCGCGCCGGCCGCGCCGCCGAGGCTGTCGCGCGCGGCGCCGGCGGCCTCGGGCGGCACCTCGGGCGGGACGGCGTCGTCGATCTCGCGACGATAGACGGCCGCGCCGATCGTGCCGAGCAGCGCGATGCCGAGCGCCCCGCCGAGCTCGGCGCTCGTCTCGGACAGCCCCGAGGCCATGCCGGCGCGGGCCGGGGGCGCCGCTCGCACGATGAGGTCGGTGCTGAGCGTGACCGCGGGCGACACGCCCAGCCCCAGCACCACCGACGCGGCGACGACGAGCGCCAGGGAGTCGCCGTCGATGAGGCTCAGGAGCCCGAACGCGACCGCGGCCAGGGCGAGGCCGGCGGCCACGGCGGCGCCCGCCCGGACGCGGCCGGCGACCGCCGGGGCCAGCATCGAGCCGGCGATGAAGCCGGCCGACGACGGCAGCGTCCAGAGGCCCGCCTCGAGCGGCGAGAGGCCGAGCACGAGCTGGAGGTACTGGGCGATGAAGAAGAACCCCCCGAAGGCGATCAGCAGCGCGGCCCCGTTCGTCGCGAGCGCCGCGCTGAAGGCGGGTACCCGGAAGAGGCGCATGTCGATCATCGGGTCGGCGAGGCGCCGCTGGCGGCGCACGAACGCCGCCCCCACCATGAGCCCGGCGGCGAGCGCGAGCAGCGGCTCCCACCCCGGGCCGTGCTCGGCGATCCGCTTGACGCCGTACACCGCGGCCAGCACCGCGGCCAGCGACAGGGCGGCGCTTCGCAGGTCGAGGCGCCCCGCGCCGGGGTCGCGGAACTCGGGCAGCAGGCGCGGGCCCACGACCAGCAGCGCCGCCATCACGGGCACCGCGAGCAGGAACACCGAGCCCCACCAGAAGACCTCCAGAAGCAGGCCGCCGGCCAGGGGGCCGATGGCCGCCCCGGCCGAGAACGACGTCGCCCAGACGGCGATGGCGAGCGTGCGCTGCCGGTCGTCGAGGAACATGTTGCGGATCAGCGACAGCGTCGAGGGGGCCAGCGTCGCCGCCGCGACGCCGAGGAGCGCCCGCGAGACGATGAGCATCTCGGCGCTGGTCGAGAACGCGGCCAGGACCGACGCGGCGCCGAAGGCGGCGGCGCCGGTCAGCAGCAGCCGGCGGCGCCCGATGCGGTCGCCCAGGGTGCCCATCGTGATCAGCAGGCCGGCCAGCAGGAACCCGTAGATGTCCGAGATCCACAGCAGCTGCTGGGCGCTCGGCTCCAGGTCGGCGCTGAGCTCCGGGACGGCCAGGAACAGGACGGTCAGGTCCATCGAGTAGAGCAGGCAGGGGAGGGCGATCACCGCCAGCCCGATCCACTCGCGCCGCCCGGCCCGCGGCGGCGCCGCGCCGGTCACAGCCTCCATCGGTCCCACCTCCGCCGTCGATGATCCGTCGTCACCCGTGTCGACGGCCGGGCGGCCGAAACTCATCGGCCAGGGCCTCCGGGAGGCCGAAGCGGGCGAAGAGGCCCGGCAGGACGAAGGCGTCGATCGCGGCGATCCTCCCGCCCTCGACGCGCAGCACGTCGATGGCGAGGGGCGTGAAGACGGCCTCGCCGGGCCGCCGCATGTACACGGCCGCCGCGGGCTGGCGGTTGGCGCGCGTCGCGAGGTGGCGCAGCTCGCGGCCGCCGCCGAAGACCTGGAGCCCGTGGAAGGCCGCGATCGCGCCCCGGCCCGCGAACCAGGTCGGGTAGGGCGGCATGGTCATGCGCGCGTCCTCCGCGAGCATGGCCACCAGGCCGGGGATGTCCGCCCGCTCCATCGCGGCGATGTAGCTGCGCAGCAGCGCCCGCTCCTCGTCGCTCGCGGCGGCGTCGCGCGGCCAGTCGGCGCGCCGGTCAGGCAGGCGGGCGGCGAGCGTCTCGCGCCCCCGCTGGAGGGCGCTGTTGACCGCGGGGACGGTGGTCTCCAGGACCCCCGCAGCCTCCCGGGCCGACCACCCCAGGACGTCGCGCAGGATCAGCGCCGCGCGCTGGCGGGGCGGCAGGTGCTGGATGGCCGCCATGAAGGCCAGCTCGATGGTCTCGCCCGTCTCGGCGGCCGCCTCGGGCCCGGCCGCCTCGTCGGGGACGCCGTCGAGCACGGCGTCCGGATAGGGCTGCAGCCACGGCAGGTCCGCCTCGGGGCCGACGTCGGTGCCGGGGTCGGCGGGCGCGACGTCGGCCGCCAGGACGCGCCGCGGCCGGCGCTCGAGGGCGTCGAGGCACGCGTTGGTGGCGATGCGGTAGAGCCAGGTGCGCGGCGACGACCGCCCCGCGAATCCCCCCCACCCCCGCCACGCCCGCAGCAGGGTCTCCTGCACCAGGTCCTCCGACTCCTCCAGCGAGCCCACCATCCGGTAGCAGTGCGCCTGCAGCTCGCGCCGGTGGCGCTCGGCAAGCGCCGCGAAGTCGGTCTCGTCCATCGTCGCGCGCATCATCGTCCCCCCCGGGATCGCCCATCGCTGACAAGACCGGCGCGGGCGCCCCGATTCATCGCTCCCGCCGGATCCGACGGCCGGCGGCAGGGCCGGGTACGTCCGGGGGGCTGTGGTAGGTATCCCCGGGACAGTCGGCGTTCCCGGAGGGCTGACATGGGCATGAGCGTGCTCGTCGAGCGGGACGTGATGGTCCGGATGCGCGACGGGGTGAAGCTCGCCACCGACGTCTACCGGCCCGCCGATGGCGGTCCCTGGCCGGTGCTGCTGGAGCGGACGCCCTACAGCAAGTCGTTCGCGTGGTTCACCGCGGGCCTGATCGTCAACCCGCTGGTCGCCGTGGAGCGCGGCTACGCCGTGGTCGTGCAGGACACGCGCGGCCGGCACGCCTCGCAGGGGCCGTTCGAGCCGTTCGTCCACGAGGCCGACGACGGGTACGACGCCGTCGAGTGGGCGGCCGCGCAGCCCTGGAGCACCGGCGACGTCGGGGTCTTCGGGTCGAGCTACCTGGGCGTCACGGCGCTCCAGGCGGCCCTGGCGGCGCCGCCCCACCTCAAGGCCGCCGTCTCCTACCTGACCGGGGCGAACTACCACGACGGGTGGGCCTACTCGGGCGGGGCCTTCGAGCTCTCGTTCAACCTCTGGTGGACCAGCTTCCTCGCCTGGGACACGTTCACCCGCACGCGCCTCAAGACGCGGGAGCGCGACGCGACGCTGGCCGCGCTGGCGGAGGTCGCCTCGGACTGGGAGACGGCCGCCCACCACCTCCCGCTCAGCGACCTGCCCGCCTTCCGCAAGGTGGCGCCCTACTGGCGCGAGTGGCTGGAGCACCCCTCGTACGACGCCTTCTGGAAGCGGATCGACCAGACCGCCAAGGCCGGCCGGCTGAAGGCGCCGCTGCTGCAGGTCGCCGGCTGGTACGACAACTTCTGCCGCGGCCACCTCGACCTCCACGCGGCGATGCAGGGCGCGCGCGGCCGGGCGCGCAGCCGCTCGCGGCTGGTGATCGGCCCCTGGGACCACGAGGCCTACCTCTCGGTGCGGCCCACGTCCTCGGGCAGCCGCGAGTTCGGGCCGGCCGCCGTGGGCGGCGTCACCCTGATGGCCGACCTCGTGCTCGGGTGGTTCGACCAGTGGCTGAAGGGCGAGGGGTCGTCGGCCGCGTCCGACGCGGCGCCGGTGCGGTACTTCGTGATGGGCGAGGACCGCTGGGCGGGGGCCCTCACCTGGCCGCCCAAGCACCGGGCCACGCCCTGGTACCTGCGCAGCGGCGGCCGCGCCAACAGCCGCCGCGGCGACGGGGCGCTGTCGGCCGACAAGCCCGGGCCCGAGCCGCCCGACAGCTTCCTCTACGACCCCGCCGACCCGGTGCCCTCGGTGGGCGGCCGCACCCTGGCGCCGGTCTTCGGCCCCGGGGGGATCCAGGACCAGTCCGACGTCGAGCTCCGCGACGACGTGCTGGTCTACACCTCCCCCCTGCTCACGGCCCCGGTGTCGATCGCCGGCCCGGTGACCGCGGTGCTGCACGTCTCGTCCAGCGCCCCCGACACCGATGTCACGGCCAAGCTGGTCGACGTCCAGCCGGACGGCTTCTGCGCCAACGTGGCCGAGGGGATCATCCGCGCCCGCTACCGCGAGGGGCCGGGGCGCGAGCGCCTGCTCACCCCGGGCGAGGACGCGGAGCTCACGGTCGACCTCTGGCACGTGGCGCACATGTTCCGCACCGGACATGCGATCCGGCTCGAGGTCAGCAGCAGCAACTTCCCCCGCTTCGACCGCAACCTGAACTGCGCCACCAGCCCCGGGCAGGCCGGGCCCGACGAGATGCAGGTCGCGATCCAGCAGGTCCTCCACGACCCCGGCCACCTCTCGCGGCTGGTGCTGCCCGTGGTGAGCTGACGCCTCAGCCTGAGTCGCGGTAGACCAAGGGCAGCACGCAACCGCCTCGCGTCTCGACCGCGCGCCGGAAAGCTCTGATGGGATCGTTCATCGGGCCATCGTCCACCGGTGCCGCGGGGTGCGGCTACCGCTGCGTCGAGCGGCGATCCCCCGGATCGACAGCGGACGGCGGGAGGTCCCGGGCCGCCCCGCGCATCGTCGCGACGACCTCGTCGGAGGAGGCGCCCGGCCCCAGGACGGCGGCGACGCCCGCCTCCCTCAGCTCCTCCGCATCGCGGGCGGGGATGATCCCCCCGATCACCACCGGGGTCGCCAGGCCCCGCTCACGGAGCGCCGCGACCATGGCCGGCGCCAGCGTGAGGTGGCTCGCGTTGTGCATGGAGATGCCCACGAGGTCGGCGTCCTCCTGCTCGGCGACGCTCGCCACGGCCTCCGGCGTCTGGCGCAGGCCCAGGTAGACGACCTCCATGCCGGCGTCGCGCAGCATGCGCGCCACCACCTTCAGCCCGCGGTCGTGTCCGTCGAGCCCGAGCTTGGCGAGCACGACCCGGGTCGCGACCCCGCCGGTCACACCGTGATCCGCTCGACGTAGGTGCCGAACACCGACTCGAGGGCCTCCGTGACCTCGCCCTCGGTGGCGTGCGCCCGCGCCGCGTCGATCAGGGGCGGCATCAGGTTGCGCGGCGGGTCGGCCGCCGCCGCGGCGAGCTCGCGGAGGGCCGCGGCGACGGCCGCGGCGTCGCGCTCGCCGCGCACGTTGGCCAGGCGCCGGAGCTGGTAGTCCTCGACCGTCGGGTCGATGCGGAGCGCCTCCTCGGCCGGCCCCTCGTCGCCCTCGGTGAAGGCGTTGACGCCGACGACGATCCGGCGCCCCGCGTTGACCTCGCGCTCGAAGCGGTAGGCCGAGTCGGCGATCTCGGCCATGAACCAGCCGCTCTCGATGCCCTCGTAGACGCCCTCGAGGATCGACCCGCCGCCGAGCTCCAGGAGGTGGGCGAAGACCTCCTCGGCCCGGCGCTCCATCTCGTCGGTCATCCACTCGACGTAGGCGGCGCCGCCGAGCGGGTCGGCCACGTCCGCAACCCCCGTCTCGTGGGCGACGATCTGCTGGGTGCGGAGGGCGATCCGGGCGGCCCTCTCGGAGGGCAGCGCGAGCGCCTCGTCGTAGGCGTCGGTGTGCAGGCTCTGGGTCCCCGCCAGCGCCGCGGCCAGCGCCTGGAGGGCGACGCGGGCGATGTTGATCTCGGGCTGGCCGGCGGTCAGGGACACCCCTGCCGTCTGGGTGTGGAAGCGGCACAGCAGGCTGCGCTCGTCGCGCGCGCCGTAGCGCTCGCGCATCCAGCGGGCCCAGATGCGGCGCGCGGCGCGCAGCTTGCCGATCTCCTCGAAGAGGTCGATGTGGCAGTTGAAGAAGAAGCTCAGGCGCGGCGCGAAGGCGTCGACCGGCAGGCCGGCCGCGACCGCCGCCTCGACGTAGGCGAAGCCGTTGGCCAGCGTGAAGGCCAGCTCCTGGGCGGCCGTGCTCCCCGCCTCGCGGATGTGGTACCCCGAGACCGAGACCGGGTGCCAGCGCGGCATCTCGGCCGTGGTGAACGCGATCATGTCGGTGACCAGGCGCACCGAGGGGCGGGGCGGGAAGAGGTACTCCTTCTGGGCCTGGTACTCCTTGAGGATGTCGTTCTGGATCGTGCCGGCGAGGTCCCCCCGGGCCACCCCGGCGCGCTCGGCGGCCGCGACGTACATCGCGAGGATGAACGCCGCGGGGCCGTTCACGGTCATGGAGGTCGAGACCGACCCCAGGTCGATCCCCGCGAAGAGGTCCTCGATGTCCACGAGCGTGTCGACGGCAACCCCGGCCCGGCCCACCTCGCCGCGGGCGAGGGGGCTGTCCGAGTCGCGGCCCATCAGGGTGGGCATGTCGAAGGCGGTCGACAGGCCGGTGCCGCCGGCCCGCAGCAGCTCCTTGAAGCGGGCGTTGGTGTCGTCGGCCGTGCCGAAGCCCGCGAACATGCGCATGGTCCAGAGGCGCGACCGGTACATCGACGGGTAGACGCCGCGCGTGTAGGGGTACTGGCCCGGGTAGGGCGGGTCGCCGTACACGCCGTCCACCGGGACGCCGGACATCGTCTCGAACGGCCCCTCGCGCAGCGGCGACGCCGCCCAGGCCGCCTCCCACTCCGCGCGCGGGTCCCCGGGCTCCGGGGTGTGGGTCACCGCCCCTCCATCTGTGGAGGTTCAGATATCGGACGTCAAGCTATATCACCCGTAGAGTTGCCGCGTGCCGCGCGACCCCGACCTGATCGCGGAGGCCCGGCGCAACTGGGAGGCGCACGGCTGGGGCCGCCCCGAGGCCATGGTGGCCGCGACCTCGATCGCCCGCGCCCAGCAGATCGTGCTGGCCCGCGTCGATGCCGCGCTCGCGCCCTTCGGGCTCACGTTCTCGCGCTTCGAGGCGCTCGCGCTGCTGCACTTCTCGCGCCGGGGCGCCCTGCCGATGGGCAAGATCGGCGCGCGGCTCCAGGTGCACCCGACCAGCGCCACCAACACCGTGAACCGCCTCGAGGCGGACGGGCTGGTGCGGCGGACGGCCTCCGGGGGCGACCGGCGCACGGTCCTGGCCGAGATCACCCCCGACGGGCGCCGGGTGGTGGTCGCGGCGGCCGGCGCCCTGGCCGACGCCGACCTCGGGCTCGCGGGCCTGACCGAGCGGGAGCTGGCGCGCGTGCACGACGCGCTCCTGCCGCTCCGCCGCGGGGCGGGCGACCTCCTCGGATGAGAAGGCCCCTAGGCCGCCGGGGCGGCCTTGTGCTGCAGCAGGAGGGCGCCGACCTCCTGGGCGCGGCGCGCCGCCCAGCGGTCGCCCTCGCCGGCGGCCACGATCGAGCCCTTCATGAGGATGTGCCACTGGCGGGCGAAGTCGTCGGGGTCGGCCACGCCGGCCTCGGTCGCCAGGGCCTGGAGGAAGGCCCGGATGTTGGCCAGGTGGTCGGCGCTGGCGCGGTGGACGTCGTGCGCGGAGTCGGTGATCTCGAGCAGGACGTTGATGAACGAGCAGCCCTCGAAGTCGGGCTGGGCGAACCAGCCGTCGAACACGTCGAAGATCGCCAGCAGCCGGCCGGCCGGGTCGGCGCTGCGCGCCTCGACCTCGGTCTGCAGCCACGCGTGCGTCCAGCGGTCCTCGCGGCGCTCCAGGAACGCCAGGACGAGTGCGTCCTTGGACGAGAAGTGCCGGTACAGGGTCATGCGCGCGACGCCCGAGCGCTCGATGATCGCATCGATCCCCACCGCGCGGATGCCCTGGTGGGAGAAGAGATCGTAGGCCGCCTCGAGGATGCGCTCGCGCGCGTCGACGCCGGCGCCCTGGGCGGGGCTCTCGACGGCGGATGGCGGCGGGCTCATCGGCGACGACGATAGCAGCAGCGATCGGCCGCCCCGCGCGGCGCTCCGCGGCGCCTCACGGCCTGAGACCCGCCCTTGACGGGGCGCGGTTTGTGATGTTAGTAACGCAGTCCCCCATTGGGGAGAACGTTCAGTCTCGTCGCCCCTGCGCGAACGGCCGACTACCTGCTGGCGCGCTGCACCACCGCTGCCTGAAGGACGCCCGCGCGCACGTGCGCCCCGGCGGCGGGGTGCTGACGGCGCTCGGCGGCCGCATGCCCGACGCGATCCCCTTCGACCTGCACCGGGCCTGCGGCTACGAGCCGCAGCTCGCCGCCTTCGACGTGAAGGTGCAGGTGGAGCCCGCGCTGGTGCTGCCCGGCTACGCCCGCGAGGAGGAGCGCACGGGGTGGAGTTCCGCTACTACGACGCCGAGCGTCGCCCTGGTGGCCGAGGGCCGCCGCGCCGGGCTCGACGGCCAGGAGCTGCGCGACGCCGTCGCCGGCGACCTGGCGCCGCTGGCCATGACCGCGCGCGAGGCCGAGCGCCGCTCCGGGCGCGGCGAGGACGTCGCCCACTCGGTGCTCATGATCCTGGGACGCCGGCCGACGGCCTGACGGCCTGGCCGAACGGCGGTGGCGGCCCGCGCGCCGGCCGTGGGAGGATCGCCGCCGTGATCAGAGCCAGCTGGGCGGCCGCGGCCGCCGCCGCGATCGCCGCGGCGCTGCTCGCGCCGGGGGGCGCGGGCGGGGCGGTCACGTGCGACTACGCCGCGAGCGGGAAGATCCTCGAGGTGCGGCTGACCCAGTCGAACGACCTCGCCCAGCTCGAGGTCAACGGGAGCGCCATCGGGGTCCGTGACCTGTTCGGGCCGGTGGCATGCAGCGCGAGCGAGCCCGGGGCGACGGCGACGGTCGCCAACACCGATGTCATCTCGGTCTCCAGCGAGCCGGGAGCGGTGAACGTGACGGTGATCATCGAGGACTCGGGCGGGCTCGCCCCGGGCGTGACCTCGGAGGCCCCCGGCACCTCCGAGATCGAGACCTTCGTCAACTTGCGGAACGGTCCGGGCTCGCTGGTGAGCGTGCGCATCGGCGACTTCCCCGGCTTCGTGCGCTTCGGCACGGACGGCGTCAACCCGAACGCCAGCCCGACCGAGGCCGTGCCGGACCGGGACATCTTCCTCAACAACGTGCCCGAGTTCGAGGGCCGGGCGGCCTTCAGCAACCCGGCCTTCTTCAGCGCGCAGGGCGGCGCCGGAACGGGTGCCGCCCTCACGACGCCGATCCTGCTGCAGGGCAGCGGCGCCGCCGACGAGCTGACCGGCGGCGAGGGGGACGATCTCCTCCAGGCCTTCGGCGCCGGCGACACGCTCCGGGGGGGCGGCGGCAACGACACGCTCGACCCCGGACCCGGCGACGACACGCTCGTCGGGGGGGCCGGCGCCGACATCGCCGACTACAGCGTCCCCAACTACGGGGCCGGCGTGACGCTCGATCTGGCCCTCGGCGGCGTACAGCCGAGCGGGGCGAGCGGAGCCGAGCTGCTCTCGGGTATCGAGAACCTGCGCGGCACCAGCTTCGCCGACGTGCTGCGGGGAGACGGTGGCGTCAACGCCATCGAGTCGCTGTTCGGCGCCGACGTCGTCGAGGGGCGCGGGGGCGCGGACGACCTGCGCGCGGGCGCGGGCGCCGACCGGGTCGAGGCGCGCGATGGCCGCGCCGACGCCGTCGACTGCGGCGCTGACGCCGACATCGCCATCGCCGACGCGACCGGCGTCGACAAGCTGGCCGGCTGCGAGCGCGTCGAGCGCCCTGCCGGCCCGGCCGGAGGCGCGGGCCCCGGCGCGGGCGCCCCCGGCGCCGGACCCGGGGCGGCGGGCGCCGGTCGCGGCCCGGCGATCCGTGGCCTGCGCGTCGCCCCGCCGGCGTTCGCGGCCCTCGCCTCCGGGCCGAGCGCCCGCGCGGCGACCTTCGCCACGCGGCTGTTCGGGCCCCTGGTCACCTTCCGCATCGACCGCCCCGCGTCCGTCACCTACCGCGTCGCCCGCCGGCTCGCCGGGCGCCGGGCGCGCGGCCGCTGCGTCGCGCCCGCGCGGGCCGCCTCGGGCGCCCGCGCCTGCCTTCGCCTCGCGCCCGTGCCCGGGCGCTTCCTGCGGGCGGCGAACGCCGGGTCGAACCGCCTCCGCTTCAGCGGGCGGGTCGGCGGGCGCGCGCTTCGGCCGGGCTCCTACCGGCTCCTGGCGACCGCGCGGGCCGGCGGCGCGGCCGGGCCGACCGCGCGCGCCGCCTTCCGCATCACCGCCTGAGGGCTACGTGGTGAAGATGTGGACGCAGTGGGCGACGTTGTCGCCGTCGTGCCAGCCGCCGCCGTTCTGGGCCAGCGCCACCCGGGCGCCGGGCACCTGGCGGCCGCCGGCCTCGCCGCGCAGCTGGAGGTTGAGCTCCACGATCTGGGCCAGCCCGGTGGCGCCGATCGGGTGCCCGCGGGCGAGCAGGCCGCCGCTGGTGTTGGCCGGGATGCGGCCTCCCAGGTGGACGTCGCGGTCGCGGATCAGCCGGGCACCCTCGCCGAAGTCGGTCAGCCCGATCTGCTCGTAGAGCTGGATCTCGGCGGGCGCGGCGGCGTCGTGGATCTCCACCACGTCGAGGTCGCCCGGGCCGAGGCCGGCGCGGGAGTAGGCCTCCTCCGCCGCGAGGAAGGCGCCCTTCTTGGGCGCGTGGTCGATCCCGAGCCCGGAGCGGACGGCCGACGCGGCGACCTTCACGCGGGAGCCGTTGCCCGGGGCGGCGGTGACGATGGCCGCGGCGGCGCCGTCGGAGATCGGCGAGCACATCATAAGCGTGAGCGGCGTCACGATCAGGCGGCCGTTCAGCACCTCCTCGACCGTGAGGGTGCCGCCGTACTGCGACAGCGGGTTGAGGGCGCCGTTGGCCTGGTTCTTGACCACCACCGCCGCGCAGTCCTCGATGGTCGCGATGCTCTCGTCCAGGTAGAGCTGGGCCGCCTCGGCGTAGGAGTCCATCAGCGGCGACCGCGCCTCGGTCGCCGGCGGGTAGAGGTCGACGTCGGTCGCGCGGCCGATGGCCTCGAAGGTCACGATCTTGTCGGGGTGGGTCAGCTTCTCGGCCCCCACCGCCAGCGCCGTGTCGCACTCGCCCGAGGCCACGGCCAGCCAGGCGAGGTGGAAGGCGCTCGCGGCCGAGGCGCAGGCGTTCTCGACGTTGACGACCGGCACCGCCTCGAACCCCATCGGCCGCAGGAAGATCTGGCCCTTGACCATCTCCTGGCGGGTGATGGCCCCGGCCGCGGCGTTGGCGAAGTACACGGCCTGGACGTCGCCGACACCCAGGCCGGCGTCGTCCAGCGCGCCGTTCACGGCCTCCGCCGTGAGGTCTTTGAGGCTGCGGTCCGGCTGCTTGGTGAACCGCGTCATGCCGATCCCTGAGACGAACACGTCCCTCATCGATCCCCCCGACGCCGTCCCTCGAGGTACGTCCAGCAGCACCTGAATCCCGGGCGCTTCCCGAAGATGGCGTCCAGCGCGTCGCGGATCAAGCGGACGTTGCCGGAGTTTGACGTACAGCCGGCCGCCGGGCCGGACGGCGTGACCCCTCGGCCGCCCGCCGGCGAGCGGCGAGCGCCTCAGGCTCTCTATGAAGGAGTGTCGTCGGTCAAGGCGGGCTGAATGATCCGGCATTGACCTCCTGAAATCGAGGGATCTGAGCGACGCTCAACTCTCTATCGCCTTCTCGGCGGAAGGACCAGGTGGAATGGGAGCGTCGCTCCGGTGGCGCATCTCAGAGAGGGCCGTCTAGGCGGCCAGAGGCCGGCGCGGCGCCTGCCGGAGCAAAGGGCTGGTTGCGGGTGAGCATGTGCCAGATCGCCTCGGCCAGGCGGCGGGCGATGTCGACCAGGGCCACCTTGGCCCGCGCTGGCGGCCGAGGCGCGGCTTGGTGCGCTGGTAGCGGTCGCGGTAGAGCGGGTGCCGGCAGGCGTGGGTGGCGGCCTCGATGAGCGCCCAGCGCAGGTACTTGGGGCCGGCGTGGGTGAGCGGGCCGCGCCGGTCGGTGTCGCCCGACTGGTAGACGCGCGGGCACAGGCCGGTGTAGCCGACCAGCTTGGCCGGCGATGGCGAAGCGGTCGATGTCGCCGATCTCGGCGGCGATCGTGTAGCCCAGCACCCAGGCGATCCCGGGCGCGCTCATCAGCAGCGGGACGTAGCGGTGGTCGGCCCGAGCGCTCGCAGCTCGCCCTCGATCGCCGCGATCTGGCGGTCGAGGTCGTCGATCATCCGCAAGCGCGGCCACCACGCCGCCGCGCCAGGGCTCGGGGAAGTCGAGCCGGCTCGAGCAGCTCGCGGCCGCGCGCCGCCGAACAGGTCGCTCACCGGGCAGGCGTGGCCGAAGGCCAGCAGCTGGGCGTGGATGCGGTGCTTGAGCGAGGAGCGCTTGCGCACCAGGAACAGCCGCCAGCGGGCCCGCTCGCGCTCGGCGCGCTGCTCGAAGCCGGGCAGCCAGATCGCCGGGACCAGCTCGCGCCGGGAGAGCTCGGCCAAGCACCCAGGCGTCGATGCGGTCGGTCTTGCAGGCCAGCGGCGCCAGGCCCTTGACCTTCTGGGCGTCGGCGACCTCGACCTGCCAGCCGGCACCGCTCGAGCGTGTCGTGGACGAAGCGGGCGCCGTTCATCGACTCGATCGCGGCGCTCACCGGCAGCGGCCGCGAAGGCGCGCGCCGACCCGGCGGGCCAGGCCCGGCCAGCCCGTCGGCGTCGGGCGGGGCGGCGCCGACCTCGAGGCGCTCGCCCCGCTCATCGAGCAGGCAGTAGTCCAGCCGCCTGCGGCTGAGATCCAATCCGGCATGCAACATCATGTGAGTCGGCCTCCTCCTGCTCGCTCCTTCATGACATTCAGTGCGGGGCCGGACCCCCGGCCCGCGCGGCGAGCCGGCAGAGGTCGCTGCAGTAGGAGCGGCGGCGCCGGGGCCACGACGAGGTCCCCGGGTCGAAGGAGCGCCGGCACCACGCGCAGCGCGACAGGGATGACGCCGGCGACGTCCGGTCGGCCGCCGGCCCCCGCGCGGGCGACGGCGCGGAGCGGCCCCGCCGGGCCGCGACCTCGGTGAGCGTCTCGCGCTCGAGGTCGAGCACGTAGCCCCGCACGGCGTCGCGGTGGGCGAGATCGGCCGCCTCGCGGAGCTGGCGCACGGTCGCGCGCACGGTCGCCTCGGGCGACTGCCGGGGGAGCCGCGCGGCGAGGCCCATGCAGTGCGTGTGGTGGACCACCACGATCTCCCGGGTCCCGAGGCGCTCCTGGGACATCGCGAGGCCCTGGAGCACGTCATTGGTGACGACGCCGCCGGCGTTGCGCAGCACGTGAGCGTCGCCACGGCCGAGGCCCAGCAGCCGGGCGGGGTCGATCCGCGCGTCCATGCAGGTCAGCACCGCGAGCCGCATCCTCGGACGCGCGTCGGCCCCCGGGCGCTGCGCGCGCGGCTCCGTCGTCCCCGCGAGCATCCTCCCGACGGACTCCATGCCCCGATGGTGGGCCGGGGGCGCGGCGCCCGTCAATCGCCGTCCCGCAGAGCGAGCCCCGCGGGCCCGCGCGGCCTTGGCGCGGTCCCCGGCGGGGTAGATTCCCGGCGACCCATGCGCCTCGAGCCCCTCTATCGCGCCGCGTTCCGCTACCCGGACGGCGGCCGCGGCACCACCCTCGAGGGCGACGCCGGCAGCGAGGGCCACTACTTCTTCGTGGCCGACGGCGCGGTGGACGGGCGGGTGCGGGGCCGCCTGCAGGGGGCCAACCACCCCCGCTCCCGGGTCGACCGCACCGCGCTGCCCAGCATCCAGGGCGCCATCGACACCGACGACGGCGCCACGATCATCTTCGACTGGCGCGGGTTCGCCCGGCCCTATCCGGCCGAGCGCCGCCAGATCCTGGTGGCGGCCACCCACGTCTGCGGCGACGAGCGCTACGCCTGGCTCAACGACGTCGTCTGCGTGGGCGCCGGCGAGATCCGGCCGCGCGACGAGACCGGGGGGCCGCGCGCGGTGGTGGGCGGCGCCATCGACTTCGTGATCGAGTTCGCCGAGGTGGTCTGGGAGCCCATCCCCTGACGAGGAGACGGAGGTCCGCGTGTTCGTGCTGCTCGCCCGCTACACCGCGCCCGCCGAGGAGGTCGACCGGCACCTGGAGGGCCACAAGGCGTGGATCACCCGCCACCAGGAGGCCGGCCGCGTCCTCATGACCGCGCGCCAGGTGCCGCTGACCGGCGGCCTGATCCTGGCCCACGGCGCGAGCGCCGACGAGATGTGGGAGATGATCGCCGAGGACCCGTTCCACACCTCGGGAGTCGCGGTGTACGAGGTCCTGGAGTTCCAGCCCGCCCGCGTCACCGAGGGCATGGAGGAGCTGCTCCGCCCGACCTGAGGGGCCGCCGCCGCGCGCGGCCGGATGTCCGGATCCGTGGGCGATGCGTCATTGCCCCGCGCGCCCGCGGCGTCGATGCTCGGCGCTCAGCCGACCGGCACCGGAGGATCACGCATGGGCAGCGAGGCGAGCGCGAAGAGACCGATCGTCCTGATCCACGGCTTCTGGGTGACCCCCAGGAGCTGGGAGGACTGGATCGCGCACTACGAGGCCCGGGGCCACCGGGTCGTGGCCCCGGCCTACCCCGGCTTCGAGATCGAGGTCGAGGCGCTCAACGCCGACCATTCCGCCATCGAGGCCCTGACGATCCCGGCGATCGTCGAGCACCTGGAGGCGGTCGTCGGCGGCCTGGACCCGCGCGCCGATCCTGATGGGCCACTCGGCGGGCGGCGTCTTCACGCAGATCCTGCTCGACCACGGCCTCGGGGCCGTCGGCGTCGCGATCAACTCCGCCCCCACCGAGGGCGTCGCCGTGGTGCCGCTCTCCCAGATCAAGGCGAGCTTCCCGGTGCTCAAGAACCCGGCCAACCGCCACCGGGCGGTCGGGCTCAACTTCGAGCAGTGGCACTACGCCTTCACGAACACGTTCAGCGAGGAGCGCGGCCGGGAGCTGTACGAGCGCTACCACGTCCCGGCGTCGGGCAACATCTTCTGGGAGAGCGCCTTCGCGACCCTGAAGCCCGGCCACCAGGGCTCGTGGGTCGACTACGCCAACGACGACCGCGCCCCGCTGTTGTTCATCTCGGGCAGCGACGACCACCTGATGCCGCCGTCGGTGCAGCGGTCGAACGCCAAGCACTACACGTCGAGCAGCCTCACGGAGGTCGTCGAGTTCGAGGGGCCCCACCTCCTGCCGTCGCGCGACGGCTGGGAGGAGGTCGCCGACCACGCCCTCGACTGGGCGGAGGCCGCGGCGCGGGGCTGAGCGCAGTCACCGCCGCCATCCGCCTCACCCACATCGGCGGCCCGACGGTCCTGATCGAGGCCGCCGGCTGGCGGCTGCTGACCGACCCGACCTTCGACCCGCCGGGCGGGAGCTACCGCTTCGGCTGGGGCACGGGCTCGCGGAAGATGGCCGGCCCGTCCATCGCGGCCGGGGACCTGCCGCCCATCGACGCCGTCCTGCTGTCCCACGACCACCACGACGACAACCTCGATCCCGCCGGGCGCGCCCTGCTGCCGTCGGCGGGAGAGGTCATCACCACCGCCGCCGGCGCGCGGCGGCTGGGGGGCGGCGCGCGCGGACTCGAGCCGTGGGAGACGACCCGGCTCGAGGCCCCGGGGCGCGCGCCCATCGACGTCACGGCCACCCCGTGCCGCCACGGCCCGCCGCTCAGCCGTCCCGTGGCCGGCGACGTCGTCGGCTTCGCCCTGCGCTGGGACGCCCAGGAGCGCGGCGTTCTCTGGATCTCCGGCGACACGGTCCTCTACGACGGCGTGCGCCAGGTGGCCGATCGCCTCGAGGTCAACGTCGCCCTGCTGCACCTGGGCGCCGTCCGCTTCCCCGTCACCGGGCCGCTGCGGTACACGATGACCGGACGGGACGCGGTCGAGCTGTGCCGGCTCGTGCGGCCGCGGGCCGCCGTCCCGGTCCACTACGAGGGGTGGGCGCACTTCCACGAGGGGCGGGCCGCCGCCGAGCGGGCCTTCTCGGAGGCGCCCGAGGAGATCCGGCGGAGCGTGCGCTGGCTGCCCATCGGCGAGACGGTGGCGATCGGCCCGTAGTCCATACTCTGCGCCGTGCCCGCCCGCACGATCATGCTGCTCGCGTTCGACGGCGCCGGGTTCCTCGACATCAGCGGCCCGGCGGAGGTCTTCGCCGTCGCCGACGCGGTGGCGGGGGGCGGCGCGTACCGCGTCGCCATCGTCTCGCCCGACGGCCGCGACGCCGTCACCAGCTCGGGCTTCCGCATCGGCGTCGCGTCGGCGGCGGACGACCTCGAGGGGCCCGTCGACACGCTCCTCGTCCCCGGCACCTGGACGTGGCCGGAGGCCACCGACGACGAGGCGCTCCTCGCCGCGGTGGCGGCGGCGGCCGGGCGCAGCCGCCGGGTCGCCGGCGTGTGCGTGGGCGCCTTCCTGCTCGCCGCGGTCGGCGTGCTCGACGGCCGGCGCGCCACGACCCACTGGCAGTTCTCCGACGAGCTCGCCGCCCGCCACCCCGCCGTGGCCGTCGAGCGGGACGCCATCTTCGTCGCCGACGACGGCGTCTACACCTCGGCCGGGGTGACGGCGGGGATCGACCTCGCCCTCGCCCTGGTGGAGGCCGACCACGGACCCGCCCTCGCCCGGCGCGTCGCCCGGCACCTGGTCGTCTTCATGCAGCGGCCCGGCGGGCAGACCCAGTTCAGCGTCCGCCTCTCGGCCGCCCCCGTCGAGCGCCCGACGCTCCGCGCCCTCCTCGACTCCATCGCGGGCGACCCCGCCGCCGACCACCGCCTGGCCGCCATGAGCCGCCGCGCGGGCTTCAGCGAACGCCACCTGGCGCGGCTCTTCGCGAGCGAGCTCGGGACGACCCCCGCCCGCTACGTCGAGCAGGTGCGCCTGGAGGCGGCGCGGGCGCTGCTGGAGGCCTCCGACGCCCCGTTGCCGGCGATCGCCCGGGAGTCGGGGCTCGGCTCGGCCGAGACCCTGCGGCGGACCTTCCTCCGCGAGCTCGGCGTCACCCCCCACGCCTACCGCCGGCGGTTCGTCACGACGGGCGTCCGGGCCCTCGCCTCCTGAGGGCACGCGAGAACCCGTCGGGGCAGCAGCTCGAACGACGCGCGGTGGCGCGGAGTGATCGCGTCGAAGTGGCCTGGTCTCTCGCGACCTGGCTCATCGGGAGCGTCCCGGCGCGAGGCTTGCGGTCCCGGGCGATGTGTGGGCGTATGAGGGGCGACCGGATTCCGAGCTGGAGCGCCTCCCATGAGCATCGTCGTTCGCTTCACCCCCGCGGGTCTGACGGCCGAGCAGTACGGCAGGGCCGTCCGCATGCTGGAGGACCAGGGGGCCTTCCCTCCCGAGGGCCTCGACTACCACGTCTGCTTCGGCTCGGACGGTGACCTCCGGGTCAGCGAGATCTGGGACTCGGAGGAGCAGTTCGAGGCGTTCGGGAAGCGCCTCACTCCGGTGCTCGCCGAGGTCGGGATCACGGCCGAGGACCCCCCGGCGCACTTCGAGGTCCACAACATCTTCAAGCGCTAGCCTGCCGCGTCGTCGCATGCCACCAGTGCCGCTCAGAGTGGCTTGGCGGCGGCGGTTCCAAGGTCACTGTCACTCCCCAGCAACGTGTCCCGCAACGTCGCTGCGACCCCGAAGGGCGTCCTGGCCGGTCGGTCGGTCGGAAGTCTCATCGCCACGGCTCGGGCTGCCCCGGTCGTCGCTCTGCCGGCGGGCGCGCCCGCGCCAACCCTCAGGCGGTGACGATCACCTCGAGGGTGCGAGGGCCATGGACGCCCTCGACGCGGCGTGCTCGATGTCCGAGGTCGCCGACGGCCCCGAGATCAGGGTCAGCGGGTGCCCCGACGCGATCGCTCGGGCCAGGGCGGCGATCGCGTCGGGCACCCCGGCGACCACCTGGGCCGCCTCGACCACGCAGACGTGGAGGTCGGGCACCAGGGAGAGCGCGCGGCGCCCGGAGGTCCCGGCACCGTCGAGCACGATGGTCCCGGTGTCGGCGATCGCCAGGGCGCAGCCGGTGAGCACACCGTCGATCCGATCGAGCGCGCGGGCCGACAGGGGCGGATCGTCGACGACAAGCTCCGGGCCCCCTGGGTGCCACGGCAGCCCGGGGGGCACCACGATCCTGCGCGCCCCGAGCGCCCGTGCGCGGTCGGTCACCAGGGCTGCGACGTCGCCGGGAGGCACCCGATGGACCGTCGCCTGGTACTCGGCGACCCGTTCGCAGAAGAGGGCGACCGGCTCGGCGACGCCTGCCTCCCCCGCGCCGCGGTAGGCGCGCGGCACCTCGGGCACGTCCAACGCCTCGCCCAGGGCCCGGCGCACCCGGGCGAACACCTCAGCCCGCGCGTCGGCCACGCCACCACTCTCGGAAGCTCTGGCGGGGCACCTCGGGCAGCTCGCGCATCGCGCTCCAGCGCGACAGCAGGGCCTCGGCCACCGGCCCACGCCCCAGGCGGGCGAGCCGCTGGGCGCGCTCGTAGCGCCCGCGCGAGCGGAATGTCGCGGCGATCGCGTCCATCGCGAGCCGCTCGGGGTCGAGGCGCCCCTTCTCCTCCCGCACGACCCGGCCGCGCAGGTGCACGAGCACAGTCGGGATGTCGATCTTCACCGGGCACACCTCGAGGCACGCCCCGCACAGCGACGAGGCGAAGGGCAGCGTCGGAGCAGCGTGCAGTCCCGCGAGCATGGGGGTCAAGATCGCTCCGATCGGCCCGGGGTAGACCGACTCGTAGGCGTGCCCGCCGGTGCGCGTGTAGACCGGGCAGACGTTGAGGCACGCCGAGCACCGGATGCAGTGGAGCGCCTGACGCCCGAGCTCGTCGGCGAGGACGTCCGTGCGGCCGTTGTCGAGCAGGACCAGGTGGAACTCCTGCGGCCCGTCGCCCGGGTGCACCCCCGTCCACATCGAGGTGTAGGGGCTCATCCGCTCCCCGGTGGCCGAGCGCGACAGGAGCTGCAGGAACACCTCCAGGTCCCGCCACTCCGGGAGCAGCTTCTCGATGCCCATGACGGTCACGAGCACCTCGGGCAGCGTCGTGCACATGCGCCCGTTGCCCTCGGACTCGACCACGCACACCGTCCCGGTCTCGGCGATCCCGAAGTTCGCCCCGCTGACGGCCATGGGGGTTGAGAGGAACTTCTCGCGCAGGTGCAGGCGGGCTGCCTCGGCGAGGGCGGCCGGCTCGTCGGAGAGGGTGCGCCCGGACGCGATGGTCGCCTCGAAGAGCCGCCGGATCTCCGCGCGGTTGCGATGGATCGCCGGGACCAGGATGTGCGACGACCAGTCGCCCGCGAGCTGGTTGATGAGCTCGGCCAGGTCGGTCTCGACAGCGGCGATCCCCTCGGCGAACGCGTCGGTGTCGGGGGCCAGGAACGTAACCGACGCCATGGACAGCCTCCCCTCGCGCGAGCCGGGACCACGATCCTAAGTTCTCACGAACAGGGATCGCCCGACGTGGTTCGTGCCGGATTCCCGGCGATGGGCGAGAAGGATCGAATCTTTCGTGAGACGCCTTCAGACGCTTTCCTGCGCTCGCCAGCGTGCAGGGCATGTGCACGGGCGTACCGAAGCTAGGGTTGGACTCCGTACCGTGGAGGAGCACACATGTCCGGTGAGGAGTGGGCGCTCGCCGCGTCCGTCGTGTTCGCGGGGCTCTGGTCTGGCCTCTTGGGGATGCTGACGCTGGTCATGCACCCGATGCTCACAGCGATGGACGGCCCGGACTTCGAGCGCTTCTTGCGAGCGTTCCTTCCGACTGCGAGGAAGGCCTGGTTCAACTATGTCTGCGCGATCGGGATGGCCATCGCGCCGATCGTCGCGCTCGTGACCCTCTGGGACGATCCGGGCTCCGCTCCATTCGTGCTCACCGCGATCGGCCTGGCCGCTGTGATCGTCGGTGTGTACATCATCTCCAACGTGTGGAAGAACCCGCACTACGACGTGATGCTGGCCTGGGACCCCGAGGCGATGCCAGCGGACTGGGAGGCGGGGCGGCGGCGCTACCTCGCGCTCAACTGGATCCAAGCCGCGGCGACCTGGACGGCGTTCGCCCTGTTTCTGTTGGCTCTGGTCTCCCTCTAGGCGGCCCGCAGCACGCGCAGCGCGCGGGAATGAGGGTCACTGAAGGCGCTGAATGATCGTCAGCGGGACGGTCGAGTCGGCCGCCCGCAGGGCATCGCGCCCCCCCGACCGTCACCAGGACGGCCAGCAGCGCGCCGAGGCTCAGGGCCGCGCCGATGATGGTGGCGAGGGCGGCGGCGATCTCCAGGCCGGTGAGGTCGTCCACCTCCGCCCGGTTCGCCGACGCGCCCCGGGGGTCCTGTCGGCCAGCGACGCGCCCGCGTGGCTGAGAGCCCGCCTGCGGCGCCTACCCGGAGTGGCAACCGACCCTGGCGGCGCGCTCGTCGAGACCCGGCCCCGGGCTCGCCAGCGCCCGCCACGCCGCCCCGGGGCTCCGGGGCCGACCCCGGACGACCCCTCGGGCTACGATCCGGCCCCGCGCGCGCGGGCGCGCGCGAGGCGACGGCGGCGGACCGAAGGTCGTGCGCCCCCCATCTGGATGCGCTCCCCGGGGTTCGCCCCCCGTGAACCCCCCGGCGGCCTCGCGGCGGCCCTGGGGCGCTCTCGCGGCCCCGGGCGCAGACCCGCCCCGAGACCGCCGGACCGCGCTCGCCATGCGCGATCTGGCGGGAGAGCCGGAGCCCGGATTCGAACCGGGGACCTGCCGCTTACAAGGCGGCTGCTCTGACCAGCTGAGCTACTCCGGCGCCGCCACCGGAGGGTAGCGGCGCCGGAGGTGCGGTTACGCCCCGGGCCTGAGCGGCCCCTACCCCTCGCCCGTCCCCGCCAGGTGGCGGGCGAAGGGGAGGGCGCCGATCAGCAGGACCGCGGCGCCGATGCCGGCGCCCACGGTCTGCGAGACCAGCAGGGAGAGGAAGATGATCGCCGCGCCCAGGGCGATCGCCCACCCCGCCTGGCGCGCCACCGGGCTGCGCTGCACCAGCGCGAGGCCGATCATGAACAGGCCGACGGCCATGATCTCGGGCGCGTAGACGAGGGGGCGCAGGACGCCCGACTGCAGGCCGTCCCACGCCTCGGCCGCGCCCGGGCCGAGCAGCGGGTCGCCGGCGTCGTCGGCCAGCTGAGCCCCGTGGAGGCCGCGGACGGCGGCGCTCGCCACCAGTCCGATGGCCCCCGCGCCGGCGAGGATGCGGCCGGACAGGGAGCCCACCTGGCTGGTCTCGCGCACCAGGTTCCCCAGGGCGATGGACGCCGGCACCATGAGGGCGGCGCCGATCAGGATCAGGGTCCACGCCGCGATCCAGCGGCCCGAGGCCGCGTCGATCTCGGCCAGCTCCTGCTCGGGCGTCCCGTCGGGGCGCGGCAGGATCAGCCAGCCGAGCGCGAGCAGCGCCGGCGCGAAGGCCACCGAGGCCGCGGCGAGGCCCCGCTCGGCCGACTCGGTGGGGACGTGGGCCACCGCTCAGCTCCCCGGGGTCGTTGCGTGATCAGGCAACGAGTCGGCCTCGGCGAGGGCCCGCCCGATCGGGAAGAGCTGGGAGGCCGCCTGCTGCACGGCGATGCTGGTCGTGGGGTAGGCGTGGATCGCCTGGGCCAGGCGGCCGGCGAAGGCGCGGGACTGCATGGCGAGCACGACCTCGTGCAGCAGCTCGCCGGCGCGCGGGCCGACGATGTGGGCGCCGACGACCTCCCCTCCCCCGAGCCGCCCGCCGATGCGGCGGCCGGCGGTGACGAGCTTCACCAGCCCGGCCGTCTCCCCGAGCATCCGGGCCCGGTCAACCCGGCTCATGGGGAATCGCACCACCTCGACGTGCCCGTGCTCGTCGCGCGCCTGCTGCTCGGTGAGGCCGACGCGCGCCACCTCGGGGTCGAGGAAGGTGACCCAGGGCACGACCCGGTAGTCGGCCTTCTGCTTCTTCCCCGCGGCGTTCTGGCCGGCGATGCGGCCCTCGTACGACGCGACGTGCGTGAACAGGTAGCGGCCGGTGACGTCGCCGGCCGCGAAGACGTGCGGCGCCGAGGTACGCATGCGCTCGTCGACCGCGACGCCGGCGGCGTCGTGCGCGACGCCGAGCGCGTCGAGGCCCATGCCGCCCACGCGCGGGCGCCGGCCGCTCGCCACGAGGACGGCGTCGGCGTCGAGGTCGTCCTCGCCCTCCGGCCCGGCGGCCCGCACCGCGATCGCCCCGTCGCGCCGCGCGACGCCGGCGGCGGTCGTGCGCAGGCGCACGTCGATGCCCTCGCCGGCCAGGATCTCGGCGACGAGCGCCGCGACCTCGGGGTCCTCCTTGGCCAGCAGCTGCCCGCCGCGCTGCAGCACGGTGACCCGGCTGCCGATGCGGCCGAAGGCCTGCGCGAGCTCGAGCCCGATCGGCCCGCCGCCGAGCACGACCATGCGGTCGGGTAGCTCGGTCAGCGAGAACACCGTCTCGTTGGTGAGGTGGGGCACGTCCTCGAGGCCGATGCCCTCCGGCACGGCCGGGTCGCTGCCGGTGGCCACCACCGCGCGCGCGAAGCGGTGGAGCGCGCCGCCGACCTCCGCCTCGTGTGCGCCGGTGAAGCGCAGCGCGCCGCGGCGCAGGGCGATGCCGGCCTCCTCGAACAGCTCGGGGCGGTCGTCGCGGCTGATGTCGGCGATCACCGCGTCCTTGTGGGCCATGAGGGCCGGGAAGTCGAGCCGCAGGCCGTCGGCCCGGATGCCGAGGCGCCCCCCGCGGCCGACGTCGCGATAGAGCTTGGCCACCTCGATGATCGCCTTGCTCGGGACGCAGCCGGTGTAGGTGCACTCCCCGCCCAGCGCCGCCTCGCGCTCGACCAGCACGACGCGGGCGCCCTCGAGCGCCGCCGCTCGTGCGGCGGTCATCCCCGCGGTGCCGCCGCCCACCACGAGCACGTCCCAGCTCTCAGCGGCCACGCGTCTCCTCCCCCAGGATCCCGGCGATCTCCGGTCGCATCGTCCCCGCCTCCCTTTACGGGTGGCCTACGCCAGCCGGCAGGTGCGGACCTCCTCGCCCGCAGCGACCTCGCGCCGCGCGGCGTTGACGACGGCGAGGTGGGTCGCGCCCGCCAGCGAGGTGAGCGCGTGCGAGCCCTGGCGCGGCAGCGGCCGCAGCGCGCCGTCCTCTTCGACGCACCGCACCAGCTCGGTGCGAGGGGTGTGCTTGAGGTAGCGGTCGGCCATCGGCATGCGGCGCTCCCACGAGTCGCCGCGCCCCAGCAGCGGACGGCCGAAGGCGTGGAAGCAGACCGCCGCCGAGACCGGGTTGCCGGGCAGGCCGAGGACGAGCTGGTCGCCGCGGCGGCCCAGCCAGAGCGGGTGGCCCGGCCGGATCTCGACGCCGTAGAGCACCTCGCGCACCCCGCAGGCCTCGAGGGCCGGCCGCAGGTGGTCGTGGCGCCCCACCGACACCCCGCCGCTCGTCACCAGCAGGTCGGGCGGCTCGCCGTCGCGGCCGTCAAGGAGGCCGGCCACGCGGCGGACGGTGGCCTCGCGGTCGTCGGCGACGACGGCGAGCGCCACGACCCGGGCGCCGGCCGCCTCGGCCTGGGCCGCCACGCCCGGGCGGTTGGCGTCGAAGACCTGGCCGGGGCCGAGCTCGCCGCCCGCCGCGACGACCTCGTCGCCGCTGCCGAGCACGGCGACCCGGGGCGCCCGGACGCAGGCGACCCGAGCATGCCCCGCGCCGGCCACGACCGCCACCTCGTGGGGCGCCACGACGGCTCCGGCGCGCAGGAGCCCCTGCCCCGTGTGGACGTCCTCGCCGCGGCGGCGCACGAACGCTCCCGGCGCCGGCGGGGCGAGGGCGCGCACCCCCTCCCCCTCCTCGGCGGCATCCTCCACCGGCACGATCGCGTCGGCGCCCTCGGGCAGCTCGGCGCCGGTCGAGATGCGGATCGCCTCACCGGCCTCCAGCCGGCCCGCGAACGGCGCCCCCGCCCGGCTCTCACCCGCCAGCCGCAGCGGCCCTCCCGACGCCGCCTCGGCCGCCCGCACCGCGTAGCCGTCCATGGCCGAGTTGGTGAACGCCGGGTGGTCGCCGCGGGCGCGCACGTCCTCGGCGAGGATGCGGCCCGCGAGCGCCTCGAGCGCCACCGGCTCGGCGGGGAGGAGCAGCGCGAGCGCCCGCACCTCGGCCAGCGCCTCGTCGAAGGTGACGTCGCGGCGGCCGGTCCCGGGCACGGCGCGGATCATCGCAGGCGCTCGCGCAGGGCGATGGCGCGCCCGACTGCCGCCTCGGCCCGCGCTCGCGCGCCGGGGTCGGAGGCGATCTCGTCGCGCAGCGCCGCAGCGGCCGCGACGCCGTTCCCCAGGCCGGTGTAGATCACCAGGTCGCTGCCCGCCGCCGTCGCGCGCACGGCGACCGCGCCGGGGCCACCGACCGGGGCGAGGGCGGGCGTGTCGAGGGCGTCGGTCACCGTCACCCCGTCGAACCCGAGCCGCCCGCGCAGCTCGCCGGTGGCGATCCGGCGCGACAGGGCGGCCGGCGCGGCCGGGTCGAGCGCCGGGTAGACCGCCGTGCCGAGCATCACCATCGGCAGGCCGCGCCGGATCAGCGCCCCGAAGGGGGCCATATCGACCGCGCGCAGCTCGCGCGCGGGCAGGTCGATTCGCACCGGCGCGGCGTCGGTCGTCTCGGTCGCGGCGCCCAGGCCGGGGAAGTGCTTGGCCGTCGCCGCGACGCCCGCGCTCCGCAGCCCCTCCGCGAACGCGCCCCCCGCGGCCGCGACGGCCCGCGCAGACGTGCCGAACAGGCGCCCGTCGCGGGCGAGGGCGGAGCCGGGCCGGGCCACGTCCACGACGGGCGCGAGATCGACGTTGGCGCCGACGCCGCGCAGCAGCCGCCCGGCGGCCCTCCCCGCGCGCCGTGCCGCGGCGGCCCCGGCCGCGCCGATCTCCTCGGCCCGCTCCTCCGGCGGGCCGGGGAGCCGGCGCACGAGCCCGCCTTCCTGATCGATCATCACCAGCAGGGGGGCGCGCAGGCCGGCCGGTCGCGGGAGCGACTGCAGGCGGGCGATCAGCGCGCGGGCGCCCTCGCGGCCGGCGATGTTGCCGCCCAGCAGCAGCACCGCCCCGGCCTGCCCGTCGCGGATGCGCGCCGTCAGCTGCGCCGGCGGCTCGGTGCCCGGGAAGCCGTAGACGACCTGCTGGCCCGCGAGCTGGGCCGGTGTGAGGTCGGCCGCCGTGGCCGGCGCGACAGCCACGAGCAGCGCGGTGACGAGGCCGCCGATCACGGCCGCGCCAGACTACCCCTCCCCGTCCCCCTCGCGCTGCGCGAAGTCGAGCGAGGCCGAGTTGATGCAGTAGCGCAGGCCCGTGGGCCGCGGCCCGTCGGGGAAGACGTGCCCCAGGTGGGCCCCGCAGCTGCGGCAGACGACCTCGGTGCGGTCCATGCCGAGGCTGCCGTCCGCGCGGTCCTCGACGGCATCGGCCTCGGCGGGCTCGTAGAAGCTCGGCCAGCCGGTTCCCGACTCGAACTTGGTCGCCGAGTCGAACACGGGCTCGCCGCAGACGACGCAGCGGTAGACGCCGTCCTCGTGGTGGTCGGCGTAGAGGCCGGTGAACGGCCTCTCGGTGGCTCCCTCCTGGGTGACGGCATACTGCTCGGGTGTGAGGCGCTCGCGAAGCTCGGCGCGGTCGTCGGCCATGTCGTTCCTCCCGGACGGCGGGGGTTCGGTCGCCCCGGGATGGTCCCACAGACGGGTCGCGGCGCGCCTCCTGGCCCCGGTGGCCGCCGTGCTCGCGCTGCTGGCCGGGGGCGCCATCGCCGCCGCGCTCTCGGCGGGCGGCTCCGCCGCCGCGCCCGACCCGCACCGCTGGGCCCGGCCCCCCGCCGAGCGGCTGGCCGCCGCCGGCCTGTGGCCCGACCTGGCGGGCGCCGACCTGGGACGGGACGCAACGAGGGCCGACCTCGACCGGGCGGTCGGCATCCTGACGGGCGTCCCGGTCGCGAGCCCGGCGCCGGCGGCCCCCGCGCCGGCCTGGGTGGTGAACCGGCGCATCTCCGACGCCCTGGGACTGGCGCCCGAGCGCCTGGGACTGCAGGCGCTCGCCACCGACGACGGCCTCCGCGTGCCGCTGCCGCCCAACTTCGGCTCGGAGGTGCTGGTGCGCGAGCTGGGGCTGGTGCGCAACCACCGCCGCGACGAGCTGGAGCGGTCTCAGCGCGAGCCGGTGCGCCTCGCCAACCTGGCGGCGATGGTCGAGCGCGCCCTGATCGTGACGCACGAGGACCGCGCCCGCCTGGCGCGCTTCCGCGACATCCGCCTGCCGGCGATGGCCCCGGCCGCCCGCGCCGTGGTGACGGCGGCGCTCTCGCAGGTGGGCCAGCCCTACGTGTGGGGCGGCGACTGGCCGGAGCCGGGGTCGCCGGTCGGCTCCCAGGCCCACGGCGGCTTCGACTGCTCGGGCCTGGCGTGGTGGGCCCTCGACGGGGCCCGCCCCGGCGCGCCGGCGCCCTCGTTCGACCGCCGGACGGCCGACGCCATGGCCTGGGAGCGCCCCCGTGAGCGAGTTGCGCTTGACGAGCTCGCGCCAGGCGACCTGGTCTTCTTCGGCGATCGCGGCACCCGGTCGCGGAAGGGCACGATCACCCACATGGGCGTGGTGCTCGGCAACGGCTGGATGGCCCAGTCCTCGGGCTCGCGCGGCGGGGTGTCGGTGACCCATCTCGAGGACTACTGGATCGAGGGACAGGCCTTCGGGCGGCGGGTGGCCGAGCTGGGGCCGGCGTAGGCCGGGAATAGCCGGGCGCGGGGCGGCGTCTTCAGCGGCAGGTCCCCCACCACCGAAAGGAACCTGTCATGACCAGCATCTCCAACCGACCCATGATCCGCCGCCGCTCGATCGCCGGCCTGCTCGCCGCCGGCGCCCTGCTGGCCGGCGGAGCCGCACTCGCCGCCGACGAGGCCCGCGCGACGGCGACCGCCCAGGTGGCGGGCGGCACCCTGTTCGTCACCGGCGACGGCGGCGACGACCGCATCGCCCTGCGGCTCGAGGCGGGCGTCCCCACCAGCCTGCAGCTCGACGCCGACGACGACGGCACGGCCGAGGCCACCTTCGACCGCGCCAGCTTCGACCAGATCGTCGTCCAGGCGCGCGGCGGCGACGACCGCGTGCGCATCGACGAGGCCAACGGCGTCTTCACCGACATCGAGCGCACGACCCTCTCGGGCGGGCGCGACGACGACACGCTGCTCGGCGGCTCGGGCGACGAGGTCACCTTCGGCGGCGCCGGGGACGACGCGGCCGACGGCAACCGCGGCAGCGACGTCGGCATCATGGGCTCCGGCGACGACATCTTCGTCTGGGACCCCGGCGACGGCAGCGACGTCATCGAGGGCCAGTCCGGCTACGACACGATGGACTTCAACGGCGCCGCCGGCGCCGAGACCTTCGACATGTCGGCCGACGGGCCTCGGCTGCGGTTCTTCCGCCAGCCCGGGAACATCCTCATGAACACCGACGGCGTGGAGAAGGTCAACCTGGACGCGCTCGGCGGCGTCGAACGCGGTCACGATCAACGACCTCTCCGGCACCGACGTGAAGAAGGTCTACGTCAACCTCGCCGCGGCCATCGGAGGCACGACCGGCGACGTGGCCGCCGACTCGGTGGTGGTGAACGCGACCCCGGGCGACGACGAGATCGACATCCGGCCGCGCAGCGGCCGCGCGGTCCTGTCGGGCCTGGCCGCGAAGATCGCCATCGCCGCGCCCGAGGCGGCGAGCGACACGCTCACGGTCAACGCCCTCGGCGGCGAGGACACCGTCCGCCTGGGCAACGGCCTGAGCGGGCTCATCCGCACGACGGTCGTGGCGTAGGCCCTACCCGCTCCTCAGGAAGGCGCGCACCGCCAGCACGCGGCGGTGCGCGCCTTCCGCGCTGGTCAGGCCGAGCTGGCCGCGGGCCATGAGGCGGCCGTGGCGCTCCAGGATCGACGATCGGGGCGGGGGCACTGGGGTGCTCCTTTTCGCTCGGGTACGGATGCGCCCCCACCCTCGTCCCGCGCCCGCCTCGCCGGAATGAGGCCTCCGGGCGTCCGGCCTTGACGGCTCCCGGCGTCTGCGCCCTGGGGCTAGCCCCACCCCCAGTCCGTCAGCCGGCCTCCCGCCGCAGGGCGTCCGAGGGCCGGTATCGCGTGGACCTCCCCATCCCCTCCTGCTCGATCAGGCCCGCGTCGAACCAGACGGCGGATGTCCCCGGACGCGGTGGCCTGCGAGACGCCGGCCTCCTCGGCGTAGGCCTTGCGGGAGAGGACGCCGGTCACCAACGCATGCTCCATCGCGATGACCAGCCGGTCGGGCCAGCGCCGGTCGGCGGCGACGCGCTCGAGCGCCGTCCACCGGCGACCGGCCTCGATCAGAAGGTCGAGGCGGCGCTCGGCCTGATCCAGATGCGCGGTCACGCAGAACCGCACCCACCCCGCGGCCGAGCGCCACCGGCCGAACGCGCCGCCCTGGGCGCGCTCGAGGGCGGCGTAGTACTCCCCGGTGTGGGACGCCAGGTAGGGCTCGATCGATGTGAACTCCGGCGAGAGCAGCCCCTCTCGGGCGAGGACCACCGACTGGACGACGCGGGCGTGGCGGCCGTTGCCGTCCCGGAAGGCATGGATCGACGCGAGGTGGAGGTGCGCCATCGCGGCTCGCACGACCCGGTGCCCCGATCCGGCGTCGAGGTAGGCGACGAGCTCGTCGAGCAGCCCAGGTACCACCTCAGCCGGAGGCCCCTGGTACCGCACCTCGCCCGCCGAGCCCACGACGCGGATGGGGCCGGTGCGGATCCGGCCCGGCGACGCGCCCCGCTGCCCCTGGCAGCAGTCGAAGTGGAGGTCCAGCAGCACCCGCAGGTCCCACCGGAACGTGGGGTCGAGAGCCAGCGCGAGCACGTGGTCCATGGCGCGGCCATAGGCCGCAACGGCCTCCTCCGCCTCGCCGTCCGGTTCGGAGCGGCGGCCGGAGAGGACGGCCGCGGCCTGCTCGAGCGGCATGCCGTAACCCTCGATCGAGGTCAACGCCTCGATCGTCTCCGCCCTGGCCATCCGCCGGATGGGACCGTCGAAGCGCACCTCTCGGCCAGCCTCGTCTGCGAGCAGCTCGTGCAGGCCGTCGAGGCGCTTCAGATCCTTCGACAGGCGCCCCGAGAGCGCTGGGTCGGGTATCAACATGGGGACGATTTTAGACGATTATTCGAATAATCGTCTAATCGTTTAAGCGCCGAGGGCTGGCTCCCCGAGGCTCGCGAGGCGGACGTTCTGGCGGTAGTCGATAGGTACCGTGATCAGGGCGGGGCCGCCCTCGGCGAGGGCGGCCTCAAGCGCCTCCCGCAGGGCGGCGCCGGAGCCGGCGGCGCGGTGGCTCCAGCCGAAGGACCGGGCCAGGCCGGCCCAGTCGGGGTTGCCGAACTCGATCGCGTGGGTGCGGCCGAAGCGGCGCTCCTGCTTCCAGCCGATCACCCCGTAGGCGCCGTCGACCCAGACCACCAGCACGACGGGCAGCCCGAGGCGGGTCGCGGTCTCCATCTCCTGCACGTTCATCAGGAACCCGCCGTCGCCCGACACCGTGACCGCGCGGCGCCCGGGCTCGGCGAGCGCGGCGGCGATGGCGCCGGGCAGGCCGATGCCCATGGTCGCGAAGCCGTTGCTGATCACGACCGTGTTCGGCTCGTAGGCCGGGAAGAGGCGACCGAGCCACAGCTTGTGGGCGCCGACGTCCGAGATGAGGATGTCCCGGGCGCCCATCGCCGCACGGATCGCCAGGATGGCCGACTGGGGGCTCACGAAGCCGGGGCGCTCGACGGTGGCCCTCAGCTCGGTGGTGATCGCGACGCGCAGGCGGGTCGCGTAGGGCGGCACCGCCCCGGCCGGCAGCTCCTGGCGCAGCAGGCGCAGGGTCTCTCCGACGTCGCCGACCAGCTCGACCTCCGGGATGTAGTCGGCGTCGACCTCGGCCGGGCGGGCGTCCACGTGCACGATGCGCTTGTGCCGCTCGCCGTTCCAGGCCGCGGGCCCGAACTCCACCAGGTCGTAGCCGACGCAGACCACGACGTCGGCCTCGTCGAGCCCGGCGGTCATGCTGTCGCGGGCCTGCACGCCCACCGCCGGCAGCGACAGCAGCGAGCGGTCGTCCAGGGCGCCCTTGCCCATGAAGGTGGGGCACGCCGGGATGCCGGCGTGCTCGCAGAGCTGCCGCAGCTCGCCCGCGGCCCGGGCGCGGATGGTGCCGTTGCCGGTGAGGATCACGGGGCGCCGGGCCGCCCGCACGATCGCCGCCGCCTCGCGCACCGCGGCGCCGTCGGGGTGCGGCGGCGCGTGGACGCTCTTGCCGAGCGGGCGGGCGGAGGCGGGCAGCTCGGCGGCCGCGATCGTCTCCGACAGCTCCAGGTGGGCCGGGCCGGGACGCTCGGCCTCGGCCAGGCGGAAGGCCTTTCGCACCACCTCGGGGACCGTCTCGGGCCGCTCGATGCGGGCGTTCCACTTCGTGACCGGCCGCAGCATGTCGACGACGTCCACGTACTGGTGGCTCTCCTTGTGCACCAGGTCCAGCCCGATCTGCCCCGTGATCGCCACCATCGGCGCGTAGTCGAGGTAGGCGTCGCCGATGCCGGTGATGAGGTTGGTCGCCCCCGGCCCGAGCGTCCCCAGGCAGACGCCGGCGCGCCCGGTGAGGCGGCCGTGGACGTCGGCCATGAACGCGGCGCCCTGCTCGTGGCGCACGATCACGATCTCGATCGGAGAGCGCCGCAGGGCCTCGACGATCTCGAGCGTCTCCTCCCCCGGGATGGCGAAGATCCGCTCGACGCCCTCCGACTCGAGGCACCTGACCATCAGCTCGGCGGCCTGCATCGGGCCGAACCTACCGGGCGCCGATGCCCAGGTGCCCGAGGCGGCGGGAGATGCGGCCGTCGTCGGGGGGCGCGCAGCGAAAACCGGCGAACCCGTCGGAGCGCACGACGAACGCGGTGGGCTCCTCGACGCCGAGGTGGCCGTGCGCGCTCAGGGCCGCATCGGCCAGCACCTCCACGCCCGCCGGGGCCGGAGACGGCAACTCGCCCGCCAGAACGACGCGCGCCGTCACCAGCGGCGCCAGACGGGCCGCCAGCGCCAGCGCCTCGCCGGGCGGCCCCGCGCCCGTCAGGACCCAGAGCTGGAGCCCGGGCGCGCGCAGCAGCTCGCGCAGGCTCGTCACCGCGCCGTCCGGCCGCACGTGCGGGCCGGCGTCGAGGACGCGGCCTCCCGGGCCGACCCCGACGCCGCCGGGGGGCGGGTCGCCGCCCACGATGGGGCTGTCGGGGTAGGCCACCGCGAGCTCGTGGCCGGCCTCGACCGCGGCGACCGTCCGGGCCGGCGAGGCGAACGTCGCGGCCAGGGCCAGGTCGCGCGCGGACGCCGCCCCGCCGGTGAGCACGTTGGCCTCGTGGACCGCCCCCGATGCCGCGATGGCCGCGATGGCGGCCGGCCGGCGCTCGGCCTCGTAGGAGTCGAGGACCTCGGGTGGGGCGCCGTCGATGGCCAGGCGCAGCTTCCAGCCCAAGTTCGCCGCGTCCTGCACGCCGGTGTTGAGGCCCTGCCCGTTGACCGGCGTCATCGCGTGGGCGGCGTCCCCGGCCAGCAGCACCCGGCCCTCGCGGTAGCGCGCGGCCACCCGGTGGTGAAGGCGGAAGCAGGCGCGGTTGGACGCGTCGACCACCCTGGCGCCCCCGGGGACGTGGCGGTCGATCACGGCCTGGCCGTCGGCGACCTCGGGCGCGTCGCTCGCGGCGTCGTCGCGGAAGAAGAGCCGCTGCCCCCCGTCGGGCAGCGGCATCGCCCAGAACCCCTCCGCGTCGAGGAAGACCGGGATCTCGCCCGGCCCGTAGGGCCAGCCGTGGACGACCGCGTCCATCACCGCCCAGCGGCCCGGGTATTCGCCTCCCTCGAACGGGATCCCGACGGCCTCGCGCAGCCCGCTGTGGACGCCGTCGCAGGCGACGGCGAAGGCGACGCGCACCTCCTCGTCGCCGACCCGGGCGACGACCGCATCGGCCTCCTGCCGGGCGACCGCCACGGCCCGGCCCCACTCCACCGGGCCGGGCAGGCGCGCCTCCAGGAGCGCCTCGAGTCGCGCTGGGTCAGGCTCACCGCCGCCGGGAACGGGCTGTCGACGCCCGCGAAGTCGATGCGCGCCACCTGCCGCCCGGCCGAGAAGAGCGGCACGCCGGTGATCGTCACGCCGGCCGTCACGACGTCGTCGGCGACGCCGATCCGATCCCACGCCTCCAGGCTGCCGGCGTGGAGGTCGGTGGCGCGCGAGACCGCCGCCCGCCCGGGGGCGGCGTCGGCGATCACGACGTCGACGCCCAGACGGTCGAGCTCGCAGGCGAGCGTGAGCCCCACGGGCCCCGCGCCCGCGACGAGGACGGGCAGCGCCACGGGACGAGACTAGCCCGAGAGGCGTATCGTCGTGACCGATCCCCCGCGGCCGCGGGCCGCGCCATCCGGAGCAGGCAGGAGGCAGTCATGGCGGTCCTCAGCCCGGCCCTCGACCCGGCGCAGCCCACCGGGCTGCTGCAGGGCGGGCGCTTCGAGCAACGCAACGAGGACCTCCCGGTCGTCAACCCGTTCACGGGCGAGGAGATCGCCCGCGTCGCGGTCGGCGGGCCGGAGGACGTCGCCGCCGCGGTGGCGGACGCCCTCGGGCATCTGCCGCCCCCGCCCGCGGCCGAGCGTGCCCAGGTGCTGGAGCGGGCCGCCCGCCTGGTGGCGGACCGGACCGAGACCTTCGCGCGCACGATCTGCCTCGAGGCCGGCAAGCCCATGAAGCAGGCCCGCGGAGAGGCGGCGCGCTGCGTCGACACGCTCACGTTCGCCGCCGTGGAGGCGCGCAGCCTGGCCGGCGAGGTGGTGCCGATGGAGTCGAGCTCCGCCGGCGCCGGCAAGCTGGGGATCATCCTGCGGGAGCCGGTCGGCGTGGTGGGCGCGATCTCGCCGTTCAACTTCCCCCTCAACCTGGTCGCCCACAAGCTGGCGCCGGCCATCGCGGCCGGCTGCCCGGTGGTGCTGAAGCCGGCGTCGTCGACCCCCCTCTCGGCCCTGCTCCTGGCCCGCACCCTGGCCGAGGCCGGACTGCCCGACGGGTTCCTGTCGGTGGTGATCGGCGGTGGCGGGACCGTGGGCAACGCCCTCGTGGACCACCCCGACGTGCCGATGATCTCCTTCACCGGCAGCCCGCCGGTGGGCTGGGGCATCCGCCAGCGCCAGCCGCGCAAGCACGTGGCCCTGGAGCTCGGCAACTCAACCCCGGTGATCGTCGAGCCGGACGCCGACCTCGAGACGGCGGCGGCCAAGCTCGCGGTCTCGGGCTACACCCACGCCGGCCAGTCGTGCATCTCCGTGCAGCGCGTCTACGTGCACCAGGAGGCGCACGACCGCTTCCGCGACCTCTTCGTGGCGGCCGTCGAGGGCCTGGTGGTGGGCGACCCGATGGACGACGCCACCGACGTGGGCCCGGTGATCGACGCCGACAACCGCGACCGGATCATCGAGTGGATCTCCGAGGCCCGCCGGGGCGGCGCCGAGGCCCTGACCGGCGGCGAGGTGCGCGACGACGGCCTCATCGCGCCGACGGTCCTCGAGGGCATCGACCCCGAGATGAAGGTCTCCTGCGAGGAGGTCTTCGGGCCGGTCGTGGGCCTGGCGTCGTACTCCGACGTGGACGAGGCGATCCGGCTGGCCAACTCATCGCCCTTCGGCCTCCAGGCGGGCATCTTCACGGCGCGCACCGACGCCGCGATGGCGTGGGCCAGGCGCCTGCACTTCGGCGGCGTGCTCATCAACGAGACCCCGACCTTCCGCGCCGACCAGATGCCCTACGGCGGCGTCAAGGACAGCGGCAACACCCGCGAGGGCCCGCGCTTCGCGGTGCGCAGCATGAGCGAGCAGAAGCTCGTGCTGCTGCAGCTCCCGCGTGACTAGCGCGCGCTAGCGGATCCGCACGCTCCGCTCGGAGCTCAGGGGGCCCTCAGAATCGCCGGCGATGGCGGCGAACGCCGCTGCCGGGTCGTCGCCGTCCTCAGGCAGCCTCGGCCACCTCGACGAGCCGGGCCAGGGAGGCGGATGCCTCGGCAGTGACCGCGTCGAGGCGCGCGGCCTCCTGCTCGGGGACCGTCACGCGCACCGCGACCTCGCAGCCCTCCGGGGCGGGCGCCAGGGCCCACTCGTAGGCGATGTCGGAGCGCAGGCACGAGATCACGACGGCGGCGCCGTCGCGGCGCGTCGCGATCGCCGTGGGCATCGGGAAGTCGGGCCAGCCGTCCAGATAGCGGGTGACCTCGCCGCCGTCGCCGGGCTCCACCCGCTCGGTCCCGGCCCACCAGTCCGGGAAGCGGTCGGGGTCGTGCAGCAGCTTCCAGACCTCCTCGGCCCGGGCCCGGCAGGCCGACCGCTCAGAGAACTCGGGCATCGCCCTCCAGTCGCTCGCGGTATCCCTCGAACCCGGTCTCGTCCGCCAGGGCGGCGGCCTCGCGCGCCGCGGCCGCGGCCTCATCGAGCCGGCCGAGCGCCCGCAGCGCCGCGGCGCGGTCGGCAAGGACGAGCCCGAGCTCGACCGCGGGCTCCACCAGGCCCGCGACGGGCGGGCGGCCGAGGTCGGCGACCGACGCCGCGAAGACATCGCCGCCCGGAGCCGAGGCGAGCCGCCGTCGCCAGACGCCCTCGGCCTCGTCGAGCCGCCGCAGGGCGGCGTCCGGCTCGCCGCGCGCCGTGTCCACCGCGGCCTGGGCCCGCGGGAGCCGCCCCAGCAGGGTCTCCGGCAGGTCCGCGGCGCCGACGGGCTCGAAGGGGAACCTGCCGAGCTCCTGCGCCGCCGCGTCGGCGTCCCCGGCGGCGGCGAGCGCATGGGCCCGCAGCAGCCGGGCGAGCGGGCGCGAGAAGTGGGCATCGCCGGCCTCCAGCGCCGCCCCGAGCCGCTCGGCCGCGGTGCCCGGCTCGCCCGCCGCCAGCAGCACGCAGCCCAGGTCGAACGCCGCGGTCGCCTCCAGGTCCTCCGCGCCGGAGCGCGCCGCGAGGTCCTCCTGCGCGCGCGCCGCCGCGACGGCCTCCTCGTGGCGCCCCACGCGCGACAGCCCGTGCGCGCGGGCCGCGTGGACGTGGGCCGCCAGTCCGGCGCCGACCCGCTCGTCGGGACCGGCCCGGTCGACGAGCTCGAGGCACCGCGCGAAGTCGCCGCGCGCGGCCGCCGCCGCCGCGATGTTGCTGAGCGCCACCGAGGCGAGCTCCGGCCGGTCGGCGGCCTCGGCCAGGGCGGCGGCCCGCAGCCCCTGGGCGTCGGCCTCGTCCATGCGCCCGGCCCGGATGAGGGCCATGGTGCGGTCGAGGGCGAGCTCGGCGGCGAGGACCGGGTCGCCGACGGCCTCGGGCCGCTCCTCGAGCGCCGCGATCTCGGCCTCGGCGCGCGCGGGGTCGCCGGCGACCGACTCGGCCCACGCCGACCCGGCGCGCGCCAGGGTCTCCACCTCGGGCGCGTCCGCGCCGTCCCGGAGCAGCCCGAGCGCCGTGCGGTAGGCCTCGAGCGACTCGCGCGGGTAGCACACCGACGTGCGCAGCCACCGCCCCCGCGCCGCCCAGGCCGCCGCCAGCGCCCCCGGGTCGTCCGACGACTCGAGCAGCGCCCGCGCCCGGCCGAAGGCCGCGTCCAGGGCCGGCCGGTCGCCGCGCCAGGCGTGGACGTCGGCGAGCCCGAGCCACAGCTCGGCCTCGGCCGCCGGCCCGGGCGCCAGCGCGATGCCCTCGGCGAGGAAGGCGGCGGCCTCGTCGAGGGCCCCGAGGCGCCGGGCCTCGGCGGCGGCGGCGGCCAGGTAGGGCACGGCCCGGGGCCCGCGCCCCCCCAGGCGCAGGTGGCGGGCCACCTCCGCCGCCCGGCCGGCGCGGCGGCCGGCGAGCGCGTCGGCCATCCGCTGGTGGGCCCAGGCGACGCGCTCGGGCGCCAGCTCGGCCGCGCAGGCCCGCCGCACGAGGTCGTGCGGGAACGCCAGCCGGCCGTCGCCGCGCGCCGCCAGCAGGCCGGCCCGCGCCGCGTCCTCGCGGCCGTGCGCCGCCGGCTCGGGCCCCAGGATCTCCACCGGCTCGCCCGGGCTGAGCGGCCGCCCGGCGGCGGCGGCCAGCGCGACCAGGTCGCGGCCCGCCCCCGACAGGCCCGCCAGCGCCGCCCGGGCGGACTCGCGCAGGCCCTCCTCGGGAGCCCGGCCGGCCGCGGCCGCGCGGGCGCTCTCGCGCGCGATCAGCGGGTTGCCCCCCGCGGCCCGGGCGACCCGTGCGGCCTGCTCCGCTCCCAGCCCCGACGCCGCGTCGCCCACGATCGCCGCGATGGCCCCCTCCCCGAGCGGCGCAAGCTCCACCTCGACCAGGGCGGCCTCCCGGCGCCGCACCGCGTCCAGGGCGCGCTCGGTCCCGCCCTCGGGGGTCCGGCGCAGCGTGACCACGACCAGCGCGCGCAGGTCGCCCAGGCGGCGCCCCACGTGGCCCAGCAGGGCGAGGCTGGCCGGGTCGGCCCGGTGGAGGTCCTCGAGCAGCACGACCGTGGGCGCGTCGCGCGCCGACCAGGCGAGGGCCTCGACGACGGCATCGAAGATCCTCAGGCGCTCGAGGTCGGGCGTCGCCGCGACGGCGGCCTCGCGCGCCCAGGCCTCCTCGGCCGCCGGGCACAGCAGCGCGAGGTCGGCGGCCCAGCGCGACTCGGCCGGCGGGGGCGGGGTGGAGCGCACGAGCTGGCGCAGCGCCTCCGACCACGCGCCGTAGGGCGGCCCGCCCTCGAGGTCGAGGGCCGCCCCGGAGGCGGTCCGGGCGCCGGCGGCCGCCGCCCCGTCGACCAGCTCCGCCGCGAGGCGGCTCTTGCCGATGCCGGCGGGGCCGGCCAGGGCCGCCACGGCGCCGCGGCCGGCGGCCGCCGAGTCGAGCGCCGTCCGGAGCGCGGCCAGCTCGGCCTCGCGGCCCCGCAGGGGGTCGCGGGCCGGCGGGCGCGCCGGGACGGGGGCCGGCGGGGCCTGGGCCGCGGCGGGCGCGGCGGTGGGCGGCGCGGCGGCGCCGGACCGCAGCCCCTCGGCCAGAGCGCGCGTCTCGGCCGAGGGCGGCACGCCCAGCTCGGCGGCGAGCACGTCGCGGCAGCGCCGGTAGGCGGCCATGGCCTGGGCGCGCTCGCCGGCCTGCGCCAGGCGGCGGATGAGCGCCCGGTGGCCGGCCTCTCGCAGACGGTCCTGGCGCAGCGCCCGCCGGGTCCACTCGATCGCCGCGGGGAGGTCGCCGTCGGCCTCGGAGAGCTCCGCCAGCCGCTCGAGCGCCCCGACCAGCCGCTCGCGCCAGGCGTCCTGGGCCTCGACGGCCCAGTCGTCGGCGATCTCCGGCAGGAAGGGGGACCCCGCCAGGTCGACCGCCCCCTCCAGCGACGCCCGGTCGCCCGCCGCCAGCAGGCGCTCGGCCTCCTCGGCGTCGATCGAGCGCGGCAGGCCGGGATCGAGGCCGGCCGCGCCGCGGTCGGCGACCAGGTAGGCGCCGCCGCCGGCGGCCTCGAGGGCCGCCCGCACGGTCCAGAGGGCGCTGCGCAGCGAGGCGCGCGCGCTCGTCTCCAGCACGTCGGGCCAGAAGAGCCCTGCCAGCCGGGCCCTCGACTGGGGCCCGGGGCGCATCAGGAGGTACGCGAGGAGGGCCCTCGGCTTCATGCCGGGCACGTCCGCCACGAGACGGCCGCCGACCTCGACGGCGAGCCCCCCGAAGAGCCGGGCGCGCAGCATGGGGGCCATCTTGGGCGTCTCCGCCGCGACGGTCAATCGGGCCCCGGAAAGCCGGGGGCCCGCGATCGGAGAGGGGATCGCGGACCCACCGGTCCTGAGCATGCTGCCGGGTTCCTGAACTCCTCCTGAACGCGGCCCGCGGCGCGGTCAGCGGTCCTCCGCGGCCCTCCGGCGGCGCCTGTCGTCAACGTCGAAGACGGCGACGAGGACGGAGTTCACGACCCAGATGACGATGGTGGCGCCGACCGCCGACCAGAAGCCGTCGATGTCGAAGCCCGAGACGATCCACGAGGTGATGTAGAGCATCAGGAGGTTCACGAAGAACAGCGCGATGCCCAGCGTGAGGATGATCACCGGCAGCGAGAAAAGCGTCACGATCGGCTTCACGAGCCAGTTGACGATGCCGAACACGGCGCCCGCCGGGATCACCACCCACTCGTCCTCGAAGCGGATGCCGTCGACGAGCCAGTCGGCCACGATCAGGGCGACCGCGTTGAAGGCCCAGAGCAGGAGGATCCGCCTCACGGCGACGCCTCCCCGGCCCCGTCGCCGTCGTGGCGGACGAAGGCCAGGCACGCGTTGTGCCCGCCGAAGCCGAAGGAGTTGGAGATGGCGGCGTCGATGCGCGCGGACCGCGGCTCCAGGACGTGGTCGAAGGGGGCCTCGGGGTCGGGCTCCTCGAGGTTCAGCGTCGCCGGCAGCACGCCCCGGGAGAACGCCATCAGGGTGGCCACGGCCTCCAGCCCGCCGGCGGCCCCGAGCGCGTGGCCGTGGGCCGACTTGGTCGAACGAGACCGTCGCCCCCGCAAGGCCGGCGCGCACGAGCGCCCGGGCCTCGGCCAAGTCGCCGGCGAGGGTCGAGGTGGCGTGGGCGTTGACGTAGCCCACGTCGGCGACCGTCAGGCCCGCCTCGGCGAGCGCCTCTGCGATGGCGCGCGCCGGCCCCTCGCCGCTCTGGTCGGGATCGGTCGGGTGGCCCGCGTCGCAGGAGCTGCCGTAGCCCGCGAGCTCGGCGTGGATGCGGGCCCCGCGGGCGAGCGCGTGGTCGCGCTCCTCCAGCACCAGCATCCCCGCGCCCTCGCCGATGACGAAGCCCTCGCGGCTGCAGTCGAACGGCCGCGAGGCGCGGGCGATCTCGCCCGCGTCGTGGTTGAGGGCGCCCACGCGGATGTAGCCGGCCACGACCAGGGGCGACAGCGGCGCGTCCGCTCCCCCGGCGACGACCATGTCGGCCCGGCCGTCGCGGATCATGCCGAGGGCCACGCCGATGGCGTCGGCCCCGGCCGCGCAGGCGGTGGCCGGCGCGTTCGAGGGCCCACGCAGGCCCAGCGCCCGCGCGGCCGCGGCGCAGGGGTGGTTGGGGAGCGACGACGGGATCGCCAGGGGGCCGACCCGGTCGGGCCCGCGCTCCAGCAGTGCCCGGTGGGCCTCCAGCAGGGTCTCGGCGCCCCCGTGGACGCTGCCGATCGACACGCCGACCCGCTCGGGCGCGACGTCGGGCTCGCCGGCGTCCTCCATCGCGAGGGCGGCGGCCACGGCCGCGAGCCGGCCCGAGCGGTCCATGCGCCGCGCGTCCCGCTGGCCGAAGCGCTCGCGGGCGTCCTCGCCATCCATGACGGGGAAGGCCGGGATCGCCCCCACGGCCTCGATCTCGAACGCCGCGACCCCCGAGCGCCCCGCGGCGAGGGCATCCCAGAAGGGCTCGACGCCGGCGCCGAGTGGGCTCACGACGCCGGCGCCGGTGATCACGACCCGTCGCGGCACGGCGCGCATACTCGCAGAGCCGTGACCCCCCCGGCCCGGGCGTAACCTTCTCGCAACCCGTCGGCGTCACCATGGGAGGCCGATGAGCGAGGCGGCGGCGACATCCACGACGGTCCTCGTCGTCGAACGACGAGCCGATCGTCCGCGAGGTGGTGGCGACCTACCTGCGCCGTGAGGGCTACCGCACGCTCGAGGCCGCCGACGGCGACGAGGCCCGGTCGCTGCTGGTCCGCCAGACGCCGGGCCTGGTGGTGCTCGACCTGATGCTGCCCGGCATCGGCGGGCTGGAGCTGTGCCGGTGGATCCGCTCCCGCTCCGAGGTCCCCGTGATCATGCTGACCGCCCGCGGCGACGAGGCCGACCGCATCGTGGGCCTCGACCTTGGCGCCGACGACTACGTCACCAAGCCGTTCTCACCCCGCGAGCTGGTGGCGCGGGTGCGGTCGGTGCTGCGCCGCGCGCCGGGCGCGCGCGCGCCGCAGCGCGTCGCGGCGGGGGACCTGGAGATCGACGCGGGCAGCCGCGAGGTGGCCCGCGCCGGAGCGCCGGTGCGCCTGACCGCCAAGGAGTTCGACCTGCTCTGGTTCCTGGCGAGCAACCCCCGTCTGGTCTTCTCGCGCGACCAGCTCATGGACCGCGTGTGGGGCTACGAGGCAGCCTTCGACACCGGCACGGTGACGGTCCACGTCCGCCGCCTGCGCGAGAAGATCGAGGCCGATCCCTCCCGCCCCGAGCACGTCCAGACGGTCTGGGGCGTCGGCTACCGGTTCGTGCCGTGATCGTCGAGGCGGTCGCCGTGGCCGCGGGGACCCTGGCCGTGGGGCTGGTGGTGGCCTGGCTCGGCCGCCGCCTGCCGACCCTGCGGATGCGCGTCGTGGGCCTGGCGCTCTGCGCGGTCCTGCTGCCGCTGGGGGCGGTGCTCGTCTCGGGCGCCGTGATGTTCGACTCGGGGCACGACCTCACGGTGCTCGCCGTGGCGACGGCCTCCGCCACCGCGGCGCTGGTGGGCGCGCTGCTGGTCGCGCGGTCGGTCGTCGGGCCGGTCAACCGGGTGCGCCGCGCCAGCGAGGAGCTGGCCGGGGGGGACCTCGGCGCCCGCGCGCCCCAGGACGGGCCGGCGGAGCTCGCCGAGCTGGGCGCCGCCTTCAACCACATGGCGGGCGAGCTGGAGGCCCTCTTCGACGCCCGCCGCCAGCTCGTGGCGCACGCCAGCCACGACCTGCGCACGCCGCTCGCCTCGCTCCAGGTGATGCTCGAGGCCATCGAGGACGGCCTCGCCCCGCCCGAGCGCTACCTGCCCGCGATGCACGGCCAGGTGCGCCACCTCAGCGGGCTGGTGGACGACCTGTTCGAGCTCGCGCGCATCGACGCGGGGGCGCTCACCCTGGAGGTGCGCGAGGTGGCCCTCGACGGGCTGGTCGAGGGCTGCGTGCGCGGCGTCGAGGCGAGCGCGCGGGCCCGGGGCGTGCGCCTCGAGTCGCGCGTCGCGGGCGGCGTCCCCCCGGTCCGGGGCGCGCCGGACCACCTCGAGCGGGTGCTCCTGAACCTGCTCACGAACGCCCTGCGCCACACCCCGACCGACGGCGCCGTCGCGGTGCTGGTGCAGACCCACGGCGACGAGGTGCGCGTGAGCGTCGAGGACACCGGCGAGGGCATCGCCCCCGACGCCCTCGAGACGGCCTTCGAGCGCTTCTGGCGGGCCGACTCGGCGCGCCGGCGCGACGACGGGGGCGGCGGGGGCCTGGGCCTGGCGATCGCCCGGGGGCTGGTGGAGGCCCAGGGCGGCCGCATCTGGGCCGAGGCCCGGCCCCAGGGCGGCGCGCGCGTGTCGTTCGCGCTGCCGGCCGCGGGGAGCCGGTCTCGCGCGTCGGGCCGGTCCACGCGGGACGCCGGCGTCAGCCCAGCAGGCGCGTGACGGCCACCTGGATGTCGCTCGATCCCGCGAGCAGGATGCGCCCGGCGCCGCCGCGGCCGGAGCGGCCGCGACGGCGAGCCGCGAGAGCGATCGCCGCGGGCGCCCGGAGGCGGCGCGGTGCGCTCACCCCGCGGTCAGTACCACTTGCCGCGGACGAACCCGCCGAAGGCGATCAGCCCGACGAGGGCGATGATGAGGCCGATCCAGAAGCTCCAGACGAACATCAGGATGACCCCGAGGATCACGAGGATGCCGCCGATGCCGATGCCGCCGATGCGCGTGTCGCGCGCTGCCATTCGAGCTCCCTGCTCGTGGGCCGGACGGAGCACATCTTCCCTCATTCGCCCGCTCACGAAACGGCCATCGGCCCAGGAGGGCGGGTTACGCCTATCGCGGCGGCACCTCGCAGGCCTCGGGCGTCCCCGAATCGCCGTCGGCCAGGATGTCGCGGTCGAGCTCGGCGATGGAGCGGGCGAAGCCCTCCCCGCCGTAGGTGGCGTAGAGGTACCGGACGACGCGGCGCGACTCGACCACCACCGCGTCGCCGTCGACCAGCACCGGCACGCGCCGCTGCCCGCTCGCCCGCTCGACCTCGTCGCGCTGCTCGCGGGGGTAGGACACCTCGATCAGCTCCACCTCGGCCCCGACGTTCTCGATCGCCTGACGCGCGGCCGCGCACCAGGGACATTTCCAGCGGTGGTAGAGGTGCACCCGGTCAGACTACGCTGGCGCGATGGCCGAGGGTCCTGACGCCCTGACCGGTGGGACCGAGGCGCTCGCGCGCCGCGTCGCCGCCGAGACCGGCGCGGCAACGCCACCGCCGCTCGCGCCCGAGGCCGCGCCCGCCTACCTCCCGGCCGCCCCCGCCGGCGCGAGCCGTCCCGCCTCCGAGCAGCATCTGCTGCGCGCGTGGAAGGACGTGCACGTCCGCGCGCAGACCCACATCGCGGCGATCGTCCTCCTCGCCCTGGCCGGCCTCGCGCTCGGGTTCTTCTTCGCGCTCGACTAGGGGCGCGGCTCAGGTGGCGATCGAGTACGCCGAGACCGCGGCGGCGGTCGCCGGCACCACGACCAGGCAGTAGGCCGTCATGAGGTGGCTGCTGGCGGCCGACCCGCGCGGGCGCCGGCGCGGGGCGGCGGGGCGGAAGGCCCGCCGGCCGGCGGGCGGCGACTCCGCGAGCTCGTGCGCGACCGCCGCCGGGACGGCGCCCTGCCCGCCTGCGGCGGGGGCCGCCGCCACGATCGGGAGCGACTCCAGGCCGGGCGGGACGGACCACTCGATGCGGCGGAACTCGCCGGCCGACTCCAGGTACGTCAGCGACAGGATCGGCAGGACGACGTTCTTGGTCCACACGGCGAGCACCCAGGAGACCCAGTAGAAGACCACGATCTCGGGCACGGTCAGCTCGACCGTGTTCAGCGCCCCCACCAGGGCGTAGAGGAGCCCGAACTCGGCCAGCGCCAGGACGAACGTCATCCACGGCGGCTGGTAGCGCAGCAGCCAGGAGTAGACGAGCGCGTCGAGCGAGACGCCCAACAGCAGGTAGGTCCCCACGAGCACGAGCCAGCCGTTCTCGCCGTCCACGAGCGCCAGCACCAGCGCGAGCAGGGCCGGCAGGGTGATCGTGGCGACCCGCGTGTGGATCCGGCCCAGGACCGTCGGGCACATCAGGCCAGCTGCCGGGTCGTGGGGATGCGGCGCAGGGCCCGCGCGGTGCGGCCCGCGAGGCGCAGCTGCAGCGCGAGGCGGCCGGGGACGGAGCGGCGCCGCAGGCGCTCGGCACGGGCGCAGTCGCCGACGAACCGGCGCGAGATGTACTTGGTGCCCGAGATCGTGTCGGCGTTCGGCACCACGCTGTTGGCGCTGAGGCCGTTGAGGCACAGCCGCGAGTCCGGCTGGTCGAGCGGCGGCACGCCGCAGTTGGTCGTCAGGTGGATGCGGTCGTGCTCCACCGGGACCCCGTACTCGCGGATCAGCCGCGCGAGCACCGGCAGCTCGTACACCGACTTCACGAACCCGGTGCCGCAGATGATGCCGGTCAGGTCGAGCCAGCCGCCGTCGCTCCCGTCGTGCCGGCGCACGTGCGCCCGCAGCCCCGCGGAGCCGGGCCGGATGGCGTCGATGTCCCCGATCACCTTGTCGAAGCGCCTCTGCGCGCGTGCCTCGTTCAGGCTCTCCATCCACACCCGCCGGTGCGGCGCGGTGCCGCGCAGGACGTCTCCGAGGAAGTCGAGCCGCTCCTCGAACGACAGGCCCTCGAACGCGTCGATGCCGCTCCCGTCGAAGAGGCAGCGGGGGACGTTGAGGTCCTGGTCGTCGGGGTGGGGGTTGCGCCGCAGGGCGATGCAGGCCGCGCCGGCCTCGACCGCGTTGACCCACTCGTTGAGCGACGCGATGCCCGAGCCGACCACCAGGTAGCGCCCCCCGGCGACGTAGCGCTTGGGCTCGTAGGACTGCACGATCCGGGGCGCGAGGGCGCGGTCGGCGCGCGCCCGGCCGTAGGCGCCGGGGAAGGCCAGCGGCCCGTGGCCCACGGCGATCATCAGGTGCCGGCAGCGGCCCAGCAGCGCGCCGTCCTCGTCGTGCAGGGCGAAGTGCGTCGGCGGGCCGTGCTCCCGCACCACCCAGCCGACCCGCCGGCCGCCGAGCACGCGCTCGGGGTAGCCGAGCGTGGTGGACACGACGTCGGCCAGCGCGAGGATCTCGGGCACCCCCGGGTTGAAGCGACGCACGGCCGAGCGCAGCAGCGGCCGCGGGTCGACCCGCGCGAAGGCGTCGATCTGGGAGAAGGTCGGCCAGTCGGCCGGCAGGAAGTGCGACTCCGACTCGGAGCGGAGGATCGTCTGGCCCAGGTTCCACGCGTACTGCTGGTAGGCGTGGGTCGGGTTCATCCCCTCGCCGAAGATCCCGATCTGCTCGGGGGCGAAGCCGAGGTAGACCGCCGTCGCGTAGGTGTGCAGGGCGCTGAACCCGTCGCCCACGACGCCGATGATGACGTCCTCCGGGCCCCGATGCTCCATGGCGGCCGCCATGGAGGGGAGCATTTCAGATCGCCGTGAGCGCGCGTGCGGCCCGCAGGCGGAGGGCGGGCGAGAGCCGGCCGCCGTCCAGGCCGGCGTCCACGCTCCCGGCGAGCGCGTCGTCGTAGACGAGCGGGCCCTCGGGGGCGGCCGCGGGACCGAGCAGGCCGGCGAGGACGGCCCGCAGGAGCTCGGGCGCGGGCGCCGTCCGAGGCTCGGGGGGCGCGAAGGGCACGCTCCAGAAATCCGGCGTCTGCATGGCCGGCGCGCCGCCCGGGATCGTGCCCGCCCCGTCGGGGGCGATCAGCCGGATGCGCGGCGATCCGGCCGGGCGCGAGTTGAGAAGCGTCAGGGCCAGCGAGTTCTGGCGCCGCGCCAGCTCGGTCCCGAGCCCCGCCAGGCGCGGGGCGCGGGCGAGGATCTGGAGGTGGACGGCTGCGAGCAGCGCGTGCAGGAGCGCCTCCTGGGCGTGCCCGCGGGGCGGCGGCCCGGCGAGGAGCGCGTGGACGAGCGACGGGGCGACGAGCGCGGGGTGCTCGGCCCGGTAGCGGTCGTTCACCAGGCGCAGGGCGGGGTCGGCGGGGTCGGGACCGAGGACGCGGGAGGCGTCGGCCTGAGTGCCGAGGCGCGGCGCGGGCGCGCGCCCGCCGGCGGCGGCGGCGACGAGCGGCTCCCCCGCCGTCCCGGTGAGGATCGCCAGCGCCGCACGCGGCCCGGGGTCGGGAGCCCGGCGGGCGAGGCCGGGGTCGTCGAAGGCCCGGAGGGCCCGGGGCGCGTCGGCGCCGGTCGATCCCGCCACCGCGGCCCGGGCCCGCGCCGCGTCCCACGGCCGGCCGGCGGCCGGGCGCATGGGCGGGCCCTGGGGGTAGATCCCAAGCCCGGCCGGCGAGTCGGCGCTGAGGCGGCCCTGCTCCCGCGGCGGCGCCGGCGGCGCTCTCAGCGCGGCGAGGGCGCGCTCGTCGTCGGACCCCTCCACCATCGGGAGCATATGCCGCCGGCGCGGAGCGCCGGTCCCAGGGATCGCCCCGGACGGCGACGGCGTGGAGGCGCCGCGCTATCGGGAGCACGTGGGGCCGGCGCGGAGAGCCGGTCCCAGGGATCGCCCGGGACAGCGACGGTGACAGCCGTCGCTGTATCGGGACGCCCGGATTCGAACCGGGGACCCCCGCCACCCAAAGGCGAAAAACCTACATCCCACGGGCTTCCGCGATGCTCCGCCGTGCCCCGAGATGCCGCTTGGAGAATGGGATCTCGGCAGGAATCGGCCCAGGAGTCCGGAGCGCCGAGGGATCTGACCTGCGGCAGACAGTGCGGCAGATTTTGGGCGCTCCTGCCGGGTACGTGGGTCGCTGAGCGTATGAGCGAGGAGCGCACTCCGCAGAAGCGCTCGTTTTCTGGCTCTTCCGATCCGAGTGGGAGCAAGGACCGTTATTCGTCGTGGGGGGCCGCTGTCTAACATCGGGCGTGGCCCCCGTCGTCTGAGCCCTCGGCGACGCGCTAGTCGCCGACGGTTCGGCCTCCCCCGGCGAGGCGGGCCCGGGTGACGACGTCCACTCCCCAGAACGCCGACTCGCGGACGAAGAGCTCGAGGCCCGCCGCCCGCTGGTGCGCCGCGCTCAACACGGCGACGATGGCCCGCTCGTCCCGCGCCATCGGCTCGTACATCGGGACGTGGAGCTCGCCGCCCGCTGCGAGAGCGACGACGAAGAACGGGACGGCCTCGATGAGCGTGACGCCGATCGTCTCCGCCGACTGGACGCCCGGCAGGGGCTCGTCGGGCACCAGCCGCCGCTCCCACTCGTAGAGTGCCCGGACGGGATCGATCGGCACCTTGTCGCTGTCCCCGAGGGGGCCGTCGGGCTCGCGGCGGTCGAGGACCGCCCAGAGCTCGAAGTGCAGGTGAGGCTCGTCGGGAGCGGCCGACACCGCGGCGATCGGCTGCCCCTCGTGAACGCGCTGGCCGACGGCGACGCCGATCTCCGCGACGTGGTTGTAGCTCGTCACGAAGCCGAGGCCGCGGGGGTGGTGGTCGATGCTGAGGTTGCCGGCCCTGCCCCCGGGCCTGACCTCCACCTCGATCACGCGACCGCCGTAGGCGGCGTAGACGCAGTCCCCGGCGGCCGCGTCGAGATCGACCGCCTGGTGGATCCCGAAGGCGACCGGAAGGTCCTCGCCGGTCGGGTTGTCGGGGTGCTCGGCCGGGATGACCTGGGTCGCCGTGCACCCGGTCTCCTCGTCGAGCGGCCGTGGTCGCAGCTCGCCGAAGCGGCCGTTGCGGAGCCGCAGGGAGAGGGGCATCCCGAGCGGCGGGAGGAAGAGCCAGGACTGCTGGACGAGCGGGTCGATCGGCATCGTCACCGGGCCGTGAGCGAGCCGTGCGGGGGATGCTACCCCAGAGAAGGCAGCGGACTATCGGCCTGGCCGATCGCGATGCGCGGCCGATCCGCCGCGGCAAGCTCCAGGCAGCCACCGAGTTCGGCTACAAGGCCACCTTCATCAGGTCGATGCCGGCAACCCGGCCGACGTCCACACCCCTGGAGGCGACGGGGTGACCGCCGCCCAGGGCCGTCGGTATGGCGGTCAACATGTCACCTTCAGACGTCATGGGGCGCCCTGGGGGCGGCAGCCTGTGCCGTCGCTCCTGCTTCTCGTCCGGAGCGGGCGCCTCGTGGGAACGAAACCACACGCCTCCTCGTCGCGCGAAGCGGAAGCCGTCCGCGACCCATGCATGGCTGCCAGCGCAACAGACCGCCAGACTCGACAGCGATTCGCGGGCCTCAGCCAGTTAGCCCTTCCGGCTGTTGACGCGCCGCGCCCGTTAGGGGATACCTGACACCCGCGACGCCAGCGGATTGCCGAGGCGACAGGAGGCACCGTGCGATCAGACTCCAATGGCAGCGGCGCGCGCGACGTTGTGGGAGCGCTGGGCGCCCGCGTCGGGCGCCGTTGCCGTGATCCTCATGGTCATCGCGTTCCTGGTCTCGGGCAGCTCGCCTGATCAAGACGCTCCAGAGACCGAGATCGCCTCGTACCTCGCCTCGGACTCCAATCAGAACCAGAGCTTCGTGGCCTTCTTCGTGTTCTTGGCGGGCGTCCTCTTCCTGCTTGTCTTCCTGTCCGTGCTGCGGTCGCGACTGGCGGCGGCCGAGGGCTCTGGCGGGGGCCTGGCCCACCTAGCCTTCGGGTCAGAGGTGGCCAGCGCAGCCCTCTGGATCGGTGCCGTCTCATTCTTTGTGGCCCCGCTGGCCGTAGCCGACGAGCGGGGGGCTCTCGGCGCCCCAGCTGACCTGTACGCGTTCGCGAACGACGCCGGTTACCTCCTGTGGGTTGGGGCGGTCGTCCTGGGCGCGCTCGTGGTCTGGGCCACATCGGCGGTCGCATTCAGGACGGGCTTGCTGCCGCGCTGGTTCGCATGGGTCGGGGTGGTGGTGGGCGTCATCTGCCTGCTCGCGATCTTCTTCATCCCGGCTTTCGTCTACTGGGCCTGGATCCTGGTTGCCTCGCTCCTGCTCCTGCGCCCCCGAGCCGGCGCTTCTAGGGCGGCCCCCTCGCCAGCCTGAGTCGCCTCAGCCGGCGAACGGAACCGCGCCAGAGACTCGACCTCGCCCTCGTTTAGCGAGCCCCGGCGCGTCCGTATGTGGTCCATCGCAAAGCGTTGCTCGGGAATCCAGGCGCAGCATAGGCTCGCGACCCAAAGCAACAGTCAGGGAGGCGGTCAATGGCCGAGCTCGAGGTGAGGAACCACGACCAGGCGGATGAGACCCGACCCTTCGTGGACAAGGGCCGGGTCGAGATCGTGAACCTGGCCGGCGGAGTGGTCGGGCGGGGGACGTTCGAGCCGGGTTGGCGCTGGTCGGAGCACGTCAAGCCGATCGCCGGCACGGAGAGCTGTCAGGCGCCCCACATGGGCTACTGCATCTCGGGTCGGATGGTCGTCCGGATGGACGACGGGACCGAGAAGGAGGTTGGCCCGGGCGACGTGCTCGTCATCCCCCCGGGCCACGACGCCTGGGTCGTGGGCGATGAGCCCTGCGTCCAGGTCAACTTCACCGGCATGGAGGTCTACGCCAAGAAGGCCTAGAGCCCACATCCGAAGCGTTGCGCATTTCCTAAGAGGGGCCGGCAGCCGGTACCCCCCGCCAGCAACCTGAGCAAAAGCGCCGGGGGCGATGGCGGTGCACCGTTGCGCGGGGGGCGTCGCGCTCGGTCGCCCGGCGGCAGCCCTTCGCTTCGCACGCGAGGCGCGGAGGTACTCGCCCCGGCACGGACGGCACCACGAGTCGCGGCCTGAGTTGAGCTGCGGTTTCGGCGTGAACGTCTCGACCGGCAGCATCTGCCGGCAGCGGCACGGTCCTCAAGCCGGGCGGACACGCGATCGGCGTGACCGGCCCGCCGGACCCTGGGTTCGCGAAGCAGCTCGGGGCGCCGAAGTTCATGGGCGTCGTGATGGGGCTGTTGAGCCGCAAGGTCCGGAAGCAGGCGCGGAAGCTAGGCGTGAGCTACTCGTTTCTGTTCATGCAGGCCGACGGCGGGCAGCTGCGCGAGCTGGCCTCCCCCTACGACGCCGGCCACCTCCGCCCGCTCATCGACAAGACGTTCCCGTTCGACCAGACCCTTGAGGCGCTGGCGTACGTCGAGCAGGGCCGCGCCAACGGCAAGGTCGTCATCACGCTCGACTGACAACGCCGCCTGCCGCCCAACGCCCGCAATGGGTCCGATAGCGGAAGCGAATGGCCTGGCAGTCGCAGACGCCTGTCTTGGACGACGAGCAGGCGCCCGCGCGGCAGCTTGACGGGCTCTTGCTCGCGCTCGAACCAGGAGCCGTGCGCGTCCGGCGCCAACCGCGTCTAACGCTTGACGCCCATTTCCGCGCCGTTGCTACCGAAACCCCTCGCAGGTGGTGGCGACGCCGGCCATCAGCGCCAGGTCGGCGTAGATGACGCCGGCGCTGTTGCAGTTGGGGCAGGCGCCCTCGGAGTTGGCGCCGAACAGCGCCGGCTTGACGCCGTTGGCCTTCGCGAACGACTTGCGGATCGGGTCCAGCAGTCCGCTGTAGGTCGCCGGGTTGCTCCGTCGCGACCGCGGATCGCGCCCTGGTCAACCGACACTTCGTCCCGGCCCGGCACCGAGCCGTGGATCGGTGAGGCTCAGTCCTCAGCTGACCGCTTTTTTCACGAGCGCGCCGATCTTTTTCTCTTCGGCGGCGGTCAGCGCCTTCAGCGCGAAGGAGGTCGGCCACATGGCGCCTTCGTCGAGGTTCGCCTTGTCGCTGAAGCCGAACGTCGCGTACCTCGTCTTGAACTTCTGCGCGCTTTGGAAGAAGCAGACGACATTGCCGTCCTTGGCGTACGCGGGCATCCCGTACCAGGTTCTCGGCGAGAGGGCTGGCGCGCTGGCTTTGACGATGGCATGGAGCCGCTCGGCCATGGTGCGATCCGGTTCCGGCATCTCGGCGATCTTCGCGCGCACGTCGCGTTCCCCGTCCGCCTTGTTCTTGCTCGCGCGCGCTTCCGCCTTCAGCTCTTGGGCGCGCTCCTTCATCGCGGCTCGTTCCTCGTCCGTGAATCCCTTGGACGCCTTACCGGTGGTGCTCTTGGCGGACTGCTGCGTGGCCTTCTTTGCAGGTTTCCTCTCAGCCATGCGAAGCACCTCCGTGCGTGGAACGAGTCCCAGCCGCTTGACCTCCGGGGATGGTAACGGCCGAACCGTCGCGAGAACCGAGCTCGCGAGCGAGCCCCGAAGGGGTCGTCGCACCCCCGCCATGAACAGGCTCGCTCGCTTGCCGTCCCGCTCGGCGTCGTCCCCGTCGCTGTGGCCGGCTAACTCGGCGATGGTGCGGCGCTCGTCGTCGGTGAGGCCGCTCTACGGCCGGCGGAGTCAGGACGATGGACGTGGGGGGCTGGTCGGCGGGGCCGACCGTGATCCAGCGCATCCCGCCGTATGCGACGTCGTTGCGGACCTCGCAAGCGAGCGTCGCGCAAAATCGGTGCCGGATGCTCGCTCCGGACGACGAGCAGGAGCGCAGGTCGAGACTGCTCCTTCCCCACGAAGGGAGCAGTCTCAGGCGCCTCGCTCCGCGGGGCGCCGGCTGGCGCCTCACGAAACGCGGCAGCGCCCCGACGACTTCTGAAACCGCTTCGAAAGGCGAAAGGGCACCGTCCCGTGGGGTTCCGCGACGTCCCGTCGTGCCCCGTGATCCTGCTGGGCTAGCGGGTTCTCGGCGATCAGCGGACCGAGGGCCCGGAACACTGCGGGATCGGCCTGCGGCAGAGAGTGCGGCCGATTCTGCGGCAGATGCCGTCGCCGTGGCGGCATGACGGCCTTGGGGGCACCGTGGGAGTGGTCCGCCTGGGAGACTGGGCGGAGGCCGGAGCCGCTGCTGAAAGGAAGCCAGATGTCAAGCCACAGAGCACCGACGGTGGCCGGACCGCCGTCCAACGGGGAAACCGACGGCAAGACGCTGGGCCAACGCCTGCACGACTTCTTCGTTCCCGGCCCCAAGCTGGGGCCCCCGATCAATCCGGCCCTTTTGGAGCGCGAACGGGAGCGGGCGAAGGCGCGGCAGAACCGGGCCGCCGACGCGATCACCGGCTTTGCCGGATCGATGCTCTTCGTCTACGTCCACATCATCTGGTTCAGCTGCTGGATCGGCTTCGGCGTGGAGGACTATCCCTTCGGCCTTCTGACGATGATCGTCTCGCTCGAGGCCATCTTCCTCTCGACCTTCGTGCTGATCTCCCAGAACCGCGCTGACGCCAGGCGCCAGGTGGTCGCGGATGAGCAGTGGAAGACGGTTCAGAAGGAGGACAAGCAGAACATCGAGCTGCTCGACCTCTCCCGACAGATCCTGGCGCTGACCAAGGAGGTTCGCGCCCTCGCGGATCCCAGCACCGGCCGCAGCGGGCCGTCGGCCTCGGATCGATCCGGCAACTGAGGTCTCTCCCGCGGCGGTCCTGAACTCAGTCGACTCTCCTGAGCCGGTAGGGGGTCATGGGGACACCCCGCCCCGTTCGATCCCCGGCATGTCGCTCCAGGACCTCGTGCTGCGGGCCGCCGTGATCTACGACTCGGGGTTGCCGCCGCCGGCGGGGCGGGGACCGATCACCAAGAATGCGTGACGACCGGTCACCCAGCCGGCGTCCAAGCTCCCCACAGCTGACGACGAGTCAACTCGAAAATGGCTCGCGCAGCGTTCAGCAACGGCGGCGAAGGAGCTGGAATGGCGCTATCGGACGAGTTGGCGAAGCTCGCGGCGCGTGCGAAGGAAACGGAGACGCGCGCAGCGGCGGCGCGGAGCAAGGCCAGGGCCGACCTCGAGCAGGAGGTCTCCTCGGCGCGCGCAGCGGCTCAGGCGCAGGGCGACAAGCTGCGCCAGAAGGCCGCAGACAGCGAGGGCCAGATCTCGGACTGGTGGGTCAACGCGCAGAAATCGTGGAACGAGCGCATCGACGCGGTCCGCGAGGACATCGAGAGCAAGAAGACCGCCCACGACGTCGGCAAGGCCCGGTGGAAGGCCGATCGGGCCGAGGAGGACGCGATGCTCGCGATCGACGCCGCGTACTGGGCCATCGACGAAGCCGACTACGCGGTGCTCGACGCGGTGCTCGCGAGGATGGACGCCGACGACGCGGCGGCGGCCGCGGGCGAGGCGCCTCGCCGGTCGTGAGCGGGGCGACGCGGGGGCCGTGCGACCACCGGCACGGCCTCCGCGCGGCTGACGCGAGCCGGGGCCCTCAGCGACGCGGCCGCTGACGCCGGCGCCTGGATCCGGCGACGACGAGTTGCCCCAACGCCATCCCGCTGAGGGCCCCTGCGATGGCGTCGGACGGGTAGTGCACACCGGTGTGGACGCGCGAGTAGGCCACGAGCGACGCGATGACGCTGAGTGGGATGCCCGCCCCTGGCCAGACGCCGCCGACCCCGGTTGTGAAGGCGAACGCAGAGGCGGCATGGCCCGAGGGCCACGACGTGGAGCGCGGCATGTCAACCTGGCGGGTGACCGGCACGGCGTAGCTGCCGCGATCCGGCCGGCGCCGGTTGCCGAGCCGCTTGAGCACCAGGTTCACGACGGCCGACGTGACTGCGATCGACGCCAGGCCCGCCGCGGCGGCGCGGCGGCCGCGCTCGCCGCCGAAGGCGACGCAGAGCGCGGAACAGGCGATCCAGAGCTTCGAGCGGTCGGCGGCGCGGGAGAGCCCGCGAAGGGCCGCGTCCATCGCAGGGGTCGGCGTCGCCGCGATGGCCGCGTAGACGGCCACGTCGAGGCGCACGGCCTCCTCCCGCCACTGCCGGCGGTCCGCCGCGGCGCCGTCGTCGCCCGGCGCCGTCACGTCCGCCCGAGGCCCGGGGCGTGCCCGGCAAGCGCCGACGCCGGCCGCGGCCCGGACGCCGACCCAGCTGCATCGCGGGCTGAGATCCTGATACGCAGGGCCCCCGGCCGGATCGCGAACGCCAGCGGCGGCGTGAGGTCGACCGCCTCGCCGTCGATGCCGGCGTGCACGGGCCCGGGGGCCCTCACCTCCAGGCTCGTCGCGGTCCACGACCGTCCGGGGGGGTGCGGGCCATCGCCCGGCCCGTCGAGGACGATGACCCCGAGCCGTCCGCTGTCGAGCGCGGGGCGAGCGCCCGGCGCCGACGGCCGTTTCAGCGCATAGGGCCCGTTCGAGACGAGCATCACGGCGAGCCGAGCGTGCTCGCGGCCGAGGTCGTCCACGAGACGCAGCCCCGGCGCCTCGGCGGTCGGACCGAGCCGTGCGCGGGCGGTGGCCAGCAGCGTGCGCACCTTCGCGTCACGGTACGCCGCCTCCTGGACCGCGTCGCCGTAGATCCCGAGCGAGACGTTGTTCAGGAAGGTGCGGCCGTTCACCTCCCCCACGTCGATGCGGCCCTCGAGCCCGTCCGTGAACGCGTCGAGCGCGCCCACCGGGTCGCGCCGGTCCACGCCGAGATCCAGCGCGAAGTGGTCGCGAGTGCCGGCCGGGACGCAGACGAAGGGGAGCCCGTGCGCCCGGGCGACGGCCGCGACGAGGCTCTGCGACCCGTCGCCGCCGGCGGCGCCGAGCGCATCGGCGCCGCCGGCCACGGCCTCCTCGACCAGCGCCCGCAGGCGCTGACCAGGCTCCGGGCAGACCACCGCGATGCCTCGTTCGCGCGCCCGCTCCACGACCCCGGCGCGCACGGCCCTGCCGCCGCCGGACCTCGGATTGACGAACAGGACCGGTTGGCGCGGCGGAGCCGCCGGTCTCCAGTTCATCGCGAGCGGCGCGTGGCGACGCGCACGGCGGTGATGGGATGGAGGGGTATCACGCGGCCGAGCATGACGCACGACCGGGTGAGCCGTCGTCACGTGGTTTACGTGATTCGCCCCGGGCCGCTAGGGTGGACCCGAGGGCCCGTGGAACGCGCGATCGGGTGGACGTGCCCCTGATCTGGGCAAGCTCGCGCCCCGCATGGCGGTCTCGATGCCAAGCGTTGTCTACGATCATCTCGGGTCCAGTCAGCTCTCGCGCCTCATCTACGGCGCGGTCATCGGACTCGCGCTGGTCGTCGCCCTGGAGGGTGACGAGCCGGGTCCGGCCGTGATGGTCGCAACCCTCGTCGGAACGGGGGTCGCGGTCGGGCTCACCGAGGTCTACAGCGAGTTCGTCGGGACGGAGGTCGGGACGCGCCGGCGGGTCGAACCGGACGCGGCTCCGCGAGATCACGGCGAACGCCGTCGCCGTCATCTTCGGAGTCAGCTTTCCTGCCGTCTTCTTCGTACTCGCGGCGGCCGGCGCCATGGAGACCGACACCGCCTTTGACGTCGCCATATGGTCCGGGCTCCCACTCACCGGCTTCTACGGGCTCTGCGCCGCACGCCTCCGTGGTGAGGGATGGCCGGCGGCGCTCTTCCAGGCCGCTGCGGTGGCACTGATCGGGGGGTTTCTGATCGCATTCAAGGCGCTCGTCTACTGAGGCCCGCCGGCTCCCACGCAGGCGCGCAAGACGTCCCGGCCGGCGTGTTGAACGGCAGGGAGGCTGCCGACGCCGATTTCCGCGGCCGCCACATCATGGTCGCGCGTCGGCCTACTGCGGAAGGCCATCCACGGCACGGTCGAGTTCTCGACTGGGAGGGCTGCATCGACGGCGCACGGCGGTGATGGGATGGAGGGGTATCACGGGGCCGAGCGTGAGGCACGACCGGGTGAGCCGTCGTCACATGGTTTACGTGATTCGCCCCGGGCCCTTAGGGTGGACCCGAGGGCCCGCAGAACGCGCGATCCGGATTTTGACGTGTCCCTGTTCTGGACAAGCTCGCGCCCCGCATGGCGGTCGCGGGACGCGCCTCGGAGCCGGCCGTGGTAGCGCACGGCCGCCACGGGCGCCTGCCGGCCGTGCGCGGGCTGGTGCCGCGCCGCCCCCTGTTCGACCGGCTGTCGCGCGTCGGCCCGGGCGAGGTCGTCCTCCTGTGCGCGCCGGCCGGGAGCGGGAAGACGGCGCTGCTGCGCTCCTGGGTGGAGTCCGAGGGGCTGGCCGATCGGGTCGCCTGGGTGTCGGTCGAGCGCGCCGAGCGGGATGCGCAGCGCTTCTGGCTCTCGGTCGTCGACGAGCTCGCCGGCGCGGTCGGGGAGGACGGGCTGGTGGAGCGGGTCGGCGCCACGCCGGCCTTCGGCGGCCAGGCGGTCGTCGAGCGGCTGCTGTCCGACCTGGGCTCGCTGGGGCAGCCCGTCGTGCTGGTCGCCGACGACCTGCACGAGCTGCGCTCGGTGGAGGCGCTCCGCCTGCTCGAGCGCTTCCTGGCCGGCCTGCCGCCGGCGCTGCGGGTGGTGCTCGCGACCCGCGAGGACGTGGGGCTCGGCCTGCATCGGCTGCGGCTGGCGGGCGCGCTGACCGAGATCCGCGGCCCCGACCTGCGCTTCTCGCAGGAGGAGACGCGCCAGTTGCTGGACGCGAGCGGGCTCACGCTCTCCGACTCGGGATCGGCGCAACTCTGGGAGCGGACCGAAGGGTGGGCCGCCGGCCTGCGGCTCGCTGCGATCTCGCTGGCCGGACACCCCGATCCCGAGCGGTTCGTCGCCGAGTTCTCCGGAAGCGAGCGCACCGTGGCGGGCTACCTCCTGGCGGAGGTGCTGGAGCGCCAGCCGCCGGACGTGCGCGACCTCCTCCTGCGCACCTCGGTGTTGGAGCGGGTCAACGGCCCGCTGGCCGACACGCTGACGGGCCGCATGGGCTCGGAGGCGATCCTGCAGGGCCTCGAGGACGCGAACGCCTTCGTCGTGTCGCTGGACGCCGGGCGATCGTGGTTCCGCTACCACCACCTGCTGACCGACCTGCTGCAGCTCGAGCTCCGCCGGGTCTCCCCGGCGATCATCGACTCGCTGCACCGCGCCGCGGCGACGTGGTTCGAGGAGCACGGCTTCGAGGTCGAGGCGATCCGGCACGCCCAGTCCGCGGGTGACTGGGGGCACGCCGCCCGCGTGCTGGCCGACAACTCCGTCAACCTCGTCTTCGACGGCCGCAAGGCGACCCTGCGCGCGCTGCTGGCCGCCTTCCCGGCGGGCGCGCCCGAGGAGGATGCCGAGCTGGCGCTCGCGTTCGCCACCGGTCGCCTGTACGACGGCCTGCTGGAGGAGAGCGGGACGCACATCGCCGCGGCGGAGCGGCTGGCCGCGACGGTACCCGACGCGCGGAGGCGGCTGTTCGACCTGCGGCTGGCCAGCGCGCGGCTCTGGCTCGCGTGTCAGCGCGGCGACCTCGCCACCGCGCGCCAGGCGATGGGCTCGTTCGACGCGCAGACGGAGGACGAGCTCGCGCGCAGCAACGACCATCGCGCCTCGGCCCTGATGAACCTCGGCATCGCCGAGCTGTGGTCGCTGCAGCTGGACGAGGCCCGCCGCGACCTCGAGGGGGCGCTCGCGCTCGCACGCCGCATCGGCCGGCCCTACCTGGAGGTCGGCTGCCTCGGGCACCTCGCGCTGGCCGCCGTCCTGGGAAGCTCGCTGAACGTCGGGCTGGGGCTGAGCGAGGAGGCGGTGACGATCGCGGAGGCCCACGGATGGGGAACACATCGCATCCTCGCGCCCGCGGTCGCGGCGGCGACCGGCGCGCTGGCGTGGCTCGGTCGCTTCGACGAGGCCGAGCGGTGGCTCGAGCGGGTCGTGCGCTCGCCGGTCGCGGAGCTCGAGACGGAGCCCATCCTCCCGTTCGCGCGGGCCTTCCTGCGGCTCGGGCAGGGCCGGCTCGAGGAGGCGCTGGCTGAGTTCCGCGCCGCGGACCGGCTGCATGCCTCGCTCGAGCGCGAGCACGCGCTCCCGATAGACGTACGCGGCTGGATCGTCCTCGTGCAGGCGCTGAAGGGCGACCGGGCGGCGGCGCGCGCCGCGCTCGCCACCATGGGGGCCGACGAGCGCGACTCGGCGGGGATGCGCCTCGCCGCCGCGGCGCTCCGGCTGGCGGACGGCAGCCCCCGGGAGGCGGTGGACGTGCTGGCGCCGCTGATCGACGGCACGCCGAAGGCGCTTCAACCGCGCTGGGCGACCGTCCACGCGCTGCTGTTCGACGCTGCGGCGCGTGAGCGGCTCGGCGACCGGGCCGGCGCGGAGGCGTCGATCGAGCGCGCGCTCGAGCTCGCCGAGCCGGAGGGGGTCGTCCTCCAGTTCGCCCTGGCTCCGGTTCGAGAGCTGCTGGAGCGCCATCCGAGGCACCGCACCACCCACGCGACGCTGCTCGCGACGATCCTCGGCATGCTCGCGGGACGCTCGCCGCCGCCCGGTGGCGAGACGGCGCTGCTGCGGGAGGAGCTCAGCGAGGCGGAGCTGCGGGTGGTGAGATACCTGCCGAGCAACCTCACGGCACCCGAAATCGCCGCCGAGCTGTGCGTCTCCGCCAACACCGTGAGGACGCACCTGCGCCACATCTACGCCAAGCTCGACGCCCACAGCCGCGGAGAGGCGGTCGCGCGCGCACGGGACCTCGGGCTGCTCGCACCGGCGCCCGCCCGCGCCCGATGAACCCGGCGGCTACCCCGCCCGATGCAGCCCGCGGACGGCGAACGCGCGCGCGATGTCGCCGATGCCCTCCATCAGCGCCCAGATCCCGGCGAAGACGAGCAGGATGTAGGCCTTCTCGATGAAGAACTGACCGGCGGTCCAGAAGGCGAGAACGCTCATCAGGATGCCCGCGACGAGCCCGAGCCACCAGAGCGGGTTGAACGCCCACTCCAGGAACGCCCGCACCATCCACCACACGCCGACGAGCAGGAACAGGAAACCGAGGATGTCCGCCAGCGCGGCGAAGGTGTCCTCCGGGTTGGCCAGGCAGACGACCCCGGCGGCCACGAAGAGCAGGCCGAAGCAGACCCACACCCACCGCAGCGGCACGGGCGCGCCCGCGAGCGCGAGGTTCTGGATGCCGGCGAGCAGGAACATGAGCCCGATGATGACCCCGACCGTCCTGACCGAGGCCTCGTCGAACTGGAGGATCACCACCGAGATGATGATCCAGGAGATCCCGGCGACGACCCAGAGCCACCAGTAGCCGGTGGTCTCGCGCGGTTCCCGCGCCATCGGCGGCATTCCGACGTCTCCTCGTGCGGCCTGTTCGCCCATGCGGTCCTCCTCGGCGCCGCCGGCCCTCATCGATCTGGACCCGGCCCTCGCGAGCGCTCATCACATGTTCTGAGTGTTCTGCGCGCCGTCATGCAGGCGTTTCGCGGTGTCATGCGGACCAGCGCAGCCTGACCTCGACGTCCACCCGGTCGCCGTCGGTCCTGCTCTCGCGCGTCAGGAGGACCTGGTCAACGACCGGGACCTTGACCTGGTCGCCTCCTGTCCGGAGCTCGAGCGTCCCACCGGCGGTGAGCGAGTAGGCGATGTCCACCAGGCGCTCCGCAGCCCGTTGACGCGAGAGGTACTCCTCGTGCTTGAAATTGGTCACGCCGCTCGTCTCGCGCCCCACGGTCGCGCTGCGCGGGGTGAGCGGTCGTCACGCAATTCGCGTGATCCGCCGCGTTGACGCCCGTCGCGGGGCCGGGCATGGGCTCGCCCGGGCCGTTGACAGAACACCGAGGGGAGGAGCGCGTGCCGACGGTCATCGCCCACCGCGGTGTGAAGGACGTCGAGCAGCGGCTCGCGCCACCCGGGCGCGAGGAGTTCTTCCGACCCCTCGGGGTCAGGAACATCCGCACGTTCGTCGATCCGCGCCCTGGTCATGGACGTGCCGGACATGGATCCTGGGACGGCCGCGATGGAAACCGAGGCCGCGAGCAAAGGCCGCAAGGGGCTCGCGCAGACCGTCGATCGTTCGTCGCCTGGCCGGAGTCGGGTACGGCAGGTCCGTCAGCGCCCAAGGCCGAGGCTCGGACCAGCTGACGGCGTCTCGGGCCGGGGTCATCGTGGCCGACTGCGCAACGGTGCGGCACTTCTGATGCGAGGACCCTGAGAACCTCATCGGGACGCCCGGATTCGAACCGGGGACCCCCGCCACCCAAAGGCGGTGCGCTACCAGGCTGCGCTACGTCCCGCGCCGCTAGCCTAGCGCCGTGCGCTGCACCCGCATCGTGTCGGAGGACGGCGGGCCCTCGCGCTTCGAGGACGTCGAGGTCGAGCTCGGCCCGGCCGGCTACGCCCCCCGAGCGCCCGCATCGAGGTCTCGGCGATGCCATCCCGAGCACGGAGGTGCTGATGGCCACCCTCCCGGCCGGCTATGAGAGCGACTGGCACCCCTCTCCCGCGCGCCAATGGTTCCTGCAGCTCTCCGGGGAGCTGGAGGTGGAGACCGGGGACGGGGTGGTGCGGCGGCTGGCGGCGGGCGCCGCCGTGCTGGTGGAGGCGTCACCGGCGCCGGGCACCGCACCCGCGTGGTGCGCAACGCCCCCGTGCGGGCGGCGTTCGTCCGCCTGCCGGGGTATAGCCGATGCCGGGCTCAGGCCCGTCGGCTCCGGCTGCGGGGCGCGGCGCCGGAGAGCGGCGGCGGCGGGGCGACTCGAGCTCGGACACGCGCACCGGCCGCTCGGGGCCGAAGGGGTGGCGGAAGCACCACTCGATGATCGCGTCGGCGACGGCGGGCTCGAGGTGCGTCGAACGCCACGCCGATGCTCAGCTGCCCGGGTCGTGGCCGGCCCGGGCGCGGGCCACGGAGCCCGTCCACCTCCATCGGGCCGTCGTCGAGCAGCAGCACGATCCGCAGGCGCTCGCCGACCGCGGTGCTCGTCGAGACGCGTCATCGCGAGGCCCTCGCGGCTGATGTCCTCGACCTGCGCCGGGGCGTTGGCGGGCGCCGTCGGCCGACGGCGTAGCCGGCCTGGAGGGCCACGGGGAAGCGGTGGCTGAAGCGCACGTGGCGGGTCCCGCGGGCCCAGGCGACGACCGAGACGACCAGCGCGACGTTGGCCGCGGCCCACACCACGGTGATCGCGTGCGCGCCCGGCGACAGCTGGCCGGGGAGGCCGAGGATCTGCGCGGCGGTCTGGTAGGCGATCGCCACGACGGTCACGGACGCCAGCGCGATCGGCAGCCAGAGCGCCCGGGCGACGCTCGTCCGGCGGGTGCGGCCGCCCTTGGGGGTGACCTGGAACCCGCCGCGCCCGCCGAGCAGCGCGGCCATCGCCTGCAGGTAGGGGGTCATGCGGGCCACGGCGAAGCGCTCGCCCTCGATCAGGCGGTAGCGGCCGCGGGTGAGGGCGCGCGAGGCCAGCGGCACGAGGACGATCTGGGGGATGAAGAGGGCCGCGTAGAGCAGCGGGCCGGCGTCGATCGGGGTCGATGCCGGAGATCAGGACGATCGGCGGGATGAGGAAGCCCAGCAGGCGCTGCGGGCCCTCGAGGAAGTGCATGCAGCTCGCCGTGTACTCGAGGCGCTGGGCCCACGACAGGCCGCGCTTGAACATGGGCGGGTCGTGCCGCAGCATCTGCAGCGAGCCCTTGGCCCAGCGGCCGCGCTGCACCAGGAAGGCGCCGATCTCCTCGGGCGCGATGCCGAGGGCCATCACCTCGGGGTGGAAGACGATGCGCCAGCCGGCCGCGTGCAGCCGCATGCTGGTGTGGGCGTCCTCGACCACCGTGTCGGTGGCGACGCCGCCGACCGACGACCAGCGCCTCGCGCCGGATGACCGACGGGCAGCCGCACCAGAACGCGGCGTTGTGCCGGTCCTTCCCGCGGCAGATCGCGTCGAAGAAGATGCTCTGCTCGTTGCGCAGGGGGTCGTCGTCGTCGCGCGGGTGCTGGAAGCCGCGGTTGTAGAAGTGCTGCGGCGCCTGGACGACCGCGACGCCGTCGTCGGCGAAGTAGCCGAGCATCCGCTCGAGCAGCTCCGGGCCGCGGCACGTGGTCGGCGTCGAGGGTGACGACGAACTCGGCGTCCACGTGCTGCAGCGCGTGGTTGATGTTCCCGGCCTTGGCGTGCCGCCGCGGCGCGGGGCGCGACAGGTAGCGGGCCCCGAGCTCCTCGCACATCAGGCGCACCCAGGGGCGGCCGCCGTCGTCGAGCACCCAGACCTGGGGCGCCACGTCGTTGCGGATGGCGAGCGCCCCGACCACGGTCGGCCGCAGGACGTCCTCGGGCTCGTTGTAGGTCGCCACCAGCACCGCCACCTCGCGGCCGGGCAGCGGGCGGCGGCACCTCGCGGCGGGCCATCCGCCAGCACGAGAAGGCCAGCAGCGCGAGCATCACCAGCCCGTAGGTCTCCGCGACGGCCAGCGGCGCGCCGAGCCAGATCGGCGGGCCGTCGAGGGTGAAGCCCCAGCGCCAGACGACGTAGACGAGGCTCGCGGCGAGCGCGGCCACGACCAGGATGCGGGACGGCAAGCGCATCGGGATTGTGGTCACGTCGCGGCATCTGCCTGCCCATCGGCCCGGCTGGGCCGCGACTTAACCCCTGCGGAGGGGAATCGCCGGGCGCAGGGTCGCGCGGTTGCCCGCGGCGTCGCGGGCGCCCAGGGCGACGCGCACGCTGCGCGGCGGCCGCGCGCCCGTCGCGGGCGCGCAGCACCACGGTCGCGGGCCGGCCCGGCGCGCAGGGCGCGGGCCGCGCCCGCGCCGGCCCAGGCGCGCCGACAGCCGCGCCGGCTCGTCGCTCCTCACGCGCAGCGTCACGGTGAGGGTGCGCCCGCGCAGCGTCGCGCGCGACCGGCGCACCCGCAGCCGCGGGGCGCGGCGGTCGGCCGCCGAGGTCGCGGCCGGCGGCGCCGGGGGCGGCGACGCGGCGGTGGGCGGCGCGGGCGGCGGCGATCTCCGGGGCGCCGGGGTCGAGCTGGATCCAGCGCGCCAGCGAGGGCACGCCGCGCGCGTCGAGGGCGAACAGCATGTACCAGCCCGGCGGCGCGACGCTGGGGTCGGGCGGGCTCGTCACGACCAGGCCGTCCTCGCCGCGCCGCGCGAGCTCGATCGAGCGCTGCTCCATGTCAACCGCGTGGGTGACGGCGCCCGGCCGCATCAGCACGACCCTCGCGACCGCCGACGGGTCGGCTCACCGCGATCGGCAGGCGGGCGCCGTAGCCGACGGCCGCGGGCGCGGAGGTCACGGCCGGGCGGGCCGCCCTCGAACAGGTAGGGCGGCGAGTAGATCTGGGCCGTGCGGGCGTCGTCCGGCAGGTGCTCCAGGCGGTCGTCGCCGGCCGACAGCACCCGGCCGTCCGGCAGCAGCACGGCCGTGGAGTGGTAGGTGCGCTCGTCGTCCTCCTTGCCCGCCGGGCGCCAGTCGCCGGCGGCCGTGTCGTAGAGCTCGGCCTCGTAGACCGGGTCGGCGTAGAGGTTGCCGTCGGGCGCCTGGCCGAGGCCGCCGCCGCTCGACAGCTTCGAGCCGTCGGGCAGCAGCACGGTGTTGAAGTGCGAGCGGGGGTGGTCGAGCGACGGCCCCTGGCGCCAGGTCGGCGCGGGGCCGTCGGGGTCGGCCCAGCCGGGGTCGTCCAGGTCGAGGTACTCGGAGGTCGCCGTCGGCTGCGGCGCGCCCGGGGTCGGCCTCGACGTCGGAGCCGCCGATCAGGCTGATCCGCGCCGAGCCCTGGGGCCCGCCGGGCTCCATCACCGCGGTGCCCCAGAAGCGCGACGCGGCTCGGGCCCTCGGCGAGCGGCGCGCCAGCTCCAGTCCTCGGCGTGCAGGAGGTAGGCGTCGCCCGTGCCCGGGCCGGCCATCAGCACCCGGTCGCCGGCGCCCCGCCCCGCGAGGGTGGTCCTCGGCAGCAGGAACATGTGCGGGTAGATGTTGACCCAGGAGGGGAGCGACCCCACCGTCTCGAGCCGGTCGCGGCCGCCCGGGCGTCGACGCGCGGCGTGAACACCTCCACCTCGCGCACGTCGCGCTGGTGGCCGCTCTCGTCCCAGCCGCCCACGATCAGCACGCGGCCGTCGGACAGGGTCGTCAGGGTCGGGTACCAGCGGCCGTGGGCCATGTCCCAGGGCCGGCCGTCGCTCCCGCGCCAGCCGCTCCCAGGTCTCGGTGGCCGGGTCGAAGATGAAGACCCACGCGGCCCCCCTGAAGCCGCGGCCCTCCTGCGGGTCGCCGTCGCCCCACGGGTAGGAGAGGTTGCCCGCCGGCCACGAGGATGCGGCCGTCGGGGAGCTGCACCTGGCCGGCGCACCAGACGTTGGCGGGCAGCATCCTGCCGTTCTGCATGACCTCGGGGATCGGCACCTCGGCCATGGCGCCCGTCGCGGGGTCGTAGAGGTGCGAGCGCGCCGCCCTCGTGCTCGGGCGACCTTGCTGAACCACAGCACCTTGCCGGTGGGCAGCACCACCGAGTGGATGGCCAGCGAGTCAACCGGGAAGGCGTCGCCCCACTCCCCCACCTGCGACGGCTCCGCGGCGGCGAGGGCGCGCAGGCCGGCGCCCGCCGAGGGCGGCGGGGCGCCCGCCGTCGATGGGCACGACTCCCAATTCGCCGCCCGGTAGGCGGGGTCGGACTCGCAGCGGTCGAGCACGGCCTCCTGGAGCTCGGCGCCCGCGACCGTCTCCTCGGCGTGGTACGCGTGGCCGCTCCCGCCCTCGAACGCGGCCAGCTCGGCCGGGTCGCCGCCGCCGTCGACCGTGCCCAGGACGGCCGGCGTCCCGGCCAGGGCGACCGCGCCGAGCGCCGCCAGGGCGAGGGGCGCCACCCGGGCCCGCGGCCCGGCGTTCCCCCGGCGTCCCATGGCGCTACCGCTTCGCCGCGGCCGCGAGGCGCAGGGCCTCGTCGGGCCACCACGTCCCGGCGGGCGGGCCGCCGTTGCAGGTGCCGTCCGACTCGCCCGGGCGCTTGATCCACAGCAGGGCGTCAACCCGCGGGTCGCCGGTGCGGCCCGTGGGCGCCGCGCCGAGGCCCTGGCCGGGCGGGTTGCACCACTCCCCGCCCGGAGCGGGGCCCGCGCCGTTGCGGCTGGTGTCGATGACGAAGGGGGCGCCCCCGAGGCGGCGCGAGATCCTGCGGCCGTACGCGCGGACGGCCGGCGTGGGATGGAAGCTCGAGACGTTGAGGGCGAAGCCGCGCGCCCGGTCAACCCCGGCCGCCCGCAGCCGGCGCGCCATCTCCGCCGCGCGGGTCCACCCGGGGTTGCCGGCGTCGAGGTAGACGGCCACCCCCGGGACGCTCGACAGCCGCGCGACGGCCTGCGCGATCATGGCCGCGCGGCCCTCGCGCGCGCCCTCCGGCAGGCGGTCGAGGGCGGCGAGCGCGTCCGGCTCGAGCACCACGGCCGCCGGGCCGGCGCCGATGCCCTGGGCGAGCTCCTCGACCCAGGCCAGGTACCCGGCCGCGCCGGACGCGCCGCCGGTCGAGTGGAGGCCGTGGTCGCGGACCGGGATGTTGTAGGCCACCAGCACCGGGAGGGCGCCTGCCGCCCGCGCGGCGCCGACGCGCCCGGCGGCGGCCGCGCGCACGTCGGGCGTCCAGTCCCCCAGCCACATCGCGGCGGGCTGGCGCGCGATCCGGTCGATCAGGGCGGCGTCGGCCGGCCGGGCGCGGCGCCACGCCCGGGCCTGCGCGCTCGCCGGGCCCCTGGGCGCGCGGTAGATGCGTGCCCCCGCGAACGGGTTCGGCCCCCGGGTCTCCGACAGGGGGGCGATGACGGCCGTCGCGCTCACGGCCTCCCCCTCCCCGGAGCCGCCGGCGGTCGAGCCGGCGCCCGAGACGAGGCCGGCGGCCAGGACCGCCAGGAGCAGGGCCCGGCGGCGCGGTGAGCGCGATCGCGATGGGGGCACGAGTTGTGGGTGCGCATGAGGTACCTATCGGCAGCCCGCGCGCGGACTCAACCCTACGGAAACCTCACATCGCGCGTCAACCCTCAAGTGCGGGATGTCACGCGCCGATGATCTCGGCATGACCCGCCCCGTCCTCAGCGCCCTGCTCGGCGTCGGCGCCCTTGCGCTGGTGGCCGCGGTGATCGCCGTGCCCCACCTGGCCGGCCGGGCCGAGCCCGGCCCGCCCCCGACCGCTCCGGCCATCCCCGGGCAGCCGCTCCCCGCAGAGCCCGCCCTCCCGGACGCCGAGCCGTCCGAGCCGGCGCCTCCGCCTCTGCAGCGCCTGGTCCCGCCCGCGCGCGGCGCCCTGCTGGGCGTCTCCAACCCCTCCCTGCCGCGGACGGCCGGGGCGGTGGACGACTGGGCGGCCGAGCACGGGACCCGCCCGCGCATCGTCAACTGGTTCCAGCAGTGGCTGAGCGGCGAGACGCGCTTCCGCGCCGACTGGGCCGCGCGCGTCGCCGAGCAGGGGGCCGTCCCCATGCTCACCTGGGAGCCGTGGTCGGCGCCGGAGGGCGAGAAGCACGTCGCGGAGCAGCCGGAGGTGAGCCTCGCCCGCATCGCCGCCGGCGACCACGATCCCTACATCCGGACGTTCGCGCGCCAGGTCGCCGCCTACCGGGGGCCGGTGCTGCTGCGCTTCATGCACGAGATGAACGGCCACTGGTTCTCGTGGGGCGCCGACGTGAACGGCAACACCGCGGCCGACTTCGTGGCCGCGTGGCGGCACGTCCATCGCGTCTTCGCCCGGGAGGGCGCCCGCAACGTGAGCTGGGTGTGGTCGATCAACAACCTCGAGTCGGCCGACGCCGAGGCCGGCCTCGCGGGGCTCTACCCCGGCGACGATTACGTCAACTGGGTCGCGACCAGCGGGTTCAACTGGGGCGAGGCCCACGACTGGAGCGCCTGGCGCGACGCGGACGCCCTCTACGGCGCCACCTACCGGGCGCTGTCGCGCTTCGGCAAGCCGATCATGATCTCGGAGATCGCCACCACCGACGTCGGCGGCGACCCCCGCGCGTGGATCACCCAGACCCTCGCCCGCCTGCGCACCGGCTATCCGCTGGTGAAGGCCGTCGTCTGGTACGACGACATCGACGGGGCCGGCCTCGACTTCCGCCTGCAGGGGGCGACGTCGCAGGCCCTCGCCAGCCGCGCCGCCGTCGGCTCCGGCTGGCTGCAGGACCCGGACATCCGCTACCTCGCGGGCTGAGCCACCGCGCCCTCGACCGGCAGGCCGGCGGCGATCCACTCGGCCTTGCCCTCGTGGTAGTCGCTCACGCCGGTGTATCCGAGCGACTCCAGGCGGCGGGCCGCGATGCCGGAGTTCTGGCACGGCCCGCTGGCGCAGTAGACGACGATCGCCGCGTCCCGGTCGGGCAGGAGCCGCGGGGCGAGCTCGTCGACCTGGTCATGGGGGATGTTGATCGCGCCGGGCAGGTGCTCCTGGTCGTGGTACATGGGCGGCAGGGCCTCGACCAGGGTGACGGGGTCGTCGCCGTCGAGGCGGGCGCGGAGCTCGTCGAGCGTGATGACGCGGGGCATGCGGACTCCTTGGCCGGCGACGGTTGTTGCCGTCGCATCTGTTGTGACTGCAACGTCATGCTAGACGATCAGACGTTGCATGTGCAACATCACCTGTGCGATCATGTCGCCGTGGCCGACACGCCCTCGCCCGAGCAGATCGCCGCCTGGCGGCTCCTGATCGAGACCCAGGCCCGGGTGGTCGAGCGCGTCGAGGCGGCGCTGGCCGAGCGGGACCTTCCGCCGCTCGCCTGGTACGACGTGCTCTGGGCGCTGCGCGAGGCGCCCGGGCGCCGGCTGCGCCAGGCGCAGCTCGCCCACGCCGTCGTGATGAGCCGCAGCGGCCTGTCGCGGCTCGTCGACCGCATCGAGGACGCCGGGCTGCTGCGCCGCGAGGACTCCTCGTCCGACCGGCGCGGCACCGACGTGGTGCTCACCGACGAGGGCCGGGCCATGCTGCGCCGGATGTGGGCCGTCTACGGCGACGGGATCGCGCGCGGCTTCGGCGCCGCCGTGGCCGACCCCGCCGCCCTCGCGGCGGGCCTCGAGCCGGTGGTGCGCGCGCTGCGCGCCGACCCGCAGCCGGCCCGCTGAGCGGGGCCGGCGGGGCGGGGCGCTGGCGCGAGGCGTGGCGCTCCGGGCGCACCGCCTTCCACCGCCGGGCCGTGCACGATGACCTGATCGCCCACCACGACGCCGTGCTCGGCGGCGCGCGGCGGGTCCTGGTGCCGCTCTCGGGGCGCTCCCTCGACCTGGCGTGGCTGGCCGAGCGCGGCCACGAGGTGGTGGGGGTGGAGATCGTCGAGGAGGTGGTCGCCGGCTACTTCGCCGAGCGCGCCCCGGACGTCGTGCCGGTCCCCCTCGGCCCGTTCCGGGCCTACCGCGACGGGCTGCTGACGGTGCTGGCCGGCGACATGCTCGCCGCCGGCCCGGAGGTGGTCGGCCGCTTCGACGGCATCTGGGACCGCGCCGCCCTCGTCGCCCTCCCCGCGCCGGAGCGGCCGGGCTACGCCGGAGTGCTGCGCCGGCTGATGGAGCCCGGCGGGCGGATGCTCCTGCAGACCTTCGCCTGCGAGCGGCCGCCGGACGCCGGCCCGCCCTACCCGGTCTCCGAGGCCGAGGTCCGCGCCCTCTACGCCGGCGCCGGCGTGCGGGTGATCGACGCGGGGCGCGCCGGGCCCGACGGGTGGCCGGGCGTCACGTACCGCGTCGATTTCGGCACGAGCCCGGCACACCCGGCGACATGACCGCGGCTACGGAGCGGGGGTGCCCACCGGGGGCGGGGGGCTCGGCTCGACGGCGTCGCGCTCGCGCCTGCGGGTGGCCCACAGCGACGCCAGCACCGCGGTGCCCAGGATGACCACGACCGCGCCGAGCGTCATCCAGACGGGCGGGTCGTAGACCTCGCTCGTCAGCATCTTGAGCCCCACGACGCCGAGCACCGCGGCGAGCCCGTAGTGCAGGTACTCGAAGCGGTCGAGCGCCCCGACGATGACGAAGTAGGCCGCGCGCAGGCCCAGGACCGCGAAGATGTTGGCGGCCAGGACGATGAAGGCCTCGTCGGTGATCGCGAAGATCGCGGGGATCGAGTCGATCGCGAAGACCACGTCGGTGCTGGCCACCACCAGGAGCACGGCGAAGATCGGCGTCGCCAGCCGCCGGCCGTGCTCGCGGACGAAGATCCGGGTGCCGCGGTAGCCGTCGGTGCTGGGGACGAAGCGGTTGACCAGCAGCAGGAGCTTGTTCTTGCTCGGGTCCACCTGCTCGCCCGAGCTCCTGGCCAGGCGATAGGCCGTGAAGAGCAGGAAGGCGCCGAAGATGTAGATGACCCAGTGGGCCGCGCCGAGCGCGGCCGCGCCGATCGCGATGAAGATGCCGCGGAGGACCAGGGCGCCGAGCACCCCGAACATCAGGACCCGCGGCTGCAGGTCCTTGGGCACCGCGAAGTAGCTGAAGATCACGGCGAAGACGAACAGGTTGTCGATGGAGAGGCTCCACTCGACCAGGTAGCCGGCGATGTACTCGCCCGCGGCCGTGCTGCCCTGGGCCGCGCCGAGGACGAAGGTGAAGCCGACGCCCAGGGCCACCCACGCCAGGGTCCAGAACGCCGCCGTCTTCGGCGAGACCTCGTGGCGGCCGCGGCCGAACACCAGCAGGTCGACGGCCGTCAGCACGGGCACGGCCGCGATGAGGGCGATCCATGCCCAGAGCGGGGGGTTCACGCGCGCGGTTCCTTCGGGTCGGTGGGGCTACCGGACGCCGAAGGTCTCTCCCGCCCCGCCGTGGGCGGGGCCGACGTCACCGGGCCGCGCGGCCGTATTGACGATGACGCCGTTCGGGATACTCCCCTTGCGGTGCTCCGATGGTAGCGGGCCGCGCGCTCAGGCGCGCCGCCCCCGCCGGCTCGCGGGCCGCTTGGCGTCCGAGTAGGCCATGGCCACGGCCGCCTCGGGGGAGGCGGCGCGGAAGGTGATGCTCTCCTCCAGGTAGAGCCTCACGCGGTCGGCATCGTGGTCCAGGTACCCGATCGACAGGTCCTGCCCCACCACCAGCTCGAAGTCGTCGCCGCGCTGGCTGATGAGGACGGCGCCGTCCACCGCGGGCGCCCAGACCACGGGGCCCTCGACGATCAGGCGCAGGTGCTCCAGCACCGGGTAGCCGCCGTGCTCGGTGGTCTCGATCACGCCCGTGTAGCAGCGCGGGCCGAGCGCGAGGGCGTAGGGCCCGGACACGCCGGCCCGCTTGAGGGTCTCGACCGCCTTGGCCACGTAGTTCGGGTAGCGGTCGTAGTCGGTGTTGATCGTGACCGGGTCGTGGGGCGTCGTCTCGACGATCCCCCGCACCCCCGCGGCGGCGAACCCGCGGAAGGCGAGGTGGTCCTCGGCGAGGGCCGCGCGGCGGGCCGCGTTGACCACCGGGTCCCAGTCGGCGTCGGGCGCGCCGCGGTCGACGGCGTCGACCTCGGCGCGGTCGAGGGCGAACGGCGTCCGCAGCTCGGCCAGCGGCTGCACGAGCCGGATGCGGCTCTCGACGCCGTCGGCCGGGCCCTCGCTGGACGGGGCGACCCGGCCCAGCCCGAGGGCGGAGTGGTCCCATCCGTGGGGGCCGGAGAAGTCGACCAGCTTGCGGGCGGTGAGGAAGTGGCGCAGGGAGCGTCGGGCCTCGGCCTCGATCTCGGCCCAGGCCGCCTCCGAGACCGGCGCGAGCTCGCGGTGGAGGTGGTTCACCGGTCACCTCGCAGGCCGCCGATGCCGAGGCTGCCGTCGCCGGGCCGCTCACCGCCGCCGCCCTCGATCTCGCCCTCCAGCGCCACGATCGAGCCCTGGGTGAAGAGGTACTCGCGCAGGTGCTCGTCGAGCACGGGGTCCTGGCGCCGCAGCCACTCGAGGCTCATGGCCGCGTGCTCGGTCTCCTCGTCGCGGTTGTGGGCCAGCACCGCCCTCAGCTCGGCGTCGCCGGCGGCGTCGATGCGCTGCTGGTACCAGTCCATGGCCTCGAGCTCCTCCATGAGGGACACGAGGCCGCGGTGCCGGTCGAGCGTCCCCGGAGCCAGGTCCTCCCTGGCCTCGTGCAGGCCCATGCTGGAATCCGCCATCGCCTCCCCTTCCGCCGGTCAGTCGTCGTCGTCGGGCGCGGCCTCGCCGAGGCCCTCGGCCAGGCGCACGCGGTCGCCGTCGACCACCAGCGTGGCCGACAGCACCTCCCAGTGGCGGGCCATGCGCGCCATCACAAGGTCCACCCTTCCCGTTCCGCCCGGTCCGCTCACCGGGACCATCAGGTTGGCCTGCGCCGGGCCGCGGCCCGACGGGACCTCGCCCTCGGGCCGCCCCACCTGCAGCGGCCGTCCCAGCGACTCCACGACCGCGGGGTGGCGGCCCACGAAGCGCCCGGCGGCCCCGGCCGCGTCGCCGCCCCTCCGGCGCCGGGCCAGCACGAGGATCACCACCACGGCGGTGAGGAAGGCGTAGGCGAGCACCCCGCCGACGATCGACAGCGTCTCCTGGGACACGCCCGCGCGCCGGAAGCCGAAGGCCACGAGGAAGAAGGCGCCGAACAGCACCGCGCCGGCCAGCAGGATGGTGCGCTGCACGCGGGGCGGCGGCATCAGGCCGCCGCCCAGATCTCGGCCAGCCGGGCGAGGGTCTGCCGGTAGCGCGCGAAGGCCTCGTCGCGGCCGATGAGCGCGAGGCTCTCGTAGATCCCCGTTAACACGGTCCGGCCCGTGATCGCGATGCGCTGGGGCTCGAGGAAGTCGCGCGCGGCCTCGCCCATGATGTGGAGCTGGTCCTGGAGGGCGTCCTTGATGGCGTCGAGGGTCCACTCGGGCAGCGACTCGAGGCGGCCGAGGCCGCCCCCGATCACCTGGATCGAGTGCTTGACGTCGCGCGTGAGCACCTCCCAGGCCTCGGGCGCGATGTCGAGGGGCCCGAACAGCCAGCCCGCCAGCCCGTCGTACTCGGCCAGGGTGCTGAGCTTGCGCTTCACCAGCGGGGCGCTGCGGCGCACGAGGTCCTCGGCGCCGGGGCCGCGCTCGGCGAGGTCGCCGGTGGCGCGCAGGTACCCCACGAGCGCCTCCTCGAACTCCTCGCCCGACATCAGCCGCATGTGGCGGCCGTTGAGCACCGTCAGGCGCTTGAGGTCGAAGACCGCCGGGCTCTTCGAGATGCGCCCGACCGAGAACCCGCGTACCAGCTCGTCGACGCTCATGATCGTGGTCTTGTCGTCGAGGCTCCAGCCCAGGAGCGCGAGGGCGTTGACGACCGCCCGCGGGACGTAGCCGTCCCGCTCGAGGTCCTCGACCGAGGCGGCGCCGTGACGCTTGCTCAGCCGCTTGCGGTCGGGGCCGAGGATGAGCGGCACGTGCGCGTAGCGGGGCGGCGCTCCGCCGAGCGCGCGCATCACCATCATCTGCTTGGGGGTGTTGCTGATGTGGTCCTCGCCGCGGATGACCTGGGTGATGCCCATCTCGAGGTCGTTGACCGCGGCGGCGAGGTTGTAGGTGGGCGTGCCGTCGGAGCGGGCCACCACGAAGTCCTCGATCGAGCCGTGGTCGAAGGTGACGGCCCCGCGCACGTCGTCGTCGATGACGGTCTCGCCGGGCACCTCCACGGCGAAGCGCCAGACCGGCAGGACGCCGGCCGCCTCGAGGGCGGCGATCTCCTCCGGGTCGCGGTCGCGCCGGCCGCGCACCACCGGCGCCCGCCGGTCGGCCCGGGCGGCGGCCCGCTGGGCCTCGAGCTCCTCGTCGGTCTCATAGGCCGGGTAGACGGCGCCGGCCTCCCGCAGCCGCTGCACGGCGGCCGCGTAGACCTCGCCCCGCTCGCTCTGACGGAAGGGCCCCTCGTCCCAGTCGAGGCCCAGCCAGCGCAGCACCCGGAGGATCTCGGCCTCGCTCTCGGGCGTGCTCCGCTGCCGGTCGGTGTCCTCCATGCGCAGCACGAAGGTCCCGCCGCCGTTGCGCGCGACGAGCCAGTTGAACAGGGCGGTGCGGGCGCCGCCGACGTGCAGGCTCCCCGTCGGGCTCGGAGCGAAGCGCACCCGCTCCGGTCCGGCCGCCTCGGGTCTGTCCTTGGCCACGTGCCTAGGATACCGACGTGCGGTTCGGCGCCCACGTCTCCTCTTCGGGGGGCATCAGCAAGGCGGTCGGGCGGGGCGTCAACCTCGGCTGCGAGAGCCTGCAGGTCTTCACGCACAACCCGCGCACCTGGCGGCCGATCCGCCACACCGACGAGGAGATCGCCGGCTTCCGCGCCGGCGCGGCCGAGGCCGGGATGGGGCCCCTGGTGAGTCACGGCCTCTACCTCATCAACCTCGGCGCGCCCGACGTCGAGGTGCCGACCGGCCCCCCGGGCGGGCCGCCGAAGGCGATGCGCAACATCTATCGCTCGTCGGTCGAGAGCCTGGTGCAGCACCTGGGCACCGGTCACGCGCTGGGGCTGGCCGGTGTCGTGCTGCACGTCGGCTCGTCCAAGGGCTCCACCGAGGCCGAGTCGATCGTGCGCATCGGCGCGGGCATCGCCGAAGCCTTCGCGGCCGCCGACGGCGACTGCTGCGTCTTCCTCGAGAACACCGCCGGCGCCGGCGACACGATCGGCCGCACCTTCGCCCAGCTCCGGGCGGTGGCCGACGCGGTCGGGGTGCCCGAGCGCCTGGCCTTCTGCCTCGACTCCCAGCACCTCTTCGCCTCGGGCTACCCCGTGCACGAGGAGGGCGGCATCGACCGGGTGCTGGACGAGTTCGACGACGCCCTGGGCATGGGGCGGCTGCGCTGCCTCCACCTCAACGACTCGAAGGTCGGCTTCGCCTCGAACCGCGACCGCCACGAGAACATCGGCGACGGCGAGATCGGCGAGGACGGGATGCGCCGCATCCTGGGCCACCCCGACCTCCAGGGCCTCCCCGTGATCCTGGAGGTCCCGGGCATCGACGGCGGGGGCCCGGACCTGGAGAACATGGCCCGCGTGCGGCGCCTCCACGAGGAGGGCCTGGCCGCCCGCCCGCGATAGGCGGGGCCCCGCGGTCCTCCTCGCCCAATTGGCCAACCCCGCGTCGTCCAATTGGCCGATGCCGCCGGGACGCGCATGACGACGGCGATCTCGGCGGTCCGGGTCCCGGCGGCCGGACCCGGTGCCCGGCGGAACGTGTGCCAATTGGACGACCGGTCGTCGGCCAATTGGCGCGCACCCCCCGCGGCGGGCGCCATCGCCGGGGGGCGGACGGGCCAGCCGGCGCCCGAGGGGCTAGAAGGACACCTCGCCGCCGCCCTTCCAGACCGCGAGCTTCACCAGGGTCTCGTCGTTGACGCCGACGCCCGAGAGGACGCAGGTCCGGCCGTCCCGGGGCCAGGTGACGACCCGGCGGCCGTCCTGGGTGAACAGCTGGAGGTCGACGCCGTCGCTGGTGACCTCGCGGGCGTCCTCGGGCGGGTCGAGCTGGTCGCCCGAGACGATCGTGTACCCGACCTGCTTGCCCTCCTTGTCGTAGAGGACGGTCCGGGTGTCGCGGCCGTCGAGGCCGTCGGCGCGCTGGCCGGAGGCGGCCCATCCGAACTCGGCCTTCCAGTCGGGGAAGGCGGTGCCCTCCACGGCGGCGTCGAGCAGCGCGGGCTGGCCGGGGTCCCTCGGCGGCGGCCCCTCCGTGGCCGGCAGGGCGCTCACCGCGGCGGCCTGGGCCACCGTGGGCCCGCCGCCGCCCGCCGGCAGGAGCGCGACCACGGCGAGGGCGACGATGGCGGCGGCGACCGCCCCCAGGGCGAGGGCGCCCCGGCGGCCGATGGCGCCGCGGCGGGCCGGGCGGCGGGCCGTGTCGAGCCCCTCGCGCAGCGACATCGGCGCCCCGCCGGCGTCGACCGCGGCCGAGCGCAGCACCTCCACGGCGCGCTCCTGCCCGGCGAGATCGGCGGCGAGCTCCGGCGACGCGGCGGCCTGGCGCGCGACCTCCTCCGCCCGGGAGGCCGGGAGGTGCCCGTCGGCGAGCGCGGCGAGCTCCTCGGGCGTTGCCGGGGGCCCGGCGGTCCCGTCGCCTGTCCGATCCATGGGGGAGCACTCCTTCCCTGTCGCCGCCGCCTGCCGAGGCACGCAGCGTGCCTCAGTCTCTCAGACGCCGTCCCTGCCCCGGCTATTCCCGCGCTTCGTGAAAATCCTTCGGCGCGGCACGGTGGTTATTGTGCCCGGCGGTGGAGCGGCACCTGGATCCCCGGGCGATGGGCGATCACATCGACCGCCTCTACCGTGCCGCCTGGGCGCTCTGTGGCGCGCGCGAGGACGCCGAGGACCTCGTGCAGGAGACCTTCGCCCGCGTCCTGGCCAAGCCGCGCCTGCTGCGCAAGGAGGACGACCTCGGCTATCTGCTGCGGGCGCTGCGCAACGTCTTCCTCAGCCAGCGCCGCACGGCCGCCCGCCGGCCCCAGACGGCTCCGCTGCCCGACGACGCCCTGCTGGCCGAGCGCCGTCCCACGGCCGACCCCCAGGCGAGCTACGAGGCGCGGGAGGTCTACGCCGCCGTGGCCGGGCTCCCCGACGACTTCCGCGACGTGATCGTGGCCGTCGACGTCGCCGGCCTCTCCTACAAGGAGGCGGCGAAGGCGCTGAGGACGCCGGAGGGCACCGTGATGAGCCGCCTCCACCGCGCCCGGGGGCAGGTGGTCAAGGCCCTCGAGGGGTAGACGCCTCCGCGGCTCGCGGAGAGAATGGCCGCCATGCTCCGCACGCCCCGCCCCAGGCCGCGCGCGGCGATCGCGCTCGGCCTGGCCGCCGCGCTCGCCGTCGCCGCCGCCCCCGCGGCCGCGAACCTGATCGACCGCTCCGACGCCAACGGGCGCCTGGTGCTGATCGGGCCCGACGCGGACGCCACCTCCGACCCGGTGATCCAGCCGCCGGACGCCGGCGCGGGCGTGGGCGACCAGAGCCTGCGCAAGGGCGACCAGATCTTCGGCGGCCGCAACGACGACGTCCTGGTCGGCCGCCTCGGGCCGGACCTGCTCGTCGGCAACGACGGCGACGACGCCCTCGTCGGCGGCCTCGAGCGCGGCAGCGACGCCGGCGCGTTCCCCAACTTCGACGTCGCCTTCGGCGGGCAGGGCGACGACGTCTTCGTCTGGGCCCCGGGCGACGGCAGCGACGCCTTCGACGGCGGCGAGCCTCCCCGCTTCACGACCGAGACCGTGACGAGGGTGGTGCGGCGCGAGGGCCGGCGCGTGCGCGTGACGCGCACGAGGAGGGTGCGCTCCCCGGCCGACGACGATGTCCTGATCATCGGCACGGCCGCGATCCTCGCCGCCGACAAGAGCCAGCCCCAGCTGGTCCCCTCCCGGTTCGGCAGCGTCCCCAAGGTCGACGTCTCCGGGCGGGCGCCCACCGGCGTGACGCCGCCGGAGGGCGTGATCAAGGGCTTCTGCCAGGTCGTGCCGGCGCCACCCGGCCTCGGCTACCCGTTCCTGGTGCGGTTCTTCGGCCGCGCGACGGGCGCCCTGCAGGTGACGATGCGGGTGAAGGGGGTCGAGCGGGTGCTGTGCCGCACCAACCCGGCCGACGCGATCACCGAGACGCGCCTCGGTCCGAAGGGCGCGGGCCCGGCCGTCGTCGCGTCGGCCGACTTCCGTCCCAAGGGCGGGACGAAGCTCGCCGCCATCGTCAGCTGACCGCGTGTGCGAGAATTCGCCCGCGCGGGCGTAGCTCAACGGTAGAGCAATGGCCTTCCAAGCCACAGACGGGGGTTCGACTCCCCTCGCCCGCTTGGCCCCTACTGGAGGCCGCGGTTCGCGCCGCCGTTCGACCGCGAGAGCGGCGCCGGTGACGAAGCCCGCCTGATCGGAGCAGAGGAAGGCGACGACGGCGCCGAAGTCGCCGGGGTCGCCCAGGCGGCCGGCCGGGATGGCCGCGGCCATCTCCCCGGCGCGCGACCCGGCGAGCTCCTCGACCCGCGCCGTCCTGTGGGTGCCCGGCTGCACGCTGTTGACGGTCACGCCGTCTCCGGCGACCTCGCTCGCCAGGCTCTTGAGGAAGCTCGTGACCGCGGCGCGCGCCGCCGACGAGGCGATCAGGTGGCCGATCGGCTGGCGCGCGCCCAGCGAGGTGATCGCCACCACGCGCCCCCAGCCGCGCTCGCGCATGCCGGGGACGGCCGCCCGGCACATCGCGATGGTCGCGAGGCAGTTCTGCTCGAGGGCGGCGCGGTAGGCGTCGAGGCCGGTCGAGGCGAAGTCGCCCGGCGGGGGGCCGCCCGCGTTGGCCACGAGGATGTTGACCGGCCCGCCCAGGCGCCGGGCCGCCTCCTCCACGAAGGCCGCCGCGTTCTCGGGGTCCGAGAGGTCGGCCGGGATGGCCGCGGCGCCGAGCGCGGCGGCGGCCTCGTCGAGCCGGCCGCGGTCGCGTCCGCAGATCGCCACGCGCGCGCCCTCGTCGACGAGGGCCCGGGCGGCCCCGAGGCCGAGCCCCGCCGAGGCCGCCGCGACGGCCGCCCGCCTGCCCGCGATGCCGAGGTCCACGCCGGGCACGCTACCGGCCGGTGCAGGGGTCGTGAGCGCCCCGTGAGGGCGGCGTGGCCCTCCCCTCCCCACTCCGCCGCGCCCGGGCGGTTACGATCGCGGGCGTTCCGGCGGCCCGGGGTGAGCGGCGATGAGGCTGACGTGGAGGCAACGGCTCGCGGTGCGGCTCGGCGCCGCCCTGGAGCGGGTCGCGCCGTGGCACCGCCTGCCGCGCTCGCTGGGCCTCTTCTGCCTGGTCGGGATCCGCATCCGCCTGCGCCTCCACAACCTCTACGACCCGGCCCCGGGCCGCGGCCCGGACGCGCCGCCGACGGGGGCGGCGGGCTTCCCGTTCGGGCGCAACCAGCCGCTCTGGGGGGCGCGGGGCGGCGACGCCGACCTGCTCGAGCCCAGCCCGCGCCTGGTCAGCGAGCGGCTGCTGGCCCGCAACGGCGAATTCGCGGAGGTGCCGTTCCTCAACCTGCTCGCCGGCGCCTGGCTCCAGTTCCAGGTGCACGACTGGGTGATGCACGCCAAGGACACCGGCCCCGACAGGAGGATCCGGGTGCCGCTGGCCGACGGCGACGCCTGGCCGCAGCGCGCGGACGGCGACATGGTCCTGGCGCGCACGCGGCCGTCTGACCTGCCCCCGGCGCCGGGCGGGCCCCCGGTGTACGACAACCTCGACACCCACTGGTGGGACGCGAGCCAGGTCTACGGCAGCACCGACGACGTCACGACGCGCCTGCGGGCCCACCGGGGCGGCCGCCTGCGCATGACCGACGACGGGGGCCTGCCCGACGACCCCGGGGCGGACCGGACCTCACCGGGGTGCGGGCGAACTGGTGGACCGGCCTCGCCCTGCTGCACTGGCTGTTCGCCCGGGAGCACAACCGCATCTGCGAGGTGCTCGCCGCGGCCCACCCCGCGATGTCCGACGACGACCTCTTCGCGACGGCCCGGCGCGTGAACGCGGCCCTGATGGCCAAGATCCACACGATCGAGTGGACCCCGGCGGTGCTCCCCCACCCCACCGTGGGCGCCGCGATGCGGGGCAACTGGTACGGCATGTTCGGCCCGCGCGGCTCGCGGCTGCTGCGCCGGCTCACGCGCAGCGACCTGCTGACCGGCATCCCCGGGTCGCCGTGCGACGACCACGGCGCGGCCTACTCGCTCACCGAGGAGTTCGTCGCCGTCTACCGCATGCACCCCCTGATCCCCGACGAGGTGGCCCTCGTGAGGGCGCGCGACGGCGCGTCGCTGGGCACCCGCACCCTGCTCGAGCTCACCGGGCCGGCCGGGCAGGTGGTGATGGACGAGATGCTGCCGGCCGACCTGGTCGCGTCGCTCGCCGTGGGCCGGGCCGGCCGCATCGCCCTGAACAACTACCCGGACACCCTGCGCAACCTGCCGCGCGGCGCCGCCGAGGTGGCCGAGGGCGACGAGCGCCTGATCGACCTCGCCACCATCGACGTCGCTCCGCGACCGCGAGCGCGGCATCCCGCGCTACAACGACTTCCGCCGCATGCTGCGGCTGCGCCCGGCGCGCACGTTCGAGGAGCTGGCGGGGGCCCGGGCGGCGCGGCGGACCGGCTGCGGGAGGTCTACGGCGACGTCGAGCGCGTTGACCTGATGGTGGGCCTCTACGCCGAGCCGCTCCCCGACGGCTTCGGCTTCAGCGAGACCGCCTTCCGCATCTTCGTCCTGATGGCCTCGCGGCGCCTCAAGTCGGACCCGGCGTTCACCGACGACTGGCGGCCGGAGGTCTACACGCGCGAGGGGCTGCGCTGGATCGAGGAGCGGACCATGCAGGCCGTCATCGCCGACCACCTGCCCACCCTGCGGCCGCTCGTCGGCGACGTCCGCAACGCCTTCGCCCCCTGGGACCGGGACGACAACCGGCTCTCGGGGCGCACGGACCCGTTCCCGGCGGCGGCGGCGTGAGCGCACGCATCCACCCGATCACCGACGGCACCGCCGGGCGCGTGCACGCCTACCTGCTCGAGATCGACGGCGGCGTCACCCTCATCGACACGCTCTCCGGCGACGACGGCGCCGTCGTGATGGCCGAGCTGGGGCGGCTGGGCCACCGGCCCTCCGACCTGCGCCGGATCATCCTCACCCACGCCCACCGGTCGCACATCCGCGGCGCCGCGCGCCTGCGCGCGCTGAGCGGCGCCACCGTGCACGCCAACCCGTTCGAGGCGGCCACGATCCGGGGCGAGCGGCCCTGCGCGCCGGTGACGCTGGTGCCGCGCCGGCCCTTCCGGGTGCTGCACCTGCAGTACGGCCTGACGATCGGCACCCACCTGGAGCGCCTCGGCGCGCCCCGGCGCGCCCTCGATCCCTTCGTGGCGCCCGCCTGCCCGGTTGACGCCGAGGTCCGCCACGGCGACGCGATCGGCTCTCTCCAGGCCGTCCTCACCCCCGGCCACACCGACGGCAGCACCTCCTTCTACTGGCCGCAGGAGCGGGCGCTGTTCACCGGCGACGTCCTGGTCACCTGGCCGCGCCTGGAGATCGGCTGGAGAGGACTGACCACCGACACGGCGCGCAACCGCCGCTCGCTCTCGGACCTGGCGACGGTGGGCGACGTGGAGTGGATCGGGACCGGCCACGGACCGCCGATCACGGCCGACGCCACCATGAAGGTACGTGCCCTCCTGGAGGGAGTGTGACAAATGCGACTGGCCGCCTCTTGGCGGGCGGCCAGGCGCGCCTCCGGCCCGAGGTCGGGCCTCCGGCAGCGGCGGCACCGCCTTCGGCGGGGACGGCCGCCTCTACCCTTCCTACAGCAGCGACGCGTAGAGGTCGCGCGTCTCCTGGCTGGGCTCGATGCCGAGTCGGCTCCGGAGGACCGCGCGGCAGGCGTGGAACTGGCGCAGGGCGAGGGCCCGCTCGCCGGCCGCGGCGTAGGCGCGCATCAGCGCCCGGTGCCAGCCCTCGCGCTCGGGGTCGGCGTCGACGAGCTGCCGGTACCGCTCGATTGCGGCGGCCGGGCGGCCCATCTCGAGCAGGGCCTCGGCCAAGCGCCCGAGCAGCTCGACCCGCCGGCGCTCGAGGTCGCGACGGGTGTCCTCGCTCCAGGCCTCGTACGGGAAGTCGGGCAGGAAGTCGCCGCGCCAGAGGGCCTCGGCGGCCAGCATCCGGTCGAGTGCCCCCTGCCCGGCCGCCTCGTCGCCGGCCTCGCAGAGGCGCGCGAAGTCGCCCGCGTCCCAGGAGTCCCGCTCGCCCAGCGCCAGGCGGTAGACCTCGCCCTCGCGGACGATCGGAGAGGCGCCCGAGCGCGGCGCCGCGAGCGGGTCGAGGGTGCGGCGCAGCTCGTGGAGGGTGGTGTCGAGCGCGCGCGACCCGCGGTCCGGCGGCAGCTCGGCCCAGAGGTGCTCCAGGAGCCGGTCGCGGTGCATGCCCCGCGGCCCGGCGCACACCAGGGCGCCGAGCAGGGCGCGGGCCTTCGCGCGGCCGAAGGCCCCGTCGGGCACCCGGGCCCCGGCGCGGTGCAGCCGCAGGCCCCCGAAGGTCTCGATGCGGATCGGCGGCCGCGGGCGTCGCTCGAGCACCGCCCGGGCCCGCTCGGCGGCCGCGGTGACGGCGGGGTCGCGGTCGGCGAGCAGCAGGCGCATCGTCTCCGGGTCAACGTCGGTCTCCTCGCCGAGCGCGTCGGCCAGCGCGGCCCGGGCGCCGGGGTGCCCGGCCAGCATCTCTGCGCACTCGTGCAGCACCTCGCGCCCGCACGACGCCGCCAGCCCGGCCGCGACCGGGGCGCCGTCCAGCCCGGCCCCGAGCGCCCGCGCCAGCAGCGGGGCGGCCCGGGGCCGCTCGCGTCGCGTCCACAGCACGTCCAGGCCCAGCCGCCCGGTGAGCTCGAGGGCCTCGGCCAGCCGCTCGTCCCCGAGGGCCGTGCCGGCGTGGGCGCCCGCCGACAGCACGGCCGCGCGGGCGCGGTACCAGTCGGAGCCGTAGCGCGCCGCGAGCGCGTGCGCCTCCTCGGCCACCTCGCGCGCCAGCGCCAGGGCGCCCGCGGCCGCCGCGGCGAGCGACAGCTCCCCGAGCACCGTCGGGATCTCGTAGGAGTCGCCGTACTCCCGGGCCGCCGCGCGGGCGGCCTCGACGCGGGCGATCGCGACGTCGGCCTCGCCGCGCGCCGCGGCGGCGCGCGCGAGCTGGGCGCCGTAGCGGTAGACGGCGTTGGTCCCGGCGCCGGCCGCCATCGCCCGCCGCGCCTCGGGCTCGAGCGCCGTGGCGGAGTCCCAGTCGCCCAGGCCGCTGTAGGAGAGCAGCCGCCACCAGGTGATCAGGAGCCCGGGGGCGCTCGCCATCCCCAGCGACGCCGAGACGTCGAGCACCGCCTGCGCCTCGGCGAGGCATGCCCGGTAGCGGCCGGTGTCGGCGAGCATCAGCGCCCGGTTGCCGCGGCCGAACGCCTGCATCATGAATGACTCGTCGACCTCGATCGGCTCGATGCGCGCGAGACCGTCGTCGAGGCGTGCCGCGGCCTGGGCGAGGCGACCGCCAGGGTAGTCGAAGTAGTAGCCGCGCACCATCTCGGCACACGGCGCGAGCAGGGCCAGCTCACGGCGGCCGGCCGCCGCGAGCGCCGCGTCCATGAGCTCCTCGGCCTCGGCCCGCCGGCAGCCGATGGCGTGGGCCACCGCGACGATCATCCGCACCAGGCCCGCCGCGGGCCCGGCGGTCCCGAGACCGTCCAGGTGGCGCGCGGCGACGGCCACCCGCACCGCGGGGCTGACGCCGACGGTGAGCATCGCCAGCTGCGACCGGTACAGCGCCGCGGCGGCCCGGTCCACCTCGCCGGCCGCGATCAGGCGGGCGGTCGCGTCGTCCCAGCCCTCGAAGGCCGCCGCGGGGTCGCCCGCCAGGTAGGTGAGCAGCGCGTGGGCCAGGGCGATGCGCGGGCGCGGCCGCCAGACGTCGGGCGGGATGCGCTCGAGCCAGGCCGCCAGCGTCTGGCGCTCAGGGGTCGGCACCATCGACTCGGCGACCTCCTCCAGCGCTCGCGCGGCGGCGTCCGGCGCCCCGGCCTCGAGGTGGTGGCGCACCGCCTCCTGGTGCTCTCCGGCCGCCTCCCAGGCCCGGGCGGCCCGTTCGTGCAGCACCGGCAGCCGGTCGGGGTCGCGCTCGGTCAGGCGCCGGCGCAGGAAGGCGTGGAAGAGGTGGTGGTAGCGGAACCAGTCGCCCTGAGCCTGGACGATGAACAGGTGCGACGCCAGCAGGCCCCGGATCACCTCGGGGGCGTCCGGACGCTCGGACACCGCCGCGGCGAGGGCGGGCGTGAAGCGCTCGAGGACCGACGTGTCGAGCAGGAAGCGCTGCAGGTCGGCCGGCAGCCCCGACAGCACCTCGTCGGCCAGGTAGTCGAAGTGGGGGCCGGCCATCGTCACCTGCTGGGGGAGGCCGGAGCCCAGGCCGGAGCGCGTCGCCAGTAGCAGCCCGGCGACCCAGCCCTCGGTGCGCTGGTGCAGCTCGCCCACCTCGGCCTCGTCGAGGCCCTCCGACAGGTCGTCCAGCAGCTCGGTGGCCTCCTGGAAGCTGAAGGCCAGCGCCTCCTCGTCGACGGTCGTCGCCCCGCCGGCCGCGACCTTCGACGTGGGGATCGCCAGCTCGCGGCGGCTGGTCATGGCCAGGTGGACGTTGGGCGGCAGGTCCGAGGCGAGCTGGCCGAGGGCGTCGAGCATCGGGCCGTTGCCGAGGGCGTGCACGTCGTCGAGCGCGAGGACGAACTCGTCGGGGATCGTCTCGAGCACCTCGTTGGCCAGCGCCGCGATCTGGTGCTCGGGGGGCCCGGCCGGCGGGAGGGCCGACGCGACCCCCGGGAAGGCCTCGGCGACGCCCGCCGCCACGTGCGCCACGAGCATCTCGGGCGTCCGCAGGCGCGGGTCGCACGAGAGCCACACCGTCCGCATCTCCGAGGCCTCGAGCGCCTGGACGAGCAGCGTGGTCTTGCCGTAGCCCGCGCCGGCAACGAGCGCCGTGAGCCGCCCCCGAAGGCCCTGGTGGACGCGCGCGACCAGCTCCGGCCGGGGCACGCTGCGCGGCGGCAGGCGCGGCGGCAGGAGGCGCGTGCGGAGAACCCCGGCCGCGGATGGCGCCGCGAGGGTCCCGCTGGTTGCGGAGGTCGTCATGACTCCTGGGCGCCGGAAACGCTCGTCCCCGCGATCATCGCATCACGCGGGCCGCGCGGTGCGGGCCCAGAACCGCCAGATACTGCCGATCGCCCGGCTTTGCCGAGAGTTTCCGCGGCGGCCGGACCCGGCCGCGGCCGGCCGTGATACACACCCGCCCGTGCTGGAGCGCCTGAGGAGACTCGGCGGCGTGCCCGCGGGCCGCGTCGGGAAGTGGATCGTCCTCGCCGGGTGGATCGTGATCCTCTTCATCGCCGTCAACCCGGCCGGCAAGTTCGAGGACGCCCAGCAGAACGAGGCGACCAGCTTCCTGCCCGGAGACGCGGAGTTGACCAAGGTCCTGGAGCAGATCGAGAGCTTCCAGGAGGGCGAGGGCGAGCAGGCCGACGCCGTCATCGTCTACGCCCGCGAGAGCGGGCTGACCGCCGCCGACCGGGCGGCCATCGCCGCCGACCGCGCCTCCCTGAACGCCGACCCCCCGGTGGGCGCCGGGCCGACCGGCCCGGCCGTCCTCAGCCAGGACGGGCAGGCGGCGCTCCTGATCACACCGCTCTTCATCGAAGAGGGCGACTCCGACGCGCTCCTCGACGCCGTTGAACGACATCCGCGACCGGGTGGCCGACGTCCCCGCGGGCCTCGAGGTGAAGGTGACCGGCGGGGCCGGCTACTCGGCCGACGCCATCGAGGTCTTCGGCGACATCGACTCGACCCTGCTGCTGTTGACGGCCCTGATCGTCTTCATCCTGCTGGTGCTGATCTACCGCAGCCCGATCTTCTGGATCATCCCGCTGCTGTGCGTGGGGTTCGCGGAGATCACCGTGCGCGCCATCGGCTACGGGCTCGCCGAGGCCGGGGTGGTCATCAACGGCCAGACGGCCGGCATCCTGCTGGTGCTGGTGTTCGGCGTCGGGACCGACTACGCGCTGCTGCTGGTCTCGCGCTACCGCGAGGAGCTGCGCCGCCACCAAGACCGCCACGAGGCGATGGCCCTGGCCCTGCGGCGCGCCGGGCCCGCGATCCTGGCCTCGGGGGCGACCAACATCTGCGCCCTGCTGGTGCTGAGCATCGCCGAGGTCAACGGCACCGCCGGGCTGGGGCCGATCGCCGCGATCGGCGTGGCGGTCGCGCTGGTGGCCATGCTGACGATCCTCCCGGCCCTGCTGGTGATCTTCGGGCGGCGCGCCTTCTGGCCCTTCGTGCCGCGCTACGAGCCCGGGGGCGAGGTGGTCGTGCCCGAGGAGCAGGGGTTCTTCCGGCGGCTCGGCGACGCCATCGGCCGCCGCCCGCGCCCGGTGTGGATCGCCAGCATCGTCGCCCTGTGCGTGATGGCCCTCGGCCTGACGACCTTCGACACCAACCTGACCACCTCGAACAGCTTCCGCGGCGACGTGGAGGCCGTCCAGGGCCAGGAGCTGCTTGCGCAGAGCTTCCCCGCGGGCGCCAGCGCCCCGACGGACGTGATCGTGCCCGACCCGGCGCGGGTCCCGGCGGTCTCAGCCGCCCTGCGGGACGCCGATGGCGTCAGCGCCGTGGCGCCGATCGACGAGGGGCCCCCGGGAGTCCGCCTGGCCGTCACGCTCGTGCCCGATCCCTACAGCACCGAGGCCTTCGACCTCATCCCCGGCCTGCGCGACGCCGCCAAGGGGGCCGGCGGGCCCGACACGCTGGTCGGCGGCCCGACGGCCACCGAGTACGACCTGCGCGTGGCCTCCGAGCGCGACCTCGCCCTGATCCCGCCGATCGTGCTCGTCGTGATCCTGGTCATCATCGCGCTGCTGCTGAGGGCGATCGTGGCGCCGCTGATCCTGATCGGCACCGTGATCCTGTCGTTCCTCGCGGCGCTGGGCGTGAGCGCCCTGGTGTTCGACTGGGTCTTCGGCTTCCCCGGCGAGGACGCCTCGCTGCCGCTGTTCGGGTTCATCTTCCTGGTGGCCGTCGGCGTTGACTACAACATCTTCCTGATGGCGCGCGTGCGCGAGGAGGCGCAGCCTCACGGCACCCGCGAGGGGATGATCCGCGGCCTCGCGGTGACCGGGGCCGTGATCACCTCGGCGGGCCTGGTGCTGGCCGGCACGTTCGCCGTGCTCGGCGTCCTGCCCCTCGTGTTCCTCACCGAGATCGGGTTCCTCGTCGCCTTCGGGATCCTCCTCGACACCATCCTGGTGCGGTCGGTGCTGGTGCCCGCCCTGGTGTTGGAGGTCGGCGACAAGGTGTGGTGGCCCTCGCGCCTGTCGCGCGAGGCCGGCCACATGCCGGCCCCGACGCCGGAGCCCGAGCCCGACCCGGGCCCGCCTCAGCCGAGCAGCTCGCAGCCGTAGTCGGCGGCGATCGCCCCGACCCGCTCGTAGTCCGGCTCGTCGCGGGACGGGGGCGGCAGCGCCCGCTCGGGGGCCGGCTCGCTCATGTCGCGCACGAGGCCCTCGAACCCCGCCGGCGTGCAGACGAAGAGCATGCGGCAGCCATCGGGCCCGACCGTGTAGCGGTGCGGGACGTCCCGCGGGCCGTAGCCGACGTCTCCGGCCCGCGCGACGACGCTCGCGCCGCCGACCTCGAGCGTGACCTCGCCGTCCAGCACGACGAAGGCCTCGTCCTCGCGGTGGTGCACGTGCAGCGGCGCCTCGGCGCCCGGCGGCTCGGTGACCTCGACGACGGTCATCGCGCCCCCGCTCTCGGCGCCGGTCAGCTTGATCTCGGCCAGGGCCCCGAACCACCAGCGCAGCTCGCTCATCTGTCCTCCCTCTCTCGCTCTGCCGGGTCGTGCACCAGGGACACCGCCAGCCGCCACCGGCCGTCGGCGGCGCGGCGCGTGACATGGAGGGCCCGCACGGCCACCACCAGGGCCGTGTCGCGCGTCTGCAGCACCCGCCGCTGGTCGGCGACGTAGGCGCGCGGGCCCTGCCACATCGCGACCGCCGCCGACGCGATGCGCCTCCGGCCGCGGGCGGGCTCCCCGCGATGCCCCACGGCCAGCAGCCCACCCTCCTCGAACAGCTCGGCCACCCCCGACGCGCTGCGCAGGACGACGGCGTCCTCCAGCAGCGTGTCCAGCTCCTCCGGCGTCGAGGCTCCCGGTCCCATGGCGGGCAGTCTCGGCCGCCGGGGGCCGGCCCGCCATCCCAGGATTGTGGTGTTCCCGCGGGCCGGGCGGCCGTCATAGGGTGGGCCGGTGAGCCGCCACGCCATGACCCGCGCGCGCGAGCGGATCGCCGACCTCCCCGGGCGCGGCCTCGACCTCGTGGGCTTTTGGGAGGAGGCGACGGCGGCCCTCGCCCCGGCCGTGCCCTACTACCTCGCGCCCTGCTTCTACACCCTCGACCCGGCGTCGCTGCTCATCACCAGCCACTATCAGGACGGGCTGCCCGAGATCCCGCCGGAGTGGCTCGCCGACGAGTACTACGCGGACGACTTCAACAAGATCGTCCACGTGGTCCGCTCGGCGCGGGGCGTCCGCACGCTCCACGAGGCGACGGGCGGCCGGCCGGAGCGCAGCCACCGCTACCGCACCGCGATGAGCGAGCACGGGGCCGAGCAGGAGGTGATCGTCGGCCTGCGGGCGCGGTCGGGCGACGCCTGGGGATGCCTCGGCCTCTACCGCGAGGTCGGCGCGCCGACGTACTCACCGGACGAGCTCGAGCTTCTGCGCGACGTCTCGGGGCACCTCGCCGAGGGCGCTCGCCGGGCCCTCCTGGTGGGCGGGGCGGCCGACCCCGAGGGCCCCGACGCCCCGGGCCTGGTGGTGCTGCGCGAGGACTGGAGCGTCGAGTCGGCCACGCCGGGCGCCGAGGCCTGGCTCGCCGAGCTGCCCGACGGCGACTGGGAGGGCGCCAACCGCCTGCCGCCGGCCGTGCTCGCGGTCGCCGGCCGCGCGCGGCGGACCGCCGACGACGAGGCGCCGGGCGAGGTGGCGTTCGCGCGCGTGCTGGCCGCCTCGGGGCGCTGGGTGGTGCTGCACGGCGCCTCCCTGGTCTCGGACGGCGCCACCCGCACGGCCGTGATCATCGAGCCCGCCCAGCCGGCGCGCATCGCGCCGCTGCTGATGGCGGCCCACGGCCTCACCGAGCGCGAGCAGGAGGTCGCGCGCCTGGTGCTGCAGGGCGAGTTCGACCACGGCCATCGCGACGCGCCTGTCGGTGTCGCCGCACACCGTCCAGCAACACCTCAAGGGCATCTTCGAGAAGACCGGGGTGCGCAGCCGCCGCGAGCTCGCCGGCAAGGTGTTCTTCGCCCACTACGAGCCCCGCGTGCGCGACAACGAGCGCCGGGCGACGGCCGGGCGGCCGCTGAGGGGCGGGCCCGCCGAGGCCCGCTGAGCGCGGTCGGGCCTCGCATTCCGAGACGACCCGGCGACGCTCTTGACGCGCATCGCCCCCCGACGTAGGGAGGCTTGTCTGACGACCGACTTGGGGGGAGCGCAGCGATGGACGACGGCATGTGGGATCTGACGGGGCGGACGGCGATCGTGACCGGGGCGTCCTCCGGGCTGGGCGTGACGTTCTCCGAGGCCCTCGCCGACGCCGGGGCGAGCGTCGTGGTCAGCGCCCGCCGGGCGGAGAGGCTCGACGAGTTGGTCGGCCGGATCGAGGAGGCGGGCGGGCGGGCTCTCGCGGTGGCGTGCGACGTCACCGAGCCGGATCAGGTCGCGTCGATGGTGCAGGCCGCCGTCGAGCGCTTCGGGCGCGTGGACGTCCTGGTCTGCAACGCCGGCACCGCCGGTGACGCCGGGCCGATGGCCGAGCGGCTGCCCCACGCGCTCTTCGAGCAGACGGTGCGCGTGAACCTGCTGGGGCTCTGGTACTGCTGCCGTGATGCGGGCGCCGTCATGCTCGCCCAGGGCTCGGGGGCCATCATCAACGTGTCGTCGACCGCCGGCCTGGCGGGCGTCCAGCACTTCCCGCCCGCCTACCAGGCGACCAAGGCGGCCGTCATCAACCTGACCCGCAACCTCGCCCTGTCCTGGGCCGGCCGCGGCGTGCGCGTGAACGCGCTCGCGCCCGGATGGTTCCCCAGCGAGATGGCGAGCCCGTTCATCGAGGCGCCGGTGTACGGCGACCACATCCTCCGGCACGAGCCGACCGGCCGCGTGGGGGATCCCTCGGAGCTGGTGGGGCCCCTGCTGTTCCTCGCCTCGGACGCCTCGAGCCGCGTCACCGGCCAGACCCTCGTCGTCGACGGGGGCCACTCGGCCGGGCTGATGGGCGCCGGCTACGGCGACGAGCTCTATGACTTCCACGCGGCGATCGTCCCCGACGGCCTCGGGGAGCGGATCATGCCGGGTGGCACGGCCGCCGGGGCGTAGCCCTCAGCCGGGGCCCGCCCCCGGGGCCAGGACCTCGACCAGCTCCTCCAGGATGACCGGGTCGTCGATGGTGCTCGGGACGGAGTAGGGCCGGCCGTCGGCGATGTCGCGCATCGTCCGGCGCAGGATCTTGCCGCTGCGCGTCTTGGGCAGGCGCGCCACCACCGCCACGCGCTTGAGGCTCGCCACGGGGCCCACCTCGCGTCTCACCTGCGCCACGAGCTCGGCCTCGACCTCGGCCTCGTCGCGGTCGGCGCCGGCCTTCATCACGACCAGCCCCACCGGCACCTGGCCCTTGAGATCGTCGGCCACGCCGATCACCGCGCACTCGGCCACGTCGGGGTGCCCGGCGAGCGCCGCCTCCAGCGCGCCGGTCGACAGCCGGTGGCCGGCCACGTTGAGCACGTCGTCCATCCGCCCCATCACGTAGAGGTAGCCGTCCTCGTCAACGTATCCGCCGTCGCCGGTGAGGTAGTGGCCCTCGTAGGCCGACAGGTACCCGGAGACGAAGCGCGCGTCGTCGCCCCAGAGCGTGGGCAGCGCCCCCGGCGGCAGCGGCAGGCGCATGACCACGGATCCCTCGGTTCCCGCGGGCACCTCGGCGCCCCCGCCATCGAGGATGCGGACGTCCCAGCCCGGGACCGCCTTCGTGGGTGAGCCGGGCTTCACCGGCAGCGGCTCGAGGCCCATGCAGTTGGCGGCCACGGGCCACCCGGTCTCGGTCTGCCACCAGTGGTCGATCACCGGGACGCCGAGCAGCCCGGTCGCCCAGTGGTAGGTGTCGGGGTCGAGGCGCTCGCCCGCCAGGAAGAGGGTGCGGAACCGGGAGAGGTCGTGGCCGGCCATCAGGCGGCCCTCCGGGTCCTCCTTCTTGATCGCCCGGAACGCGGTCGGCGCGGTGAAGAGGGCGGCGACGCCGTGATCGGCGATCACCCGCCAGAAGGCGCCGGCGTCGGGGGTCCCGACCGGCTTGCCCTCGAAGAGCACCGTGGTGCAGCCGGCGATCAGCGGCCCGTAGACGATGTACGAGTGGCCGACGACCCATCCGATGTCGGACGCCGCCCAGAAGGCCTCCCCCGGGCCGACGCCGTAGATGTTCTCCATCGACCAGCGCAGGGCGACGGCGTGTCCCCCGTTGTCGCGCACGACCCCCTTGGGCGCCGCCGTCGTGCCCGAGGTGTAGAGGACGTAGAGCGGGTCGGTGGCCGCCACCGGGACGCAGCCCGCGGGCTCGGCGCCGTCGAGGGCCTCGCCCCACTCGACGTCCCGACCCGGGGTCAGCGAGGCCGGCGCCTGCGGCCGCTGCAGGACGATGCAGCGCGGGGGCGGGCGCTCGGCGATCTCGAGGGCGGCGTTCAGGAGCGGCATGTACTCGACGACCCGCTGCACCTCGATGCCGCACGACGCGGTCACCAGCAGGGCGGGCCGCGCGTCGTCGATGCGGGCCGCCAGCTCGCGCGGCGCGAACCCTCCGAAGACGACGGAGTGGACCGCGCCGATGCGGGCGCAGGCGAGCATCGCCTCGGCCGCCTCGGGCACCATGGGCATGTAGATGACGACGGTGTCGCCGGGGCCCACGCCCAGGCGCCGCATCGCCCCCGCCACGCGGGCCACCCGGTCGCGCAGCTCGCGGTAGGTGAACGCGCGCACCTCCCCGGTGACCGGCGAGTCGTGGACCAGCGCGAGCTGGTCGGCGCGGCCGCCGTTGACGTGGCGGTCGAGGGCATTGTGGCAGGTGTTGAGGGAGCCGTCCGGGAACCAGCGGTAGAGCGGCGCGGCCGAGGCGTCGAGCGCCCGCGTCGGTGCGCGCTCCCAGTCGATCGCGCCGGCCGCATCGAGCCAGAAGCCCTCCGGGTCGTCGAGGCTGCGCCGGTACTGCTGCTCGTATGCGCCCATCAGTTGATCCTCCTCGCGCGGCCGGCCCACTCGCGCTCGCGCAGCAGCACCTTGCGCACCTTGCCGGTGGATGTGCGCGGCAGCTCGTCGACGATGTTGACGACGTCGGGGCACTTGTAGCCGGCGAGCAGGCCCCGGACGTGGGCCCGCAGGTCGTCGGGATCGGCGGCGCCCGCAGCGCGCAGCACCACGAAGGCCTTCGGCCGCTCGCCCCAGCGGTCGTCGGGCACGCCGACGACGGCCGCCTCGAGGACGGCGGGGTGGCTGGCCAGGGCCTGCTCCACCTCGATGGTCGAGATGTTCTCGCCGCCCGAGATCACCACGTCCTTGGCCCGGTCGCGCAGCTCGACGTAGCCGTCCGGGTGCCACACGCCCAGGTCGCCGGAGTGGAAGACGCCGCCGCGGAAGGCGGCGGCCGTCGCCTCGGGGTCGTCGTGGTAGCCCTTCATGACGTTGTTGCCGGACATGACGATCTCCCCAATGGTCGCGCCGTCGCGGGGCACGTCGGCGCCGGCCTCGTTGACCACCCGGATCGGGTCGGCCTGCACCATCGCCACGCCCTGGCGGGAGAGCAGCCGGGCCCGCGCCTCGGACTCCTCGTCCTCCCACCCGACCTGCCACTGGCACACGGTGTAGGGGCCGTAGGTCTCGGTGAGGCCGTAGACGTGCGCCACGCGCGCGCCGAGCGCCTCGGTCTGGGCGAGGATGGTCGGGCTGGGCGGGGCGGCGGCGGTCATCACGACGAGCTCGCGGTCGAGCGCGTGGGCCTCGGGGGCGTTGACGAGCACCGACAGCACGGCGGGCGCGCCGCAGAGGTGAGTGACCCCCTCCTCGTCGATCAGGCGCCAGATCTCCTCGCCGCGCACGGCCGGCAGGCACACCTGCACGCCGCCGGCCGCCGCGATGGCCCACGGGTGACACCAGCCGTTGCAGTGGAACATCGGGAGGGTCCAGAGGTAGACGGTCCCGGGTCCGTGGCCGGCGGTGATGTTCTCGCCGAGGGCGTTCAGGTAGGCGCCGCGGTGGGTGTACATCACGCCCTTGGGCGCGCCGGTGGTGCCCGAGGTGTAGTTGATCGAGATGGTCGCGTCCTCGTCCTCGACGCTCCACGGCAGGGGGCCGTCCGAACCCCGCGCCAGGAGGTCGGGGTAGGCGGTCCCGGCGAGGCCCGCGGGTGCCGCGCCGGTCCAGACGACCTCGCCGACGGTCGCCAGCCGGTCCGCGACCGGGGCGACCGTGCCGCCCAGCTCGGGGTCCGCCACCAGCAGCCGGGCGCCGGAGTGGTCGCAGATGGCCCGCACCTCCTCGGGGGCGAGGCGGGTGTTGACGGCCACCAGCACGGCGCCGGCCAGGGGCGCCGCGAAGTGGGCGAGCAGCAGCGGCAGGGCGTTGCGGCAGAGGTACGCGACGCGGTCGCCGGGCCCGACCCCCGAGGCCCGGAGGGCCTGCGCCATGCGCGTGACCTCGGCGGCGAGATCGGCGTACGTCAGGCGCGCGTCGCCGTCCACGACGGCCGTCCGCCCGGCGAAGACCGACGCGGAGCGCTCCAGGAAGGCCAGCGGCGTGAGGGGGGTGATGTGCACCGGCACACGGCCATCACACGGCCTCCCGCGGGGGGCGTCAACCCCCGGCAGGGTTCGCCCGGCGCCGCGGCGGGTAGATGGAGGCCATGCCCGAGCACCGCGAGATCGCGGACGGCCGCCCCGACGCCCCGACCATGGTGGCGCCCCCGCCGGAGGCCCGGGCGGAGGAGGCGCGGCCGCCGCGGGCGCGCCGGCGCCATGCGGCCCCCTTCTCGCCGCTCGCCGTCCTGCTGGGCTGGCTGACGGCCTGGGGGGCGGCCGCCCTGGCCGTCGCGTGCCTGCGCGAAGCCGGCGTCGACCTCGGCCTGGGCGTCGGGATCGCCACGGGGGAGCCCGGCGTGGAGGACCGCCTGATGCCGGGCCTCTGGGTCATGGCGGTGCAGGCCGGCGCGTTCGTCCTCGGGGGCTACACGGCGGCCCGGATCGCGCGCGGCCAGGCGATGCTGCACGCCGGCCTGGCCTGGTGCGCCGCCATGCTCGCGACGGGGGCGGACGCGATCGTGATCGCGCTGCGCGACGGCGGCGAGAGCATCCCCGAGCGCCTCGGCCTGCCCCACTGGGTGCACACCGGGCTGTCGGGGGCGTGGGAGGAGGGCCTCGCGCTGGCGGTCATCGCCCTGGCCGGCCTCGCCGGCGCGCTGGTCGGCGGGTCGCTCGCCGCGGCCGCGAACAGGGCGTGGCCGCGGGCTCTCTCCGGCGGCTAACCTGGGCCACCGCCGCGCCCGCGGCGGTCCGCGAGCCGGAGGTCCGGGTGGAGGCACGCCTTCTCGAGTCCGTCTTCCCGACGGACACCAACCCGCAGGGCAACCTCTTCGGCGGCACCCTGGTGTCGTGGATGGACAAGGCGGCGGGCTTCGCCGCCATGAGGCGCGCGCGGACGACCGTGGTGACGGCCGCCATCGAGGACATCGCCTTCAGGGTGCCGATCCTCCAGGGTGACCTCGTGGACATCGACGCCCGGGTGATCCAGGTCGGGCGCTCGAGCATGCGGGTGCGCGTCGAGGTGCGCAAGGAGAGCCCGCGCGACGGCACCGGCGAGCTGTGCACGGTCGGGCACTTCACGATGGTCGCGATGGGGCCCGACCGGCGGCCGCTCGCCGTGCCCCCCGAGGAGGCCTGACGGCGGCCGGCCCCGCGCCGGCGGCCGGGGGCGAGCTGGTCCGCTACGGGACCCGCCGGGGCTGGATCGTGCTCCTGGCCACCGTGCTGGGCTCGGGGATGGCGTTCCTCGACGGGACGGTCGTCAACATCGCGCTGCCGAGCATCGGCGAGGACCTCGACGCCGACCTGGCGGACCTCCAGTGGACCGTGAACGCCTACGCGCTGACCCTGGCGGGCCTCATCCTCATCGGCGGGTCGCTGGGCGACCACCTCGGGCGCCGGCGGGTGTTCGTGTGGGGCGTGGTCTGGTTCGCGATCGCGTCACTGCTGTGCGCACTGGCGCCGACCGTCGAGGCGCTCATCGCCGCGCGGGCGATCCAGGGCGTGGGCGCGGCGCTGCTCACCCCGGGCAGCCTGGCGATCCTCGAGGCGGTCTTCCACCCCGACGACCGGGGCTCGGCGATCGGGGCGTGGTCGGGGCTCGCGGGCGTTTCGACGGCGATCGGGCCCTTCGCCGGGGGCTGGCTGGTGGAGGCCGCGTCGTGGCGCCTGATCTTCCTCATCAACCTGCCGCTCGCCGCGGTCGTCGTGTGGGCCGCCCGCCGGATCCCCGAGACGGTCAACCCGGAGGTGCGCGGGCAGAAGCTCGACCTGGCCGGGGCGGCGCTCACGGCGTTCGGCCTGGCGGGGGTCACCTACGCGCTCACGGAGGGCGACGCGGCCGGCTGGACCGACCCGACGGTCGTGACCCTGGGAGTGCTCGGCGTCGCGAGCCTCGGCGCGTTCCTGATGGTCGAGGCGCGCGGGAGCCACCCCATGATCCCGCTCGACATCTTCCGCAACCGCCTCTTCTCGGCCGCGAACGCGATGACGTTCGTCGTCTACGCGGCGCTGAGCGGCGCGCTCTTCCTCCTCCCGATCCAGCTGCAGCAGGTGGTGGGCTACTCGCCGTTGCAGGCCGGCTCCGCGCTCATCCCGCTCACGGTGGTGGTGCTGCTGCTCTCCTCGACGGCCGGCCGCGTGTCCCAGCGCATCGGGCCACGGCTGCCGATGGGCCTCGGCCCGATCGTCGCGGCGAGCGGCCTCGCGATGCTCTCGCAGGTCGGGCCGGACGCCTCCTACGTCGCCGACATCCTGCCGGGGGTGCTGTTGTTCGGGCTCGGCCTCTCGATCACGGTCGCGCCCCTCAACGTCACGGTGCTGGGAGCGGCCGGGGAGGAGCGGGCGGGGATCGCGTCGGCGATCAACAACGCGGTGGCGCGTGTCGCAAGCCTGCTCGCCGTGGCCGTCATCCCCCTCGCGGCCGGCATCTCGGGCGACGACTACCTGGTGCCGGAGGCCTTCGATGTGGGTTACCGCACCGGGATGCTGATCTGCGCCGGCGCCTGCGCGGCGGGCGGAGTGCTGGCGCTGGCCACCATCCGCCGGCCGGACGCGCCGCCCCGGGCGCCGGCGCCGGCGCACTGCTGCGTCAGCGGACCCCCGCCGGCGATGCCGGCGCAGCCGTCGCAGGCCGCGGGGTGACTCCGCGGACCGGACCGGAGTCGGTCGGCGCGCCGCTCAGGTCCCCCACCGGCAGCGCGCCGACACGACCGCGTTCCCGCAGGCCAATTGGCACTTCGGGCGTCGCCACTCTTATCGTGCGCCCCTGAAAAAGTCCTGAACGGTCGCCTGAGGAGTCTCGAAGGGCGATACTGGCGCCGATGCTGTCGCCGCTCGTGCTGGTGGTCGAGGACGACTCGGCGTTGCGCTCCGTCCTCGCGCGAGGGCTCCGCGAGGAGGGCTTCCGGTGCGAGGTGCTGTCCACCGGCGCCGAGCTGCTGGCGCGCGTCCCGGCCGCCGCGCCCGACGTCCTGGTGGTCAACATCGGCCTCCCCGACTGCGACGGGCGCGACGCGTGCCAGGCCCTGCGGGCGCAGGGCGTCACGACGCCGGTCCTGTTCCTCACCGCCCGCGACGCGCTGGTGGACCGGCTGGCCGGTTTCGAGGCGGGCGGGGACGACTACGTGTCGAAGCCCTTCTCGCTCGACGAGCTGGCGGCGCGGCTGCGGGCCCTCGCCCGCCGCGGCTCGGCCGGGGCGGCCCCGGCCGGCGTCGGCGGCGTGGTGCTCGACCCCGGCTCGCACGCGCTGGTCTCGGGAGCCCACCGCGTGCGGGTGACCCCGACCGAGTTCCGCATCGTGGCGGCGCTGTTCGCCCGGCCCGGCGAGGCGGTGCGCCGCCGCGAGCTCATCCGCGTCGGGTGGCCCCACGGCGCGATCGTCAACGAGAACACGCTCGACGCCTACATCGCCCGTCTCCGGCGCAAGCTGCGGAGCCTGCCCGACGCCCCCCGGCTCGAAACGGTGCACGGCGTCGGCTACGCCATCCGGTGAGCCGGCTCCGCGCGCCGCGGGCCCTCCGCACCCGGCTCCTGATGCTGATCGTCGCCGGCGTCGGGATCGTGCTCGCCGCCGGCACGGCGGCCGTCAACGTCGTCATCGACCGCAACCTCGAGAACGACGCCGAGGAGATCGTCGCGGCCCGGGCCGCGGTGGAGCGCGACAACCTGGTGATCCGCGGAGGGCGGATCGTCGACCCGGAGGGCCCGGTGGCGGCGACGATCGACACGCGCGCCTGGGTCTTCGACGCGGAGGGGACGGCGCTCCAGCGCCCCCAGGTGACCCGGGCGCTCGAGCTCCAGGCGAGCGCGCTGTCGGGAGGGCCCGAGCGCACCCTGGAGGTGCCGGGCGACGTGCGGATGCACGTGCTCCCTGTGACCGTGGGCGAGCGGAGGATCGGCACAGTGGTGGCGGGCATCTCCCTCCAGCCGTACCAGCGGACCCAGGTCATCGCGCTGATCTCCTCCATCACGCTGGCGGCGATCGTGCTGGTGGCGGTGGCCCTGGCCTCGGCCGCGATGCTCCGCGCGGCGCTCCGCCCGGTGGCCCGCATGACCGACGACGCGGCGCACTGGAGCGAGCGCGACCTCGACGAGCGTTTCGACGTCGGCCCCCCGCACGACGAGATCTCGCGGCTCGCGGCGACGCTCGACGGGCTGCTCGACCGCCTCGCGGCCGGCATGCGCCGCGAACGCCGGCTCACCGCGGAGGTCTCCCACGAGCTGCGCACCCCGCTCGCCCAGATCCGGGCCGAGGTCGACCTGACCCTGCGCCGGGAGCGGAGCACGGCCGAGTACGAGGAGGCGCTGCGCGCGATCCGCGCGAGCGCGGAGCGGATCGGCACGACGATCGAGACCCTGCTCGCCACCGCCCGCCAGGACGCGCTGACGCCCCGCGGCACCGGCGACGTGGCCGATGCCGCGTCCCGCGTCGTCGGCGACCTGGGCCCGCTGGCCGAGGGGCGGAGGATCGTCGTCCGGGTCAACCCCTCCTCCGGCCGCCCCCGCGCCGGCGTCAACCCCGAGGTCATCGAGCGGATCCTGCACCCGGTCGTCGAGAACGCCTGCCGTCACGGGCGCGGAGACGTGAGGATCGGGGTGACCACCGACGCCGGCGACGTGGCGGTCACGGTCGCCGACGACGGCCCGGGGGTCCCCGAGGCCGAGCGCGAGCGCATCTTCGAGCCGGGGGCCCGGATCGGCGGCGGTGACAGGGGCGGCAACGGCGGCGGTGGTGGCGGTGGCGGCGGGCGCGACGGCGGCGCGGGCCTCGGCCTCCCCCTCGCCCGCCGCCTGGCCCGCGCCGCCGGAGGCGACGTCCACGCCGACTCCGCCGCCGGCGGCCACTTCACGATCCGGCTCCCCTCAGCCTGACCTCGAGCGGGCGGGCGTCCCGGCGATCCGGCCCGGGCCTTCGGCCCGGCCGCCGGGCGGCGCCTGCTCTGCTGGGGAGCGTCGCGGCCCGGCGGAGGCTCGAGGCGCCCACCCCGGTGCGAGTCCCCGAGCCCCACCCCGGAGGACCCGTGGCGGTGCAATGTGTCGATCGGCCACGACTCGGTCGTCCAATTGGACAGAGGGAACGGGCACGCGGTCTGATCGGCGTCCGTCCTGGTGGGCGACGAGCCGGCGCGGCGCGTTGGCCAATTGGCCGGGCCGGCGCGTTGGCCAATTGGCCGGGCGGCGCGTGGCCAATTGCACACGGCGCGGTTGACCCCAAGGGCCATCTCCCCGTCGGAGGGGCGTCCGTCGTCATGGGCGTCCAGCCGGCCCGTCGCCGCGCGTTGGCCGATTGGCCGTTCGGGCCGTGGCCAATTGCGTACGGAGCCGCACCGTCGCGGCACGGTTTCGGCCCTCCGGGGTGATGATCCGTGACGGGCGGCCGATCAGGCTCGGGTCGTGGCGGGGAGCCTGTACAAGGGGCAGAGACTCGGGAAGCGGCCGCCGTGCCTGCTGTGCATGGGCCCCGGGGCCGGGGAGCGGGCGCAGCTCCACCTTCCGGGCGGGGTGTCGGTGTGGCTGTGCGCGGCCCACCGCGAGCCCGGGTTCGTCACGGGTCGGGCGGGACGGGACCTGGTGGCGAGCCTGATGGGCGCATGGAATGCCGCGGGGTGCCTCACGGCGGCGCGCAGCCGGGCGCTTCGGCTGCACATGGCGCGGCTGCGAGGGGAGCCGGCCCGGGGGCGGCCCGGGTCGTACGCCTGGCCGGAGCTCCGGCGCGAGGCGGAGCGGCGGTTCGGGGCCGGGGAGCGCCCGGCGCGGGTGATCGAGCAGCTCCGACGCCTGCTCGCGGGCGGCGCGGCGCGCCCGCCCTCGGCGGCGACGATGCGCCGGTGGTTCCGCGAGGGGCGCTGGCTCGGGAACGAGGGGGGCGCGCGCCCGGCCCGGCCCGGCGCCCCGTCCGGCGGCGGCGGCAGCTCGACCGGCGGCCCCGGCGCCGGCGGGCACCGGCGGGAGCGCCTCCACGACGGGCGACCGGTAGGGTCGGGGGCGCCGGGACCCCGGCGGGCAGCTGCTCACCCGCCCCCACGCCGACGGAGGGGACCTCGATGTGCGGACAGTGCTACGCGACCGGGGCCATCGCCGCCGAGACCGCGATGCTGGTGGGCGCTCCGGTGGCCTACGCCGCCTACCGCAGGGCGCGCCGCGCCCTCGGCCTTCCCGACACCGCCGTCGCCCCGCGACCGCGCGAGGACGGGCCGCGGGCCGCGCGTGACCCGGGCGTCGGCGCGCCCTCGGGCGTCACCGCCTAGGGACGTCAGCGGCGGCGGCGCCCGCCGAAGATCCCCCGGAGCACCTCGCGCACGACCGTGCGCCCCAGGCTGGAGTCGAGCACGTCCTCCACCTGGCCGGCGAGGCTGGTGTCGTCGGGCGGCGGCTCGGTCCGCCGGCGGGGTGCGGGAGCGGCCCTCTCGCGCGCCTGCTCGGCCGCGGCGGCGTCGCCCGCCATTCGCGCCTCGAGAAGCTCGGCGGCGCTCTCGCGGTCGAGCCGGTCGGCGTACTTCGGCTGCAGCGGCGACGCCGCGATCGCGGCCGCCCGCTCCTCCGGGGTCAGCGGGGTCATTCGCGAGGCCGGTGGGTAGAGCCGGGTGGCGACCACGGGGGTCGGGACGCCGCGCGGGTCGAGCGCGGTGACGGCCGCCTCGCCGACCCCCAGGGCGCCCAGGGTCTCCGCGAGGTCGTAGTGCTCCGTCGCCGGGAAGGTCTCGACGGCCTGCTTGAGCGCCCGCGCGTCCTTGGGCGTGAAGGCGCGCACGGCGTGCTGGACGCGGTGCCCCAGCTGGGCGAGCACCTCGTCGGGGACGTCGGTGGGCAGCTGGGTGATGAAGAAGACCCCGACGCCCTTGGAGCGGATCAGCCGCACGGTGCGGGCCACGGCGTCGAGGAACGCATCCGAGGCGTGGTCGAAGAGCAGGTGCGCCTCGTCGAAGAAGAAGACCAGGACCGGCTTCTCGGGGTCGCCGACCTCGGGGAGGGTGTCGAACAGCTCGGCCAGCACCCACATCAGGAAGGTCGAGAACAACGCGGGCCGCTCGCCCATGTCGGCCAGGTCGAGCACCGACACGATGCCGCGGCCGTCCGGGGCGGTGCGGATGAGGTCGGGGATCTCCATCTCCGGCTCGCCGAAGAAGACGTCGCCGCCCTCGGCCTCGAGGCGCGAGACCTCGCGCAGCAGCACGCCCGCGGTGGCGGTGGAGATGCCGCCGATCGCCTTGAGCTCGGGCTTGCCGGGGCCGGTGAGGTAGGCCAGCGCCGCGCGCAGGTCCTCGAGGTCGACCAGCGGCAGCCCCTTCTCGTCGCAGAAGCGGAAGACGAGGAAGAGGCTCGACTCCTGCGTGTCGTTGAGGCCCAGGACCTTCGACAGCAGGGTCGGGCCGAACCCGGTGACGGTGGCGCGCAGGGGGACGCCGCCCGCGCCGGTGAGCGACAGGAGCTCGACGGGCGCGGCGACCGGCGCCCACTCGTGGGCGAGCTCGGCCGCGCGGGCGGTCACGGCGTCGGATGCCTCGCCCGGCGCCCCCAGGCCCGCCAGGTCGCCCTTCATGTCGGCGGCGAACACCGGGCACCCGGCCGCGGAGGCCTGCTCGGCGATGAGCTGGAGCGTCCGCGTCTTGCCCGTCCCGGTCGCCCCGGCGATGAGGCCGTGGCGATTGAGGAACCCCAGCGGCAGCGCGACGTCCACCGCGGTGTCCGGCGGCTCCGCGCCGGGCGACACCAGCGGCCGCCCGAGGTGGACCCGGGCGCCCTCGAAGCCGTAGCCCGCAGCCATCTCCCGGCGGAAGGCCTCCGTCACAACGCGCTCACGGCGGAGCAGGCTACCGCGCCGGGCCGTCGGAGGACGTGCCTCCGATTTCGGCCCTGCGGCCAAGGGAGTCCGCGCGCCGACGGCTCACACTCGCCCCCATGACCCGTCATGGCCACACGCCTCACGACGCCGGCGGCGTCTGGGTGCCGTGCGCGACGTGCTGGGGGCAGCGGCGCCTGCTGACGGCCTCGGCCGGCGGCGGCGGGCTGGCCCCGATCACGTGCCCGGGGTGCCTGGGCGTCGGTGAGCGCCTTGCGGACGGCGGCCCGGTGGCCGCCCGCGCCCCCTAGCGCCGGGCTCGGCCCCGCCGCCGTGCCTTCCGGTTCTCGGGCCGCAGCGGGCACCCGTCACAGCGCTTCTTCGACTCGCAGCAGCGCTTCTTGATCTTGACCCGCTTGCGCTTGGCGCTCGCCACGACGGGCGCAATATACGCGCCATCGACCCGATGTGAGGTGGGCCGAACAATCGCGGCCCAGGCGAGCGGTCAGCCGGCCAGGCCGAGGAGCCAGCCGACGGTCAGCACGGCGACGCCGAGGGCGGCGATGGCGAGCGGGGCGAGGCGGGAGTCGAGTCGCGGCACGTGGCCTCCGGGATGACGAGGGGCGACGCTCCCCCGTTCGACGCCGGCCCTCGGCTACCCTGCCCCGATGCCCGTGCTCGACGCGCTCCTCGAGGCCGACGAGGCCGCCCTGCGGGCCGTGACCGACCTGCGCGCCGGGGGCCTGACGGCCGTCATGGTGCTGCTGTCGGCCTGGTGGGTCAAGGGCGTGGCCATCGCGGCGATCGGCGCGGCGGCCGACCTGCGGCGCCGCCCGCGCGCCGTCCCGTGGACGGCCCTCCTGGCGACCCTCGCCCTCATCGCCGCCTCGCTCGCGGCGGGGCTGCTGAAGGAGGCCGTCGATCGTGTCCGGCCCGCCCTCGCAGAGCCCGGGCTGACCGCCATCGGCACGATCCCTCCCGACGCGAGCCTGCCGTCGGGGCACGCCGCCACCGCCGCTGCGGCGGCCGGCGTCGTCGCCCTCCTCCACCCGCGGTTGCGCGTCCCGCTGGTCGCGCTGGTCGCGGCGATCGGGCTCTCGCGCGTCTACCTCGGCGTGCACTACCCCTCCGACGTGCTGGCGGGCGTGGCCCTGGGGGCGGCGGTCGCCTGGATCGTGGTCGCCGCCGCGCGCCGCGCCGTCCGGCCGGCCCGCGAGGATGGCGCCGTGATCGAGGCGGGGGCGGGATGAGCCTGGAGGGCGCGGGGCACGACGAGGCCGACGGCCGCACCGAGGTCGGCCCCGGGGCCCGATGATCAAGTACATCGGCTCGAAGCGGGCGCTCGCGCCGGTGCTCGAGGCGGTGGCGCGGCGGCTGCCGATCCGCTCGGCCGCCGACCTGTTCGCGGGGACGACCCGGGCCGGCCAGGCCTTCCGGCGGGCCGGCCGGCGCGTGCTCTCCAACGACGTCGCGACCTACTCCGAGGCCCTCGGCCAGGCCTACATCGCCAGCGGCGACGACCTCGACCGGGCGCGCCTGCGCGACCTGCTGGCGCGGCTGGCCGCGCTGCCGGGCCGGCCGGGCTACGTGACGCGCACATTCTGCAGCGAGGCCCGCTTCTTCTCGGCCGAGAACGGCGCCCGCATCGACGCCATCCGCGACGCCATCGACGACCTCGGCGCGCCCGAGCCCCTGCGCGGGTGCCTGCTCACGAGCCTGCTCGAGGGCGCCGACCGCGTGGACTCGACCTGCGGCCTCCAGATGGCCTACCTCAAGCGGCCGGCCGCCCGCTCACAGCGCCCGCTGGAGCTGCGCGAGCCGGCCCCGGTCGCCGGCCCGGCGGGCGAGGTGATGCGCCGCGACGCGAACGCGCTCGCGGCCGACCTCCACGGGGTCGACTGCGCCTACATCGACCCGCCCTACAACGGACACTCCTACTTCTCGAACTACCACGTGTGGGAGACCCTCGTGCGCTGGGACCGCCCCGAGGCGTACGGCGTCGCCCGCAAGCGCGCCGACTGCCGCACCACCCGCAGCGCGTTCAACCGCTCGCGCGAGGCCTGGCCGGCTCTCGCCGGGCTGGTCGAGTCGCTCACCACCCCCTGGATCGTGGCCTCGGTCAGCGACGAGGGCTTCCACGACCCCGCCGACGTCGCGGCCCTCCTGGCCGAGCGCGGCCACGTCGCGGCCATCGCCATCGAGCTCCCCCGCTACGTCGGTGCCCGCATCGGCATCCACAACCCCGCCGGCGAGCGGGTCGGGACGGTCTCGCACGTGCGCAACCTGGAGTACCTCATCGTCTCCGGCCCGCGGCGGGGCGTCGTGGAGACGGTCTTCTAGGAGGCGAGGGCGAGCGGCTCCAGCGGCTCGTCGAGCTCGCGCGGGCCGATGCGGCGGGCCCCGCGCCCAGGGCCGGCCGCCACGAGCCGCGGGGGAGCCCCGTCGGACAGGTGCACCGCCGCGCCGTCATCGACCGCCCACGTGGCGGGCATGCGCCCCGAGTCCACGAGCTCGCGCAGGACGACGAGCCGGCCGGGGTCGCTGTCGGCGTGGGGGCAGAAGCCGCCCGGCACGACGCCGAGGCCGTCGACGGGCGCGAAGCCGGGGCCCAGCGAGCTGGTGAGCCCGCGCTCGAACCAGCAGATCGCCCCCGCGCTCACGCCGGACATGACGACCCCGCGCTCCCACGCGTCGCGCAGTGCCGCTCCGATGTCGTGGGTGCCCCACACGGCCGCCAGGTTGGCGCTGCTGCCCCCGGCGACGTACACGACGTCCTGGCCCGCCAGGCGCGGCCGGACCGGCTCGGGGTGGGGGCGGAAGAGCGCGAGGTGGCTCGGCTCGCAGACGCCGGCGAGGCTCTCGTAGAACCGGGAGATCACCCAGTCGGAGTCGCCGCTGGCCGTGGCGAGCAGGCACACGCGCGGCCGGTCGCGGGCGGCGAGGCCGAGGATGTGGTCCTCCAGGGGGCCGACCCGCCCGTCCGAGGACCATCCCCCGCCGCCGCAGGCCACGATGTGTCGCGTCATCGCGGGGCAGGTTACCGGCGACCGCGCTGGGCATCCGGCCATGGGGTGGCGGGCGCACTCTGTCCACAGGTCCCTCGCGGGGGACGCGGGGGCGCGCCCATGATTCCGCCATGGCCCCGCGATCCTCCGCACGGGCTCGGCCCTCGGCGCGCCGCCGGCCGCGGCAGATCGTGGCGCTCGGCGGCGGGGGCTTCACCGAGGAGCCCGACAACGACGGCGTCCTGCGCGAGGCCTGGGAGCGCGGGGTGGTGCTCGCGGGCCTCTGCGCCGGGTCGATGTGCTGGTTCGAGGGCGGCGTCACGGCGTCGTTCGGCCGGCGGCTGACGCGCCTCCCGACGGGCTCGGCTTCCTGCCCGGCAGCAACTGCCCCCACCACCGGCAGCGCCGCGACGCCTGCGCCGAGGCCGTGCGGGCCGGCCTCCCGGCGGGCCTCGCCGCCGACGACGGCGTCGCCCTGCACTTCGTTGACCGCCGCCTGGCGGCCGTCGTCGCGTCGCGGCCCGACCGCCGCGCCCACCGCGTGGGCGTGGCCGGCGACCGCCTGGTCGAGGCCCCGCTGCGCCCGGCGGTGATCGACGCCGCCCGGCTGGCCGCGCCCGCCCTGAGACCGCCGGATGCCGATGGCGCCCCGGCGGCCCTGGCCGCGGTCCTCGAGGACCGGGCTACTTCAGGCGGAAGGTGATGCGGCCCCGGTTGAGGTCGTAGGGCGACAGCTCCACCTTCACCCGGTCGCCCGGGTTGATGCGGATGCGGAACCGCCTCAGCTTGCCCGCCATGTGGGCGAGCACCTCGTGGTCGTTGTCGAGGACCACGCGGAACATGGTGTTGGGCAGGGCCTCGGTGACCTCGCCCTCCACCTCGATCGCCTCTTCCTTCTGCTTCGTACCCAGGAACTCTCCCCTTCCGGTCTGCGATCCCGCTGTGCGCCTACAGCGGCGTCACGCTGGACGCCTGCGGGCCCTTCTGGCCCTCGGTCGCCTCGAAGCTGACCCGCTGGCCCTCCTCGAGGTTCCGGTACCCACTCCCCTGGATCTCGGAGAAGTGCACGAACAGGTCCTTGCCCCCGTCATCGGGGGTGATGAACCCGTAGCCCTTCTCCGCCGAGAACCACTTCACGACACCCTCAGGCATTGATCGTCCTTCGCTCGTTCATCCGACGGGGCTGGCGCGCAGCCCGCGGAGGATGGTACCTCACGCCGCCGACGCCGGCCGCGCGCGGACGTCACACCCGCGCCAGGCGCCCCCGCATCGCCGCGACGCCTCGGCGCAGATCGTCCTCGTCCACGGTCATCAGGGAGGCGTTCGCCACCGCGTGCACGGGGCCGTCCAGCGGGTCGTCGCCGGCGATCGCGTTCGCCAGGAAGCGGATGGGGATGTCGTGCGTCACGACCAGCGGCGCGCGGGCGGCGACGCCCAGCAGGCGCTCGAAGCCGCGCGTGTACCGGGCCAGCGCGTCCTGCCGGCTCTCGCCGCCCTGCGGCCGCGCCTCCTGGCCGTGCTCGTCGCGGAACCGGCGGTAGTCGTCGACCGACAGCCCCTCGAACTCCCCGAGCAGCACGTCGTCGAGGTCGGGGTACACGACCACCGGCACGTCCCGGCCCTCGAGCAGGATCTCGATGGTCTGGGCGGTGCGGGGAAGCGGGTGCGCACGCCCAGGTCCACGGGCGTGCCGGCCATCCGCTCGCGCAGCGCGGCCACCTGCGCCCGCCCCTCGTCGCTCAGGTGGACGGGCACCGCCGGGTCGCCGTTCAGGCGGCGCGCGGCGTTGTAGTCGGTGCCCCCGTGGCGCACCAGGGCGAACGTGCGGCCGTCGCTCATCGGCGCCACCATACCCGCGGGCAGGGTCGGGGGGCGCCGGTGCCTCGGCGCACCCCCGGAGGGCGGGCCCGCGCCACCGGGCCGCCCGCGCGGGGGCCGGAGTGTGCCCCTCCGGCGCGCGCCGCGTCGCCCGCCCCTTCGCCGCGCCCGCCCCGAGTCCTGCGGTCGATGTTTCGCCAACGCCCGCTCGCGGCACTATGCTCGCATCATGAATCGCCGCAAGGCCATAGTGGGCTACGTGATCTGGTGGGTGGCCGCGCGCCTCGCGCGCCGGGCCGTGCGCGAGGCGGCGCCGGGCCCCCGCGCCAACGACGGGACGAACGGGGGAGGGAGCAGCATGCTGTCCAAGTCCAAGGGCGCGCCGCTGGCGGTCGTCGCCACGGCGGCCGGTCTCGTCGAGACGGTGCGGCCGATCGTGAACCGGGCCCTGAACGACCCCGAGCTGCACGCGGCGTTGCGGCAGGCGCTCGACACCGGGCGACAGGTCAGCGGAGAGGTCAAGGGCACCCCGCCCAAGAAGGCCGCGGCGCGCATCGCCCGCGACCGCAAGCTCCTCAAGAAGGTGGAGAACTCGGCGACCGACCTGCAGAAGGCCGTGGCCGCCGTGGTCAAGGAGCCGGAGAAGCAGAAGGGCTGGTTCCGGCGCGTGGCGACCCCGGTCCTCGTGATCGGCGGCGTCGCGACGGCGGTCTTCGTGCTCCTGCGCAAGCGCGGCGGCTCGCAGGAGACCCCCTACTAGGTGGAGCCGGGCGGCGGCGCCCTCCCCGCCTTCCTCGAGATGGGGCTGGGCGCGCGTTGACCCCGTCGGCGAGGACGCGGTCGGCCGGCACGGCGCGGCGGAGCCGGAGGGCGCGGAGGGCTGACGGAGCGATAGCCTCGCCGGTCGTGATCGACGACGACGCCCCCGCCCTCGCCTGCGAGGGCGTGACCAAGCGGTTCGGGAGCGTCACGGCCCTCGACGGCCTCGACCTCGTCGTGCCGGAGGGGGCGTTCTTCGGCCTGCTCGGGCCGAACGGCGCCGGCAAGACCACCCTCATCCGCAGCGTGGTGGGGCTCACCCGTCCCGACGGCGGGGCCATCCGCGTGTTCGGCGGGCCGGCGTGGGGGGAGGGCGCGGACGCATCCCGCCGCGCCATCGGCTACGCGCCCCAGGAGGTGGCGCTCGACCGCTTCGTCCCGGTCCGCGAGTCGCTGACCCTGCACGGCCGCTACTTCGGCATGAGCCGGGCCGACGCCCGCCGCCGCGCCGACGACATGCTCCTGGCGTTCGACCTGTCGGCGAAGGCCGACGGCTACGCGCACCACCTGTCGGGAGGCATGCGCCGACGGCTGCTGCTCGCCCGCGCGCTGCTGCACCGGCCGCGCCTGGTGATCCTCGACGAGCCCACCGCCGGGGTCGACCTCGAGCTGCGCCACGACCTCTGGGCCTACATCCGGGCGCTGCACGCAGACGGCACGACCATCCTGCTGACGACCCACTACATCGAGGAGGCCGAAGCGCTCTGCGAGCGGGTCGCGTTCATCCGCGGGGGGCGGATCGTGGCCGACGGGGCGCCGCCCGACCTGCGCGAGCGCTTCGGCGCCGATCGCCTCGAGGACGTCTACCTGCAGGTGGTCGGGCGGTGACGACGGCCCCGGTGACGGCGGCGCGCTGGCGCGGGGTGGCCGCGCTGTCCGAGCGGGAGGTCCTGCGGGTCCTCCGCCTCTGGACCCAGACGATCGTGCCGCCGGTGCTGGCGGCGGTGCTCTTCATCGTCGTGTTCGGGGTGGCGCTCGGCAGCAGCATCCGCCTGGTCGACGGCGTCCCCTACGAGCGCTTCATCGTCCCCGGCCTGGTGCTGATGGGCGTCGCGACGTCGGCCTTCGGCAACAACGCCACCTCGATCTACCAGGCGCGAAACGACGGCTTCATCGAGGATCCGGCGAGCAGCCCCATGGGCCCGACCCAGCTGCTGCTCGGGTACCTCGCCGGCGGCGTGGTGCGGAGCCTGCTGATCGGCGCCCTCACCCTCGCCGTGGCGCGCGTCTTCGTCGACTACCCGGTGGAGCACCCGCTGGTCCTGGCCGCGGTGCTCGTGGGCACGAGCCTGGCGTTCTCGGCCCTCGGCACCGTCGTGGGCCTCTACTCGACCGGCTGGGAGCAGCAGAACGTCGTGGGGAACCTCGTGATCCAGCCGCTCGTGTTCCTCGGCGGTGTCTTCTACGCGGTGGACGCCCTGGCCGAGCCCTGGCGCTCGCTGACCCACGCCGACCCGATCTTCTACATGGTCGTGGCCGCCCGCCACGGCACGCTCGGCGCGTCCGAGGTGCCGCTCGGGCTGTCGCTGGGGATCACCCTCGGCCTCGCGGCCGCGATGCTGGCGTGGGCGTGGTGGACCTTCGTCCGCGGGGTCGGCATCCGCACCTGACCCCCCGCGCACGCGCCGTGCCCTCCCGTACCATGGCCGCGAGATGGACCCGGGCGACATCCTGAGCAGCAGCTGGGACCTCTACCGGGCTCACTGGCGCCACTTCGTCGCCATCGCCGCCGTCATCTACGTGCCGCTCGGCGCCGTGTCGGCCGCGCTCGCCTTGATCGGCTGGCCCGGGATCGTCGCGGCCAACGTCCTCAACGTCGCGGCGCTCTTCCTCGTGCAGGGGGCTCTGGTGAAGGCCGTCGAGGACGTCCGTGAGGGTCGGCGCGACCTCGGGGTGGGCGCCACCCTCCGCCATGCCGGCGGGCGCCTGGTCGCGCTCACGATCGCCGGCATACTCGCGGCGCTGGGCATCATCGCGGGGCTCACCCTGCTGATCGTCCCCGGCCTCGTGCTCCTCACCTGGTGGCTGGTCGTAGCGCCCGTGATCATGCTGGAGTGCTGCGGGGTCGCCCACGGGTTCGGGCGGAGCCACTCGCTCGTGCGCGGCAACGCCTGGCCGGTCTTCGGGGTCGTGGTGCTGACGATGCTGGTGCTGCTGGCGTTCAGCCTGACCCTGGGCATCGCCCTCAGCCCGCTCGGAGGGCCGGCGCGCGGGTTCCTGCAGGCCGCGGTCGGCCACTCCCTGGCGGCGCCGTTCGCCGCGGTGGCCTGGACGCTCACCTACTTCCGCCTGCGCGACATCGAGGAGCGCGGCCCGGCCGTGCCCGTGCCGGCCGCGTGAGGCGGGGGCCCGCGCCGAGCGCGCGCCGCGTCGCCGCCGTCCTGGCCCTGGGCGCGGCGCTGGCCGCCACCGTGGGCTGCGGCGGCGACGGGTCGGGGGACGAGGCCGCGCAGACCGATGCGCCGGCCGCGATCACCTCGCCGTCCGGAGCGGTGTGCGAGGGCCGGGCACCCTCCGACGCGGCGGCGCCCCGGTCCTACTCGGCCCCCCCGCCCCAGACGATCGACCCCGCGACCGCCTACACCGCGACCCTCGCCACCTCGTGCGGGGAGATCGTCGTCGCCCTCGATCCCGGCGGGGCCCCGGTGGCCGTCAACAACTTCGTCTTCCTCGCCCGCGAGGGCTTCTACGACGGCCTCACCTTCCACCGCGTCGTCGCCGGCTTCGTCATCCAGGGCGGCGACCCCGAGGGGACCGGCTCGGGCGGGCCCGGCTACACCTTCGAGGACGAGCTCCCGGCGGACGGCTACCCGGCCGGCTCGGTGGCGATGGCGAACGCCGGCCCGGACACGAACGGCTCGCAGTTCTTCATCGTCACCGGCGACGCCTCGTTCCTGGAGAACGACTACACCCGCTTCGGCACGGTGACGCAGGGGCTCGACGTCGCCCGCGCGATCGAGTCCTTCGCCGACCCCGCCGACCCCGAGGCGGGGACCCCCACCGAGCCCGTCTACATCGACACGGTGGCGATCTCCGAAGGCTGACCGGCGGGGGCGTGAGGCGCCCGCTCCGCCCCTACTCGGACCAGTCGCCCTCGACGACCGGCGGGCCGTGGCGGTTGAGGAGGTCGGCCGGGAGGAGGAAGCGGCGACCGTCGCCGTCGGCGCCCTGCTCGTAGCCGGCGGCGGCCGACTCGGGGACGTCGATCGCGAAGAGCACCGCGTCGTCGCCGGCGTCCGGCGGGTGGTCGGTGACCCAGACGCCGGAGCCCGCGCCGTCGGCCGCGTCGCGGAAGCCCGACTCGCGGATCGCCAGCGCCCCGTCGTAGTCGCTGGCGTGGTAGACGCGCAGGGGCCGCGGGGCCTCGGGGGCCGACGGGGCCGGTGTCTTGGGGGCGCCGCCGGGGGCGCCGGCGCTCTCGAGCTCGAGGTTGACGACCACGTGTGTGACCGGCAGGTCGTAGCGCGCGCGCGCGCGGCTCACGACCTGGCGCTCGAGCCAGTTCGAGCGCTGCGGCGGATGGGTGGAGATGACGACCTCGTCGGGCTCGAAGGTGCGCAGCGCGTCGTCGAGCGCCTGCAGGGGGTCGGCGTCCCCGAGGGCGCCCTGGGCCGGGATGCCGGCGGCCTCGAACGCCGCGACCGAGGCGTCGAGCCGCTCCAGGGCCTCGCCGCGGCGGCGCTCGAGGTCGGAGGTGAGCCAGTGCTCGAGCCGCGACCGGGCCAGCGCCGGCGCGACGATCATCACCTCGACGCCGGGGCCTCCGCGGTAGACGACCTCCTCCACGACGCCTCGCGCCGCGCAGGTCTCGTTCGCGATGACGAGGACTCTGCGGGGACGCGCCCCGGGCTCGGGCGACGCGGACACGCGTCGAATGTACCGAGTCCCCGCGCGGGGCGCCACCGGGTCGCCGGACCGTCGCCGCGGCCCCGCCGCCCGGCTAGAATCATCCCGTGGCCCGGACGCATTCCGTTCGACGACTACCTCGAGGCGATCTACTTCCTCGCGACGCCGATCGGCGAGTACGGCCCCATCGTGAAGGAGGCGCCGGTGCCGGCGGCGCGGGTCGCGGAGATGCTGCACGTCACCCCGCCGACGGCCAGCGAGATGCTCAAGCGGCTGGAGACCGAGGGCCTGGTCGAGCGGGGCCCCCGCAAGGGGCCGCTGCTCACCAAGAAGGGCCGCGCCGAGGCCGAGCGGGTCGTGCGCCACCACCGCGTCATCGAGCGGTTCCTCACCGACTTCATGGGCTACTCGGCGGCCGAGTCGCACGTGCACGCCGACGAGCTCGGCGACGCGTTCTCGGACGAGATGGTCGAGCGCCTGGCGGTGCAGCTCGGCAACCCCGAGCGCTGCCCCCACGGCTGGCCGGTGGACACCTCGCACGAGCAGGAGGAGAACCGGGCGCTGCGGTCGCTCGCCGACGTCGAGTCGGGGCGGGCGCGCATCGTGCGCCTGGCCGAGCACGACGGCGACCTGCTCCACTGGTTCTACGAGCAGGGGCTGGTGCCGGGCACCGAGGTCGAGGTGCTGCGCGCCGACCCCGCGGCCGGGCAGCTCACGCTCACGATCGACGGCGAGGAGCGGGCCATCGGCGACCGCGCGGCCGCCGGCCTCTACGTGCTGCCGGCCTGACCCTCGGGGGGTCGTCCGGCTCCCGGCCGGGCGGTAAGGTGTCCCGAATGCCCCGCCTCCTGGGACCCGTCGATCCACGCGTCGGAGGGCCGTCCGTCGGCCGCTGAGCCGGTCGTCATCACCGGCCTGGCGAAGTCGTTCGGCGCCACGCCCGTCCTGCGGGGCGTCGACCTGTCGGTGCCCGCGGGCCGCCTGGTGGCGCTGCTCGGCCCGAGCGGCTGCGGCAAGACCACCCTGCTGCGGACCGTCGCCGGTCTGGAGCGCCCCGACTCGGGCGAGGTGCGCGTGGGCGAGCGGGTCCTCTCGGGGCCGGAGCGGTTCGTCCCGGCCGAGCGGCGCCAGGTGGGGATGGTCTTCCAGGACGCCGCCCTGTTCCCCCACCTCAGCGTCGCGCGCAACGTGGCCTACGGCCTGCGCCGGCGCGCGCCCGACCGGGCCCCGCGGGTCGCCGAGGCCCTCGCGCTCGTGGGCCTGTCGGGGTTCGAGGCGCGGATGCCGGCGACTCTCTCGGGCGGCCAGCTGCAGCGCGTCGCCCTCGCGCGGGCCCTGGCCCCGCGACCGTCGGTGATCCTGCTCGACGAGCCCTTCTCCAACCTCGACGCCCCGCTGCGGGCCGAGCTGCGGCTGGAGGTGCGGCGGATGCTCGCGGGCATCGACGCGACCGCCCTGTTCGTGACGCACGACCAGGAGGAGGCCTTCCTGGTGGGCGACGAGGTGGCGGTGATGGGCGGCGGCCAGGTCGCCCAGCAGGGCGGCCCCACCGAGCTCTACGAGCTGCCCGCCACGCGCGAGGTCGCCGAGTTCATCGGCGACGCGAACTTCGTGGCCGGCGTCGGGGCCGGCGGCGAGGCCGAGACCGCGCTCGGGCCGGTGCCCCTGCACTCCGACGCGTGGGGGCCGGTCGAGGTGATGATCCGGCCCGAGCGGCTGGTCGCCCGGCCCGGCGACGGAGCGTGCGTCGAGCGGATCGAGTACTACGGGCACGACGCGGTCTACGTGGTCGCGCTCGACGGCGGCGGCACGGTGCGCGCGCGGGTCATCGGGGCCCCCGAGCTGCAGCCGGGCGCCCGCGTGGCCCTCGAGTTCTGCGGCGCGCCGACGATGGCCTACGCGGCGGCGCGGAACGGCGGCGCGGCCGTCCCCGCGGGGGGGCGAGCGGCCGCACGGCCGGCCTGCTGATCCTGGGAGCCGGTCCGGCGGGGGTGGGCGCGGCCTACCGGGCGGCCCGCGACGGCCACCGGGTGGTGGTCGTCGAGCGCGCCGAGCGAGTCGGCGGGGCCGCCGCGAGCCACGAGGTCGCCGGGCTGCGGGTTGACCTCGGCAGCCACCGCCTGCACCCCACCGTCGAGCCGCGCATCCTGGCCGAGCTGACGGCGCTACTCGGCGACGACCTCCAGCGGCGGCCGCGCCACGGCCGCATCCGGCTGGGCGACCGCTGGATCGCCTTCCCCCTGCGGCCCGCCGACCTGGTGCGCCGCCTGCCGCCGCGGATGGCCGCCGGCGTCCTGCGCGACGCCGCGCTCGGGCCGCGCCGCCCCCCGCCGCGCGCCGACACCTTCGAGGAGGTCCTGCGTTCGGCGCTCGGCCCCACCCTCTGCGAGCGCTTCTACTTCCCCTACGCCCGCAAGATCTGGGGGCTCGAGCCCGGGGAGATCTCGGGCGAGCAGGCCCGGCGCCGGGTGGCGGCCCGGTCGCCCGGACGCCTGGTGGCCCGCGCTCTTGCGCGCGGCGACGCCGGCAAGCGCACGTTCCTCTACCCGCGGCGCGGCTACGGGCAGCTCTGGGAGGCGCTGGCCGACGCGGCCGCGCGGGCGGGCGCGCAGATCCACCTCGGCGCCGAGGCCAGTCGCGTCGAGCTCGGCCCGGCCGGCGCCCACGTGACCCTCGCCGACGGGCGGGAGCTCGAGGCGCCGCGGCTCTGGTCGACCCTCCCGGCGACGGCGCTCGCCCGCATGGCCTCGCCGGCCCCGCCCGCCGGCGCGCTCGCCGCGGCGGCGGCCCTGGAGTACCGCGCGATGGCCCTCGTCTACCTCGTCCTCCCGCAGCCCCGCTACACGCCCTTCGACGCCCACTACCTCCCGGCGGGCGCCACGCCGGTGACCCGGGTCTCGGAGCCCCGCAACTATCGCGACGGCGACGACCCGCCGGGCCGGACCGTGCTGTGCGCCGAGATCCCCTGCGACGCCGACGGCGAGCTCTTCCGCGCGTCCCCCGGCGATCTCGGCCGGATCGCCGCCGATGGGCTCGTGGAGGCCGGCCTACCGCGCCCCGAGGTCGCGGCCGTCGAGGTGGCGCGCCTGCGCCACGCCTACCCCGTGCTGCGCGCCGGCTCCGGCGACCGGGTCGCGGAGCTCGATGCCTGGGCCGCCGGCCAGCCGCGGCTGCTGACCCTCGGCCGCCAGGCGCTGTTCGTTCACGACAACGCCCACCACGCCCTCGCCATGGCGTGGGCGGCCGCCGACTGCCTCGGCCACGACGGCTCCTTCGACGACGCCGGCTGGGCCCGCGCCCGGCGCCGCTTCGCCGCCCACGTCGTGGAGGACTGACCCATTGAGCTCCCGCCACACGGCGGGCGCGACGCGCCGCAGGTACGGCCCCAGGCGCACGAACGAGCGCCCGTGCTCGCGGGTGCGGTAGCGGATCGCGACCTCCGCGTAGCGGTAGCCCTTGCCGAGCAGGTCGAGGGTCAGCACCTGGGCGTAGTTGTAGTCGTGGACGATCTCGGCGTCGGCGGCCGCCCGCCGCGAGAGCGCCCGGTAGCCGCTCTGGCCGTCGGTCAGCGGGGTCCGGGCGGCGAGCGACAGCAGGCGCGTGAGCACGGCGTTGCCCAGGCGCCGCTGCGGGCGCATGCGCTCGATGGTGCCCGAGAAGCGCGACCCGACGACGTAGTCGGCGCGGCCCCCGAGGATGGGCGCGACCAGGGCCGAGAGCTCGGCCGGGTCGTACTCGCCGTCGGCGTCGCAGAACGCCACGGCGGCCGCCCCCCCGGCCACGGCCTCGGCGAGGCCGCGGCGCACGGCCGCGCCCAGGCCGTGGCGGTCGCCCGTCGCCACGACGGCCGCGCCGGCCGCGGCCGCGGCAGCGGCGGTGCCGTCACGCGACCCGTCGTCGACCACGATCACCCGCACCGGCCGCCCGGCGGCGGCGGCGGGCGCGCGGGCGATCACCGCGGCGACGGTGGCCTCCTCGTCCCGGGCGGGCAGCACCAGGGCGACGGGGCCCGCGGGGGCCGGGGCGGGGGCCGGGGGGGCCGGGCGGTCGCGGCCCAGGCGCAGGCGCCCGATCAGCCCCGGCGAGGGGTGGACCGCGCCGACCGCGCCCGCGGCGAGCGCGTAGGCGGTCTTGAGGGCGTGCGCCGTGACGGCCGCCGCGAGCGCTGCGCCGGGCTCGGCGCCGACCGCCACCAGCGCGGCCGTGGCGGCCGCCTCGTAGGTCCCGAGCCCCCCGGGCGCGATCGCCACGATCTGGGCCGCGATCGTCACCGCGGTCACCAGGGCGGCGTCGCGCGGCGACAGGTCGATGCCCGCCCAGCCGGCGCAGGTCCAGACCAGCACGCTCTCGAGCAGCCACGCCGCGGCCGCGCCCGGCAGGGCCAGGGCCAGCCAGCCCCGCGACGGCCCGAGGCGGCGGACCACGCGCGTCAGCCACCACGCGGCCCCGACGAGGGCCGCCGCCGATGCCACGGCGAGCGGCACCCCGGCCCCGCCGACGAGCCCCTCGGCGAGGGCCGGCCCGAGCACGGCGGCGATCGCGACGACCGCCAGGAGGTCGGCGGACCGAAGGAGGACGGTCGAGGCCGTGGCCGCGCCCACCGGCACCCGCGCCCGCCGCACCGCCGAGACCACGCGCAGCGGCTCGCCGAGCCGCAGCGGGAGCAGGTGGTTGCCGGCCAGCGACACGTGGATGGCCGCGAGCGACTGGCCGAAGCCCAGCCCGGGCAGCGCCCGGCACCAGAGCGCCGCGCGGAGGGCGAACGCCAGGGCGTAGGCGCCGAGGGCGACCGCCAGGCCGAGCGGGTCGGCGGCCGCCGCGCGGACCGCGCCTGCCAGGTCGCCGAGGTCCACCGCGGCGACGATGTAGGCCACGCTCGCGGCGAGGGCCACGGCGCCGACGGCCAGCGGCCACCGCCTCGGCCCGTCTGACCCGCGTTCGAAGGTGGACCTTATATTCAACGGCGGCTCACCTTACACTCTGCCGCGTCGAGACAGCGACCGACGGGAGACGGCGTGAGGGGCGCGAAGCGGGCGGTGGCGCTGGCGGTGGCGCTGATCGCCCTGGCGGTGGCCGGGCTGGCCGCGGGCGGGTGCGGCGGCGACCGCGACGCCCTGACGATCTACTCCGGACGCACCGAGGACCTCGTCGGCCCGCTGCTCGAGCGCTACTCCGAGGAGCGGGACGTGGCCGTGGACATCCGCTACGGCGACACCCCCCAGCTCGCGCTGCTGCTGGCCGAGGAGGGCGACCGCAGCCCCGCCGACGTCTTCTGGGGGCAGAGCCCCGGCGCCACCGCCTACCTGGCCGACCGCGACCTGCTGGCGCCGCTGCCGCGCTCAGTCCTCGACCTCGTCGAGCCGCGCTTCGAGGACCCCGAGGGCCTCTGGACCGGGATCAGCGGACGCCAGCGGGTGCTGGTCTACGACTCCGAGACGGTCGCCGAGTCGGAGCTGCCGGGGTCGGTCCTCGAGCTGACCGAGCCCCGCTTCCGCGGCCGCGTCGGCATCGCCCCGACCAACGGGTCGTTCCAGGACTTCGTCACCGCCATGCGCGACATCCTGGGCGAGGAGGAGGCCGCCGCCTGGCTGCGCGGCATGACCGACAACGACGTCCGCACCTACGCCAACAACAACGCGATCGTCGAGGCCGTGGGGCGCGGCGAGATCGACATGGGCCTCGTCAACCACTACTACAACCACCGCTTCCTGGCCGAGGACCCGGGGCTGCCCTCCCGCAACCACCAGTTCGACCCCGGCGACGTCGGCGGCCTGCTGATCCCCTCGTCGGCCAGCGTCCTGGCCTCGTCCGACAAGCAGGACGCGGCCCGCGAGTTCATCGCCTTCCTGCTCTCCAAGGAGGCGCAGGAGTACTTCGCCGCGGAGACCTTCGAGTACCCGCTGGCCGACGACGTGCCGCCGGCCGAGGGGGTGCCGCCGCTGTCGTCGCTGCGGCCCCCCGACGAGGACCCGGGGCGCCTGGGCGACATCGAGGGCACGGCCCGCCTGATCCAGGAGAGCGGGCTGCAGTGACGGCCGCGCGCCCGGCGCTCGCCGTCGACGGCGCCCGCGCCCGGGGGCTGGGCCTGCGGGCGCTGGTGGCGCTGCTGGCCGTGCCGTTCGCGGCGCCCCTGGCCTACCTGATCGTCCGCAACGCCGAGGAGGGCGGGGTCTGGTCGACGCTGGCCGACGACGCGCTGCTGGCGCCGCTCGGCCGCAGCCTGCTGCTGGCCACCACCGTCGCCGCGGCGGCCGCGGCGATCGGCACGGCCGCGGCGTGGCTCGTGGCCCGCACCGACCTGCCCGGGCGGCGCGTCATCCGGCTGCTGCTGCCGCTCCCGCTCGTGCTGCCGTCGTTCATCGGCGCCTTCGCCCTCATCGCCGCCTTCGCCCCGGGGGGGCTGCTCGAGCGGGTGCTGGAGCCGGTGGGGATCTCCGGGCTGCCCGAGGTGCGCGGCTTCGCCGGGGCGTTCACCCTGCTCACGCTGCTCACCTACCCCTACGTCTACCTGCCGGTGGCCGCGCGGCTGCGCCAGCTGCCTCCCGCCCTGGAGGAGTCCGCCCGCCTGCTCGGGCGCGGGCCTGCGGCGACCTTCTGGACGGTGGTCTTGCCGCAGGCGCGGGCCGCGATCGCCGCAGGGGCGCTGCTCGTCTTCCTCTACTGCATCGCCGACTTCGGCGCCGTGCAGCTGCTGCGCTACGACACGCTGACCCGGGCGATCTTCGCCAACTACCTCCTGGACCCGCCGGTCGCCGTCGCACTCAGCCTGGCGCTCGGCCTCCTGGCGATCGTGGTCGTGGTCGCCCAGCGGCGGTTCGCCGGCGGCGTCCGCCCGGACGCCCGCCGCGCCGGGCGTCCGCTCACCGTCCCGCTCGGGCGCTGGCGCGGGGCCGCGCTCGCGTTCGCCGGCGGGCTGCTCGCGCTGGCGCTGGTGGCCCCGGTCGCGGTGCTCGTCTACTGGGCGGCCCGCGGCGTGAGCGCCGGCACCTCGCGGCCGAACTCCCTGGTGGCGGACCCGGGGCGGCTGGTGGAGCCGGCCGTGAACACGTCGGTGGCGAGCATCGCCGCGGCGCTCGTGGCCGTGGCCGTGGTGCTGCCGGCGGCGTTCCTCACCTCGCGCCACCGCAGCCGCCTCGGCGGCGGGGCCGGCGCCCTGGTGACCGGCGCCTTCGCCCTGCCGGGCCTCGTGATCGCGCTCGCGCTGGCCTTCTGGACCCTGCGCAGCCCCGGCGTGGTCGGCGCCCTCTACCAGACCCTGCCGCTGCTGGTGGGGGCGTACGCCCTCCACTTCGGCGCGCTGGCGCTGGGGCCGGCGCAGGTCGCCGCCTCGGGCGTGCCCCGGGGGCTCGACGACGCGGCCCGCACCCTGGGCCGGGGGCGGGCCGCGCGGCTGGCCACGCTCGACCTGCCCCTCATGGCCCCCGGCCTCGCGGCCGGCGCCGGGCTGGTGCTGCTGTCCGCGATGAAGGAGCTGCCCATCACCCTGCTGCTCGCGCCGGCCGGCTTCCCCACCCTGGCGACCCGCATCTGGAGCTCGACCGAGGACGCCTTCTGGGCCGACGCCAGCATCGCCTCGCTGTGCCTCGTCGCGGTCTCGGGCGTCCTCACCTGGTTCCTCGTCGTGCGGCGAGACCGGGCGCTGTCGTGAGCGCCGGGGCACGGCTGCGGCTGGCGATGGCGCTCGTGGCCGTCGTGGCGTTCGCGGCGGCCGCGGCGGGCATCCCCTCGCGGGCCTCCTACGGCGCCCAGACGACCGCCGACGAGCCCCACTACCTGCTCAGCGCGATCAGCCTGGCCGAGGACGGCGACCTGGACGTGCGCGACGAGTTCGCCCGCCAGGCGTACCGCCCCTTCCACGAGATCGCGCTGGAGCCCCAGGCCCGCCCGCTCGCCGACGGCCGCCTCGTGGAGCCGCACGACCCGCTGCTGCCGGCGGTTCTGGCGCTGCCGGCGGCGGCCGGGGGCTGGGTCCTGGCCAAGCTCACGCTGGCCCTCGCCGCCGCGGCCCTGGCCGCCCTCGTGCTCTGGACGGCCGTGCGCCGCCTCGACCTTCCCGTCGTGCCGGCGGCCGCCGTCGTCGGGGTCTTCGCGGCGTCGGCGCCGCTGGCCGCCTACGGCTCCCAGGTCTACCCCGAGCTGCCGGCGGCCCTGGCCGTGGCCGTCGCCATCGCCGCCCTCACCGGCCCCCTGCGCCGCGGCGGGCTCGTCGCTCTCGCCCTGGCCGTCGTCGCCCTTCCCTGGCTGTCGGTGAAGTACGCCCCGGTGGCCGCCGTCCTGGCCGTCCTGGGGCTGGTCCTGCTGCTGCGCGGCGGCCGTCGCGGCGCGGCGGCCGCGCTCGCCGGGGCCCTCGCCGCCGCCGCGCTGGTCTTCGTGGGGGCCCATCAGGCCCTCTATGGCGGCTTCACGCCCTACGCCGCCGGATCGCACTTCGTCGACGGCGAGCTCTCGGTGGTGGGGTCGGACCCCGACTACCTCGGCCGCGGGCGGCGCCTGGTGGGGCTGCTGGTCGACCGCGACTTCGGCCTGGCGGCGTGGCAGCCGGCCTGGCTGCTGCTCGTCCCCGCGGTGGCGGCCCTCGTCGCGCGCCGCCCCCGCGGCTGGGCCGCCATCGCCCTGCCCCTCGCGACCGGGTGGCTGGTCGCCACCTTCGTCGCCCTCACGATGCAGGGGTGGTGGTTCCCCGGGCGCCAGGTCGTGGTCGTGCTGCCGGCCGCCGTGCTGGCCGTCGCCTGGTGGGCCCGGGGCGGCCGCCGCCTGGCCGCGACCCTCGCCCTGGGCGCCGTCGGCCTGCTCGCCTACGCCTGGGTCGCCGTGGAGGGGGCCCTGGGCCGGATCGCCTGGGTCGTGGACCTCCAGGACACCGCCAACCCCGTCTACCGGGCGTGGTCGGCCGTCCTCCCCGACTACCTGCCCGTGTCGGACGCCACCTGGCCCCTGCACTGGGCCTGGACGGCCGCGCTAATGGCGGCCGCGGCGCTCGCGGCCAGACCTGAGGGCGGATATCGAAGGCTTGACCTGAGGGTGAGATCAGGCCGCCACGAGCGGGCGGCCGAGGGCGGCGAGCGTCCCCACTCCCCCGTCCACGACGTGGATCACGTCGCCGACGCCGGCCCGCTTCAGCAGGCTCGCGCCGACGCCGCTCCGCTGCCCTGAGACGCAGATCACGGCCACGGGCCGCGCCGGGTCGATGCCGTCGGGGATCCCGTGGACGTCGTGGTACGGGACGTGGACGGCGCCGGCAAGGTGGCCGGCGTCCCACTCGCTCCGCTCGCGCACGTCCAGCACCTGCAGCGCCGGGTCGGCCGCCAGCCGGGGCGGCAGGTCCTCGGCGCGGACCCGCTCCATCCGGGCGACCGGGCGGCCCTCCTCGCGCCAGCTCGTCATGCCGCCCGCCAGATACCCTGCGATGCGGGTCACCCCCACCGACCCGGCCAGGCCCGCGGCCCGCTGCCCGTCGGCGTCGTCGCGGCCGATGAGGACGATCTCCTGGTCGCCGGCGACCCACGCCAGCCGGGTGCCGAATCCCGAGCGCAGGTGCGTCACGAGCACGGCGCCGGGCACGTGGGCCTCGGCGAACTGCAGGTCGGCGCGCACGTCCACCGGCAGTCCCCCCTCCCGCGAGAGGCGCTCGACCTGGCGCGCCGACAGCGGCGCGGCGCGCGCCCCGCCGGTGACCAGCGGGCCGCGGTTGAGGGCGACGATGTCGCCGAAGCGCGGCGGCTGGGGTCCGAGGCCCGCGAGCGCGCGGGCGACGAAGGCCTCCTCGGTGGGCTCCGACAGCAGCGGGTTGTGCCCGAGCTCGAACCCGATCGTCGACGCGATCTTCTGGTCCATGCCGGGCCCCCCGCACATCGACCCGCCCAGGTGCCCGGGCCAGACCTCGGTCTCGGGCGGCAGGCGGAGCAGGCCGGTCGTGAGGCTGCGGTAGAGCGCGCGGGCGCCCTCCTCGCGCTCCACGGCCAGGTCGGGCCGGGCCACGTCGCCCACGAACAGCGAGTCGCCGGTCAGCACGGCCCACGGGGCGTCGCCGCCGCGGCCCGTGTCGACGAGCGCGAAGGCCGTGTGCTCGGGCCGGTGGCCCGGCGTGTGGATCGCGCGCACGCGCAGGCGTCCCAGGGCGAGCTCCCAGCCGTCGTCGAACGGCTCGTGCGGGTACTCGGCCCCGGCGGCGCGGTGGACGTGGATCGTCGCACCGGTGGCCTCGGCCAGGCGCCCGTGCCCGGAGACGTGGTCGGCGTGGGTGTGGGTCTCGAGGATGTGCTCGACGCACACGCCCAGGTAACGGGCCAGCTCGAGGTACTCGTCGATCTCGAAGTGCGGGTCGACCACCGCCGCCACGCCGGCGTCCCCGTCGCCGACCAGGTAGGACGCGCACCCCAGGTCGTCGTGGATCAGCTGGCGGAAGATCACGCGGCCAGCTTACGACGGGGGCGCGTCCCCGATCAGGCGATCGAGGAAGGCCAGCACCGCGGGGTGGGCCGGATCGATGATGTGGCCGCCCCCGACGACCGCCACCTCCGCCGCCGGCATCGCCGCGGCCATCGCCTCCGCCACCCCCGCGTAGACGGGGGGCGAGTCCGCCCCGGTCACGATCAGGGCCGGCTGCCCGACGGCGGCGAGGCGCTCCGGTCTGGCGTCGACGAAGCCGCCCCGCAGCTCGGCGGCGACCGCCGCGTCGTTCCCGGTGAAGATCGCCGCGATCTCCGGCGGGAGCCCCTCCCAGCCGTCGTCGCCGAGCACGGCCCGCAGCAGCGCCTCGGCGGCGCCGCCGCCCTCGGCGTCGGCCGCGGCGAGGACCCGCTCGCGCAGCTCCCCGAGCCAGCGCCGACCCTCCGCGGTGATCGACTCGCCGCCCTCCATCAGCACGAGGGCGCGGACGCGCTCCGGGTGGCTCAGCGCGAGCTCGAGGGCGACGTCGACGCCATAGCTGCGGCCCATCACGACCGCCGGCGCCGCGTCGAGGACCTCGATCAGCGCCGCGGCATCCTGCGTCTGCTGCCCCAGGCTGGTCGCATAGGGCCGGGGCCGCTCGCTGCGGGAGCACCCGCGCCGGTCGTAGACGATCGTCCGCGCGCGCCGGGCCAGCGCGGCGGCCGCGTCCCCCCAGAGCACCGCCGAGCTCCCGGTGCCGTGGACGCACAGGACGGGCGCCCCGGCCCCGTGCTCCTCGTAGTAGAGCCCCACGCCGTTGGCGCGGACGACCGGCATGGCCGCATCATTACAGGGGGAACACGATCCCGGCGGGCTCGCCCGGATCGGTGGCGAGGGCCGGCAGGGCCGCGCGCAGGGCGCGCTGGAAGAGCCCGGCGCTCTCGCCGAAGAGCCGCGCGAGCGTCTCGACCGGCGTGGGGACGGCGCTGACGCCGTTTGCGTGATCGGTGACGAAGCCCACGAGGGCGAAGGGCAGGCGGGCCTCGCCCGCGAGCACCGTCTCCGGGCCGCCGGTCTGGCTGACGCAGGTGACGCCCGCGGCGGCGAGCTGGGCGATCTCGCTCACCGAGTTGAGGCGCGGCCCGTCGACGTGCCCGTAGACGCCCCCGTCGCGGACCTCCAGGCCGGCCTCCCGGACGCCGGCGACCAGGCCCGCGCGGACGGAGGGGCCGAAGGGCCGGTCGTAGATCCAGTGCCCGCGACCCGGGATGTCGGGCGACGTGAACAGGGTGCAGAGCGAGCCGTCGGCCAGGCGGTTCGAGGGGAAGTGCACGTCGTCGAAGACCACCAGCGAGCCCAGCTCGAGGGAGGGGTCGACGGCGCCGCAGACCGTCGTCGAGACCAGGCAGCCCGCGCCGAGGCCCGCCAGGGCGGCGACGTTCGCCCGCGGTGTGACCTGGTGCGACAGGCGGGCGTGGCCGGGCCCGTGGCGAGGGACGTGGAGCACGTCCACCCCCGCGAGCCGGCCGGACACCACCTCGACGGGGCCGTAGAGGGTCTCGACCCGCTCGACCGAGCGTCCGTCGAGCCCGTCCAGCTCGTACAGCCCCGTGCCGGTGATGAGGCCGACCGTCGCGGGCTCGGGCACCGCGCCACCCTACACGCGGGCCAGGCCTTCGACGTCCCAGCCGGCGGCGCCCGCGCCAGCCGCGTACGCGCTCTCCAGGAAGTCCATGAGCGCGGCGCGGGGGTCGGGCGCGGCCCTCGCCTCGTCGTAGGCCAGGAGCGCCATCGAGCCGGTCGGCCCCGTCTGCCAGGCAGCCGCGGCGGGCGCCAGCGGCCGCTCGGTGAGCCCGGGGGGCTCGGGGGCCGTGTACGAGTAGAACGCGGGCATGGGGATGCGGTCGTCGCCGGCCCAGAAGCCGAAGCTCACGACCTCGTGGGAGTACGCCTCGGCCGTCACCGGGTCGGCCCCCTCGATCGCCGGCGCGCGCCGGCCCGAGAACCGTGTGACGGCCAGGTCGAGGCTGTGCCAGAAGAGCTGCACCGGGCTCGTCTTGCCCGAGAAGCGCCCGGAGAACTCGCCGAAGGCGCCGGCGGCCGAGCGCAGGACGGCCCACCAGCGGCCGACGGCGTCGGCGTCGTAGGAGGCGTGCGCGCGGTCGTCGGGGAACGGGGTGGAGTCGGTGAGGTCGAAGGGCGTCGGCCGGATGACGCAGGCCACCCCGAGGGCGCCGAGCGCGTCGAAGAGCCGGTCGTGGAACTCGCCGACCGAGAGCCCGTCGTGGAGGGCGAAGTCGCGCGTGCCGCCCTCGCTCGTGCGCGCGACCAGGCGGTGGGCCACCAGGTCGAGCTCGATCTCCGCCAGCCCCGGCGCGCACGGCATGGGGCCGGTCGTCACCCCCCGGGCGCCCACCCTCAGGGTCACGTGCCACCAGTGGTTGAGCGGCGGGGTGAGCTCCATCCGCACCTTGCCCACGATCTGGCACCAACGGTGGAGCGTCTCCTTGGTGGGCCGCCACTCGTCGAGCGGCAGCGGCGGCCAGGCGGCGGCGGACGGCATGCGGTCTCCCGGGTCGGCGGCGCGGAACGCGAGCGTCGGGCCATCATGCCGCCCCCCGGCGGATCCCGCCCGTGCTGACGACCTCCGACGCCTACTGGACCTGGCGCGCGGCCCGCGGCTGCGGCACGCCTACCCGGCCCCCCCGTCCGGCCCGGAGGCCGCGGTGACCGTGTAGCCGCCCCGGTGGGCGGCCAGCAGGAAGTCGGGGTTCACGCACGGCCCGTCGGAGCGGTGCTCGAAGGTCCGCTCGATCTCGGTGCGGCACATCGGCAGCGGCTCGCGCGCCGTGCGGAGGCCGCCGAAGCCCGCCCTGGTGCGCTGCAGCAGGCGGAACCGGTGGAGGTCGATCTCCACGCGGTAGACGCCCTCGAGGCAGCCGATCCAGGTGCGCCCGTCCTCCTCGTAGGAATAGAGGCGGCTGCAGCCCTCGAGGCAGCCGGCCGGCATCACCACCCGTTCGCACGAGACCGGGCAGAGGCGGCACGACCCGGCCGCCCGCGCCTGCGCGGCCGCCGTGCGGGTGGGGGTCATATCCGCGTTCTCAGGGGCACCGGGCGAGTGAAGCAGCCCTCCGCCGCGGCGGTCAAGACGGAGCGGCCGCTATCCTCCCGCCATGCACGTGGTCACGGGCCGGAAGGAACACTGGGTCAACAACTGATGACTGGCGGAGCTGGCGGCCCGCCACCGGGCGGTCGCCATCGACGTCGGGACGGGTGACGGCGCCTACGCCCGCCGGATGGCGGCCGCCGACCCGGACCTGCTGGTCATCGCCATCGACGCCAACGCCGACAACCTGCGGCGGGCATCGCGCCGCGGCGGCACGAACCTGGTGCTCGGGCGGCTCGCGCTGGAGCGGGCCCCGGGAGCGCTCGCGGGGCTGGCCGGCCGCCTGACCGTCCTCCACCCGTGGGGCTCCCTCCGCGAGGCCGTCGCCGGCCGCGGGGCCGAGGGGCTCGGCCGCCTGCGGGGCATGTGCGCCCCGGGCGCGACGATCGAGGTGGTGATGGGCCTCGACGATCTGGACGGGACCCGCCCCGGGGCGCTCGCGGGCCCGTACGCCGCGGCCGGGTTCACCGTCGCGGTCGAGGGGGTCGGTGCCGCCGAGGTCGAGGCGCTCGGGACGACCTGGGGCAGGCGCCTGGCCCGCTCCGACCCGGCGCGGCGCTTCTGGCGCGTGCGCGGGGCGGCGGCGGAGCGCTAGGCGAGGCAGCGCTCCCCGAACATCGTCTTGAGCTCGGCCACCAGCCCGTTGTCGCGCGGGTCGACGCGGTACTGCTCGCCCAGGCGGTATCGCCGCGGGCCCTCGCCGGTCTCGACCTCGACGACCACCGGGACGTCGCCGCGGTGGTCGGCGAGCAGGCGGCGCAGCTCGTCGAGCGGGGTCGCCGAGAGCCGGGCGAGGGGCACCCGCACCTTGAGCCGCTCCTCCTCGTCGCCCTCCTCGGGCACGAAGGCGCGAACGCCCTGCGCCACCAGCTTGGTCTCCCCCTCCCCCTTCTGGTCGACCCGGCCGGAGATGACGACCAGTGCGTCTGCGGTCAGGAGGTCGCGGGCCTCGGCGAGGACGGCGGGGACGATCACGACCTCCACGGAGCCCTCGAGGTCGTCGAGGCGGGCGAACATCATCGGCTCCCCGCGGCGCGTCGTGATGTTCTTCACGGCGCCCACCAGGCCGCCCACGGTCACGGCCTCCCCGTCGGCCCGGTCGGCCAGCGCGGCCAGCCCGCAGGTCACGGCGCGGGCGAGCTGGCGGCGGCAGTCGTTGAGGGGATGGCTCGAGACGTAGAGGCCCAGCGCCTCCTTCTCGGCGGCGAGCAGCTCGTCGCGCGGCATCTCCGCGACCGGGATCACCGGGTCGAGCTCGATCACGGCCGGCTCCCCCCCGTTGACCGCGCCGAACAGCGACTCCTGGCCGGCCGCGAGGTCGAGCCGGCGGCGCGCGGCCTGGCCCATCGCCGCCGCCAGCGCCTCGACCATCCCGCGCCGCGGCGCCCCGGTCGAGTCGAGGGCGCCGCCCCGGATGAGGCTCTCCAGGGCCCTCTTGTTGACCTGGGCCTGGTCGACGCGGCGGCAGAACTCCCAGATCGACTCGAAGGGGCCGTCGGCGTCGCGGGCGGCGAGGATCGCCGCCACCGCGTTCTCCCCCACCCCCTTCACGGCCGTCAGCCCGAACCTGATCTCCCCCGGACCGGTGACCGCGAAGTCGGGGCCGCTGACGTTGACGTCGGGCGGCAGCACCGCCAGGTCCATCTCGGCGCAGGCCGCCACGTAGAAGGGCACGCGGTCCTTGGTGTCCATCACCGAGCTGAGCAGCGATGCCATGTACTCGGCCGGGTGGTTGGCCTTGAGGTAGGCGGTGCGGTAGGCCAGCAGCGCGTAGCAGGCGGCGTGGCTCTTGTTGAACGAGTAGTCGCCGGCGGCCTCGCAGAGGCTCCAGAGGCGCCCGGCGACCCTGGGGTCGGTGCCCGAGGCGATGCAGCCCTCGATGAACTCGTCCTTCAGCGAGGCCATGAGCACCTTGTCCTTCTTGCCCACGGCCTTGCGCAGGTCGTCGGCGCGCGAGGGCGAGAAGCCGGCGATCGCCCGCGAGATCGCCATGAGCTGCTCCTGGTACACGGCCACCCCGTAGCTCACCCCGGTGATCGCCTCCAGGCGCGGGTCCTCGAAGGTCACCCGCGTCGGGTCCCGCTTGTTGCGGGCGTAGGTGCTGATGAAGGCCATCGGGCCCGGGCGGTAGAGGGCCACCAGGGCGATCAGGTCGGCGAACTCGGTGGGCCGCACCTCCCGCAGGGCCTCGCGCATCCCGCTCGACTCGAACTGGAAGACCCCGATCCCCTCGCCGCGCGCGAGCATCTCGTACGTGCCCGGGTCGTCGAGCGGCATGGTCTCGATGTCAACCTGCCGCCCGGTGTGCCGCTCGATGAGCTCCAGGCAGCCCTGGATCACGTCGAGGTTGCGGAGGCCCAGGAAGTCCATCTTCAGCAGGCCGAGGGCCTCGACGTCGTGGTCGGGGACCTGGGTGACCACGTTGCCCTCGTCGTCGAGCCGCACCGGGAGGTAGTCGGTGATGTCGCCGGGCGCGATCACGACGCCGGCGGCGTGGACGCCCTCGTTGCGCACCAGCCCCTCCAGGGGCCGGGCGGTGTCGATGACCTCCTTCGCCACCGGGTCCTCGGCGTACGCCTGGGCCAGCTCGCTGCCCGGCTTCATCGCGTCCTCGAGGCGGATGCCGATCGGCCGCTCCGGGACGAGCTTGGCGATGCGGTCAACCTGGCCGTAGCTGTGGCCCAGCACGCGGCCGGCGTCGCGCACCACCGCCCGGGCCAGGAGCTTGCCGAAGGTGCCGATGCGCGCCACGGCCGACGACCCGTACTTCTCGGTGACGTACTGCACCACGCGGTCGCGGCCGGCGACCGAGAAGTCGGTGTCGATGTCGGGCATGCTCTTGCGCCCCGGGTTGAGGAAGCGCTCGAACAGCAGCCCGTGGGCGAGCGGATCGAGGTCGACGATCCTCAGGGTGTAGGCCACGAGCGACCCGGCCGCCGACCCGCGCCCGGGCCCGACGGCGACGCCGTTCTCGCGCGCCCAGCGCATGTAGTCCCAGACGATCAGGAAGTAGCTGGCGAAGCCCATCTCGCCGATGACGCCCAGCTCGAAGCGCAGCCGCTCCTCGGCCTCCGGCGGCGGCCCGTCCGGGTAGCGCGCCGCCAGGCCGTCGCGGCAGAGGCGCTCGAGGTAGGCCTCGGCGCCCTCGCCCCCCGGCACGGGGAAGCGCGGGAGCTTCACGTCGCCGAGCGGCAGGCGCAGGGCCGCGCAGCGCTCGGCGATCTCCACGGACACGGGGATGGCATCGGTGAAGTCGGGCAGCGCGGCGGCCATCTCCGCGGCGGTCTTGAGGTAGAACTCCTTGGTGTCGAATCGGAACCGGCTCGGGTTGCTCAACAGGTCCCGGGTCTGGATCGCCAGGAGCGCCTCGTGGGCGTCGGCGTCCTCGCGGCAGGGGTAGTGGGCGTCGCAGGTGGCGACCATGCGCAGGCCGGAGTCGGCGGCCAGCCGGCGCAGGCGGTCGTTGATCGCCCCCTGCTTCTCGATGCCGGCGTGCTGGATCTCCACGTAGACGTCGTCGGGCCCGAAGATCTGGGCCAGGGCGTCGAGCTCGGTCCGGGCCGCGGCCGCATCGTCGCGGTCGAGCGCCTCGCACACCGCACCCGACAGGCAGCCCGACAGGGCGATGATGCCGCCGCCGTGGCGGGCCATCAGCTCGTGCGAGATGCGGGGCTTGCGGTGGTAGCCCTCCAGGTACCCGGCCGAGCAGAGCCGGATGAGGTTGTAGTAGCCCTCGGTGGTCTCGGCGAGCAGGGTGAGGTGGTTGCGCCGCTCGCGAGCCGGCCGCTCGGCGTGGTCGGGGACGACGTAGGCCTCGAGCCCGACCACCGGCGTGATGCCGCGCGCCGTTGCCGTGCGGTAGAGCTCCACGGCCCCGCTCATCACCCCGTGATCGGTGAGGGCGACGGCGGGCTGGCCCATCTCCTCGACCCGGTCGAGCAGCCGCTCGATGCGGCACGCGCCGTCGAGGACGGAGTAGTCGGAGTGGACGTGGAGGTGGGCGAAGGGCAGATCCGCGGGCGCCGGCATCGGACGCTGAGGCTACCCGCGGGCGGGGGGCCGGACAAGGGACCGTCCACGCTAGATGCGGGGGTTCCGGGGCGGCGCCGGCGCTATACCTGGTGCCTTCGGCCCGCGCGGCTCCGGAGGGCGTCTCGCGCAGCGATCCGGGCCGTCTCGCCGTGCGATCCGGGGCTTTCCCGCCGCCGCGCGCCGGTCGTACGCTCGCCCGGCCCGGCACGCGACGAGGGGGAGAGAGCATGTCCGCCACCGACACGGCCACCCGGCTGCTCGAGGCGTTCAACGACGCCGACTGGGACGCCTTCAGCGCCGGCGTGACCGACGACGTCGTCTACATCGAGACGGGCACCGGCCGCCGCATCGAGGGCGTCGACGCCTACCTGGGGCTGTGCCAGGGCTGGCGCATGGCGCTGCCCGACGTGCGCGGCACCGTGCGCCGCTCCCTCGAGGGGGACGGCGTCGTGGCGCAGGAGGTCACCTGGAGCGGCACCCACGACGGCCCGCTGCCGACCCCCAGCGGCGACATCCCCCCGACGGGCCGGCCGGTCAGCATCGAGGCGACGCTGTGGGTGGAGACGCGCGGCGACGCCGTCGCCGAGGTCCATCACCACCTCGACGTCATGGCCCTGATGGCCCAGATCGAGGGGATGCCCGACTAGGAGGCGTGCAGCCTCACCGGCACCGCCGCGCCGTCCTCGGCGGTGACCATGGTGAAGACGGCCCGGCAGACGTCGCGGGTCTCCTTGCGAACGGGGTCCTCGGCGCGCGCCTCCAGCTCGACGCGGAGCGACGAGGTGCCCATCGACGCCAGCCGCGCGGTGACGTGGCAGACGTCGCCGGCGCGGACCGGGCCCGACCAGACGCACTCGTCGATGGCCTTGAAGAACACCGTCTGCTCGGGCACGACCGCCCGGGTCGCCACCACCCAGGCCGCCATGTCCATCCAGCTCATCATGTGGCCGCCGTGCAAGACCCCCAGCGTGTTCGTCTGGGCGGGCATGACGAGGATCGAGAGGACGTACTCCCCGTCACTCATGGGCGCCGATCGCGCGCGCGATCACCATCTTCTGGACCTCCGAGGTGCCCTCGCCGATCTCGAGGATCTTGGCATCCCGGTAGAGGCGGGCGATCGCGCTCTCCTCCATCCAGCCGTAGCCGCCGTGGATGTGCAGGCTGCGCTCCGAGACGGTCTGGGCCAGGCGGCCCGAGGTGAGCTTGGTCATGGCGGCCAGCCCTGTGACCGAGGCGCCTGAGTCCTTCTCCCGGGCGGCGCCGTGGAGCAGGGCGCGGGCCGCGGCGATCTCGGTGGCCATCTCGGCGAGCTGGAACTGGATGGCCTGGAAGCCGACGATGGCCCGGCCGAACTGGCGCCGGTTGCGCGCGTGCTCCAGGGCCAGCTCGAGCGCCCCCTGGGCCAGCCCGACGCCGATGGCCGAGATCGCGATGCGCCCGCCGTCCAGCGCCCCCAGCACCTGGCGCATGCCCGCCCCGGCCGGGCCGAGGCGCGCCTCGGGGCCCACCTCCACGCCGTCCAGGTGCACCGGCCGCGTGTCCGACGCGCGCCAGCCGATCTTGCGCAGCGGCGGGCCGGGACGGTAGCCGGGGGCGTCGGCGGGGACGATGAACAGGCTCACCCGGCCGTCGTCCTCGCGGGCCGTGACCGTGCAGCAGGCGGTGATGTCGGTGCCCGAGCTGGTGATGAACATCTTCTCGCCGTCGATGGTCCAGCCCCCGCCGTTCCGGGAGACCGCGCGCGTGCGGCAGGCGCCGGCGTCCGAGCCGGCCTCGGGCTCGGTCAGCCCGATGGCGCCCAGGCTCCGCCCGCTCGCCAGGTCGGGCACCCAGCGCCGGCGCTGCCCCTCGTCGCCGTGCTCGGCGATCGGCATCGTGCCCAGGCCGGTGTGGGCCGCGACGGTGATCGCCACGCTCGAGTCGACGCGCGCCAGCTCCTCCAGCGCGAGGACGTAGGACAGCGTGTCCAGGCCCGCCCCGCCCAGCTCCTCGGGGACGATCATGCCCATCAGCCCGAGATCGCCGAGGGCGGCGATGATCGTGTAGGGGAAGCGCGCCTCGCGGTCGAGCTCCTCCGCCACCGGTGCGATCTCGCGCTCGGCGAACTCGCGGACCGTGGCCTGCAGCTCCCGCTGCTCGGCGGTAAGGGCCGCGCTCATCGCGCCGCGGCCACCCGCGCCCGGGCCCTGCGGCGCGCGGAGGCCAGGGTCGTCTCGCCGCGGGCGGCGGCCTCGTCCAGCAGCTCCCGCACGGTGTCTCCGATCTCGTCCACCCGCTCCCCCACCCCCTCCGGGTCCCAGCCGTTCAGCTGCCCGGCGACGGCGATGAGCCCGCCCGCGTTGGCGATGAAGTCGGGCACGTAGCCGATCCCGCGCTCCGCAAGGCGCTCCGCCACCGAGTCGTCCGAGAGCTGGTTGTTGGCCGAGCCCACGACCCAGCGGCAGCGCAGGGCCGGGGCCGTGTCGGGCCGCAGGATACCCCCGAGGGCGCACGGGGCCAGGACGTCGCAGGGCCGGCCGAGGGCGGCGTCGGGCTCGAGGGCGGCCGCGCCGGTCGCGGCCGCGATGGCCAGGGCGCGCGCCGGGTCGGCGTCGCTCACCCAGAGCCGCGCGCCCTCGGCCGCCAGCAGCCCGGCGACCGCGCCGCCCACCTTGCCGACCCCCTGCACCACGACCCGGGCGCCGCCGAGGCCGGCGCACCCGCCCTCGGCCTCCACGGCCGCCCGCATCGCCGCCACCACCCCCCGTGCGGTGAGCGGCGAGGGATCGCCGTCCCAGCCGCCGCTGTCGGGCACCCCGAGGACGTAGGGCGTGTGGCGCCGCAGGGCGGCCATGTCGGCCACCGTCGTCCCCACGTCCTCGGCGGTGTAGTAGGCGCCGTCGAGCATGTCCACGACCCGCGCGTAGGCGCGCCACAGGGCCGGCGAGCGCAGGCGGGCCGGGTCGCCGGCGATCACCGCCTTGCCGCCGCCGACCGGCAGGCCCGCGGCGGCGGCCTTCAGGGTCATGCCCTCGGCCAGGCGCAGGGCGTCGATGGCCGCGCAGGCCCCGCTGGGGTAGGGGTGGAAGCGCGTCCCGCCGACCGCCGGGCCGGGCGCGGTGGTGTGGACCGCCACCACGGCCCGCAGCCCGCTGTCGTCGTCGACCGCGTGGACGACGCGCTCGAAGGGCCCGACGGCCGCGTCCTGCAGCACCCTCACCGGGCCGCCTCCCGCAGCTCGGCCAGGCGGGCGTGGGCCGCGTCCTCCTTGGGGTAGCGCACCTCGCGGAAGCCGGTCACGGTCTCGGGCAGGCGCAGCGCCTCCTCGGCCGCGGCGCCGGCCAGGCGCCCGTCGCAGACCGCGCCCAGGGCCTCGGCCTCGTACCAGTCGCGGAAGTCGCGCTCGCGCCGGTGCCAGGCCGGAAGCAGCCGGCGCAGGAACCGCGCCCGGCGCATGAGGCGCAGCTGCCAGTCGCGGGTCTCCATATCCCACTCCAGCCGGCGCCCGAGGACGTCGAAGGCCGGGCGGTTCAGGTGCACGTAGGAGATGCGGTCGCCCCGCGACGGGTTGACGTCGAAGCGCCGCCGGTCGCGGGCGAGCTTCTTGGGGCTCGTGAGCTGCGCGGCGACGAAGACCTCGTCCTTGATCGCCATCGCCCGGTGCAGGTTGTGGATCGCCGCCGGGATCAGCGCCGGGGCGGCCTGGCGCACGCGGTCGACCGCAGCCAGGTAGCGCTCGGCGTAGGCCGGCCCTCCCCACTCCACGATCTCCGGAAGCCGCGGCGCGAGCATCCGAAGCGCCACCTCGCCGAGCCCGGCCTCGCGGGCCCGGTCGAACGCCCGCGCGACGGCGCGGCGCCGCCGCCGGCCCCGCACCCAGCCGAGCTCGCGGGCGATCAGCGCCTCGGCGTCGTCGGCCTCGGGCCGGGCGCCGTCCCCGGCCGCGAGGACCCGGCCGAGCAGGAACGCGCGGAGGTTCGCCTCGGCGCGGCGGCCGGCCACGCGGCGGATCGCGTCCTCGAACGCCGCCAGGCCCACCGGGATCCACCCGCGCTGCCACGCCGCCCCGAGCACCGCGACGTTGGCGTAGAGGGCGTCGCCCAGCGCCGCGCGGGCGGTCGCCGTGACGTCGGTCGCCAGCAGGCCGCCGGGCCGGGTCTCGGCGTTGGCGCGCTCCACCAGGTCGTCGGGATAGCCGGCCGCCCCGGTCAGCACGGCCGTCGTGGGCCGGCGGTGGGTGTCGATGGCCGCGACCGTGCGCTCCGGCGAGGCCAGTCGCAGGGCGCGCGCCGCCTCGAGGGGCTCGAAGCCCAGGATCAGGTCCGCGGCGCCCTCGCCGATCTCGGCCGCCCGCGGCATCGCCCCGTCGTGCATCGTCACGTGGCTGAAGACCCCGCCGCCGCGCTGGGCCAGCCCCTTGCGGTGGAACACCTCGACCGCCGGCCACTCGGCCGCCGCCGCCTCGATGAGGATCCGCCCCGCGACCCCGATCCCCATCCCGCCGACGCCGGCGAGGTAGACCCGGTGGACCGCCCCGCGGGGCGGGAGCGCCGGCTCGGGCGGCGGCGTCAGGTCGGGGGCCTCGCGCTCGGGCGCCCGCACGCGGGCGACGGTGACCTTCTCGAAGCTCGGGCAGGCCTTGATGCGGGCGCAGTAGCCGTCGTCGACGCAGACGTCCTCGCTGATGCCCACCTTCTGGCCCAGCGGCGTGTCCACCAGCTCCAGGCCCGGGCAGCCGGTGCCGGTCGCGCACTCCCGGCAGTTCTCGCAGGTCTCCTCCACGATGTTGAAGCGGGTGACCTCGGGAAGGAAGCCGCGCTCGGCGACCACGGCCGCCCGCTCGGCCCTGGCCCGCCGCCCCGAGGTGATGGCGCACTCCTTGTCGGCGATGATCACCCGGGTGCCGTCCATCAGCAGCGCGCGCTCGATCAGCGCCATGTGGGCGTCGCGGTCGTCCGGGTTCGAGCGCCTCAGGAACCCCGGCCCCATCGCGGCGACGATCCGCTCGATCTCGAGCGGCGTCTGAGGCCGGCCCATGAGGTCGGTGGCGCTTCCGGGCGTGCCCTGGTGGCCGGTCATGGCCGTGTTCTTGTTGTCGAGGATGATGAAGAGGATGTCCTGGCTCTGCTTGATGGCGTTGGCGATCGTCGACATCTCGCCGTGGAAGAAGGTGCCGTCGCCCACCAGCACGTAGTGCTTGTTGGTGACCAGCGGCGCGGCGCCGGCGCCTGTCGCCCCGCCGAGGCCCATGGCCGAGAGGTTGTGCATCTCGTCGAAGGGCGGCAGGAAGGCCATCGAGTAGCAGCCGATGCCGCCGTGGGCGATGACGTCCACCGGGCCGCGCCCGTGGACGCGCGTCATGTAGGCCGCATCGCCCAGGCGGCGGCGGATCTCGATCATCGGCGAGCTGGTGCCGCGGTGCGGGCAGCCCGCGCAGTAGGTGGGTGTGCGGGGCGTGACCTCGAGCGCGCGCCGCGCCAGCGCGGCCCGGCGCTCGGCGGCGCCGGCCGCCCGGCGGGCGGCCTCGGGCGGGAAGGCGTCCGGGCACGCGGCCACGAGCCGGCCGATGGTCGCCAGGGCGATGTCGGGGTCCATCCCCGAGGCCTCAGGGAAGCCGCGCGCGCCGCCGGACAGGCGCTTGCCCCACACCGCCTGGCGGCGGCCCTCGAGCGCCCGCCGCACCTGGTCCTCGAGGTGCGGCGAGCGCTCCTCCATCACCACGAGCTCGTCGACGCCGTCGGCGAAGCGCCGCACCAGCTCCTCGTCGGCGGGCCAGGTGAGCCCCAGGCGGAGCACCGGCACGCGGCCGTCGATCCCCAGCTCGGCGAGCGCCCCGCGCAGCAGGGCGTAGGACGCCCCAGCGGTCACGATGCCCAGCCGGTGGTGCCCGGGTCCGGCGGCGGGCTCGATGCGGTCGAGCCCCGCGGCCCGGGCGGCCTCCCGCAGCCGCGGCAGGCGGCGGTCGATGAGGTCGGCCTCCAGGAGGGTCGACTCGAGGCGGCAGCGACACGGCCTCGACGGCCCGGATCGACGCCGTGTCGAGGGCCAGCCGGCTGCGCGGGCCCACGGCGGGGGCGCGGTTGGGCAGCAGCTCCACGAGGCCGGCGCCGTCGGCCTGGGGCGTCGTGCACACCAGGCCCACGATCAGCTCGCTCTCGGCCGAGAGGTCGAACGCCAGGCGCACCAGGTCCTTGAGCTCCTGGGCGCTCGCGGGCTCGAGCACCGGGATGCGGGCGCCCGAGAGCGTGATCCGGCTGTCGGCGCCGACCTGGGTCGAGGACATCGCCGGGTCGTCCCCGACGACGACGACCCCGGCGGCGCCGGCGGCCGGTCGGGCGGCGTTCGCGATGGCCAGCCCGTCGAGCGCCACGTAGGCGCCCACGCTCTTGAACACCGCCATGGCGCGCCCGGCGGGCACCTGCCGCGCCCCGTTGAGCATCGCCGCGCTCTGGGCCTCGTTGTTGGCGAGCTGGGCCTCGACGCCGAGCTCGAGCAGGTGGCCCGCGTGGGACTCGCAGATCGTGAAGACCTCGGCCACGGGCGAGCCGGGGTAGCCGGTGATCAGCGAGACGCCGGCCTCCAGCGCCCCCTTGACGATCAGCTCGTTGCCGTCGAGGACCGCCCGGCCCTCGCCCCGGTGCAGCGGCGGCCCGGCGGCCGTCCGGTGCTGCCGGCCGGGCGCGACGGTTGCCATGGGGGGGAGCCTCCTCGGGGCGGCTGGCTCGTGACGATCGTTACCCACGAGAGTAGGCTTCGATCATTCGGCCTCCTAGGCCCAATCGTCTGATAATCACCCCCGATGGACGCCACAGACCGAAAGATCCTTCACCACCTCGTGACCGACGGGCGCATGTCGTTCGCCGCCCTGGGGCGGCAGGTCAACCTGTCAACGCCGGCGGTCCACCACCGGGTGCGCCAGCTCGAGCGGCGCGGCGTGATCACGGGCTACGGCGCGCGGGTGAGCCCGGGCGCGATCGGCCTCGGCCTGTCGGGCCTGGTGGCCGTGGAGACCGAGGGGAGCCTCGAGGCGATCGTGGCCGCCGTGCGCGCCATGCCCGAGGTCGAGGCATGCTGGTCGACCGCCGGCACCAGCGACCTCCTGCTGAAGGTGCGGGTGGGCGACCCGCCCGCGATGGAGCGGCTGCTCGTGCGCCTGCGCGAGCTGGTCGGCGTCGACCGCACCCGCACGACGATCCTGCTGGACACCCAGTTCGAGCGCGAGCCCGACCCCGCCGCGCTCGGCGCGGTCGAGGACTGACCGCGTCCGGACGGTTCGTCGGCTAGGTCGCGTCGAGCAGCACGACGCCCTCCTGCTCGTTCGGGTCGGTCCGCGCCACGACGGCGACGCAGGGCTCGGTGGCGCTGGGGTTGGCGGGCTGGTGCGGCATCCCCGCGGGGATGTAGAGGAAGTCGCCGGGGCCGACCTCCAGCCGCTCCGCCAGGCCCGGGCCGTAGCGCATCTGCGCCCGGCCGCTCAGGACGTACACGGCCGACTCGTGGTCGCGGTGCAGGTGCGGTCGGGCGGCCCCGCCGGGCGGGATCACGACCCGGTGCATGCAGAGCCCGGACGACCCGGTCGCCTGCGCCGAGACCCCCTCGGCGAACCGCAGGCCCTGGCGCCCCTCCCGGCCGTCCCCGACGGGCCGGACCACGACGCAGGTGCGCGCTCCGGTCTCGGTCATGCGATGCCTCCCGTGTGATGTGGTCGTCGACTCGGATACGCCGGCCGGACCGGGGGCGGATCAGCTCCGTGGCACCCGCAGGCTCGTGCGCCGGGTCGTGACGTTCCCCGCCGGGTCGGTCGCCGTGGCGCGGAGCACCAGCACGGCGCTCCCGGCCAGGCGGCTGGGGCCCACCAGCGCCCGCCGCCCCCCGCGCGACAGCCGCACCACCGCCTGGCGGGTGCCGGCGCGGGGCAGGGATGCGCGGCCGGTGCCGAGCACCAGCCGCTTCAGCCGGAGGGTGAGGCGGATGCGGCAGGCCTCCGTGCAGGCGACCCGCACCCGCATCACCGGGGTGCGGCGCAGGGCGTCGAGGCTGCGGGGGCGGCGGGCGACCTGGATGTAGCCCGGGCGCGTCCGGTCGGCCCCGGCGGCGAAGTCGTCGTCGGCGATCTCGACGGCCACGACGGCCGGGTCGAGGACCGCGCCCCCCGTGGGGGTCCCGAGCTCAAGGGCGAGGGCCTCCCCCGGCTCGGGCGCCGCGTCGGCGACGAGGGGGACGGCGACGTCCTTGGCGCGCTCCCCCTGGGCGAAGTCGAGCGTCCCGGCAACCGGCAGGTAGTCGCGGCCCGCGACGGCGGTGCGGTCGGCCGTGCGGAACGACAGGCTCGCGGGCGCGAGCGTCTCGCCTCCCCGCTCGATGCGCACGACCGCCTGGGCGGCGCCCTCGCCCGCGGGCGGCGGGGGGGCGGGCCGGACGACGCCGCCGCGCAGGACGGTCATCCCCACGAGGGGGCCGCCGCCGATGACGCCGAGCGCGTTCGCCCGGGCCGCGACCGGGCCCGGCGTGAGGTCGATGGCGTAGAGCGTCGAGGCCGCCTGCCCGACCTGGCGCAGGGCGGCCCAGCCGGCGCCGCCGCCGCCCGGCGGGCCGGCGATGTCGAACGACGCCGAGCCGTCGGAGTCGACCCCCAGCGGGCCGATCGTGGTCAGCAGGCCGCCGTTGGGCGAGGCCCCGCCGGCGGCGTCGGCGGCGTTGCCGTCAACGGCCCCCTGGCGCACCAGCGCGTCGAGCGCCCCGTCGACCGCGAACAGGGTCGTGGCGGTGCCGGGGTCGTTGTCGTTGCGGTCGTAGGCGGCGGCCACGGCCGCGGGGTCGGCGCCGGCGTTGGGGTCGCCGACGATGTAGGCGAGCGGCGCGTCGCCCTGCACCCCGGCGGCGCCGGTGTCGCCGTCCACCGGGGCGAAGGTGAGCGGGTTGAAGCGGAGGTTGTCGTTGGCGGCGTTGACCAACCGCAGGCGGTCGGCCGCCGGGTTGACGTCGACGCCGGCGGCCTGCCCGGCCGAGAGGAGGGCGGGCTCGATCGGGAGTCCCGGCTGGGACAGCGCGCCGGTCAGCGCGTCGAGCAGCAGGACCCGGTTGATGCTGGTCAGCGCCAGGATCTGGCCCGTCGCGGCGCGCTGGTCGATGCCCTCGACGGTCTCGCCCGCGAGCAGGCCCTGCAGCGGCGCCCGGAACGCCGGGGTCTGGGGCGCCGCGGCGTCGAAGCGCACGATCTCGGGCGCAGGCCCCTCCGTCACCCCGAGCATCGCCTCGCCGGCGAACGCGGGCGCGGGCGCCAGCAGCGCGGCGGACAGCGCGGCGATCGACGCGAGGTGTGCCATGGCTCGCGAGCCTTTCCCTCCCTGCGGACGCCGGCAACCACCCGGGCGGGGAGGCCCGCGCCGGGCGGCTGACCGTGTGGGCAGCCACCCGGCGTCGAGGAGGTCGTCTGCGGGTACGGTCCGAGGCGATGGATGAGCGCTTCGAGGTGGTGGTGATCGGCTCGGGCTCCGGCGGTCGCGCGGCCGCCGGCCGGCTGGCGCAGGCCGGGATGACGGTCGCGATGGTCGAGTCGGGGCTCGTGGGCGGCGAGTGCCCCTACTGGGCCTGCATGCCGGCCAAGACCCTGCTGCGGCCCGCCGAGGCCGTCGCCGACGCCCGTCGCGTCCCCGGCCTGACGGCGGAGATCGACGACTGGGACGCGGTCCTCGCGTTCCGCGACGAGGTGGTCTCGCGGTGGGACGACGCGGGGAAGGCCGAGCGTTACGAGGCCCGGGGCGTGACCATCCTGCGCGGCCGTGGACGCCTCGCCGGGCCCGGTCGCGTCGAGGTGGACGGCAGGGCCGTGCTCGCCGAGCGGATCGTGGTGGCCACCGGAAGCGCCGCCGTCGTCCCGCCGATCGACGGCCTCGACGCGGTCAACTTCTGGACCAATCGCGAGGCGATGGAGCTGCGGCGCGCGCCCGAGAGCGCCGCGATCCTGGGCGCCGGACCGGTCGGCATCGAGATCGGGCAGATGCTCCACCGCTTCGGAAGCCGCGTGGTCATCGTCAACACGGCGCCGCACCCGCTCCCGTCCGAGCAGCCGGAGGTCGGCGACCTGCTCGCCCGGAACCTCGCGGGCGAGGGCATCGAGTGGGCGCTCGAGACCGAGGTGGCGGCCGTCGCGCGCGAGGGCGGACGATCGCGGCTGACGCTGAGCGACGGGACCGAACGGGTCGTCGAGCGCGTCGTCGTGGCGACCGGCCGCCGCCCGCGCGTCGATGACCTCGGGCTGGAGTCGGTGGGGATCGAGGCCGGCGACGAGGGCATCCGGTGAACCGCCGCTGTCGCGCCGCCGACGGCGTCTGGGCCGTCGGCGACGTCACCGGGATCGGCCAGTTCACGCACGTCGCGGCCTACCAGGGCAGGATCGCCTGCGCCGACATCCTGGGCCAGGAGATCGCGGCCGATTACACCGCGGTGCCGCGCTCGGTGTTCTGCGACCCCGAGGTCGCGGCCGTGGGCCTCACGGCCCCCCGAGCCCGCGAGGCCGGGCTGGACGTCGCCGTCGCGACCGTCCGGCTTCGCGAGCTCGAGCGCAGCACCACCTACGGGCGGGACGTGGACGGCCTCGTGGGCGTCGTGGCCGACCGGCGCGCGCGGGTGCTCGTGGGCGCGTACGCCGTGGGCCCGCTCGCCGCGGAGTGGATCCACACGGCCGTGCTGGCGGTGCGCGCCCGGGTCCCCATCGAGGTCGTGCGCGACACGATCGCCCAGTTCCCGACCTTCTCCGAGGCACTCGTCACCGCCGCCCGCGATCTCGAGCTCTGAGACGAGGGCGGGGCTCAGACGCCGGGCGCCCGTGCCCCAACGATCGCGCCGGCGTCCACCGCGCTACTCCGCGACGGCCTCCGCCAGCAGCACGCCCCACGGCCCGCCGAGCGCCAGCAGGGCGCCGTCGGGCGACCACGCCGCCGCCCGCGCCCCGCGCACCCAGCGCACCATGCCGCGGTCGGCGGGCCGGATGAGGGCGACGACGTCGGCGCGGCCCTCGCGCGTGTGGACGGCGACGACCTCGCCCCCCGGCGCCGTCGCGACCGGCGCGAGCTCGCCTGCGGCGAGCGACGCCGGGTCGAGGGCCGGCGGCAGGGCGGCGGCGGGGTCGGCCTCCGGCCGCTCCTCCGAGGCCGGGGCGAGGCCGGGCACCGGCCACGTGCGCGCGACGTAGGGGCTCACTCCCGCGAGGGCGTCGCCCACGAAGGCCAGGTGCAGGGCCGGCTCCCGGGCCGCCGCGACGACGGCCACCCGGCCCACCCCGGCCACCGGCGAGGACGGGTCGAGGCCCGCCAGCGCGAGCGCGGTCTCGGGCGGGGGCGACAGCATCAGCCCCAGCGGGGGCTGCGGGCGCCGGCGCCCGGGCCGGCCGGCCAGCGCGAACACCGCGCTCACGACGCACCAGGGTCCCGGATCGTCGCGCAGGACCTCGGGCGGCGGCAGCGGGCGTGTGCTCATTCGGTCTCCTCGTGGGGGGTCATCCAGGCGCAGCCCCAGTCGCCGCCGACAAGGATGCCGTCGTCGGCCGGCGAGGGGGCGAGGGTGCGGGCGCCGGCCACCGCGCGGACCACCGCGCCGTCCTCCGCCCGCGCCAGGCAGGCGACCGGGTCGGCGCCCTCGGGCGTGCCGAGCGCCACCAGGGCGCCGTCGGCGCTGATCGCGGGGACACCGGACGCCGGCAGCGGGGAGGGCCAGGCCGCCAGGGGCGCGTCGTCGCCGGCCTCCCAGACGCTGATCGAGCCGTCCTCGTGCCGGGCCACCGCCCGCGGCGCCGCCGCCGCGCCCGCGAGCGCGACGATGGCCGGGCCCGCCGCCGGAGCGGCCCCGGGCGGGCCCGCCCGGGCCCCGGCGGCCGCGAGCAGCGTGCCGTCTCCGGCGTAGCAGAGGGCGGCGGCCGCCCCCTCGTGGCGCGCGACGGGATCGGGCTCGCCGAGGTCCCACTCCTCGACGCCCCCGTCAACGGCGGCGGCGATGCGGCGGCCGTCCGCGCGGATGGCGACGGGCCCCGCGCCCAGCCCGGCGGCGACGTCGCCGAGGCTCGGCAGCACCACCGCCCGCCAGCCGTCGTCTGCGCGCAGCAGCCCGGCGTTGGCGCGCGGGGCCCCGAGGGCCAGGTCGAGGCCGGGAGGGCGCCGGTCGTGGACCACGCGCACCTGGGGCAGGGCCAGGCTGTAGGCCACCCCCGCCGCCGTGGCCAGCACGAGCTTCCCGCCCGCCACCACCACGGCCTCGCGCACGGCGGTGGGCGCGCCGGCCCGCAGCCGCAGCGCCGCGCCGTCAACCGGCGCGGCCCCGGCCGGGGCGGGCGCCGGGGCGAGCCGCAGGCCGCGGGGGCTGCGCTCGACCCGCGCGAAGGGCGGCACCGATGCCGCGTCAAGCGGCAGCACCGGGGGGCCGCCGCGCCTCATCCGCGCTCCCGGGCGTCGGCGATGCGGTAGGCCATGCGGCTCTGCAGCGAGAAGAGCTCGATGAAGCCGGGCGCCGCGCCCTGCGAGAACGACGTGTCGGCGTTGAAGGTGGCCATGCTGCGGTCGTAGATGGCGTTGGGCGAGCTGCGCGCCACCGCGACCGCGCCGCCCTTGTAGAGCCGCATCGTGATCTGCCCCTCGACCCGGTGGTTGACCTGATCCATGAGGGCGTCGATGTCGGCCCGCAGCGGCTCGTACCACAGGCCCTCGTAGACCAGCTGGGCCCAGAGGGCGTCGAGCTGGGGCTTGAGCGCGTTCTCGCGCCCGGTGCAGACCAGCTTCTCCAGCTCGCGGTGGGCGGTGAGGATGATCTCGGCCGCCGGGACCTCGTAGAGGTCGCGCACCTTCAGGCCCACCACACGGTCCTCGATGTGGTCGACGATGCCGACGCCGTTGCGGGCGCCGGCCTCGGCCACCCGGCGGATCAGGTCCACGAGGCCCATCTCATGGCCGTCGAGGCTGACGGGAAGGCCGTCCCGGAAGCCGATCACGAGGTCCTCGGGCCGGTCGGGCGCCCGCGTCGGCGGCGTCACGAGCTCGAAGACGTCGTCGGGCGGCGGCCGGTCGAGATCCTCGATGACACCGCCCTCGCTCGAGCGGCCCCAGAGGTTGTCGTCGATCGAGTAGGGCCGCTCGACCGTGGAGGACACGGGGATGCCGTGCTCCTGCGCGTAGGCGATCTCCTCGTCGCGGCCCATCTGCCACTCGCGCACCGGGGCGATCACCTTGAGCTCGGGGGCGAGCGTGGCCACCGTGGCCTCGATCCGCACCTGGTCGTTGCCCTTGCCGGTGCAGCCGTGGGCGATGGTGTCGGCGCCGTGCTCGCGCGCCGTCTCGCAGGCCAGCTTGGCCAGCAGCGGCCGGCCGAGGCTGGTGAAGAGGGGGTAGCCGCCCTGGTAGCGCGCGTTGGCCCGGATCGCCGGGGCGACGTAGTCGTGCGCGAACTCCTCCACCGCGTCCACGACCAGGCTCTCGACCGCGCCGAGGTCGAGCGCCTTGCGGCGGACGGCCTCGAAGTCGTCGTCGGGCTGGCCGAGGTCGATGCAGAGGGCGATCACCTCGGCGTCGTACTCGTCCTGTATCCACTTGAGCATCACGGACGTGTCGAGCCCGCCCGAGTAGAGCAGCACCACGCGATGCACCTCGTGGGGCTGGGCGAGGTACCCCGCGACGGGCGGGGCGGGGCGGGGCTCGGGGGGCACGCGGGGATCCTCCGGGGACGGGTGGCGCGGGAAGTCTAATGACCCCCGCGACCCGGTCGTGAGCGGACCGTGAGGGCGGCGTGAGCGGCCCGTGGGACGCTGATAGCGGCCCCACCCGGCAGGGGAGGGCCGACCGCCATCGAACTCGACCAACGAGGGTGACCGGAAGCGGCGTTTGCGTCGTATACCAGGTACAAGATGCTCTCCGACCGACCACACGACCAGCTCCGCGAGTGACGCGATGATCCCCGTCGGCGTCCACTCCGCCCTCCGCGTCCCGGCCGACCTCCAGGTCGTCGCCTTCGTGCGCTGCGCCATCGCGTGCATGCTGGACCGGGAGGAGTGGCCCGCCGAGAGCGCCGGCCGCGTGCTGCTGGCCTCGAACGAGGCCCTCACCAACGCGATCGAGCACGGCTCGCCCGCCGGCGGGAAGGTCGAGGTCGGCCTGTCGGTGACGCGCGAGCGCGCCGACATCCGGATCGTCAACGAGGGCGTGCCCGGCGCCGGGCCGCCGCGCCTGCCCGCCACCCCGCCGCCGGTCACGGCCGAGCGCGGTCGCGGGCTGCTCATCATGAGCCGCATCGCCGACGACTTCGACGTCGCCCCGGCCGGAGACGGGACCGAGGTCCACGTGGGCTTCTGGCGCGGCGCGGCGGAGCACGGCGCGGTCCTCGAGGGCGCCGCCCAGGCGGCCTGACCGGATCTTCACCGAGGGCGTCGGCCGCCCCCGGTATCCTCCCGGCCTGTCGAGCGAGGGAGGCGCCGCGATGTCGGAGGAAGCCACGGCCGTGGGGAGCGGGGCGGGTGCCCGTGACGGGCTCGCCGTCTCGGCGCGGGACGTCACCAAGCGCTACGGCTCGGGAGACGCGGCGGTGGACGCGCTCCGCGGGGTGTCGGTCAACTTCCCCAAGGGCCAGTTCGCCGCCGTGATGGGCCCATCGGGGTCGGGCAAGTCGACCCTGATGAACATCCTCGCCGGGCTCGACATGCCGACCTCCGGCAGCGTCATGATCGACGGCACCGAGATCACGACGCTCAAGGACAAGCCGCTCACGCTGCTGCGCCGCGAGAAGGTGGGCTTCGTCTTCCAGTTCTTCAACCTGCTGCCGATGCTGACCGCCGAGGAGAACCTGGAGCTGCCGATGGCCATCGCCGGCCGGCGCATCGACCCGGAGTGGGAGCGCTCGCTGATCTCGGCCGTCGGCCTCGAGGACCGGCGGCGCCATCGGCCCAGCGAGCTGTCGGGCGGCCAGCAGCAGCGCGTGGCCCTGGCGCGCGGCCTCATCGCCCGCCCGGCCGTGCTGTTCGCCGACGAGCCGACCGGCAACCTCGACACGACGACCTCCGACGAGATGCTGAAGCTGCTGCGGGGGTCGGTGGACGAGTACGGCCAGACGATCGTGATGGTCACGCACGAGGCCCACGCGGCGGCGGCGGCCGACCGGGTGCTGTTCCTGCGCGACGGCGAGATCGTCGAGGACCACGGCCACCTGGAGCCCGACCAGGTCTACGACGTGGTGAAGGGGCTGGAGCAGGCGTGATCCGGCTCGTCCTGCGCGGGCTGATGGCCCGCAAGCTGCGAACCGTCCTCACCTCGATCGCGATCGTGCTCGGCGTGGCGATGGTGTCGGGCACCTTCATCCTCACCGACCAGATCAACGCGGCATTCGACGACATCTTCGAGACCGGGAACTCGAAGATCGACGTCGTCGTCTCGCGCGAGACCGAGTTCGACACCTTCGAGGACGCCCTCCCGCCGCTGCCGGAGTCGTCGATCGCGCGGGTGGGCCGGGTCGAGGGCGTCCGCCTCGCCGAGGGCCAGATCCAGGCGAGCGGGCAGCTGGTGGTGGACGGCGACATCGTCGGCTCGCAGGGCGGGGCGCCGGCGATCGTGGTCTCGAACGTCAACCCCTCGATCAACCCCAACGTGGCCCTGGAGGGGCGGCTGCCCGAGAACCCCGGCGAGGTCGCGGTCATCAAGGACACGGCCGACAGGGAGGACCTGACGGTCGGCCAGGACGGGATCGCCCTGGCCACCAAGATCGGCACCGAGCCCGTCAACCTGGTGGGGGTCTTCCGCTACGGCGACGTCGAGTCGATCGGCGGCGCCACCGTGGTGCTCACGACCTTCGCCGACGCCCAGCGCTGGTTCGACCGCGAGGGCCAGACGTCGATCGTCTTCGCGGCGGCGGAGGACGGGGTGTCGGCCACCCAGCTGCGCGACCGGGTGCGCAACGCCCTGCCGGCGGCCTTCAAGGTCGAGACGGCGCAGGAGAACGCCCAGGAGCAGAGCGACGAGGTCGGGGGCGAGATCTCGAGCTTCCTCACCCCGGCCCTGCTCGCGTTCGCCGGCGTCGCCCTGTTCGTGGGCGCCTTCATCATCTTCAACACCTTCTCGATCACGGTCGCGCAGCGGGTGCGCGAGTTCGGGATGGTGCGGACCCTGGGCGCGACGCGCGGCCAGGTGCTGCGCAACGTCATCGGCGAGGCGCTGGTGATCGGGGTGCTCGCGTCCCTGATCGGGCTCGCCGTGGGCGTCGGCATCGCCCGCGGCATCCAGGCCCTCTTCGACGCGGTCGGCTTCGGCCTCCCCGCGGCGAGCATCGAGATCCAGCCGCGGACCGTGATCATTGCCCTCCTGGTGGGCGTGGTGGTGACGGTGCTCGCCTCGGTGGCGCCGGCGCTGCGGGCCACCCGCGTGCCGCCCATCGCCGCCGTGCAGGAGGGCGCGGTGCTGCCGCCGGGCCGCTTCAGCCGCATCGCGCCCTACCTCGCGGGGGTCTTCGTGGTGCTCGGCATCCTCCTGTTCGTCTACGCGCTGTTCAGCGACCTCGGCGCGACCGAGGCGCTGCTGTTCCTCGCCATCGGGGCGCTCATCGTGTTCATCGGCGTGGGGATGCTGGCGCGCTTCCTGGTCAGGCCGCTCGCGAAGGCCATCGGTGCGCCGATCGAGGCCGCCACCGGCACCACCGGCCGGCTCGCCCGCGCCAACGCCACCCGCAACCCGGCGCGCACCGCCGCGACCGCGGCCGCGCTGATGATCGGCGTCGGCCTGGTCACCTTCGTGGCCATCTTCGCCGCCGGGCTGAAGGAGTCGTTCACCGGCGCGATCGACCGCACCCTCCAGGGCGACCTCATCCTGCAGACCGACAACTTCGAGCCCTTCCCCGCGGCGGCCGAGCCGGTCGTGAAGGACACCCCGGGGGTCGAGGCGACCCAGTTCCTCCGCTTCCCCGAGATCCGGGCGACGCCGGGCGGCAGCCAGATCCTCAACACGATCGACCCGTCCACGGCCTCGCGCATCTTCGACTTCGACTGGCAGGGCGACGCCTCGGACGCGCTCTTCGCGCAGCTGGGCACCGACGGGGCGCTCATCGAGACCAACCTGGCCGGGTCGACCGGGCTGCGGACCGGCGACACCTTCACGGTCACCACCAACCGCGGGCGGAGCGGCGGCTTCACGGTGCTGGGCGAGTACCGCGACCCGGTGCTGTTCACGGGCATCACGGTGTCCGACGCCGCGGCGGACCGGCTCGGCGTGCCGCCCGAGCCGTCGGTGGGCGTGGTCGCCTTCGAGTCCGGCGTCGACGCCGAGGCGGTCCAGGCCGAGATCGACCGCAAGATCGAGGCGCAGTTCCCGGTGGTCAAGGTCCAGTCGAACGCCGAGTTCAAGGACGAGTTCGAGGGCCAGATCGACCAGATCCTCGCCCTGCTCTACGCCCTGCTGGCGATCAGCCTGATCATCTCGCTGTTCGGGATCGTCAACGCCCTCGTGCTGTCGATCTACGAGCGCACGCGCGAGATCGGGATGCTGCGGGCCATCGGCACCACCCGCCGCCAGATGCGCGCCATCGTCCGCTACGAGAGCATCATCACCGCCGTCATCGGCGGGGTCCTGGGGATCGTGATCGGCGTCATCTTCGCCTGGATCCTCACCAAGGGCCTCGAGGAGGAGGGCATCCGCTTCTCCCTGCCGATCGTGACCTTGGTCATCTTCCTCGTGCTCGCCGTGCTGGCCGGCGTGCTGGCGGCGGTCCTGCCGGCCCGGCGGGCCGCCCGGCTCAACCCCCTGGAGGCCCTCCACCACGAGTGAGGGCCTCGGGTGGAGCTGTGGACCCGGGACGGGCGGCTACGGGACTCGGCCGAGCGTCTCGGCTGCGCGGGCGTCCCGTAGAGCCGTCCCCAGCGCCTCGAGCAGGCCGTCGAGGTCCTCGTCCTCGATCACGAGGGGCGGCAGGAAGCGCACCGTGCGGGCCGAGGTGTTGTTGACCAGGTAGCCGGCGGCGAGGAGCGCGCCGACGAGCTCGGCGGCCCGCGGCCGGGGGAGGTCGATGGCGCACATCAGGCCGCGGCCGCGGGCCGCGCTCGCCAGGCCGTCGGCGACGAGCCCCTCCAGGCCCGCGAGCAGCCGCGCGCCCTTGCGGCGGACGCCGTCCTGCAGCGCCGGGTCGTCCAGCACGCCGCACGACGCGAGGGCGGCCGCGCAGGCCAGCGGGCCGGCCGCGAACGTCGAGCCGTGGTCGCCGGGCTGCAGCACCGCGTCGTGCTCGGGGCGGGCGACCACCGCCCCGATGGGAACGCCGCCGCCCAGGCTCTTGGCCAGCATCATCACGTCCGGGACGACTCCGGCCTCCTGGTAGGCGAACAGCGGGCCCGTGCGGCTGAGGCCGGTCTGGATCTCGTCGACCAGCAGCAGCGCACCGTGGCGGTCGGCCACCTCGCGGGCGAGCCGCAGCATCTCGAGCGGGACCGGCTGCACCCCGATCTCGCCCTGCACGATCTCCAGCACGACGGCGCAGGTCCGCGGCCCGACGGCCGCCTCCAGGCTCTCCAGGTCGTCGCGCTCGACGTGGCGCACGCCGGGCACGAGGGGGGCGAAGGGCTCCTGCTTGGCCGGCTGGCCGGTCATCGACAGGGCGCCGTAGGTGCGGCCGTGGAAGCCGTCCACCAGCGCCACGACCTCGGGGCGCTGCGGGCCGCCGCGCTTGCGGGCCAGCTTGAGGGCGGCCTCGCTGGCCTCGGCGCCCGAGTTGCAGAAGAACACCCGCCCGCCCAGGGACCGGTCGCGGATCCACTCTGCGAGCGCGATCATCGGCTCGGTGTAGTAGAGGTTGGAGACGTTGATGAGGCGGCCCGCCTGCGCGGCGATGGCCGCCACCACGGCCGGGTGGCAGTGGCCGACGTTGTTCATCGAGATCCCCGCCATGCAGTCAACGTAGCGCCGGCCGTCGCCGTCGAACAGCGCGGCGCCCTCGCCGCGCACGAACTCCACCTGCTGGCGCCGGTAGGTCGGCATCAGCGCGGCGGCCTCCCGCTGCACGGTGAGCTCGTCGATCACGCCGTGATCTTGGTGCCGATGCCGGCCTCGGTGAAGATCTCCACCAGCACGGAGTGCGGCACGCGCCCGTCGATCACCTGCACGGCCTCGACGCCCGACTCGATGGCGTCGGCGATCGCCGCCAGCTTGGGGAGCATCCCCGCCGCCGCGGCCCCCGACTCCGCCATCTCCCGGATGTCGGCCAGCCGGCACTCGCTGACCAGGCTCGCGGGGTCGTCGGGGTCGCGCAGGATGCCCTCGACGTCGGTGAGGAAGATCGCCCGCCGCGCCCCCAGGGCGGCGGCGAGGCGGCCGGCCACGGTGTCGGCGTTGATGTTGTAGCTCTGGCCGTCGGCGTCGACCCCGACCGACGCCACCACCGGGACGAAGTCGGAGAGGCGCTCGAGCACCCGGGTGTCGATCTCCGCCACCTGGCCGACGAAGCCCAGGTCGGCGTCGGGGCTCGACGCCTTCCGGGCCACGATCAGGCCGCCGTCGTCCCCTGCGAGCCCGACGGCCGACACGCCCGCGACGTGCAGTTGCGCGACGATCTCCTTGTTGATCTTGCCCACCAGCACCATCTTCACCAGCTCCATCGTGGGCGCGTCCGTCACCCTCAGCCCCTGGACGAAGCGCACCTCCAGGCCCAGCCGGTCGGCGTAGCGGGAGATGTCCGGCCCGCCGCCGTGGACGATCACGGGGTTCATGCCCACGAGCTTGAGCAGGGCCACGTCGCGGGCGAAGGAGGCCTTCAGCTCGGGGGTCGTCATAGCGGCGCCGCCGTACTTGATCACGATCGTCGCGCCCGCGAACTCCCGGATGTAGGGCAGCGCCTCGAGCAGGACCGCGATGCGCAGGGCGAAGTCGGCCCGCTCCGCGGCGGTCCGGGTGGCGGTCTGGGGCGCGTCCTGGGCCATCGGCGCCGGATGGTGACACACCCGGGCCGGCGCCGAAGGCGCTCAGGTGTGGTATTCGGCGTTCACCGTGACGTAGCCGTGGGTGAGGTCGCAGGCCCACAGCTCGGCGGCGGCGCGGCCCCGCCCGAGCGCGATCGTGAGGTCGTACTCCTCGCGCGCGAGCACCGGCAGGGCCTGCGCCGACGCGTAGGGGACGCCGTCGAACCGTCACCGCCGGCTCGGCGACGGGGCCCGGGGCGCCGGCCAGCGCCGCGCCCACGGCCTGGCTGACCCGCCCCCAGTTGGGGTCGCGGCCGAAGATGGCGGCCTTCACCAGGGGCGAGTCGCCCACCGCCCGCGCGACGCGCTCGGCCTCGCCGGCGTCGCGCGCGCCCTCCACCACCACCCGCACCGCGTGCTCGGCGCCCTCTCCGTCGCGCACCATCTGGATCGCGAGCCAGCGGCACACGGCCGCCAGCGCCGCCCCGAGGCGGTCGCGGTCGGCGCCAGCGAGCTCCGGCCCGCCACCGCCCGCCATCACGATGAGCGTGTCGGAGGGGCTCATCTGCCCATCGACGCTGATGCGGTTGAACGACGCGGCCGCGGCGGCCGACGTCATGGCCTGGAGCTCGGGGGCCGCCACCCGGGCCGCGACCGTGATGTAGGCCAGCATCGTGGCCATGTTCGGGGAGATCATCCCGGCGCCCTTGGCGGCCGCCCCGATCACCGCGTCGCCGCCGGCGAGGGGCAGCCGGAACGCCCCGCCCTTGGGCGCGCGGTCGGTGGTGCAGATGGCGCGGCCAAAGTCGGGCCCCCCGCCGGGCGAGAGCGCGGCGAGCGCCGCGTCGATGCCGTGGCCCACCAGGCCCATGTCGAGGCGGTCGCCGATCGTGCCGGTGCTGCACACGGCGATCTGCTCCGGCCACAGGCCCAGGCCGGCGCCGGCCCGGAGCGCCATGGCGCCGGCGTCGACGAGACCGGGCGAGCCGGTGGCGGCGTTGGCCGACCCCGCGTTGACGACGACGGCCCGGATGGCCGAGCGGTCGAGGCCGCGGTTGTGCAGCACCGGCGCCGAGGGCAGGGCGCTGGTCGTGTCCACCAGCGCCGAGGCCACCGTGGCGTCCGCGACCAGGAGGGCCAGGTCGGGCGCGCCCGAGGCCTTCAGGCCGCAGGCGACGCCCGCGGCGCGGAAGCCGGGCGGGGTCGTCACCGACCCGTCCGGGACGGGCGCCAGGCCCTCGGGCGCGCGCAGCCAGTCGTCGCGGCCGACGGGCGGGAACCGCACCGGGCTCAGAGGAGGCCCTCCGTCTCGGGCAGGCCCGCCATCAGGTTGAGGTTCTGGACCGCCTGGCCGGCCGCGCCCTTGCCGAGGTTGTCGATCACGCCGAACAGGGTCACCCGGCCGCCCCGCGGGTCGGCCACCGGGCAGACCTGGGCGAAGTTGGTGCGCTGCACCGCCCGCATCCCGGGCGGCGCCTCGACCACCTCCACGAAGGGGTGGTCGGCGTAGAACGCCGCGTAGCGCTCCCGCAGGTCGTCGGGGTGGGGCGCGCCGCCGTCGGACAGGCGGGCGTAGCAGGTGGCCAGCAGCCCGCGATCGACCGGCACCAGGTGGGGCGTGAAGGTGACCTCCCGCCCCAGCTCCTGCTCGATCTCGGGCGCGTGGCGGTGGGCGTAGACCTTGTAGGGGGTCACGTTGTCGGCCGCGCGGGAGTAGTGGACCGTCTCGGTGGGCGTCCGCCCGGCGCCGCTCACGCCGCTCTTGGCGTCGATGACCACGTCCTCGACGGAGCCCGCCAGCGGCAGCAGGGCGAGCAGGGCGGCCTCGGGGTAGCAGCCCGGGTTCGCGACCAGCCGGGCGCCCCGGATGTCGTCGCGGTGGCGCTCGGGCAGCCCGTAGACCGCCTCGGCCAGCAGGTCCGGCCGCGGGTGCTCGAAGCCGTACACGGCCGGGTAGAGGACGGGGTCGCGCAGGCGGTGGTCGGCCGAGACGTCCAGCACGCGCGCGCCGCGGTCCACCAGGTCCGAGACCAGCGCCGCGGCCTCGGCGTGGGGGTAGCAGACCGCGACCAGGTCGCCGGCGTCGACGAGCTCCACGTCGGGGGCCTCCAGCCGCCGCTCGACCCGGTACTCGGGCGCGACCTCGACCAGGCGCCGGCCCGCGTCGCCCCGCGCCGTGATCGCCCCCAACTCGAGAGCCGGGTGGCGGTCGACCAGCTCGGCCAGCTGCGCGCCGGCGAACCCCGCCGCCCCGAAGACGTGGACCCGGCTCACTCGCGCAGCCGGCCCCCGGCGGCCTCCAGCGCCGCGCGCACCCGGGCGACGGCGGCGTCGATCTCCTCGTCGGTGAGCGTGCGCCCGGGGTCGGCGAGCTCCATGCGCAGCGCCAGGCTCACGTGGCCCTCCCCCACCTGCTCGCCCGCGTAGCGGTCGAAGACGCGCACGGAGCGCACCAGGGGCGCCCCGGCCGCCCGCGCCGCCGCCACCAGGCCGGCGGCCGGCGTGCCCTCGGGCACGACCACCGCCAGATCGCGGGTCGAGACCGGCACGGTCAGCAGGTCCTCGTAGCCCGGCGGCCCCGCGGGCGCGGCCGCCGGCAGCGCGTCGAGGTCCAGCACGAGGGCCGCGACCGGTCCCGCCACGTCGAACTCCCGCAGCACGAGGGGGTGCACCTCTCCGGCCCAGGCGACCGGGGCGCCGCCCGCCACCAGGCGCGCCTGCCGCACCGGGTGGAAGTAGGGCGCCGAGTTCGGCTCGGGCTCGACCGCGACGCCGGCCGCGCCGGCGAGGGCCGTCGCCAGGCCGGTCGCGGCGTGGACGTCGGCCGGGCGGGGGGCGCTGCGCCAGCCCTCCGCGCCGGCCCGCCCCCACAGGACGGCGGCCAGGAAGCGGCGCTCGTCGGCGAGCCCGTCCTCGCGGGGCGCGTAGGTGCGGCCGATCTCGAACAGCCCGCCGTCGGCGCGCTGGTGGTGCTGGTTGCGGGCCACCGCGCGCAGGAGTCCCGGCAGCATCGACCGGCGCATGACGGCCATCTCGCCGCTCATCGGGTGCGCCAGCCGCACGACCTCGCGGCGCGGGTCGTCGCGCGCCATGCGCAGGGCGTCGGCGTCGGCCTCGGGGACGAAGTGGTAGGTGACCGCCTGCGAGAGCCCGAGGTCGGCCGCCAGCCGCTCCAGGCGGTGCTCGAGCGCCTGCGCCGGGCTGCGGCGGCCGCGGCCGGAGAAACGGGGCATCTCGGCCGGGATCGCGTCGAGGCCGTGGAGCCGCGCGATCTCCTCGATGAGGTCGATCTCGCGCGTCAGGTCGCCGGCGCGCTCGAAGGGCACCCCCACCGTCAGCGCCTCCGCGCCGGCCTCCACGGTCGCGCAGCCCAGGCGGCCGAGGATCGCCTCCGACTCCTCCGGCGGCACCTCGACGCCGAGCACCCGGCCCACGCGCGCGTGGCGCACGGTCACCGGCCCCCGCACGGGCGCGGGAACGAGCGCGTCGAGGGTCCCCGGCACCAGCCGCGCCCCGGCGAGCTCCACCAGCAGGCGGCTCGCGATGGCCATGGCCCGCGCCGGCAGCTCCCGCGGCAGGCGCTTCTCGAAGCGGGAGCTCGATTCGGTGCGCAGGCCGAGCGCCAGCGAGGTGTCGAGGATCGAGGGGCCGTCGAAGGTCGCCGCCTCCAGGAGCACCGTCGTCGTCGACTCCCCCACCTCGGCGAACCCGGCGCCGAAGATGCCGGCGATCACCGCCGGCCGGGCCGCGTCGGCGATGACGAGCATCGAGGGGTCGAGCGCCCGCTCCTGCCCGTCGAGGGTCACGATGCGCTCGCCCTCGCCGGCCCGGCGCGCGACCGCCCGCCGGCCCTCGAGGCGGTCGAGGTCGAAGGCGTGGAGCGGCTGGCCGGTGAGCAGCATGGCGTAGTTGGTGATGTCCACCACGTTGGAGATCGGGCGCATGCCGGCCGCCTCCAGGCGGTGGCGCAGCCATGCGGGCGAGGGGCCCGCGCGCACGTCGGTGAGGACCCGGGCCATGTAGCGCGGGCAGAGGTCGGGGTCGCGCACCTCCACGGCCGCGTGGTCCTCGACGCGCCCCGGCCCCTCGGCCGGGGGGTCGGACTCGTCGAGGGGCGCGAGCGGGGCGCCGGTCACGGCGTGCACCTCGCGGGCGACGCCGTAGATCGCCAGGCAGTCGGGCCGGTTGGAGGTGATCTCCAGCTCCAGCACGGTCTCCGAGAGCGGCAGCACCTCGGCCAGCGGGGTGCCGGCGGCGATGCCGTCCTCGAGCACGATGATGCCGGCGGCGTCGTCGCCCAGCTGCAGCTCGGTCTCGGAGAGGATCATCCCGTTCGACTCCTCGCCGCGAAGCCGCGCCGCCTTCAATGGCGACTCGGCACCCGGGAGCAGGGCGCCGGGCAGCGCGACCGCGACGGTCTGCCCTGAGGCCACGTTGGGCGCTCCGCAGACGATCTGGCGCGGCGCGCCGTCGCCCAGGTCCACGCGGCACACGCGCAGCCGGTCGGCGTTGGGGTGGGGTGCGGCGTCGAGCACCCGGCCCACGCGGAACGCGCCGAGGTTGCCGTTGCCCGCGGGCACGCCCTGGTGGTGGATCGCCTCCACCAGCGTTCCGGTGCGCGAGAGCCGGGTCGCGAGCTCCTCCGGGGCGAGCCCGGGATCGACGTGGTCGCGCAGCCACGAGAGCGGCACCCTCACGCGAACTGCTCCAGGAAGCGCAGGTCGTTCTCGTACATGAGCCGCAGGTCGGGCACCCCGAAGCGGATCATGGCGATGCGGTCGAGACCCCAGCCGAACGCGAAGCCGGTGAAGCGCTCGGGGTCGATGCCGCAGGCGGTCAGCACGTTCGGGTCAACCATCCCGGCGCCCGCCAGCTCCAGCCACCCGGGCCGCCCGGACCTGTCGACGTACGACACCTGGACGTCGACCGAGGGCTCGGTGAACGGGAAGAAGTGCGGCTGCAGGACGATCTCGCGGTCGGCGCCCAGGAGCTCGCGCGCGAAGTGCAGCATCGTCCCCTTGAGGTGGGCCATCGTGAGGCCCTCGTCCACGGCCAGGCCCTCCATCTGCGCGAACTGCGGCGAGTGGGTGGCGTCAACGTCGTCGCGGCGGTAGACCCAGCCCGGCGCCACGACGTAGACCGGCGGCGACTGCTCCTGCAGGGCCCTCACCTGCACCGGGGAGGTCTGGCTGCGCAGCAGCCGGTCGGGGCGGCCCTCGAGGTAGAAGTTGTCGCTGGACGAGCGCGCGGGGTGGCCCTCGGGCGTGTTGAGGGCCGTGAAGTTGTGCCACTCGGTCTCGACCTCGGGCCCGTCGGCGATGGCGTACCCGAGGGCCAGGAAGATGTCCTCCATCTCCCGGCGGATCTGCGTGATCGGGTGCAGCGCCCCCCGGGGGTGGGGGTCGCCCGGGAGGGTGACGTCGGTGGTGTCGCGCTCCAGCGCCTCCCCGAGCTCCTCGGCCTCGAGCTCGGCCTCGCGCGCCGCCAGGGCCGCCTCCACCGCCGCGCGCGCCGCGTTGGCCGCGCGGCCGGCCGGGCCGCGCTCCTGCGGCGGCAGCGACCCGATGCCGGCCAGCGCCGCCGCCAGGGGGCTGCGGCGGCCGGTGTGCGCCACCCGGGCCGCCTCGAGCTCCGACAGGTTGCGTGCGCGAGCAACGGCCTCGAGCGCCTCGCGCTCGACCCCTGCGAGATCCCCGGTGCTCATCGGCCGTCCAGGCTATCGGACGGGTCGGCGGCGGCCCCCGCGGCGCTCCGCCGCTGGCGCACGGCCTCGGCCAGCAGGGCCGCCCCGGCGGCCGCCACGTTCAACGACTCCGACCCCTCGGCCTGGGGGATGGTCACCCTCACGACCTCCCGGTCGGATCCGAGCTCCTCGAGCGCCCCGGCCAGGCCGGCCCGCTCGGCCCCCAGCGCCAGGACCATCGGCCGGCTGAGGTCGGCGTCCCAGGGCGCGGCCCCGCCGCGCGGGACCGCCCCGACCACGTCGAAGCCGGACCTGGTGCCGAGGTCGCCCGGGGCGACGCCCTCCAGCAGCGGCAGGGCGAAGGTGGCCCCCATCGCGGCCCGCACGGCCCGCGGGTGGAACGCGTCGGCCGAGCCCGGGCCCAGGGCCAGCCAGTCGGCGCCGAGCGCGGCGGCGGTGCGCACGAGCGTGCCCACGTTGCCGGGGTCGGCGACTCCGGCCAGGTAGACGGCCAGCGCGGGCGGGAAGCGGACGTCGCGGAAGCTGCGGACGGGCGGCTGGGGGAACACGGCGATCACCCGCGGCGGCGCCGCGAGAGTGCTTGCACGTGCAAGCAACGACCCGGGTACGCGATAGCGCTCGTCCAGCCCCTCGGTGGCGGCGAGGCGCGGGTCGTCGTCGGGCACGCGGTCGGCGTCCACGAGCAGGGCGACGGGCCGCACCCCGCGGGCGAGGGCGGCGTCGACGAGGTCCTCGCCCTCGGCCACCAGCAGGCGGCGCTCGCGGCGGACCTTCTTGGCCTGGAGGGCGGTGACCAGCCGCAGCGCGGGGTTCCGCGCGGAGCTGACCGACCGCAGCCGCGGGCTAGACGCTCGCGGCGCTCTCTCGTGCGGCGCGGGCGCGCGCGCAGAGCGCGGCGAAGGCGGCCGGCTCATGGGTGGCCAGCTCGGCGAGGATCTTCCGGTCGAGCTCCACCTCGGCCAGCTTCAGGCCGTGGATGAACTGGCCGTAGGTGAGCCCGTTGTCGCGGGCGCCGGCATTGATGCGGGCGATCCACAGCCGCCGGAAGTCGCGCTTGCGAACGCGCCGGTCGCGGTAGGAGTAGCGCAGGGAGCGCTGCACCTGCTCCTTGGCGCGCTTGTAGGAGCTGTGCTTGGTGCCCCAGTAGCCGCTGGCCTGGTCGAGGACCTTGCGGCGCTTCTTGCGGGCGGCGACGGAGCGCTTGACGCGCGCCATCTCGCGCTACCCCTTTCCCAGCATGCGCTTGACGGCGGGGGCGTGCTCGGGGGCCAGCTCGGCCTCCTTCGAGCGGTGCCGCTGCTGCGAGCCGGACACCTTCTCGAGGTTGTGGCGGAGCCCGGCGCGCTGGAACAGCACCTTGCCGCCGCCGGTCACCCGGAAGCGCTTCTTCGCCGCTCGTCTGGTCTTCATCTTGGGCATGGAGGATCCTCGGGGCTCTGCGGGCCGCCGGACAGGTTAGCAGCGTCCGCGCCGCACGCGGACGCTAGGAGTCCTTCGCGGCCGCGGGCTCCTCGGCCCGCTCCTGGGGACGCCCGTTGCCCGCCTCGCTCTCACTCGCGACCGCGGGGTTCTTGACCGGGGCGAGCATCATGATCATGTTGCGCCCGTCCAGGTTGGGGCGGCTCTCCACGATGGCCAGGTCGCTCAGCTCCTCGGCCAGACGCAGCAGGATCGCCTCGCCGCGCTCGGGGTGCAGCAACTCCCGGCCGCGGAACATGATCGTGATCTTCACCTTGTCGCGGTGGCGCAGGAACCGCTCGACGTGGCCCTTCTTGGTGGCGTAGTCGTGCGGGTCGATCTTCGGCCGGAACTTGATCTCCTTGATGGTGATCGTGCTCTGGTGGCGGCGCGCCTGCTTCGCCTTCTGCTCCTGCTCGTACCGGTACTTGCCGTAATCCATGATGCGGCAGACCGGCGGGCGGGCGTCGGCGGCCACCTCGACGAGGTCCAGCCCCGCGTTGACGGCGATGTCCTGGGCCTCGGCCAGCTTGACCACGCCGCGGTTCTCCCCGTCGGCGTCGATCAGCCGCACCGACTCCGCCCGGATGGCGTCGTTGATCCGAGTCGTCGGTCCGGCCGGCGGGCGTGTATCGGGTGCGCGCCTAGGCGGCAAACAGCACCGTGGCGGGCCTCAGGCGCGTCGCCCGACGTGCGCGCAGGGGCGCGCTGCCGCTCGTCGGATCTCAGTGATGAAGGAGGTCTGCGCCAATGTGAAGAGCCCGCCCAAGCGGCGGGTCGCAAGACAATAGCAAGGGTCCGGCGGGCCGGTGGGCCCCGGCCGGAGGTCAGTCGGCGGGCGTGACGACGTACTGCCTCAGGTACAGGTCGCGGTAGGTCACCGGCCCGCGCGGCCCGGGGACGTGATCGACGTTGATGCCGGTCTCGGGGGCGGCGAGGAGCTCGAAGCCGTCGAGCAGGCGGGTGGTGGCGTTCCAGAACGCCCCCGTCCCCCCGTAGGCGGCGAGGAACGCGCGGGCCGCGGCCCGGTCCTCGGTGACGATCGCCGCGGCGATGCCCGAGGTCTCCTCGTTGGCGATCCGGGCCGCGTCGAGCGCGTCCTCGGCCGGCGCGACGGTCACGGTGGCCTCGTTGCCGTCGTCGAGCGCCCACTCGTGGCCCAAGGGGTGCTCGTGGGGTGGCAGCGAGGGGCGCAGGCCCAGGGCCGTCAGACGCTCGACCACCGTCGGCACGAGGTCGTCCCAGAGCGGGCGCGCGACCAGGAGGAGGTTGAGGCGGTTGCACACGCCCAGGCGGTCGAGGCTGCGCTCGACCAGGGCGAGGGCGCGGTCGCGGTCGGCCGCGGCGTCGACGAAGAGCACGCCGCCCCCGTCCGCGTGCGCGAGCGTGCGCACCCCGTGGGCGGCGGCCTCGGCGGCCAGGGCGGCCGTCGTCTCGCCGCTGCCGCGCAGTATCACGAGGGGCACGAGGCGGGGGAGCGACACCAGCGCCCGGGCCGCGCCCCGGTCGGGGGTGCGCACCAGCTGGACGGCGGCCGGGTCGAGGCCCGCGCCGGCCAGCGCCGGCCCGATCACCTCGTCCAGGAGCGCGGAGGCCGAGGCGAGCGCCGCGCCCCCCGTGCGCAGCACGCCGGCGTTGCGCGACTTGACCAGCTGCGAGGCGACGTCGACGGTGACGTTCGGGCGGGCCTCGTAGTTGGCGCCGATCACCCCCACCGGGCGGCGGCGCTCCTCGACGACGAGGCCCCCGTCGAGAGCGCGCGACCCGGCCAGCGGCTCGACGTCGGGCAGGCCGGCCAGCGTCTCGATCTGCCCGGCGATCCGCCCGAGGCGGCCCTCGTCCAGCCGCAGCCGGTCGAGCAGCGCCTCGCCCAGCGTCGCGTGGCCGGCGTCCAGGTCGCGCGCGTTGGCCGCGAGCACCGGGTCGGCCCGCTCGACGAGGAGGCGCGCCATGCAGGTGAGCGCCTCGGCCACGTCCCCCGGCCCGGCCGACGCGAGGCGAGGGTGGGCCGCGCGGGCCGCGCGCCCCGCGGCGGCGACGGCCTCGAGGGCTGAGTCAGCCGTCAAGGCCCCACCCGCCCGCGGGGCGGCGCGCCGGGGGACGCGCGCCGCGACCGCTTCGTCCGCGCGGAGCTACCTGGTGCCGGCGACCGTCTGCTTCAGGACGGCGCCGGGGGTGAAGCGAGGCACCCTGCGCGCGGGGATCTGGACCTTCTTGGTGGGGTCCTGGGGGTTGACCCCGGTGCGCGCCGCGCGGTGCGACACGGAGAACTTGCCAAAACCAGCGAAGGCGACGTCCTCACCGTTCGAGAGTGCGTCGGAGATCTCCTCGAGGACGGCCTGAACGGCTCTGCCGGCCTCGGCGCCGCTCATCTCGCCGCGCTTGGCGACCTTGCTGACGAACTCGGTCTTGTTCACAGGGACCCCCTGGCTCGATGTGTGCGGGAGTGGCCCGCGCGAGCAACCTAGCAGCGGCGCCGGACGAAATCGCGGTCGCCGTGCGGCTTCTGGCGCTCGCGCCGCCTTTCGCCCTTACCCGGAAGGGGCGATCGGAAACCACGGGCGCGCGGCCGTCCCGCCCGAAAACGCACCGCGAGCGGGGGAATCCCTCGTCCCACCTCACCGCGACGCAGGGCCTCTGCGAGTCTGCCGCGGTGGAGCCGGACCTCACGACGCTCGTGATCATCTCCATCGTCGCGGTCCTCGCCCCGATCCTCGCCGACATCCCGCGGCGCCTCCGGATCGCCACCGTGGTCGTGGAGATCCTGCTCGGCATCCTCATCGGCCCCCAGGTGCTCGACATCGCCCAGGTCGACATGTTCGTCGACTTCCTCGCCGACCTCGGGCTGGCCGCGCTCTTCTTCCTGGCGGGGCGGGAGGTCGACCTGCGGCGGATCGCCGGAGCGCCGCTCCGCCTGGCCGGCACCGGCTGGCTGATCGGCCTGGTCCTGGGCGGCGCAGCCGCGTTCGCCCTCGATGCGGCGGGCGTGATCTCCGACCCGGAGATCGTCGGCATCGCCCTGGCGACGACGGCGCTGGGGGTCCTCGTGCCCGTGCTGCGGGACGCCGGTCTCACGGGCAGCCGGTTCGGCACCGTCGTGTTCGCCGTCGGGGCGGTCGGCGAGCTCGGCCCCATCATCATCCTCTCCGTCTTCATCGCCACCGACAACGACGTGGCGAGCGCGATCCTGCTGTTCGCGTTCACCGCCGTGGTGCTCCTCACGGCGCTCGCCGCCGTGCGGTTCCGGCCCAGGCGCATCGCCCGCCTGGTGGAGGAGACGATGCACGCCAGCGGCCAGCTCGCGGTCCGCATCTGCATGCTGCTGCTGCTGGCGCTCGTCTTCCTCGCCGTCGAGCTGGGCCAGGACCTCATCCTGGGCGCGTTCGCCGCGGGGGTCGTCCTCGGCTACGTGACCCGCGACGACCCGGCCCTCGACGAGCTCTGGCCGAAGCTCGACGCCATCGGCTACGGCCTCCTGATCCCGTTCTTCTTCATCCGCAGCGGGATGACCTTCGACCTCGACGGGCTGCTCGAGAGCCCTCAGTCACTGGCCGAGCTGCCCCTGTTCCTCGCGCTCTTCCTCTTCGTGCGCGGCCTGCCGACCCTCCTCAGCCGGCGCTACGTGCCCCCCGGCACCCTCGCCCCACTGGCCCTCATGGCCGCCACCGCCCTCCCGCTGGTCGTCGCCATCACGACCGTGGGGGTCAACACGGGGCGGCTGGCCCCCGAGACCGCCGCATCGATGGTGGGCGCTGCGATGCTGTCGGTGCTGATCTATCCGGCCCTGTCGCTGGCGCTCCTCCGAAGGGCCGAGGTCGACGCCGGGCCCGAGCCCGCGCCTCCGCCGTAACCTGAACGCGTGGAGCGGCGACGGCTCGGACATGGGGGCCCCCTGGTCGGGCCCATCGGCTTCGGCGCCATGAGCTTCGCCGGCTACTACGGCCCGGCCGACGCCGCCGAGGGGGTGCGGGCCGTCAACCGGGCTCTCGACCTCGGCATCACCCTGATCGACACGGCCGAGGCGTACGGCGGCGGGGCGAACGAGGAACTGGTGGGCCGGGCGATCGCCGGGCGCCGCGACGACGTCGTGCTGGCCACGAAGGCCAGCCGCGGCAGCCCCGAGCACCTGGGCCGGGCGATCGACGCCAGCCTGGATCGGCTCGGGACGGACCGGGTCAACCTCTACTACCTGCACCGGGTCGATCCCGACGTGCCCATCGAGGAGTCGGTCGGCGCGATGGCGCGGCTGGTGGCGGCCGGCAAGGTGCGCCACATCGGCCTCTCCGAGCCCGGCGCGGCGACCCTCCGCCGCGCCCACGCGGTCCATCCGGTGGCGGCGGTGCAGAGCGAGTACTCGCTGCTGCACCGCGATCCCGAGGCGGAGATCCTGCCGCTGGCCCGCGAGCTGGGCATCGCCTACGTGGCCTACAGCCCTCTCTCGCGCGGCCTGCTGACCGGCCGCTTCCGGCGACCGGACGACCTCGATCCGGCCGACTGGCGCCGCCAGGTGCCCCGGTTCCAGGACGGGCACCTCGAGCGCAACATCGCCGTGGTCGAGCGGCTGGAGGCGATCGCGGCGGCCCGCGGCGCCCGTCCGGCGGCCCTGGCGCTCGCGTGGCTGCTCGCCCAGGGCGACGACGTCGTGCCGCTGGTCGGCAGCAGCCGGGCCGAGAACGTGGCGCGGAGCCTCGACGCGCTCGGGCTGCGGCTCTCGCCGGCGGACCTCGCCGAGATCGACCTCGCCGCCCCCGTGGGCGCCGCCGCCGGCGACCGCTACCCGGCCTCCCACATGCCCAGCCTGGGCCGGTGACCATGGAGCACCGCGGCCGTCGATGCGTCCACCCGGAGACCCGGGAGGAGTGGCGACGCTGGCTGGCCGACAACCACGCCGACAGCGACGGCGTCTGGCTGGTGTTCTGGAAGGTCGCCACCGGGCGGCCGCGCATCCCCTACGCGGAGGCGGTCGAGGAGGCGCTCTGCGTCGGGTGGATCGACAGCCTCGGGAACAGGCTCGACGACGAGCGCCACCTGTTGTTGATGACGCCGCGCAAGCGCGGCAGCGGCTGGTCGCGGCCCAACAAGGAGCGCGTGGAGCGGCTCACGGCCGCGGGCCTGCTGCGGCCGGCCGGCCTCGCGGCGGTGGAGGCGGCGATGGCCGACGGCTCGTGGACCGCGCTCGACGCGGTGGAGGACCTCGTCGAGCCCCCGGAGCTGACGGCCGCCCTCGACGCCGTGCCCGCCGCCCGCGCGAGCTGGGACGGCTTCAGCCCGTCGGCGCGGAAGGGCATCCTCCAGTGGATCGCGAGCGCCAAGCGCCCCGGGACCCGCGCGCGGCGCGTCGAGCAGTCCGCCGCCCTGGCCGCCGAGGGGAAGAAGGCAAACCAATGGGAGCGCACGCCGCCCCCGCCCGGGTCAGGCTGAGGCGGGGTCCATCCCGAGGATCTCGCGGAGCTGGGCCAGCATCGCCTTCTCGCCTTCGCTGACCCGCGTCGCCCCGATGCCCATGAAGCCGCCCTCCTTGGCCGCGTCGGCGCTCGCCTGGGCGGCCTGGACGAGCCACTCGCGAAAGGCGGCGGCCTCCTCCGGCGTGGCCTTGGCGGTGAGGATCTCGTTGACGCTGCGCAACTCGTCGGCGATCTGCTCCCGCACCTTGGACGCCTTGAGGTCGAGCTCCTTCATCACGTTGTTGCGCTGCTGCTGCTGGGCCAGCGCATCCTGCGACACCGCCACCAGGAGCTCCTGATCACCCGGGGGCGCCCCGGCGGCCTTCATCGCCGCCATGCTCTCCTTGGTGAGCTCGATCGGCCCGCCCGGATCCGCGAGCGAGACGGCGAACCCCGCGACCGTCGTCGCGCGGCGGAGGGCGTTCCACTCGTCCTCGGTGTAGTCGGCCTTCGTGGTCATCGCTCCTCCTCGTCGGGAACGGCCCGGTGGTCGGCGTCCAGATCGCACGCCGCGGTGACGCGCGAGGCGTGGACGAAGGTCCCCGGCGTGGGCCCGCGCTTGATCGGCTCGCCGCAGGTGGCGCAGCGGAGGAGACTCGTCACCCGGCCCTCGCCGCCCACGTCGCCGCCTCTCGATCCGTCACCCCGGGCGACGCTATCAGCCCCGATCCGGCGCTGACGCCTGCGTCCCGATGCCCATGGCACGAGCGGCGGTTGACACCCAACCGCGAGGGCGGGTCCAATGGACCGCAGGAAGGTCGCGATGGAGAGCCCGAGGTTCACGACCCGACCGATGAGAGGACGTCAGCGTGTCCAACATGGGAAAGACGCACATCATCATCATGTGGACGGTGGGGCCCGACGACGTCGCCGAGGGGGACCGCATCTTCGCCAGCCACGGCGAGTGGATGACGGGGCACCCCCGCGAGGGCGACGAGGCACTGCTGTCCTACACCATCTCCAAGGGCCCGGAGCTGTCCAACCCGCTGGATCCGACATCCGCGCCGACGGGGAAGACGATCTTCGTCCTCGACGAGTACTACGAGTCGCCGGCCGGTGTCCCCCGGCACTGGAAGGACGCGATGGACAATTGGAAGGACATCTCCGCGATCGTCGAGTGGAGCGCCAAGGGCACGGTCGCGACGCTCCACAGCGGAACGGTCGTCCAGGCGCTCTGGTAGGTCGCCCCACGAGGGCGCATGCCCGGAAAGGGCACCGGGGCCGGGCTCCGATGACTCTGGAGCCCGGCCCCGTGACCTACCGCAGTGGACCCGGCCGGCACTGCCCCGGCGTCCGAAAGCGTTCCCACATCAGCTTCTCCGAGCGCAGTCGGCGGTGAGAGTCTCGCGAGGGGCGTCACCGTTGACCGACCGCTCCCCCGCCAGGCACTCCTGTTATCTCGCCCGACGGCCGAGTGCCGTTGCCGCCGGACCAGGGCCGCTGACTGACACCGGTGATCTCCCTCACGACCCGAAGGGAGGCCGATGGCTCTCAGTTACTGCTGTTTAGGCAGCGAGAGCGAGCTTGGGAGAGGTCTCCGCAGCTCCATTGGTTCCCGGTTGTTGACGCGGTCCTCCGGGTCCGCGGCTCGCTTACCGATGCGGTACCGCTCCGTCGAAACTGGATCGGGCCCGTGTTCACCGACGAGGGTAGCACCGCTCCGGGCTACGATCATCCGGTGCGCGCGCTGCTGATGAGGACCTGCCTCTCGGACATGGCCGCGCCCTCGGTGGCGCGCGCGGCGCGGACCGTGCTGGAGCGGGCCGGGGTCGAGGTCGTCGTGCCGGGCGGCCAGACGTGCTGCGGCCAGCCGGCGTGGAGCGCGGGCCACCCCGACCAGGCCCGGCCGGTCGCGCGGCGCGCGCTGCGGGCCTTCGCGGGCGGCGACCCGGTGGTGGTGCCCTCGGGATCGTGCGCGGCGATGGTCCGCCACGCCTACCCCGAGCTCTTCGCCGGCACGCCCGAGGAGACGGCGGCGCGGGCGCTGGCCGACCGCACGGTCGAGTTCTCGCAGTTCATCGCCCGCGAGGGGCTGGCGGTGGGCCCGCCGGGCGGCGCGGCCCGCTCGGTGACCTACCACGACTCCTGCCACATGCTCCGCATCCTCGGCGAGCGGGCCAGCGCCCGCGCCGCGCTGGCCCAGGTCGAGGGCCTGGAGCTGCGCGAGCTCGAGGGCACCGAGGTCTGCTGCGGCTTCGGCGGCACGTTCAGCGTCAACTTCCCCGAGCTCTCGGGCCGGCTCGGGGAGGAGAAGGCCCGCAGCGCGGCGGCGACGGGCGCCGACGAGTTGGTGGCCTGCGACGTCTCGTGCCTGCTCCACGTCGCCGGCCGGGCGCGTCGCACCGGCGTCCCGCTGCGCGTGCGCCACCTGGCCGAGGTCCTGGCCGGATGACCCGGGCCGCGGCCGGCCGGCCGGTCGTCTACCCCGACGCGGACGCCCCCCTCCGCGATCGCGCCCGCGAGGCGCTCGCCGACGCCGAGCTGGGCGGGAACCTGGCCGCCGCCGCCGCCAGCTGGGCGGCGGGGCGCCGGCGAATGGTGGCCGACCACGGCTTCGGCGAGATGCGGGCGCGGGCGCGGGAGATCCGGCGCGCCAACATCGCCGACCTGCCCGCCCTGCTCGACCGGCTGGAGGAGCGGGTGGGCGCGGCAGGCGGCCTCGTCGCCCGCGTCGGCGACGCGGACGCCGCCTGCCGCTACGTCACCGACCTGGCGGCCGCCCGCGGCGCGTCGCTGGTGGCCAAGTCGAAGTCGATGGCCACCGAGGAGATCAAGCTCAACGAGGCCCTCGAGGAGGCGGGGCTGCGGGTCGTGGAGACCGACCTGGGCGAGTGGATCCTCCAGCTCGCCGGCCAGCACCCCAGCCACATCGTCGCCCCGGCGGTGCACCTCAACAAGGAGCAGGTGCGCGAGGTGTTCGCCGCCGAGAGCGGCGAGGCGGTCCCGGAGGGCCGCGAGGCGCTGGTCGCCCACGCCCGGCGGCGCCTGCGCGAGGTCTTCGCCGCCGCCGACATCGGGGTGTCGGGGGTCAACTTCGCGGTGGCCGAGACCGGCACGATCTGCGTCGTCGAGAACGAGGGCAACGGCCGCCTGGTGACCGCCCTGCCCCACATCCACGTCGCCGTCATGGGCATGGAGCGGGTGGTGGCCGACTGGGAGGAGGCCGCCCACATCCTCCAGGTGCTGCCGATGGCGGCGATCGGCGACGACGCCGCCGGCTACGTGAACCTCATCACCGGCCCCGCCCGCGAGGACGAGGCCGACGGGCCGGCCGAGCTCCACCTGCTGATCCTCGACGGCGGCCGCTCGGCCCTGCGGGGCACCGACGTCGAGGAGGTGCTCGACTGCATCCGCTGCGGGGCCTGCCTCTACTCGTGCCCGATGTGGCGCGGCGTGGGCGGCCAGGCCTACGGCTCGCCCTACTCGGGGCCGATCGGCGCCGTCCTCACCCCCCTCCTGGAGGGGATGGCCGGCGAGCGCTCCAGCGAGCTGCCGTTCCTGTCGTCGATCTGCGGCTCGTGCCACGAGGCCTGCCCGGTGGGCATCCCCCTCCACGACCTGCTGGTGCGCGTGCGCGGGCGGGTCCGCACTCCCGCTCATCGCGCCGACCGGTGGCGCTTCCGGCTCTGGAGCGCCGCGTGGAGGTCGCCGGTCGGCTACGGGGCGTCGCGGCTGGCGGCGCGGGCCGGCCTGCGGCTGATGGGCCGGCGCGGCTGGATCCGCCGCCTCCCGGGCCCGGGATCGGCCTGGACCGAGCAGCGCGACCTCCCCAGCCGGTGGCCGCCCCGCTGACGGACCTCGCCGGCGACATCCTCGCGGCCCTCGGCCGGCGCCGCGCCACCGGCGCCGTCGTCAGCGCGGCCGATGCCGCCGGCGCCGCCGCGGCGATCGCCGCCGACTGGGGCGTGCAGCGCGCGCTGCTGGCGGACGATCCGGTGCTCGACGAGCTCAGGATCGGCGCGGCGCTGGAGGCGTCCGGACGAGAGCTGCTGCACTGGCCCGAGGGCCGCGGTGCCGGCTGGCGCGAGCTGCTAGGCCTGGAGGGGCCCGAGCTGACCCTGGGCGTGACCGTGCCGGCCCTCGGCGTCGCCGAGCGCGGCACCCTCGTTCTGGAGGCCGGCCCGGGCCACGGGCGCTCGATCGACGTGGTGTGCATGTTCCACCTGGCGATCCTGCCGGCATCGCGGCTGCGGGCCACCCTGGCCGACGCGCTGACCGAGACCTACGCCGGCGGGCGGGCGCCCTCGGCAGTCTCGCTCGTGTCGGCCCCCAGCCGGACCTCGGACATCGAGAAGATCTCGACCCTGGGCGCCCACGGCGCCAAGGCCCTGCATGTGATCGTGGTGGAGAACCGCTAGCCCCTCGGACGGGCAGGTGACACCAGGCCGCGGGGGGTGTGACACTCGCCTGCATCCAGCGGGGGTGGAGCGTGAAGGCAGGGCGCAGCTGGACCCGGATCGCGGGCGCGGTGGGCGTGGGAGCCCTCGCGAGCCTCGCCTCGGGCTGCGCGATCGTCAGCGGCTTCGGCGCAAACAACCAGGTCAACGTCATCGGCGACGTCGAGGCCACGGTGAACATTTGCGCCTCCGGATCGTCCAACTGCGGCAACGGGCAGTCCGGCCTCATCGCGGTCAACGGCTCGGGCCAGCTGCTGGTCGCCCTCCAGGCGCGGGACGAGATCGGGCTCCCGGCGACCCTCACGTCGCAGGCGCCGGCGGTGACCTTCGCCGCGAGCCCGACGTACACCGCCGAGGTGCAGCGGCTGTCGCCGGCCTCGCCGGGGACCCGATGGGCGGGCTACATCTCCCCGACCCTGACCTACGCCCAGGCCGGCGGCCCGCAGACCATCAGCGTCAAGATCGTCGAGACCCTGCGCCGCGGCGCCGACGGGAGCCCCTTCACGGGGTTCGTCTCGACCTCGATCCTGGTCGGGTCGCGATTGGTGACCCCGACCGCGCCGAGCACCCGCCCGGTGACCTGCGGCTCCGCCCTGACGTCGGTCAACCAGCAGGACACCACGATCTGCCACGACGGCTCGGGCAGTTTCGGCCTCGGCACCCGCGACCTCGGCGTCCTGGCCTCACCCGCCAGGACGGCCGTCCAGGGCGCGCTCGCGTCCTTCGCCTTCCCCCTGCGGTACGCCGGCCCGGCCTCGCCCCAGGCCAACTTCGCGCTCACCGCCAGCTCCACGCTGCCGGGCGGGCTCTTCGCGGTGACGCCGGACACGTACGCGCCCCCGGCCAACGGCAGCGCCGAGGCGCGCGTGGCCGTCGGCGTCCCCGCCGACGCGCGCCCGGGCACCTACAAGGTCACGCTCACCGCCCGTCTCGGCAACGGCCAGACGCGCTCGGCGACCTCGGACCTCACCGTACGGGCGGCGCCCCCCGGCGCGACGGCGACAGGCGGCGGCGTTCAGGCCGGCGCCGGCCTGAAGCTGACGACCATCCTGCCCCGCCGCCTGTCGGCGAAGGTCGCCCGCCGGAGGGGGATCGTCGTCCTGATCGGCGCCACCGAGGGAGGGTTCGCCCGCGTCCGGCTCCTCCAGGGGAAGGGGACGGCGGCGCTGGCCTCCAAGCGGGTGCGCCTGCGCGTGCCCGGGCCCGTGCGCGTCGTCCTCAAGAGCGCGAGGCTGCGGAAGGGCCGCTACCGGATCGTGATCCTGGCCGACGGCCGCACCTTCGTCCGCCGCGCCGCACTGATCACGTAGCTCCGCCCTAGCGGCGGCGGACCGTCTTCACCGCCCGGTCCGCCTCGCGGCGGGCGTCGCGCTCGGCGATCGTGCGCCGCTTGTCGTAGAGGGTCTTGCCGCGCCCGAGCCCCAGCTCCAGCTTCGCCCGCCCCTCGCTGAAGTAGAGGCGCAGGGCCACCAGGGAGAGCCCCTTCTCGGAGAGCGCCTGCGCCAGGCGCTCGATCTCGCGCCGGTGCAGGAGCAGCTTGCGGGTGCGGCGGGGGTCGTGGCTGAAGCGGCCGGCGTTGTCGTACTCCGAGATGTGGGCGCCCACCAGCCACGCCTCGCCGCCCCGGATCTGGACGTAGGCGTCGGTGATCGTGGCGCCGCGCTCGCGCAGGCCCTTCACCTCCGTCCCCTGCAGGACGATGCCGGCCTCGAGGCGCTCGAGGATCTCGTACTCGTGGAGGGCGCGACGGTTACGGGCGATGTCGCGGAAGCGCTCGTCGGCCCGGCCGGCGCCTTTCTTGCGGGCCGCCATGGGCGCGCGATGTTAGCGCGGGCTCAAGCTCGACCCGGCCCCGCAGGGGCTCAAACCGCACCACGCGGGCATCGAGGGGGTCGCCCAGCCGGATCCGCCGGCCGGTCGACGCCCCCACGAGGGCGACCCCGAGAGGGTCGGCGCGGTAGTGGTCGTCCTCCAGGCGCCGCGAGGGCACGAAGCCGGTGAAGACCTCGTCGAAGACGACGAACAGCCCCGCGTCGATGAGACCGGTGACGGTGCAGGCGACGCGCTCGTCCCAGCCGCCCGCCGCGAGCCGGTCGCGGAGCAGGTAGGCGGCGCAGATCGCGTCGGCGCGGTGCTCGACGGCCCCGGCCTCGCGCTCGGTGGCCGACGAGTGGTCGGCCGCCTCGTCGAGCTCGGACGGTCCCGGCCCGGGCGGGCCGATGCCCAGGGCGTCGAGCAGGCCGCGGTGGACCAGGAGGTCGGGGTAGCGGCGGATGGGCGACGTGAAGTGCAGGTAGGCCGGGCTGGCGAGCCCCGAGTGGCCGGGCTCGGCCGGCGAGTAGTGCGCCTGGCGGAGGGACCGCAGCACCAGCGGCCAGACGGCGCGCCCGTCGATCCCGCCCGCCGCGACGTAGCGGGCCACCTCCCGGGCGGCCTCGGCGGCGGCGCGGCGGCGCTGGGCGGGGCCGAGGTCGCCGCCCGGCAGGCCCGGGGTGGGCACGCCGAGCTCCTCGAGCTGGCCGTAGAGCATCTGCACGCGGCTCTGGGCCGGCTCCTCGTGATGGCGGAAGACGGTCGGCGCCGAGCGCGCGATCATGTAGCGGGCGACGGCCTCGTTGGCGGCGATCATGCACTCCTCCACCAGCGAGTGGGCCGGCGTCTGGCCCTCCAGGCGGATGGCCGCCACGCGGTCGCCCTCGAAGGTCACGGCCGGCTCGGCCGAGTCGGCCTCGAGCGCCCCGCGCGCCATCCTCCGCTCGCGCAACGCCGCCGCGAGGCCGGCGGCGCGGCGGATGTCGGCCTCCAGGCCGGCGTCCCCAGCCCGCCGCCGCCCAGGAGGGCGTTAACCTCCGGGTAGGTGAGGCGCCGCTCCGAGCGGATGAGGCTGCGCGAGAAGCGGGTCTCGCCGATGCCGCCGTCCTCGCCGACGACCATCTCGACGGTCACCGCCGCGCGGTCGGCGCCGGGCCGCAGGCTGCAGAGGTCCGAGGACAGGCGCTCGGGCAGCATTGGCACGACGGCGCCCGGGACGTAGACCGAGTTGCCCCGGCGGGCGGCCTCGCGGTCGAGCGCGCCGCCCGCCGCGACGAAGCGCGACACGTCGGCGATGTGCACCCACAGCCGGGCGGCCCCGCCCTCCTCCGGAGCGACCGCGATCGCGTCGTCGTGGTCCTTGGCGCCCTCGGGGTCGATGGTGATCACCCGCCGGTCGCGCAGGTCGCGCCGGCCCGCGTCCGCGGCCACTGATGAGTCGTCGGCCTCGGCGGCCTCCTGCAGGGCGGCGGCCGGGAAGGGCCGCCGGAGGCCCTCGGACGCGAGCAGGCCCGCGAGGGCCGCGCGGGGCGACGACGACGGCCCGAGCACCTCGGTCACCCGGCCGGACCGGCCGCGCATGGTGACGACGGCCAGGTCGCCCACCTCGGCGCCGCCGCGGGCGCCCTTGGCCAGCGGGACGCGCGGGCCCGGCTCGAAGGCCGGCTGGGCCGCCGCCCCTCGCCCCGCCGAGACCAGCTCGCACACCAGGACCTCCCCGGGCCCGCCGCGGCGGCTCACGAGCCGGCGGCCGCCAGGGCGAGCCCCCGCTGGAGGGCCTCGTCCCGCCGCGGGGTGGCGGGGTCGTCGACGACCCTCACGTCGGGCGGGAGGCCGCGCTTGGCCAGGTCGAAGCCGTCGGGGGTGAGGTAGCGGGCGGTGGTGAGCTTCAGCGCCCCGCCGTCGCGCAGCGGGCGCGTGCTCTGCACCAGTGCCTTGCCGAAGGTGCGCTGGCCCACGAGCTCGGCCCGGTCGGCGTCGCGCAGCGCGCCGGCGACGATCTCGCTGGCGCTGGCGCTTCCGCGATCGACCAGCACGACCAGCGGCAGGTCGCCCGCGACGGGGGTCCCCTCCGTGCGGAAGGTGCGCCGCGGCGAGTGGAGCCCCTCCGTGACGACCACGGGCGAGCCGTCGGGCAGGAACACCCCGGCGACGCCGACGGCCTCGTTCACCAGGCCGCCGGGGTCGCCCCGCAGGTCGAGCACCAGCGATCCCGCGCCCTTCTCGCGCAGGCCCTCCACGGCGTCGCCGAGCGCGTCGGCCGCGCCCTTGGTGAACTGCGCCAGCCGCACGTAGCCCACCTTCTCCCCGCCCACGGTCTCGACCCGCGAGGCGACCGCGGGGATGCGGATGCGCTCGCGCTCCAGCTCGTACTGGCGCGCCGCCCCGCCGGGCCGGGCGATGCCCAGGCGCACCGTGGTGTCCTCGGGCCCGCGGATCAGCGCCACCACCGACTCGAGCACCTTCCCGGCGACGGGCGTCCCCCCCACCGACACCAGCCGGTCGCCGGCGCGGATGCCGGCCTCGGCCGCGGGGCTGTCCTCGAACACGCGGGTGATGACGATCAGGTCCCCGCTCTGGGCCACCTGCAGCCCGACACCGTAGTAGGCGCCGTCGTTGCGCTGGCGCAGCGCCTCGAGCTCGTCCGGGTCGAGGTAGTCGGTGTAGGGGTCGTCGAGCGAGTCGATCATGGCCTGCACCGACGACCGCTCGAGCGTCGTGGCGTCAACGCGCTCGTAGTAGTCGTCCTCCAGCACCTCGAGCACCTGGGAGCTGAGGTCCTCGCCGCTGTCGCCGAGCAGCAGGGAGCGCCAGGGGTCGGCGAGACGGGTGAGCCCGGTGGCCTGGGCGTGGCCGCCCACCACGACGCCCCCGACGAAGGCGGCCAGCACCACCAGGACCGCGGCGGCGAGCGAGAGGATCCAGCGCCATGGTCGTCTGCGGCCGCTCACGGGGTGACCCGATGATAGGGCCCGGCCCGCGGCCGGGACCTCGGGAGGGTCTCTAGACCTTGAGGAAGCGGCGCAGCGTGATGCCGCTGCCGATGGCGCCCACGATCGCGCCGGCGGCGATCAGCACGAGGCCGAGCAGCGGGAAGCCGATCGTCGTCGCGTCGTCGCGCTCGAGGGCGTTGTCGGTGCCGTCGATCCACTGGTCGACGACGCCCACCTTGACCGCCCACAGCAGCGCCACCGACAGGAGGGCGCCGACGAGCCCGCAGATGATCCCCTCGATCACGAACGGCCAGCGGATGAACCAGTTGGTGGCGCCGACGAGCTTCATGACCTCCACCTCGCGGCGGCGGGCGAAGATCGACAGGCGGATGGTGTTGCCGATGAGCAGCACCGAGGCCACGAGCAGGATGCTGATGAGGGCCAGGCCGGCCCACTGGATGAACCGCGCGACGGTCAGGAGCTTGTCGGTGGTCTCCTCGCCGTACCTGACTCCGAGGCTCTCGTCGATGGAGGGGTGGCCGTCGATCTGGGCGACCACCTCGTCGGCCTGCTCGGCGTCGGTCGGCTTGATGCGGAAGTTGGCCGGGATGGGGTTGGAGCTGAGGAACTCCGTGATCGACGGGTCCTTCAGCCGGTCGCGCAGCTCCTTGAGGGCCTCGTCCTTGGTGACGTAGGTGAACTCCCGCACCAGCCCCTGCTCCTGCAGGTCGACCAGCTGGTTCTGGAGGTCGTTGACCTGGGCGACCGGCGCCGTGTCGGCGACGAACGCCCTGATGTGACGCGCTCCTTCTGGGAGTCGACCGTCAACTGGACGTAGAGGAACGAGGGGATGAAGGCGCCGAGGATGAAGACGGCGATCAGCACGGTGACCGTGGCCGCGATCGACACGGCGACGTTCGCGCGGATCGAGCGGACGGCCTCGGCCAGGAAGAAGCGCGGTCTCAATCTGATCTAGTAGTCGGCGCGGGCGTAGCGGCCCTGGCGCTGGTCGCGGACGACCTTGCCGTCCTCGAGCCCGATCACCCGCATCTGCATCTTGTCAACCATCTCGCGGTCGTGCGTCGCCATGATGACCGTGGTCCCGGTGCGGTTGATGCGGTAGAGCAGCTGCATGATCCCGATCGACGTCTCGGGGTCGAGGTTCCCGGTGGGCTCGTCGGCGATCAGCAGCCGCGGGTGGTTGACGAACGCCCGCGCGATCGACACGCGCTGCTGCTCGCCGCCCGACAGCTCGTTGGGGAAGCGGTCGCCCTTGTCGGACAGGCCCACCAGCGCGAGGATCTCGGGCACCTTGCGGCGCGTGTTGCGCGGGTTCTCCCCGATCACCTGCAGCGCGTAGGCGACGTTGTCGTAGACCGTCCGCCCCGCCAGGAGCTTGAAGTCTTGGAAGACGCAGCCGATGGCCCTCCGCAGGTAGGGGACCTTCGAGCGGCGCAGCGTGCCGAGGTTGCGCCCGCCGACGCTGATCGTCCCCTCGGTGGCGTCGAACTCCTTCAGCAGCAGCCTGATGAACGTCGACTTGCCCGACCCGGACGGCCCCACCAGGAACACGAACTCGCCGCTCTCGATCGAGATCGAGACGTCGTCGAGCCCCAGCACGTTGGGGTCGTAGCGCTTGGTGACGCCCTCGAAGATGACCATCGGGCCGTCGCCGGGGCGCAGCATGGAGCGCCGGTCGGCGCGCGTGGCCGACACCTCGCGCTCGCGCTGCCGGCTGCGCGCGCGGTCGCGGCCGCGACCGCGTTCGGGCGGCGTGTCGGGAACCGGGGGTGTCGGGGGCGCGTCGGTGCTCATGACCGGTGCGGAAGCTCGCGCGTCGGGGCCGGACCGGGCATGTCGTGGCCGCCGGGCGCCGCGAGGCCACGGGAGGGTAGCGGGTGCCCGAGCCCGGAGTCAATCCGGGCCGGGAGGGCCTGCAATTGCGCGCAATCCATCGGTGCGCACCGGTTCGACGCCGCGGGGGTCAGTCCTCCGCGCCCGGCTCGGGCGCCGCCGCGCCGGCCTTCGCCCGCCGCTCCAGCTCCGCCCGGATGAAGCCGTCGAGGTCGCCGTCGAGCACGCCCTGGGCGTTGCCGGTCTCGTACCCGGTGCGCAGGTCCTTGACCATCGTGTACGGGTGGACGACGTACGAGCGGATCTGGCTGCCGAAGCCGATGCTCTGGCTCTCGCCGCGGTTCTTGGCCGCCTCGGCCTCGCGCCGCTCGAGCTCGGCCTGCACCAGGCGGGCCCGCAGCAGGGCCATGGCCGTGGCCCGGTTCTGGGTCTGGGAGCGCTCGTTCTGGCACTGCACGACGATCTTCGTCGGCAGGTGGGTGATGCGCACGGCCGAGTCGGTCTTGTTGACGTGCTGGCCGCCGGCGCCGCTCGCCCGGTAGGTGTCGACCTTCAGGTCCTTGTCCAGGATCTCGACGTCAACCGACTCGTCCACCAGCGGGGCGACGTCGACCGCCGCGAACGAGGTCTGGCGGCGGTTGGCCGCGTCGAAGGGCGAGAGGCGCACCAGGCGGTGGACGCCGCGCTCGGCCGACAGCAGCCCGTAGGCGTTCTCGCCGTGGGCGGTGAAGGTCGCCGACTTGAGGCCGGCTTCGGCGCCCTCCTGCACCTCCTTGAGGTCGGTCCGCAGCCCGCGCCGCTCGGCCCAGCGCAGGTACATGCGCAGCAGCATCTCGGCCCAGTCCTGGGCGTCGGTGCCGCCCTCGCCGGCGTTGATCGTGACCAGGGCGTCGCCCGCGTCGTGCTCGCCGGAGAACAGGCGCGCCTCCTCGAGGCCGGCGATGCGGCCCTCGGCGGCCGCGATGCCCTCGGCCAGCTCGGCCACCATCGCGGCGTCGGCACCGTCGGCGCCCTGCTCCTCGCGCAGCAGGTCGGCCATCTCGGCCAGCGAGCCGACATCGTCGGCCAGCTCCCGGTAGGCGCTCAGGCGGCCGGCGGCCGCGGCGTGCTGCGAGGACACGCCGGCGGCGCGGGCCTGGTCGTCCCAGAAGCCCGGCGCGCCCATCTCCCGCTCGAGCTCGGCGACGCGCCGCTCGAGGTCGGCGGGGTCAAAGATAGTCGCCCAGGACGCCGGCCCTCTCGCGGAGGCGCGCGGCGCGCTGGACGAGGTCGTCGAGCGACAGCGTCGACTCGGTGCTCATGCGCCGTGGCAGCGCTTGTACTTCTTGCCCGATCCGCAGGGGCAGGGGTCGTTGCGCCCCACCTTCTCGTCGTCGGACAGCACGCGCTGCTCCACGACCGCCACGCCGCCGCCGCGCTCCTGCGGCTCCATCTCGCCGCCCTCGTCGCCCTCCGGCGCGGTCGCCCCCTCGAAGCCCTGGACCGGGTCGGCCTGGTACGAGTAGTCAACGTCGGCCACCTGTGGCTCTGTGGCCTCGGGCGCTCGGTCCACCTGGATGTGGAACATGTAGCGGACGAACTCGGTCTTCACCGTGTCCATCATGTCGTCGAACATGGAGTGCCCCTCGAGCCGGTACTCCGAGAGCGGGTCCTTCTGGCCGAGCGCGCGCAGGTGGATGCCGTCGCGCAGGTAGTCCATGTTGTAGAGGTGCTCGCGCCAGTGCTGGTCGATGAGCTGGAGCAGCACCCAGCGCTCCAGGTCGCGGACCAGCTGCGCGCCCAGCTCCCCCTCGCGACGCTCGTAGGCGTCCATCGCGTCGTCCTCGAGCCGGTCGAGGAGCTCCTCGCGCGTCAGCGGATCGTCCTCGTCGTCGAGCTCGGCGCGGATGTCGTCGATCCCGAAGCTGACCGGGTAGTAGCCCTGGAGGGCCCCGAAGAGCGCCTCGAGGTCCCAGTCGGCGGGCACCGACTCCTCGTCGCCGAACTGGTCAACCACCTCGACCAGGGTCTCGGCGATCCAGTCGCGGGCCTGCTCGCCGAGGTCCTCGCCCTCAAGCACGCGGCGGCGCTCCCCGTAGACGACCTCGCGCTGCTTGTTGAGGACGTCGTCGTAGTCGAGGACGCGCTTGCGGATGTTGAAGTTCTGCTCCTCGACCTTCTTCTGGGCGCCCTCGACGGTCTTGGTCAGCATCTTCGCCTCGATCGGCAGGTCGTCGCCGGGGCCGAGGCGGTCGAGGATCTTGTAGATGCGGTCGCCGGCGAAGATGCGGATCAGGTCGTCCTCGGCCGACAGGAAGAAGCGCGAGCGGCCCGGGTCGCCCTGACGTCCCGAGCGGCCCCGGAGCTGGTTGTCGATGCGGCGGCTCTCGTGCCGCTCGGTGCCCACGATGTAGAGGCCGCCGAGCCCGGGGACCCCCTCGCCCAGCTTGATGTCCACGCCGCGGCCGGCCATGTTGGTCGCGATCGTGACGGCGCCCGGCCGGCCGGCGTGCTGGATGATCTCGGCCTCGCGGGCGTGGTTCTTCGCGTTCAGGACGTTGTGCTCGACCCCACGGCGGGTGAGCATCCCGGCGAGCATCTCGGAGATCTCGACCGAGATCGTCCCGACGAGCACCGGCTGGCCGCGCTCGTGGGCCTCGACGATCTCCTCGACGACGGCGCGGTACTTCGCGTCCTTCGTCTTGAAGATGTAGTCGTTCTCGTCGGCCCGGATCATCTCCCGGTGGGTGGGGATCGAGGTGACGTCGGCGTTGTAGATCTTCGCGAACTCGTTGGCCTCGGTGGAGGCCGTGCCCGTCATGCCCGAGAGCTTGTCGTACATGCGGAAGTAGTTCTGCAGCGTGATCGTCGCCAGGGTCTGGTTCTCCTCGCGGATCCGCAGGCCCTCCTTGGCCTCGAGCGCCTGGTGGAGGCCCTCCGAGTAGCGGCGCCCCTCGAGCACCCGGCCGGTGAACTCGTCAACGATCAGCAGCTCGCCGTCCCGGACGATGTACTCCTTGTCCTTGCGGTAGAGGGCGTGGGCCTTGAGCGCCTGGATGAGGTGGTTCACCAGGTTGCCGTTGACGTCGATGTAGAGGTTCTCGATCCCGAGGGCCTTCTCCACCTTGTCGACGCCGCTCTCGGTGGGGGAGGCGGCCCGGTGCTTCTCGTCAACGTCGTAGTCCTCGTCCTTCTTGAGGGTCGGCACGATGCGGGCGAAGCGGTAGTAGGTGTCGGTGGCCGCCTCGGGGACGCCCGAGATGATCAGGGGCGTCCGGGCCTCGTCGATCAGGATCGAGTCGACCTCGTCCACGATGCAGAAGGTGTGGCCGCGCTGGACGCAGTCCTCCAGGCGCACCGCCATGTTGTCGCGGAGGTAGTCGAAGCCGAACTCGGCGTTGGTGCCGTAGGTGACGTCGGCGGCGTAGGCGTCGCGGCGCTGGGCCTCGGGCATCATCGTCCCGATCACGCCCACCGAGATGCCCAGCAGCTCGTAGATCGGCCCCATCCACTCGGCGTCGCGGCGGGCGAGGTAGTCGTTGACCGTCACGAGGTGGACCCCGTGGCCGGCGAGGGCGTTGAGGTAGACCGCCGGGACCGCGGCCAGGGTCTTCCCCTCGCCGGTCTTCATCTCGGCCACGCGCCCCTCGTGCAGGGTCATCGCGCCGATCAGCTGCACGTCGAACATCCTTAGCCCGAGCTTCCTCACCCCGGCCTCGCGGGCGACCGCGAAGGTCTCGTCGACCAGGTCGTCCAGGTCGGCGCCCTCCTCGACCCGGGACCGCAGCTCGTCGGTCTTGGCGCGCAGCTCGGCGTCGCTCAGCTTCTGGAGGTCGGGCTCGAGGTCGGCGATCCTCGCCACGCGGCCCTGCATCCGCTTCATCGACCGGCCCTCGCCCACGCGAAGGACGCGGTTGATCATCTCAGTGCTCATGCGGGAGTCTCCCGGCGCGGGGACACAACGCCGTCATCGTAGCGCGGTGCGACATGCGTACCACGCGCCTCTTGCGGGCGCGTGGGACGCGCGCTCGGCGCCTGGCCGGGGCCTCCCGGGGCCGGCGGCACCGCCTTCGGCGGGACCGGCCGCCTATACCCGTCAAGACCGCGGCGCCCGGCGCGCGGTCCTATCCGGGCACGATCAGTCCGTAGTTGCCGTCGCGGCGGAGGTAGACGACGTTGATCTCCCCGTCCTCGTTGCGGAAGACGTAGAACTCGTGGCCGAGCATGTCCATGTTGAGCGCCGCCTCCTCGGGGCTCATCGGCTTCATGTCGAAGCTCTTGCGCTTCATGAGGCGCGGCTCGGGCTTCCGCCCGCCCGCGGGCGCCTCGATCGATTCCGCGACCAGGGCCGGCACCTCGTCGAGCGGCGCCTTGCCGCCGTGGGCCTTGCGCCGGTCGCGGTAGCGGCGGGCCTGGCGCTCGAGCTTGCGCGCCGCCTGGTCGATGGCGGTGTACATGTCCTCGGCGCTCTCGCGCACCCGCAGCACGGGCCCCTTGGTGCGCACGGTCACCTCGGCGATCTGGGAGCGCTCGATCTTCGGGTTCTTCTCCACCGACAGCTCGAGCTCGACGTTCATGGCGTCGTCCCACGGCGGCATGATGCGCGCGAGCTTCTCGAGCTTCTGCTCGGCGTGCTCGAAGAGGGCATCGGTGACGGAGGTGTTCCTGCCCTTGACCTGAAGCTGCACGGTCGCCCCTCCCGTCGCGTTCGGTCGGGTCATCCTAGATCGGCGCGACCCCGGCGACGAGGGCCTCAGAGCCCGCGCAGCGTCCGGGCGAAGCACGCCGCCCCCACGGTCCGCGCGCCGCCGGCGCGCAGCGCCCGGGCGCAGTCGGCCAGCGTCGCCCCGGTCGTGTGGACGTCGTCAACCAGCACGGCGTGCGCCGGCGCCCGCGCGCCGGGCCGGAGCGCGAACGCTCCCGACGCCTGGCGGGAGCGGGCGGTGGCCGACGAGCCGCGCTGGGCCGGCTCCTCGCCGACGCGGGCCAGGGCCTCGATCACGGGACGCCGCCAGCGGTCGGCCAGCTCGCGGGCCAGGAGCAGGCTCTGGTTGAACCCGCGCGCCGCCAAGCGCCGTGGGCCGAGCGGCACGGGCACGAGGGCCGCCCCGAGCGGGGGCGGCGGCATCGCCGCGGCGATCCGCTCGGCCAGCACCGGCGCCAGGACGCGGCGCCGCCCGTCCTTCAGGGCCGCCACCAGCGCCGGCGCGGCGGCCGAGTAGGCCACCGCCTGGCGCGCGCCCACCAGGCGTCCGCGGCAGCCCGGGCAGCGGGCGACCGGCACCGGCACGGGCGCGCCGCAGCCGCCGCAGTGCGGGGGCGGGATCGGCTCGAGCCCGGCCAGGCACTCCACGCAGGCGGCGGGCCCCGGCAGCCCGCAGGCCGCGCACGCCGGGGGGACGAGGAGGTCGAGGAGGCGGGCGAGGCCCACGGGGCCACCGTAGGGCCGCGGGCGTGCCGCCTCGCGCCCCATCCGCGCCGGCCGACGCGCGCGGGAGCGCCGCCCCCGGTGACTACGCGGCGGCGGCCGCCGACTCCACGGCGGCCCGCAGCGACCGCTCGTAGGGCGGGCGGTGGACGCCCTCCTCGGTGACGATCGCCGACACCAGCCTGGCCGGCGTCACGTCGAAGGCCGGGTTGGCGACGGGCGCCTCCGGGGGCGCCGCGGGCCGCCCGAACAGGCCCAGGCCGCGGACCTCGTCGGCGGAGCGCTCCTCGATCACGATGTCGGCCCCGGCGGGCGTCGCGAGATCGACCGTGGTGGTGGGCGCGGCGACGATCATGGGGATCCCGTGCTCGCGGGCGAGGACCGCCAGCCCGTAGGTGCCGATCTTGTTGGCGACGTCGCCGTTGGCCGCGATGCGGTCGGCGCCCACGACGACGTGGCTGACCCGGCCCGCGGCCATCATCGACGCCGCCATCGCGTCGGCGATCAGGGTGTAGGCGATGCCCTCGCGCTCCAGCTCCCAGGCCGTCAGCCGGGCGCCCTGGAGCAGGGGGCGGGTCTCGTCGACCACCACCCGCACCGTGGGATCGGCGGCGACGGCCGCCCGCACGACCCCGAGCGCCGTGCCGTAGCCGCCCGTGGCCAGGGCGCCGGCGTTGCAGTGGGTGAGGATGCGGGCGCCGCGCGACATCAGCGCCAGGGCGTGGCGGCCCATCCGCTCGCAGCGCTCCACCTCGGCGGCGTGCAGGGCCCGGGCGGCGGCGGCCAGGTCGGCGGCCATCGCGTCGGCCGGCCCGGGGTGGGAGGCCGCGAGCGCCGCCTGGCGGTCGACCGCGGCCGCCAGGTTCACGGCCGTCGGCCGTGCGGCGCGAAGCGCGGCGGCGGCGCGGGCGACCTCCTGCCTGGCCGGCTCCAGCCCCTCGCCGGCGGCCCGGTGCGCCGCGAGCGCGACCCCCATCGCCCCGGCGATGCCGATGGCCGGGGCGCCCCGCACCACCATCCCGCGGATCGCCTCGACCACCTCGGGCCACTCGCGCAGGGTCACGGTGACCGTCTCCGCCGGCAGCCGCGTCTGGTCGAGCATCTCCACCGCCCCGTCGCCGAGGCGGAGGATCTCCTCGGGAGTCAGGTGCCCCTGTCCCACGAGGCCAGGTAGCGGGCCTGGTCGGCCGTGAGGGCGTCGATCTCGACGCCGAGGGTCGCCAGCTTGACCGCGGCGATCTGCTGGTCAATGTGCCGCGGCACGGCGTAGACGCGCTTGTCGAGGGCGGGGCCCTCGCGGGCGAGGAACTCGGCCCCGAGGGCCTGGTTGGCGAAGCTCATGTCCATGACCGAGGCCGGATGGCCCTCGGCCGACGCCAGGTTGAGCACGCGCCCCTCGGCGAGCAGGTGGATCCGCCGGCCGTCGGCCATCGTCAGCTCGCGCACCGAGGGCCGCACGTCGCGGACGGACACCGCGAGCGACGCCAGTGCCTCGAGGTCGATCTCGACGTTGAAGTGCCCGGCGTTGGCAAGGACGGCGCCGTCCTTCATCCGCTCCACGTGCTCGGTGCGGATGACGTCGACGTCGCCGGTGGCCGTGATGAAGACGTCGCCGAGCGCCGCGGCCTGATCCGCCGGCATGACCAGGAAGCCGTCCATGACCGCCTCGAGGGCCTTGAGCGGGTCGACCTCGAGCACGATCACCGAGGCGCCCATCCCCCGCATCCGGCTCGCGATGCCGCGCCCGCACCAGCCGAAGCCCGCCACGACCACCCGCTTGCCCGCGATCAGCATGTTGGTGGCCCGCAGGAGGCCGTTGAACGGTCGACTGGCCGGTGCCGTAGCGGTTGTCGAAGAGGTGCTTGGTGTCGGCGTCGTTCACCGCCAGCACCGGGTAGCCGAGCCCGCCGGAGGCCTCCAGGGCGCGCAGGCGGATGACGCCGGTGGTGGTCTCCTCGGTCCCGCCGACGACGCCGTCGAGCATCTCGCGGCGCTCGCCGTGCAGCACCCCGGCCACGTCGGCGCCGTCGTCCATGGTGATGTGCGGGGCGTGGTCGATCGCGGCCGTGATGTGGCGGTAGTAGGTGGCCTCGTCCTCCCCGCGGCGCGCGTGGACGGCGATGCCGTGGTCGGCCACCAGGGCGGCGGCCACGTCGTCCTGGGTCGAGAGGGGGTTGGACGCCACCAGCACGACGTCGGCCCCGCCGGCCCGCAGCGCCCGCGCGAGGTTGGCCGTCTCGGCCGTGACGTGCAGGCTCGCCGACACGCGCAGTCCGGCCAGGGGACGCTCGCGGGCGAAGCGCTCGCGGATCGCCGCCAGCACCGGCATCTCCCGGTCGGCCCAGTCGATCCGCCGGCGCCCCTCCGGGCCGAGGCCGAGGTCGGCGACGTCGTGGGCGGCCACGGGCGTCAGGCGCCGGGGCTCTCGACCCGCAGGCCTGCCGCGGCGGCGGCCTCGCACAGGCGGCGGTCGTAGCAGTAGAACGACTCGAGCGGCACCTGACCGATGATGGCGCTGGCGAGGTGGATCGCGTCCAGCGCTCTCAGGCCGGGCGGATCGAGCCGGCGCGCGAGGTCCGCGACCTCCGGCGTGAGCGGCACCACGCTGAGCCCCGCGACGATCTCCGACGCCGCCCGGACGCCGTTCTCGCCGAGCTCTCGACGGGAGGCGCGCACCAACTCGATGACCCCGACCATGCTCGTCAGCAGCCGCCCATGGCGGCCGATGCGGTCCGAGAGGGCGTCGGTCTCGGACTCGGCCAGCACGAGCTTGGCGAGCGCCGACGCATCGGCGTAGGCGCCCCCCGAGGGGTCAGACAATGTCCTCCCGCATCTCCTGGAGGGCTCTGCTGAGGGCGTGCGGGTCGCCGGTGGTGTTCTCCAGGGGGGGAGGAAGATCGCGGAGGCTGCGCGTCGGCGCGATGAGCCGCCCCTCGGCGATCATCTTCTCGAACGGGTCCATGCCCGCCTCCAGCGGCACCAGCTCCGCGACGGGGAGGTTCCGCTCCGTCACGACCAGGCGCTCGCCCGCCTTCACCCGGCGCAGGTAGACGCTGAGGTTCTGCCGCAGCTCCCGCACCCCGACCGTGCCCGACATAGCACGAACGTAGCACATCGCGGGGATCAGCCCTCGGCGCCCGCGGCCCTCCCGTAGCCCGTCTCGGCGAGGCGCTCCTTGAGGCGCTGGATCGGCTCCACGGGGCCGGGGTCCAGGCCCCGCAGCAGGGCGAGGTAGAGCGAGGCGTAGTCGCCCAGCATCACGAGGTCGAGCATCCGCGCCAGAGGCGCCTGGCCCTCGGCCGTGATCGACAGCGCGGTGTCAACGTGGGGCTCCACGATCTCGCGGGTCAGATCGAAGCGCCGCTCGACCTGGCGGTGGTTGCGCGGGTCGCGAAGCATCACGAGGCGGGTGAGGTCCGCCAGCGGGGCCGGCGTGCCCGAGAGGCCGACGATGTCGTTGTGGTCGAGCTCCGGGAGCTGGGCCGACCACGCCGGCAGCTTGGCGTTCTCGTCGATCTGGCAGCGCCACCGGTAGGCCACCGGGGCGGTGAGCTCGGCCCCCCAGATCAGGGGCACGCCGCCCATGAGGGCGCGCGCGAGCTGCTTGGCCGGGTTGCCCGACTCGGGCACCTCGTGGCCGAGCGCGGCCACCGACGCCGCGACCGTCTCGCGGGCCTCCTGCAGGTCGGAGCCGAGCGGCGGCACCGCGCCGACGCGGTCGAGCAGCACGGCCACCGGCACGAGCAGCCGCAGCAGGGCCGCGCGCGGCTGCAGCCCGGGGGGCAGCGCGATCACGGGGACGCCCTCGGCCGCGTAGAAGCGGGCCAGCTTGCCTCCGCTGGTGACGGCGACGCAGAGGGCGTTGCGCTCGAGGGCCTGGCTCGCGCAGGTGAGGGTCTCCTCGGTGTCGCCGGAGTAGGAGCTGAGGATCACCAGCGTGTTCTCGCCGATCCAGCCGGGCAGGTAGTAGTCGCGGACGACGGCCATCGGCTTCATGAGGCGGTCGCGGTACGCGCCGAGCACGAGGTCGCCGGCGATGCCCGAGCCGCCCATGCCGCACACGGCGATGTCGCTCACGACGTCCACCGGGAACGGCAGCTCGACCGCCTCCGCGGCCGTCCGGGACTCGTCGAAGGCCGACGCCGATCCTGCCATCCCCTCGATCAACCCCAGCGAGTCCACCGCCAGGGCCTCCGGCCCGTCGAGTCCGTACACGGGCGCCAGGCTACAGGGCGCCCGCGGCGGGGGCGGGCCCCGCCCCGGTGGGCACGGGCTCGCCGCCGTTGACGCGGGCGCCCGGGGCGATGACCGCTCGGTCGCCCACCACCGCGCCCGGCCCCAGGGCCGCGCCGGCGCCGACGGTGACGCCCTCGCCGACGATCGCCCCGCGCAGCTCGGCGTCGGGCCCCACCCGCGTCTCCGGGCCCACGATGCTGCCCTCCACGCGGGCACCGGCGCCGATGCGCGCTCCGGCGCCCACGCTCGACAGGCCCCCGACGCGCGCGGCCGGGTGCGCCTCGGCCCCCGGGCCGAGGTAGGCGTCGCCGGTCGGCGACTCGGTGCGCACCGCGCCGCTCAGCACGTCATGGGAGGCGGCGAGGTAGGAGGCGGGCGTGCCGATGTCGCGCCAGTAGGCGTCGCTGGGGAACCCGTAGAGCGTCCCGGTTTCCGCCAGCAGCGGGAACACCTCGCGCTCGATGGAGCATGCCCGGCCGGCCGGGATGCGCCCCAGCGCAGACGGCTCCAGCAGGTAGGTGCCGGCGTTGATGCGGTACGGCTCGCCCGGGCGCAGCTGCTCGGGCGCCGGCTTCTCCACGAAGGCCTCCACCGAGAGGTCGTCGTAGAGGCGCACCAGCCCGAAGGCGCTGGGGTCCTCGACCGGCGTGAGCACGACGGTGCCCTCGCCGCCGGCGCAGCGGTGCGCCGCCGCCACCGCCTCGAGGTCGAGGTCGGTGAGGATGTCGCCGTTCAGCACCAGGAAGGGCGTCCCGTCGAGGAGTCCCTCCGCGTTCTTGATCGCCCCGGCCGTGCCCAGCGGCTCGGGATCGACCACGTAGCGCAGCCGGACGCCGGCCGAGGCCCCGTCGCCGAAGTGCGCGCGCAGGGCGTCGGGCCGGTAGCCGCACGAGAAGATCACGTCCGTCACCCCGTGGCGGCGCAGCAGGTCGAGCTGGTGGGCGACGAAGGGCCGGTCAACCAGCGGCATCATCGGCTTCGGCCGCGTGTCGGTCAGTGGCCGCAACCGGGTGCCCGCGCCGCCCACCAGGACGACGGCCTGCATCAGCGCCGTCGTCTCATGACGGGCTGCGCCCGATGCCCTCGAACGTGTACCCCGCCGCGGCCATCGTGTCGGGGTCGAGGGCGTTGCGCCCGTCGATCAGCACCGGCGAGCGCATGGTCGGGCGCAGCGCCGCCCAGTCGAGGCCGACGATCGCCTCCCACTCGGTCACCAGCACGGCGGCGTCGGCGTCGCGCACCGCGTCCTCGGCGCTCGCGCGCATGGTCACCCCGTGCAGCCGGTCGCCGCCGTCGACCACGGGGTCGTAGGCGACCACCTCGGCGCCCTCGGCCAGCAGCCGGGCGGCCAGCACGAGGCTGGAGGCCTCGCGCATGTCGTCGGTCTCGGGCTTGAAGGCCAGGCCCAGCAGGGCGACCCGCTTGCCCTCGAGCGACCCCAGGTGCTTCTTCAGCTTCCCGATGACGCGGCGCTTCTGGAGCTCGTTGACCTCGATCACCGAGGTGAGCAGCTGGAAGTGGTAGCCCGAGTTGCCGGCGAGCTGCTTCAGGGCGGCGACGTCCTTCGGGAAGCATGAACCACCAAATCCAATTCCTGCCCGCAGGAACGACTTCCCGATGCGCGCGTCGAGGCCCATGCCGTGCGCGACCACCGCGACGTCGGCGCCGACCTCCTCGCAGACGTTGGCGATCTCGTTGATGAAGCTGATCTTGGTGGCGAGGAAGGCGTTGGAGGCGTACTTGACCATCTCGGCCGAGGCCACGGTGGTGCGGACCACCGGGCAGCCCAGGGACGCGTAGAGCGACTCGACGCGGTCGCCGTGGACGGGGTCGAAGGCCCCCACGACCACCCGGTCGGGGTGGAGGAAGTCCTCGATCGCGGCGCCCTCCTTGAGGAACTCGGGGTTCGAGCAGTAGCCGACGTCGGCGAGCCCGCGGGCGTCGAGCTCGGCCCGCACCCGCTCTCCCGTGCCGACCGGCACGGTGCTCTTCATGACGAGGATGTGGCGCGGGTCCGCCCCCACCTTCTCCAGCTCGTCGACGACGCCCATCACCCGCGACAGGTCGGCGTCGCCCGAGTAGGTCGGCGGGGTGTCGACCGCGATGAAGACGATGTCGGAGCGGGTGAGCAGGCGCTCCAGCGAGAGGGTGTAGGTCAGCCGCTCGGAGTGCTCGGCCATCAGCTCCGCGAGACCCGGCTCGTAGATCGGCACCTGGCCGTCGTTGAGCGCGGCCACCTTGGTGGCGTCGATGTCGCGCAGCGTCACATGGAAGCCCATCGAGGCGAGGCAGACGCCGGTGACCAGGCCGACGTAGCCCGCCCCGATGACGCCCACCCGCTCGCGCGCCTCGCCCTCGCCCGGCGGCGCCGGCCCCTCCGGCCCCTCGTCGCTCACGGCGTGGAGCCTTCGAGCTCCACCGTGATGGCGGTGTCGGTGCGCCCCTTCTTCAGCTTGGCGCGGTTCAGCGGGCGCATGGACTTGGCGATCTCCTCGATGGTCTTGGCGCTCAGGTCGTTCGCGAGCGTGTTGGAGACCCAGTAGGTCACCCCGCCCACCGTGAACGCGAGCCGCTGGAGGTTGCGGCCGTCATAGTAGGTGAGGTATTCCCGGCCCCCGCTGGTGTAGGAGCCGGTCTGGCCCTCCAGGATCGACACGTCCTTCTTGGAGGTCATCATGATCCCCCAGTACTTGCCGTACCCCGCCTGAAGAACCAGTTTCACGGCGGGCGGGCCGCTGTTGCCGTTGACCCGGTAGGCCCGCACGATCTTCACGCTCGAGCCGGTCGCGACCTTCATGGGCACCATGACCTTCAGCCCGAGCGCGCGCTGCGCCCGGCGCAGCGGGTCGACCAGGCTCGTGGTGTCAACCGTGTCGGCCGGCGGGCGCACCTCGGGCTTGGGCGCCGGCTTGAGCCGCCCGTCCCAGTCGCGGCCCGCCACCACGACGACCTCGTTGCCGTTCGCGTCCGCCTCGCTCAGGGGCGCGGTGCTCGCGCCCGAGCCGAGCATGCCCTTGATCTTGCGGGCGGGCCCGCGGAAGCCGTCGGCGTAGTAGACGACGCTGCCGTCGTAGGTGAACTCGTCGGCGTTGCCCCCGGCCCGCGCGTTGTAGCGGCGCTCGCGCAGCGCGTCGGCCAGGTCCTCGGCCGCCAGCACCCGGCCGCTGCCGTTGTGCACCGTCACGTCGACGGTCGCAGGGTCGATCGGCTTCTCCGCCTCCTGCCCCTCCTCGAACTCCGGGTTCTTCCACTCGGCGACCTTGGTGCGGATCTCCTGCGAGGAGGCCTCCTCGACCGCCGCCCCGTTGATGAGGTTGCCGCTCCCCTGGATCCTCACCCGCGCGATCTTCTCGTCGGGGGTGGTGAGCGCGAGCTCCAGCAGGCTGAGGAACCGCCGCGGGTTGGTGATGCTCATCTCGATGTTCTTGTCGAAGATATTGCGGAAGCTCGTGATGTTGGTGAGGTTCCCCGCGTCCTTCGTCTGGCGCTTCAGCTCCGACAGGAACTGCTGCTGGCGCGCGATGCGCGCGTAGTCCGAGTCGGTGTGGCGGTAGCGCACGTACGCCAGCGCGTCGGTGCCGTTGAGCCGCTGGAAGCCCGGCTGGAGGTCGATGTCCGCGTAGTTGGTCGCCGCCGTGCCGACGTTCTCGTTGAAGTAGCGGCGGTCAACGTCGAGGTAGACGCCCCCCACCTGGTCGACGAGCTTGGCGAAGCCCGTGAAGTCGACGATCACGTACTCGTTCACGGGCTCGCCGGTGAGGGTCTCGACGGTCTTGATGGTGGTCGCCGCGCCGTGCGAGTAGGCGCTGTTGATCTTCCCCGAGCCGACGTCCGGGATGCTCACCAGCAGGTCGCGGGGGAAGCTCAGCATCGAGATGAAGCCGCGCTTGTTGTCCATCCGCACGAGGATCAGCGTGTCGCTGCGCCCCGGGTCGCCCAGCTCCGGGCGGGTGTCGGAGCCGATCAGCAGCACGTTGACCGGCTCGCCCGGCAGCACCGCGCGCGTCGCGCGCCGGGCCGCCTTGGCCTCGGGGGTGTTGGGCGCCGCCGCCTCGAGCGTGTCGTCGAGGTAGATGTAGCTGCCCGCCGAGATGGCGACGACGAGGCCCAGGATCCCCCAGAGCGACCAGCCGACCATCGAGACCCACAGCCGGCGGCGGCGCGGCACGCGCCAGTAGCGCGCGCCCTGGTGCGGCGGCCGGCGGTCCTTGCGGGGCATCAGATTCCAGCCCCCGCGTCGCGGGCGGGCGCGGCCGACGTCTGGGCCACCGACCGGGCGAACTCCACCAGCGCGCGCCGGTAGGGGGGCAGGCTCTCGATCTCGACGTACTCCTCGGGCCCGTGGTGGCCGCCCCCGCGAGGGCCGAACTCGACGGCGGGCACCCCCACCTCCAGGAACGCCACGGCGTCCGAGGCGCCGTCGCGCCCGACCGACGCGCTGGAGGGCTCCTGGCGGCCGGCGGCCTCGAGCAGGGCGCGCACGAAGGGGTGGTCGGCCGGCACGTCGGCGGGCGGCCGCATCAGCAGGACCTCCACGCCGGCTCGGGGGTCGAGCGACCGGATCTGGGCCAGGACCCCCTCGGGCGACTGGCCCGGCAGGTAGCGCACGTCCACGTCCATGCGGCAGGCGTCGGGCACCTTGTTCACGGCGTCGCCGCCCTGGATGCGGCCCAGGTTGATCGACGGGCGCTCGAACAGCGGGGCGGACTCGGCGGCGAAGGGGAGGGTCTCGATGCGGCGGAAGAGGTCAACGGCGCGCAGGACCGCATTGTCGCCCAGCCAGGGCGTGGCGCCGTGGGCGGCGGTTCCGCCCACGTCGATGCGCACCATCAGGACGCCCTTCGCCTGCACGCCGACGTGCATGTCGGTGGGCTCACCGCAGACCACGAAGTCCGCGCGCAATCCGTCGCGCACCAGCATCTCCGTACAGTTCTCCCCCGGATCGGCGCGTTCCTCGTCGGGCACCACGACCAGCTCGACCTCGACCCCCTCGATGTCGCCCGCCAGGTCGGCCACCGCGAGCATCATGGCGGCGAGCGCGGACTTCATGTCGTAGGCGCCGCGGCCGATCAGGCGGCCGCCCTCCACCCGGGGCGAGAACTGCTCGGGGTGGCCGGGCACGACGTCGAGGTGGCCGTGCAGCACCAGCCGGGTCGCTCCGGATCCCACCCGCGCCACCAGGCACCGCCGGCCAGCCGTCTCCATCTGCTCCACGGCGGCCCCGCGGGCCTCGAGCCAGCCCGCGACGAAGTCCGTGGCGAGGCCGATCCCCGATCGGCGCGACGTGTCGTAGCCGATCAGCCGCTCGGCCAGGAGTACCTCGTCCACCGCAGGAGGATACCCGAGCGTTGACCCCGCGCCGGCCGCCCGGCCCGCGGGCCGCTCTACCCTCGATCGGTGATCGCGCCACCGGTCGGCGCCCTCCTCCTGCTCGGCGCCGGCCGCCGCACCCGCGTGATGCGGGTGCCCGCCGCCGATCACTTCGTCTCCGTCAACGGCCGCGTGCCCGAGGCCACGCTCGACGCGATCGCGGGGTTCGCCCGCGGCTGACCGTCGATCTCCTCGACGGGGTTGCGCAGGCTCCACGCGCCCCAGGCGGCCAGCAGGGCCGCGCAGCCGAGCAGCGTCGCCACGATGCCCGCTCGCTCGGCGACGGCGCCGGCCAGGGTCGCGCCGACGGCGATCGGGCCGATCACCGAGAGCTGGTAGAGCCCGAGCATCCGGCCCAGCAGCGGCCGCGGCGACCGGAGCTGGATCGCGGTGTTGGTGGCCGCGAACATCCAGATCCAGAACGCCCCGCTGAAGGCCATCCCGAGCAGGCCGAGCCACAGCCAGGGCGTGACGGCCACGACGGCCAGGCCGGCCGAGAAGGTCAGCGTGGCGATCGGCAGGGCGCGGTGGCGCGGCAGGCCGCCGCGGTGCAGGCGCTCGAGCAGCCACGCGCCGAGCAGCGCCCCGCCGCCCATGGCGCCCAGCAGCAGGCCCAGCCCCTCGGGCCCGGCGTCGAGGCGGTCGGCGACCACCGGCGCGAGCTCCTGGATGGGCGAGGCGAGCGCGGTGAAGATCGCCATCCCGATCAGCAGGCGCCGCATGCCGTCGTCGCCGGCGGCGTAGGCCAGCGCCTGGCGCATGCCGACGCCCTCGCGCGGGGCGGCGGCGCGGCCCGCCGGGATGCGCAGCAGCACGAGAACCAGGGCGAGGAACGAGACAGCGTTCAGCGCGAAGCAGGCGGTGGCGCCGAACAGCGCCAGCGTCGCGCCGCCGATCGCCGGGCCGGCCAGGCGCGCCACGTTGATGCCGGCGGCGTTGAGGCTCACGGCCTGCGACAGCCGGGGCGCCGGCACCAGCGCGGGGATTAGCGCCAGCATCGCCGGCAGCCCGAGCGCGAAGCCCACCCCGACCAGGAAGGTGAACGCGTAGATCGACCAGACCTCGGCGCCCGCGATCGCGGTGATCAGCGCCAGGGCGCCCGCCGCGGCCGCCTGGAGAACGAACGTCCAGATTCCCACCGAGCGGCGGTCGAAGCGGTCGGCGAGCTGGCCGGCGACGGTCGAGAGCACGATCGCCGGCGCCCGGGTGACGAGCGCCAGCGCCCCGACCGCCGCCGGGCTGTCGGTGAGCTGCAGGATCAGCCACCCGCTCGCGACGATCTGCAGCCACGAACCGGCGTTCGACGCCAGGCTGGCCAGCCAGACGTCCCGGAACGCCCGGTATCTCAGGACCTCGGGGACCACCCCGGGAGTATGGCGGCGCCCGGCCGGGGCTCGCGGTCCTCAGCCCTCGGGCAGCCGGATGACGGCCGCCGTGCCGGCGGCGGTGAACTCGATGTGAGCGTCGCCGCCGTGGCCGCGGGCGACGGCGCGGACGATCGCCAGGCCCAGCCCGGCGCCCGGGCCCCCGGGGGACGCGCCCCGGGAGAAGCGGCCGAAGACCTCCTCCGCCTCGCCGGGCGCCACCCCCGCTCCGGAGTCCTCGACCGCCAGCTCGACGGCGCCGTCGTGGCGGCGGGCGCGGACGACCACCGGCCCCTCGCCGTGGCGCAGCGCGTTGTCGACGAGGTTGGCCAGGGCCTGTTCGATGCGGAGGCGGTCGGCGTCGAAGGTCAGGGCGGGATCGGCCGCCACCTCGATCGAGCGGTGCGCGGTCGCGGCCTGGGCGGCGAAGCGCGCGGCCACCGCCCCGAGGAGGTCGGGCGCCGACAGCCGCTCGCGGTGGATGGGCATGCGCCCGTCATCGAGGCGGGCCAGCACGAGCAGGTCGTCGGCGAGGCGCGCCAGGCGCCCGGCCTCCTCGCGGGCCGAGACGAGGGCGGCGCGCAGCTCGGCGTCGGAGCGGTCGCCGGCGAGCGCGAGGTCGATCTCGGCGGTGAGGATGGCCACGGGCGTGCGCAGCTCGTGGCCGGCGTCGGCGACGAAGGCCCGCTCGCGTGCGAGCGCGGCGTCCGTGCGCTCCAGCATCGCGTTGAGCGTCTCGCCCAGGCGCCGCAGCTCGTCGCGCGCGTCGGGCAGGGGCAGGCGCTCGCCCGTCCGCGCGCCGGAGATCTCGCCCGCCCGGGCCCTCATGGCCTCGACGGGCCGCAGCGCCATCGCCGCGAGCAGGTAGCCGAGAAGCGACGCCGCCAGCAGGGCGAGCGGCCCCGCGACCAGCAGCAGCCCCGTGAGGCCGGCGACGGCCTCGTCGCGGTCGTCCAGCGAGGCCGCCACGACGAGGATCCTCCCGTCCTCGCCGACAGGGCGCCCGAGCAGCCGGACCGGCCCCTCGGCGGCCGGGGCGGAGCCGCGGTCGACCGTCGCCGACCCGGCCGCGGCGCGGCGGCGCTCCTCGGCGTCCAGGAGCGGCGCCCGGGCCAGCGGGGACGAGGCGTCCACGACCCGCCCGCGCGCGTCGATCACCTGGGCGAAGCCCTCCTCCAGGTCCGACAGGCGGCGCCCGGTGGGCCCGGCCAGGCTCCCGCCCCCCTGGCCCACCAGCGCGGCGAGCTCGTCGGCGCGCGTGCGCAGCGAGGTGTCGATGCCGTCGTCGAGCTCGCTCTGGAGGCTGCTCCGCAGGAAGACCGCGACGACCGCCAGCACCAGCGCCATCGCCAGGGCGAAGGCCAGCGTGAGGCGCCAGCGGACCGGCAGGCGGCGGATCACGCGTCCCCGGCGCGGAGGCGGTAGCCGCCGCCGCGGACCGTCTCGATGTCGCGGCGGCCGAAGGGCCGGTCGACCTTGTTGCGCAGGTAGCCGACGTAGACCGCGACGACGTTCGACCGGTTCTCGTACTCGGTGTCCCAGCCGGCCTCGAGCAACGCCAGCCGGCTCAGCACCTCCCCGGGCCTCCTCATGAAGGCCTCGAGCAGCGCCAGCTCGGTGGCCGAGAGGGCGATCTCGGTCTCGCCCCGCCAGACGCGCCGGGCCGCCGGGTCGAGCCGCAGGTCGCCCACCTGCAGCACCGCGGGGCGCTCCCGGGGCCCGCGCCGGGCCAGCGCCCGCAGTCGCGCCCCCAGCTCGGCGAGGTCGAACGGCTTGACCATGTAGTCGTCAGCGCCTCCGTCGAGGCCGGCGACCCGGTCCTCCACCTCGCCGCGGGCGGTCAGCATCAGCACCGGGGTCCAGACCGCGGCCTCCCGCAGGCGGCGGCAGGTCTCGAAGCCGTCGATGCCGGGCAGCATCACATCGAGCACGATCGCGTCGAAGCGCGTGGCCGCCGCCATCCAGAGCGCGTCCTCGCCGCGATCCGTCACGTCGGCGACGGCCCCCTGCTCGGACAGGCCGCGGCGCAGCAGGGCCGCCATCTTGGGCTCGTCCTCCACGATCAGCACGCGCACCGCATCCTCCGCTCCGCGCCGGCCCCCGGACGCTGGCGCATCCCCGATGAGAGCGCGGTGAGACGAGCCTCTCACCTCCCTCTCACGTCCGCCGCGCTTTCCTCGGTGCCCACACGAAGGAGGCACGATGGACAGACGGACGAAGCTGGGCGTCGGCGGGGCCGCGGCGGTCCTGGTGATCGGCGCGGGAGCGTTCCTCGGCATCGCCGCCGCGACCGGCGGCGACGGCGACGAGCAGCTCACCGGCTCCACGAAGGAGCGCGCCGTGGCGGCCGCCCTCGCGAGCACGGGCGGCGGCACGGTGCTCGAGACCGAGGCCGGCGACGACGGCGCGGCCTACACGGTGGAGATCGAGAAGCCCGACGGCGCGGTCGTGGAGGTTCAGCTGGACGGCGACTTCACCGTGACCGGCGCCCCCGCCGACGACGACGGGGCGGGCGACGAGGAGGGCGACTGAACGTGCCCGTGCCCGCGGGTGTGCGAAGCTCGCCCGCGTGCGCCCCGTCTACGTCACCGGGCACCGCAACCCCGATCTCGACTCGATCGCCTCGGCCATCGGCTACGCCGAATTGCGGGGCCGGCTCGACCCCGGCGGACGGTACGTCGCCGCCCGCCTGGGCGAGGTGAACGCCCAGACCCGGTGGGCGCTCGAGCGCAGCGGCGCGCCCGAGCCCGAGCTGCTGCCGCACATCCACCTGCGCGCCCGCGACGTGATGCGGCCCGGCTGCCCGTGCGCCGACCAGGGGGCGTCGCTGCGGGACGTCGGGCTGGTGATGGCGTCCGGCGACGCCGACCTGGTGCCGATCACGGACGACGGCGGGGCGGTCGTGGGCATGATCACGGCGCGCGACCTCGCCCGGCGCTACATCAAGGAGTCGGGCGAGCCGTCGAGCTTCGCCGACCGGCCCGTCTCGGCCGACCTGATCGTCGAGGTCCTCGAGGGCGAGATGCTGCTGCGCCCCGCGCGGCGCCTGAACGGGCGGCTCTGGGCCGTGACCGTCGACGCCGCGAGCATGGGCGGCACGATGGGCCCGCACGACATCGTGGTGATCGGCGACCGCGCCGACGCGCAGCGGCGGGCCGTGGAGCTGGGGGTCGCGCTGATGGTGACCACCTACCGCGCGCGGCCCGACGACGAGGTCGTGGAGCTCGCCCGGCGCGGCGGGACCGGGATCATCCTGTCGCCGCTCGACTCCTACGTCACCGGCCGCCTGGTGTCGCAGTCCGTCCCGGCCCGCGAGGTGATGGGCCGCAACCCGCTCACCGCAGAGCACGACGACCTGTTGAGCGACATCGCCGACCGCATCAAGGAGGTCGATTACAGCGCGGCGATCGTCGTCGACGGCTCGGGGGTGCCGGCCGGCCTGGTGACCCGAGCCGAGCTGGTGAACCCGGTCCCGCGGCGGTTGCTGCTGGTGGACCACGGCGAGCAGGCCCAGAGCGTCCCCGGCGTGGACGGCGCGCACATCGTGGAGATCCTCGACCACCACCACATCGGGTCGATCGAGACGCGCTTCCCCGTGGCCGCCACCTTCGACCCCGTGGGGAGCACCGCGACCCTGGTGGTCGAGCGCTTCCGCTCGGCCGGCCGGGAGCCCCAGCGGACCACCGCGACGCTGCTGCTGGCGGCGATCCTGTCCGACACGGTGATCCTGAGCTCGCCGACCACCACGGACCGCGACCACGCCGTCGTCGCCTACCTGGAGGAGCTCCTGCGCATGGATGCCCGCGCCTTCGGCTCGGAGATGTTCGAGGCCTCGTCCGACGTGGGAGACGTGCCGGCGGAGGAGATCATCCGTCGCGACGTCAAGGACTACGAGGTGCGCCCGGGCACGACGGTCAGCATCGCCCAGATCGAGACCGTGGGGCGCAGCCTCAACGGGCGCCGCCCCGAGCTGCTGGGCGCGATGGAGGCGGCCCGCGAGCGCTCGGGCCGGGCGGTGTACGCGCTCATGCTCACCGACATCGCGCGCGGCGGCACCGACCTGCTGGTGGCCGGCGACCGGGCCCCGCTGGAGCGGGCGTTCGAGTCCGAGGCGGTCAACGGCGTGATCGACCTCCCGGGGGTGATGAGCCGCAAGAAGCAGGTGGTGCCCAAGGTGCTGGCGGCGTTCTCGTCCTAGGCCCTCAGCGGCCGAAGCGCTCCGCTACCCGCCCCGGTGGGGCAGGCCGAGGATCTCCGCGCGGAAGGCCCCGTGCAGCCACTCCTCGTAGCGGTCGTCCGACCAGCCGCGACGCCGGAGGATCCCGTAGACGCTCGGGTGGTTGAGGGTCCACATCACGTCGGCGGCCGTCTCGAGGTCGAGGTGCGGGGCGAGGGCCCCCTTCGCCGCGATCGACGCGACGATGTCGCGCTGGTTGGCGTGGAAGTCGTGCTCGATGCGGGCCCACAGCTCGCCCGCCTCCGCGTCGGCCGCGGCGGCCTCGCGGATGGCGTCAACGAGCGGCCAGATGCGCTCCTTCACCCGCCGCGAGTTGCGCGCGTTGAGGCGCACCTGCGCCTCGGCGTCGCGGGCGCCCAAGACCTCCCGGTACCAGGGCTGCTCGGCCACGGGCACCTCGTCGCGGTCCCCGCGCAGAAGCAGGTGCCAGACCGCGCGCAGCAGGCCGCCCTTGGTCTCGAAGGCGAGGTAGACCGTGGCCGTCGACACGCCGGCGTCGGCGGCGATCGCGGCGATCGAGCTGGCGGCGTAGCCGTCGGCCTCGAAGCGCCGGCGGGCGGCCTCGAGGATCGAACGCCGGGTGGCCGCGGCGCTCTCCCGGCGCCGCGGAGACTCGTAGCGGCGACGGGGCTTGACGGGCTCACCCATTTCGCGATATTACCGCTCTATTCATTCAAGTGCTGCTCTAATGAAAGAGGGCCGCCATGCACGTGCTCGAGATCCGCCGTGAGATCCCCGACCTCGCCGACTGGAAGGCGCGCTTCGACTCCGATCCGCTCAACCGCGACGGCTCCGGGATGAGCGCCTACCGCATCGCCCGGGCGGTCGAACTCGCCGACCGAGCTCACGATCCAGCTCGACTTCGACGAGCTCCCCGCGGCCCAGGCGTTCCGCGCCCGCCTGGAGGAGCAGTGGAGGGCGCAGCCCTACGGCGCCGGAGAGGCTCGGATCCTGGAGTCGGTGGAGCGCCACAGCTTCCCGCCCGCCGGCGGCTGAGCGCGGCGAGCGGAGCGCCCGTGTGCCAATTGGCCGGCGCGCCGCCGGCCAATTGCACAGGGGCGGCGGAGGGCCCCGGGCTAGGAGGAGGCGGCCGCGGCGTCCTCGTCGAGGACCGCCGCCAGCTCGGCGTCGACCTCCTTGACGGCGACGTGGGCGGCGTCCACCTCCGCCAGGAGGCGCTTGGCCTTGTCGATGTCGTCCGTCTGGATCGTGACGATGAGGGCCGAGTGGCCGGCGTCGAGGTCCGCTCCCAGGGCCTTCAGGTCGTCGTCGTCGAAGCCGGTGTCGCGGAGCTTGCCGACCAGGGCACCCACCCCGGCCCCGATCGGCAGGCCGAGGAGGGCGACCGGCGTGAAGAGGATGCCCAGGAGGCCGGCCAGCGCCCCGATGCCGGCGCCCTGAAGCGCCCCCTGGGCGGTGGTGGTGTCGTCGGTCTCGAAGAAGCGCACCTTGCCGTCGGGGCGCCTGGAGACGACGGCCGCCTGGCCGGTCGCTTCCGCCCCGAGAGCCGGCGCGAGAGTGGCCAGGGCGCGGGCCGCGCCGGCGTCGTCGGCGAAGGTGGCGACGAGCAGCTTGAGGGTCGTCGATTCGGTCATGTCCTCACTCCTCCTGCGGTCGTGTGCGCCCTGGCAGCCGTCGTCGTCGTTCCGGCTTCTGCCGGTCGACGCGGGCGGCCACCCCGGCTAGCGGTCGGCCACCCTCAGGCGGTTCTCGGCGCGGCGGAGGGCGCTCTCCGCGGCGACCTGGGCGACCTCGTCGTCGCCAGCCTCGGCGAGGGCGGCCTGGGCCTTCTCCAGGGCCGCCTGGGCGCGCTCGCGGTCGATCTCGCTCGCCAGCTCGGCCTGCTCGACCAGCACCTGCACCCGGTCCTCCTCCACCGAGAGGTACCCCTCGGTCGTCGCGTAGACCAGCTCGGTGTCGTCGAGCAGCTTGATGCGCGTCTCGCCCATCTTCAGGAACGCGATGAACGGCGTGTGGCGCGGCAGGATGCCGACCTCGCCCCGGACGCTCGGGGCGATGACCATGTACGCGAGATCGTCGAAGACCGCACCCTCGGGGGTGAGGACGCGCACGCCGAGGCGCTTGCGGTCCTGGCCGACGGCGGTGCTCACCGCGACGCCAGCTCCGCGGCCTTCTCGACGACCTCGTCGATGCCGCCGACCATGTAGAAGGCGTCCTCGGGCAGGTCGTCGTGGCGGCCCTCGACGATCTCCTTGAAGCCGCGGATCGTCTCCGACAGCGGCACGTACTTGCCCGGCCGGCCGGTGAAGGCCTCGGCCACGTTGAACGGCTGGCTGAGGAAGCGCTCGATGCGCCGCGCCCGCGCCACGGAGACCTTCTGCTCGTCGGTGAGCTCGTCCACGCCAAGGATGGCGATGATGTCCTGGAGGTCGCGGTAGGTCTGCAGGGTCTCCTGGACCGCGGTGGCGACCTCGTAGTGCTCGGCGCCCACGCCCTCCTTGGAGAGGATGCGGCTGGTCGAGCCGAGCGGGTCCACCGCCGGGTAGATGCCCTTCTCCGAGATCGCCCGGTCGAGCACCGTCGTGGCGTCGAGGTGGGCGAAGCTCGCGGCCGGCGCCGGGTCGGTGAGGTCGTCGGCGGGCACGTAGATGGCCTGCACCGACGTGACCGAGCCGTTGCGGGTCGAGGTGATGCGCTCCTGCAGGTCGCCCATCTCGCTCTGCAGCGTGGGCTGGTAGCCCACGGCCGAGGGCATGCGGCCCAGCAGCGCCGACACCTCGGAGCCGGCCTGCACGAAGCGGAAGATGTTGTCGATGAAGAGCAGCACGTCCTGACCGCCTTCGTCGCGGAAGTACTCGGCCATCGTCAGGCCGCTCAGGCCCACGCGCAGGCGCGCGCCCGGGGGCTCGTTCATCTGGCCGTAGACGAGCGCCGTCTTGTCGATGACGCCGCTCTCCTTCATCTCGAGCCAGAGGTCGTTGCCCTCGCGCGTGCGCTCACCGACGCCGGCGAACACCGAGAGGCCGCCGTGCTCCTGGGCGATGTTGTTGATGAGCTCCTGGATCAGCACCGTCTTGCCGACGCCGGCGCCGCCGAACAGCCCGACCTTCCCGCCGCGGACGTAGGGGGCCAGGAGGTCGACGACCTTGATGCCGGTCTCGAAGATCTCCTCGGTGGGGTTGAGCTGGTCGAACGCCGGCGCCTTGCGGTGAATCGGCCAGCGCTCGGTCGTGCCGACGTCGCCGCCCTCGTCGATGGTCTCGCCGAGGACGTTGAAGATGCGGCCGAGGGTGGCATCGCCGACCGGCACCGAGATCGGGCCCCCGGTGTCGCGCACCGCCGTCCCGCGCGCGAGGCCGTCCGTCGTGTCGAACGCGACGGCGCGCACGCGGTCGTCGCCCAGGTGCTGCTGCACCTCGGCGATCAGCGGCGTGGCGTCGGCGCCGCGATCGATCTCGAGGGCGTTGTAGATGCCCGGCAGGTTCCCGTCGGCGAAGCGCGCGTCGATCACCACCCCGCGGATCTCCAGGATCGTGCCGGTGCTCTGGGCGTCGTCAGCCATGTCGGTCGGTCATCTCCTTCGGAGCGGTCATTCGAGGGCGTCGGCGCCGGCCACGACCTCCAGGATCTCCTGGGTGATCGCGGCCTGGCGGGCGCGGTTCATGGCAAGTGTGAGGTCGTCGATCAGCTCGCCGGCGTTATCGGTGGCGTTGCGCATGGCGGTCCGGCGGGCCGCCAGCTCGGCGGCCGCGCTCTCAAGCAGGGCACGGTAGATGGCGGTGTCGAGGTAGGTCGGCAGCAGGGCCTTGAGGAAGTCCTCCGGCTCGGGCTCGAACAGCGCCAGGCCCTTGCCCTGCTCGGCCTCCTCGTCCTCGTCCTCCTCCTCCTCGATCACGACCGCGCGCTCGATGGGCAGCAGCTGCTCGGTGGTGACCCGCTGCTCGAGGACCGACTTGAAGGTGTTGTAGACGATGACCACGCGGTTGGTCTCCTCGGCCGTGAAGCGCGAGACCAGGTGCTCGGTGACCTGCTCGGCGTCCGCGTAAGTCGGCTCGGTGGAGAAGCCCTGGAACGAGCGGTCGATCGTGAGGCGGCGGAAGGCGATCGTGCCGGTGCCCTTCTTGCCGACGGTCACGTACTCCACCTCCGAGAAGCCCTCCGCCACGAGATCCTGGGCGACGCCGTACGCCGTCCGCACGATGTTCACGTTGAAGGCGCCGGCCAGGCCCCGGTCGCCGGTGATCGCGACCACGATCGCCCGGCCCTCGACCGCCCGCTCCTCCAGCAGCGTGAGGCCCTTCACCCCGCCGGCCTGGCGGGCCGCCTGGGCCATCAGCCGCCGCATCGCGGTGGCGTAGGGCCGCAGCGACTCGATCGCCTCCTGGGCGCGGCGCAGCTTCGCCGACGCCACCAGCTCCATGGCGCGCGTGATCTTGCGCGTGTTGCGGACCGACTCGATCCGCCGCTTGATGTCCCTGGTGGTCGCCAACGGAACCCGGCGCTACGCGGCCGTGCCCGCGGGCTGCCCGGTCGTCTCCTCGGAGGTCTCGTCCTCGGAGGTCTCGTCCGCCCCCTCGTCGGCGGGCTCCTCGACCGGGACGTCGGCCGGGTCGTCGAACTGGGCGACGATCTGCTTCACCACGTCGTCGAGCTTGGCCGCCGACTCGTCCGAGAAGTCCTTGGTGTCGCGGATCTCCTCCAGCACCTCGGGCGCCTTCTCGCGGAGGTCGCGGCGGATCGCCTCGTTCACATTCGGGACCTCGGCGACCTCGACCTTGTCGAGGTACCCCTGGTTGGCGGCGTAGATCACCGCGACCTGCTCCTCGACCGGCCACGGCGCGTAGGCCGGCTGGTTGAGCGTCGCGACGAAGCGCGCCCCGCGGGCGAGCGTGCGCTGGGTGGCGACGTCGAGCTCCGAGCCGAACTGGGCGAAGGCCTCGAGGTCGCGGTACTGGGCGAGCTCGAGCTTCAGCCGGCCGGCGACCTTGCGCATGGCGCGGATCTGGGCCGACCCGCCCACGCGGCTGACCGAGATGCCGACGTTCAGGGCCGGGCGCACGCCCGAGAAGAAGAGCTTGCTCTCGAGGAAGATCTGCCCGTCGGTGATCGAGATCACGTTGGTCGGGATGTAGGCGGAGACGTCGCCGGCCTGGGTCTCGATGATGGGCAGCGCCGTCATCGACCCGCCGCCCTCCTCGTCACTGAGCTTGCAGGCCCGCTCGAGCAGGCGCGAGTGCAGGTAGAAGACGTCGCCCGGGAAGGCCTCGCGGCCCGGCGGGCGGCGCAGCAGCAGCGACATCTGGCGGTAGGCGTCGGCCTGCTTGGAGAGGTCGTCGTAGACGCACAGCGCGTGCTGGCCGCCGTAGAGGAAGTACTCGGCCATCGCCGCCGCCGAGTAGGGGGCCAGGTACTTCAGCGCCGCGGCCTGAGCGGCCGTCGCCGCGACCACGGTCGTGTAATCCATGGCGCCCGCCGCCCGCAGCCGCTCCACCACCGTCGCGACCGTCGAGGCCTTCTGGCCGATGGCGACGTAGAAGCACTGCACGCCCTGGCCGGCCTGGTTGATGATCGTGTTGACCGCGATCGTGGTCTTGCCGGTCTGGCGGTCGCCGATGATCAGCTCGCGCTGGCCGCGGCCGATCGGGATGAGCGCGTCGATGGCCTTGATGCCGGTCTGGAGCGGCTCCTTGACCGGCTGGCGCTGCACCACGCCGGGCGCCTTGAACTCCACCGGGCGGAAGTCGGAGGTCTCGATCGGCCCCCGGTCGTCCAGCGGTTTGCCGAGCGGGTCGACCACCCGGCCGAGCAGCGCCTCGCCGACGGGCACCTGGATGACCTTGCCGGTGCGCCGAACGGCGTCGCCCTCCTTGATGAGGGTGTCGTCGCCGAGCAGCACGATGCCGACGTTGTCCTCCTCCAGGTTCAGCGCGAGGCCGACGACGTCGTGCGGCAGCTCCACCATCTCGAGCGCCACGCAGGAGTTGAGGCCGTGCACGCGGGCGATGCCGTCGCCGACCTGGAGGACGGTGCCGACCTCCTCGACGTCCACGGTCCCCGAGAAGCTCTCGATCTGGTCGCGCAGGACCTTGGTGATCTCGTCGGGTCGCAGCTTCATCTTCTGGGGTCGTCCTCTCTGGTCAGGTCGGGTGCGTGGGTGGGGTCAGGCGGGGGCCACGGCGGCGTCGACCGGCGCGGTCGTCAGGTCGCGGCGCAGCTCGTCGAGGCGGCGGCGCACGGAGCCGTCGACGACCACCTCGCCGACGCGCAGCACGAGGCCGCCGACGACGTCGGGGTTGACCGACTCGGTCAGCTCGACCGTGGTGCCGGTGCGGGCCTGGAGGCTCTCGACGATCTTGTCCCGGAGGTCGACCGGCAGCGGCACGGCGGTGACGGCCTCCACCTCCAGCCGGGCCTCGGCCCGCGCCACGCGCTCGCGGAACGCGTCGGCGATGTCGAGGAACTCACCGATGCGGCCGCGGTCCACCAGCACCTGGAGGAAGTTGGCGAACAGGGGGTGCCCGTCCCCGGCGAGCGCGCCGGCCACCCCGCTCTTGGCGCGGGAGTCGACCTCCGGGTTCTCCAGCACCGTGCGCAGCTCGGCGGACGCGCCGACGGCCTCGGCGAAGGCGTCGACGTCGGCGGCCACCTGCGGCACCGCGCCGGCCTGCTCGGAGGCCTCGTAGAGCGCCTCGGCGTAGGTGGTCGCGACGCTCACGCGGCCGGCGCCCCCCCGTTGCCGCCGCCGTTCGACGAGATCGCCGACAGGTCGGCCTCGGCGATGGCCTCCTCGATCAGCCGGCGGTGGTCGGCGTCGGTGAGCGACCGCCGCGACACCTTCTCGGCGGCCAGGAGCGCCAGCGTGGCCACATCGTCCCGCAGGCCGCTCGCCGCGGCGCGGGCCTCGGAGGCCATCTGGGTCTCGGCGTCGGACAGGAGCCGCTCCCGCTGGGTGTGCGCCTGACCCAGGATCTCCTGCGCCTGGCGCTCGCCGTCCTTACGGCCCTGGTCGCGCAGGGTGTCGGCCTCGCGGCGCGCCTCCGCCAGGCGCGTCTTGTAGTCCTCGAGCAGCGCGGTGGCCTCGTCGCGGCTGCGCTCGGCCTCCTCGATGCTCTGGGCGATGTCGGTGCGGCGCTTCTCGATCGCGTCGCCCACCGGCCCGAACACGTACCGCTTGAGGATGAACAGGGTGATCCCGAAGATCACCAGGGTCCAGACCATCAGACCCGGGCTGGCCTCCAGGAGGGGGTTGCTGCCGTCGTCCGTCTCCGCCTGGAGCGGCAGGACGTAGGCGGCGAGGTTACCCATCAGGCCCACCGGCTAGCCGATGAAGAAGGCGACGAAGCCCATGAGCAGGGCGTAGAAGACGATCGCCTCGGTGAGCGCCAGGCCCAGGAACATCAGCGACAGGATCTCGCCGCGGAGCTCGGGCTGACGGGCCACGGCCTCCACGGTCTTGCCCATGAGGTAACCGACGCCGGCGCCCGGGCCGATGGCCCCGAAGGCGGTGGCGAGACCGAGGGCGAGGACCTTTGCGGCATCCTCGACGTTACCTTCAACAGCCACGGATCGTCCTTTCGTTGGTTAGTGCGATGACTCCACCGCGAAGCCGATGTAGATCCCGCTGAGCATCGCGAAGATGAAGGCCTGCAGGCCCGCGATCAGGAGCCACTCGAACACGTAGAAGAACACGCCGACCGGGATGGCGATCACGCCGGCGAAGTTGCCGAGCAGGACGACGAAGCCGGCGCACATGATGATCAGCAGGTGCCCCGCGAGCATGTTCGCGAAGAGCCGCACCGAGAGGCTCACCAGCCGCAGCAGCTGGGACAGCACCTCGAGCGCAGCGATGAACGGCTTGATCACCGCCGGAGCGTCGGGCACGAGCGACCTGGCGTAGCCGATCGGGCCGTGGGCCCTGACGCCCTCGTAGTTGAAGGCGATGAAGGTCACGATCGTCAGCGCGAGCGTGACGTTGATGTTCGCCGTGGCGGCGTAGAGCGACAGGTCGGGGATGCCGAACGGGAAGGTGCCGCTCTCGTGCGAGACCGGCAGCGGGATGAAGCTGATCAGGTTGCTGACCGCCAGGAACATGAAGAGCGTCGCGATGTACGGGAAGTAGCGCGAGAAGACGCTCTCGGTGAGCGTGGGCCGCGCGATCTGGCGCTCGGTGAACTCGTAGCTCAGCTCGACGAGGTTCTGGGCGCCGGTGGGGCGCTGGCGCAGCCCTCCGCGGATGACGAAGATGCCGAGGCCGATGCAGATGGCCGCCGCCAGCACCAGGTAGACCACGGCCTTGTTGATCGACAGGTCCAGCGGGCCGAGCTCGATCGAGATGTAGGGGTCGAGCTTGAACTCCTCGGACGGGTCGAAGTCCTCCGAGGCGCCCAGCGCGAGGCTCGGAACGACGAGCAGGCACCCCACCGCCAGCGCGGCGAGCGCCCCCCACGACCGCCGCAGGCTCAACGGGGCGTGTCCTTGTCCGCCCGCTGGCGGATGGCGAAGAGCACGGTGCGGCCGACGAGGTCGCACGTGAACGCGACGAGGAACACGATCCCTGCCGTGAGGCCGATCTCCTCGTCGTAGTTGAGCGCGATCACGAACAGCACGATGGCGACCAGCCAGGCGCGGGAGATGAACGAGATCCCCGCGAGCCCCACCGCGGCCGTCGGGGACGCGTTGAGCGCGATCTTCCCGGTGAAGAGCTGCAGCGACCAGTTGGCGATCCAGAGGGCCACCCCGAGCACCCAGCCGTTGAGGGGGGCACCCGCGAGCAGGACGACCGGGAGCGTGAGGACCGCCACGATGACGCCGATGGCGGAGGCGATCGCGATGAGGGGACGGGGGAACTCGTCCCCCGGAGCGGCCGGGGCGACCGTGGGGGGCCGGCTCTCGGCCACCGGGACTTGCTCGCTGGTGATGCGTCCTCCGTCGTCACGCACGTCAGGCCGCACACCGCGGGGGGAGCGGGCCCGGCGAAAGGCGCCGCGGAGTATACCGACGCGCCGCCCGGCCATGGCCGGGCGGCGCCGCGGGGGAGGACGTTCGTCCTGGCCGGCGCGGCGCCGGGCGCGGGAACCCGGCCCTCCCCGGCGAACCAGTGGTGGGTCAGCCAGTCATGGACCGGCAAGATCCTGCGTATTCAGCCTTTCGACCAGTTGTGCGAGGGTGCCGTGACGCGTCACGATCCTCCGATGTCCCGCGCGCTCGCTCGCCGCGGCGCCGTTCCCCGCCGCCGCTGGGCAGCGGGCGTCGTCGCCGTGGCCGCGATGCTTCCCTGCGCAGTCCCCGCGGCCCTCGCCGACACCGCCGAGGGCGGCCCGTCCCCGCCCGGCTGCGCGCCCCTGCAGGAGATCGATCCGGCGACCGGCAGCACGATCACCAAGATCTTCGCGCGCGCGCGCGCCGGCGTGCCGGTCGCCCCGGAGGCGATCGAGCCGCCGGCCCTCGTGGCGAGGCGCCCCGCCCTCATCCGGGTGCGGCTCGGGCCGGACCCGCTCGGCATCGCCGCCACCCTCGGCATCGCGCCCTCCGCGTTCTGGGGCAGCGCCGGCGCGCACCTGGCGACCTGGGGGCCCGGCTTCTACGTCCGCAGCCCGATCGCGGCCGACGGCTCGAGCAGCGTCGCGCTCACCCCGCCCCGGCCCGGCTCGGTTCGGATGAGGATGTACGTGCCCGGAACGGCGATCCTCGCGGCTCTCGGCACGTGCTCGTTGACGGGCTGGGGCGTCGGCTCGCCGCTGGTCCGGCCGGGCGAGGCGCCGGGGGCGCCGGTGCTGGAGGTTGACGACCGTCCCCAGCCGCCCCCCGACCCGGGCGGCGAGCCCGCCCCGTAGCCCCGCGCGGCCGGGCTAGGGCCGTTCGACCATCTCGCCGCGGCGCGCCATGCGGCCCTCGCGCACCAGCTTCACGACCGGGGTGCTGCGCCACTTGAGGATCTCGAGCACGTAGACCAGGTACAAGGAGGCGGCCAGGGCGATCAGGCCGGCCCCGATCAGGCCGAGGGTGCCGACGACCTGGATGCCGCCCTTGGGGTCCTGGTAGGGCACGAAGCGCAGCGCCACCGCGACGCCGCCCATCAGGGCGCACCACCCGTAGAGGGCCAGCACGGTCTTGCGCTGCCCCCAGCCGATGGTGAAGAAGCGGTGGTGGAAGTGGCTGCGGTCGGCGCTGTAGACGGGCAGGCCGTACTTGAGCCGCTTCAGGATCACGAACGAGGTGTCGAGGATCGGGATCGCGAGGATGACCAGGGGCGCGACGACCGCCACGGCGGCCGTGGTCTTGAGCACGCCGCTGACGGCGACTCCGGCGATGACGAAGCCGAGGAGCATCGAGCCCGCGTCGCCCATGAAGACGCGCGCGGGGTGGAAGTTGAAGACCAGGAACGCGGCGCAGGCGCCCGCGAGCGAGGCCGCCATGATCGCCGGGTCGGCCCGGCCCAGCGACGCCGCCAGGATCGCGAAGGTCGTCGCGCCCAGGCCGGTGATGCCGGCGGCCAGCCCGTCCATGCCGTCGGTGAAGTTGATCATGTTCACCAGGGCCACGAACCAGAGGATCGTCAGCGGGTACTGGGCCCAGCCGAGGTCGCCCACCCCCACGAACGGGAGCGTGATGTGGTCGATGGTGAGGCCGGCGGCGACGGGGATCGCCGCGCAGGCCGCCTGCCCCGCCAGCTTGACGGCCGGGCTGAGGCCGAAGACGTCGTTGACCGCCCCGAGGAAGGTGATGAGGATCGCGCCGGTCACCAGCGCCCGCTCGGGCGAGCCCTCGGGGAAGTAGAAGAGCACCGGCACGAGGAAGCCGGCGAGGATGGCGAGGCCGCCCAGGCGCGGGGTGGGCTCGCTGTGGATGCGCCGGTCCGAGGGGATGTCCACCGCGCCCACCGCCCGCGCCAGCCGCGCCGCCACCGGGGTCGTCGCCAGCACCACGAGGGCCGCGACGAGCGCGCACAGGATGGGGATGAGGGTGGTCGTCACGGGGAGGGGGCCACGAGGGCCCTGGGGGATTCTAGGTGGCCCGGCGCAAGCCCTTCAACGATCGTTGCGGGTGTTGACGGCGGAGGCCGGGCCGACGTAGCCTGGGACCGTGCCCCGCCCGCGCGACTCGGCCGGCGTGACCCCGGACATGCGCGATCCGGCGACGCCCGACGAGGTCCTCGTCTCGGCGGTCGCCCCCGCGCCCTTCGACGACCCGACGCTGGGCATCGAGGTGGCGCCGCCGCCTCCGGCGGACGCGCCGCCGCGCAACCGCCTGGTGACGATCGGCGACTCGCTGACGATGGGGTTCCAGAACTACGCCGCCTTCCGCACCGAGATGTCCTACCCGGCGATCGTGGCGCACGAGCTCGGCATCGGCGACGCGTTCCGGTTCCCCCGGTACGACGGCCCCGGGGACGGCCTCCCGCTCAACCTCGAGGCGCTGGTGCGCGACCTCGAGGCGCGCTTCGGCTCGCGCATCGACATCTGGGAGGCGCCCGGCGCGCTCCTGCGCATCCGCCGCTGGCTCGAGGCCCACGAGGACCACTGGGAGCGCGGCCCGGGCGCCCGCTTCTCCCCGCCGCGGGAGATCAACCACAACCTGGGCGTGTCGGGCCGGTCGTTCTACGAGGCCGTTCGCGAGACGGCGCGCCGGCTGCAGCGCGGCATCAACCCCCCGCGCGACAGCCTCCTCGATCCGCTCCTGCCCGAGGACGCGGACCAGCGGATGGCGCTGCGCGTGCTCGCCTCGGCCGACGGGATGGACCTGACGGCCTTCCAGGCCGCCGAGGCCCTCGGGGCCCAGACGGGCGGCGGCCACGACCCGGACCACGGGATCGAGACGCTCGTCGTGATGCTCGGCGCCAACGGCGCCCTCGGGTCGGTCGTGCGCCTGCGGGTCGAGTGGCAGCGCACCGACCCGCACCGTCGCCGGGCGGCGACGGTGCTCGCCCCGTCCGTCTTCCGGGCGGACCTCACGCGGGCGGTTGCGCGCGTGCGCCGCATCCGCGCCCGCCTGGTCATCTGGGCGACGGTGCCCCACGTCACGATCGCCCCGATCGCGCGCGGCGTGGACGAGAAGGTCCGGCAGGGCTCGCGCTACTTCGAGCACTACACCTATCCCTGGATCGCGGGCGACCGGTTCAACCGGGCGTGGGACCCGCACATCACGCACGCGCAGGCGCGGGCGGTCGACGCCGCGATCGACCAGTACAACGACGACATCGCCCGGGCCGTCGCCGCCGCCCGCCGCGCCGGGCGCGACTGGCGCATCCTCGACCTCGCGGGCCTGCTGGACCGGCTCGCCCACCGGCGCTACCTGCAGGACCGGCGCGCCCAGCCGCCGTGGTGGACGCCGTACCCGCTGCCGCCCGAGCTCTCCGCCCTCCGCCCGGTGCCCGACTCGCGGTTCCTGTTCGACCGACGACTCCGGCGCCCGGGACGCGGGAGGCCTCTTCAGCCTCGACGGCGTCCACCCCACCACGATCGGCTACGGCATCATGGCCCAGCAGGTCGTTGACGTCATGGGCGGCGCGGGGATCCGTTTCCACCGGCCCGACGGGTCGCCCCGCGCCTGGCCGGTGGGGGTCGACATGGGCCGGGTGCTGGCGGAGGACACCCTGATCCAGAGCCCGCCGCGCTCGGCCGACTCATCGCTGCGCACGCTCGGCTGGGTCCATCGCAACCTGCCCTTCGTGCGCGACGTCATCTCCTGACCGCGAGGCCCGGTGGGCCAGCCCCGCGGCACGCAGCACGAGGCCGCGCGGCAGCAGGCGGCCGGCCAGCATCGAGCCGCGCGCGACGACGCCGGCCGGCGCCCGGCGGCGGCCGGCGCGAAGCGCCCGCCAGGTGGCCCGCACCACGAGGTTGACGTCGTCCATGGGCACGGCCCAGTGGACCGTCCCGTCCGAGCCGGCCGACATGGCGAACTCGGTGCGGGTCGGGCCGGGGCACACGGCCAGGGCCCGAACCCCCGTGCCGCGCAGCTCCTCGGCCAGCGCCTCGGCGAAGTGCAGCTCGAAGGCCTTGCTGGCCGCGTAGGTGGCCATGTAGGGCACCGGCTGCCACGCCGCGGCCGAGCTCACGACCACCAGCGCCCCGCGCCCGCGCGCGACCATGCGCGGCAGGGCGTGGGCGGCGAGATCGACCACGGCCACGCAGTTCAGCCGCACCATGTCGGCCTCGCGCGCCCGGTCGAGCCCCCAGAGCGGGCCGTGCGAGCCCACGCCGGCGTTGAGGATCACCAGGTCCGGCGGCGGGGCCTCGTCGATGGCGGCGCGGCAGGCCGCCAGCCCCGCCTCGGTGGCCAGGTCGGCGACCACCGGCCGGGCCTCGACCCCGTGGACCTCCCGGGCCCGGCGCGCCAGCGCGCGCAGCCGCTCCTCCCGCCGCGCGACGACGACCAGCGGGTGGCCGCGGGCGGCCAGGGCGTCGGCGTAGGCCCAGCCGATGCCCGACGAGGCGCCCGTGACCAGCGCCGGGCCCCGGCCCTCCCCCCTCACCCGCCGGCGGCCTCGGCGAAGAGCCGGTCGCCGGCGTCGCCGAGCCCGGGCACGATGAACCCGCGGGCGTCCAGCCCGCCGTCGATGGCGGCCACGGTGATCGGCGTGTCCGGGTCGGCGGCCGCGACCGCGGCGAGGCCCTCGGGGGCGGCGATCAGCCCCACCATGTGGAGGCGCCCCGCGCCGGCGGCCCTCAGCCTCGCCAGAGCGGCCGCGGCCGACCCGCCGGTGGCGATCATGGGGTCGAGCAGCACGACCTCGTCGTCGGCCAGCCCGGCGGGCAGGCTCTCGAGGTACGCCCGGGGCATCAGGGTGCGCTCGTCGCGCTCGAGGCCGAGGAACCCGACCCGGGTGTCGTCGGGCAGCAGGTCCAGGCCCGGCTCGAGCATCGCCAGGCCGGCGCGCAGCACGGGCACGAGCGTGATCCGGCGCGCGGGCACCCGCGTCCGTGCAGGGGCGAGCGGGGTCTGCACCTGCGCGTCGCGTCCCTCCACGTCCGAGAGCGCGGCCGCGAGCACCAGGGCCGTCAGCGCCCCGGCGTGGCGGCGGAACTCCCCCGAGGGGGTCGCGGCGTCGCGCAGGCGCGCGAGGTGGTGGCCGGCGAGGGGCCCGGGGATGGCGAGCGGCGGGCGGGCGGCCACCCGCGCACCCTAGTGCTCCCGGGCTCGGGTGGTGAGCGGGGCCGGGGCGCGCTCGTCCCGGCGCAGCAGCCGGACCGCCGCCGCGCGGAGGCGGGCGGCGGCCGAGGCGCCCTGGCCACCGGCGGCGCGGCCATGTGCCGCCGCCAGGGCGATGCGGTCGCGCTCGATCTCCCTCGCGATCATCCGGCTCATCTCGGGATGCAGCATCATCGATCCTCGTCTCGTGGGGCGGCGGGCCCTCCCGCGGGGGCCGCGCCCCCGCCGCCGAGGGTCGCCACGCGGGCGATCAGCCGCAGGAAGGCGGCCTCGGTGAAGCCGAGCGCGAAGCTGACCGCCGCGAGGCCGCTGGCGCCGCCGCCGATGGCGACGATGCCGGAGCGGTTGACCAGGAAGGCCAGCATCCCGGCGGTGGCCCCGACGGTCACCTGGGCCAGGAAGAAGGGGGTGAACTCCCGGATCTGGGCGCCGGGCACGAGGTCGTCGCGCACCCGGATGAGGGTGCCGAGCGCCGCCCCGAGGGCCCCGGCGGAGGCCGCGAGCTGGAGCACGTGGTCGTCGCCCTCCACCAGCGCGATCGCCAGGGCGAAGGCGGCGCTCGCCACCAGCACCACCGGCGCGATCAGGCGCAGGGCCCGCAGGCTCAGCTCGTTGCGGTTGCGCACCGGCACGTCGTCGAAGTGCTTGGCCGCGACCAGCTGCTGCAGCATCCGGCGGGTGAGGCCCACGGCGTCCGGATCGGCGGGGCCGCGGCCGTGCCCGCCCATGCCGGTCAGCACCGGCGGCGTGCGGCGGCCGTACATGGTGCTCCAGTGAAGGCCGGTGCCGCGGCGCTCCATGAAGAAGGCGGCGGCCCGCTCGCGGATGTACTTCTCGTCGCCCAGGTCGATGAGCAGGGCCTCGAGCCGGAAGCGCCGCGCCAGGAGGACCTCGACGGTCCACGGCGCTCGGCGCGGCAGGCTGGCGGCCTCGGTCAGCTCGGCGAGGTCGGGCGCGGTGAGGTTGACGCGGCGGTGGATGCCCTCGGCGTCGGAGATGAGCCGCGCGAGGTTGCGCAGCACCTTGCGGAACTCGGGGTCGCGGACGTCCGAGCTCCAGACCACCCCGTGGCGCTCGGCGGTCTCGCGGCCCAGGGGCCAGCGGCAGGCCAGCAGCGCCTCGATCCGCTCGATCTGCGTCCGCGCCACCGCCGCGAAGCGGTCGACGAGGGCCGCCTCGGGGTCGGGCCGGTGGCCGTTCTCGCCGCGTCTCCGTGTGAGGGTCTCGCGCATCGCGGCGACCCTCTCCGACGCCGCTTACCCGGCTCTAACGACCTGCCGCTTCAGGGCCCGGCGCGCCGGGCGGTAGGAGCGCGACGGGTTGACGCGCGCCTCGATGGTCGACACCATCCCGTAGAGCTCGTGGGACTGGGGCGTGCCCTCGAACAGCGAGCACCAGATCTTCCAGGTGCCCGGCGTGAGGGTCGCCTGGATCTCGGAGGTGCCGCTCGGCCCGAGGTAGACGCGGTGCAGGGTGCCCGTCGCGTCCACCAGGGAGAGGTCGTGGTCGTCCATCCCCCGGTTGTAGACGCGCAGCGTGACCGGCCCGGCGGCCACGACGCGCTTGGACGGGATCACCGTCCACTCGTCCTCGTTGACCGCCAGGGAGCTCGGCAGCGGCGGCGGCGGCGGGAGCGTGAGGCGGTGGACGCGCGGGGCCGCGACGGCCGTCGCGGCCGCCAGCAGCGAGACCAGGATCAGGGCCCCCGCGATGCGCGCGGGCAGCCTCACCCGACCAGGGGCCCCCCGAGGGGGAAGGGCCCGCCGGGGATCACTGCGCCCGGATCGCCGCCGAGCCACTCGGCGACGACCGAGCTGTACACCGCCCGGAAGTCGGTGGTGACGCGCAGGTCGCCGTTGTAGAGCTGCGTCAGTCCCGGGAAGCCGCCGCGGAAGCCGCCGACGACCGACGAGCCCATGGCCATCATCAGCCCGCCCGCGCCGTGGTCGGTGCCGTTGTCGTTCTCCGCGACGCGGCGGCCGAACTCCGAGAACACGATGGTCATGACGCGGCCCTCGATGCCGCGGGCGACGAGGTCGTCGCGGAAGGCGGCGAGGGCGCGGGACAGGGTCGTGAGCTGCGGGTCCTGGCTGTTGAGCTGGTTGCCGTGCGTGTCGAACGACCCCCAGTCGAGGGTGATGACCTTGGTGCCCAGGTTGGCCGCCAGCAGGATCGCGGCGAGCTGGAGCCGGGTTGACAGGTCGGACTGCGGGTACCCGGCGCCGCCGGGCGCGCCGGCGAGCGACCGCAGCGACCGCGAGACCTGCACCGTGCGGCCGTAGGTCTGGCGCGCGTGCGCGAGGCCGGCGTTGCCCTTGCCCGTCGCCACCCCGGCCAGGGGAGCCATCTGCTCGGTGGTGTTGACGAGGTTCGTCGCCACGTTGTTGACCCGGAACTCGACGCCGTTCAGGCTGCGGACCGCGCTGACCGGCGCCTTGGCCGAGCGGATCTGCTTCGAGATGCTCGAGTCGATCGAGACCGCCTGGAGGGGGTTGTCGGGCGACCCGTAGAGGTCGAGCCAGCGGCCCAGCCACCCGGTGGTCATCTTCTGCAGCGCGCCCGCGAACCAGTAGTCGCGGCTGTCGAAGTGCGACCGGTTGGCCGGGGTGTAGTCGGCCGCGGGCCAGACGGCCAGGTCCGACCCCGGCCCGCCCGAGCCGTCGCCGTACAGCGTGTCGAAGCCCTTGGTGTCGTTGTTGTTGCCGGTGCCCGACACGCCGACGTTGGCCCAGGCGTGGGCGCCGCCGGTGCCGGGCATGACGGTTGACCCCACGCGGCCCCCGGCGCCGGGCGTCGAGGGCCCCTGGGCGCGGTAGAGGCCGGGCCGCGCCGCCTGGTAGGCGGCGTGCTCCCCGACGGGCACGATGGTGTTGAGCCCGTCGTTGCCGCCGTTGAGGAAGATCATCACGACCTGGTTGGCGGGGCTCGCTCCCTCGGCGACGGCCGCCTCGTAGGCGCGCGTCCAGTCGATCCTCGTCGCGGCGTACACCGAGGCGAGGCCCACGACGCCGTTGCGCAGGAACGCCCGCCGGTCCATGCCCTTGATGCGCGGGACGCCGTCGGGGAAGCCCGCCATCGCGTTGACCGGGATCGGCATCCGGTTGACCGGGTCGAGGCCGTGCATGAGGCTGTCCGACCGGGCGCAGTCGGCGCACCGGATGGCCTCGGCGGTGCCCGGGTCGTGGCCCGGGTCCGGCACGGCGCCGTCTCGGTCGATCTGCGACTCGTCGGTCATCACATCACCTGTGCGTCGGGGCCGCCGAGCAGGAAGGCGCGCAGCACCCGCTGGCGCGCGATCCGGTCGCTCGAGGACGTGTTCTTGGCCTTCGTCGAGTAGTAGATGAGGGCGCTCTTGCTGCCGCGGCCGACCCACGGCCGGCCCACCGACGCGTGGGCGCGCGCGAAGGCCTGCTTGGGCGTCTCGCCGGGCTCGTCCTCGGGGGCCTTGGTGGCGAGGCCCGCGTACTTGAGGGCCAGGAGCCGGTTGGCGGCCCTGAAGCGGGCGAGGGCGGCGTTGGTGTTGAGCCACGACGCCCCGCCCTCCCAGCCCGCGACGGTCGGCGGGAAGTAGGGCAGCTGGCCCATGTCGGCGAGGACGTTGTAGAGCGTCTCGTCGGTGATCCCGAGCCCCAGGGCGCGCATCATCCCGACCGCGTAGACCACCGGCGACTTGATCATGGTCGGCTCCTTGATGGAGGCGATCATCGCGGGGTGGGTGAGGATGCGGCGCACCAGCGGGCGCAGCCGGTTCTTGCCGCGCAGGTAGACCTTGACGAGGTCCCGCACGGTCGCGTTGTCCGGCGCGTAGGGGATGAACTCGCTCCAGAGCTTGGTCACCAGGAACGGCGCGTGGTTGGGGTGCGACATCACGACGTCGACGAGCTGGCGGTGGTTGAAGGCCCCGGTCTGGCCGAGGACGGTCTTCGGCCGGTTGTCGAAGCGGGACTCGGTGAAGAACGACGACGGGGCGTCCGGGTTGTCGTCGTTGATCTGCCAGCCCGTCGCCGCCCGCGACGCCTCGCGGACGTCGATCTCGGTGTAGTTCGGCTGCCCGGCGGCGTTGGTCACGCCCAGGCAGAAGAGCTCCATCAGCTCGCGGCCGTAGTTCTCGTTGAGGTTCTGCCGCGTGCTGTTCTCGCCGGTGAGGAACCGCAGCATCGCCGGCCCCTCGCCGACCTCGTAGACGAGGTTGCGGAAGTCGGCGATGCGGTTCGACGCGAGGTCGGAGTACTTGCGCAGCAGCTGGTTCTGCTGGGTGATCAGCTGCGGCGGCGAGACCTCGTTGCGCTGGGTGGCGAAGTGGTTGTGGAAGAACAGGGTGAGGCGCTCGGTGAGCGGGTTGCGCGTGCGCACCATCTGGTCGAGCCAGGTCAGCACCAGGTCGGTGTCCGACTCGTTGGGCAGCAGCGGCGTGCCGTTGAGGCGCTTGGGGGGCGGCCCCGCGAGGGGGCCCTGAGGGTCGCTCATCAGGCGATCGACCGCGCGGTGCAGGCTCATGCCCTTGAAGCGCTGGCGGTCGGCCTCGGAGGGGCCGAAGCCGGCCCGCCACATCAGGCGGTCGACCATGGCCTCGGTGAGCGCCGCCTGGGCGCCGCCGGCGGCCGCGCGGCGCGTGCGCTTCTTGCGGGGGGGCTTGGCGACCCGGGGGCTCATTTCGACGTCCTCTTGACGAGGCCCTTGAAGGCCTTGCGGGCGGGCGTGCTGCCGACGCGGAAGTCGCCGTTCGGGTCGCGGGCGTCGTACCAGACGATGCCGCCGAGGTTGGGGATCTCCGCCCGGAGGGAGGCGAGCTGGGCGATCCACTGCGCCTTGCTCCCGCCCTTGTTGGTCGACCCGGTCTCGGCGATCCAGAACGGCTTGGCCGACAGCGCCGAGACCTGGCGGTAGACGTCCTCGAAGAGGGCGGTCGGGTCGGTCCAGGCCAGCAGGCCGACCTGGCCGAAGTTGTAGCCGCTGGCGCCGACCAGATCGACCTTGTCATCACCGGGGAAGTAGGCCGTGATGGCGTTCTCTGGCGTGTCCGGGATGCTGCGCACGTAGGGCGACCACATGAGCTTGATCTTCTTGCCGCCCGACTTGCGCACCACCTGGCGCACCTTGGCCCACGCCTTCGCGTAGTCGGCGGGCGCGTTCTTGTTGACCGTGCCCGACCAGGCGTACCAGGGCGTGTTGGGCTCGGGCATCGGGCGCAGGATCGGCGTGGGCTTGAGCCGGCGGAGCTGGCCGGTCAGCCGCGCGAGGCCGCGGTTCTGGCGGCCGCGCCGAATCGCGCCGAGGCGGTACTTGGGCTGCCGGGGCCCGGCCGTCTGCTTGCCGCCGTCCGGCATCCACGAGACGAGGAGGCGCGCGCCGGTGCGCTTGGCGAGCGCGACGATCTGGGGCTCCACGAGCCGCCCTCCCGTGACGTAGGTCGAGATCACCTTCGTCCCGCCGCGGCCGACCGAGGCGCGCAGCGGGCGGAAGCCCCTGGCGGGGTCGTCCTGGTAGACCCCGATCTCGACGGCCGCGGAGGCCGCCGTGGGCGATGTCCCCCCCGTCGCCGCCGCGGCAGCGAGGGCCACCAGGGCGCACGCGGCGGGGACGAGGAGACGCCGCTGAACCTCCGTGCCCGTGCGGCGCTGGTGGGGGACCATGGCGCGGCACAGTACCCACGCCCCCATGCGAAACCAGGCCGTTCCGAGGGAACCGAACGGTTCCATAAGAGAGTCCTCACATGAGGACGGAGCGCGGCGGCCGCGGCGGCCGCGGCGGGCTCAGCAGCTGCGGGTGAGGCGGGCCGAGCAGGCGTCGCGGCCCGCTCCGCCCAGGGCGCGGTCGCGCCCGGTGCCGCCCAGCAGGACGTCCCGCCCCGCGCCCCCGAGCAGCAGGTCGGCGCCCGCGCCGCCCAGGGCCCGGTCGGCGCCGCCCTGGCCCAGGATCTTGTCGGGGCCGGCGCCGCCGAACCCCTTGTCGGCCCCGCCGCCCAGGCAGATGAGGTCGGCCCCGCCGAGGCCGCGCACGGTGTCGTTGCCGCCGAGCGCGGCGATGACGTCGCGCTTGGCAGTGCCGCGGATCGTCTGTCCCCTCGCCGTGCCGACGATCGTGGCCCGCTTCCCGTCGCACCGGGCCGAGCCGGGGACGCCGAGCCCGCCGCCCGGTCCGCCGCCGGCGCCGGGCGCCGTCACGTCCACGGTGACCGTGACGCGGGGGGCGAAGCCGGCCGCATCGAACGCGTTGTACTCGAAGGTGTCGCGCCCGATGAAGCCCGCTCGCGGAGTGTAGGTGAGCGTCACGGTCCCGGCTCCGGGCGCCGACGGGTCGAGCGGGATCGTGCCGTTCGCCGGCCCGGGGTTGACGACGTCGACCCGCACGGGGCTCTGCTCGTAGGCCGGGCCGGTGTCCGGGCAGGAGAGGACGATCGCCACCGCCGTGTTGCGCGGCGTCGCTGACCGAGCGCGGCTGGCAGGCCGGGCGGCCGTCGGGCGCCCAGTCGGGGTTGCCGTCGAAGCGATCGAGGGTCGTCGACGCGAGGGGTCGGTGAGACGGCTGGCTGTCGTCGGCGCAACTCGGTGACGAGGTCGCCCAGCACGAAGTCTGGCCGCGGACGTAGGCGACCTCGGTGCCGTCCGGCGACCAGGTGCAGTTGTAGTCGGCGTTGGCCGCGGCTGAACCCCGTTTCGTCGGAGAGGTCGAACGGCCTGGCTGCCGTCGGCCGCGGACACCCACACGTCGGCGTTGCCGTCGAAGGGCCCCAGCGTGTAGCAGATGCGGGTCCCGTCCGGCGACACCGAGGCCTGGTGCTCGTTGACGACTCCCGGCAAGGTGACGAGCCCGAGGGCGCCGGCCGGGTTGTTCGCCGGCTTGCGCACGATCTGCGCGTCGCCCGCCCGCGTTGACGGCGCCCGACGTGTAGAAGATCGTCGCCGAGTCGGGCGTCCAGGCCGGCTTGCCCGCCGGGTCGCGCCTCGGGCGTGAAGTTCGCCGGGCCGCCGGCCGGGAGGGTGTCGATGAGGATGTCGCTCGCCGCGCCGCCCGTCTCCCAGGCGATCCTGCGTCCCGTCCGGCGACCAGGCCGGCCGGTCCTCGGTGATGCCCGCGGTGTTGGTGATGTTGTCGGGCGGTCGTGCCGGGCGGCGCCGTGAGGTCGAGGATGAGGATGTCGAAGCGCCGGCCGAGCGCGTAGGCGATCCGAGTGCGGTCCGGCGACCAGGTCGGATGGCGATGCTGGCCCGGCAGCGCCGAGAGCGGGTCGCTGATCGCGGGGTCGAGCGCGGACGGGCGGCACCCGCCAGAAGCGGAGCTTGGCGTCGGCGTCGCTGGCCTGGTCGCGGCCGCTGACGAAGACGATCCGCCCGTTGGTGCCCGAGAGCACCGCGCCCGCGACCGACGGCAGCGCAGCGCGACCGCGAGGGCGGCCAGCGCCGCGACCGCGACCAGCCGGAGAGTCGTCGCCCGTCGCACGAGGCGACGAACCTACACCGGGCGCCCGGCCCGGCGCACCCCGCGAAGGTTCAGGAGACCGGCGTGGCCGCCTGGAGGCGCGGATAGAGGGGGAAGCGCTCCCCGATGGCGCGCGAGCGGCCCCTCAGGGCCTCGAGGTCGGCGTCGGTCGCGCCGGGGTCGAGCGCCGCGGCGATGATGCGGGCGATCTCGCGCATCTCGTCCTCGCGCAGGCCGCGGGTGGTGAGGGCCGGCGTGCCGATGCGCAGGCCGGACGTCACCGTGGGCGGGCGCTCGTCGAAGGGGATGCCGTTCTTGTTGACGGTGATGCCCGCGCGGTCGAGGCGCTCCTCGCCGTCGGCCCCGGTCATCGGGGTGGCCGAGAGGTCCACGAGCACCAGGTGGTTGTCGGTGCCGCCGCTGACCAGGTCGACGCCGGCCGCCAACAGCTCCTCGGCGAGCGCCCGGCAGTTGAGGACGGTCTGCTCCTGACGGGCCCGGAACTCGGGGGTCAGGGCGTGTCCGAGCGCGACCGCCTTGCCGGCGATGACGTGCATCAGCGGGCCGCCCTGCAGCCCGGGGAAGACGGCCCGGTCAACCTTGGTCCCGAGCTCCTCGCTCGACAGGATCATGCCCGCGCGCGGGCCCCCCAGGGTCTTGTGGATCGTCGTCGTGACGAGGTCGGCGATCCCCACCGGCGACGGGTGCTGCCCGCCGGCGACCAGGCCCGCGATGTGGGCCATGTCGACCATGAACAGCGCCCCGACCTCGTCGGCGATCTCGCGGAAGCCAGGGAAGTCGATGATCCGCGGGTAGGCGGAGGCCCCCGCCACGATCAGCGCCGGCCGGTGCTCGCGCGCCATGTCGCGCACCTGGTCCATGTCGATGCGGCAGTCGCCGCGGCGGACGCCGTAGTGGCTGAAGTCGTAGAGGCGCCCGGAGAAGTTGACCTTGAGCCCGTGCGAGAGGTGGCCGCCGTGGGCGAGGGCCATCGCCAGCACCCGGTCGCCGGGCTGCAGCACGGCGGCGTAGGCCGCCTCGTTGGCCGTCGCGCCGGAGTGGGGCTGCACGTTGACGTGGGCCGCGCCGAAGACCTCGACCGCCCGGTCGATCGCGAGCTGCTCGGCCTGGTCGACCACCTCGCAGCCCCCGTAGTAGCGCCGCCCCGGCAACCCCTCGGCGTACTTGTTGGTGAGCACCGAGCCGACCGCCTGGAGCACCGCGTGGCTGGTGAAGTTCTCGCTGGCGATCATCTCCAGCGTCTCGCCCTGGCGCTCGACCTCGGCGCGCAGGATCGCCGCCACCGCGGGGTCGACGTCGGCGATGTCCTGGGAGAGGTAGCTGTCGTCGTCGGTGAAGCTCACGCGGAGGACCCCCGGGCGTCGTGGTCGGCAGTCACGAGGGTACACCCCACCCCCGCCAGCACCCGGGCCACGGCATCCGGGTCGGGCCCCGGGCGCACGAGGGCCGCGGGGCCGCCCGTCGCCACGGCGCGCAGGTCCACGACGGCGGAGGCCGTGCCCGGGAGCCGGCCGTCGTCGAGGGCGGCGGCGCACCCGGCGCGCAGGTCGGCGGGGACGTCGGCGACCGTCGCCGGGTCCGGCCCGCCGGGGTGGTTGGCGCTCGTGGCCACGAGCGACAGGTCGAGGCGCGCGAGCGGCCCGTCGACCGCGGCCGCGCGCAGGCCGACCGACCCGGGCGCCCCGCCCGCCGCGGCGGCGTAGCGCCCCGGCGGGTCGGGCAGCAGGCAGGTGGCCGGTCCCGGCAGCAGCGCCCGCGCCGCGGCCTTGGTGGCCGCGTCGAGCCAGCCGAGCGCCTCGGCCAGCAGCGGCCGCGAGTAGACCAGCACCTGGACGGGCTGGTCGCGCGGCCGCCCCTTGAGGGCGTAGAGGGCCTCGACGCCGCCCGGCGAGTCGAGCCACGCCGCCAGGCCGTAGACCGTGTCGGTCGGCACCAGCGCCACCCCTCCGCCGATCAGCGCCGCCCGCAGATCGTCAACCTCGGCGCTCACGTCGCCGTCGCGAGGTCGGCCTGCGCCCGGCGGCCTCCGACGACGCGCGGGACGCCCGCCAGGTCGGGTCGCGCCGCGACGTCCCGGAGGCCGGCCGCCCTCAGCGCCTCCTCGGCCGCGGCGGATTGGCCCTCCCCCACCTCCACCAGCAGCGCTCCGCCGGGCTCCAGGTGGACGGGCGCCCTCGCCGCGATGGCGTCGATCGCCTCCAATCCGGTCGGCCCCGCGACCAGGGCCTCGCGCGGCTCGAAGCGCAGCTCGGCCGGCGCGGCGTCGAGGTCGGCCGGCGACAGGTAGGGCGGGTTCGCGGCGATGACGGCGAAGCGCCGGCCCGCGACCGCGGCGAGGCCGTCGGAGGGGAGCCACTCCACGTCGAGCCCGAGCCGCGCCCCGTTGGCCCGGGCCCGGGCGAGCGCCGCCTCCGACCGCTCGACCGCCGTCATCCGCAGGCCGGGGCCCTCGTCGGCCAGCGCCAGCGCCACCGCGCCGCTGCCCGTGCCCCAGTCGAGCACGGCGGCCCCCGGGACGGCGAGATCGAGGGCCCACTCCACCAGCACCTCGGTCTCGGGCCGGGGGACCAGCACCTCCGGCCCGACCTCGATCCGCAGCCGCCGGAAGGCCCGGGCGCCCGTGATGTAGGCGACGGGCTCCCGGCGGCCGCGGCGGGCCACCAGCTCGCGGGCCGCGTCGAGCTCGGCCGGCAGCAGGGGGCGGTCGGAGGCGGTGTAGAGCCCGATCCGCTCGACCCTGAGCGCGTGGGCCAGCAGCAGCTCGGCGTCCAGGCGGGCCGACGGGGAGCCGCGCCCGGCGAGGTAGGAGGCGCTGCGGCGCAGCACCTCGCCGACGGTGAGCAGGCCGGTCGCGGCGGTCAGCGGCGGGCGCTCGCCAGGATGAACGAGGTGAGCGGGCCGACCAGGAAGCCCTGGACGGAGTCGGCCACCTCCCGCAGCCGTGATGCCTCGGCCAGGGGGTCGCTCTGGGTGTGGACCAGGCGGATGTAGACCTTCGACGGCTCGGCGTGCATCGGCTCGACGGCGCACTCCATCGCGGCGTCGCCGGCCTGGCGCCAGATGCGCAGGCCGACCGCCACCTCGTCGCCGCCCAGCAGCTCCAGGCGCTCGGCGTCGAGCTGGAGCACGCTTCCGGCCAGCAGCTCGTGCACCACCTCGGGGTCGTCAACGTCCCAGACGGCCACCAGGGTGACGTCCTCCACCCAGAGCTCGCCGATCTCGTAGCGCCCGACGGCCTCCTCCACCAGGCCGATGACCCGCTCGACGCCCTCGCGGTAGCCCATCCCGGTGACCGCGCACGACGCGGTCTGGGAGGGGCGCAGCACGAACTCGGCACCGTCGGGGCTCGAGAAGGTGCCCCCGCCGTCGGTGTGGTACTCCAGGCGCGTGAGCCCGTAGCGGTCGCTGATCGACGCGAAGAAGAGGGCGATGTCGTCGCGCGGCATGTCGACCGGGTCGTGCCGCACGGTGAGGCCCAGGAACTCGACGCGCAGCTGGTCGGGGTTGGGGGTCACGAGCCCACCTCGGCGGGGGTCTGCTCGGCCAGCAGGCGGCGGCGCTCCTCGGCGGCGAGCGCCTCGGTGAGGGCGTCGAGGCGCCCCTCCAGCACCTGCTCGCGCAGCGGCACGCTCACCCCCACCCGGTGGTCGGTGACGCGGTTCTGGGGGTAGTTGTAGGTGCGCACCTTCTCGGAGCGGTCGCCCGACCCCAGCTGCGACCGCCGGGCGGCGCTGAGCTCCGCGTCACGCTCGCCCTGCAGACGCTCGTACAGGCGCGCGCGCAGCACCCGCATGGCGCGCTCGAAGTTCTGGAGCTGGCTCTTCTCGTCCTGCATGGACACGACGATCCCGGTGGGGAGGTGGGTGAGGCGCACCGCCGAGTCGGTGGTGTTCACGCTCTGGCCGCCCGGCCCGCTCGAGCGGTAGACGTCGCGCTTGACGTCGTTGGGGTCGATGGTGACGTCCACGTCCTCGACCTCGGGGAGCACCGCCACGGTGGCCGTCGAGGTGTGGATGCGCCCCTGGCTCTCGGTGGCCGGGATGCGCTGCACCCGGTGCACGCCGGCCTCGTGCTTGAAGACGGCGTAGGCCCCCGAGCCCTTGACCCCCAGGGTCGCCTCGCGCAGCCCGCCGGCGTCGGCCTCGCTCGCCGCCATCAGCTCGACGGTGAGGCCGCGAGACTCGGCGTAGCGCGAGTAGACGTCCAGGAGGTCGCGCGCGAACAGCGCGGCCTCCTCGCCGCCGGCGCCTGCGCGGATCTCCACGATGGTGTTGCGGTCGTCGTCGGGGTCGGGCTCGATCATCGCCTCGCGGATGCGCGGCGCCAGGTCGGCCAGCTCGGCGCGGGCCTCCTCGAGCAGCGACCGCACCTCCGGGTCGTCGCCCTCGGCGAGCAGCTCCTCCGCCTCGGCCTCCCGCCCGGCGGCGTCCTCCCACAGCGCCGCGAGGTCGAACGCCTCCGACAGGCCGGCCCAGCGCCGGCTGACCGCGGCGTAGCGCGCGCGGTCGGACGGCAGCTCGGGGTCGCCCAGGGCGTCCGCAAGGTCCGCGCGCGTGCGCGCGATCTGCTCCACCAGCGGGCGCACGTCGGCGCTCATGGCGGCGTCACCCGGCGTCGCGGCCGGGCCGTGCCCCTACCCCTGCCGGCTGCGGGCCAGCTTGCGCTGGAAGCGCTCGACCCGGCCGCCGGAGTCGACGAGCTTCTGCTTCCCGGTGTAGAACGGGTGGCAGTTGCTGCAGATCTCCACCTTGATGTCGGGCTTGGTGGAGCGCGTCTCGAACTCGTTGCCGCAGGTGCAGCGGACGTGCGCGACGACGTACTCGGGGTGGATGTCGGTCTTCATGCCGCCGCCTTTCGATGTGCAGACAGGCGGGGCCGCAACCTCCGCGGCCCCGTCAACGGCTTCGAATATAGCGCGGCGTGGAAGCTCGCCCGCAACTCATCATCGCGCCGTAAGCGCGAGGAGAACCCGCATCGTGCCCGCCCTCCGCATCGCCAGCTTCAACCTCGAGAACCTCGACGACCGGCCCGGCGCCTCGCCGACCCTGGCCGATCGGATCGCCGTGATGCGGCCCCAGCTCGTGCGGCTGCGGGCCGACGTCCTGTGCCTGCAGGAGGTGAACGGGCAGGAGCAGGCCCGGGCGGCGGGCGGGCACTGACGGCGCTCGACGCCCTGCTGGCCGACACGGACTACGCGGCCTTCCCCCGCGTGAGCACCCTCACGCAGGAGAGCGACGCCCTACGACGAGCGCAACCTCGTCATCGCGAGCCGCTACGCGATCGTCGCGAGCCGCCAGCTCAAGCACCAGCTCGCGCCCGCGCCCGAGTACCGCCGCGTCACCGCGACGCCCCCGGACGCCGCGGCGAAGATGATCAGCTGGGAGCGCCCGATCCTCCACGCCTCGATCGACCTGCCCGGCGCCGCTGCGCCTCGAGGTGGTGAACATCCACCTCAAGTCGAAGAACCCCTCGGACGTGCCCGGCCAGAAGCGGGACACCTACACCTGGCGCACCTCGTCGGGCTGGGCCGAGGGGTACTTCCTCTCCTCGATGCGCCGCGTCGGCCAGGCCCTCGAGGTGCGGATGCTGGTCGACCAACTCTTCGACGCGACCCCAGGCGCCCTGGTCTGCGTGTGCGGCGACTTCAACGCCGACGCCGAGGACGTCCCCGTGAAGGCGATCCGAGGGGACGTCGAGGAGACCGGCAACTCCGACCTGGCCGGCCGGGTGCTGGTGCCCTGCGAGCGCACCATCGCCGAGCCGGCCCGGTACTCCCTGCTCTACCACGGCCGCGGGGAGATGATCGACCACGTCCTGGCGAGCCGCGAGCTGCTGGCCTTCTACGCCGGCGCCGAGGTCCACAACGAGCTGCTGCACGACGAGTCGGTGGCCTTCGCCGGCGACGTCAAATTCCCCGAGTCGGACCACGCCCCGGTGATCGCGGAGTTCCAGCTTCCGGGCTGATGGCGTCAGCCTGCGCCGGGCCTCTCGCGGCCCCGGCGGCCGGCACCGGCTGCGCCGGGACCGACCGCCGGAAACGTCAAACCCTCCCTCGACGCCCTATGCCTTGCGCTCCTTCACCAGCTCGGTGAGCTTCGGGACGATGTCGTTGAGGTCGCCGATGATGCCCAGGTCGCTGAACTCGAAGATCGGGGCGTTGGGATCCTTGTTGATCGCCACGATCGTCTGCGAGGTCTGCATGCCGACCTTGTGCTGGATGGCGCCCGACACGCCGGCCCCGATGTAGAGCTTCGGCGAGACCACCTTGCCGGTCTGGCCGACCTGGGTCGCATAGGGGTACCAGCCCGAGTCGACGACCGCGCGGGTCGAGGCGACGGCGCCGCCCAGGGCGGCCGCGAGGTCCTCGAGGACCGAGAACTTCTCGGGCGCGCCGAGGCCGCGGCCGCCGGTCACCAGGATGTCGGCCTCCTCGATGGAGGGGCCGCTCTGCTCCTCGTGGGCCTGCTCGACCATCTCCGCCTTGGACGAGAAGTCCTCCAGCGCCGCGGAGATCTCCTCGAGCGCCGCCTCGCCGCCGGTCTCGGCCGGGTCGAACGAGCCCGACCGCACCAGGCCGAGGCGCGGCTCGGCGCTCCAGCCGACGTCGACCAGCACGGTGTCGCCGAGGGCCGACCGCACCCCGACCAGCGAGCCGTTGTCGCGGCGGAGGTCGTTGAGGTCCCAGTTGAGGCCGGCGCCGAGCCGGGCGGCCACGCCGCCGGCCACGTCGGACGCCAGGACCGAGGCCGCGAACAGGACGGTGTCGAAGCCCCCCTCGGCGACCAGGCGGCTGATGACGTCGACGCGCGGCTGGGGCAGGGGCGCCTCGAGCGCGGCGTCGTCGGCCACGAAGACCTTCTTGGCGCCGTAGCGCCCGGCGTCGGCGGCCACCTCGCGCACGCCGGAGCCGACGATGACGCCGGCCGTGTCGGGGTCGAGCTGGGCCGCCTTCGACAGCACGCCCAGGGCGCCGCGCTGGATCGCCGACCCGTGGTGCTCCAGGAAGACCAGCGTGCTCATACCAGCTTCCTTTCCATCAGGAAGTCGAGGATCTTCTGCGCCCCGCTGCCGTCGTCCTCGATCTTGATCGTCTCGCCCCGCGAGGGCGGTGCGCCGAGGGCGATGACGGTGGTGCGGGAGCCGGCCTCGCCGGCGCTCGCCGCGTCGACCCCGACGTCGGCGAGGGTCTTCACGTCCTGGGGCTTCTTCTTGGCGCCCATGATGCCCTTGAGCGACGGGTAGCGCGGCTCGTTGAGCGAGTCGGCCACCGCCAGCACGGCGGGCAGGGGGGTGCGGATCTTGTCGTAGCCGAACTCGGTCTGGCGCTTGGCGGTCGCGTGCCCGCCCTCGAGCTCGAGCTCGGAGATCTGCGAGATGACGGGCATCCGCAGCCTGTCGGCCACGCTCGCCCACAGCACGGCGCCGTCGCCGTCGGTGGCCTGCTGGCCGAACAGGATCAGGTCCGGCGACTCGGCCTGCAGCGCCGCCGCGAGGACGTTGGTGGTGGCCACCAGGTCCGACCCGGCCGCCGCCTCGTCGGAGACCAGGACGGCGCGGTCGGCGCCCATCCCGAGTCCCTTGCGCAGCGAGTCGAGGGCCCGGCTGGAGCCCATCGAGACGAGCACGACCTCGCCCTCGCCCGCGGCCTCCTTCAGGCGCAGCGCCTGCTCCACCGCGTGCAGGTCGTACTGGTTGAGGGACCGGTCGCCCGAGCGGTCCATCCTCTTGGTGTCCGGGTCGATCCGGCGGTTCGGACCGGCGTCCGGGACCTCCTTGACGCAGACCGCGATCTTCATTCAGCCCCCTCGCTCACTCGCGGATGTCCGCCCGGGATCGTACCGGGGCCGGTCAGCGCCCGCGGAACTGCGGCGGCCGCTTCTCGAAGAAGGCCGCCATGCCCTCGCGCTGGTCCTCGGTGGCGAAGGCGAGGGCGAAGAGGTCGAGCTCGCGTGCCAGGTTGCCGGGCTGGTCGCCGTCGCCGGCGCGGTTGACCATGGCCTTCGCGGCGGCCACGGCCCAGCCGGGCTTGGCGGCGATGTCGGCCGCCAGCGCCACGGCCGCCTCGACGAGCTCGTCGTGCGGGTGCACCCCGTTGACAAGGCCCAGCGACAGGGCCTCGTCGGCCGCGACCCGCCGGCCGGTGAAGATGAGCTCCTTGGCCCGGCCCGGGCCGATCAGACGGGGCATGCGCTGGGTGCCGCCCCAGCCCGGGAAGATGCCGAGCGTCACCTCGGGGAGCCCGATCTGAGCCCGGTCGGAGGCCAGGCGGATGTCGCAGGCGAGGGCGAGCTCGCACCCGCCGCCCAACGCGTAGCCGTTGACGGCGGCGATCACGGCCTTCGGCAGCGCCTCGACGCGGTCGCAGGTCGCGTGGCCGCGCGCGGCGAAGGCGCGCGCCTCCAGGGGCGAGGCCTCTCGCACCAGCGAGACGTCGGCGCCGGCCGAGAAGGCCTTGTCGCCGGCCCCCGTGATCACCGCGGCGCCGAGCCCCTCGTCGGCCTCCACCTCCCCCAGGCGGGCGGCCAGGTCGTCGAGCATGTCCGGCGACAGGGTGTTGAGCCGCTCGGGGCGGTCGAGCGTCAGCAGCGCGACGCGACCGCGGCGCTCGAGCGTGACGGGCACCGGGTCGCTACGCCGCTCGCGCGCCCACCCGGGCGCGGATGAGGTCGACCATGTCCTGCACCGGGGCGCCCGGCGTGTAGACCTCGGCGACCCCCATCGCCTTGAGCGCGGGGATGTCGTCGCGCGGGATCGTCCCGCCCACCAGCACCAGCACGTCGCCGGCGTCCTCGGCCCGCAGCAGGTCCATCACGCGCGGCACCAGCGTCATGTGGGCGCCGGACAGGATCGACAGCCCGACCGCGTCGGCGTCCTCCTGGACCACGGTCGCCGCGATCTGGTCGGGGGTCTGGTGGAGGCCGGTGTAGATGACCTCCATGCCGGCGTCGCGCAGGCTACGGGCGATGATCTTGGCGCCGCGGTCGTGGCCGTCGAGGCCCGGCTTGGCGATGACGACGCGGATGGGGCGGTCCACCACGGGCTCCCGGTCGGGTCGCCGGGAGTCTGCCACACGTAGGCTGTCGGCCCCGCCGGCCCCCAGGGAGACCCGATGCCGACCACGCTGAGGAAGTCCGCCGACCCGCTCGCCGCGAAGGCGGACCTCCTGGCGGTCTGCGTCCCCGCCCCGCCCGCGCTCGACGGCCCCGCCGCCGCGGCCGACCGCGCCCTCGGGGGGGTCGTCGCCCGCGCGGTGAAGGACGGCGAGATCGACGGGAAGCCGGGCTCGTCAACCCTCTTCCACGCCGCCGCCGGCCTGGAAGCGCGCCGCGTGGTCGTCGTGGGCACCGGCGACGGGACGCGCGACGACTGGCGGGCCGCCGGGGCGGCCGCGGCGGCGGCGGCGGCGAAGGTCAAGGCCCGCAGCGTCGCGCTGGCGCCCCCGGCCGACGCCGGGCCGGCTGAGGTGGGCGCGCTGGTCGAGGGGGTGGGGACGGGCCTCTACCGGTTCGACCGCTTCAAGACGACGGACGACGAGAAGGCGAAGGCGCCGCGCGTGCGCCGGGTCGCGGTCCACTCGGCGGCCGTCTCCACGGCGGACCTCCGCCGCGCCGACCGGGTCGCCGAGGCCGTCAACGGCGCCCGCGACCTCGCCAACCTCCCGTCCAATCACCTCACGCCGAGCGACCTCGCCGACCGCGCCAAGGAGCTCGCCGGCGCGAGCCCCGGGCTGACCTGCACGGTGCTCGGGCGGGCGCGCCTGGAGAAGCTGGGCGCCGGGGGGCTGCTGGGGGTCGCGCGGGGCTCCGAGGAGCCGCCGCGCATGATCGTGATGCGCTACCGCCCGAAGGACGTCGCCCGGCCGGGCGAGGTGCTCGGGCTGGTGGGCAAGGCGGTCACGTTCGACACCGGCGGCATCTCGATCAAGCCCTCCAACGGCATGGAGGACATGAAGCTCGACATGGGCGGCGGCGCGGCCGTGCTCGAGGGCACGGCGCTCGTCGCGGCGCTCGGCCTGCCGGTGGAGGTGGTCTCCGTCGTCCCCGCCACCGAGAACATGCCGAGCGGGCGGGCGATCAAGCCGGGAGACGTGCTCACGGCCCTGAACGGGCGCACGATCGAGGTCATCAACACCGACGCCGAAGGGCGCCTCATCCTGGCCGACGGCCTGGCCTACGCGGCCCGCGAGGGCGCCACCCGCATGATCGACTTCGCCACCCTCACCGGCGCCATCGTCGTCGCGCTCGGCGACGTCTACGCGGGCCTCTTCGGCTCGGACGACGACTGGACCGCCCTCGTGCGCGAGGCGGGCGAGGAGTCGGGCGACCTCGCCTGGCCGATGCCCCTGCACGACCGCTACAAGCCGCTGATCGAGAGCAAGGTGGCCGACCTCACCAACTCGTCCAACAAGCGCCAGGCCGGGGCCGTCTACGCCGCCCAGTTCCTGCGCGAGTTCACCGACGGCCTGCCCTGGTGCCACGTCAACATCGCCGGCACCGGCATGGTCGGCGGCCAGGGCACCGGCTTCGGCGTGCGGATGATCCTGGCCGTCGCCGAGCGCCTGGCGGCGCCGGCGGCCTGACCGGAGTGGCCGCCTGGGTCATCCTCGCCGGCTTCGGCATCGCCGTCGTGGGCGTGATCGTGAAGGTGGCCCTCGACGTGAGGCGCGACCTGCGCGAGGACCGCGAGGCCCACGGCGGCCGTCAGACCAGGGAGGCCGCCAACCGCGCCGTCATGATCGGCGTCGCCGTTCTCGTGCTGGTGCTGGCCGTGATCGTCTGGCCGCTGATCCTGGCCAACGAGTAGGCGGTCGGCGCGCCGCGCTCACGGGACGATGACCGCCCGGCCCAGCAGCTGCACGGCGATGTGCCCCACGCCGCCGACCCCCACGACGGCGCAGACGCCGCCCGGGCCCATCCGGGCGGCCGCGCGGCGGGCGGCGCGGTAGGCGGTCAGCCCGGCGTCGGCGTGGGGCGCGACGGCGGCCGGCGCGACGCCGTCGGGCAACGGCACCAGCGCGCGCTCGGCCGTGCGCAGGTGTTCGGCGAGGCCGCCGTCGGCGTCGATGCCCGACCACGAGCTCGCTCCCGTACGTGTGGAGCCGCGCCGCCCTCACTCGTCGGCGCGCTCGAGCACCCGGTCAACCGCCCCGGACGGGTCGAGGCGGCGCGCCAGGATCTCGTCGATCAGCCCCTCCACGAAGGCGGGCTCGGCGGCCGCGTCGAGCCGCCGGGCCAGGCGGTCGGCGGCCAGCGCCCGCAGCTGCCGGGCCAGGCCCTCGCGCCGCCGGGCGTCGAGGCGGCCGTCCTCGGCGAGGAAGTCCCGGTGGCCCTCGACGGCCTCCCACAGGTCGGCGAGCCCCTCGCCCTCGAGCGCCGACACGCGCACGATCGGCGGCTCCCACGGCCCCCCGGGGACCAGGGTGAGGGCGGTCCGCAGCTCCGAGACCAGCACGTCGGCCCCCGGGCGGTCGGCCTTGGTCACCGCGAGCACGTCCGGGATCTCCATGAGGCCGGCCTTGATCGCCTGCACGCCGTCGCCGCTGCCGGGCATGATCGCCAGCACCACCGTCTCGGTCAGCGACTGCACCTCGACCTCGTTCTGGCCCGAGCCGACCGTCTCGACCAGCACGATGTCGAAGCCGGCCGCGTCGAGGATGAGGACCGCGTCGGCCGTCGCCTCGGCCAGCCCGCCCTGGTGACCGCGGCTGGCCATCGAGCGGATGAAGACGCCCGGGTCGAGGAAGTGGTCGGCCAGCCGGATGCGGTCGCCCAGGACCGCGCCGCGCGTGAAGGGGCTGGTGGGGTCGACGCTGACGACCGCGACGCTCCGGCCCGCCCCGCGCAGGAGGCCGGCCAGCCCGCTGATGAGCGTGCTCTTGCCGGCGCCCGGGGCGCCGGTGACGCCGACGCGCCAGGCCCGCCCGGTCCCGGGGTGGAGCGCGGCGACGAGCTCGCGCCCCTCGGGGCCCAGCCGCTCGGCCAGGCTGATCGCCCGGCCGACGGCGCGGCGCTCGCCGGCCCGCACCCCGGCGATCAGCTCGTCGAGAGTCACGGCGCCTCCGCGAGGGCCTCCGCGGCGGCCGCGAGGAAGCGCGCGTTCTCCTCCGGGAACCCGACCGTCACGCGGAGGCACGACGGCGCGCCGAAGGCCCGGGCCGGCCGCACGATGACGCCCCGCTCGAGGAGGGCCGAGTTGACGGCCCGGGCCCGCTCGGGGCTGCCGAGGTCGATCAGGAGGAAGTTGGCCGCGCTGGGCATCGGGTCGAGCCCGAGCTCCCGCATCCCGGCCGCCACCCTCGCGCGCTCGCCGGCGTTGAGGGCGACCCGCTCCGGCAGCAGCGCGTCGGCCTCGGCGAGGCTGGCCACGGCCGCCGCCTGGGCGGGGCCGGTCACGTCGAACACGTTGCGCACCACCCCGAGCGCCCGGACGATGTCGGCCGGGCCCAGCATGTACCCGACCCGCAGCCCGGCCAGGCCGAAGGCCTTGCTGAAGGTGCGCATGGCGGCCATCCGCCGGCCCCCGGCGACGAGCCGGCCCGCGTCGTGCGCGCCGGCGGGCAGGTACTCGAAGTAGGCCTCGTCAACCACCGGCAGGACGTGTCCGGGCAGGGCGTCGAGGAAGCGCTCCAGGCCGGCCGCGCCCACGGCGCCACCGGTGGGGTTGTTGGGGCTCACGACGACGACGATCTTCGTGCGCGCGGTGACCCTCTCGAGCAGGGCGTCGAGGTCGTACGCGCCGTCCGGCGCCAGCGGGGCCAGGCACAGCGTCGCGCCCTGGATCTCGGCCCCCATCTTCCACGACAGGAACGACGGCCAGGCCATTGCCAGCTCGTCGCCGGGGTCGAGCAGCGCCAGGCACATCAGCTTGATGAGGCCGTCAACGCCGGGCCCCGGCAGCACCTGCGCCGCGTCCAGTCCGGTGCGGGCGGCGATGGCGTCGCGCAGGGCCCACGCACCGGGGTCGGGGTACGCCCGCACCCCCTCGGCGGCCTCCCGCATCGCGCGCACCGCCCCCGGCATCGGCGGGAACGGGCCCTCGTTGGAGGCGAGCTTGACCACCGACGCGACGCCGAGCTCGCGGCGCACCTCGTCAACCGGCCGCCCCGGCTCGTAGGCCTCCACGCCGGCGAGCGCGGGGCGGGCGATGGCGGGCAGCTTCGGCGGGGCGCTCACGGGGCGCGATCGTAGAGGACGCCCCGGTAGGGTCGCGCGGCAATCGACCCCGGAGACGAGCCCGTGATGATCACCGAGCGCAGCAAGAGCGTGATCCCCTTCCGCCCCGCCGACGCCGCCCGCGTGGGCGAGGGGTGCTTCTACCTCGACATGATCGTCTGGCTGAACGGCGACCGCGTCGAGATGGGCGACCGGGTGGGTTTCAACTACGGCTGCTACGTGAACGGATACGGCGGGCTGGCGATCGGCGACCGGAGCATCTTCGGGCCCTACACGATGATCCACACCGCCAACCACCAGATGGACCTCGCCGTGCCGATCCCCGACCAGGGCTGGACCCTGGGCAGCGTCAGCGTGGGCGCGGACTGCTGGATCGGCATGGGCGTCTGCATCCTCCCCGGCGCCACCATCGGCGAGGGCTGCGTGGTCGGCGCCGGCGCGGTGGTGGCGAAGGACCTCGAGCCCTGGTCGATCGCCGTGGGCAACCCCGCCCGCGCGATCCGCGACCGGCGCGAGGCCCGCGCGTGAGGATCCTCTTCCTCCAGCGCCAGCCGTGCATCCGCGCCCTCAAGTACGCGGTCGGCCTGCGCGGGGCGCAGCCCCAGATCTCCCTCGGCTTCGCCTACCAGGGCCGCAGCCTGAGCGGGTGGTACGGCTCGGGCGACGACCTCTTCGACGCGTGGTGGCGGCTGTCGGCCGGCGACCCCGCCACCGGCCTCGCCGCCGCCATCGCCGAGTTCCGCCCCACCCTGATCCACAGCCACAACCTGCCGGACTCCCTCACCGTCGTGGCGCTCGAGGTGACCGACGGACGGATCCCCGTGATCCACGACTCGCACGACCTGCAGAGCCTGCGGCGCACGCCCTACGAGGACGGCTTCGACGACCCCGCCGACCCGGCCGCCCTCGAGAAGGCCGCGGTCGAGGGCTGCGCGGCCCTCGTGGCCGTCTCGCGCGAGATGCTCGACGAGATCGCGGCGCGCCACCGCCTGCCGGCGCGTACGCTCCTGTTCGCGAACTACGCGCTCGCCCGCGACGTCGCCGCGCGCCCGCGCGCCGGCCGCCGCGAGGGGCCGCCGCACCTGGTCTACCAGGGCAGCCTGTCGGCCAACGGGAGCCACTACGACCTGCGCGAGGGCCTCGCCGCCCTGTCGTCGGCGGGCCTCCACATCGACGTCTTCCCCAACCGCGCCGCCCCGGAGTACCGCGAGCTCGCCGCGGCGGCGCCGGGCGTGCGGCTGATGGACACGCTCGAGCCGGCCGCCCTCCTGCGGCGCCTGCCCGCCTACGACGCCGGCTGGGCAGTCTTCAACCCGCGCCTGAACGCCGCCCACCTCGACACGGCCCTCCCCAACAAGGCGTTCGAGTACCTCGCCGCGGGGCTCCCGATCGCCGCCGGCCCCCACCGGGCCCTGCGCCGGCTGGTCGAGGAGCACGGCGTCGGCGTGGTGGTCGAGGACCTCGCCGACCTGCCGGGGGCGCTGACCGACGCGCCGCTGCCCGACCTGCGCCGCCGGGCGCTGGCCGGGCGCAGGGGCTTCACCGTCGAGGGCCACATCGGCGAGCTCGTGGCGCTCTACCGGGGGGTCGCCGCGGCCGCCGTCGCGGCCTGACCCCTCCGGGCCGGGGCACGGCGGCGGTCCCTAGAATCCCCTCCGTGGACGACCTCCTCGACCTCGGGCTCTTCCCCCTCGACCTGGTCATCCTCCCCGGCGAGAAGGTGCCCCTCCACCTCTTCGAGCCCCGCTACCGGCAGCTCTACGCCGACTGCGTGCTGGAGGACCGGCCCTTCGTGATCGTCCAGGCAGGCCCGGCGGGCCCGGTCAACATCGGCTGCACGACCCGGTTCGAGACGCTGGTGCGCCGGTTCGAGGACGGGCGGCTGAACGTGATCGTGCAGGGGCTGGAGCCGGTCGAGCTGGTCGAGGAGTCGGAGGGGCGGCTGTACTTCTCGGCCAAGGTCCGCGCCCTGGCCGACGACCCCGCCCCGGCGCCCGACGGGCTCGCCGGCCAGGTCCTGTCGCGGTTCCGGTCCCTCGCCGGCCTGCCCGACGACGCGATGCCCCCGGCCCCCGAGGGCACGCCGCTCTCCTACGCCATCGCGGGCGCGTTCGAGCTGCCCTCCGGCCCCAAGCAGGAGCTGCTCGAGAGCCGCGACGAGGGCCGCCGCCTCGAGATGGTCGACGAGATCCTGTCGGCGGTCGACCAGGAGCTCCAGCACGCCCGCGTGGCCGCCGAGCGGGCGAGCACCAACGGCAAGGTGCCCACCCCGTGAGCGCCCCGGCGGCGGCCCCGCCGGTGCCGCCGGCCGTCCGCGGCCGCGCCGCGCTCATCTGGGTCGAGGGCCCGGACGCCGGGGCCTTCCTCCACGGCCTGCTCTCGAACGACGTCACCGGGCTGCCGGAGGGCGGCGCGGCGCGGGCCCTGCTGCTCGACGCGAAGGGCCACGTGCAGGCCGACGTGCGCGTGCACCGCGACGGCCCGGACGCCTTCACGCTCGTCCTGGCGCCCGCCGCCGGGCAGCTCGTGGCCGGGCTCCTCGACCGCTACCACTTCTCCGAGGACCTCGAGCTGATCGGCCCCGAGGACGCCGAGACGGTCGTGCTCGCCGCGCCCCCGCCGGCCGCGGCCGCCGCGGCGGGGGTCGTCGTGCCCGGGCTGCTGCCCGGCGCGGTCGAGGTGGTCGTCGACGACGCCGGCGCGACGATCGCGGCCCTGGGTGTGGCCGAGGCGCCGCCTCAGGCGCTCGAGGCGGCCCGCGTCGCGGCCGGCGCGCCGCTGGTCGGCGTGGACACCGGCCCGGCGACCCTCGTGCAGGAGGCGGGCCTGCAGGACGCGGCGGTGTCGTTCGAGAAGGGCTGCTACCTCGGCCAGGAGACCGTCGCCCGGGCGCAGTACCGCGGCCGGGTCAACCGCCGCCTGCGCGGGCTGCGCCTGGCGGGTGGCCCGCCGGCGCCCGGCGGCCGGGTGCTGCTGGACGGGCGCGAGGTCGGGCGCATGACCAGCGCGGCCGACGTCCCCGGGCTCGGGCCGGTCGGCCTGTCGATCCTGCGCCGCGAGGCCGGGCCCGGCGCCGAGGTCGAGGTCGAGCCCGGCGGCGGAGCGGGCGCGGTGATGGCCGCACGGGTGGTCGAGCTCCCCTTCCGGCCGTAGTGTCCGACGCGGAGGCACTCATCGGGCCGGTGGGCGCGGCGGCGCTCGACGAGGCCCGCCGCGCGCTCGAGGACGCCGCCGACGGGGCGCCCCTGGCGACCCTCCGGGTCGCCGGCTGGACCCGCGACGACTGGGCCTTCCGCTTCGAGCTGGCCGGCAGCGGCCGCCATCTGGTGGTGCACGTGCCCCACGACGGCAGCCCCGCCGCGATCCGCGAGGCCGGGCAGGGCCCGGACCCCCTCACGCCGGGAGGGCACGGGGCGACGTGACGCGAGGGGGCATTCCGTCCGGGTCCCGTGGCACACTACGAACATGCGTTCGACGTCCTCCCAGGGCCAGCTCATCCTCTTCCCCGGCGCCGCTCGGCCGGGCCGGCCGCCCGAGCGCCCGCGCCGTCGCAGCCGCTCCGCCCGCATGGCCCAGCGCCTCGACGACCTGGCCGTGGCGGCCGAGCGCGAGGCCATCGAGGCGCGCCGGGCGGGGGACCCGGTGTCGGCCCGCGCCGCGCGCGACCGGGCCGCCGGCGCGCGGCGCGCGGCCGAGCTCCTGCGGGCCGGGCCGGCGGGCGTGGCCGACGTCATGGGAGGTCGCACCGAGGCCGCGTGAGGTCTGAGCGGGTCAGGCGAAGAGGATCTCGTCCCCCGGCTCGCCGGCGCGCAGGCGCTCCTCGATCTTCTCGAACGCCAGCTCGTGCAGCACCGGCAGCAGCCCCTCGATGGGCCCGTCGAGGGCCTCCGCGTCGCGGAACTGGACGCTCACGCGCCCGACGAAGCAGGTCTTGATGGCGATCAGCTGGCCGTCCTTGAGCACGCGGACCTGAAAGCCCCAGAGCATCGGCGGCCCGTCGGTGAGCGAGGTGCGCACGGGCTGGGGATCGAGCTCGTAGGGCCCGGTCTCAGTCTCAACTCGACGGTGAGTCACAGCGGGATGACCTCGCCCGCGCGGGTCACCCCGGCCGCGGCGCCGCCGCGGCGGAAGTCGCCGGCCGCCTCGAGGCCCCACGCGCCCCGCCCCACGGCGCTGACGCCCCCGAAGAAGAGGTTCGCGGCGTCCCAGCGGCGCAGGCGGTGGCCGTCGGCGGCCAGCGCCTCGACCGCGGCCTCGGGGACGCCGCCCTCGACGTCGACGCCGTCGCCCTCGGGGTGCACGCGGGGGCGCGCGACCGCCCCGGCGCAGCCGAGGCCGGAGTCGATGACGTTCACCATGGTCTGGAGGATGGCGGATCGCAGGCGGTTCGAGCCCGCCGAGCCCAGGGCGAGCACCGGCTCGCCGCCGCGCAGCACCAGCGTGGGGGCCATCATCGATGTCATCCTCACGCCCGCCGGCAGCCGGCCGAAGCCGCCGGGGTTGAGATCCTCCTCGCCGAGCATGTTGTTGAGCAGGATGCCCGTCCCGGGCACGACGACGCCCGAGCCCGACCCGTTCGAGCTCGAGAGGCTCGCCATGCCGCCGTCGGCGTCGATGGCGCTGATGTGGGTCGTCAACCCGGCCGGCTTCCGGCCGGCCGGCGCCCCGGGGCCGCCGCCGCCGGCCGCCATCCGCGCCCAGATCAGCTCGAGCGCGTCCTCCTCACGGAGCGCCCGGGCGAAGTCGTCGTCGCGGAGGGCGTTCGCCGCGGCGCCGGCGCGGGCGACCGCGCCGTAGTGAGCGACGTCGCCGACCGGGGCCGGGCCGGCGTCCAGCGCGCGCAGGGCGGCGGCGATCAGCGCCCCGCCCGACGACGGCGGCGGGTTGGTCAGGACGGTGACGTCGCGGTACCCGACCTGGAGCGGGGCCCGCTCGACGACGCGGTACGCGGCCAGGTCCTCGTGGGTGACCAGGCCGCCCGCCTCCTCGAGGTGGCCGACGATGGCGTCGGCGAGGGGCCCGTCGCGCATGCTGGCGGCGCCCTCGCGGCCCAGGTGCGCCAGCGTCGCGGCGAGGTCCGGGAAGGCCAGCCGGTCGCCCTCGCCGAGCAGCCGCCCCTCCCGGGCGTAGACGGCCGCGGCGCCGGGCGTGGCGGTGAGCATGTCGCCGAGGATGGCGTGCAGGTAGGCGGCCTCGCGCCCGAGGACGACGCCGTCGCGCGCCAGGCGCACGGCGGGCTCGACGAGGTCGGGGAGGGGCAGGCGCCCCATGCGCCGGTGCGCCTCTCCCAGCCCGGCGATCATTCCGGGCACGGCGACCGAGGCGGGCCCGATGTGGAAGATCTGCTCGGCCCCGCCGAAGGGCACCGTGAAGCTGTCGAGCTCGTCCGGGTCGAGGGGCCGGCCCCGTGGTCCGAGGCCCGGGACGGCCACGAAGAAGTCGAGCAGCGTCGTCGCGCCGTCGGGCGCCCGCACCAGGAGGAACCCGCCGGCGCCGGGCCCCGTGAGCGGGCTCTCGGCGACCGCCGCGGCGAAGGCGGCCGCGCAGACGGCGTCAACGGCCCCGCCGCCGCGGGACAGCGCCTCCGCGCCGGCCCGCGCGGTCAGGGGGTGGCCGGCCGCGACCGCACCGACCGGCGGGTCGGGCCCGCGCGTCGCTACGCCGCGTCCTCCGGCTCGTCGCCGCCTCGGCCCGGCCGGCGGAACACGCCGGTCAACTCGGGGTCGAGCTCGGGCGGGGGCTGGATCTCCACGTCGAAGACCTTCGGCGAGCCGGGCTCCTCGGCGCCTGCGCCCGCCCCGGGGGCGGGCGTGTCCGAGCCGCCCGGATAGGGCAGTTCGAAGCGGGTGACGCGCTCGGCGCGGCGCGACAGCGACGAGCGCTCGGCCCGGGCGGCCGGGGCCGCCTCGCGCGCCGGGCCGCCGGCGGGCGGGCCCGCGCGCACCCCGCTGAAGTTGGCGGCCACGACGGTGACCCACACCTGCCCGGACAGCTCGGGGTCGATGGTCGCGCCGAAGATGATGTTGGCCTCGGGATCCGCCGCGTCGGCCACCACGCGCGCCGCCTCGCTGACCTCGACGAGCGACAGGTCGGGGCCCCCGGTCACGCCCAGCAGGATGCCGCGAGCGCCGTCGATGGGCGTCTCCAGCAGCGGCGAGGCGATCGCCGCCTGTGCCGCCTCGGTCGCGCGGTTGCCGCCGCCCGCGTAGCCGATGCCCAGCAGCGCCGTCCCCGCGTCGCTGATGATGGTGCGGACGTCGGCGAAGTCGAGGTTGATGAGCCCCGGCAGCGTGATGAGGTCGCAGATGCCCTGCACGCCCTGACGCAGGAGGTCGTCGCAGACCTTGAAGGCCTCGACCATGCTGGTGCCGCGCTCCAGCACGGCCATCAGGCGGTCGTTGGGGATGATGATCACCGTGTCGGCGGCCGTCTGCAGGGCCTCGAGCCCGCGCGCCGCGGCCTCGGTGCGCCGGCTGCCCTCGAAGCCGAACGGCCGGGTCACCACCGCCACCGTCAGGGCGCCCATCTCGCGGGCGATCTTCGCGACCAGGGGGGCGCCGCCGGTGCCGGTGCCGCCGCCCTCGCCGGCCGCGATGAACACGAGGTCGCTGCCGCGCAGCGCCCGGCGCACCTGCTCCTCGCTCTCGCGCACCGCCTGCTCGCCGAGGTGCGGGTCGCCGCCCGTGCCGAGCCCCCGCGTGATCTCCATGCCCACGGGGATGCGGACGTCGGCCTCGCTCACCTCCAGCGCCTGCCGGTCGGTGTTGACGGCGACGAACTCGACGCCGCGCAGCCCGGCCTCGATCATGCGGTCGACCGCGTTGCAGCCGGCCCCGCCGACGCCGACCACGCGGATGACGGCGACGTAGTTCGACAGGTCGCCGCTCGCCGGGCCGCGCTCGGGCACGAAGTCGCCGCCGCCCGAGCCCTCGTCGAGTGGGTCGGTGCTGCGGAAGAGCTCCGACAGCGGGCCCTCGCGCATGCTCGGCCGCGACCGCCCGCCCTCGGGACGGCGGGGCTCGGTCACGCCGCCTTCTTGCCGCGCCCTGCCGCCATGCCCATGGGGCCCTCCCAGACCTCGCGCGCCAGGTGACGGTACCATCGGGCCGCCTGGCCCTGCGGGTCGTAGCGCAGGACGCTCTTGCCCTCCACGGGCGCCTCGGCGAACCGGATGGTCTTGCCGATGCGGGTCCGGTAGACGCGCTTCCCGAAGCTCTGCTCGAGAAGCTGCACCGCCTCGCGGCCGTGGATCGTGCGGCCGTCGTACATGGTCGGGAGGATACCCACGATGTCGACGCGCGGGTTGAGGTTCTCGCGCACCTGGGCCAGCGTCTCGCGCAGCTGGGCCAGCCCGCGCAGCGACAGGTACTCGCACTGCACCGGCACGACCACCCCGTCGGCCGCGACCATGGCGTTCACCGTGAGCAGGCCGAGCGACGGCGGCGTGTCGAGCAGGATGTAGTCGTAGAGGTCGCGCACCGGCCGCAGCGCGCGCTCGAGGGCCCGCTCGCGGCCGATCATGCTCGACAGCGCCAGCTCGGCGCCGGCGAGCTCGATCCCGGCCGGGGCGACGTCGATCTCGTGGGTCTCGATGATCTCGGAGATCTGGGCCCGGCCGGTGAGGACGTGGTACATCCCGACCGACAGCGACTCGACGTCGATCCCTTGGCTCATCGACAGGTTGCTCTGCGGGTCGAGGTCGACCGCGAGCACCCTCGCGCCGAGGTCGTGGAGGCCGACGCCCAAGTTGAGCGTCGTGGTGGTCTTGGCGACGCCGCCCTTCTGGTTGGCGAGGGCGAGGACGCGGGCGGGTCGGGACATCGTGCGCACCTTGGTGGGGGCGGCTCTGGCTTTGGCCCCGTTTCGCCGCCCGGGCGCGATCTCCTTGCGGGGCGCTCCGCAGCCCTTAGGACCGACGGCGCGTGTCAGGGTGCGCCGGGCTGGGCTTGCGCGAGTGCGCGCAGGCGGTCAGCCAGCGGAAGTCGTCGCCGCACCCGCCGCTCCTGCCGCGCCCGCGGCGTCCTCCGCAAGCCGGCGAACGACGAACGCCGCGAAGAGCAGCAGCCCCGGATCGAGCCCTGCGGGCTCCCCCACGATGATGCTCACCTGTCGCCGACCCCAGCCCTTGCCAGGTTCTGCCGCCGGCCTCAGTCGGGCGGCAGCTCCAGGCGCCGCTGGCCGGCCCAGGCGGCGGCCTGCGACCGGCGCTGGAAGCCCAGCTTCCGCAGCAGTTGGCTCACGTGGTTCCGCACGGTCTTCTCGGAGAGGTGCAGCACCTCGCCGATGGCGCGGTTGGTGTAGCCCTCGGCGATCAGGGCCAGCATGCGCCGCTCGCGGTCGGTGAGGCCGGCCAGCTCGGCCTCGGCCTGCTTGGCCGACAGCTCGCGGAACTGGGTCAGCAGCGCGCCGGCCGCGCGCGGGTCGAGCGACGACTCGCCGGCCGCGGCCTCGCGGATCGCCTGGGTGAGGCGCTCGGCGTCGGCCTGCTTGAGCAGGTAGCCGCTCGCGCCCGCCATCACCGCGCCCACGATCGCCTCCTCGTCGGAGTAGGAGGTCAGCATCAGCACCCGGGCCTCGGGGTGGTCGGCCTTGATGCGCCGGCACGCCTCGACGCCGCTGCCGTCGGGCAGCCGCACGTCCATGAGCACCACGTCCGGGTGGGTCTGCTCGTTCAGCTGCACGGCCTCGGCCGCGGTCTGGGCCTCGCCGACCACGCGGAAGCCGGCCGAATGCGACAGCAGCGAGCGCAGGCCGATGCGCACGACGGCGTGGTCGTCGACGATCAGCACCCGGATGGGCTCGGTGGGGGCGGTGGTCATGGCGTCGGCACCTCTCGCAGAAGGTCGGGGGACGGTGAGGCCTCGGGCTCGGGCTCCTCGCTGTCGAGCGGCACGGCGAGGGTCACGCGGGTGCCGCCGCCCCGCGCGGGCTCCACCAGCAGGCGGCCGCCCAGGCGGCGGGCCCGCTCGCGCATGTTGCGCAGACCCTGCCCGCCGCCGTCGCCGTTGACGCCGGCGCCCGGGCCGCACCCGTCGTCGGCCACCACGAGGTCGATCTCGTCGGGGGCGAGGACCAGCGCGACCCGCACCCGGCAGGCCCCGGCGTGCCGGGCCGTGTTCGAGAGGGCCTCGCGCAGGATCTGCTCGAGGTGCTGGCCGGCCTCCTCGGGCAGCGGGCCGCAGGGACCGGGCCGCTCGACGGCGTAGCGCACGTCGCTGCCGGTCTCCTCGGCGAACCGGCGCGTGAGCTCGGCCAGGCCCGCCGCGATGCCGTCGGGCGTGGCCGGCGCCGTCGCCAGGTCGCGGATGTACGCGCGGATGCCGTCGGTCGCGGCGTTGAGATCGGCGACGACCTCCTGCACCTCCCGCCGCACCGACCTGTCGTCGCAGCGGATGGCCACGGCCTCGAGGTGGAGGCCGGCGGCGTACAGCGACTGGATCGTGCCGTCGTGCAGGTCGCGCCCGAAGCGGGCCCGCTCCTCCGCGATCGCGCGGGCGCGGTCGAGCGCCTCCAGCCGCTGCTTCGCCTCGACGTCGAAGATCTCGAGCAGCTTCACCGCCAGCACGCACAGGGTCAGCCCGATGACCGCGCGCAGCACCTCCAGCGGCAGGCTCGTCGCGTCGAACCAGCCGTCGGCGTCGCCGATCCCGCCCGGGGAGACCGGCCCGCCGGCGACGATGACCCCGCCGACCACCGCATAGGCGGCCAGGGCGCCGGCGGCCGCCGCGGCGTAGGGGCGGATGCCCGTCATCCCCGCGTCGCCGAGCTCGCTGCGCTGGCGCCAGAGCCCGACCGCCGCCAGGAGCGCCCCGGGCAGCAGCAGGGTGTAGCGGGCCAGCGACACGACGGCCGCCTCCCATTCGGCCGCGCTCCAGCCCGCGGGCTCGGCGGCCAGGGCGCAGCCGGCGACGATCCCCGCCGCGGCGACCAGAGAGAGCGCGGTCAGCGAGCGGCGGGCGATGGCGCTGAGGCCCAGCAGCCGGAGCCCGAACTGCACCAGGAAGAGGAAGGCCGCGACCTGCACGATGCCCCTCAGCACGACGAGGCCCTCGACGAGGCCCTCGCTGAGGTAGCCCTCCTGGATCGGCACGAAGGCGTAGCCCCAGACGGCGAACGCCTCGACGAAGGCGAAGCTCGCGAGCCAGATCAGCGAGGAGGAGAGGGTGAGGCGGGTCGCCCGCCGCCGCTGCAGCCAGACGGCGAAGCCCAGCGAGAAGAAGACCAGCCCCTGCGCGAACAGGATGATGGTCTCGTTCTGGACGAAGAACTCGCGCACGTGGCGCCCTCGGGAACGGTGGCGGAAACGCCGCGGCGGGCGGGGACCCCATCGATTCCCCTCCCGCCGCACGATCCGCCGGAATCGACCCCCGCTGGGGCCGATTGTAGCGCCGGGCCCCCCGCTAGCCCCCGAGAACCGCCTCGAGCTGGGCGCGCAGGGCCGCGACGGCCTGCTCGCCGCCCGCGGCCTCGATGACCTCGGGCTCCTCGAGCAGGGCGCGGCGGTTGACCAGGTTGCTGCGGTTGACCACGTAGGGGTCCTCCAGGACGTCGTTGAGCGTGCGGCCCGCCCGCAGCTGCCGCACGACGTACTCGATCAGCCGCTTGTGCTTCGCCGACTCGCTGTTGACGAGCTTGCGGACCTCGTCCTGGATCCCCATCGCCGGCCCCCTAGAAGGACTGCAGCTGCATGCTGGCGGCGCCCGCCATCCGGCGGAGGCGCGCGACGCGCTCCTCCATCGGGGGGTGGGTCGAGAACAGCCGCTTGAAGCCGCCGCCGCGCCCCTGCGCGTCGGCCTGCAGCGGGTTGACGATGTAGAGCGGCTCCGCCGCCGGGTTGACCCGCATCGGGATCGCCTTCGCGGTGCGATGGAGCGTCTCGAGGGCGTCGGCCAACGGGTTGGGGTCGCCGAGGTACTCGGCGCCGGTCGCGTCCGCCACGTACTCGCGCTGCCGCGAGATGGCGAGCTGGATGATGACCGCCGCGATCGGGGCCAGGATGATCGTCGCCAGCGTCCCGATCAGCCCGAGCGGGTTCTCGTCGTCGCCGCCGAAGAACAGCGAGAACTGCAGGAAGTTGGCGATCGCCGCGATCGCCCCGGCCACCATCGCCGCGATGCTCGCGATGAGGATGTCGCGGTTGGCGATGTGCGCCATCTCGTGAGCGAGGACCCCCTCGAGCTCGCGCGGGCCGAGGGCCCGCTGGATGCCCGACGTGACCGCGATGGACGCGTGGCTCGGGTTGCGGCCGGTCGCGAAGGCGTTCGGCTGCTCGGCCGGGGTGACGTGGACGCGCGGCTTGGGCACGCCGGCCCGCTCGGCGAGCCGCGCGATCATCTGGTGGAGCTCCGGCTCCTCCTGCGGGCTCACCTCGACGGCGCGGCTCATCTTGAGCGCGATCGACCCGCTGAACCAGTACATGACGAAGTTGAAGGCGACCGCGATCGCCGCGAACAGGATCAGCCCGGTCGCGCCGCCCACGAGGTAGCCGATCGCCAGCAGCAGGGCCGTGAGAGCGGCCACGAGCACGAACGTCTTGAAAACGTTGCCCGCCTTGTACGAGGCGAGGTTCATCGTCCCTCCTTCGGGATCACGCCGCCCGGGACCCCTCTCCATTCCCGGCGCGACATCCTGAGTATAGGAGAGGTGTGAACGGCGGCAGCCCTCCCGCCGTTGCCGGAGGGTTAAGAGGATCGGCGGCGCCGAGGCTACCCTCCAGGGCGTGCGATCCCTCGCTCTCGCGGCCCTCCTGGGCGCCGTCCTGGCCTGCGCCGCGTGCGGGCCGACGGGCCCCGCCGAGGCCGGCGGTGACGACGCCGACCCGGTCGCGCTGTTGTCGGTGCTGCCGAGCCCCGGGCAGCTGCGCGGCCCCCCCGCGACGCCCGCCGACGCCGAGGCCTTGCAGGTGGCTCTCACCGGCGCGCCGGACCCGGAGCTGGCCCAGCGGGTGCGCAGCCGGGCGCCGGAGGCCGCCGCCGTGCGCTCCTGGACCGGCCCGGACGGCCAGGAGCTGGTGGCGGTGGCGTCGGTCTGGGGCTCTCACCTCGTCGCGACCGGCGTCGGGGGCGGGGCCGCCGAGGACCTCCTCCGGCGACCGGGCGCTCAGGCCTGGACACCCCGGGACGCCCCCGGCAGCCGGGGGGCGCGCATCGACGCGCCCGGGCGCGAGGCCCGGCGGCTCGCGTTCGCGGTGGGGCCCAACTCGGTCTACGTCCGGTCGGAGGGGCCCGTCCCGGACGACGTCGTGGCCAAGACGGTGCGCCGTCTGGTCCAGACGCTGGAGGGGCTCGACGTCCGAGCTAGTCGCAGCAGTCCTGAGCGAATCGCAGCGAGCAAGGACGCGATCAGCCCCAATATCGAGATGATGTTGGCTCCGAGGACGCCGCATCGCGCCGCGATGCAGCCAGGAGTCTGCGACTCGGGACACTGGCGCGTCACGGGGTGAGGTCGCGCCGCCCCACCAGCACCAGGGCGGCCGCCGCGCTCAGCGCCGCCAGGCCGCCCAGCACCGCGACGTCCTCGGCGCCGAGCCGCCCGTCGCCCAGCACGGCCGGCGGGTCGAGGTAGCGGAAGATCGACAGCGGCCCGAGCGGCTCGGCGACCGACCAGACCTGCGCCAGGTAGTCCACGGCGTACGAGACGATCACGAACCCGGACGCCCAGGCCACGACCCGGCCCCCCGTCCTCACCAGCGATGCCACGAGCAACGCCACGCCGCCGACCGCGAGGAAGCAGAGGTAGCTGCCGAGCACGGCGAGGGCGAGCGGCCCCGGGTCGACCGGCGCCAGGTCGTCGACGACCTGGCTCGCCACGAGGCCGCCCAGATAGCCCCCGGCGCAGACGACGGCGAGGCCGGTGGCCATCGCCAGCGCGTGGGCCGCGAGCCAGGCGGGCGGCCGCACGGGCCGCGACAGCAGCAGCTCCGCCGTGCCGTCCTCGGTCTCCCGGGCCGGTGCGGCCGCCATCGAGATCGCGGCCGCCGCGGGCAGGGCGAGCGCCACCGGGTGCAGGTAGCCCGAGCCGGCGTAGCCGGTGGGCGTGGCGATGTCGGCCGAGCCGGCCAGCGCGCGCAGCGCCGGGGCAGGGCGTCGACCAGCTCGCGGATGGCGTTCTGGTCGACCGAGGCGTACGACAGGCCCACCACCAGCTCGAAGAGGGCGAAGCCGATCGCCAGCACGAGGATCCGCGCCCCGGCCCGCTCCCAGGCCAGCCCGTAGACGGTCCTCATCCACCCTCGGGCGACTCGTAGAGGTCGCGGAAGGCGTCCTCCAGGCTGGCCCTCTCGATGGCGACGTCGACGACCGGCAGCTCGGCGAGCGCCGCCAGGAGCGGCTTGGGGTCGCCCGCCAGGGCGAAGCGGTGGCGGGCGCCCTCGACCTCGACCGCGCCCACGCCCGCGACCCGGTAGCGGGACGCGTCGACCGGCTCGGAGAAGACCACCTCGACCGACCGGGTGCGCGTGCGCCGCAGCTCGCCCACCGGGCCCACGAGCAGCAGCCTGCCCTCGCGGATCATCGCCACCCGGTCGCAGAGCTCCTCGACCTCGGCCAGGACGTGGCTGGAGAAGAACACCGTCCGTCCCACGGCGGCGCGCGAGGCCAGCCACTCCCGCAGGCGGCCCTGGATCACGGGGTCGAGGCCGCTCGTGGGCTCGTCGAGCACCGCCAGGGGCGGGTCGTGCTGGAGCGCGGCCACCAGGCCCAGCTTCTGCTTCATGCCGCGCGAGTACTCGCGCACGCGCTTGCGCAGCGCGGCGCGGTCGAGCTCGAGGACCTCGCACAGGCGCTCGCGCTCGACGGGCGGGCGCGGGTGCAGGCGGGCGAGGGCATCGAGGGTGCGCTTCCCGGTGAGGCCCGGGTAGAGGCCGAGCTCGCCGGGCAGGTAGCCCACCTGCCCGAGGGCGCCCATCCGGTCGGCGCCGACGTCGTGCCCCATGACGCTCACCCCGCCGGCGGTCGGGCGGATCGAGGCCGAGCGCCAGCCGGATGAAGGTCGTCTTGCCCGAGCCGTTGGGCCCCAGGAAGCCGAAGGTTTCGCCAGGCTGCACGTCGAGATCGACCTCGACCACTCCGGTCGCGCGCCCGTACATGCGGGTGAGCGCGCGAGACTCGATGGCGGCCGGCACAGCGACGGAGGGTAGCCGCAGCGTGGACATCACCGTGACCCACCGGCACGACTGGGGCGTCGGCTGGATCGCCGCCGAGCCCGCGCACATGCGGCGGGCGTCGCACGCCCTGGCCCACGAGGGCGGCGTCTGGCTGGTCGACCCGGTCGACGGCGAGGGCCTGGACGAGGCGATCGCCGGGCTGGGGGAGGTGCGCGGGGTGCTCCAGCTGCTCGACCGCCACCCGCGCGACTGCGCGGCGCTCGCCGCGCGCTTCGGCGCGCCCCTGCTGCGGACCCCGTTCGCGCGCGTGGCCGGGGCGCCGTTCGAGGCGGTCGCGGTCATGCGCCGCCGGGGCTGGGACGAGACCGCGCTGTGGTGGCCCGAGCACGCGGTGCTGGCCGTGGCCGAGTCGCTCGGGACGGCGCCCTACTACCGTGCCCCCGGCGAGCCGCTCGGCGTGCACCCGCTGCTGCGCCTCACCCCGCCCCGGACCGCTGGCGGCCTACGACCCTGCGCACCTCCTGGTCGGCCACGGCGCGCCGCTGGAGGGCCCGGACGTGGCCGATCGGGTGCGGGGCGCGGTGGAGGGCAGCCGCCGCCAGATCCCTCGCTGGCTCGCCGGCCTCCCGCGGGCGTGGCGAGGAGGCTGACCGCGGCGGCGAGCGGACACCAGCCGGGCCCCGTGCTCACGGGCAGCGCCGCGTCCCTCAGATGACGGGCGGCGGCACCGGGTCGGGCGGGGGCGGCGGGACCGGCTCGGGGTCCGGCAACGGGCCTGGGCCCGGCGGGGTCGGCAGCGGCGGCGGGGCGGGTTCGGGGCCGGGGTGGTTCGGCGGGCGCTCGGCGGAGGTCATGCCCGTCCGGTGCCCGCGCGGCCGCCGCGGCAAACGGGTCACGGCAGCCGCCCGGCCTCCTCCGTGCGCTCGCGCAGCCAGGCGCCCAGGTCGGGGGTGAGCTGGCCGGGCCGCAGCCGCCAGCGCCAGTTCCCCCGAGAGGTCCCCGGCGTGTTGAGGCGGGCTGCGCTGCCGAGGCCCAGAAGGTCCTGGGCCGGGACGATGGCGATCCCGGCCGGCGAGGCCAGCGCCATGCGGGTCATCAGACGGTGGGGCCGGTCGTCGCGGATGCCGAGCGCCGCGGCCGCCTCGGTCGCCTCCCGCCGCGCCCGCGGGCCCGCCGCCGCCCACCAGCCCTCGGCCGTGTCGTTGTCGTGGGTGCCGCCGTAGGCGATCGACCGGCGGGGGTGGTTCTCGGGCCGGTGGGGGTTGCCCCGGCCCCCGGGGAACGCGAACTGCAGCACCCGCATGCCCGGCAGCGCAAGGCCGTCGATCAGGCTCCGCACCGCCGGCGTGATGACGCCCAGGTCCTCGGCCACCACCGGCAGGGGCCCCAGCTCCGCCCGCGCGGCGGCCACGACCTCGCCCCCGGGGCCGCGGTGCCAGCGCCCCACGCGGGCCGTCGGCGCGCCCCGCGGCACGCCCCACCAGGCCGTGAAGGCGCGGAAGTGGTCGATGCGCGAGCAGTCGACGACGTCCCGCCAGCGGCGCAGCCGCTCGACCCACCAGCGATGACCCTCGCGGCGCATCGCCGCCCAGTCGTAGGTGGGGTTTCCCCAGAGCTGGCCGTCGGCGGTGAAGGCGTCGGGCGGCACCCCGGCGACGACGTCCCGGCGGAAGAGGCCGGGGTGCGCCCGCACGTCGGCCGCCCCGGGGGCGACGTAGAAAGGCAGGTCGCCCAGGATGCGCACCCCCCGGTCGGTTGCATGATCATGCAACGACCCCCACTCGCGGTCGAAGCGCACCTGGTCCTCCACAGCGCCCGGCCCGGCGGCGCGGGCCCAGTCCCCGATCCAGTAGGCGTGGCGCTCGCGGAAGGCGGCGGCGCGGGCGGCGCCGACGGGCGCGCGCGGGCGGCCGAGCAAGCCGGGCCAGGCCGCGAACGCCGAGCGGCTCGAGTAGGGCGATCGGTGACGGTCGGGCGGCGTCAGCGGCAGCACCTGCCACCACGACTGCCCGGCGTCGGCCAGCCAGTCCACGAACCGGTGGGCCTCCGGCCCGAGGCGGCCGCCGGGGAGCGACGTGACGTGCAGCAGCACGCCCGCGCGGCGCCGGGCGGTCGGGTCAACCCGTGTGTCCTCGGTCGCCACCGGGAAAGGCTACGCTCAGTGCCGCTCGTGCCCGCCCCACCGCCCCGCACGCCGCCGCCGCGCATCCAGGTCCACGACGTCCGGCCGTCGGTCGAGGGCGGGCGGTGGCCGGTGAAGCGCACCCTCGGGGACCCCGTCGTGGTGGAGTGCGACCTCGTCCGCGACGGCCACGAGGCGCTGCGCGCCGTGGTGCGGCACCGGCCGCCGGGACGGCGGGCGTTCCGCGAGGAGCCGATGGCCCAGCTCACGCCCGACCGCTGGCGGGGCGAGTTCCCGACCACGGCCCTGGGCGTCCACCGCTTCGAGGTCGAGGCCTGGGTCAACCCGTTCGCGTCGTGGCGCGGCGAGGTGGAGCGCAAGCTCGCCGCCGGGCAGGAGGACCTGGAGAGCGAGCTGGCCGAGGGCGCCGCGCTCCTGGAGGGCGCCGCGCCCCGCCTCTCCCCCGCCGACCGGCGGACGGCTCGTGAGGCGCTCCGGGCCCTGGCGGCCGGCAACGGCGCGGCGGCCCGGGCGGGCGCCGCGCTGGCCCCCGAGGTGGCCGAGGCGCTGGCGCGCGACCCCGAGCGCCGCGACCGCTCCCGCTCGGGGGTGCTGGAGGTCGACGTCGACCGCGAGCGCGCCCGCGTCGGGGCCTGGTACGAGCTCTTCCCGCGCTCCTTCGGCGGCTTCGCGGGCGTGCAGCTGCAGCTGCCGCGGCTGGCCGAGCTGGGCGTCGACGTCCTCTACCTGCCGCCCATCCACCCGATCGGGCGCACCCACCGCAAGGGCCGCAACAACGCGCCCGTGGCCGCCCCCGGCGACCCGGGGAGCCCCTGGGCGATCGGCGGGCCCGAGGGCGGCCACACCGCGGTGAACCCGGAGCTCGGGACGCTTCGTGACTTCGAGCGGCTGGTGGACGCCGCGCGCGGGCACGACATCGAGATCGCCCTCGACTTCGCCATCCAGTGCTCGCCCGACCACCCCTGGCTCGCCGAGCACCCCGAGTGGTTCCACCGCCGTCCCGACGGCACACTCAAGTACGCGGAGAACCCGCCCAAGCGGTACCAGGACATCTACAACGTCAACTTCGACGGCCCCGACTGGCGCGGCCTCTGGGAGGAGCTGCGGGAGGTCGTGCTGTTCTGGATCGCGCGCGGGGTGAGGATCTTCCGGGTGGACAACCCGCACACCAAGCCCATCGGCTTCTGGACCTGGCTGATCCGCACCGTCCGCGAGGCCCACCCCGACGTCGTCTTCCTCGCGGAGGCGTTCACCAGCCCCGCCCGGATGTACGCCCTCGCCAAGGCCGGCTTCAGCCAGTCGTACACCTACTTCACCTGGAAGAACGGGGTGGACGAGCTGACCGAGTACGTGCGGGAGCTGGCCGGCCCGGTCTCGGAGTTCTTCCGGCCGAACTTCTTCGCCAACACCCCCGACATCCTCCACGCCTACCTCCAGGCGGGCGGGCGGCCGGCCTTCGAGGCGCGTCTGGTGCTGGCCGCCACCCTCTCGCCGAGCTACGGCATCTACTCGGGGTTCGAGGACCTGGAGCGCGTGCCCGTCGCGCCGGGCAGCGAGGAGTACCTCGACTCCGAGAAGTACGCGGCCAGGGAGCGCCGCCTGGACGGGCCCCTGCTGCCGCTGCTGCGGCAGCTCAACGAGATCCGGCGGGCGTCGCCACCCCTGTGGCGCATCGACGTGCGCTTCCTCGAGACCGCCAACCGCTCGCTGCTCGCCTACGCGAAGGGGACGGGGCCGGGCGCCATCGTCGTGGTCGTCAACCTCGACCCGGCGGCCGCCCACGAGGGCCTCGTCGAGATCCCGCTCGAGCTGGAGCTGCCCCCGCGGTTCGCCGCGCGCGACCTGATCGGCGGCGAGGTGTTCGACTGGCGCGGCGGCGGCAACTACGTGCGCCTCGACCCGGCCGTCGCGCCCATGCACGTGCTGAGGGCGGAGGCGTGAGCCCCGCGGCCCCGATCGAGCCCGACATCGCACTGCTCGCGGCCCGCGACCACCACGAGCCCCACCGCGTGCTCGGCGCCCACCCGGACGGCGAGGGCGTCGTCGTGCGCGTGTGGCGGCCCGAGGCGACCGCGGTCCGCGCGATCCCCGACGGCGGCGCGGCCGTGGACCTGCCCCACCGCGCGTCGGGGCTCTTCGAGGGGCTCGTTGCTCGTGCAAGCAACTTCCCGTCCCGCTACGAGGTCGAGGTGGAGCACGGCGGCGTCGTGACCCGGGGCCGCGACCCCTACTCGTTCCTGCCCACGCTGGGCGAGCTCGACCTCCACCTGGTGGGCGAGGGAAGCCACGAGGACCTGTGGAAGCGCCTGGGCGCGCACGCGCGCGAGGTGGACGGCGCCGCCGGGGTCGCCTTCACGGTGTGGGCCCCGTCGGCCCGCTCGGTGAGCGTGGCCGGCGACTGGAACGGCTGGGACGGCCGCGTCCACCCGATGCGCACCCTGGGGGCGTCGGGCATCTGGGAGCTGTTCGTCCCGGGCGTGGAGGAGGGGTCGCGCTACAAGTTCGAGATCCGCGGGGCCGACGGGTCGCTGCGCCTCAAGGCCGACCCGGAGGCGCTCCGCGCCGAGCACCCGCCCAAGACCGCGTCGGAGGTGTTCGCCAGCCGCCACGCCTGGCGCGACGGCGACTGGATGGCCGCCCGCCGGGAGGGGCGGCCGCACGCCGAGCCGGTGTCGATCTACGAGGTGCACCTGCCCTCCTGGCGCCTGAACCCGCTCGAGGACAACCGCCCCCTGAGCTACGCCGAGCTGGGCGAGGAGCTGGGGGACTACGCCCGCGAGATGGGGTTCACCCACGTGGAGCTGCTCCCCGTGATGGCCCACCCGTTCCCGGGCTCCTGGGGCTACCAGGTGACCTCGTACTTCGCGCCCTCGCCCCGCCAGGGCTCCCCCGACGACCTGCGCGAGATGATCGACCGCCTCCACGAGCGGGGGGTCGGGGTCATCCTCGACTGGGTGCCCGCCCACTTCCCCCGCGACGAGTGGGCGCTGGCCCGTTTCGACGGCACGGCCCTCTACGAGCACGAGGACCCGCGGCGCGGCGCCCACCCCGACTGGGGCACCCTCATCTTCAACTACGGCCGCAACGAGGTGCGCAACTTCCTCGTGGCCAGCGCCCTCTTCTGGCTGAGCGAGTACCACGCCGACGGCCTGCGGGTCGACGCGGTCGCGTCGATGCTCTACCGCGACTACTCGCGCGCCGCCGGCGAGTGGGTGCCCAACGAGTACGGCGGCCGCGAGGACCTCGAGGCCATCGGCTTCCTGCGCCAGCTCAACGAGGTCACCCACGCCCGCGAGCCCGGCACGATCATGGCCGCCGAGGAGTCGACGGCCTGGCCCGCGGTCTCACGGCCGACGGACGCGGGCGGCCTGGGCTTCGACCTGAAGTGGAACATGGGGTGGATGCACGACACGCTCGAGTACTTCGCGCGCGAGCCGGTCCACCGCCGCTACCACCACGACGAGCTGACCTTCAGCCTCGTCTACGCCTTCACCGAGCAGTTCGTGCTGCCCCTGTCCCACGACGAGGTCGTGCACGGGAAGGGGTCGCTGCTCTCGCGGATGCCCGGGGACGACTGGCAGAAGCACGCCAACCTGCGCGCGCTCTACGCCTACATGTGGGCCCACCCGGGAAAGAAGCTGCTCTTCATGGGCGGCGAGCTGGGCCAGGAGCAGGAGTGGAGCCACGAGCGCAGCCTCGACTGGCACCTGCTCGAGCGCCCGCGCCACGCCGGCGTGCAGCGCCTGGTGCGCGACCTCAACCTCCTCTACCGCGACAGCCCCGCCCTCTGGGAGATGGACGCCGAGCCCGGCGGCTTCCGATGGCTGGTGGTCGACGACCGCGACGCCAACGTGGTCGCGTTCGCCCGCTTCGCCCGGGACGGCCGCGCGCTGGTCGCCGCGGCCAACCTGTCGCCCGTGCCGCGCACCGGCCACCGGCTGCCGCTGCCCGCGCCCGGGCGCTGGCGCGAGGTGCTCAACACCGACTCGGAGGCGTACGGGGGCGCCAACGTCGGCAACATGGGCGGCGTCGACGCCGAGGAGACGCCCTGGCGCGGCGAGGACGCGTCGGCCGAGGTCACCATCCCCCCCCTGGGGGTCGTGTGGCTCGCGCCGGATGACTGACGGGCCGCCCGGGATACGCGTGTGGCCGGGCCGGCCCTTCCCGCTGGGAGCCACGTGGGACGGCAACGGCACCAACTTCTCGCTCTTCTCCGAGAACGCCGAGCGGGTCGAGCTGTGCCTGTTCGACGACGACGAGCGCGAGATGCGCGTCGACCTGCGCGAGCACACGGCGATGAACTGGCACGGGTTCCTCCCCGACGTGCGCCCCGGCCAGCGCTACGCCTTCCGGGTCCACGGCCCCTGGGACCCGGCCCGGGGCCACCGCTTCAACCCGCACAAGCTGCTGATCGACCCCTACGCGAAGGCGATCGAGGGGCCGGTCGCCTACGACGCGGCCAACGTCCTACCGTACGAGCCCGACGGCGAGGACGCCGACCTGGTGCGCGACGACACCGACGATGCCGACGCCATCCCCCGCTCCATCGTCGTCGACCCGGGCTTCGACTGGCAGGACGACCGCCCGCCGGCGACGCCGTGGCACGAGACGCTCATCTACGAGGTCCACGTCAAGGGCTTCACCCGGCGCCACCCCGGCGTGCGCGAGGACCTCCGCGGCACCTACGCCGGCCTCGCCTCGGACGCGGCCATCGAGCACCTGCGCTCGCTCGGGGTCACGGCCGTCGAGCTGCTGCCGGTGCACCACATCGCCGACGAGGCCCACCTGGTGGGCAAGGGGCTGTCCAATTACTGGGGCTACAGCTCGATCGGCTACCTGGCGCCGCACGCCCTCTACGCCGCCACCGGGCGATCGGGCGAGCAGGTGCTCGAGTTCAAGGGGATGGTCAAGGCGCTCCACCGGGCGGGGATCGAGGTGATCCTCGACGTCGTCTACAACCACACCGCCGAGGGCAACCACCTCGGGCCGATGCTGTCGTTCAAGGGCATCGACAACCTCAGCTACTACCGTTGCTCGCCGGACGATCCGCGCCACTACGTCGACTTCACGGGCACCGGCAACAGCCTCAACCCGCTGCACCCGAGCGTCCTGCGCCTGATCATGGACAGCCTGCGCCACTGGGTGCTCGAGATGCACGTCGACGGCTTCCGCTTCGACCTCGCCTCGGCCCTGGCGCGCGAGTTCTGGGAGGTCAACCGCCTCTCGGCCTTCTTCGACATCATCCACCAGGACCCGGTGCTCTCCCAGGTCAAGCTGATCGCCGAGCCCTGGGACGTCGGCCCCGGCGGCTACCAGGTCGGCAACTTCCCCGTGCTCTGGACCGAGTGGAACGGGCTCTACCGCGACGAGATGCGCGACTTCTGGCGCGGCCAGAGCGACGGCGTGGCCGAGTTCGCCTCGCGGCTCACCGGCTCCAGCGACCTCTACCAGTCCGACGGGCGGCGGCCGTTCGCCTCGATCAACTTCGTGACCGCGCACGACGGCTTCACCCTGCGCGACCTGGTCTCCTACAACGAGAAGCACAACGAGGCGAACCTCGAGGACAACCGCGACGGCACCGACGACAACCGCAGCTGGAACTGCGGCGCCGAGGGGCCGACCGACGATCCCCAGATCCTCGAGCTGCGGGCGCGCCAGCACCGCAACTTCCTGGCGACGCTGCTGCTGTCGCAGGGGGTGCCCATGCTGCTCGGCGGCGACGAGATGGGCCGCACCCAGGAAGGGAACAACAACGCCTACTGCCAGGACGACGAGATCAGCTGGTTCGACTGGGAGCTCGACGACGAGCGGGTGCGGCTGCTGGAGTTCACGCGGCGGCTGATCGCCCTGCGCAAGGCGCATCCGGTCTTCCACCGGCGCGACTTCTTCGGGGGCGGCGACGGCGACGGCTCGGGGCTGCCGGACATCCGCTGGTTCCGCGAGGACGGGCGCGAGATGAGCCGCCGCGACTGGCGGGCCGGTGAGCGCCGGGCGCTCGGCGTGTTCCTCAACGGCGAGGAGATCCCCTCGCCCTCGCCGACGGGCGAGCCCGTGATCGACGACTCGTTCGTGCTGCTCGTGAACGCGGGCCACGAGCAGGTCGACTTCCGGCTGCCGGCCCGGCGATTCGGCAACCGCTGGCGCCACGTGGTCTCGACCGCCCGCCCGGACGAGCCCGAGGGCACCGGCACCTGGCCGGCCCGGTCGGAGCTCCCCCTGCCGGCGCGGTCGCTGCTGCTGCTGCGCCGAGCCTGGTGAGCCGGGGCGTCCGGTGGTTACGGATGCGTGGTGGTCTCGTCGAAGCCTGGGCTAGGGTGGCCGCACCGGCCGGGTCTGGCAAAAGGAGGACGTCATGGCTGCTGCGGCGCCGAAGCTGGACAAGCCCAACGTGGTCCTCGTGCACGGGGGCTTCGCGGACGGGTCCGGCTGGGAGGGGGTCTACGCGATCCTGAAGAGCGCCGGCTGCACCGTCGCCGTGGTCCAGAACCCGACCCTCTCCCTCGAGGACGATGTCGCGGTGACCAAGCGGGCAATCGCGGCCCAGGACGGCCCGGTCGTCCTGGTCGGCCACTCCTACGGCGGTGCGGTGGTCACCGAGGCGGGCACCGATCCCAACGTCGCCGGGCTCGTCTACATCGCCGCCTTCGCCCCCGACGCGGGCGAGTCGGTCAACAGCCTGATCGCCGATCCGCCGCCCGGGGCGCCCGTGCCGCCGATCCTCCCGCCCCAAGACGGCTTCCTGTTCCTCGACAGGGAGAAGTTCCCCGCCTCGTTCGCCGCCGACGTGGAGCCGGAGCACGCCGCCTTCATGGCCGACTCCCAGGTGCCCTGGGGCGTGGGCGCTCTGGCTGGTGAGATCAGCGAGCCGGCCTGGAGATCCCGGCCGAGCTGGTACCTGGTCGCCACCGCCGACCGCATGATCCCCCCCGATGCCCAGCGCTTCATGTCACAGCGGGCCGGCTCGACGGTCGTCGAGGCCGAGGGCAGTCACGCCATCTACGTGTCCAAGCCGGCGCCGGTCGCCGAGCTCATCCAGACCGCCGTCGCCGAGCTCAGGTCCGGAGGCTGACGGCCGGCGGCGGCCCTTCGCGCGGCGCCACTCGCGCAGGTTCTCGCTCCGGCACGGGCGGCACCCGTCCAGACCTCCCTCGGCGTCGGGGCTAGTGGACGAGCTGCTGGCCGCCGTCGATGTCGTAGGTCGCGCCCGTGAGCGCCGTGTTCGCCATGAGGTGGACGGCGAGGGCGGCGATGTCCGCCGGGCCGACGACGCGTCGGATGGGCAGCGTCGTGCGGAGCTGCTCGCGGCGCGCGTCAAGCTGGTCGCCGAGGAGCGCTGCCGAGAGCGGCGTGTCGACGAACCCGGCCGCGATCATGTTCACGCGGATCGGCGCGAGCTCGAACGCCAGGTTCCTCGTCATCGCGGGACCCGCGGCCGTGAGCGCCGAGATGAGCGCGAAGCCCGGCGCCGTGGCGCGCCCGCCGGTGCCGCCCATGAAGAGCAGGGTCCCGCCGGGGCGCACCCTGCCGACGGCGTTTCGCGCGACCTGCAGCGGGAGCAAGATGTGCGCCTCCAGATCGCGGCGCGCCGCCTCGAAGTCGAACTCCGCCAGCGGCGCGTAATAGGGCCCGGGCCCCGTGACCAGCACGTGGTCGATCGGCGTCGGCAGGTCGGCGAAGAACCGCTCGAGGCGGGGGAAGTCTGTGGCGTCGAAGGCCGCCGTGCGCGTGGCGCCCACCTCGCCCGCGGCGCCCTCCAGGCGCTCGCGGTTGCGCCCGGTGATGACGACCTCGGCGCCCTCGGCGCGCGCCAGGCGGGCCGTCTCGAGGCCGATGCCGGCGCTCCCGCCGATCACCACGACGATCTGGCCTTCGAGCGCGCTCATCGGGCACCTCCCGTGATCGCCGCCCGCAGCGACTTGAGCGCGTCGGCGTGGATCTCCGAGAAGCTCGGGAACGGCTGGATGGTGTCGGTGAGCACGTCCAGCGGAACCCGGGCGCGGATCGCCAGCGTCGCCTGCTGCAGCCACTCGCCGGCCCCGGGGCCGAGCCCGTAGGCGCCGACGAGGCGCTCGCCGTCGCTCAGCAGCGTCAGGAAGCCGCCCGCCTCGGCGTACGCGTGGGTGTACGTCTGCATCCTCGGGATCTCGGCCAGGAGCGCGGTGCCGCTGAAGGCGGCCTCGACGGCGCCGACCGCTCCGGCCTCGGGGTCGGTGTAGGTGACGCGCGGCACGGCCTCATAGTTGGCCGGCCGCGGCGCGCCGAGGATGTTCGCCGCAACGACCTCCCCCTCGTACTCGCCGACGTGGGTCAGCGGCCAGACGCCCGTGACGTCGCCGATCGCCCAGAGGCGCTCGCCCGCGCGGAGGTGGTCGTCAACCGGTATCCCGCGGGGGTCGGCCTCGACGCCGACCGTCTCGAGCCCGATCCCCTCCACCCGCGGGCGCCGCCCGGTGGCGACGAGCAGGCGCTCGCCGCGCAGCTCGCGCCCGTCCTCGAGCTCGAGGACATAGTCGTCGCCGTCGCGGCGCGCCGCGCTCGCGTGGACGCCGACGTGGATCTCGATGCCGTCGCGGCGCAGGGCCTCGGCGAGCGCCTCGCCGAGCGGGGCGGGCTCGCGGGCGAGCACGTGCGCGGCGCCCTCAACCAGCGCCGCCTCGCCGCCGAGGCGGTTGACGACCTGGGCCAGCTCCAGGCCCGCGGGCCCGCCGCCCAGGACGACGAGGCGCCGGGGGACCTCCGTCATGCTGGTCGCCTCGCGGGTGCCCCAGAGCACCCGGGAGCTCGCGCAGGCCCGGGACGGGGGGGACGACGGGGTCGGCGCCGCACGCGACCACGACGTGCTCGGCCGTGTGGCGGACGCCGTCAACCTCCACGGCGCCCGGCCCGGCGAGGCGGCCGGTCCCGCGGATGAGCGCGATGCCCCGGTCGGCGAGCCAGCGCTCCTGCCCGGCGTCGGAGTGGTTGGAGACCATGTAGTCGCGCCAGGCGAGCGCCGCCGCGACGTCAACCTGCGCGCTCGCCCCGACGTCGCGCGCGCCCTGCACGGCCTCGCCGGGGCGGAGGAGGGCCTTGGAGGGGATGCACGCCCAGTAGGAGCACTCGCCCCCGACCAGCTCGCGCTCGACGACGGCGACGCGCAGGCCGCCCTCGGCCAGCGCGGCGGCGCAGTGCTCGCCGGGCGCGCCGCCGCCGAGCAGGATGACGTCGTAGTCGGCGCTCACGTCGGGAGCTCCTCTCCGGACTGCTCCTTGACCATGTACTCGGCGTACCAGGAGGGCCAGTCCTCATCGGCGTGCCCGATGCGCTTCTCGTGCTCGCCGTGCGCGGTCGCCGCGCGGACCAGCGCGCTCCTCACGTCGGCGATGGACCCGTACGTCGTGCCGGCGGCGGCGTCGATCCGGCCGGGCAGCCGGGTCGTGATCTCCTGGAACCACCAGGTGTTCCCGTCGGGGTCGCTCAGCTCGGCACGCGAGAAGTAGCTTCGGCGCTCGGGATCCAGACCGGGGACCGGGCCCTCCCGGCTGATGTGGAAGAACTCGCCCAGCGCGACGCCGGCGGCGCTCAGCCGGTCCCGGGTCGCCTCGAGGTCGTCCACGACCAGGTAGTTGTGCTGGACCGAACCCGGCTCGGCCGTCGTGAGGTTCGCGCCGAACTGGACCGAGCACCCGGACCCAGGCGGCGTGAGCTGGACCACGCCCGGCGGGGTGACATCGAGCCTCCACCCGAGGCTCACGTAGAAGTCCCTCGCCCGGTCGACGTCCGAGACGGGGATCACGACCACCTCGAGCTTCATGTCCGTGCTCATGTCGCCTCCTGAGTCGGGATGGGCAGAGACAACCAGACGCGGCCACCTGCTTCACGGGTCCGCGCGCCATCGCGGGGAGCTTCAACGTTGGGCAGCTCGGCATCGTCGACGCCACCGGGCCGACGGTGATGGCCTGGGGTGGTCAGTGACCGCCGAGGCCGGCGCCCGTGGCGACGCTGACCTCCGCCGGGTGCCGGGCGGCACTGGCGTCCAGGTGGGCGATGTCGTGCGCACCGCCCGCTCATCTGGCGCATTCAGTGGGCGGCGAAGGCCAGATGCTCGTGGACGGACCTCACTGCGGCTGATCCTTCACCCACCGCTGCGGCCACGCGCTTGGTTGATCCGGATCGCACGTCCCCCACGGCGAACAGCCCGGGACAGCTCGTCTCGAACGGCAGCGGTCCCCTCCCCAACGCTGCCCATCGCTCGTCGAGCTGCTTCGCGCTCAGGGACCGGTCGGTGAGGACGAACCCGCGGGCATCAAGAGCCGCGCAACCGGAGAGCCAGGCCGACTCGGGGTCGGCGCCGATGAACGAGAACAGCGCCGCGCACGACAGTTCGCCTTCTCGATGAGGTCCCGCGATGCGAACTCCACGGAGGCTCTCGTCTCCGCGGAGCGCCACGATCGTGGTGCCGGTCAGGATCTCGATGCGTGGGTGGCCCTCCAGTCGATCCACGAGGTAGCGGGACATGCCGGCGCCGATGTCGGGGCCCCGGATCACCACCGTCACCGCGCTTCCCTGGTCGGCCAGGAACACCGCGGCCTGGCCGGCGGAGTTGCCGCCTCCCACGATCACCACCGGGCTGCCGGCGCACTGGCGTGCCTCCAGATCGGTCGCGGCGTAGTAGACGCCGCTGTTCTCGAAGTCCGCCAGCCGATCGGCCTCCAGCCGCCGGTAGCGGGCACCGCTGGCCACGATCACGGCGCGCCCGGCCACGGTCGTGCCGTCGGACAGGTTGACGACCAGATGCCCGGCCTCCTCGCCCAGCGCGACCGCGGCACAGGGGGCGCTCAGATGGGCGCCGAACTTCTCCGCCTGCACCAGCCCGCGCTGCATGAGATCGCCCCCGGGGATCCCGGTCGCGAAGCCGAAGTAGTTCTCGATCCTCGAGCTGGCGCCGGCCTGGCCGCCGGGGGCCACCATCTCCACCCCCAGGGTGCGCAGACCCTCGGACGCCCCGTACACGGCCGCGGCCAGGCCGGCCGGGCCCCCGCCCACGATCACCAGGTCGAAGGAACGCTCGGGGAGCGTCCCGAGGGTCAGCCCCAGGTGGTCGGCGAGCGCCCCGGGGCTGGGACGGCGCAGCAGCACCCCGGAGGAGATCACGACCGGCAGCTCCGACGGCGTGACGTCGAACTCCTGAAGGAGCCCTTCGACCTGGAGGTCGGAATCGGCGTCCAGCCACTCGTGCGGAATGCGGGTCCGGGCCAGGAACTCTCGAATCTGAACCGACTCGGGCGAGAACCGGGAGCCCACCACCCTGATCGCGGAGGCGGCGCCGGTCAGGAGCGCCGTCCGGCGCGCCATGAACGCGACCAGGATCTTGTCGCTCAGCTGCGGCTGGGTAGCGATGACGCGGCGAAGGGCGTCGGCGGGGACGGCCAGGACCTCGCCCGGCTCGGCGACCCGGGCCGACAGGAACACCCGCAGGCCGGTGATCAGGTTCAGCTCGCCGAGGAAGCTCCCGGGGCCGTGGGAGGCGAGCTGCTGTTCCTCGCCCTCGGCGCTGATGAAGACCTCCGCCCGCCCCGAGAGGACGACGTAGAAGTCGTACGCGGCATCCCCCTCCCGGTAGAGGTAGTCCCCGGCCAGGACCGCACGACGCGACCCCACCGCCTCCAGGATGGCGATCTCGCCGGGGCCGAGGGTCGGGAAGGCGTCGTCGGTCACGCCGAGCACGCGGAGCGCCCAGGCCCGGTTCGCGTGCGCGCGCCCTCAGCCACCGTTGAGGAACGCGCGGACGTCCGGGTAGATGCGCAGTTGCGCGGCGGGCAGGTGGTGGGCGAGGAGGGCGCTGTTCTCGGTGATCATCATCGTGTCGTCGTCGCCGCCGGCGACGAAGGTCGGGTGGGTGATCGCCGCGACCCGCACGAGCTGGGAGGGGTCCGAGATCCCCCAGCGCGCGAACGCCTCGAGCTGGGCGTCCGCGGGAGGCCAGGTCGGTCGGCTCGCCGCGGTCGATCGTCCGGGCGGACATCCGCTCGAGGAACTGCATGCCCTTGGCTCGGCCCTCCACCGAGCCGGAGAAGAACAGGCGGCGTCGCCCTCGCTGCTGCCGAAGCGGCGATGGACGAGCGTCGCCGCATCGATTTCGACCGAGCGGTTCTCCGCCCTCAGCGCGGTCTCGTCAGGGGTGCCCATGATCCCTCCGTCGGTCACCGTGGGCGGTGGGCCCATCCGTCACACCATGGTTTCAGGGCTGGAGCCGCCCTGCCCGGAGCGGCCTACCCCGGGCTGCTCGGCGCCCGAGCACCCTCGCGGACGGTGTCGGCGATCGCCATCGCGACGAGCACCGCGGTTGAACGCAGCGATCCCGGCGATCAGCGTCAGCGGTGCGCCGGGCCTGGTGAGGCGAGCCCCGGTCAGTCCAGCGGGTGCCGCCAGCGCAGCCCGGGAAAGCGGGCGAATCCGCGGTCGGCGCTGAGCCAGGTGGCGCCGTTCTCCACGGCATAGGCCGCGAGATAGGCATCGGGCAGGTCGGGGCCGCGGGCCTCGATCTGCGTCGCCAGGCGGCGGAAGTGGTGCCAGTGGCGATCGCCGGCGGCCAGCAGGCGGACGGCCGGCGCGTCGAGCAGTCGGTCGACCGCGGCCCAGGCCTGGGCGGCCGGCGTCGGCTCGGTGAACACGCGGCGGTTGGTCACGAGGCGGAGGAAGCCGGCCGCCACGGCGTCGGGCACCCCCAGCGCCTCCTCGTCGTTGGCGATCTGCTCGAGGAGGTCCCGGTATGGATCGTGCTCGGGCAGATCCGCCCGATGCGCGTAGACCAGGACGTTGACGTCAACGCAGCGCATCGAGCGGGACGTCCCGATCCAGGACCTCCTGCACCGCGGCGTTCGACGAGAGATCGACGCCGGGGGCGAGCCCACCGGAGCCGGTGACCGGGACCGTGTACCGGCTCGGGACGGCGCCGCCGCCGGGGGCGGGCTGCAGCCCCGCGCGCACCGCGTCTTCGAGCACGGCCGCGATCGTCCGGCCCGACCGGGCGGCGCGCTCCTTCACCGCCCGGTAGAGGTCATCGTCGATCCTGATGGTCGTACGCACCGTGTCACCTTAGCACCATGAGGTGGTGCTTTGATGCCGCTCAACCCAGGTCGGCGGCCGTCAGCGTGCTCAGGCGCAGGTCGGCGCCCGACAGCCCGGTCTCCAGGCGCCGGATCAGCGCGTTGGCGTTGCGCACCCCGGCCTGGGCGATGCGCTGGTTGATCCTGAGCTGGGCGGTGCTGAGGCTGACGCTGCCGGGGTCGGGCGGGTTCTTGCGCGGCGGGATGGTGGTCGTGGAGGCGGGCGGCTCGGCGGAGGGCACCTTGGCGAGGATCTGGAGCCGGTCGAACAGCTTGCCCTGGCTCACCTGGCCGGTTCGCACATCGCCGCCGCTCAGGCCGGCCTCGAGGCGGTTGGTGATGCCGGTCGCCCGGCGGATCGCGGCCTGGTCGATGCGCTGGTTGATCAGGAGCTGGGCCGCGCTGAGGGTGAGGGGGTCGCGCTGGCCGGTGCGGCCGGGGTCGACGATCGGCGCGGGGTCGGCCGGTGAGGCGGGCGCCAGCGAGGCGGCTGCCGGGGCGCTGGTGATCCCGGCCCCCAGCTGGGCCGGGCCGACCGAGTAGCCGCAAAGGTCGCGCGAGGCCAGCCCGGCGTTCAGGCGCGCTTCGACGGCCTTGAGGCGCCGGATGGCGGCCTGGCTGATGCGCTGGTTGATGCGCAGCTGCTGGACGCTGAGCGTGAAGGTGGCCTCCTCGTCGGAGGGCGCCGGCGGCAGGGGCAGGGTCCTGCAGGCCGGCATGGCCACCGGAGCGTCACCCAGCACGTCGCGGCGGAAGACATTGTTGACGGCCGGCGCGGTCCCGGCGACCAGGTTGCTCGCACGCGACTGGAACGCCACGTACCGGCCCTCGGCCGAGGTCGTGGGGTCCGTGGAGAACGCGTTGGCCGCTGCGCCGGCGGCGCCCGGCGCGCGGCTCACGAGCTCGGTGGTGTCGGCGAGGACGTCGCGCACGAACACGTCCTCGAACGGATCGCTGTCATCGGCCGAGAGGTTGGTGGCCGTCGAGCTGAAGGCCACGCGGGCGTTGTCGGAGACGGAGGGGGACGAGGAGTTGGCGTCCGCGCCGGCTCCGCGCGCGCCGTTCGCCCGGCTCGCGAGAGCGGTGGTGGACTCGTCGAGGTCGCGCAGGAAGATGTCTTGCGCGGCGCTGTCGTCGTCGGCCGAGAGGTTGTCGGCGAACGACGTGAACGCGACGAAGCGGCCGGAGGGGGAGATCGCGGGGCCGCTCGACGCGCCGCCGGCCGCGGGGGCGCCGGCGACGCCGGTGGCGCGGCTGGTGAGCGTGGTGGTCGCCGCGGTCAGGTCGCGTACGAAGACGTTCGGGAAGCCGTCGTCGTCCTCGCTTGAGAGGTTGTCGGCGCGCGAGGCGAAGGCGACACGGGTGCCGTCGGCGGAGATCGCCGGGGCGAATGAGAGGTCGTTGACCCCGGCCCCGTTGGCTCCCGACCGTCGGCTGACGAGGATCGTCCTGTTCGCGACCAGGTCGCGCACGAAGACGTTCCTGACCGCGTCGTCGTCGGCGCCGGAGAGGTTGTCGCCGTCCGACTCGAAGGCGACATAACGCCCATCGCGGGAGATCGCGGCGGCGTTCGACCCGTCGTTCGCCGCCGCCCCGCCCGTCCCGGTCGCGCGGCTCACCAGGATGGTCGTGTTGGCGACCAGGTCGCGGACGAAGATGTTGGCCACGCCGTCGTCGTCGTCCGTCGAGAGGTTGTCGGCGTCCGATTCGAACGCGACGTAGCGGCCGTCCCCGGAGATGGCCGGGTCCCTCGAGTCATCGTCGGCCGCGGCGCCGCCCGCGCCGGGCGCGCGGCTCGCCAGCGTCGTCACGTTCGACCCGGCCTCCCTGACGAAGATGCTCGGTCCCGGGGTGTCCTCCGGGGAGAGGTTGGTCGCGCTGGACGTGAAGGCCACCCGGTCGCCGTTGGCCGAGATCGAGGGGTTGCTGGAGAACACATCGCCGGGCGCCCCGGTCGGCCCGGTGGCGCGGGAGATGAGGATCACGTCGTCCTTCGCGGCCAGCGCGGGCGCTGCCAGGACCGCCGCCGCGACGGCGGCCAGCGCCAGGCCGAGGAGCCGGGGGCGTCTCACGTTGCGCGCCTCAGCCCAGGTCGGCCGCGGTCAGGGTGGCGGGCTTCAGGTCGGCCCCCGACAGCCCGGTCTCCAGGCGCCGGATGAGGGCGTTGGCGTTGCGCACCCCGGCCTGGGCGATGCGCTGGTTGATCCTGAGCTGCTCGGTGGAGAGCGTGACGCTGCCGGGGTCGGGCGGGTTCTTGCGGGGCGGGATGACGGTCCGGGTGGCGGGCGGCTCGGGGGCCGGGACCCTGGCGACGATCTGGAGCCGGTTGAACAGCTTACCCTGGATGACCTGGCCGGCCTGCACGTCCCCGCCGGTGAGGCCGGCTTCGAGACGGTTGGTGATGCCCGTCGCCCGGCGGATGGCGGCCTGGTCGATGCGCTGGTTGATCAGGAGCTGCTCGGCCGAGAGCGTGATCGGGTCGCCCTGCCCGGTCCGGCCGGGATCGACGATCGCCGCTGGGTCGGCCGGGGCGACGGGGGCCAGCGAGGCCGCCGCCGGGGCGCTGGTGATGCCGGGCCCGAGCTGGGCCGGGCCGACCGAGTAGCCGCACAGGTCGCGGGCCTGCAGGCCGCCGTTCAGGCGGGCCTCCACGGCGTTGAGCCTCCGGATTGCAGCCTGGCTGATGCGCTGGTTGATGCGCAGCTGCTGGACGCTGAGCGTGAAGGTGGCCTCCTCGTCGGAGGGCGCGGGCGGCAGGGGCAGGTTCTTGCAGGCAGGGGTGGCGACCGGGGCGTCGCCCAGGACGTCGCGGCGGTAGACGTACTGCTCGCCGGCGACCGTGCCCGCCGCCAGGTTGGTCGCCAGGGACACCATCGCGACGTAGCGCCCGTCCGCCGAGATCGCGGGCTCGATCGTGCTCTGGTTGGCCGGCGCGCCGGCCGCGCCGGACGCGCGGCTCACGAGCGTCGTGGTCGCGTTGAGGGCGTCGCGCACGAAGACGTTCTCGAACCCGTCGCCGTCCTCCGCCGAGAGGTTGTTCGCATCTGAGCTGAAGGCCACCCGCGCGTTGTCCGAGACGACGGCCAGGAAGGAGTCGGCGTCCCCGCCGGCCCCGCCGGCGCCGTTGGCGCGGCTCACCAGCGCCGTGGTCGACTCGTCGAGGTCGCGAAGGAGGACGTTGCGGACCCCGTTGTCGTCATCGGTCGCCACGTTGTTGGCCTCTGAGACGAAGGTCACGTAGCGGCCCGAGGGCGACATCTCGGGCTCGGTCGAGTCGCCGTTGGCGCGTGCGCCGGCGACCCCCGTCGCGCGGCTGACGAGCGTTGTCGTCCCGGAGGCGAGGTCGCGCACGAAGATGTTCTGGAAGGCGTCGCCGTCCTCGGTCGAGAGGTTGTCGGCGCCCGATTGGAACGCCACGCGCGCCCCGCTCGCGGAGATGTACGGGAAGGACGAGTTGTCGTCGGCAGCCGCGCCGCCGAGGCCGGGCGCGCGGCTCACCAGCCTCGTCGTGTTGGCGACCAGGTCGCGCACGAAGATGTTGGTGAAGGCGTCGTCGGCGGCTGGCGCCAGGTTGTCGGCGTCCGACTGGAAGACGACGTAGCGGCCGTCGGCCGAGATGTCCGGTCGCTCGGAATCATCGTCCGCCGCGGCGCCGCCCGCCCCCGATGCACGGCTCACCAGGGTGGTCGTCCCGGCGACGAGGTCGCGCACGAAGACGTTCAGGGCGCCGATGTCGTCCTCGGCCGAGAGGTTGTCGGCCGAGGACGAGAACGCCACGAAGCGGCCGTCGCCGGAGATCGAGGGGGTCCTCGACTCGCCGTCCGCGGGTGCGCCCGACGCCCCGGTGGCGCGGCTCGCCAGCGTTGTCGTGTCGGCGACGGCGTCGCGGACGAAGATGTTGACCCCGGGGGTGGTCCCGGCCACGAGGTTGGTCGCCGACGAGTTGAACGCGATCCGGTCGCCGCTCGCCGAGCTGGACGCGACGAACGAGCTGAAGTCGGCGGGGGCCCCGGCGGGCCCGTCGGCCCGCGAGATGAGGATCACGTCGTCCACCGCGCCGACGGCCGGCGCCGCCGCCGCGGCCGGGGCGGCCGCGCAGACCGCCAGGGCGATGAGGAGGCGCCTGCGCACGGTGCGCCGCCTCAGCCCAGGTCGGTCGCGGTCAGGGTCGCGGCGCGCAGGTCGGCGCCGGCCAGGCCGGTCTCCAGGCGCCGGATCAGGGCGTTGGCGTCGCGCACGGCCGCCTGGGAGATGCGCTGGTTGATCTTGAGCTGGCCCACGGTGAGGGTGACGCTGCCCGGGTCGGGCGGGTTCTTGCGGGGCGGGATCACGGTCTTGGAGGCCGGCGGCTCGGGGCCGGCGAGCTTGGCGAGGATCTGGAGGCGGTCGTAGAGCTTGCCCTGGGTCGACCTGGGCGGCCCGCACGTCGCCGCCGGTGAGGCCGGCCTCGAGGCGGTTGGTGATGCCGGTGGCCCGGCGGATGGCGGCCTGGTCGATGCGCTGGTTGATCAGCAGCTGGGCTGGCGCTGAGGGTCAGGGGGTCGCCCTGGCCGCTGCGGCCCGGGTCGACGATCGGGGCCGGGTCGGCCGGGGCGACGGGGGCCAGCGAGGCCGCCGCCGGGGCGCTGGTGATGCCGGGCCCCAGCTGGGCCGGGCCGACCGAGTAGCCGCACAGGTCGCGGGACTGCAGGCCGCCGTTCAGGCGCGCCTCGACCGCGTTCAGGCGCCGGATGGCGGCCTGGCTGATGCGCTGGTTGATGCGCAGCTGGGTGACCGACAGCGTGAAGGTGACATCGTCCTTGTCGGGCGGGGTGGGCGGCAGGGGCAGGTTCTTGCAGGCCGGGGTGGCCACCGGCGTGTCGCCCAGGACGTCGCGGCGGTAGATGTTGCGCAGGCCGGGGACGGTGCCGGCGAGGAGGTTGGTGGCCAGCGACTGGAAGGCCACGTAGCGCCCGTCCCGCGAGGTCGTGGGGAAGGCGACCCGTCGTTGGCGGGGGCGCCGGCGGGGCCGGGCGCCCGGCTGACGAGCGTCGTCGTGCCGCCCGGCACGTCGCGCACGAAGACGTTCGTGACCGCGTTGTTGTCCTCCGCCGAGAGGTTGTCGGCGCCCGAGGTGAACGCCACGCGGGCGTTGTCGGCGACGACGGGGTCGAACGAGCTGGCGTCGGCGCCCGCGCCGCCCGGCCCCGTGCGCGCGGCTCGCCAGCGCCGTCGTCGACTCGTCGAGGTCGCGCAGGAAGATGTTCGTGACGCCGTCGTTGTCGTCGCCCACCAGGTTGTCGCCCCGGCCCTGGAAGACGACGTAGCGCCCCGAGGGCGAGATCTCGGCGCGGTCGGAGCTGTCGTTGGCGGGAGCGCCGCCGGCCCCCGTCGCCCGGCTCACGAGCGTGTTCGATCCCGAGACGCGCTCGCGGACGATGATGTCCTGCACGGCGTCGTCGTCGTCGGCCACGAGGTTGTCGGCCACCGACTGGAAGACGATGCGTGTGGCGTCGTCCGAGATCGCCGGGCGGCGGGAGTCGTCGTCGCCGCCGGGGCCCCCCGCGCCCGGGGACCTGCTGACGAGCCGGGTCGTGTTGGCGACCAGGTCGCGCACGAAGATGTTCGCGAACGCGGGGTTGGCTGCCGGCGCCAGGTTGTTCGGCGTCGGACTCGAAGACCACGTAGCGGCCGTCGCCCGAGATGTCCGGGTCGGTGGAGTCGTCGTTCGCCCCGGCGCCCCCCGCTCCCGAGTCGCGGCTCACCAGCGTGGTCGTGTCGGCCACCAGGTCGCGCACGAAGATGTTCGAGACCGTGTCGTCGTCCTCGGTGGAGAGGTTGTCGGCGTCCGACGACGAAGACCACGAAGCGGCCGTCGCCGGAGAGCGCCGGGCCGCTCGAGATCGCGTTCCCCCCGGCGCCGCCCGGCCCCGAGGCCCGGCTCGCGAGGATCGTGGTGCCCGCAGCCGCGTCGCGCACGAAGACATCGCGGACCGCGTCGTCGTCCTCGGTCGAGAGGTTGTCGGCGTCAGCTGTCGAAGGCGACGCGCTGGCCGTTCGCCGAGGTCGAGGGGGTGACCGCGTCGTTGTCGACCGGCGCGCCGCCGCCGCCGGTGGCCCGCGAGATCAGGTCGAGGTCGTCCACCGCGGCCATCGCGGGCGCGGCGAGGCCGGCGGCCGCGACGCCGGCGAGCGCCAGGCCGAGGAGCGGCCGGCGCCTCACCCCAGGTCGGTCGCGGTCAGGGTCGCCGCGCGCAGGTCGGTGCCCGACAGGCCGGTCTCCAGGCGCCGGATCAGGGCGTTGGCGTTCCGCACGCCGGCCTGGCTGATGCGCTGGTTGATCTTCAGCTGCTCGGTGCTGAGGGTGACGCTGTCGGGGTCGGGCGGGTTCTGGCGGGGCGGGATGGTGGTCTCGCTGGCCGGCGGCTCGGCCGTGGGGGTCTTGGTGACGATCTGGAGGCGGTTGAAGAGCTTGCCCTGGGTCACCTGGGCGGCCTGGACGTCACCGCCGGTCAGCCCTGCCTCGAGGCGGTTGGTGATGCCCGTGGCCCGGCGGATGGCCGCCTGGTCGATGCGCTGGTTGATCAGCAGCTGCTCGGCGCTCAGGGTCAGGGGATCGCCCTGGCCGCTGCGGCCGGGGTTGACGATCGGCGCAGGGTCGGCCGGGGCCGCCGGAGCGAGCGAGGCCGCCGCCGGGGCGCTGGTGATCCCGGGCCCCAGCTGGGGCGGGCCGATCGAGTAGCCGCACAGGTCGCGGCCGGCCAGGCCGCCGTTGAGGCGGGCCTCGACCGCGTTCAGGCGCCGGATCGCGGCCTGGCTGATGCGCTGGTTGATCTGCAGCTGCTGAACCGTGAGCGTGAAGGTGACGTCGTCCTTGGCCGGCGGCGAGGGCGGCAGCGGCAGGATCTTGCAGACCGGCGTGGCGATCGGCGTGTCGCCGAGCACGTCGCGGCGGTAGATGTTGCGCACGCCCGCGATGGTCCCGGCCGTGAGGTTCGTCCCGAGCGACTGGAAGGCGACGTAGCGCCCGTCCTGCGAGGTCGACGGAAGGAAGGACCCGTTGTTGGCCGCGGCTCCGGCCGCGCCCTGTGCCCGGCTCACCAGCTCGGTCGAGTTGGCGATCGCGTCGCGCACGAAGACGTTGGTGAACGCGTCGTTGTCGTCGGCCGACAGGTTGTTCGCGCTGGATGAGAAGGCCACGCGGGCGTTGTCCGCGACGGAGGCGGTGAAGGACGTGGCGTCGCCGCCCGCTCCGCCGGGGCCGCTCGCGCGGCTGACGAGCGCCGTCGTGGCGTCGTCGAGGTCGCGCAGGAAGATGTTGAGGACGGCGTTGTTGTCGTCGGCCGACAGGTTGTTGGCCCCGGACTGGAAGCTCACGTAGCGGCCGGACGGCGAGATGTCGGCGTTGGCCGAGTTGTCGCCGCCGGGGGCTCCGCCGGGCCCCGTCGCACGGCTGACGAGGGCGTTGGAGCCGGCGTCGATGTCCCGGACGAAGACGTTCACGACGGCGTTGTTGTCCTCGTTGGAGAGGTTGTTGGCGCCGCTCTGGAAGGCCACGCGGTTACCGTCGCCGGAGATCGCCGGGATCACGGAGTTGTCGTTCGCCCCGGCGCCCCCCGCGCCCGGCGCCCGGCTGACCAGCGTCGTCGTGTTGGCGACCAGGTCGCGGACGAAGATGTTCGTGAAGCCGTTGTTGTCCTCGGTCGAGAGGTTGTCGGCGGTCGACGAGAAGACGACGAAGCGCCCGTCGTCTGACACGTCCGGGTCGTTCGAGGCGGTGTCCGCCGCGGCGCCCCCGGGGCCCGAGGCGCGACTCACGAGGGTCGTCGTCCCCGCGACGAGATCGCGCACGAAGATGTTGCGGGCGGCGTTGATGTCCTCCGCCGAGAGGTTGTCGGCGTCCGACTCGAAGGCCACGAAGCGCCCGTCGCCGGAGATCGCCGGGTCCCGCGAGGCCCCGTCGCCGCCGACCCCGGCGGCCCCCGTCGCGCGGCTGGCGAAGGTGGTCACGTTCGTCGCCGCGTCGCGCACGAAGACGTTCGTGAAGCCGTTGTTGTCCTCGGTCGAGATGTTGTCGGCGTCGGTGTCGAAGGCGACCTGGTCGCCGCTCGCCGAGCTGGAGGAGGTGACCGCGTTCGCGTCGACGGCCGCCCCGGCCGGCCCGGTGGCCCGCGAGATGAGGACGACGTCGTCCTTGGCGGCGAGCGCCGGCGCGGCGAGCACGGCGGCCGTCGCCGCGCTCAGGGCCAGCGCCAGCACCGCCGAGCGGCGCGGTCGGGGAATCATCCGAAGTCGGCCAACTCGGACCTCCAGGGGGCCGGGATCCCTGTGGCGCCGCACCCTAACGGCGTGGCGACGGCCGGGCAACCGCTCCGGCGGCCCCGGTGGGGCACTACCATCCACGGATGGGCCACCTCCCGCACCTGACCCCGTGGGATCTCGGCCTGATCCTGCGGCTCGCCGGGCTCCCCGAGATGGAGCCCGGCGAGGCGGCCGCCGCGCTGCGCCGGCGCCCCGAGCTCATCGACGAGGCGCTCGCGTCGCCCGCGGCCGCCGAGCTGCTGCTGCGGCCGGCGGCCGGCGACCCGGCGCGGGACGCCGTGGTGAGGGCGTCGCCTTTTATGGTCTTCGCGGTCGCCGTCGAGCGGGTCGCCGCCGAGCTGCGCGAGGCGACCCACGTGCCCGAGTGGGTCGGGCCGCGGCGGCGGCTGCCGCTCCTCGGGGGCGACGATCTGCGCGAGCTGCTCGCCGACCGCGACCGGCGGGTGTTCCTCGCGGCGCTGCTGGCCTCGTACACCCGCGTCGCCAGCGGCACCGTCTGGCGCGAGACGCCGCGCGGCTGGCGGCGCCAGCGCTTCAGCGAGCTGGACCCGGTGCGCCTCGCGTCGACGCTCGACGCCCTCCCCGAGTCGCGCCATCCCGCCGTCCACCGCAGGCTCGGCGACCTCTCGCTGTTCATGGCGGGAGTCTTCCCCGACCACACGGCCTCTCGGGCGTTCCGGCCGGTCGACCTCCAGCGGCTCGGGCGGGCCGCCGCCGTGGGCGAGCCGGCCGGCGAGGTGCTGGGCGAGGCCCTCGAGACCCGCGGCGGGGTCGGGCTGCTGGACCATCTCGGGACCCGCTGGTACCTCCTGGCCGCCCGCGCCGGGGCGCCCCCGGCGCGGCTGCTTGAGGCCATCGCCGAGCGCTTCGTCGAGGCCCGCCGGGCGCTCAACGTGCTGGCCGACCGCCACCTGTTCCCCTCGGCCCGGGAGTGGTTCCCCGCCCCCTGAGGGCGCCGGCCTACACGCCGCCGTCGAGCAGGTCGCGGATGCCGCGCAGGGGCACGGCCACCCAGTCGGGGCGGTTGTTGAGCTCGTAGGCCAGCTCGTAGATCGCCTTCTCGAGCAGGGCGGTGTCGAGCAGCAGGGCGAGGGCATCCGGGTCGCCCGGGATCCACGGGGCGTCGCCGGCCCGCTCCAGATAGGAGCCGAGGAAGGCCGCCGAGACCCCCTCGTTCCAGTGCCGGACCCAGGCCTCGAGCTCGCGGGCGGCGTCGGAGTCGGCCTCCACGAGCCCGCGCGCGACGGCGTCCATCAGCGCCGTGACGGTCGCGTAGTCGAACGAGCGCACCAACCCGGCCACGTCGCGCAGCGGCGAGCGCTTCACGCGCCGCTCGCTGAGCGACCGCGCCGGCTCGCCCTCGAAGTCGATGATGAGGAAGTCGCGGCCCGTGAACAGCACCTGGCCGAGGTGGAGGTCTCCGTGGATGCGGATGCGCGCGGCGCGGACGCGGCGGTCGATGAGCCCCGAGAAGCGCTGCAGCAGGTCGCCCTCGCGCGCCAGCAGCCACTCCGCCTCCGCGCGCTCGCGCTCGCCGAGCGAGGGCAGCGCCCGGCGCAGCAGCTGCATCGTGCGGCCGGTCAGGTTGCGCGCCGACTGGTAGACCGAGCGCTGGTAGTGGGGCGTCACGGGCTCGGAGGCGAGGGCGGGATCGGTGCCGTCGCCGGCGAGCGCCGCGTGCAGCTCGGCCAGCCGCACCCCCATGAGCTGGGCCGACTGGAGGTACGAGCCGACGAGCTCGTCGACCTCCTCCGGCACCGGCCCCCGCGCCCGCTCCAGCAGGTCGTCCGACGCCGCGTCGGGCGGCTCGGCGCCGGGCTGTATCCGCTCGGTGACCACCTCCTCGGCGAACCGCCCCAGAGCGTCGAGGGTGTAGTGCCAGGCGTCGCCCTCGTTGGGGACGAACTCGTGCAGGATCGCCAGGGTGGCCGGCTCGACGCCGCCGCTCTGGTACTCGAGCGCCCCGGCGACCCGGGGCGTGTGCGGGAAGCGGGCCCGCTCGGTGAGGTAGCGGCCCAGCTCGAGGTCGGGGTTCACGCCGTCCTCGACGCGCCGGAAGAGCTTGAGGATCAGCGACTGGCCGAACAGCACCGACGTGTTGCTCTGCTCGGCGCGGAAGATCGCGGGCTCGGGGGGTTCGTCGCCGTCGAGCACCTGGCCGAGGACCGGCGCCGGGCGGCCCGTCAGCAGGCCTCCGTCGCTGCCGCGCAGCCGCCGCCGGCGCCGGACGGCGTCGAGCAGGGCGCGGCAGACGTCGGGGTCGGCGAGCGCCTCGGCCAGGACGGCGGTCTCGCCCCGGCGCTCGAGCCGGGCGACCACGCTGCGCGGCGCGTCGGCCGCCAGCCGCTCCGCGCGCTCGCCCTCCAGCAGCACGAGCGGCAGCGCGTAGCGCTCGGCCTCGCCCTCGCTGAACTCCACCCGCGCGATCAGCACCCGCGCCGGGAGGCCCGCCCGCGGCCCGGCCAGCGGCAGGGCGTCGGTGACGGTCACCCCGCGGATCCGCCGCGCCTTGGCCGAGAACCAGCGCCGGGTGGGCAGGAAGCGCGCGATCGCACGCTCCAGCTCGCCCCGGCCGCGGCCGGCCACGAGCGCGTCGAGCGAGGCGGCGGTGTAGATCGCCGGCGCGCCGTCCTCGGCCGGCACGACCACCTCCTCCCGGGGCCCCTCGATCGCCAGCCAGTAGACGGCGTGGGGGCCGAGCGTGAGCAGGTAGGGCAGCTCGCCGATGGGGGGGAAGTGGGTCTGGCCGAACAGCTCGACCGGCTCGGAGCCCTTGAAGCGCGACAGGTCGAGCTCGACGAACTGGGCGAAGCGCGACAGGTTGGCCACGATCAGCACGCTGCGCTCCCCGTCGCTGCGGAGGTAGGCGAGCACGCGCCGGTTCTCGGGGTGCAGGAACTCCAGGCCCCCTCGGCCGAAGACCCGGTAGCGCTTGCGCAGCGCGAGCATGCGCCGCATCCACCACAGCAGCGACCCGCCGTTCTTGGCCTGGGTCTCGACGTTGACGGTCTCGAAGTGGAATTCGGGGTCGATGATCGGGGGCAGGTAGAGCCGCTGCGGGTTGGCGCGCGAGAAGCCGGCGTTGCGGTCGCCGCTCCACTGCATCGGCGTCCGCACCCCGTCCCGGTCGCCGAGGTAGATGTTGTCGCCCATGCCGATCTCGTCGCCGTAGTAGATGACGGGCGTGCCCGGCAGCGACAGCAGCAGGCCGTTCATCAGCTCGATCTTGGCCCGGTCGTTGCCCAGCAGCGGGGCCAGGCGGCGGCGGATGCCCAGGTTGATGCGGGCCTCGCGCTCGTGCGCGTAGACCCGGTACATGTAGTCGCGCTCCTCGTCGGTGACCATCTCGAGCGTCAGCTCGTCGTGGTTGCGCAGGAAGAGCGCCCACTGGCATCCGTCGGGGATCTCCGGCGTCTGCTGGAGGATGTCGATGATCGGGAAGCGGTCCTCCATCTGGATCGCCATGAACAGCCGCGGCATCAGCGGGAAGTGGAAGGCCATGTGGCACTCGTCGCCGTCGCCGAAGTACTCGGCGGCGTCCTCGGGCCACTGGTTGGCCTCGGCCAGCAGCAACCGGTTGGGGAACCGCTCGTCCACGTGGCGGCGCAGGTCCCGGAGGAACCCGTGGGTCTCGGGCAGGTTCTCGCAGCTCGTCCCGGAGCGCTCGTAGAGGTAGGGCACGGCGTCCAGGCGCAGCCCGTTGACGCCCATCCGGAACCAGTGGTTGACCATCGACATCAGCGCCCGGCGCACGTCGGGGCTGTCGAAGTTGAGGTCGGGCTGGTGCGAGTAGAAGCGGTGCCAGTAGTACTGCCCGGCCACCGGGTCCCACGACCAGTTCGACGACTCGAAGTCGCTGAAGATGATGCGCGCGTCGCGGTAGCGGTCGGGGGTGTCGCTCCAGACGTAGAAGTTGCGCCAGCGGCTGCCTGGCGGCGAGCGGCGGGCCCGCTGGAACCAGGGGTGCTGGTCGGAGGTGTGGTTGAGCACCAGCTCGGTGATCACCCGCAGGCCGCGCTCGTGGGCCTTCGCGGATGAGCAGCCCGACGTCCCGCATCGATCCCGTAGCGACGGGTTGACCGACCGGTAGTCGGCGATGTCGTAGCCGTCGTCGCGCAGCGGCGAGGGGTAGAACGGCAGCAGCCAGATGGCCGTCACGCCGAGGTCGTGGAGGTAGTCGAGCCGCGAGATCAGCCCGCGGAAGTCGCCGATCCCGTCCCCGCTCAGGTCCTGGAACGAGCGGACGTGCAGCTCGTAGACGACCGCGTCGCGGTACCAGTCGGGGGCGTCATCCAGGCCCGGGGGGGGATCGCCGGAGATCACCGGGCGGATGCTACGCAGCTAGGGCAGTGATGCGCGCCGGGTCGCGGCCACGAGGCGTACGCGCCCGGCGAACGCCACCCCGGCCGGAGGCAGGGCGACCCACGCCGCCGTGATCACCCCGCCGGTGCCGATCGCGAGCGCCGGCTCGACGCGCGAGCCAGACCCCGTCGAGACGGCCTCGACCGGGCCCAGGGGACCTCCACGAGGCACGCGCCGGGCCCGGATGTCGGCGCCCGAGCGCAGGGGATGCGACCACGCCACCAACGCGTCGCCCGACTGGCCCATGGCCAGCGCCGGCGCGCCGACGTTGCGCGCGGGGTCAGCGATGCGGCTCACCCGCCACGGGCGGGCGGGGTTGCCGCGCCAGGCGACCCGCAGCGCGAGGGGGGCGGGGCCCTGGCGCCAGGCGACCGCCGCGGTCTGGCCGAGGAAGTCCATCGCCACCGCCGGCCGGTCCTTGGCCACGAGCGGTCCCGGCGGGGCGACGCCCTCCGGGGCCGACCAGGCGCCGGCCGGGTCGAGGATCGCGATGGTCGGCGCGTCCTCGAGCCAGCCCACGATCGCGCCGCGAATGCCCCCCATTGCCACGCTGGGGCCGCGGGCCGGCGCGGCGCCGGAGAGGCGCTGCGGGGGCCGCCACCCCGCAGCGGGATCGCGCAGCGCCGCCCACACGGCCCCCTCGCGTCCGACCCAGGCGACGACGGCGCGGCCGTCGGGCGCGACCGCCAACCGGGGATCCGTCGCGCCCGTCGCCAGTGTGACCGGCGCCGAGAAACCCGGCGCGCCCGGCGCGCGGTCCGCCGCCACCAGCGCCAGGCTCGCCGACGGCGGGTCGGGCTGGAGCCACACGGCGACCGCTGCCCCGTCCTCGTCGACGCCGAGCGACAGCCGCTCCGCGAGGCCCGTCGCCGGCAGCGGCACGAACGGGCTCGCGGGTCCGGACGGCGGCAGGGTCGCCGCGACGGGCAGCCCGGAGTTCCCGGTTCGCCACCCGACGGTCGCGATGCCGCTCCGGGCCACGCCCAGGGCCGCCGGGCCGGCCGGGCCGGAGAACCGGTCGATCGCGACAGTGCGGCCGAACGGGGTCGCCGGCCGGGCCCGGCGCGCCGCCTCCACGACCTGGCTGCCGCCGGGATCGAGCGAGCGCACCCACGCGACCGCGACGGCGCCCGTGCGCCCGACGGCGATCGCCGGCCCCGCCGGCCGGACCCCGGTCGGCGACGAGAGCGCGACCGGCGACGACCAAGGGCCCGGCGCGGCAGCCGCGGGCCCGGCGGCCAGCAGCGTCGCGGCGAGCGCGGTGGCCAGGACTCTCATCCGCGCGAGCCTATGGCACCCGCCCGCCTGCGCACGCCGGCCCGGTTCCGGGCATCATTGACCGATGTCCGAGCTCCAGCGCACCTACCGCGGCTCCGCGGCGCGCCCCGAGGAGGAGCTGCGCCGCAACGGCCCGGAGCGGGCCGTGGTGATCGCCTCGCTCCCCCACGACCCCGAGGAGGAGCGCGACCGCATGGCCGAGTTCGGGGAGCTGCTGCGCACGGCGGGGGCCGCGACGGTCGAGACGCTGGTGCAGCGGCGCGACCGTCCCGAGCCGCGCACCTACCTCGGGCGGGGCCGCCTGGAGGAGCTGAAGGCCGTCGTCGAGCGCCTCAAGCCCGACCTGGTCGCGGCCGAGGGCGCCCTCAGCGCCGGCCAGCAGCGGTCGCTGGAGGACCGGCTCAAGACCCGGGTCGTTGACCGGACCGCGGTGATCCTCGACATCTTCGCCCAGCACGCCCGCTCGGCCGAGGGCAAGCTGCAGGTGGAGCTGGCCCAGCTCGAGTACTCCTACGCCCGCCAGGAGGGGCTCTGGCAGCACCTCGAACGCCTGGGCGGCGGCGTCGGCACGCGGGGCCCGGGCGAGACCCAGCTCGAGTCGGACCGGCGGCTGGTCCGCAACCGCATGGCCACGCTCCGCCGGCGCCTGCGCGACGTCTCGCGCTCGCGCGCGACGCAGCGCGGCCGCCGCGTGGGCGCCGGGCTGCCGCGCGCCGCCCTCGCCGGCTACACCAACGCCGGCAAGTCGAGCCTGATGAACGCCCTGACGGGCGCCGGCGTGAGCACCGACGACGCGCTCTTCGAGACGCTCGACCCCACCACCCGCCGCGTTGACGCCGCCGGGCACGAGCTGCTGCTCTCCGACACGGTCGGCTTCATCCGCAACCTCCCCCACCAGCTCGTCAAGGCCTTCTCGGCCACTCTGGAGGAGGTGCGCGACGCCGACCTGATCCTCCACGTGGCCGACGCGTCCGAGCCCGAGGCCCGCCGGGCCGCCCAGGCGCAGGCGGTCGCCGAGGTGCTGGACGAGATCGGGGCCGCCGACGTGCCGCGGCTGCTGGTGCTGAACAAGATCGACCTGGTCGACGGCGGCGGCCGCGAGGCGCTGGCCAACCGCCGGCCGGAGGCGGTGCGGCTGTCGGCCGCCACCGGCGAGGGCCTCGACGAGCTGCGCTCCCGCCTGGCCGACGCGGCCCGGGAGCGACTCACGCGGGTCGAGCTGACGATCCCCTATGCCCGGTCGGCGCTGATCTCGGCCGTCTATTCGGACGGGCGCGAGGTCGAGCAGGAGGCCACGGAGGAGGGCACCCTCGTCCGGGCCCTGATGCCCCCGGCGTCGGCGGCGCGCCTGCGGGCCGAGCTCAACGGCCGATCCCCCGAGGCCTAGCCTCCGGCCCCCTCGCCTGCGTCCGCGGGCTCGTCGGCCTTCGGCCGGAGCCGCTTGAGGTGTTCGGTCGCCTCCCGTAGCCGCTCCGCCTCGGACTCCCACTTCTCGAGCAGGTCCTGCATCTCGTCGGCGGCCGGGGGCGCGGCCGCACCGCTCACGCCGCCGGGGATCCGGTTCAGCTTCGGGGGAGGGGCGGCCATGGCCCGATGTTACTCCTGGGTCGTGCTCACGGGAAAGGGCATGATGCTGATCGACTCGACCCCGGAGCGCTCGATCCAGAGGGACCGTGGCGGGGCCATCGGCGCGACGGGCACGTCGTCCTCGCCGAACGTCCACTGGCTCTCCACGAAGAGATCCCGCCAGTCCGGAGTCACCGGCGCCAGGGAGTGGCTGGAGAACGCTCCGCCGATGACGCGTCCGTCCGTCGTGTGCGCGACCACCCAGGCGCCGCCGCTGAGGCGCTCGAGGGCGCGCGGCCACGAGGCGTCCTCCCCGGGCTCAGCCCCCAGGGCACGCGCCAGCAACCGGGGCGGCCGTTTGGAGTGCCGGTCGCTCCAGTCGGCGAGGCGTCCCAGCATCCACCCGGCGACGACCGGGCCCACGAGCAGGACGACCAGCAGGTAGGGAACCACGAGGTCGAGATGGTCGAACCAGCGATCGGCGTCGTCCACCTCCCGGGCGACCCTCGCGATCCAGGGGAAGGCGATGACCTGGACCACGAGCGACCAGAGCAGCGCCCGGAGCGTGAGGTCGAAGGGATTCTGCTGGCGCTCGTAGTCCCGCCGCTGGCCGGCGGCGAGCTGGATCAGGAAGCCCGGCAGGAGGAATGCGGCGGCGCTGACGAGCGCCGCGAGGCCCGTGATGAGCACGCGCGCAGAGTACCTCCCGGCCCGGATCTCACCCGCGGGGCGGCGCCGGCCTCAGACGATCCTAACCGGCGTCCCGATGTCGATCTGGTCGAAGACGTACTCCGCATCCCCGATGTACATGCGGATGCAGCCGTGGCTGGCGGCGGTGCCGATCGAGCTCGAGACCGGCGTCCCATGGATCCCGATCGCCGGCGCCGAGGTGCCCATCCACCGGGTGCCCAGCGGGTTGTTGACGCCCGGAGGGACGGGACCCAGGCCCGCGGCCCAGGGCGAGCTCGGCGGGAACCAGGTCGGATTGACCTGCTTGCTCACGATGCGGAAGGTCCCGCTGGGGGTCGGGTAGGCCGGCTGGCCGACGGCGATGCCGAAGGTGCGGCGCTTCCCCGCCCGCCAGAGGGTGAGCCGGTAGGCGCTGCGCTCGATGATGATGGCGGGGCCGACCGAGGTGACCGCGGGGCTGACGCGCTTCGAGGGCAGCCCGTAGACCGGCCGGTCGCGCGCGATGATGGCCTCCTCGACGGCGCGGGACGCCTTGGAGATGTCGATCGCGATGCCCACGCGCGGCTTGCGCACGACGGGCGTCGCCCCGCGGAAGCTGAGCGCCGCGTCCTGCGCGGGCAGGTCGTGGGTCCGCGCCCGCAGCGACAGAACGGCCCGCAGGCGCGCCCGGTTGACGCTCTGGCGCAGCGGGACCGTGACGCCCTCGGGCGGGACGGGCTTGGAGCGCCCGAACAGGAGGGCCCCGTCGAGCGCGTAGTTGACGTCGGCCGCGTAGCCGACCTTGACCGGGTCGATGGCGAGCGTCCTGCCCCGGAACCTCAGGGGCAGCGTGGCCCGCCGCGGGGCGACGTACTGCGCCAGCACCGCGTCGCGCGCGACCGCCCGCGTCAGGCCGCCGACCTGGACGCCGGAGATGTTGACCCCGGGCGCGATGACGCCGGGCGGCAGCGCGGCCGGCGGGGCGGCGGGGGGCACCGGCGCCTGGGCGGCGGCGAGCGCGGGCAGCGCCGCGGCGCAGGCCGCGGCCAGGACGATCGCCCCTCCCCATCGCATCGACCCCATCCGGGTCCCCTCGCTCGCCGGACGACAGGCGGCGCATGCTAGCGAACCGGATCCCGCAGTCCACCTGCCGCGGTGGGGCCTACGCGGCGACCAGGCCCTGGCCCAGGAACGAGCCCCGCTCGGCGCCGGGCAGGGCGAAGAAGAACCCGCCGCCCTCGGGGAGGATGTACTCCTCCAGCGGCTCGCCCGAGAGCCGCGCCTGCACCGCCAGGAAGCCCCTCTCGAGGCTGCGCTGGTAGGAGACGAAGGCCAGGCCCTGGTCGAGCCGGCCGGCCGGGTCGTAGCCGCGCGTGTACGAGAAGCCGCGCCGCAGCAGGAGGCTCTCCTCGGTCTGGGGCGTGCGCGGGTTGGCGAGGCGGATGTGGGCGTCGAGCGGCGTGACCTCGCCGCCCGGGTCGCCGGCGAAGTCGGGGACGTCGGTCTCGTGCTGCATCCCGAGGGGGGCGCCCGTCGCCTTGTGCCGCCCCATGATCGCCTCCTGCTCGGCCAGCGGAGTGCGGTCCCAGAACTCCACGAACATGCGGATCACGCGGACCACGTGGTACGAGCCCCCCGCGGCCCAACCGGGCTCGCCGTCGCCCTCGGCCACCCAGACGTACCGGTCCATCGTCGCGGCGGCCTCCGCGTCGAGGTTGGCGGTGCCGTCGATGAAGCCCATCAGGTTGCGGGGCGAGCCGGTCGTCCGGGGCGCGGTGCTGCCCCGGCGGCTGAAGCCGTTGACGATCCAGCGCAGCACCAGCGTCCGGCGCGTGCGCCGCATGAGCTGGCGGAGCGCGAACAGCGCGGTGTCGGGGTGCTCGGCCTCGATGCTCAGGAGCAGGTCGCCGTGGCTGCGGGCCGGGTCGAGCCGGTCGTTGGCCAGGAAGGGCATCTGCACCAGCTCGCGCGGCCGGCGCCCCGCCAGGCCGTAGCGGTCGTCGAACAGCGACGCGCCGACGCTCACCACCACGGTCAGGTTGTCGGGCGCGGGCTCGGGCCCCAGGACCCCCGAGTCGGTGGGCGGGAAGGCGGCCTCGCGCACCTCGGGCGGGCGCCCCTCCATGAGCCCGGCGGCCTCGTCGGTGAGCTCGCGCAGCAGCTCCGCCAGCTCGGCGCGGTCGCGGGCGAGCACCGAGAAGGCCGCCATCAGCGCCGTCGCCGGGGCCGGCTCGAGGGTGATGCCGGCCTGGTGGGGCCCGGCGAAGCCCACGAACTGCGCATCGGGGGACGCCGCCGAGGATCCCCCTCCGCACGAGGCGGCCAGCAGCCCGCCGCCCACCGCGGCGCTCCCCGCCCCCGCGAGGAACGCCCGGCGGGAGATGCGGCCCCGCCTCACGACAGGCCGAGCGTCCCCGGCACGAGGGCGAGGTCCTCCGACAGGCTCGCCAGCTGGGCCTTCATCGTGTCGATCTGCGCCTGGGTGACGGTCGTCGTGGTGCACTGCTTGGACGGATACTCGTCGTTCTCCTGGCAGAAGAGAACCCACCCGTCGCCCTGCTGCAGGGGCTCCAGGCTGCCCTCGATCTCGTCGAAGCCGGTCTGGATGCTGGCCAGCAGGTCCGGATCGGCGGCCTGGAGGGCCGGCTCGAGACTGGCCACGACCTGCTCCGCGCCCTCCACGTTGGCGTTGAAGTCCCAGAGGTCGGTCTTGGAGTAGCGGTCCTCCTCGCCGGTGATCTTGCCCTGGGAGACCTCCTCGATGAGCTCCGAGGCGCCGAGCGCGACGGCCGCGGGCGGGACCTCCAGGGTGGCGAGCTCGGTCTTCAGGGTCTGGAGGTCCCGGTCGAGGCGGTTCGCGAAGCGCGCCGCGCCCTCGGTCGTGTTCCGGTTCCAGAGGAGGTACTCCAGGCGGTGCCAGCCGGTGAACTCGGGGTCGTTCGGGCCGGCGAAGTCGTCGACGCGGGCATCGACGGCGCCGTCGATCGCCTCGACCAGGCCGGCGATGGGCTCGATCCGCTCCCATCCCTCCCGGCTCGGAGCGTAGGCCGCCTTGGCCGCGGCGAGGTCGCCGGCCCGAACCGCGTCCGTGAAGGCCTTCGTGTCGGCGATCGTCTCGTCGACCTGCTCCTCGACGTACTGCGTGTACGCGGCGACTCCCGCCGCGACCGCCTGGTCGCCGGTGCCGGCCGTCTGCGTGTCCTCCAGCGAGAGGCCGGTGCCCGACGCGCTCCCCGAGCCCGAGCCTGAGCCCGACGCCGACGAGCCCGACGCGGAGCCCGAGCCGGAGCCGGAGGCCGAGCCGTCGGTGCCGACGTTGCGGACGCCGGATCCGTCGTCCGACCCGCAGGCGGCGGTCACGATCGCGAGCGGGACGGCGCAGCAGAGCAGGATGGCGAGGCGTCGGGCCATGGGCGGGTCTCCTGGGCAACGGGACGACGTATGCGCGGCGTGAGGCTACCCGAATACCAGAGCGTCGGCGAGACGACGTCACCGGGCGGGCGGACCGGAGCGGTCCGCGGGATCCGATGCGGCCGCTACTGTGCCCGGTTATCGCGGGCGACCGAAGGGGACAGCCGCCGTCGCGGGGCGCCGAGCAAGGGTGGAGGAGCACGAGCACTACACGGCCGCGCTGGGTGACGACCCGGCCGAGATCGCCGAGGTGCGCGCCGCGGTGCGCGACCTGGCCGTGCGGGGCGGGTTCGCCGACCGCGCGGGCGATCTGGTGCTCGCCCTCGACGAGGTGATCGCCAACGCCCAGGAGCACGGCCGGCCGCCCATCACGGTGGAGGCCTGGGCCGACGGGCGCATGGTCGTCGAGGTCTCCGACGTGGGCGGCGGCCTCGACCGGGCGCGCGTCTGGAAGACCCACCCGCCCCCTCCCCTCGGCCGGCGCGGGCGCGGCCTCTGGATCATCCGCCAGCTCACCGACGTGGTGGCGATCCGCTCCGACGACCAGGGCACCACCGTCCGCATCGAGCTCTCCCCGGAGCCGCACATCGGGGCCTGAACCGTCGGGGGTGGCGGGCGCCGAGGCCTAAAAAGCGACCTGCGAGAAGGCGGTGAGCTAGGCCCGGCTCTCGCCGGCGGCCGCCTCGGCGACCTGGCCCAGGCCGCCCACGCGCACCACGTCGCGCATCGAGAGGATGCCGACCAGCTCCGAGCCCTCGAACACCAGCACGTGGCGCACGCCGTGCTTGACCATCACGGTGGCGGCGTCGGCGATCGGCCAGTCCGGGGCGGCGGTGACCACCTGGTGGGTCATGCGGTCCTCGACGCGCGCGGTGGCGGGGTCGTCGCCGGCGGCGACGGCCCGCAGCAGGTCGCGCTCGGTCACGACGCCGGGCCCCGGGAGGTCGTGGTCGAGCACCACGGCGGCGCCGGTCTTGTTCTGCACCATCCGCACGGCGGCCTGCTGGAGGGTGTGCTCGGGACCCACGATCGCGCTGATCGGGCTCATCGCGTCCTTCACGCGCATCGCGCCCCCCTCCACGTGACTTTTGTTGCGAAGTGGGCGGTAGGTTATGCGCGCCGCGTCGAGGAATCAATGCATCTCTTGGGGGCGAGACCGGGGTAGGAAAGGGTAAAGGCGGCCGTCCCCGCCGCAGGCGGTGCCGCCGCTGCCGGAGGGCCCGGCCAGGGCCCGGAGGCGCGCCTGGCCGCCCGCTAAGAGGCGGCCAGTCGCATTGTCACGGTTCCCAGGCGATGAGGAACGCCGGGTCGGGCCCGCCGCCGTTCGGGCGGACCGGGACGACGCGCGAGGCGAACGCGAGCCGGCCGCTCTCGGCGGCCGGGACCTCCGCGACGAAGCGCTGCTCCCCGCCGGCGGCGCCCCGGTGGACGGCCGGGACGACGGCGCGCGGGACGAGGCCCCCCTCGCCGTCGGGCACGCCCGCCACGACCTCCACGCGGACGTCGTCCGCCGAGAGCCTGCCCAGGCGCACCAGCGCCTCCACCTCCACCTCCGACCCGACCGCGACCGGGCCGTTGCCGCGCACGCTGCTGCGCACGGCGACCTCCGGCCACGAGGCCCGCATGCGCCGGCGCCAGCGCACCAGCTCGCGGGCGGCCTCGCCTTCGCGGGAGCCGAGGGCCACGGCGCGGCGGTGGGCGGGCAGGTACGCGCGCTCGGCGTAGTCGCGCACCATCCGGCCGGTGCTGAAGGCGGCCCCGAGGCGGTGGATGGCCGCCGTCATCATCGCGGTCCACTCGCGCGGGCGGCCCGAGGAGTCGCGCTGGAAGAAGAGCGGGATGACCTCGCGCTCGAGCAGCGTGTAGAGGGCCTCGGCCTCGACGGCGTCGTTCTCCTCGGCGTTCGCGTACTGCTCGCCGGAGCCGACGGCCCACCCCGCGTCGGGCGAGTAGCCCTCGGCCCACCAGCCGTCGAGCACCGACAGGTTCAGGGCCCCGTTGACGGCCGCCTTCATGCCGCTCGTGCCCGAGGCCTCGAGCGGGCGGCGCGGCACGTTGAGCCAGACGTCGGCGCCCTGCACGAGGTAGCGCGCGACGTGCATGTCGTAGTCCTCGAGGAAGACGATGCGGTCGCGCAGCAGCGGACGCTGCGACTCGCGCACGATCCCGCGCAGCACGTCCTTGCCCGGCCCGTCGGCCGGGTGCGCCTTGCCGGCGACGATCAGCTGCACCGGGCGCTTCTCGTCGCCGAGGAGACGCGCGAGCCGCTCGGGGTCGCGGAAGATCAGGTTCGCCCGCTTGTAGGTGGCGAAGCGCCGCGCGAAGCAGATGGTGAGCGCGTCCGGGCGCAGCGCGTCCTCGGCCGCGCGGGTCGCCAGCCGGCGCGAGCCCTGGCGGGCCCACTGCGCCCGCAGGCGCTCGCGGGCGAACAGCACCAGGCGCTCGCGGCGGAGCTCGTGGACCCGCCACAGCTCGCCGCCCGGGATCGCCCCGGCCCGCTCCCAGGCCGACGGGTCCTCGGGCCGCTCGCGCAGGCCGGGGCCGACGTAGCGGTCGAGCAGCTCGTGCATCTCGCGGCTGAGCCAGCTGGCGGTGTGGATGCCGTTGGTGATGCTGGCGATGGGCACCTCGTTAACCGGCAGCTCCGGCCAGAGCCCCCGCCACATGCGCCGGGACGTCCGTCCGTGGAGCGCGGCGACGCCGTTGGCGAAGCCGGAGGTGCGCAGGGCCAGCGGCGTGAGGCCGAACGCGTCGCCGTCGCCGGGGTCGGACGCCAGCCCGGCCAGCTCCTCCCACTCCATGCCGGCCCCCCCGGCCAGCGGCTCGAGGTAGGCGCGCGCCAGCTCGGGCTCGAAGCTCTCGTTGCCCGCGGGCACCGGGGTGTGGGTCGTGAAGACCGTCGAGGCGACCACGTGCTCGCGCGCCTCGGCCGGGTCGCAGCCGGCGTCGTCGATCATCGCGCGCAGGCGCTCGAGCGCCAGCAGCGCCGAGTGGCCCTCGTTCATGTGGAACACGGTCGGGGCGATGCCGGCCGCGGCCAGGGCCCGCACGCCGCCGACCCCGAGGAGCACCTCCTGGCGGATGCGCATCTCCCGGTCGCCGCCGTACAGGACGCCGGTGATCGCGCGGGCGGCGGGCGAGTTGCCCTCGACGTCGGAGTCGAGCAGCAGCAGGGGCACGCGCCCCACCTGGATGCGCCGCAGCGCGGCGCGCACGGTCTCGTCGCCGACCTCGACCTCCACGACGACGGGGCGGCCGTCCGGGCCCGGCTGGTCGACCAGGGGCAGGTCGCCCCAGTCGGTGGCCGGGTAGCGCTCGCGCTGGCCCCCGTCGGGCCCGAGCGACTGGCGGAAGTAGCCGCTGCGGTACAGCAGCCCCACCCCGACCAGGGGGACCCCGAGGTCGGAGGCCGACTTGAGGTGGTCGCCGGCCAGGATCCCCAGCCCGCCCGAGTAGAGCGGGATGCCGGCGTCGAGGCCGAACTCCAGGGAGAAATAGGCGACCCGCATCCCCTCGGTGCCCGCGTGCGCCCCGGGGAACCACCCGGCGTCCTCGGTGTAGGCGTCCAGGCGGCGCGCGACGCGGGCGACCATCGCGACGAAGCTCTCGTCGGCCGCCGCGCGGTCGAGGCGCTCCTGGGGCAGCCGCCGCAGCAGGGCCACGGGGTTGTGGGAGAGCGACTCCCACCCCTCGGGGTCCAGGCGCGCGAACAGGTCCTGGGCCTCGGGGTTCCAGGACGTCCAGACGTTGCGCGCGATCTCGCCGAGCCAGGCGAGGCGCTCGGGCAGCGCGGGGTGGACGTCGACCTCGTGCAGCTTCATGCGGTTCTCCCCGTCGGAGCGACAACCGGCGACGCCGCCCCGCGCCACCCCGGGAGGTGCGAACTATAGGCGAGGCGGAGCGCGCCCCGCCGGGCCGGCCTCAGCCCGAGCGGGCCGCCTCGTCGGCCTCGCCGAGCTGCGCGAGGGCCTCGCGCGCCTGCTCGCCCGCCTCCAGGCTCTGGGCCTGGATCTCGATGAAGACCTCCTTGCGGAAGACGGGCACGCGGCGCGGGGCCTGGATGCCGAGGCGCACCTTCTCACCGAGGACCGAGAGGACGGAGACCTCGATGTCGTCGCCGATCATGATGCTCTGGTTCGCCTTGCGGGTGAGCACCAGCATGTGCGAGGGCCTCCTGGTCCCGGGCGCGGGGTTCGTCCCGCGATCGCGGGCGCTAGTATCCCCGGTCGGTCTCGAGGCTGGCTATGGACTCACGGGGAGGTTGGATGCTGTACGGACGTCGCTTGGATCAGGCCCTTCAGCATGTGGACGGATCGCGCTACGCGCTGGTCCACGCGGTCGCCAAGCGCGCCCGTCAGATCACGCTCTGGCTCACCGCCGACCCGGCGGAGCTGAGGGCCGAGGCGGCGCCGCCGCCCGCGCCGGGCGAGCTGACATCGCGCGACCCCGTCGCGCTGTCCGAGGCCGAGATCCTCGACGGCGAGGTGCGCGTGCGCTGGGACCCGGAGGGCCGCGCCGACGAGGCCGAGCTGCTTGAGATCGACGAGCTCGAGACCGACCCGCTCCTCATCGAGGGCCTCCCGGACGACGACGACGCCGCCCTCGAGCCCGACGAGGCCGATGCCGTGCTGGCCCCCGCCCTGGCCGAGGCGCTCGAGGCCGAGGCCACCCCGGACGAGGCGGTGGCCGAGGCGGTCGTCGAGGCCGACGCGCCGGCCGAGGCCGAGGCCCTCGTCCTCGGCGACCCCGAGGAGATCGAGGAGATCTCCCTCGAGGAGGTCGAGGAGCCGGACGAGGGCGACGAGGAGGAGGAGCCCGGCTGAGCCCGGCGGCGGGGCCGCCTCTGGCGCGCCGCGCCCCGGCCGGGTAACGTCAGGGCGCCGACGACGGTCGGCGGCGCTCCCGGACGCCCGCCGCGACACAGGGAGACGCCGATGACGCCCACGCCCGCCTACGACGCGCTCGAGACCGTCCGCTGGATGCTCGACGAGGCGCGCCGCGAGCTCGCCGCCGACACGACCGCCGGGAGCGGCGCCAGGGCCAGGAAGAAGTCCAAGGCCCGGCGCCACGACGACCTGGTGCGGTTCGAGACCCTCTGCGAGGTGATCTGGAACGTCACCGGCCGCGTCGAGCCGCTCGAGGCGATCGCCGAGCAGGAGCTGGCGACGGCCTGAGCTCCCCGCCGGCGCAGCCGGCCAGGCGCGCCATCAGGTCGACCACCTCGGCGGGCGAGAGCCCTTGCCGGCGCACCAGCGAGCGCCAGGTGTCGAACGCCGCGGCGTGGCCGATCGCGGCCCGCGTGCGGCGCTCGTCGCCCGAACGGCCCGCGGCCAGGACGTCACCGCCGCCTCGAGCCACTCGGCCGCGCGCGCCGCGGGCGCGCGTAGGGCTTCGACCACCGCCGCGTCCCGGGTGACCGTGTCGAGCATGTACTCGGTGCGGTCGTACCAGCCGTAGAGCTCGCTGAGGGCGACTCGCAGGCGCGCGTCGGGATCCTCATCGGCCGCCCATCGCGCGAGGTCGGGCCGCGGGTTGGCCGCGTTCCAGTGGGAGGAGCAGGCATCGAACAGGGACCGCTCGTCCGGGAAGTGGCGATAGACCGTCGCGCGCTGCACCCCGGCGCGCTCGGCGATCGCGCTGACCGTCGTGCGCGCCGGCCCGAGCGTGCCGTGCAGCTCGACGGCGGCCTCGGTGATGCGCCGGCGCGTCTCCTCCTCGAGCTCCGCCCGGCGGCGCTTGCGGTAGGGGCGACGCGAGTTGGTCGAAATTTCATCAGACATAGGTGTTCGATCATATTGACACAGACGGACGCCTCCGCGTACTTTGATCGCACATGAATGTTCGACCAAATGGAGGCATCACCATGAGCAGCACGGCCATCACCCCGATCACCCGCCGCTTCGACGCCTCTCAGGGGCCGCGCATCATGGGCCCCGCCGACGGCCCCGTCGCCCGCCTGGGCGGGTGCGACGCGCGGTTCCTCGTGTGGGGCGAGGAGTCGGGGGGCGGCTTCTCCCTCGTCGAGCACCCGATCCCGCCCCGCTCGCTCTGCGCCCCCCTGCACCGCCACCTCGGCGTCGACGAGTACAGCTACGTGCTGGAGGGCCGGATGGGCGCTCTGCTCGGCGGGGAGGTCGTCTACGCGGAGGCCGGCGACCTGGCCTTCAAGCCCCGCGACGAGTGGCACACCTTCTGGAACGCGGGCGACGAGCCCTGCCGCATCCTGGAGATCATCTCGCCCGCGGGCTTCGAGCACTTCTTCCGCGAGCTCGATGCCGGCATGCGCGACGGGTCGCTCGACATGCAGGAGCTCTCGCGCCGCCACGGGATCGAGTTCGACATGGAGAGCCTGCCCCGGATCTGCGCAGAGCACGGGCTCACCCACCCGCTGCTGGAGCTCACCTAAGCGCCGGGGAGCGACGCCTTGGCCGGGTCGCCCAGGCGGAGCGGCTCGGCCGCCACGGTGAGCTGGGGCGGCTCGGCCCAGAGGTCGGCGCCGCGGGCGCGGAAGGCCGCCAGATGGGCCGTGGCGAGGTGGGCGTCGAGGGCCTCCCTCGACGCCCAGCGCTCGATCAGGGCGAACGCGTCGGGGTCGCCGGCGACCCGGTGGACCGCGAACAGGACGCACCCCTCCTCGGCGTGCGTCGCCGGGATCACCTCGGCGAACGCCTCCTCGGCCTCGCCGGCGCGCCCGGGCGCCGCTCGGAACAGCACCACCACCACGACCTCGGCCATCGCCCAGCCCCCTGGCTCGTGCTCGCCCGCCGGAGCGGCGAAGGCTACTCGGGAGCGGGGACCTCGATCGGCGCGGTGACGTCGGCGCCGGCCGCCCCGGCCTCGGGGTCGGCGGAGTCCCCGGTCCCGGCCGCGTCGCCGGCCCCGGTCGCCTCGCCGCCGGCATCGGTGACACCGGTCGGGCCGAGGGCGACGATCACCTGGGCGCTGGGGTCGACGGCGTCGGCGATGGGGTCGGTGGCCGGCAGGCGCACCGGGTCAGGCAGGCCGAGGTCGTCGGCCACCTGGCGGGCCTCCGCGGCGGCGCCGCGCTGGTAGAGGACGCGGTCGCCCGCCTCGGGCGCCGGAGCGTTGCCCTCGGTGACCTCGTCGTAGCCGAGCGTGCGGGCCTCCTCGGCGGTGCGGCCCGCCAGGCCGGCCTCGTCGGAGCCGTTCAGCACCACCAGGGCGATGCCGGCGCGCGACGCCGGGCCGCTGGCGGACACCGGCGGCGGGACCGCGGCCGGCGCGGTGACGGTCGTGGTCTCGGTGACGGTGGTGGTGCCCGCGCTCCCCGCGCTGACCAGATAGCCCACCACGAGCCCGATGAACAGCGCGGCGCCCACGATCGGCAGGCCGAAGCGCCGCATCTGCCGCGGCGGCGGGGCGGGCGGGCGGCGGCGCCGGGCGGGCCGGACCGGCTCCTCCCAGTCGAGGTCGAGTTCGGGGGGTCGGGTCCGGCTGCTCACGGTGCATCTCCCTCGCGGGTGGCCTGCGCGCTGCCCGCGTTCTTGGACGGCGCCCGCGAGAATCCTTCGTCAGGCCGGAAGGGCGGCCGGCAGGCCGAAGGCCGGGAAGGCGCTCGGCGAGAACGTCACGATGTCGTCGACGAGGCCGCCGGCGATCGCGATCACGTCGAGCGCCATGGGCCGGAAGTCGGGCGCGCCCGGCCGCCGGAGGTAGTTCGCGACGGCCGGCTGCCGGTTGGCGCGGGTCGCCAGGCACCTGATGCGCCCGAACTCCTCCGTGCCCAGTCCCCCCGCGACCCACAGGGCCACGAGGGTCTCGCGGCCGGTCCACGACCCCGGCTCCGGGGGCATCGAGAAGCGGGCGCCCTCGCTCAGGGTCGCCGCGAGGCCCTCGAGGTCGTCGCGCTCGGTGGCGTCCATGTAGCGCCGCAGCAGCGCGCGCTCCTCCTCGCTGGGATCGGCGCCCGGCGCCCACTCCGACCGCCGCGCGGGCAGCCGCGACCTCATGGTGGCGTGGGCGCGCTGGAGGGCGCTGTTGACGGCGGGGACCGTCGTGTCGAGGAGGGCGGCCGTCTCCTTGGCCGACCAGCCGAGCACGTCCCGCACGATCAGCACCGCCCGCTGGGTGGCCGGGAGGTGCTGGAGGGCGACGAGGAAGGCGAGCTCGATCGTCTCCCGGGAGATGACCGCCGCATCGGGCTCCTCCCCGCGGGGCGCGGCGGCGTCGAGGAGGCGGTCGGGCACCGGCTGCAGCCAGAGGACCTCCTCCGAGGCCCTCGCCCGGCGCCGCTTCTGCGCGACGGCGTCGAGCGAGGCGTTGGTCGCGATCCCGTACAGCCAGGCCCGGAAGGACGAGCGGCCCTCGAAGGTGCGGCGCCGCCGCCAGGCGCGCAGCAGCGCCTCCTGGACGGCGTCCTCGGCGTCCTCGAGGGACCCGAGCATCCGGTAGCAGTGGACCAGGAGCGCCGGGCGGTAGCGCTCGGCCAGCCCCCCGAACGCGGCCTCGTCGCCGGCCCTCGCCGCGGCCACGGCCGCGGGCCCCTCCTCAATCGGCATGGCGCTCACCGTACCCATGTTCCCGCCTCCTCCGGTCGCCGACGTCACTGCCGCTGAGACGCCGGCCGCGCCGACAACTCATCGGTCGAGCCCCGGTACGAACACATGTTCGATATCCTGGCCGGCCCATGGCCGTCTCGACTGAGGACATCGTGGTGTTCTGCCGCCTGCACCTCGGCGAGGGCGACGCCGAGCGCCTCGTGGGCTGGATCGCCTGGCGCACGGGGCGCAACCAGGCCATGGCGGGGGCGGGGCCCCCGATCGAGCGGCTCGAGCACGCCGTCGCGAACTGGCTCGACGACGAGCGGCGCGCCCGCCTGCTCGCCTGGCTGCGCCGGCGGATCGCCGACGGCCGCGCCCCGTTCCCCGGCTGAGGGCGGCGCGCGGCCGCCGGGCGGGCTACTTCTTGAGGAACCCCTGGAGCATGTCGTCGAGCGGCCCCATGTCCGGCAGCTTGCCGTCGGGGCTGAGCTTGTCGATCACCTGGGGCAGGAGCTCCGCGATGCCGCCGGCCGCCTCGCCCTCGCTCACGCCCGCCTGCGCGGCGGCCTTCTGGACCTCCTCCGCCCCGAGCGCCTGCTCGACCTCCGCCGCCGAGATCTGCTGGTTCGCGCCGGTCCCGACCCAGGACTGGACCTTGTCGCCGAGGCCGGACGCCTCGAGCTTGCTCATGATCCCCTGCATCCCGCCGGCGCTCTCCACCAGGCCTCCGAGCGCCCCCATGATCTGGCTGGACCCGCCGCCCTTCCCCCCGAGCGCGCCCATCACGTCGTCGACAAGACCCATCGCATCCCTCCGCGCTCGCGTCGTCGGACCCGCCGACCCTACCCGGCGCCGATCGCGGGGCACAGCCCATCCCGCGCTACCGTTCGAGGATGGCAGCCCCGCGAATCGCGCTCTCGGACCTGGCGCACGACCCCCGCGACGTGGCCGGGGGCCTGCCGGCGTGGCGCCGGGGGGAGCCCGACGAGGCGGCCCGGGAGACCCTCGCGTACGCCGCGGGCGCCCTCCATCGCCGCCCGCGGACCCTCTGGGCCTGGACCGGCGCGACGGGCGCCGGGGAGCCGGCGGTCGCGCTGCCGGTGACCGCGCCGCAGGCCATCGCCTTCGCGCCCGAGCCCCACGCCCGGGCGCTGGTCGCCGCCATGGAGGCGGCGGTCGAGGCCGGCGCGGCCGTCGGCGCGCTGCGGCTCGAGGAGTGGCGCGAGCTGACGTGCCTCGTGGCCCCCGAGATGGACGCCGAGCTCTTCGCCCTCACCCTCCCCGAGGCCGCGCCCGCGTGGCGCGCTGCGGTCGCCGCGCTGCCGGACGGGGTCGCCATCGGCGGCCCTCCGCTGCTGTTGACGCCGCCCCGCGGCACCGGGGCGGGCGGGCTGACCGGCCTCGCGCAGGAGCTCGCCGTCCACCCCGTCCGGGTGGTGCTCACCCTGCTCGCGCACGACCAGCCGGTCGCCGGGCCGTACCCGCCCGAGCTGGCGCACTCGCTGCGCGAGTGGGGGTGCGTCGGCGAGCGGGCGCCGGCTGAGCCGCCGGCGCCCAGCCTGGCGATCGACGACGATCCCTGCCCGCGCCGGCGCCACGCCCGCATCGTGCTGCAGAGGATGCTGCGCATGGGCAAGGTCGGGCCCGGCTACCACACCGAGTTCGACCACTTCCGCCGCGGCGCGCCCGCCCACGAGGGCCGGCAGGCCCTGGACGTGGGCGAGGCCCTGCTGCGCGCCGGCCTCCTGGGCGAGAAGCCGAGCGTCGGGCAGCGCCACATCTACCTCAGCGTGAAGGCGCTCCCGGAGATCCACGCGCTCATCGACCGCGGCGAGACCCGCGACCCCGCGCTGGCCGCGCTCTGGACGGCCCCGGCCCCCGGCGCCGCGGCGACTACGGCTCCTCCGACGGCACCGTCACGGTGACCACCGGCACGGACCGCTCCTCGGTCACCAGGCCCGCGGGGGGCGAGTCGCCGCGCGCCGCGTAGCCCACCAGGACCCCGATCACCAGGGCGACCGCGAGCAGCAGGACCGCCAGCGTGAGCGGGATGCGCCGACGAGGCGGACGGCGCGGCCGGGGCCGGGTGGGGCGGTCGGTGCTCACGGCCGCCCGTCCGCGGCCTGGCGCGCGTAGGCGGCGAAGGCGGCATCGAGGGCGACGGCCGGGTCCCAGGCCGCCGGCTCCCGGGGGGCGACGCGCGCCGCCAGGTCGAGGTACCAGCTCGACGCCCCGTCATAGGCCCGCGCCAGCTCGGCCAGCGTGAAGGTCTGCCCGACGCGCCGGCGCAGCTCGTCCTCGACCGCGGCGACGATCCGCCGGCGGGCCCGGGCGACCCCGGCAGGCGCCGGCTCGGCCAGCCGCGCCAGGCCCTCGTCCCAGGAGAACCTGGCCGCCGCCACCGCCGGGTCGGGCGAGCTCACGCGCCGGCCCCCTCGGGCACGCAGCAGCGCTCGGGCCAGCGGGCGCCGGAGCGCTCCATGATCCAGTCGCCCACGGGCGAGCCGCCCTCGTCCATCGCGAACGCCAGGTGGGCGTGGAGGCACTTCACGTGGCGGGGGTCGCCGCTGCCGGCGACGCGATGGCCCTCGTGGAGGGCCCGGTGGCGACGGTGGGCGGCGAGGATCTCCTCGCGCACGCCCTCGTCGTGCTCGAGCATCCTCACCCCGCCGGCCGCCTCGAGGCGGCTGACCGCCTCGGCCAGCGCCCGGCAGGTGAGCCAGTCGCGCGTCGGGAACGGCCGGCCGCGCGCGTCGCGGGGCCGGTTGCGCACCACGGCGGGCGCCCCGAACGGGCACCGCACGGCCACGGCGTACCCCGCCAGCGGCTCGCGGCCGATGAGGGCCGCGACCGCCTCGCGGTCAGAAGAGCGCGGTGATCCAGCCGAGCGGGCCCCCGTCACCGCCGCCCTCCTCGGGCTCGGGCGGAGGCGGCTCGAGGTCGCCACGGACGAGCAGCGCGCGCTCGCCGGGCCTCACCAGCCCCAGCTCGCGGGCGCGGGTCTCGAGCACCTCGGGGGTGTCGAGGGCCTCGAGCTGGGCGCGGAAGGCGTCGCGGCGCTCCTCGAGCGCGGTCAGCTTCGCCCGCTCGTCGCTCAGCTCCCCGCGCTGCTCGAGGTACCCGCGCACCGGGCCGACGTAGCCGATCAGCAGCGCGGTCAGGAGCCCCGCGATGATCAGGCGCCTTGCGGAGATGGCGGCGCTCCCGGCGGTCGGCTTCGGGCGCGGTGGCCCCGGTCGCCTCGGGGTACGCGGCGCTCCGGCGGGTTCCTGCCCGCTCGCGTTTCACGCGCGGAACGCCGACCGGCCCGGGTACGAGGCCGCCGGCCCCAGCTGCTCCTCGATGCGGATGAGCTGGTTGTACTTGGCGACCCGCTCGCTGCGCGACGGCGCGCCGGTCTTGATCTGCCCGGCGCCGGTCGCGACGGCGAGGTCGGCGATGAAGGTGTCCTCCGTCTCGCCCGACCGGTGCGAGACCATCGACGCGTACCCGTTCCGGCCCGCCAGGTCCATCGCCGCGAGCGTCTCCGAGAGGGTGCCGATCTGGTTGAGCTTCACCAGCAGGGCGTTGCCCGCGCCCAGCTCGATCCCGCGCCGCAGGCGGTCGCTGTTGGTGACGAAGAGGTCGTCTCCCACGAGCTGGACGCGGTCGCCGAGGCGCTCGGTGAGCATGACCCAGCCGTCCCAGTCCTCCTCGGCCATGCCGTCCTCGATCGAGACGATCGGGTACCGGCTCGCCAGGTCCTCCCAGTACCCGGCCATGCCGGCGGCGTCGAGGGTTCGCCCCTCGCCGTCGAGGTGGTAGGCGCCGTCGCGGTAGAGCTCCGTCGTCGCCGGGTCGAGGGCGAGGGCGACCTCGTCGCCGGGCGCGTACCCTGCCGCCGCGATCGCCTCCACGATGACGGCCAGGGCGGCCTCGTTGCTCTCGAGATCGGGCGCGAAGCCGCCCTCGTCCCCCACCCCGGTCGCCAGCCCGCGCGAGCGCAGGACCGACTTCAGCGCGGCGTAGACCTCCGCCCCCATCCTCACCGCGTCGGCGAAGGTGCGCGCCCCGACGGGCGCGACCATGAACTCCTGGAGGTCAACCGAGTTGTCGGCGTGCGCGCCGCCGTTGAGGATGTTCATGAGCGGCACCGGCATGCGGTTGGCGCGGGCGCCGCCGATGTAGCGGTAGAGGGGCAGACCCGCGTCAACGGCGGCCGCGGCCGCGACGGCGAGCGAGCAGCCCAGGATGGCGTTGGCCCCCAGGCGGGCCTTGTTGGGCGTGCCGTCCAGCTCGATCATCGTGCGGTCGATCAGCGCCTGGGCGCCGGCCTCGCGCCCCATCAGCACGCCCGCCAGCTCGTCCTCGACGTTGGCGACGGCCTTCAGGACGCCGCGCCCGCCGAAGGCCGAGGAATCGCCGTCGCGCAGCTCGAGCGCCTCGTGGGCCCCCGTGCTCGCCCCCGACGGCACCGCCGCCCGCCCGACGGCCCCCGACGCCAGCCCGACCTCGACCTCGACGGTCGGCTGTCCCCGCGAGTCGAGGATCTGGCGGGCGTGGACGCGGGAGATCTGGGACATCGTCGCTCCGGGCTCGGGTCGGTGACGGCGGCGGAGTCTACCCCCGCCGCCGCGGCCGCTCCCTCACGGCGCCGGGCCCCCGTACGTTGTACTCCCGGATGAGCGCGCCCCCGCCCTTCAGCCGCTTCCTCGACGACCATCGCGAGGGCGTCTACCGCTTCCTCGTGGCCGCCGTGGGCCCGGACGAGGCGGACGACTGCTTCCAGGAGACCTTCATCAAGGCGCTCCGGGCGTACCCCCGGCTGCGCGACGGCGACAACCTGCGCGCCTGGGTGCTGACGATCGCCCGCCGGACGGCCATCGACGCGGCCCGGAGCCGGGGGCGGCGGCCGCGGCCGGAGGCCGACCCGGAGCCGGCCGCCGCCGACGGGACGCCCGACCTCGGCGATCCGGCCCTGTGGGCGGCGGTGCGGGGGCTGCCGCCCCGCCAGCGGGCGGCGGTGGCGCTGCGGTACGTCAACGACCTGCCCTACGCCGAGGTCGGGCGGGCGATGGGGTGCTCGGAGGAGGCCGCGCGGCGGAGCGCGTTCGAGGGCCTGAGGCGACTACGGGAGGTGTGGGATGGGCGATGACATGACCGCGGCGCTCGGCGCCGGCGGTCCCGGCGCCGCGGAGGCGAGCGCGCGCGCCGCGGCGCGCCTGGCCGCCGAGGCCGGCCGCCGGGGGCTGCTCGACGTGGCCTACGCCACCGTCAACTCGCCGCTCGGGCCGCTGCACGCCGCCGGGACTCCCCGCGGCCTGGTGATGCTGGCCTACGCCGACGACCCGCTCGAGGCGCACCTGGACCGGCTGGCCCGCGAGGTGTCGCCCCGGGTGCTCGAGGCGCCGGAGCGGCTCGACCCGGTCCGGAGGCAGCTCGAGGAGTACTTCGCGGGGCGCCGGCGCCGCTTCGAGGTGCCCGTCAACTGGTCGCTGGTTCGCGGCTACACGCGCGAGGTGCTGCGCCGGACGGCCGAGATCCCCTACGGCGGCGCCAGCACCTACGCCGAGATCGCGTACCGGGCGGGCAGCCCGCGGGGGTGGAGGGCGGCCGGCAACGCCCTGGGGGCGAACCCGATGCCGATCGTGGTGCCCTGCCACCGCGTGCTGGCGAGCGGCGGCGGGATCGGCGGCTACACGGGGGGGCTCGACCGCAAGCGCTTCCTGCTGGCGCTCGAGGGCGTGGAGCCCGAGGGGCGCGCCCGGCGGTAGACCTGCCGCCGATCGCCGGGCGCGCCGTGCGGCGGGGCTACTTGAGCACCCAGCGCAGCTGCGGGGTGATGCGGGCGCCCGCGACCTCGTAGTCGGGGCCGTTGGAGCGGTGGATGTAGGTGAGGAACACGGTGGTCTCCTTCGCGCGGAGGGAATATATTTGCTGTGCGAAACAAATACGCTCGGCGACCGAGCACGGATCACCGCCCCCGCGACGAGGAGGACCGCCATGCCGAGCCGCACCACCGAAGCCGCCGGGGCGTGGCACGGACTCGTGCGCGTGCAGGGCGGGGTGCGCCGCGACGTCGACGCCGCCCTGCGCGCCGCCGACGGGCTGTCGCTGTGGGAGTTCGCCGTGCTGCGCGCCCTGGCCGGCCGCCACGACGGCTGCATGCGGATGACCGGGCTCGCGCGGGCGACCGACTACACGCCGAGCGGCCTCACCCGGCTGGTCGGGCGGCTCGAGTCGGCCGGCCTGGTGCGGCGCGACCCCTGCCCCGAGGACCGGCGCGGATCGGTGGCCACGCTCACCCGCGAGGGCCGGAGGGCCTTCGCACGGGCCCGGCGGACCCACCTCGCCGCGGTGCGGTCGCTGTTCCTCGACCGCTGCTCCGACGACGAGTTGGCGACCCTCACCGGGGTCTGGGAGCGGATCCTGCCGGGCTCGACGGGATAGCGCCGGGCGTCAGCCCCCGGGGCCGACGTTCGCGCCGACTCGTACCAGCGCAGCTGCTCCCGCGGCTCGAGGGCCTCGAAGTCCTCCCCCGCCGCGGACGCGAGGCGGACGGCCTCCTCGACCCGGGCACGGAACCGCTGGGCGGACGCGCGCAGCGCCAGCTCGGGGTCGGCGCCGACCGCGCGGGCCACGGCGACGGCGGCGAACAGGACGTCGCCCAGCTCGCGCGCGCCGGGGTCCTCGCGCAGCTCGGCCGCCTCCTCGTCGAGCTTGGCCAGGGCGGCGGCGGCGTCGGGGTGGTCGAAGCCGGCGGCCGCGGCCCGCTTCTGGGCCTTGGTGGCGAGGGCGAGCGCGGGCAGGCCGGCGGGCAGGTCGTAGAAGAGGTCCAGTCCGCCGGGGGCGGACCCCTGGCCCGAACGCTCCTGGCGCTTGCGGCTCTCCCAGATGTTGACCACGCCGTCGGCCGTCTCGGCGGCCGTGTCGCCGTAGACGTGGGGGTGGCGGCTGATGAGCTTGGCGGCCTGGCCGCGCGCCACGTCCGAGAGGTCCGCCGCGCCCTCCTCCTCCAGCAGCCGCGCGAGGAAGACCGCCTGGAAGAGCAGGTCGCCGAGCTCGTCCGGGAGGCCCTCGCCGCCGCGGGCGACGGCGTCGGCGACCTCGAACGCCTCCTCGACGGTGTGCGGCACGATCGTCTCGGCGGTCTGCTCCCGGTCCCAGGGGCACTCACGGCGCAGGCGCAGCCCCACCTCGGCGAGCGCCGCGACCTCGGCGCCGATCGCCCGCGCCCGCAGCGCCTCGCGGCCCGGCACGGTCCGCGCGCCGGGCAGCTCGCGGGCGATGCGATGGGCCTCGGCGTCCGGTGCGGCGATGGCGGCGGCATCCGGCAGCGCGGCCAGGTCGAGGGGCGCGGTCGCGGACGGCAGCGCCGCGGCGAGGGCCGGATCGAGGGGAGGCGCGAGGACCAGGGGGGCGCCGCCCAGGGCCGCGAGCGCCGCGGCGGGCACGGCCTCGGGCGCGCCCGGCCCCAGGCCCACGACCACGATCACGGCGCTACGGAGCGGTGGGGGTGGCGCCCTCGGCCGGCTGCTCCGCCTCGGTCGCCGGCTGGAGGCTCTCGTCGGCGTAGACCGTGCGGTCCTCCCACCCCTTCAGGACCCCTTCGCTCCACTTCGTGAACTCCGCCTGGCGCTTCTGGTTGAGCTGCGCCTGGACGATCTGGTCCTTGGCGTCGGCGAAGGAGGTGGTGCTCGCGGGCGTGACATCGACCGTGATGATGTGCCAGCCGAACTGCGTCTTCACCGGCTGCGAGATCGCGCCGTCCTCGAGGTCGAACGCGACCTTCTCGAACTCGGGGACGAGCTGGCCCTTCTTGATCGGACCGAGGCTGCCGCCCTGCGTGGCCGAGCCGGTGTCGGTGGAGTTCTCCTCGGCGAGGTCGGCGAAGTTCTCGGAGGTCGCCTCCGCCCGGATGGCGTCCGCCTCGGCCTCGGTCGCGACCAGGATGTGGCTGGCCGTGCGGCCCGCCGCGACCTTGAACTCGGCCGGGTTCTCCTCGTAGTACGCCTTCGCGTCGGCCTCGCTGAAGCGGACGCCGCGCGTGATGTGGTCGTAGAGCTTCTGCTGCTGGAGGCCGTCCTTGACGATGTCCCGGGCGTCGGCCTTGGTGATGCCGCGCTCCTTCAGGTAGTCGTCGAACTCCTTCTGCTTGCCGTTGAAGCTGGTCTCCAGGATCCGCGCGAGCTCGTCGTCGATCTCGGCGTCGGTGACCTTGCAGGGGTTGCCGCAGTCCCGGGCCTCGAAGCCCACGATCTTCTGCTGCACGAGGGTCTGGAGCGCCTGCTGGCGCAGCTGGTCGTAGCCCTCGGCGCCCTCGGCCGGAACGGTCTGGCCCTGGGCCTTGGCGTCGGCGGTCGTGCGGGCGACCGCGCGGTCCAACTGCTGCTCCGTGATGCTGGCGTCGCCCACGCGGACGACCACGCCGGCCGGCAGGTCGGAGGAGTCGTCGCCGCACGCGGACACCCCCACGCCCACGGCCACCAGCAGCACGAGGACCCCCGCCAGGAGCGGCGATCTGCGGATGGTCTTCGGCACGACGCGGGCGATGGTAGCAGCCGCTTTCCCGGCCGCCGTTAGGGGCGTCTTAAGGAGCCTCAGGCGGCGAGCGAGGCCGCGCCGGCGAGCGCGTCGAGGGCGGCCTCGGCGGCGGCGAGCCGGTCGGAGGGCGACGTCCCCGCCGGCAGGGAGACGATCCGCTCGCGGCCGGCGTAGGACGCCTTCGGCTCGGCCTCGCGCAGCGCCCGCAGCGCCTGGCTGGTCAGGCTCACCGGCGCGATCATCACGCGCCCCGAGCGCACGGAGAGCCGGCTGGCGCCGGCCTCGCGCAGCTTGACGCGCAGCCGCTGGACGGCGAGGAGGGCGTCGACCGGAGCCGGCACGGGGCCGAAGCGGTCCTCCATCTCGGCGCGCAGGGCGGCGAGCTCCTCGAGGCCGTCGGCGAGGCCGATGCGCCGGTGCAGGTCGATCTTCGCCGCCTCGAGCGGCACGTAGTCGCCCGGGATGTAGGCCGACACCGGGATCTCCACCCGCACCTCGCGCTCGGGCGCCGGGCGCCCCTGGCCCTCGAGCACCGCGTCGTTGAGCATCTCCAGGTAGAGCTCGAAGCCGACCGCGGCGACGTGGCCGCTCTGCTCGTCGCCGAGCAGGTTCCCCGCCCCGCGGATCTCGAGGTCGCGCATGGCGATGCGCAGGCCGCTGCCGAGCTCGGTGTAGTCGGCGAGCGCCCGAAGGCGCGACGCGGCGTCGCGTCCCAGGGTGGCGGCGTCGGGGTAGAGCAGGTACGCGTGGGCGGTCACGTCCGAGCGGCCGACCCTGCCGCGGATCTGGTAGAGCTGGGACAGCCCCAGCTGGTCGGCGCGCTCCACCACCAGCGTGTTCGCCTGGGGGATGTCAAGGCCCGACTCGATGATGCTCGTGGCCACCAGCACGTCGGCCTCGCCGCGCACGAACGCGAGCATCACGTCCTCCAGCTCGTGCTCGGCCATCTGGCCGTGGGCGGTCACGATCCGCAGCTCGGGCGCCAGAGCGCGCAGGGCCTGCGCGGCCTCCTCGATCGTCTCGACGCGGTTGTGCACGTAGAAGCTCTGGCCGCCGCGGGCGCCCTCGCGGCGCAGGGCCTCCCGCACCATGGGCTCGTCGTACTCGCCGACGTGGGTGGCGATGGGCCGCCGGCCGGGCGGCGGCGTCTCGATGACGCTGATGTCGCGCAGGCCCGAGAGCGAGATCTGCAGCGTCCGCGGGATCGGCGTCGCGCTCATCGCCAACACGTCCACGCGCAGCCGCAGCTGGCGCAGGGCCTCCTTCTGCGCGACCCCGAAGCGCTGCTCCTCGTCGACGATCACGAGGCCCAGGTCCTTCGGCTGCACGTCCATCGACAGGAGGCGGTGGGTGCCGATGAGCACGTCGAGCCGTCCGTCGCGGTAGCGGCCGAGCACCTCGCGCGTCTCGGCGGGCGAGCGGAAGCGGTTGACCATGTCCACCGACACGGGCAGGTCGCCGAAGCGGTCGCGGAAGGTCGCGAGGTGCTGCTGGGCGAGGATCGTCGTGGGTGCCAGCATCAGCACCTGCTTGCCCGCGGCCGCGGCCTTGAAGGCCGCCCGCATGGCGATCTCGGTCTTGCCGAAGCCCACGTCGCCGCAGATCAGCCGGTCCATCGGCCGGGGGCGCTCCATGTCGTCGGCGACGGCGTCGATCGCGCGCTGCTGGTCGGCGGTCTCGCGGTGGGGGAAGAGCCGCTCGAGCTCGCGCATCAGCTCGTCGTCGGGGGGGAAGGCGTACCCGGTCGCCGCCGCTCGCGCCTGGTAGAGCGAGATCAGCTCCCCCGCCATCTCGCGCACGGCGGCCCGCGCGCGCGACTTCATGCGGTCCCAGGCCCTGCCCCCAGCTTCGACAGCGCGGGCGGCGAGCCGTCGGCGCCCACGTAGCGGGTGACCCGGTCGAGCTGGTCGTGCGGCACGTAGAGGCGGTCGCCGTCGGCGAAGGCCAGCGCGAGGTAGTCGCGGGTGAGGCCCGCCACCGTGCGGGTCTCGAACGCCGTCAGGCGGCCGACGCCGTGGTCCTCGTGGACCACGTGGTCGCCCACGCGCAGGTCGAGGAAGCTGGACAGCCGGCGCCCGACCACCGGGCCCCGCTCCGCCGCCGGGCGCCGGCGGCGCAGGATCCGCTCCTCGGGGACGACGGCCAGCCCCAGGTCGCGGGAGACGAACCCGCCGCGCACCGGGAGGGTGGTCATGCCCACCTCGCCCGGGCCGGGCAGCTCGCCCGGCGGCAGCTCGGAGGGCCGCAGGCGCGCCATGCGGGCGAGCGCGCGGGCGAGGTCGCCGCGGCGCGCGAACGCCAGCACGACGCGCATGCCCGTGCGCGCGAGCCGCGACAGCTCGGCCTCGGCCTCGGCGGGCGACCGGGTGGCGAAGCGGGACTCGACGGCGTCGAACGCGGGCGCCGCCGATCCCGCGGGCGGCGCGAGGTCGAGCGCCGCCAGCGCGGCGAGCGACCCGTCCACCTCGGCGGCCTCCGAGAGCTCGCCGGCCGCGGCCTCGTCCTCCAGGCGCTCGCGCGCCTCCCGCAGGGCCGCCGGGTGCTCGGAGGGCGCCAGGCGCACGAGGGCGGCGGACCCCGGGCCGGGCTCGACGAGGGGATCGGTCCAGGGGCCCTCGCCGGGCTCGGCGGCCGGCCATGCGACGAGCCGCGCCATCGGGCGGATCGTGCGCTGGGTGAAGGCCGAGAACGCGCGGATGCTCTCGACCTCGTCGCCGAACAGCTCGATCCGCGCCGGCAGGTCGGCGGTCAACGGGTAGACGTCGAGGATGCCGCCGCGCACCGACAGGTCGCCGCGCTCCTCGACCTGGGGCACGCGCTCGTATCCCATCGCGGCCAGCCGGTTGACGAGGTCCTCCAGCGCGACCCGGTCGCCGACGGCGACCTCCAGCGGCGGCACCCGGGCGGCGGCCGCGGGGACCCGCTCGGCGAGCGCCGGCGCCCCGGCCACGACGACCGTGCCGAGCCGCTCCAGCCCCGCGAGCGCCCGCGCCCGCTGGCCCACGATGTGGGGTGAGGGCCCGACCGCCCCGCCGGCCGGGAGGCCGCGCGTCGGCCAGAGCGCCACGGCCCCCCGGCCGAGCAGCGCCGCGAGCTCGCCGGCCAGGTCGCGCGCCTCGTCGTCGCCCGGCGCCACGGCGAGGAGGGGGCGGCGGGCATCGCGCACCAGCGCCGCGAGCGCGTAGGGCCAGGCCGGCCGGCCGACGGCGACGGGCCCGGCCGCCGAGCGGTCCCTCAGGTGGGCGGCCGCGCCCGCGAGCGCGGGCGCGCCGAGGAGGAGGCGGTCGAGGGCGGTGGGGTCGCTCACTCCGGCGCCTCCCCATCCGCGCCCTCGCGGCGCTCGCGCCGCGAGCGGGCCCGCGCGCCCGGCGGGCTGGCGTGGAAGCGGTTGGCCGCCGGCTCGAGGCCCTCGCCGAGGACGGCCTCGGTCATGTCGGCGCCCCGGGCCACCAGCGCCTCGACCTCCTCGCGCGGCTCGGTGAACCGCATGAGCACCCAGTCGGCGCCGTCGCCGCGGAAGTCGGCGGGGGGCTTTCCCACCCCCATGCGGATGCGCGGGAAGTCGCCGGTCCCCAGCCCGCGGATCACGGAGCGCACGCCGTTGTGGCCGCCCGCGCCGCCGCCGAGCTTGCCGCGGACGACGCCGAACGGGAGGTCGACCTCGTCGTGGATCACCAGCACCTGCGCCGGGGCGGCGCGCAGCGCGCCGGCGGCCGGGCCCACGGCGTCGCCGGACGCGTTCATGTAGGTGGTCGGGATCAGGAGCCCGACCGGCCCCGCCGGCCCCCGCGCCTCGGCGAAGCGCCCGCCGTAGCGGGAGACCCACCGCCCGGCGCCGAGGCGCTCCGCGAGCCGCTCCACGGCCAGCTGGCCCGCGTTGTGCCGCGTCCGCGCGTAGCGCGGCTCCGGGTTGCCCAGGCCGGCGACGAGGCGGATCGCGGGCGCGGAGGGGTCCACGCCCACCGCCGCCTACTCCTCGGGGGCGTCGCCCTCGGGCTCGGGCTCGGCACCCTCCTCGTCGGGGGCAACCTCCTCGCCCTCCAGCTCCTCCTCGGGCTCCTCCTCGATCACCTCGCTCGGGGCGATGACCGACGCCACCACGATCTCGGGGTCGGTGACGATCTCGACCCCCTCGGGCGCGAGGATCCCGGCGACGGTGATCGAGTCGCCGACGCTCAGCTCGGCCACGTCGAGCTCGAGGTGGTCCGGGAGGGCCTCGGGCAGCGCCCGCACCACGACCTCGCGCTGGGTCTGGTCGAGGACGCCGCCGTCGCGAACCCCGACCGACGAGCCCACGAGGACGATCTGCACCGGGGCCTCGACCTCCTGGGTGAGGTCAACCTCTTGGAAGTCCACGTGCAGCACGTCGCCCCGCACCGGGTCGAGCTGCCAGTCCTTGAGCAGCACCGGGCGCGCGTGGTCGCCCTCGACGGTCAGGTCGATGACGCCCGTGCGGCCCTCGGCCAGGGCGCGCCGCAGCTCGCGCTCGGGGAGCGCGAACGCCAGCGAGGCGCTGCCCGGCTGGTACATCACCCCGGGCACCAGGCCCGCGCGGCGCAGCCTCCGGGTGGGGCCGTTGCCGAACTCGGTGCGCTGCTGTGCGGAGAGGGTGACGTGTCCCATGCCTGATCCTGGGCGGGGTCTGAGCCGACGCGGGAGTGTACCAGGGAGGCGCGGGCGGGCACCCGGGCCCTAGACGATGTGGACCGGGGTCCCCACCCGCAGGAGCCCGCCGAGACGGACGATGTCGTCGTTCGCCATCCGGATGCAGCCGTGCGAGACGGCGCCGGGCAGCAGCTCGGGGCGGTCGTCCCGTGGATGCCGATGAAGCCCCCGCCGGGCCAGTCGCTCAGGCGCGAGCGGGCGCTGAGGCCGTACGCGAGCGGGCCGTAGCGCGGGCTGCCGGCGTACCGGGTGAGCTTGTTGCGCACGTAGAAGCGCCCGGCCGGGGTCGGCGCGTCGGCGCGACCCACGCCGATGCGGGCGCGGAAGACCTCCCGGCCGGCGCGCTGGTAGCTGAGCGTGAGGCGCTCGCGGTCGACCACGAGGCGGGCGCGCAGGGTCCCGCCGGCGCCGATGGCGTCGCGCTCGAGCCACCCGGTCTGGCGCGAGGGGAGCCCGGGGATCTGGGCCTGGACCCACTGGGTGCCCTCGGCGTCAACGTGGCGGCGGAACGGCAGGACGATGTTGGCGGTGCCCTCGGGCGTGGTGGAGGCGAGCACCGCCACGCGGCCCGACTCGCGCCTCGGGCGGACGTGGACGTCGGCCTCCCGGGTCAGCGCCGCCCAGCGGGTGATCGGCGAGGAGGAGTCGAGCCCCCGCGGCGGCGGCACGGTGAAGGCCGGCGCCGGGGGCTCGTCGATCCCCCCGGTCGGCGGCAGCAGCGACGGCTCGCCGGCAGGCGCGGCCGACATGGAGGCGACGGCGGCGACCACGACGCCGAGGCAGCCGAGGGCCAGCGCGCACCAGCACACGGCCATGAGCACGGCGGCGCGCCTGAGCACCGCGCGGCTACCCCGTGAACGAGGGGCTGCGGTCGGCGGTCGTCGCGGGCGCCGACACGATGAAGCCGGTGGAGGCGACGATCCGCTCGGCCTCGGTGCGCGAGATCGGCTGGTCGAGGGCCTCGGCCGCCGGCGGCCGCGCCGCGAGGTAGCGGATCCACGCGGCGTGGCGCGCCTCCACCGTGTGGATGGAGAGCGCCGCGGCGAGGTAGGCGGGCGCCCGGATCTCGCCGAGCTGGCCCTTGTACGCCGCCGTGCCGAGGTCCTCGAAGGCGACGGCCGTCCGGAGGAAGGCGTCGCCGTCGGAGGTCGTGCCCTGGAAGTCGAAGGCCGGGCGGCCGACGGCGTTGTCGCCGAGCGCGGAGCGCAGCGCCTGGACGTGGGCCCGCTCGATGGCGCCGATCTGGCCCGCGGCCCGGGCGGCGATGCCGCTCAACGCCTTCTGGCGCTCGGCCTCGGTGTAGAAGGCGGCCTGCAGGTACTCGAGCGTGAGCGCGTAGTTGAGGATCGAGACGTCGGGGTCCTCCTTCGCCGAGGCCGCCCCCGCCGTCGCCAGCCCCGCGAGCAGCAGTCCCGCGGCGCCCGCGCCGGCGCGGGCGAGGAACGCCCGCCGCGTGGGTGCGGGAAGCGGTGACGCCGCCTCGCGCAGCGCCCCGTCGCGGTCGAGGTCGTCCAGCCGAAGACCGGTCACGGCGCCGTCTCCACCAGGTAGCCGGTGGCCTCGATGCGCTCGGCCACCTGGTCCGCGCCGATGCCGGGGTCGGTCGCCTCGGCGGCCGGGTCGTCGCCGTTGATCGCGCGGATCCAGGCGGCGTGGCGGGCGTCAACCGAGACGATGCGGCTCGCGGTCGCCACGCCCCGCTCGGTCAGCGCCGGGATCAGCCCGTTGTAGGCCGAGACGGCGAGGTCCTCGAGCGCGGCGGCGGCCGCCGCGAAGGCCGCCGGGTCGCGGGTGTCCTCGCCGAAGTCGTATCCGGGCTCGGCCGCCGGCTCGGGGACGAGCGGCAGCAGCGCGGCGACGTGCTCGGCCTCCTGCGCGGCCGCCGTGGTGGCGAAGTCCTGCAGCTCGCCGGCGAGCGTCCCGGCGGCGGCGGCCTCGGCGTAGAAGGCGGCCTGCAGCCGCTCGAGCGCGAGGGCCAGCGCCAGCGGCTCGGCGTCGCGCAGCCCCCCCTCCTTGCCCGACAGCAGCTCGACGCCCGTCGCGACGGAGATCGCCGCCACGCCGGCCACGCCGGCCGATCCGGCGATGAAGCCCTTCCTTGTGAACATCCGTGCGCCCTGCACTCCTGAGCCCTCCCGCGGTCACTTGGCTGTAACCGACTAGTGGACACACAATTCCTTCACACGCCAACCCCCCGTTCGGAGGGGTGGGCGCGGAGCGACCTCCCCGATCGGAGCCGCGGGGGCGACGCCGGGATCAGGGCGCTGTCAGAAGAGCTGGTCCCTGGGGGACGACACGACCAGCGCGTTCAGCAGGGCTGGCCTGGTGAGCCGGCCAGCGCCAAGACGCCAGATCAGGCCTCCTCGAGGCGACTGCGCTGGTCGAGCCAGTACAGCAGCGCCAGGGAGGGGATCACGACGATCAGCGCGACCCCGAAGACCGCCACGACCCAGCGCAGCGTCTGGTCGTCGCCCGCGGCCGCCGAGAACGTGAGCGTCTCGGGAAGGATGTAGGGCCACTGGGCCACCCCCCAGGCCCAGACCACCGCCGCCACCGCTCCGGCCGACATCAGCCGCGTGCCCAGCGGGCGCCGGAGCGCGAGCAGGACCACCGTCGCCACGCCGAGCGCCGCCGAGATCAGGACCAGCGGCAGCGCCTCGTGGATCAGGCGGTCGTAGGTGCGCGGGGCGTCGGACCGCAGGACGAGGATCCCGCCGATCGCGAGGGCCCCGGTCACGGCCCCGGCGGCCAGCCCCCGCAGCCGGAAGTGGCGCTCCAGCGCCGCCTCGCCGTAGCGCCGGGCGTCGGCGGTCAGGTAGACCGCCGCCACGAAGGCGCAGGCGGCGACCGCCAGCGCCCCGACCATCACGCCCGAGGGGTTGGCCCAGCTGGTCCAGATGTCGCCGGCGGCGTTGCCCTCGGGCACGCGTCCCGAGGCGATCCCGCCGAGGGCGGCGCCCAGGAAGAACGGCGTCAGCACCGAGCCGATCGCGAAGGCCGCCCCGTAGGCGCGGCGCACCCCCAGGCGCGTCGAGACCTTGCGGAAGGCGAAGCCCGCCCCCCGCAGCACGATGCCCAGCGCCGCCAGGGTGAACGGGATGAACAGCGTGGACAGGATCGAGCTGTAGGCCTTCGGGAAGGCGGTCCAGAGGATCACGAGGACGAAGATCAGCCAGACGTGGTTGGCCTCCCAGACCGGCCCGATCGCGCGGTCGATCAGCGACGCGGCGCCTGGCCGCGACGGGCGCCCCCGGCGGTCAGGTCCCAGAACCCGGCGCCGAAGTCGGCCCCGGCCAGCAGGGCGTAGAGGGTCGCCCCGATCCACAGGATGGCCGCGCAGGCCTCGACGGCGCTCATGCGCTCGCGCCCGGCTCGCCGGGCGGGCCAGGGGCTCGCGCGGACCGTAGGGGATCGCCGAGTCCTCCAGATCGCCCTCGCGCCAGCGCCGCGTCATCGCCCGGATCACGAGCGCAGCGCCGACGGCCAGGCCCGCATAGAGCACGATGATCAGCGACAGCGACGTCCAGATCGCCGCCGCCCCCGTGTCGGTGACCGCGTCCTCGGTGCGCAGGATCTCGTAGACGACCCACGGCTGGCGCCCGACCTCGGTGACGATCCAGCCCGACTCGACGCAGATGTAGGCGGCGACGGGCGCGGCGACGGCCGCGCGCAGGAACCAGCGCATGTCAGCCAGTCGGTCGCGCCGGCGCCAGTAGACCCAGGCGAACCACAGCGCCAGCAGGGTGAGGGCGGTGCCGAGGCCGACCATCAGGTCCCAGGCCAGGTGGACCGTGTTGACCGCGCGCACCGGCGGGCGATCCTCGGCCGGGAACGAGTCGAGGCCCTGCACCACCGTGCTCGTGCCGGTGGAGGGTCGCTGAGGAACGAGGCCAGCCCGGGGATCTTCAGGCCGCCGCTGACGGTGCCGTCCTCGTTGAGGTGGCCGAGGATGATCTCCGGCTTGTCCGAGCCGGTGGTCGTGTTGAGCTCGAGGGCGGCGAACTTCATCGGCTGGTCGCTGTAGATCGCCCGCGCGGTGGAGTCACCGATGCCCATCTGGATCGGGATCGCGATCGCCGCGATCGTGAACGGCAGCAGGAACCCCTTGCGGTGGTAGCGGTCGCGCCGGCCGCGCAGCATCCTGACCGCATAGGGCGAGGCGACGAGGAACCCCGCGGCCACCAGCGCGGCGAAGTACATGTGGGGGAACTCGTACTTGACGGCGTCGTTGAAGATCACCTGCCAGACGTCAACCGGACTCGGTCGTCACCTCGGAGGGCGCGGCCGCCGGGGCGATCGACCTCTTGAAGGACGGGCTCGCCGGTCGCGGGGTGCTCCTCGACGTGCCCGGTGTCCGCGGCGTACGCTGGCTCGAGCCCGGGGAGCACGTCGTCACCGACGACCTCGAGGCGGCGGAGCGGCGCCAGGGGGTTCGGGTGCGCGCTGGGGACATCCTGCTGATCCGACCGGACATCCGCTCCGTCTGGCCGAGTTCGGGCCCTGGGACACCGTCAAGGCGAAGGCGGGGAGGAATGACATGAGCGAGCGTCCACGCGTCCTCATCCTCGGCGGAGGGTTCGCCGGGGTCGGCGCCGCGCAGAAGCTGCGGAAGGCCGACGCCGAGGTCGTAGTCGTCAACCGGCACGACTACCACACCTTCCAGCCGCTGCTGTACCAGCTCGCGACCGGCCTGCTCGAGACGACGGCCGTCGGCCACTCCCTCCGCGACCTGCTCGAGCGCCAGGACAACACGGCCGTCCACAAGGCCACCGTGATCGGCATCGACCTCGACGCGCGCGAGGTCCGGTTCGCCGAGCTCGAGCCGCTGACCTACGACTTCCTCGTGCTCGGCCTCGGCGCAGAGGTCAACTTCTTCGGGACCGGCGGCGCGGCCGAGCACGCGTTCCCGATGTACACGCTGCCCCACGCGCGACGCCTGAAGGACCACCTGCTCGAGCGCTGGGAGGCCGCCGACCGCGACCCGACACTGGCCGATGACGGCGCCCTCAACGTGGTCGTCGTCGGCGGCGGGCCGACCGGGGTGGAGACCGCCGGGGCGGTCGCCGAGCTCTACCGGGCGGTGTTCGCGCGGGACTATCCGGTGCTCCCGCAGGAGAAGGCGAGGGTGATCCTGGTCGAGGCCGGGCCGGAGCTGTTCTCGATGTTCAAGCCGAGGCTGCGCGCCTACGCGGCGAAGGCGCTCGCCGAGCGCACGGTCGAGGTCATGACCGGCGAGCGGGTCTCGTCGGTCTCGCCGACACGGGTCGACCTGAAGTCCGGCGACGAGCTGAAGGCGCACACGCTCGTCTGGGGCGCCGGCCTGCAGGCCAACGAGCTCGTCCGGTCGCTCGGGCTGGAGCTCCAGCGCGGAAACCGCATCGGCGTCGGGCCGGACCTCACGCTCCCGGATCACCCGGAGGTCTACGCGCTCGGCGACATCGCGGCGATCACGGACGCGAAGACCGGAGAGGTCCTGCCCCAGCTGGGCTCGGTGGCGCTCCAGTCCGGGGAGCACGCCGGAGGGGAGATCGCCCGCCGGATCGCCGGCAAGGAGGTCAGGCCGTTCCGCTACCGCGACAAGGGCACGATGGCGATGATCGGGCGCGGCGCCGCGGTCGTGCAGATGCTCGCCGGGAGCACGATGACCGGCAGGAGGGCGCAGCTGGCCTGGGGAGCGGTGCACCTGGCGCTGCTGCCGACCAACGAGGACCGCGCCAAGGCGGTCGTCGAACTGGCCGGCACCACGTTGACCCACCAGCGCGTCGGCCGGATCACCGTTGACGACGAGTAGCCGCGAAGCAGATGATCGCCCAGGGCGACTGCGGCGTCGCCAGACCGTGACAGCTCGGCGCTGTTGCGCGCGCCGCTCCGACGCCGGAGACTTTGGCCGATGGGGCTCTTCCGGCGCAGGATCACCGAGGACACGGACCTCGAGCGGCTTCCGGACGAGCGGCTGGTGCGGGACCCTCAGCGGGGCGGCGGCGGGACGTAGGGGCCGCAACGGGTGACGCGACCGCCCGGGACATCGGCCGAGGCGTGCGCGGGCGCCCCGGCCCCGAGCCGCACCGCGGGCGCGGGCGCCACGCCGGGGCGAGCGGGGCTCGTGCTCACCTCGCTGATCCTGGTGGCGGCGATCGCCAACCTCAACCTGCTCGTCGCCAGCGTCGCCCTCCCGGACATCGGCAGGGCGTTCGACTCGTCCCAGACGATGCTGGATCTCATCGCGGTCGGCTTCTCGCTCGGCCTCGCCGCGTCGGTGCTCTGGCTCGGCGCGCTCGGCGACCGCTACGGGCGCAAGATGATGCTGATCATCGGGTTGGGGCTCTCCGTGCCCGCGTGCCTGCTGGCCGCCTACGCGCCGACCGACGGCACCCTCTTCGTCGCCCGCGTCATCGGCGGCGTGGCCGCGGGGATGGCCTACCCGACGACCCTCGCCCTGATCACGGCCCTGTGGTCGGGGCCCGGGCGGACGAAGTCGATCGCGCTCTGGTCGGCGATCGGCGGGGGCGTCGTCGTGCTCGGGCCGCTGATCGCCGGCGCCCTGCTGACGGAGTTCTGGTGGGGATCGGTGTTCCTGATCACGCTGCCGCTCGTCGCGGTGGCGCTGGTGATGGCGCTCATCTTCGTGCCGAGCCACGTGAACGAGGCGACCGAGCCGGTCAACAACATCGGCGGCGTCCTCTCGGTCGTGCTCGTCGGCGCGCTGGTCCTGGCCATCAACTTCGCGCCGGTCCCCAACAGGGGCGCCCTGGCGCTCGGCCTCGGTGCCGTCGCGCTCGCCGCCCTCATCGGCTTCTACATCCGCCAGCGCCGGGCGCGGAACCCGCTCTACGACCTCGACGTGGCGGCGCGGCGCACCTTCTGGGTCGCGGCCTGCGCGGGGGTGATCGTGTTCGGCTCGCTCATGGGCGCGTCGTTCGTGAGCCAGCAGTACCTGCAGAACGTGCTCGGCTACTCGACGCTCGAGGCCGGGGCCTCGCTCCTGCCGGCGGCCGTGTTCATGATCCTCGTCGCGCCGCGCTCGGCCAAGCTCGTCGAGGCGCGCGGTGCCCGCTTCACCCTGCTGCTCGGCTACGTCTTCCTGCTGCTCGCCTTCCTCGCGATGCTCCTGCTGTGGGGTGAGGACACGCCCTACTGGCAGGTCGGCATCGCGTACGCGTTCATCGGGATCGGCGTCGGCCTGGCGGGGACGCCGGCCGCGCGCTCGCTCACCGGCTCGGTCCCGGTGAGGCGGGCCGGCATGGCCTCGGGGACGGCCGACCTGCAGCGCGACCTGGGCGGCGCGATCGTCCAGTCGATCTTCGGCGCGCTGCTCACCGCCGGCTATGCCGCCGCGGCGGGGTCGGCGATCGCCTCGGCGCCGAACGAGACGCAGATCACCGACAGCGTCCAGAACCAGCTCACCAAGTCGTTCGCCGGCGCCGAGGACACCGCGCAGGAGTACCCGCAGTACGCGAGCCAGATCACGAGCGCGGCCAAGACCTCGTTCCTGCAGGGCGACCAGTGGGCGTACACGGCCGGCGTCGTGGCGGTGCTTCTCGGCGCGGCGCTCGTCATGTTCTTCTTCCCGAGGAAGGACGAGGAGCAGCGGCTGCTGGCCGCCTACGCCGCCGAGGACGCGGCCGGGTGACCGCGGCGCGGTTCTCGGCCCCTCAGGCCTAGAAGAGCTGGTTCTCCCCCGCGAAGATCGCGCTCACCGACTCGTCAACGAAGACGTTGTGCACCGAGTCCGCGAGGATCCGGTTGAACCGAGAGCACGCGGAACATCTCCATCGAGGCGGCGGCGTCGGGCAGCGGGACGGTGTCGGTGAGGACCACCTCCTCGATGACCGACTCGTCGAGGCGCTCGACGGCGCGGCCGGAGAGGAGGCCGTGGGTCGCGGCGGCGAAGACCTTGGTCGCGCCCGCCTCCTTCACCACGCGCGCGCCGGCGCAGAGCGTCCCGGCCGTGTCGATGATGTCGTCGATGAGGATCGCGCAGCGGCCGGCGACGTCGCCGATCAGCAGGGTGATCTCGGCCTCGTTGTGGTCGGGGCGCTGCTTGGTGAGGACGGCGAGGGTGGCGCCGAGGCGCTCGGCGAAGTGGTTCGCGAGCTTCGCCCGCCCGGCGTCGGGGGACACGACCACCAGCCGCTCGGCGATCTCGCCGTCGTCGAGCCGGTTCTGGAAGTGGTCGACGAACATGGGCAGCGCCGTCATGTGGTCCACGGGCACGTTGAAGAAGCCCTGCACCTGACCGGCGTGGAGGTCCATCGTCAGCACCCGGTCGACCCCCGCCGCCTCGAGCAGGTTCGCGATCAGCTTGGCGGTGATGGGCTCACGGGGCGCCGACTTCTTGTCCTGGCGCGAGTAGCCGTACCAGGGGATCACGGCCGTGATGCGGTGCGCCGAGGCGAGCTTGGCGGCGTCGATCATGATCAGCAGCTCGACGAGGCTGTCGTTGACCGGCCGGCTCGTGGACTGGACCAGGAACACGTCGGCGCCGCGGACGCTCTCCTCGAAGCGCACGTAGATCTCGCCGTTGGCGAAGGTCTCGAGCCGCACCTCGCCCAGCTCGATGCCCAGCCGGCCCGCGATGCGCCGGCCCAGGTCCTGGGACGCCCGTCCGGCGAACACCATCAGGCGCTTCGAGTCGTCGCGGTCGATGCTGGTGCTCACGCGCCCCCCTCCGTGGCCTTCGCCGCCTGTCGTGCCCGCGCGCTCGCGCGCTCGGTGAACCCCTCGATGACGCTCTGACGGGCGCGGGCGATGCCCAGCGCCCCGGCCGGGACGTCGTCGGTGATGATCGACCCGGCCCCCGTCATGGCGTCGTCGCCGATCGACACCGGCGCGACGAAGACGCAGTCCGAGCCGGTCTTGACGCGCGCGCCGATCTCGGTGCGGTGCTTGCGGAAGCCGTCGTAGTTGGCCGTGATGTTCCCCGCCCCGATGTTGGTGCCCTCGCCGACCGTCGCGTCGCCGATGTACGAGAGGTGCGGCACCTTGGCGCCGGGCCCGAGCTCGGCGTTCTTCATCTCGACGAACGTCCCGGCCCGCGCCCCGCGCCGAAGGACGCACCCCGGGCGCAGGTAGGCGAAGGGCCCGACGCTGCACCCCTCCTCGAGCTCGGACGCGAGCACCCGGGCCGACACGATCGTCGAGCCGGGGCCGATCGCGCTGTCGACGACCACGGCGTCGGGGCCGATCGTGCAGCCCCCCGCGATCGAGGTGGAGCCGCGCAGGTGGGTCCCCGGCATGAGCACGGTGTCGGCCCCCACCGTCACGCCCGCGTCGAGGTAGACCGCGTCGGGGTGGGGCATGGTGACGCCCGCGCGCATCAGCTCCTCGCGCAGGCGCCGCTGGATCGCGGCCTCGCAGGCGGCGAGGTCGACGCGGTCGTTGACCCCGGAGGCGACCTCCGGGTCGTCGGCGACCAGCGGGGCGACGGGGCCGGGGAGCGCCGCGACCGCGTCGGTGAGGTAGAGCTCGCCCTGGGCGTTGCCGGCGTCGAGCCCCCCGAGCGCCGCCTCCAGGGCGGCGCGGTCGGCCGCGTAGAGCCCGGCGTTGAACTCGCCGATCGCCAGCTCGTCGGCCGTCGCGTCGCGCGCCTCGACGATGCGCGCGACGCGCCCCCGCCCGTCGCGCACCACGCGGCCGTAGGCGCCCGCGTCGTCCACGACCCCGGTCACGACCGTGGCCGCCCGCTCCTCGGAGCCGTGGGCCTCCACCAGCGACCTCAGCAGGCCCGGGTCGAGCAGGGGCGTGTCGCCGCAGGCCACGATGACGGTGTCGCAGGACGGGTCGAGGGCCTCCAGGCCCACCCGCGCCGCGTCGCCCGTCCCGCGCTGGCGCTCCTGGACGGCCACCGCCACGCCCTCGGGCAGGGCCTCGCGCACCGCCTCCGCGCCGTGGCCGACGACCACCACCGTGCTCGCGGCGCCGGCCGTCTCGAGGGCGTCGAGCACCCAGGCCACCATCGGCCGGCCGGCGATGGGGTGGACGACCTTGGGGAGGGCCGACCGCATCCGTGTGCCCTGTCCCGCGGCGAGGACGACCGCGCCGATTCTCATGGGATCCCGATGGTCGGAAGGAGAGGAGTCCGCCTGGTTGGGGCGGGAGGATTCGAACCCCCGGTCACGGGACCAAAACCCGCTGCCTTACCGCTTGGCTACGCCCCAGAGCGACGCCCCCCATGGCGGGCCGAGTATAGAGGGCGGGCCCGGACGCGCCCCCGCTGGTCACGCCTCGAGGACGACGACGTCGACCACGACGGCGCTCGTCTCGTCGGAGGTCTCGCCGGTCTCGACGTTGACCACCTCCACGGTCTCGGCCCGGCACTCGACCCGCACCCGCATCCCCTCCTCGAGCACGTCCGCCAGGCGCACCGCCAGCTCCCCCCCGATCTCGAAGGTGTTGAGGCGCAGCGGCTCGTCGGTGTCCAGGCTCATCAGGATGAGGTCGCCGCGGTACGGGTTAACGTCCTGCCACAGCAGGCTGATCTCCCCGGTGATGGACTGGCCGGCCACGGTCGGGGAGTCTAGGGCGGTGCCCGCGCCGGCCCCCGCCCCGCCCCCTCCGAGCTACCTGCTCGTGGGGCCGCCCGACCTGCTCCACGACCTCACGCTCGACTTCGCCGACATCGGGTGGCAGGTCGCGACCGCGCGCTGGCAGGCGGTGGTGACGGCCGCGGCGCAGGACGCCGCGGCGCCCGAGCCGGAGTGGCCCACCGAGGTGACCCTCGCGGGCGTGCGGCGCGACGGTCATGCCGCGGCGGTGGCCGAGTTCCTGAGCGGGGCGGCCGGGGCCCCCTAGTGCCCCGAGGCGACGTGCACGACCAGCTCACGGAGCCCGTTGCAGTCGTGCCAGTTGTGCTTCAGCGCCTTCGTCCACTTCCCCTTCACCGTCCTCGTCAGCGCCGCGTAGTCGCCGCGCGTCGCAAGCTGGCCGCGCACGGCGCGGATCCGTTGTGCCGAGTTGCCAGGACCGAAGGCCCTCGGCACCGGGTAGCCGATGAGCCCGAAGTAACGGTCGAGCCGATGCGAGCCCCGCATCGGGAACCTCGGGTCGCGCTCGAAGACGACCTCGGGGCGAGCCCTCCTCTTCCACCTCTTCGCCTGCGGCTTCGCGTCGAGCACGTTTGCCTCGAACCACCGCCGGTGGTCATCGTCGAGGACGCGGACGGCGAGCTCAGCGCGCTCGCGGTCTGACCAGGCGATGATCCGCCGGTCCTCCGCCTCAGCGATCCGTCGCAGTTCGGCGAGATCGGGCCAGTCGGCCGGCCTCACGGCTCCGCCGCAGACGCCCGTCGTGGCCTCTGCCGCCGGCCACAGGGCGGGCTCGAGCACGTACTGGACGAATCTGCGGTCGCCGTCGTCATCCACCCAGCCGGCGCCCAGGAACGATGCCGGGTCCGTCTCGGTACCCTCGAAATCGATGTAGATGGCGCGCTCCGCCTCGAAGGGCGTGAGCCCTCCGCTCGGTGCCGCCTTGCCGATCGTGCCGTCCATCGCTGACCACCCTCCGAATCGCGTCTCACGTACGCGTAATTGTGAGACATCCGCGTCAAGGGGCACCGCGAGGGAGGGCGGGAGCCGCCGCGGCCCCCGGGGCTCAGCAGCCCTGGGCGGTCCGGGCGGCCCCGGACAGCTCGGCGTCGAGGCGCTCGACCACGTCGTCGCCCCCGTCGCGCGCGGCCTCGGCCGCAGAGCCGAGGGCGTCGGCGACCTCGGCGATGCACTCGCTCGGCTCGCCGGCCGCGTCGAGCTCGGCCTCGACTGCGTCGGCGGTCTCCGCGAGCGAGGCCGCCACCTGGTCGCGGCAGGCGTCGTCGGCGCAAGCCTCCAGCGCCCGCGCCTGCTCGCCGGTGGCGCGCACGAAGCCGAGCAGCACCGACACCACCCGCTGGTCGGCGTCGGTCAGCTCCGGCCCGGCCAGGTCCGGCGCGGTCGCCGCGGTCGTCGCGGCGTCGTCGTCGCCCGAGCCGCCGCAGGCCGCGAGCGCCCCCGCGCATAGCAGCGCGGTCAGCGCCGCCGTGCCCCGGAGGGCCGGGCGGCGGCGGCTAGGGTTGGTCGCGGTGGGGGAACTGGACATTGCCTCGGCGCTGGCGTCCCGGCTGCGTGCGCCGCGGCGGGTGCCGCGGCCGACGATACCGCGCCGGGGGGGCTCCTTCGATCACGGCCGCCTCGAGCGGGTGCTGACGGCGCTGGCGCCCGGCGGCTGGCGGGTCAACTACGCCGCCGCGGCGCGCTCGTCCGACCTGGCGGCCTACCGGCGCGACCTCGCGGCGGCCGACCCCTCGGCGCTCGGCCGCGACGAGCAGCTCGCCTTCTGGGTCAACGCCTACAACGCGTCGGTCCTCGGGCTCGTCGCCGAGCGGATGCCCGTGCGGAGCGTGCTCGACATCGACGGAGCGTTCACCCGCGTCCGGTTCCGGGTGGGGCGTGCGGAGCTCACGGCCGACGAGATCGAGCACGGCATCGTGCGCCGCTTCGGCGACGCCCGCGTCCACTTCGGGCTGAACTGCGCCTCGGTCGGCTGCCCGCCGCTGCGCGCGTTCGCGGGCCCGGACCTCGGCGCGCAGCTCGAGGAGAACGGCCGGCGCTACCTGGCCGACGAGCAGCGCGGCGCGCGGGCCGATGGCGACCGCCTGCTGCTGACGAGGATCGTGCAGTGGTTCTCGGGCGACTTCGCCCCGGTGGGGACGATGCCCTCGGCCCTGGGGATGGTCCTCGGCGCGATCGCGCCCCAGCGCGTGCTACCGGCGATCCGCCCCCTGTTGCCCGACGGGCTGGGCACCGCCCGGCGGGTCGGGTTCCTCGACTACGACTGGGCCGTCAACGGCGGCTGACGGGGAGACGCGGCGGCGCAGCGCCGTCGCGGCCGCCAGCAACGACGGGGCCAGGTAGAGGGCGGCGATGTCGAAGAAGACGTAGCCGCTGGCGGCGCCGCTGGGCGGGTTGCCGTCAGCCACCCCGAGCCCCGGGATCTCCTCGGCCCAGGTCCAGGTGCCGACCCACGTGCCGTAGATCTCGAGGTAGGCGACGGCGAAGAAGACCCCGGCGTAGACGGCGGGGGCGCGCCCCCGAAGCAGGAAGACGACCAGCACCAGCGCCCCGACCGCGCCGGCGACGTCGCGCCGGTCGAGCACGGCCAGCCCCAGGAGCGCCCACCCCGACACGGCCGCGATCGCCATTCCGACGAAGACCCTGGGGCGGGCGGCGGCCCAGCGGGTCTGGCTCAGGCGCAGGCCGGTCAGGTAGACGAGCCCGTGTCCCGGCGGCACGAACAGGGGGAGGTTGCCCAGCCGGTACTCGTAGACGCCCCAGATGACCGAGCCGATCACCTCGGCCGTGGTGGCCACCACGATCACGACGGTCGTCTGCGCGCGCTCCATCGGCGTGAGGTAGACGAACGCGATCGCGAGGAAGCCCCAGGTGCACAGGGCGAGCAGCATCTGCACGCCCAGGTCGGCGTAGCGGTCGAGGGCGAGCCCGACCGTCGTGATCGCCAGGGTGGCGAGGCAGAAGCGGCCCGGGCTGCGGACGATGCGCTCGACCGCGCCGGGCCCGGAGACGGCCGGCGGCGGGAGGGCGACGGGTCCGGCCGTGGACACGGCCCAAGGCTAGCGGGTAGGTTGGCACCGCTTCACGGGCCGGTGGCGTGGGAAGCCGGTGAGAATCCGGCGCGGTCGCGCCACTGTCACCCGGGAGCGGGCGCCGTTCGGCGAGAGCCGGCCACTGGGGAGACCTGGGAAGGCCGCGGGGCCCGCGCGATCACCGGGAAGCCAGGAGACCCGCCTCCGGCCCGCACCGACAAACGCCCTCCGCGAAACGAGGAGCTTCAGTGCGCACATCCCTTCGGGCCGCCCTGGTCGCCGCATGCGCGGCCGGGCTGGCAGCCGCGCCCGCCGCGACGGCGCTCGACACCGTGATCCGGGTCGAGGGCGGCGCGGCCAACCTCATCCCCGAGAGTGCGATCCCCATCGAGGGCTCGGGCACGGCCACGGTCTTCGACACCGCCTTCACCCCGGTCAACGTGAGCCGGGCGTCCGCCTTCTGGCAGCTCTACCGCGCCACCTCCAGCACGGGGCTGGGCCTCGGCTTCGAGTTCTTCCCGGCCTTCTCGGCCGTGCTCGTGCAGCGCATCGGCCCCGACGCGAACTCCGGCGCGGTGGGGTGGCAGTACCGCGTCGGGCACGTCGCGCCACCGGTCGGGGCCGACCAGCGGCCGCTCGCCCAGGACGAGTCGGTGCTCTGGTACTACGGCGCCTCGGACGGCGCCCGCGAGCTCGACGTCGCGCCGTCGTCCGACCGGGTGGCGGCGGGCGCGGGATTCGGCGTGGCGGTCACCAGCTACGCGGCCGATGGGACCGCCCAGCCCGGGGCCGGCGCCACGGTGACCTACGGGGGCGCCACGGCCGTGGCGGACGCCGCAGGGCGCGCCTCCTTCGTCGCCCAGGCCGCCGGGACCCGCGCCGTCTCGGCGACCCGGGCCGGCGACATCCGCAGCGCCGCGCGGCAGGTCTGCTCGTTCGCCGGCGACCCTGCCGTCTGCAACCTGCCCGCCGCGGCCGCCCCGGCCGCCGGCGGCCTCGGCGGCGACACCGTCGCCCCGGGCAGCCGCATCACCCACCCGCGCATCGGCGGCCGCTCCCCGCGCGTGCTCGCCGTACGCGGGGTCGCCGGACCGGACCGCTCGGACGTCGCGCGGGTCGAGGTGGCGGTGGCCCGCCGGGTCGGCACGCAGTGCCGGTTCCGGGCCCGGTCGGGCGGGCTCACCGCCCCGCGGGCGTGCTCGCGCCCGCTCTACCTGACGGCGCGGTCGTCGGGCGGCAACTGGACGCTCGCGCTCGGCAAGGGCCTCGCGCCGGGGCTGTGGCGCGCCTGGAGCCGGGCGGTCAACGGCGCCGGCAACCGCGAGAGCGTCGGCATCGCGCGCGTCAACGGCGGCCAGTTCCTCGTGGGCCGGTGAGGGTCGCCGCCATCGCCGCCATCGCCGCCGTCGCCGCCGTCGCCGCGGGCGTGGCGGCGGCGCCGGCGGCGGCCGCCCAGGGGGACGCCGCGCGCGCCGACCGCGCGGCGTCGTGGCTCGCGCGCGCCGCGGCAGGCGCCCCCGGCGGCCAGCAGGCCGACGCCATCGTGGCGATGCGCGCCGCCGGCCGGCCGGCGGCATCGCTGCGGCCGCGGCTCCGAGCCCTCGCCCGGATCGCGCCGGGCTACGCCCGCACCGCCGGCGGCGCGGGGAAGGTCGCGCTCGCCGCGGTGGCCGCCGGCGGCGACCCGGCGCGCCTCGGCGGCGTCGACTACGTCGCGCGCATCCGCGCGCGATATGCATCGGGGCGCTACGGGGCCACGGCGTTCGACCAGGCCCTCTCGATCCTGGCCCTCGAGGCCGCGGGGCGGCCCGTGCCGCGCGCGGCGGTCCGGGCCACGCTCGCCGGCCGCGGGCGCGGCGGCTGGAGCTTCGACCTGTCCGCGGCCGGCCGCGACTCCGTCGACGCCACCGGCCTGGTGGTCGAGGCCCTGCGGGCGGCCGGCCTGGGGACCGGCCACCCGGCCCTGTCGGCCGCGGCCGCGTGGATCCTGGCCCAGCGCAACCGGGCGGGCGGCCTCGCCTCGGCGGGGGGCGGCCGCGCCACCGAGGCCAACTCCACCGCCGGGGCGATCCGGGCGCTGCGCGCGCTGGGCCGCCGCCCGCCCGCGCGGACGCTCGCGGCGCTGCGCGGCCTCCAGGAGGCGGACGGCGCGGTGCGCTTCACGGCCGCGGAGGCGGGCAGCCGGCTGCTCGCGACCAACGACGCGGCCGTGGCCTTCGCCGGGAGGGTGTTACCGGTGCGGTGACAATTGGCCCGCGCCCGGGGACTAAACTGCGGCGATGGCCTCCCAGCAGGCACGGCTCCAGTTCCAGGCCGAGATCGAGCACTTCCGCGCCGGGCTCGTCGAGATGGCCAGCCTGGTGCTGTCGCAGGTCGAGCGCGCCGTCGCCGCGTGGGAGGACGTTGAACGCGGCGGCCGCGGCCGAGGTGATCGCCGGCGACGACCAGGTCGACGAGCGCTGCGCCGAGCTCGACCACAAGGTCTTCACGCTCCAGCTCCTGGAGGCCCCGGTGGCCGCCGACCAGCGCCTGTTGCACGTCGGGCTGATCGCCGTGATCGCCCTCGAGCGCGTCGGCGACCTGGCCGTGGCGATCGCCGACGCCTCGACCTCGGTCCGCCCCGAGGGCGCGGTGCCGGAGGTCGAGGCCCTGATCTCGCGCATGAGCGCCCGTTCGGTGAACACGCTCGCCCGCGCGGTCCAGGCCATCGCCCGCGGCGAGGCGGAGCTGGGCGAGGAGGCTGCCGACGAGGCCGACAACGTCCGCCAGATGCTCGGGGAGGTCATCACGGCCGTCGCGGGCGCGCCCGACGAGCCCGAGACCCGGGTGTGGTCGGCCTCCGCCGTGCTCGTCGCCCGCCACCTGGAACGGGTCGCCAACAACGGGGCCGAGCTGGGCGGCCGGGTGCGCTTCCTGGTGACCGGGGAGCCGTTCGTGCGGGCGGGCGCGGCCGACCCCGCCTAGCGCGCGTCCCGAGCTACTCCCTCTCGACGGCCTCCGGCGCGGCGGCCGGCTCGTCCTCGGCCGGCTCGGGGGCGTTCTCGGCGGCGGATCGCTCCGCGCGCTCGAGCGACTCGAGGGCCTCGAGGGCCGACGCGTCGGCCGACATGGTCCGGATGCTGGTGCGCCGCTCCCGCTTTGCCTTCGCCATCGTTCCTCCCGGGTCCGTGGCGCCATTCTACCGTGGCGCACAAACCGCCCCCGCGTCAGAACCCCTTTTCAAAATGAGAGCCGCCGGACCTCGGGGTTCTCAGACCCTTCCGTCGGCGAGGGCGGCCACAAGCTCGCCGTCGGCCGGCGGGAACGGTAGCCCGGGCAGGTCGCCGCGGCGCACCCACCGGAACTGCTCGCTCCCGAGCGCCCGGGGGCGCTGGCCGCCGCGCCAGGCGCAGCGGTAGAAGCGGAGCTCGAGCGGGCCGGCCCGGGCGGTCCAGGCGACGGGACCGATGTCCACCTCGACCCCCAGCTCCTCGCACAGCTCGCGGGCCAGAGCGGCCTGGTCGCTCTCCCCCGCCTCGCGCTTGCCGCCGGGGAACTCCCACCGGCCGGCCTGGCCGACGCCGGGGCCGCGCTGGCTCACGAGGATGCGCCCGCCCCTCTCGATCACCGCCGCGACGACCACCTGGGCCGTCCCCGTCACCCGGAGGTCCCGGCCCTCGCGAGCCGACCGCCCCGCCGCTGGGCGAGCCCGTCGGCCACCAGGCTCGCCGCCGCCTCGGGGTCGGTCGCGACGCTGGTCCAGCCGCGGGCCGCGAGCTCGCCCATCAGGCGCCCGCGCCGCTGGCGCATCGAGCCCTCGTAGCGCCGCTGGCGCCGGCCCGCCGGAGTGGCCTCGGCGACGGTGCCCGCGTCGGCGGCCGGGCACCCGGGGCGCATCGGGCAGCCCCTCTCGCAGCGGGGCGCCCGGGCGGTGCACCAGAGGCGGCCGAGGTCCATGACCGCCTGGCCGGCCTCCCACCCGGCCCCGGGGGCGCCCGGCCAGCCCCCCGGGAAGCGGCGGGCCACGACCCGGGCGGCGTTGGTGTCGAGGGGCAGCACGTCCTCGCCGTCCGCGAAGCAGCGGAGCGCGGCCGCGGTGTAGGGGCCCACTCCGGGGAGGTCGGTGAGCCGCTCGGGCCAGCCGCGCTCGGCAACGATCGCGGCCGCCGCGTGGAGGTTCCGGGCCCGCCGCGGGTAGCCCAGCCCGTGCCATGCGGCCAGCACCTCGCCCAGCGGCGCCGCCGCCAGGCCGGCCGCGGCCGGCCAGCGTCCGACGAAGCGGAGGTAGTAGGGGACGACGCGCGCGACCGGCGTCGCCTGGAGCTGCGCCTCGGCGACGAGGACGCGGTAGCGGTCGCGGGTGCGGCGCCAGGGCAGGTCGGCCCCCTCGCGCCGGAACCAGTTAACCAGGCGGACGACGTCCTCCCGCCCCCGTGGTGGGCTCCTCACGCCCCCAGTGTGTCACGGGCGCTCGGCCGCCAGAGGGGATCCCGCCGGAGCCCCGCCCCGCGGCCGCGCCAGACCACGATGAGGGGCGCGTGGGCGGTCTGCCGGCCGGTCTCGTCGACGGCGAACGGCCCGAGGAAGGTCGCGGTGCGCATCGCGCGGGCGGCATCCCAGAGGGCGTCGGGCGCGACCGACCCGGCCAGCTCGGCGGCGCGCTCGGCCAGCAGGGCCGCGGCGAGGGCCTGGGCCGCCGGGTAGTCGGCGCCCGGCGGCAGGGCCACCGGGGCCGGCGGGCCGCCGGGGAGCCACTGCGCCGGGCCGATCCAGCCGCGCACCCCGTCGCCCAGCTCGCGGGCCGCGAGGGCGACGCCACACACCACCAGACCGGCCCGCAGCCGCGTCCCGGCGAGGGCCCGCCCGAGCGCGAGGTCGTCCTCGATGCGCCCGCCGCCCACGACCCACCGCGCGCCCGCGTCTCGGGCGGCCCGGACGGCGGCGCCGGGGTCGGCCGGGTCGAGGTCGATGACCGGCGCGGCCGGGAGCCCGGCGGCGGCGAGCGCGCGGGCAGCCCCCTCCGCCACCCCGGCGCCGAAGCCGCCGGGGCACCGGACGATGGCGGCCCGCGCGGGGTCCTCCGCAAGCGCCGCCAGGGCGGCCGGCAGGCCGCGCCAGTAGGCGCCCGCCGGGCCCAGCACGTCGACCATGCGAGCCCCCGTGCGGGGGACGGCCGCCCCGCCGTGGTTCCAGACCACCTCGGGCCGGCCGGCCATCTCCCGCGCGACCGCCCGCGCCGGGCCGCTGCCGTAGGGCCCGAAGACGATGTCGGCCCCACCCGCCAGCCCGGCGAGCAGCCGGGCCGACCCGGCCGCGTCGGAGCCGTCGTCCTCGATCCGCAGCTCGGCCCCGCGCGCGGCCGCCCAGGCCCGCAGGCCCGCCGCCGCCTGCCGGCCCATGGGCGAGTAGCGCCCGGTCAGCGCGAGGGCCGCGGCGGCCCTCACCGCGTCAGTCCGCGGCCGGCGGGCGGGCGACGGCGCACACCCGCGCCACGGCGCCCTCGATCCAGGTCAGTGTCTCGGCGGTGCGCCAGCCCTCGCCCAGCGGCAGGGCCGAGCCGGTCGGGGAGCCCTCGACCAGCCGCCCCTCGACGATCGTCACCTCGTCGAGCGCGTCGGGGGCGAGGGCGGCCGGGCGCCGGGCGGCGCGGCGCAGGACGTCGAGCCCGGCCCGCGCCCCGTCGCGCCAGTCGTCGGGGGAGAGCGCGGCGCGCGAGCGGACGATGCCTCCCGCGACGAAGAAGGCCTCGGCCGTGCCCTCGGCGCGGCCGGGCTCGAGGACGACGGCGGCCCGGCGCCCGGCGCGGCGCGCGCGGGCCAGCGCGCCCAGCACGCCGAGCAGCGCCGGCACCGGCCCCTCCCCGCCGGCGGGGTCGACCTCGAGCTCGCCCGCCGCGACGGCCCGGGCGATCCGCATCCCCAGCGGGCCGACCGCGGCCGGGTCGCCGCCGAGCACGAGCTCCACCTCCGCCAGGGCGGCGCCCCGAGCCCCGGGGTCCTGCGCGGCGAGCGGGTAGAGCACGTGCAGGCAGTTCGACCGCCTCCCGGGCCAGGCGCTCCGAGCGGACCGGCCCGAAGTAGGCGGCCCCGTCACCCAGGGGGCGCGGCACGACGTAGAGCCGGGGCGCCATCTCCCCGAGGCTGATCTTGAGGAAGCGCCCGCCGGCTCCCGCCCCCCGCCGGTTGCACGGCGGGGCCAGCTGCTTGATGAGGTCGTTCTCGCGCAGCAGCGCGGCGAACTCAGAGCCGCAGACCTCGTGGTCGATCGACTCGAGCTGGTCGAGGGCGCGCCCGATCAGCCGGCCGTGGCGCCCGCCCGGCCCGAAGTAGGCCCGCACGCGCCGCCGCAGGTCGGCGGCCTTGCCGACGTAGAGGGGCCGGCCGCGCCGGTCGCGCATCATGTACACGCCGGGCAGCGCGGGCAGCTCCTCGGCCAGGGCGAGCTTGTAGGCGTGGCGCGCGCCGCCGGCGCCGCCGAAGGCCACCGCCCGCTCGAGCGTGTCGACGCCGCGCTCGGCCAGCAGGCCCAGCAGGGCCACGAGCACCTCGGCGGTAGCCTCGGCATCGGGCAGCGCGCGGTGGATCGGCTGCACCGACGTGTCGGCCCAGCCGGCGAGCGTCCGCAGGTCGTGGCGCGGGACCTGCCCGTCGAGCAGCCGCCGCGCCAGCACGAGGGTGTCCAGCCACGGCTGGGTGAAGTAGCGGCTCGCCAGCCGGCGGCGCTCGTAGTTGAGGAAGCGCAGGTCGAAGGGGGCGTTGTGGGCCACGAGCACGTCCTGGCCCGCGAATTCCACGAAGGCCGCGAGCGCGTCCTCGATGTCGGGGCTCTGCGAGACCATCTCGTCGTCGATGCCGGTGAGCTCGGTGACGGCCGGCGGGATGGGGCGGTTCGGGTTGACGAGGGTGGCGAAGCGCTCGACGACGACCCCCTCGCGCACACGGACGGCGCCGATCTCCGTCACCTTCGAGAAGCCCGGCGACCCGCCGGTCGTCTCCAGGTCGACCACGCAGAAGGTGGCCGAGCCCAGACCGGCCGACGACCAGTGCGGCGGGGCGAGCCCCACCAGGTCGCGCCCGAGCCACGCGAGCCGGGCGTCGCCCTCGACGATCTCGGCGACGAGCCGCCGCTGCAGGCGCTCGGGGCAGCGGCGCAGCCGCAGGAGCTGGGCCGCGACGTGGCCGACCTCCAGCGGACGGCCGCGCCGGACGATGAGCGCGCAGAGGCGGTCGGGCAGCGAGTCGGCGCCCTCGGCACCCGGCTGGGGCGCGGGCAGCGGCAGGTGGAGCTGGGTCGCGGGAGGCACCGTCGGCCGACTCTAACGGCGCCCCCCGCCGTCACCCGCCGGCCGCGACGTCGGCCGGGGAGAGGGGGACGGAGAGGTCGAGCTGGCCGTCCGGCGGCGCGGGCGCCCGCCCCTCCACCAGGACCCTCACCAGCGGTGTCCCCGCGGCCCCGGCGGCGGTCGTCACGAGCGGCCCGAGCACCGCGAGCTCGGCGGCCGAGCCGCCGGCGGGGAAGCCCGACTCGAACTCGGCGCTGAGGTTGACCGTGGCCACGCCCTCCTCGACGGCGGCCGACAGCACGCGGGTGCCGGCGGGCAGGGCGGGCACGAGGCCGGGCCGCGACGGGCCCTCGGCGAGCGCCCGCATCGCGGCCTCCAGGGGTTCGCCCCCGGAGGCCGGCCGGGTCTCGGCGACCAGGGCGCCGGACTCGTCGGCGAACCAGACGGTCACGGTCCTACCGGTGCCGCCCGTCGTCTGAGCCGCCTCGCCGTCGCCGCAGCCCGAGGCGGCCGCCAGCCCCATCGCCAGAGCGGCGAGCGCCGCCGCGACGGCCGCGCGGGCGACGATTTTCCAAGACCTAACCGAAATCGGCTCCTCCGGGAGTCCAGTGCTGCCGAGACACCTTAGGACCAGTGCACCCCTACCCGAACGGGGGGTTGTCCCCCCGGGCTCTTCTCGGGGTCGGGGGACCCCTGTAAAGTCCTGCCGCTTACGGTTTCTTCGCCTCAATCGTCACATCTGTCCGTGAGGCCCGCCCGCTCCAGATGATCTCCGCCCGCACACAGAACCCGCGCCACCTCGTGGTCCTCGGCCTCATCGCCGTCGGGCTCCTGATGCTGCTGGTCGTGCCGGCGCTCGCCTCGGCCCAGGCGCCGGCCGCGCCCGCCGCGCCCGCGGCGCAGGAGACGTCCCCGGACCCGGCCGCCGCCGAGCCGGCCGCCGCCGAGCCGGCCCCGGCCGACGAGGCCACTCCTCCGGTGGCCGAGGAGCCGGCCCCGACCGAGCCGGCGGCGCCGCCCGCGGCGACCGAGCCCGCGCCGACCCCGGCGCCGGCCCCCCCGGGCGACCCCGGGCCGACCTCCCCCGTCATCTCGGACACCCCCGCCGCGCCCGCCGCCCCGGCCGAGGCGTCGCCGGACAACGGCCCCACCCTGGTCCTGCCGGACGCACCGGCCACCCCCGGCGCGGTGAAGGTCGCCGCCGGGCCCGACCGGGCCGACGCGCCTCCGCCCGACGCGCCGCCTCCGCTCGTCACCCCGATCGCCGCGCCCTCGGCGCCGCCCGACGCGCCCATGGCTCCCACGCCCGCGACGCGGCCCGATCCGGTCGCCGCCGACGCGACGCCGCTGCCGGGCACCGAGCTCATCACCACCCTCGGACCCGACCGCGCGCCCGACGCGCTCACCCTCGCCGAGGAGGCCGAGCCCGGCCCGGCCGGGCAGGACGAGGACGCCGCGGGCAACCCGTTCGCGACGTTCGGCGCCCCCGACGGCGCGGTGCCCGCCGGCTCGAGCCTGCTCGCCGTGCTGGCCAGCTACGCCATCCCGGGCAGCGGCCTGCCCTCCACCACCCTTCTGCTCTTCGTTCAGCTCGCGCTGATCCTCGCCGCCTTCTACGCCCCGCGCTCCGGCATCGGCGAGCGCCTCGTCGCCCTGGGCCGACTCGGCCCCCGGCACGGCTACAGGACGGTTCTGGCAAGACCCGGCTGAGCCGCCCCATCCGCCCCACCCGAGGTGCGCCTCGGGGCAGGGGCCCGCGTCCCGCGCCCGCCGCTCCCGCGGCCGGCGCACCAGTTGATTCGCGAGAAGGATGGGGTACACAGAATGCAGCCGACCAAGGTTCTCGTCCTCGGACCCGAGGGAGCCGGGCGCACCGCGCTCGAGCGGACCCTCTCCCGCCTGGGCTACGCCGTGAGCACCGCCGACGCGCGGCGCGGCGCGGCCGCCGGGGACGCCGACATCCTGATGCTTGACCTGCGTGGCGACGACGCCGGATGGGCCGAGCTCTCCGACGGGATCCACGAGGACGACCGCCCGGTGATGATCGTCTCCGAGCGCCCGCGCTCGTTCGTGCGTGAGATCGCCGGCCGCCAGGCCGGGACGATGCTGCTCACGGGCGGCGAGTCCGACGCGGGCTACCGCGTCGCGCTCTCCGTGCTCCGCGCGCTCCGCGAGAGCGCCGTGGCGCGCAACGGCGACCGCCGCCGCAACGGCGCCGCCGCTAGAGTGGCGGCACTGTGAATGACGGCAGCCCGCTCTTCCAGGGGATCGACACGGTCTTCTACCAGGTGTGCGACATGGACCGTGCGGTCGGGTTCTACGAGGGCGTGCTCGGCCTCACGCTGCTCCGTCGCGAGGGCCGCGACTGGGCGGAGCTGGAGGCCGGGGACGCCATCCTCTCGCTGTCGGGCGAGCTCGCGGTGAAGCCGAGCCAGGGGGGCGCCACGGTGGTCTTGCGCGCCTCCGACCTCGCCGCCGTCGAGGCCCGCCTCGCCGAGCGCGGCGTGCAGCGCGGCCCCGTCGAGGACATGGGCGGCGCCAAGATGATCCAGTTCTTCGATCCCGACGGCAACGAGATCGTGGCGATGCAGCCTCCCGCGGCCTAGCCGCCGGACGGCCCCTCCTCCGGGGCGACGCCGCGCGCGTGAGCGATCGCGGCGACGAGCCCCTCGACGTCCTCGGCCCCGACCGCGATGCGGTGCGCGGCCCACTTCAGCGGAGCCCGGACCTCCGTCGGCTCGGTCAGCTCCAGCACGGCCGCCGGCCCGGACGCGGCGACGAAGGCCACCATGCTGCGGGCGATGCGCGCCCCCAGCCCGCCCCACCAGGGCCAGCGCATGGTGCCGACGCCCGCGATGCGATCGAGCGGGATGTCGGCCCGCCCGAGGAACCCCATGCGCACGACCAGCCACTCCCCGTCCAGCGAGGCGGCCGGCCGCCGGGGAACCAGGAAGAGGCTCGCCCAGCGGCTGCGGCGGATCGGGAACGTCGTCACGTCCGCCGGAGGGTACGCCCCGGGGGCGAGCTACCATCGACGGCAGGAGAGCGAGGGGAGGACCGGTTGGCGACGCGACGGTGGTACGGCCGCGACAGCGGCCTCACGAGGAGGATGACCCTGACGATCTTCGGGTTGGGGCTCCTCTACGTCATCTTCATCGGCGCGCTGATCGCGGCGGGCACCAGCGCGGTCGTGATCCTGCTGATCGCCGGAGGCTTCGCCCTCGCCCAGATCTTCTTCGGCGACAAGATCGCCCTCGCCTCGATGAGGGCGAGGGTGACCGAGCCCCACGAGGCGCCCCGGCTGCACGAGATGATCGAGCGGCTCTGCCAGCTCGCGGACCTGCCCAAGCCGAAGGTCGCCGTGGCGCAGACCGACCTCCCCAACGCGTTCGCGGCCGGGCACAGCCGCAAGTCGGCGACGGTCTGCGTGACCACCGGGCTCATGGAGCGGCTGGAGCCGCGCGAGCTGGAGGGGGTCCTGGCGCACGAGCTGTCGCACATCGCCAACAAGGACGTCATCGTCATGACGGTGGCGGGCTTCCTCGCGACGGTGGCCGGCCTTCTGGTGCGCTTCGGCGTCTACAGCGGGATGATGGGGCGCGGGCGGGACAACACGGCCGTGGTGTTCCTGGTGGTCATCCTGGTCTCGATCGTCGTCTACGCGGTCTCGTTCATCCTGCTGCGGGCCCTGTCGCGCTACCGCGAGTTCGCGGCCGACCGGGGCGCGGCGATCATCACCGGCGCCCCGGCCCAGCTCGCCTCGGCCCTCCAGAAGATCAGCGGCTCGATGTCGCGCATCCCCACCCAGGACCTGCGCGCCGCGGAGGGCCTGAACGCCTTCTTCATCCTGCCCGCCGTCGCCAAGGGCTTCTCGCTGTCGAGCGTCTTCTCGACCCACCCCCCCACCGAGGTGCGGATCGAGCGCCTCATGGCGATGCAGGCCCAGATCGACGGCTCCCCGGCCGCCGTGCTGTAGCCGGGGTGGGCCTGCTCGACGTCCTGCGCGGCCAGCGCACCCCCCGGCCCGCGAACCTCGATGCGCTGTTCGGCATCGGCAACGCCGCCGTGACCCTGGAGACCGGCCTCGGGATCGGGCCCTCGGGCCGTGCCGGCGTCTGCTTCCGCAGCATCGAGGCCGCGCGCTTCGCGGCCCTCGTGCGCGAGATCGAGGAGCTCCTGCGGGCCGCGGCGCCCGAGTCGAACACGGTCGTGACCCGCCGGGTCGACGAGCACGGGTTCGACTGGGTCGTGATCGACGACCCCGACGTCGAGGACCTCGCGACCACGACCCACCTGGTGAGCCAGTCGCTCGAGGAGCAGGGCCTGTCGGAGCGGCTGCTGTGCGCCGTCTTCGGCTTCCGGGCCGGCGACGGCCCCGTGTACCTCGTCTACGGCTACAAGCGCGGGACCTTCTATCCCTTCGCCCCCCGCGGGGACCGTCGGCGCGACAACGCCCTGGAGCTGCGCCTGCAGGGGACGCTCGCGTCGGAGCTCCCGATCGAGCCGGAGCTGGAGCGCTGGTACCCGGTGTGGGACGCCCCGGTGGACGAGCGCTGAGGATCCGCGAGTCCGCCGCGGGCGACGCGCCCGCGCGCGGGCTAGCTGGGGATCAGCCCCTCGGAGGAGAGCAGCTCGCGGGCCTCGGCCAGGGTCGTGCCGTGGCCGGGCACGATCGCGTCCGACCCCTCGAGGTCGTCGGCCGGCAGCGGGGCGCCCAGGCGCTGGACGGCGTCGACGAGCTCGGTGAGCGCCGCCTGGAAGGCGGCGTCGTCCCCGGCGTCGGCGGCGGCCTGGAGGCGGTCGTCGATCTCGGACGCGGCGGCGAAGGCCTCGTCGCCCAGGCGGTACTGCCCCTCGCCGAGCACCCGGACGATCACGGCTTGGGCTCGCCGCTCTCGAGCTGGTCGGGCGGCGGGGCACCGGCGCCGAGCTCGGCGCGCATCTTCTCCAACTCGGCCTCGACGCCGCTGGCGGCGGTGAGCTGCTCCAGCTCGCGGTCGATCGAGTCGCGGCCGTCGCCGGTGAGGTCGGTGAGCGCGCCCGACTCGAGCAGCTCGTCGATGGCGCCGGCGCGGGCGCGCATCGTCTCGGTCTTGTTCTCGGCCCGCTCGATGGCCAGGCCGACGTCGGCCATCTCCTCGGAGACGCCCGTGACGGCCTCGCCGATCTTGGTCTGGGCCTCGGCGGCCGTGTACTGGGCCTTGATCGTCTCCTTGCGCGTCCGGAAGGCCTCGACCTTGGCCGTCAGGCGCTGCTCGGCGACGACCAGCTTGTCCTGCTCCACCTGGAGCTGCTCGCGCTGCTGGTCGATCGACTGCAGCTGGAGCTGGACGCCCTTCTTGCGCTCGAGGGCGACCCGGGCCAGGTCCTCGCGGTTCTGCTGGAGGGCCGTCCGCGCCTGGCCGTCGAGCTTCTCGACGCTCTGCTCCAGCTTGGCCGCCTGCAGCTCGAGGCGCTTCTTGCTGGTGGCCACGTCGGCCACCCCGCGGCGCACCTTCTGCAGCATCTCGAGCTGCTTCTCGTAGGAGTAGTCGAGCGTCTCCCGCGGGTCCTCGGCCTTGTCGAGGGCCTTGTTGGCCTTCGCCTTGACGATCGTCGTGAACCGGCCGATCAGGCCCATCGCGCCGCTCCTTCCGCCGCCCCGGCGGGCTCCAGAACCGAGCGCCGAGGATAGCATCGGGCCGTGAGCCGACCCCCGCTCTCCGGCCTGCGCGCCCTGGACCTGACCCACAACCTGGCCGGCCCCCTGACCGGCATGCACCTGGGCGACCTGGGCGCGGAGGTGATCAAGGTCGAGCGCCCCTCCGGCGACGAGTGGCGCGAGCACGAGCGCGTGCCCGGCCACCCCGGCCGCAGCCGCCACTACGCCCAGGCCAACCGCAACAAGCGCGCCGTCTGCCTCGACCTCGTCCGGCCCGAAGCGCGCGAGGTGCTGCGCGAGCTGACGGCCCGCGCGGACGTCCTGGTGACCAACATGCGCCCCGGCGTGGCCGAGCGCCTGGGCTTCGGCTGGGAGGAGGCGCGGAAGCTCAACCCGGGGCTCGTCTACTGCGCCATCTCGGCCTTCGGGCCGGACGGCCCGCGCGGCGGCCGCCCGGGGTACGACATCCTGGCCGAGGCGCTCGCCGGCTTCATGCCGCCCAGCCTCGCGGCGGAGGGGGAGGCGCCGCGCTCGTCGCCGATCCCGATCAACGACACGGCCCTCCCGCTGCTGGCGTGCACCGGCATCCTGGCGGCGCTGATCGAGCGCGGCCGCACAGGCCGCGGCCAGCTGGTCGAGGCCAGCGTGCTCGGGACGGCGGTCGCCTTGAACGCCCACTCCCTGGTGCGGATCGAGAGCCTGCCGGGCCACGGCGTCCCGACCTTCTCCCGGGCCTTCTACCGCGCCTACCGCACCGCCGACGGCTGGCTTGCGGTGGCCGCCTACGCCGAGCGCCTGGCGCACGCCTTCTGCGCCGCTCTCGGCCTGCCGGGCCTGCTCGACGCCCCGCCCTGGGACGATCGCGCCGCCCGGGTGGAGCGGCAGGCCGAGCTGGTGGCCCTGTTCGCGCCCCGGTTCCTGGAGCGCACGACCGCCGCGTGGGACGACGCCATGGCCGAGGCCGGGGTGCCCGCGGCCCCCGTCCGCGAGCGGGACGACCTCTTCGACGACCCCCACGCCCGCGCCACCGGCCTGGTCGTGGAGGTCGAGGACGAGGAGCTCGGGGCGATGACCATGACCGCGCCGGTCGTGAGGCTCTCCGAGACGCCGGCCTCGATCCGCTTCACCGGCCGCCGGCTCGGCGCCGACACGCGGGAGGTGCTGGCCGAGCTGGGGCGCTCGGAGGCCGAGATCGCCCGGCTGGAGGAGTCCGGGGCGGCGGTCAGCGCCCCGTGACCGCCCGGCGGGTGCGGGTGCGGGTGCGCGTGCACGGCCGCGTGCAGGGGGTCTTCTTCCGCCAGGGCACGGCCCAGGCCGCGGCGCGGGAGGGGGTGGCCGGCTGGGTGCGCAACCTCCCGGACGGCAGCGTCGAGGCCGCCTTCGAGGGGGCGCCCGAGGCGGTCGCCCGCCTGCTCGAGTTCGTCCGCGCCGGCCCGCCGGACGCCGAGGTGGCCGGGGTCGAGGTCGCCGACGAGCAACCGGAGGGCCTCAGGGGCTTCTCGGTGGGATGACCGGCGGCAGGCCGAAGGCCGGGAAGAGGCTCCACCCGAAGGTGGTGATCTCGGCGACGGCGCCGTCGCGCACCCGCAGGACGTCCAGCTTGAACGCCCGGAACTCCGAGTCGCCCGGGCGACGGAGGTAGCTGGCGGCCGCCGGCATCCGGTTGGCCCGCGTGGGGACGAGGCGCCAGTCGCCGTCCCGGTCGGGACCGAAGGCGCGCTCGAGCAGCGTCGCGATCGAGGCGATCCCGTCGAAGACCGCCGGGGAGGGCGGCATCGTCACGCGGATGTCGCGCGAGGCGATCGCCAGCGCCGCCGCGGCGTCGCACCGCTCGTGCGCGTCGATGAAGCGGTCGAGCAGCTCGCGCTCCTCGGCGCTCGGGTCGCCGGAGGGCCAGTCCGCGCGCCGCGCCGGAAGGGTCTCCTGCATCGTCGCCCGCCCCCGCTGCAGGGCGCTGTTGGCGGCGGCGACCGTGGTGCCGAGCAGGCCGGCCGTCTCGGCCGCCGTCATGTCGAGCACGTCGCGCAGGATGAGCGCCGCGCGCTGGCGCGGCGGCAGCATCTGCAGGGCGGCCAGGAAGAGCAGCTCGATCGTCTCGCGCTCGACGGCCGCGGCCGCGGGGCCGGCGTCGTCCGCGGCGACCTCGTCCAGCAGCGCGTCGGGGTAGGGCTGGAGCCAGGGCACCTCGACCGGGCTCGCCTCGCCCGGCCGGCGCGCCCCGCGGCGGCGCGCGTCGATGCAGACGTTGGTCGCGATGCGATAGAGCCACGCGCGGGCGCCCCCGCCGCCCTCGTCGAAGCCGCCCCATCCGCGCCACGCGCGCAGAAGGGTCTCCTGCACCGCGTCCTCGGCCTCCTCGACCGAGGCGAGCATGCGGTAGCAGTGGACGTGCAGCTCGCGCCGGTGCCGCTCGGCCACCGCCGCGAACGCGTCGGTGACCGCGCCGGTCACGGCCGCGGCTCCCGGCCCCGCACCTCCTGCACGAGCCACGCGTTGCCGTCCGGGTCGGCGAACGAGACGAACGACCCGTAGTCGCGCCGCTCCGGGTCGAGGCCCTCCGCCCGGCCCTCGGCGCCGAAGTGGAAGGGCTCGCCCGCCTCCACGCCGCGCTCGACCAGCTCGGCGCGGGCGGCCTCGATGTCCCGCACCACCAGGTGCAGGCCCTTCGTCGACCCGGGGGCCGCCTCGGTGATCCCGGTGCCGATCGCGATCGAGCAGGCCGACCCCGGCGGGGTCAGCTGCACCACCCGGAAGGTGTCGCCGGCCCGGTGGTCGACGTCCACCCGGAACCCGGCCCGCTCCTCGTAGAACGCCTTCGCCCGGTCCACGTCGGACACGGGCACCACCACCAGCTCGAGCTTCCAGTCCACGATCGCCCTCCTCGCGTCGTCTCAACGGTACGCGAGGTACAACGTCGCGCCGGCCCCCGAGTCATCGGCCGGCCGATGACCCCCGGGTCACGGCCCGGACCGCTTCCTCAGCCGCAGCCAGATGCTGGGGCCGAACCAGAGCGGGGCGAGGGCGGGCTGCAGGCGCCGCTCCAGCCACAGCAGCGCGGAGGTGCTCAGCAGGCGCTTGACGGCGGGGCTGCGCAGGTTGGACCCGCTGAGGACGGCCTCGACGGCGAACCCGGCGCGCTCGACGAGCCCCAGCAGGGCCTGGGGGTGATGGTTGACGAAGGGGATGCGTCCCGCCGCGGCGGCGACCGGCACCGGCGCCCTCGGGATCCGCCGGCCGCGCAGCGCGTAGCGGACGCGGTTGAGGGCGTGGCCCTGGTTGGCGAACTCCAGCAGCAGGGTCCCCTCGGGCCGCAGCACGCGGGCGATCTCGGCCAGCTCGGGCTCGGGGTCGGGGATGTGGTGCAGCACCCGCACGAGCACCGCCACGTTGACCGAGGCGTCGGGCAGGAGCAGGTCGCCGGCCTGGGCGGGCAGGCAGCGCACGGCCGGGGCGTTGCGGAGGTAGTCGCGCGCCAGGCCGAGCTGCTGCTCGCTGGGCTCGGCGAGGATGACCTCGTCGGCGTAGTTGACCAGGTGCTTCGAGAGGCGCCCGTACCCGCCGCCCACGTCCAGGGCGCGGCCGAAGCGGCGGCCCGCCAGGAGCCGGTCGATCGCCGCCTGCTCGGCGGCGTGCTCGTAGTCCCGGCCCCGCCAGTAGTCCTGGTAGTTGAAGGCGGGGTCGTCGTAGTGGTCGGCCCGGCGGGCCGGCGCGAGCGTCGTCATGTCGTCGCCTCGATTCCGGGTGGAACGGGAGCACGGTCCCGTTCGCCGCCCGGCGCGCCGCTCTTGCCGCCAGGAGCCCGCCTGCGACAGCGCGCAACGCATCCCGCAACGCGGGATGCGCCGGGTCAGTGGAGGTCGAGCACCTCGCGCGAGCGCAGGTGGGTCAGCACCTTGCGCTTCACCCGCTGCAGCGCGTTGTCGACCGTCTTGGGCGTGTGGCCGATGCGCTGGGCGATCTCCTCGTAGGACCGCCCCTCGAGGTACATCGTGAGCACGTCGCTCTCGAGCTCGGAGAGCGACTCGCCAAGACACTCGACCAGGCTGCGCAGCTCCTCGGAGGAGATCACCTGGGTGATCGGGTCGACCACGGGGTCGCCGGGCAGCACCTCGGCGAGGCTCATCTCCTGGTCGCCGCTCGCGCCCGCGCGCGTGTGGCTGAACGAGACGTAGGTGTTCAGGGGCGTGTGCTTGTTGCGCGCCGCGGTCTTGATCGCCGTGATGATCTGCCGCGTCACGCACAGCTCGGCGAACGACCGGAACGAGGCCTCGCGGTCGGACCGGTAGTCGCGGACGGCCTTGAAGAGGCCGATCAGCCCCTCCTGCACCAGGTCCTCGCCCTCGCCTCCGGCCAGGAAGTAGGCGCTCGCCTTCATGCGGACGAAGCCCCGGTAACGCTCGATGATCTGGTCCATTGCAACGGGATCACCGTTGCGAGCTCGCGTGATCAGGGCCCTGTCCTGGACCTCAACCCATGGTTGAGGATGACCGTGAGTGGCCCTTTGGGAGCGCGCTGCGGCGGTGGTGGAGTACCCTGAGAACGCGCTGGTCATGCGGTTTTCTCCCCGATCAGCCGCTAAGAATCAAGCTGAACTCAAGCGTTTGGATTACGCGAGTTGGGCATTGTTATCGTCCGCACAAGGGCGCGTCAACGGCATATAGCCGCAAACTGCGTCAATTCGCGTTGCGGAGCGCCTCGAAGACCAGCAGCCCGGCGGCGACGGAGATGTTGAGCGAGGCGATGCGGCCGGGCGTGGGGATCGTGACGAGCAGGTCGCAGGCGTCGCGCACGCGCGGCCGCAGGCCGGCGCCCTCCGATCCGAGGACGATCACGGCATCGGGAGCCCACGCGACCTCGCGGTAGTCCTCGCCGCCCTCGGGCGCGGCGCCGACGGCCTGGCGGGCGGCGCGGGCGTCGTGCACGAAGGCGGCGACGCTGCCCAGCCGGGCGATGGGCAGCCACTCGACGGCGCCCGCCGACGCCTTGGCGACCGCGGGGGTCACGGCGGGGCCGCCGCGGCGCGGGATGGCGAGGCCGGCGGCCCCGGCGCACTCGGCCACCCGCGCGATGGCCCCGATGTTGCGCGGATCGTGGGCTCCGTCCAGGCACACCACGGGGCCGGGCCGGGACATGAGCTCCTCGACGGGCGCGTCGGGGTGGGGATCGGTGAGGGCCGCGATCCCTGGTGGTCGGGGGAGCCCGCCCAGCGGCTGAGGGCGTCGCGGGAGGCCTCGCGCACGGGCACGCCGGCCAGCCAGGGCTCGCGGGCGACCTGCGGAAGGGCCCGCACCTCGTGGGCGGGCCGCAGCCCGGCGGCGAGCAGCTCCCGCACCGGGTTGCGGCCGTAGACGACCTCGAGCGCCGGAGACGTCCCGGGGCGCGGCCGGGTCATGCCGGGCCGACCCGCGGGCCCTCCGGGGTGTCGGTGATCTCGAAGCCGAGCTCGCGGACCCGGTCGCGGGCCGCGTCGGCGGCGGCGAAGTCGCGGGCCGCCCGGGCCTCCTCGCGGCGGCCGAGAAGAGCCATGACCTCGTCGGGGACGGCCGGCGCGTCGCCCGCGTCGATCGACGCGAGGCCGAGGACGTCGAGCAGCTCCAGCAGCTCGCGCCGCGCGTCGCGCAACTGGCCGGCGCCGGCCAGGGTCCCGGAGATGGCGCGGTTGGCCGCCCGAACGAGGTCGAACAGCGCCGCGAACGCCGCCGGCGTGCCGAAGTCGTCGTCGAGGGCGTCGAAGAACGCGCCCCGGCTCTCGACGACGGCGCGGGTCAGCTCCGGGTCGGTCCCCTCCCCCTCCCGCCCCCGGGCGGCGCGGTCGAGCGCCCGGAGCGCGTTGCGCAGGCGCTCGACGACGGCCGCCGCCTCGGCCATGCGCTCCTCGGTGAACGGAAGGCGCGAGCGGTAGTGGCTCGTGAGGAAGAAGGCGATGACCACCTCGGGCGGCCAGCGGTCCAGCACCTCCGAGAGCGGCGCGATGTTGCCGATGCTCTTGCTCATCTTCTCGTCGCCCAGCTCGAGCATCTCGTTGTGCATCCAGATCGCCGCCAGCCGGCCCTCGCGGGCGCCCTCCGATTGGGCGATCTCGTTCTCGTGGTGCGGGAAGACCAGGTCGATGCCCCCGCCGTGGACGGCGAAGCCGTGCCCGAGGGCCGCCTCGGCCATCGCCGAGCACTCGATGTGCCAGCCGGGGCGGCCGGGGCCCCAGGGCGACTCCCACCAGGTGTCCTCGCCGGGCTTGCGCCCCTTCCAGAGGGCGAAGTCGAGCGGCGACTCCTTGCCCGGGCCGGGCTCCTGGGGCTCCATCTCCTCGAGGCGGCGGCCCGAGAGGGCCCCGTAGCCCGGGAAGCGGCCCACCCGGTAGTAGACGTCCCCGTCCGCCGGGTAGGCGAGGCCCCTCTCGACGAGGGTCCCGATGAGCTCCAGGATCTCGGGGACCGTGTCGGTGACCGTCGGCTCGGCGTCCGGACGGCCGAGCCCGAGGCGGTCGGTGTCATCGACGTAGGCCTGCGAGTAGCGGCGCGCCAGCTCGGCGCTGGGGACGCCCTCGGCGCGGGCGGCGTCGTAGATCTTGTCGTTCACGTCGGTCAGGTTCGACACGAGCCTCACCCTCAGCCCGCGGCGCTCGAGGTAGCGCTTCAGCACCGAGAAGACCACGAAGGGCCGGGCGTTCCCGATGTGGATCGGCCCATAGACGGTGGGGCCGCAGACGTACACGCCCACGATCCCGTCGGGGCCCGGCTCGACCGGCTCGCGGCCCTTGCTGAGGGTCGAGTGGAGCCTCGGGCCGCCGCTCACGGACCCTCCAGGAGCGCCACCGCGTGGCACGCGACGCCCTCGCCCCGGCCGAGCGCGCCCATCCCGTCGCTGGTCGTGGCGTGAACGCCGACCGGCGCGCCCACGAGCGCCGAGAGCGCGGCCTGCATGGCCTCGCGGTGAGGGTCCAGCCGGGGGCGCTCGCAGACGACGACGGCGTGCGCGTTGACGACCCTCAGGCCCGCCCGGCGGACCCGCTCCATCACCACCGTCAGCAGGCGCTCGCCGGACGCCCCCTCCCAGGCCGGGTCGCCGGACGGGAAGACGGCGCCGATGTCGGGCTCCCCGGCGGCGGCCAGGAGTGCGTCGCACAGCGCGTGGGCCACCACGTCGCCGTCGGAGTGGCCGATCAGGCCCTCCCCGTGCGGCACGTTGACGGTGCCGAGCATCAGCGGCCGCCCCGGGCCGAGGCGGTGGGCGTCGGCGCCGGCCCCGATCCTCATGCCCATCGGATCGGCACCTGGGCCGGCTCCCGGCGCGAGAAGCGCGTGATGGTCTCGTAGCCCGCGCCCCGCAGGGCGGCGACGGCCGTGGGGTAGTCGCGGGCGACGTCGCCGGGGTGGTGGGCGTCGCTCGACAGGGTCGCGGGGACGCCCGCCTCGCGGAACCGCGCCAACAGCGCGGGCTCGGGGTACAGCTCGCCCACGGGCTTGCGCAGGCCGGCCGAGGAGCACTCGATGGCGACGCCGGCGGCCGCGATCGCGGCCACGGCCTCGTCCATGGCGCCGGCCAGGGACTCCGGCAGGCGCGCTCCGAACACCTTGGGCAGGTCGGGGTGCGCCAGGACGTCGTAGAGCCCCGACCCGGCCGCGGCGACCAGCTCGGCGAGGTAGGCCGACCAGACCTCCTCCGCCGGGCGCCCGCCCCAGTCGGCCGCGGACGGGTCGTTGACCGTCATCGGCCCGATCCAGTGCACCGAGCCCAGCACCACGTCGAAGGGGCGCGCCGCCAGGAAGGCGGCGATCTCGTCGAGGCGGCCGGGCAGCCAGTCCATCTCGATGCCGAGCAGCACCGGCAGGCCGGCGTCGCGGGCGGCGATCACCGCGGCGCAGTAGGCGTCGGCGTCCTCGGTGGCCTCCTCCCGCCACCAGGGGTCGTCGTTCCAGTCGCGCGCCTGGGCGAAGCGGTAGACGTGCTCGGTGATGGCGATCTCCGACACCGCCCGCCCCCGGGCGCGTTCGACGTAGCGCCCGATCCACGCGGCCGACAGGTGCCCGCCGTCGGCGTCCCACGCGGGCGCGGCCTCGGCGCGGGCCCCGGCCCCGTCGGGCTGCAGGTGCATGTGGTAGTCGGTCAGCACGGGCGCGGAGACTAGTCGAACGATGCCCCGGAGCAGATGCTCGGCCACCGCGAGGTCGGCCGGGGTCGTCACCTTGAGGTTGGGCCCGGGCGTGGGCACCAGGCGCACCCGCCCGCCGATCGCCTCGACCAGCGACGCGCAGTCGGTCGCGGCGGCCAGCCGCCCCTCCCGCCGGGCGGCGGCGACGCCGCGGCGCAGCGCCGTCGCCAGGAACGCCTGGGGCGTCTCCGCGGCCCAGAGGGGCGCGCGGTCAACCGTCGCGGCGATCACGGGCGCGCCCTCGGGCTCGGCGCGCTTGAGGGTGTCGGCGACGGGGCGCGCCGCGATCGCGCCGTCCGCGCCCTCCACGGCCGCGAGCACCGCGCGGACGATCGCGGGCGAGAGCAGCGGGCGGGCGGCGTCGTGCACCAGCACCACCGCCGCCTCGGCGGGGATGGCCTCGAGGCCCGCGGCCACGGACTCCGCCCTGCTGGCCCCCCCGGCGATCACGAGGGCCTCGGGCCGGTCCTCGCGCGCGATGGCCCGGGCCTCGGAGACATGCCCGGGCGGGGCGGTCACGACGACCGCCGCGACGTCGGCGAGGGCCGCGACGCTCCAGGCCAGCATCGGGCGGCCGGCGACCGGGATGAGGGCCTTCGGGGTGACGGCCCCCATGCGCGCGCCCGACCCGGCGGCGACGAGGATCGCGGCGGTGGGAGCCGGGAGGCCGTCGCTATCGTGGGGCCGCATGAGCCTGCACGTTGGCACATCGGGGTGGGCCTACCCTGAGTGGAAGCCCGGCTTCTACCCCGAGGGGCTGGCACGCGACCGGTTCCTGGCCCACTACTCGTCGGTGCTGTCGGCCTGCGAGATCAACGCGACGCACTACCGCGTCCAGTCGGAGGACACGGTGGCGCGCTGGGCCGCGCAGACGCCGGAGGGCTTCCGCTTCGCCGCCAAGGCCCACCGCCGCATCACCCACGTCCGCGCGCTGCCGCCGGCCGAGGGGGGCGAGGCGTTCCTGGCGCGCTTCCTGGAGTCGCTGACGCCGCTCGGCGCCCTGCTCGGGGCGGTGCTGTTGCAGTTCCCGCCGACCCGCGAGCGCGACGACGCGGCGCTCGCCGGCCTGCTCGGCTGCCTGCCTCCCGGCCTGCCGACGGCGGTTGAGTTCCGTCACGAGTCGTGGCTGGTGCCGGAGGTGGAGGCGCGGATCGCGGCCGGTGGCGGCACGGTGTGCGTCTCCGAGACGGCCGGCGCCGTCCTCCCGCGGCTGCCCGCGGGGCCGCTGGCCTACGTGCGCCTGCGCGCGGACCGCTACTCGCCCGAGGCCCGTGACGGGTGGCGCGACCTGCTCGTGCGCGAGGCGGCCGACCGGCCCGTCTACGCCTTCGCCAAGCACGAGGGCCTGGAGACCGGCGACCCGTTCGGCGGGGTGGGCCTGGCTGAGTGGCTCGTCGCCGGGAGCGGCGCGTGAGCCGCCCCCGCCCGCTCCCCGACGACGCCCTCCGAAGGTACGCAGAGGCCGTGGTCGACGTCTTCGTGGGCCTCCGCCGCGGCGAGTCGCTGCTGGTCAACTGCCAGCCGCCCCACCGCGACCTCGCGGTGGCCATGGCGGAGGCCGCCTATCGCAGGGGCGCGGCTCTCGTGGACGTCTCCTACGCCGACCCGCGGCTCCAGCGGGCGCGGATCGCCGACGGCCCCGACGACGCCCTCGGGCGCGTCACCCCCTGGCAGAAGGCCCGCCTGCGGGGCGCGATGGACCCGTCGGCCGCCATCGTTCGCATCATTGGCGAGGAGACGCCGGGCTCCTCTCCGGGCTCGACCCCGCGCGCATCGCCCGCGACTACCAGCAGAAGTCCCACGCCAACAGGTGGTTCCTGCGGGCGGTGGCCGCGGACCGGGTGAGGTGGTGCATCATCGCGTGGCCGACCGTCGCGTGGGCGCGCCGCGTGTACCCGGAACTCACCCCGGCGCAGGCGCACCGCCGGCTCGGGGAGGACATCGTGCGCTTCTGCCGGCTCGGGCCGGACGACCCGCCCGGCGCCTGGGTCGCGCACGCGAGGCGACTCGGCCGGCGGGCGGCGGCGCTCTCGCGCCGGCGCTTCGCAGCCCTCGAGTTCCGCGGGCCCGGCACCCACCTGGACGTCGCACTGGTGCCCGACGGCCGGTGGCTCGGGGGCGGCGCGACCTCGGTCGACGGCCGGCCCTTCTACCCCAACGTCCCGACCGAGGAGGTCTACACGAGCCCCGACCCGCGGGGCACGACGGGGACGTTCCGCTGCACGACGCCGCTGTCGTTCAACGGCCGGGTGATCGAGGGGATCGCGGGCGAGTTCCGCCGGGGGCGCCTCAGCCGCATCGAGGCGACCCGCGGCTCCGACCGCGACCTGCTCGCCGCGACCTTCGCGACTGACCGCGGCGCCGGCCGGCTCGGCGAGGTGGCGCTCGTCACGGCGGCTCGCGGATCGGCCAGGCGGGGCGGATCTACGAGGACACCCTCTTCGACGAGAACGCGGCCGCCCACATCGCCTTCGGCGAGGGGTTCGCCGGGACGCGCCGGGGCGGCGGGATCACCAACCGCTCCCGGGTGCACCTCGACGTGATGATCGGATCCGGGGAGGTCGAGGTCGCCGGCCTCGGCACCCGCGGACGGCGCGTGCCGCTGATCGCCGGCGGCGAGTGGCTCCTGCCCGACTAGTCGGAGGGCGCGCCGGGCAGCTTGGTGAAGATCATCTTGCCGGACGGGCTCTGGAGGACGCTGGTGACCTCGACGGTGATCTCCGTGCCCACCGCGGCCCGGCCGCCCTCGACGACGATCATCGTGCCGTCCGGCAGGTAGCCGACGCCCTGGTCGTACTCGCGCCCCTCGCGGATGACCTTCACCTTCAGGGCCTCGCCCGGCAGCACCGCGGGTCGCAGGGCGTTGGCCAGCTCGTTGACGTTCAGGACCTCGACGCCCTGGATCCGGGCGACCTTGTTCAGGTTGTAGTCAGTGGTGACGATCGAGCCGCCGACCTCCTGGGCCATCCGCACCAGCTTGGCGTCCACGCCGTCGAGGTCGGGGTACTCGGCCGCGCGCACCGAGAAGCCGCCGTTGGCCGAGGCCTTCAGCTCCTCGACGATCTCCAGGCCGCGCCGGCCGCGCGCCCGCTTGAGGGCGTCGCCGGAGTCGGCCACCCGCTGGAGCTCCTCGAGCACGAAGTCGGGGACGACGATCGCGCCCGACAGGAACCGCGTCTTCACGACGTCCACCAGGCGGCCGTCGATGATCGCCGAGGTGTCGACGAGCCGCGTCGGCTGGTTGGCCGAGGACGACCGCGACCGGATCCCGACCAGGCGCAGGATGTTGACGTGCTTGCGGGCGGCGACGCGGCTGAAGAGGTACGCGACCACGAGGACGATCGGCACCAGCAGATAGGGGCCGATGATGGGGAGCTGCGCGACGGCGACCCCCGCGAGGGCGGCCGCGACCAGCCCCACGACCAGCCCGAGCGCGCCGACGGTGAGCTCGGCGGCCGAGCGCCGGTCGGCCGCGCGGTCGATCGCGCGCAGGCGGTTGGTGAACAGCCGCCCGAGCAGGCGGCCCAGGATCCAGCCCACGGCCGCGCCCACCACCGTGATCGCCGCGCGCACCGCGTAGGTCCACGGCGAGGAGAACCAGTCCTCGAGCGGCAGGGCCGCGGCCCCCTGGTAGGCGCCGACGCCGCACAGCAGAGCGAGCACCACCCCGCTGACGATGATCAGCACGCCTGCATCACCTCACCGCCCGGCGCCCGGGCTCGCCTGGTCATCTGCCGCTGTCTCCCGTGTCCTCGCCCCTCGGCGCCCCTCCCGCTGCGTACGGTAGACCCGTCTCCGCTAGTCCACGAGCGCCCCGGCCGCCCGGCTGCCGGCCCCGCCGGCGCCCCGGCGCTGGCCGATGTCCTCGAGGAGGTTCTCCAGGAAGTCGATCGCCTCCTGCTCCTCCATGTCGCGGGCGTACATGAGCTCGCTCGCCAGGATCTTCTTGGCGCGTCCGAACATCTGCTTCTCGCCGGTCGACAGGCCCTTGTCGAGGTCGCGGATGGACAGGTTCCGCACGACCTCGGCCAGCTCGAAGATGTCGCCGGTCTTGATCTTGTCGCGGTTGTGCTTGAAGCGACGGTTCCAGTTCTTCGGCATCTGCGTGCCGTCGTCGCGGAGGACCGCCAGCACCTCGTCGACCGTCTCCTCGCCGATGACCTTCCGGAGCCCCGCCTTGTCGGCGTTCTCCGTGGGGACCATCACCGTCATGTCGTTGTAGAGGATCTGGATCGTGAGGTACTCACGACGCTGGCCGAGGATCTCCTTGAGCTCCTTCTTCACGATCTTCCCGGCGCCGTGATGCGGGTACACGACCTTGTCGCCGACTTCGTACAACCGCTCCCCCTCACTCGTCATGGACAGGACCCCCGCTCAGCGGGCGAAGGCGGCGTCGAGGGCCTCCTGGACCCCCGGCACCGCGCGTAGGACTGGTGGCGCGGGCGACCCCTGGTCGCCCCCGGTGCGCCCGGGCGGCATGATGGCCGTCTCGATGCCGTGACCGGCCGCGGCCGCGAGCCGTCGCGCGGCGTGACCCGCCGGGCGCACCGCGCCCGTGAGGCCGAGCTCGCCGAACGCGGCCGTCCCCGCCGGAAGCGGGGCGCCGCGGTGGGCGCTCGTCACCGCCAGCGCGATGGCCAGGTCGGCCGCCGGATCGAGGGCCCGCGCGCCCCCGGCGACGCTCACGAAGACGTCGTGGTCGCCGAGCCTGAGGCCCGCGTGGCGGGTGAGCACCGCGATGATCTGGGCGAGCCGCGTGCGGTCGACGCCCACGGCCACGCGCCGCGGCGGGACGATGTCGGTGGCGCCGACGAGCGCCTGCACCTCGACCAGCAGCGCCCGGCTGCCCTCGACGGCCGGGAAGACGCACGACCCGACGCGCGCGCCGGCCTCGGCCAGGTAGAGGCGGGTCGGGTCGTCGACCGGGTCGAGGCCGGAGGCGCCCATCTCGAAGATGCCCGTCTCGTTGGTGGAGCCGAAGCGGTTCTTGGTCGCGCGCAGGACCCGGTGCGCGCGCAGGTCGTCGCCCTCGAACGAGAGCACGCAGTCGACCAGGTGCTCCAGCGGCGCGGCCCCGCGAGGCCGCCGTCCTTGGTCACCTGGCCGACGAGCAGGATCGTCACCCCGCGCTCCTTGGCGACCCGCATCAGCTCCACGGTGACGGCCCGCACCTGGTTGGGCGCGCCGGGCACGCCGTCGACGGCGTCCGAGTGGAGCGTCTGCACCGAATCGACCGCGCAGACGCGGGGCTCGAGCGCCTCGATGGCGGCCAGCACCGACTCGAGGCGGGTCTCGGCCAGCACCCGGATGGGCCCGCAGTCGACGCTGAGGCGCTCGGCGCGGCCGCGCACCTGGGCCGGCGACTCCTCGCCGGTCACCAGCATGGCGGCCTCCGGGGCGGGCAGCGACGCCAGCGCCTGGAGCACCAGGGTGCTCTTGCCGATCCCGGGCTCCCCGCCGATCAGCACGAGCGAGCCGGGCACGAGCCCGCCGCCGAGCACGCGGTCGAGCTCGCCGATGCCGGTCGGCAGGCGGTCGTGCGCGGCGTCCCGGAGCTCGGCCAGGCGAGGCGCCTCGGGCGCGGGGCCGAGCGGCGCCCGGCGCGCCGCGGTGGGCGGCGTCTCCTCGGCGACGGTCCCCCACTCCCCGCACGACGGGCAGCGCCCGAGCCAGCGCGGGGCCTGCTGACCGCAGGCCCCGCACATGTAGACCGCCCTGGCGCGCGAATGCGCCACGCGAGACCGCTGGGGAATGGCTACGACTCGCTCGAGGCGGCGGGCGACTCCTCGGCCGCCGCGCCCGCGGCCGCGCCGACCGCCTCGGGCTCGGGCTCCTGGATCACGAGCTTCATCTCCTCTCCGTCCCGGTCGAGAACCACCGTGGCCCCCTGGGGGAAGCCGCCGGACAGGAGCCGATCCGAGAGCGGGTCTTCGATCAGGCGCTGGATCGCCCGGCGCAGCGGCCGCGCCCCCATCGTGGGGTCGTAGCCCTGCTCCACGAGCAGGTCCTTGGCCTCGTCGGTGAGCCGCATGGCCAAGCCGTGCTCGCTCATCTGGTTCTGCAGCCGCACCAGGAGCAGATCGACGATCTCGGTGATCTCCTCCTTGGTGAGCTTGTGGAAGACGATGACCTCGTCGATGCGGTTCAGCAGCTCGGGCCGGAAGACCTTCTTCAGCTCGCCCATGATCCGGGACTTCATGTCCTCGTAGGACATGCCGGTCTCATCGGTGACCGAGAACCCGAGCGGGGTTGAGCGCGAGATCGTCGCCGCCCCGATGTTGGAGGTCATGATCAGGATCGCGTTGCGGAAGTCGACCGAGCGCCCCTGGGCGTCGGTGAGCCGGCCGTCCTCGAGGATCTGCAGGAGGATGTTGAAGACCTCGGGGTGCGCCTTCTCGACCTCGTCCAGCAGGATCACCGAGTACGGCTTGCGCCGCACCTGCTCGGTCAGCTGGCCGCCCTCGTCGTAGCCGATGTAGCCGGGGGCGAGCCCACCAGCCGCGACACGGCGTGCTTCTCCATGTACTCGGACATGTCGACCTGGATCAGCGCGCTCTCGTCGCCGAACAGGAACTCCGCCAGCGTCCGCGCCAGCTCGGTCTTCCCCACGCCCGAGGGGCCGAGGAAGATGAACGAGCCGGAGGGCCGCTTGGGGTCCTTGATGCCGGCGCGCGCGCGGCGGATCGCCCGCGAGACCGCGGTGATCGCCTGCTGCTGGCCGATGACCCGCTTGTGGAGCTCGTCCTCCATGCGCAGCAGCTTCTGCGTCTCGGCCTCGGTGAGCTTGAACACCGGGATGCCGGTCCACATCGAGACGATGTCGGCGATCTCCTCCTCGCCGATCTCGGCCCGCGGGCCGCCCTCGTCGCTCTTCCACTGCTCCTCGAGCTCGCGCTTCTTGTTGGTGAGGCGCCGCTCCTTGTCGCGCAGGTTCGCGGCCTTCTCGAACTCCTGCGCCTCGATCGCCGACTCCTTCTCCTTGCGGACCTGGTCGATCTCCTCCTCGAGCTCGCGGTACGTCGGCGGCGCGGTCATGGTCTTGATGCGCATGCGCGACGACGCCTCGTCGATGAGGTCGATGGCCTTGTCCGGCAGGAACCGGTCGGCGATGTAGCGGTCGGCGAGGTTGGCGGCGGCGGCGAGCGCCTCGTCCGTGATCGTGACGCGGTGGTGCGCCTCATAGCGGTCGCGGAGTCCGCGGAGGATCTGCTCGGTCTCCTCCTGGCTGGGCTCGTCGACGTTGATCTTCTGGAAGCGGCGCTCGAGCGCCGAGTCGCGCTCGAGGTACTTGCGGTACTCGTCGAGCGTGGTGGCGCCGACGGTCTGCAGCTCGCCGCGGGCGAGGGCCGGCTTGAGGATCGAGGCCGCGTCGATCGCGCCCTCGGCCGCGCCCGCGCCGACCAGATTGTGCAGCTCGTCGATGAACAGGATGATGTCGCCGCGCTGGGTGATCTCCTTCATCACCTTCTTCAGGCGCTCCTCGAACTCGCCGCGGTACTTCGAGCCGGCCACCAGGGCCGCGAGGTCGAGCGTGTAGATCTGCTTGTTGCGCAGCAGCTCCGGCACCTCGTTGGTGGCGATGCGCTGGGCGAGGCCCTCGATGACGGCCGTCTTGCCCACGCCCGGCTCGCCGATGAGGACCGGGTTGTTCTTGGTGCGGCGCGAGAGGATCTGCATGACCCGCTCGATCTCGTTCTGGCGCCCGACCACCGGGTCGAGCTTGCCCTCGGCGGCGAGCTTGGTGAGGTTGCGGCCGAACTGGTCGAGCAGCTTGCTCGACTTCTTGTCGCCGCTCTGGCCGCCCGAGCCTCCCTGGCCCTGCTGCCGCCGGCCGGGGCCGGACAGCATGCGGATGATCTCGTTGCGGATCTTCTCGGAGTCGGCGTCGAAGTCGGCCAGGATGCGCGCCGCCACGCCCTCGTTCTCGCGCACCAGGCCGAGCAGGATGTGCTCGGTGCCGATGTAGTTGTGGCCGAGCGACAGCGCCTCCCGCAGCGCCAGCTCGAGCACCTTCTTCGCCCGCGGGGTGAACGGGATCTGGCCGGAGGTGACCTCCTCGCCCGACCCGACGATGCGGATCACCTGGGCGCGGACCTCCTCGACCGTGATCTCCAGGCCCTCGAGCACGCGGGCCGCCAGGCCCTCCTCCTCGCGCAGCAGCCCCAGGAGGATGTGCTCGGTCCCGATGTAGTTGTGCTTGAGGGTGCGCGCCTCTTCCTGGGCCAGGACGACGACCTGCCGCGCGCGCTCCGTGAACCTTTCGAACATCGGGATTCCCCTTCCTACTGACCCGTCCCCGAAGACGCGAAAACGCGCCGGCGGGGAGCGACGGGCGAGAGAACGGTGCGGGAGGTCGAGTGCAGGCCCGCGGAGGGCGCCTTCTGCGCGCCGTACCGCGGCTGACGAGGACATGGCGATCGGTTTCCCGACGAAGGGCGATCCTAGCATGGGGCCCCTCCGCCCCGCCCGCCGCGGAGCCCGGAGCCGCATCCATCATCGCGGCGTAAGCGAGCCCCCGCGCCCCCCGAAGGGAGGGCCGGGACGCGCGCCGATCTCGCTCCGAGCCGGGCCGGTCGCCATGGGAGGGATGATGACGGGGCCGCCGGACACCGGCCGCCCCGGGGGGGGGGGGGGGGGGGGGGGGGGGGGGGGGGGGGGGGGGGGGGGGGGGGGGGGGGGGGGGGGGGGGGGGGGGGGGGGGGGGTTTTTTTTTTTTTTTTTTTTTTTTTTTTAAAAAAAAAAAAAAAAAAAAAAAAAAAAAAAAAAAAAAAAAAAAAAAAAAAAAAAAAAAAAAAAAAAAAAAAAAAACCGGGTCGGTCATCGGACCTTGCGGTCCTGGTCCGGGTAGGGCAGCAAGCCCATCGTGCGGGCGCGCTTCACGGCCGAACGCACGCTATCGCTGACTGCTGGCGCCGCTAGCGTTGGCAGATGCTGCTCGGCCGGGAGCGCGAGTGCGGGCTGATCGACGGCCTGCTGGAGCGCGCCCGCTCGGGCGCGGCGGGGGTCCTGCTCGTGCTGGGCGAGGCCGGGATCGGCAAGACGGCGCTGCTCGACTACGCGGCCGAGCGCTCAACCGACATGACGACCGTGCGCGCGTCCGGGATCGAGTCGGAGGCGGAGCTCGACTTCTCGGCCCTTTTCGACGTCTGCCGACCGCTGCTCCACCACATGGGCGAGCTCGCGAAGCGCCAGCGCGACGCCCTGGCCGCCGCGCTCGGGGTCGGCCCCGGCAAGCCGGTTGACCGCTTCGCCGTGGGCGCGGCGACGCTCTCGCTGCTCGCCGCGGCCGCGGAGGACGCGCCCGTGTTGGTCCTCCTCGACGACGCCCACTGGTTCGACGCCGCCTCGGCGGACGCGCTGCTGTTCGCCGCCCGCCGGCTCGGCGCCGAGCGCGTGGCCGTGCTGGTGACCGCACGGGAGGGCGACTCCGATGCCTTCGATCGACCTGCCTTCGAGAGGCTCTCGCTCACGGGCCTCGACCGCGACGCGGCGGCGGCCTTGCTGGCCGCCGGGGCCGGGCAGGAGGTCTCGCCGGACATCGCCGAGCGTCTCCGCGAGGCCAGCGGCGGCAACCCGCTGGCGCTGGGGGAGCTCTCGGCGCTGCTGCCCGTCGGCCAGCTGCGGGGTGCCGAGCCGCTCGCCGATCCCCTGCCCGTGGGAGCGACCGCGGAGCGGCTGTTCGGCGGGCAGGTCGCGCGCCTCCCCGAGGACACGCGGCGCGCCCTCCTGATCGCGGCCCTCAGCTCCTCGCCCGCGCCCGAGCCGGTGGTGGAGGCGCTCCGGCTCCTGGGGGTTGACGAGCGCTCGCTGGAGGCCGCCGAGGACGCGGGCCTGCTGGGCGTCGCGGGCGGCGCGATCGCCTTCCGCCACCCACTGGTCCGCTCGGCGGTAGTCCACGGCGCGCCGCCCTCCGAGCGGCGCCGCGCGCACCGCGCCCTCGCAGACGCACTCGCCGACCGGCGGCCCGAGGAGCGCGCCTGGCACCTGGCGGCGGCGGCGCTCGGTCCGGACGAGGACGCCGCGGCCGCGCTCGCCGAGGCGGGCCGGCGGGCGCGGGCGCGGAGCGGCTGGGGCTCGGCGACCCTCGCCCTGGAGCGCTCGGCCCGCCTGACCCCCGATCCCGCGGCCCGCGCGGAGCGTCGGCTCGAGGCGGCCGAGTCGGCGCGGGTCGCCGGGCGGACCGAGCTGAGCCTTGCGCTGATCGAGGAGCTGCTGGCCGGGGAGGGCCCCGAGGCGGTGCGGGCCGCGGCGGTGCGGCTGCGCAGCCGCATCGAGCTGCACTCCGGCGATGTCGCCCGAGCGCTCGAGGGCCTCATGGAGGGCGCCGACCGCCTCGGGAGCGAGGATCCCGCGGCGGCGATCGACCTGCTCGCCGATGCGGTTGAGGGCGCGGAGCTCCGAGGCGAGCCGCGCCGGGCACTCGACGCCGCGGCCCGCGCCGGAGCAATCGCCGCCCCCGACGGCCCGGCCCGGTTCGCCGCCGAGGTCGCCCTCGGCCAGGCGCACCGCCTGGCCGGCCCGTGGCCGGAGGCGCAAGGGCACCTCGAGGAGGCGCTCGGCCTGCTGGCCGGCAGCGTCGGGCTGCAGGCGAGCATCCGGTCCCTGGTCCGCGGCGCGCGTGCCGCGCGCTGGCTCGGGCGCATCCCCGAGGGCCGGGAGCTCGCGGACCGCGGCATCGAGCTCGCCCGCGCCGAGGGTGCGTTCGGTCCGCTCGCGCACGCGCTGGAGGCGTCGTCCGGGTTCGCCGCCCGCACCGGCCGTTGGCCCGAGGCCTACGCGCGGGCGTCCGAGGGGCTCGAGCTCGCACGCGAGACCCGCTGTGCCTGGGCGTCGACGAGGTGCCTCGAGCAGCTCGCCTGGCTCGACGCGGCCCAGGGAGGCGAGGAGCGCTGCCGCGGCCACGCTGACGAGGCGCTGGAGGTCGCGAGGCGCGCCGGCATCGTGAGCGAGCGCGGCCGGCTCGCCCTGGGCCTGCTCGCGCTGGGGCGCGGGGAGGCGGCCGAGGCGGCTCGCATCTACGACGCGTTGGACTGGGCCACCCTGAGCGAGGCCGACGGCGATCGCCTCGCGGACCCGGTCGAGGCCTGGGTGCGGGGCGGACGGCTGGACGAGGCGCGGGCAGCGTACGAGCGGTCCCCCGTGCCGGAGACCGACCCACGCGCCCTGCGGTGCCACGGGCTGCTGGCGGGCGACGACGACTTCGAGGCGCCGTTCCGCGCCGCGCTGGAGCAGCACGCCGTCGAGGACGCGTTCGGCCTGGCGCGCACGCGCCTCTGCTTCGGCGAGCGCCTCCGGCGGGTCGGCCGCAGGGTCGACGCCCGCGGCCCGCTGCGGGCCGCCCACCAGGCGTTCGAGCGGCTCGGCGCGCGGCCGTGGGCCGAGCGGGCGGCCGCCGAGCTGCGCGCCAGCGGCGAGCGGCTCGGCCGCCGCGAGGCGCGCGCGGGCGAGGAGCTGACCCCCCAGGAGCTGCAGGTGGCCCTCCACGTGGCCGAGGGCAAGACGAACAAGGAGGTCGGCGCGGCCCTGTTCCTCAGCCCCAAGACGGTCGACTTCCACCTGCGCCGGGTCTTCCGCAAGCTCGGCCTGCGCTCGCGGCGGGAGCTGATGAAGCACCTCGCCGCGGCGCAGGGCTAGGCGCCGCGCCAGGCACCCGCCCGAAGGCGGCGCAGCGCGCCCGCCAGAAAGCCTGCCGCCCATGCGCTCACCCGCTGGACAGCTCGCAGGGCGCGCAGCCGACCGCGGCTCGTGCCGGGCGCCGCGCTAGGCATCTGCGGGAAGCGAGCACGGGGCCGGCGGACAAAGATCGGTAGCGCAGTCCCACACCCGGAGGAGACGGCGATGTATACGACCTTTCACAGTATCGACGCCCCCGAGCAGCTCGTGCTGGGGCTCGAGCGCCCGCAGCGCAGGCCCGAGGGCCCGGTCGGCGCCCGCGTGCGTGCGCGTTGGTACGTCGGCGACACAGGCCGTCCCGCGATGCGGTGGGCGGCTCCCGGCTCGCCGTGACCCACGACGGCCCGGCGGCGTCGCCGCCCGGCCTCGACATCTCGCCAGAGGAGGTTCTTCCATGTACCCGCCCGTCCGACAGCTCGACAGCCCTGAGCCGCGCGCCCGCCTGAGGGCGCGTTGGCGGGCCGGTCGCTAGGAGCGCGCGCGCCTGCGGTGGAAGGCCCTTCGGGTCGGACCGACCCGGGGGCCTACCGGACCTTGCGGTCCTGGTCCGGGTAGGGCAGGAGCCCCATGGTGCGCGCGCGCTTCACGGCCGACGACACCATCGACTGCTGGCGCCGCGAGAGGCCGGTGATGCGGCGCGAGCGGATCTTGCCGCGCTCGCTCACGAACCGCCGCAGTGACGGGTAGTTCTTCCAGTCGATCTCCTCGAGCGAGAGCTGGGGGCGCCGCTTGCGCTGGGCGGGCGCCCCGCCCTTGCGTCCCTTCGCCTTCGATCGCGCCCTGCCGCGTGGCTTCGCCATCCGCTCCTCTACCCGTCGTGCTCCGGCTCAGCGCGGCAGTGTAGCGCAGCCTCAAACGCGCGAGCGGCGGCGGCGCACGAACCTCTTGCCGAGACGCCACGCGACCGCGCCCGCCGCGGCGTACAGGGTCTTCTTCGTCACGGCCTCCCGTCGTTAGCGCCGCTTGACGGCATCCTTCACGTCGTCGGCGGCGCCGCGCAGCTTCTTCTTGGCCTGACGCATCTTGCCGCCGGCCTGGTCTCGCCGACCCTCTCTCTTCTGCTCCTCGTCGCCGCGCAGGGCGCCGAGAGCCTCCTTGACCTTGCCCTTGCTCTCCTGTGCCTTGCCGGATCCGGTCATGTCGTCCCCCCTGTTGTCCTGGGGGATCCTTCCCGGGTCGGCCGCGGCGCAAACGACCGCCCGGCCATCACCTCATCGCCGGGAAAAGGATGACCTCGCGGATCGACTGCCGGTCGGTGAGGAGCATGGCGAGGCGGTCGATGCCGAGGCCCAGGCCCCCCGTGGGCGGCATCCCGTACTCCAGGGCGGCGAGGAAGTCCTCGTCCGTCGGCGCCGCCTCGTCGTCGCCGGCCTCGCGGTCGGCGGCGGCCATGGCGAAGCGCCGCCGCTGGTCGTCGGGGTCGTTGAGCTCGGTGAAGGCGTTGGCGATCTCCATGCCGCCGGCGAAGGCCTCGAAGCGCTCGACCACCGCCGGGTCGTCCGGGTGGCGCTTGGCGAAGGGCGACAGCTCCACCGGGTAGTCGTGCAGGATCGTCGGCTGGATCAGGGTCGGCTCGAGGGCCTGGGTGAGGAGGCCGTCCACCAGCTTCGCCCAGGGGGCGCCGTCCGGCGCCTCGAGGCCGGCCGCCCGCATGGCCGCCCGCAGCGAGCCCTCGTCGGCGCGCTCCCGCACGTCGATGCCGCTCGCCTCGCGCAGGGCGTCGCGGAAGTCGGCCCGGCGCCACGGCGGCCCGAAGTCGATCTCGCCCCCCCTCCACGGCACGGTCGCCGAGCCGGCCGCCTCCCGCGCCGCATACGCCACCAGCTCCTCGAGCATCGCCATCACGTCGCGGTAGTCGGCGTAGGCCTCGTAGGTCTCGACCATCGTGAACTCGGGGTTGTGCTTGTGGCTGACGCCCTCGTTGCGGAAGTCCTTGCCCAGCTCGTAGACCCGCTCGAGGCCCCCCACGATCAGGCGCTTGAGGTAGAGCTCGGTGGCGATGCGCAGGAAGAGGTCGCGGTCGAGGACGTTGTGGTGGGTCACGAACGGCCGCGCCGCCGCGCCGCCGTAGATCGGCTGGAGGCTCGGCGTCTCGACCTCCACGAAGCCGCGCGCGTCGAGGAACCGGCGCACCGCGGCGATCGCCCGCGCCCGCACCTCCACGGCCTCGCGCGCGCCAGGGTCGGCCATCAGGTCGAGGTAGCGCTGGCGGTACCGGGTCTCGGGGTCGCGCAGACCGGCGTGCTTGTCGGGGGGCGGGCGCAGGGCCTTCGCCAGCAGCACCGCCTCGTCGACCGCCAGGCTCGGCTCGCCGCGGCGCGTGCGGGCCGGCGGCCCCGCGGCCCCGACGATGTCGCCGAGGTCCAGGTCGAGCAGGTCCCGCATGCCCTCCTCGCCCAGGCGATCGACCGTCGCCCAGAGCTGGATGCGGCCGCTGCGGTCCTCGAGGTCGAGGAAGGCCATCCTGCCCTGGCCCCGGCGCGCGGCCAGGCGGCCGGCCACCCGCAGGGGCTCGGCGCCGGTCTGCCCGGGCTCGAGCGCCTCCGCCGCGGCGCGCGCGTCCGCGATCTCCCGCCGCCCGGGGAAGCGCGGGGGGAACGGATCGATGCCGCGCCCGCGCAGCGCCTCCGCCTTGGCGCGGCGCTCTGCGATCAGCGCCGGGAGCCCGCCCTCCGGCGGACCGGCCGGCCCGCCCTCAAGCTCAGCCGTGGTCGCCCGCCTGGATCTTGACGATCTGGTACTCGAGGGCGCCGCGGGGCGCCGGGATCGTGACCTTCTCGCCCTTCTTGCGGCCGAGCAGGGCCTTGCCGACCGGGCTCTCGTTGGAGAGGCGGTGGTTCTTGGGGTCGGCCTCGGCCGAGCCGACGATCGCGTACTCGCGCGTCTTCCTGCTCTTGGTGTCCCGGAGGGTGACCCTCGCGCCGATCGACACCGTGTCGGTTGACACGTGCTCGGTGTCCACGACCCGGGCGTTGCGCAGCTTCTGCTCGAGCGACTGGATGCGGTACTCGAGCTGGGCCTGCTCGTTCTTGGCGTCGTCGTACTCCGAGTTCTCGGAGATGTCGCCGAACTCGCGCGCCTCCTTGATCCGCTCCGCCACCTCGCGGCGCTTGGACGTCGAGAGGTACTCGATCTCGTCCTTCAGCTTCGCGTAGCCCTCTTCGGTGAGGATCACTTCGCGGTCCATCGGGGTCACCTTCTTGGTCGCGGCCGCCGCCGGTGGCGGCGCCGAAAGTTAGCTTCGCTTTCCAGGTGAATCAAGCGGCGGCCGGCGCGGCGCAGAGCTCCCGCAACCGGGCAAGGGCCCCGTCGAGCGTGGGGATGGTCAGCAGGTCCCCGAGGTCGGCCGCCGACACGTCGTGGCCCGCGAGGTACCAGGGGTAGAACTTACGCATGTAGCCGCACGCCCGCCCCTCGCCCAGGGCGAGGCGGACGTCGGCGGCGAAGGCGGCGACCTCGCCGACCACCTCGGCGAGGCCCGGCGGTGGCCGCGGCACGCCGCGGAGGATGTCGCCGAACGCCCACGGGTACCCGAGGGCCGCGCGCCCGATCGCGATCGCTGCGCAGCCGGTGTCCTCGAGCACGCGGCGCGCGCCCTCGGGCGTCGAGACGTCGCCGCTGGCGATGACCGGGATGCCGACCGCCGCGACGACCTCCGCCGTGATGCGGTGGTCGGCGTGGCCCTGGTACTCCTCGGCGGCGGCCCGCGGGTGCACGCAGAGCGCCGCGGCCCCGGCCGCCTCCAGGCGCCGCGCCGTCTCCACCGGGACGGCCGTGGTGGGCGTGAGGCCGCGCCGCATCTTGACGGTCACCGGGATGTTGACGGCCCGGGCCATCGCCTCGACGACGCGCGCGGCCGACTCGGGGTCGGCCAACAGAGCGGCGCCGGCGCCCGTCTTGCAGATCTTGGGGACCGGGCAGCCCATGTTGACGTCCACCAGGTCGGCGCCGGCCGCGGCGGCCGCGCGGGCGGCCTCGGCCATCGCGTCCGGGTCGGCGCCGAAGACCTGCACCCCCACCGGGTGCTCGTCGGGCATCACGGTCAGCATCCCCATCGTCTTGCGGTTGGCGTAGCGGATGCCGAAGCTGGCGATCATCTCGGAGACGGCCAGGCCGGCGCCGTGGCGGCGCGACTGGCGGCGGAAGGCCCAGTTGGCGATGCCCGCGAGCGGCGCCTGCACGAGGCGGTTCTCGAGCCGCAGCCCGCCGATGGAGAAGGGCTCGGCCACCGGCCAGCGCTCGGGCGGGGGCGCGGGCGGCGCGGGCTCCCGCGCCGCGGCGGCGCGCTCGGCCAGGATCTGGCGCATGCGCTTCCTCACCGTGCCTCCCGTGCCGCCGACACCCGGCCGGCGTTGAGCTCGTGGACGATGCGCAGGCCCTCGAGCGTGAGCAGCGGCTCGTTCTCGTCGATCTGCGCCGAGAGGGGGAAGACCAGGTCGGCGAGCCCGCCGGTGGCGATGACGAGGGCGTCGGGGCTCAGCTCCTCCTTCATCCGCTCCACCACGCCGTTGACCATGGCCACCGTCCCGTAGACCACCCCGGACCGCATGCTCTCGACGGTTGACTTGCCGATCACCCGCTCCGGGGCGACCAGGTCGACCGTCACCAGCCGGGCGGCCCGCGAGGCGAGCGCGTCGAGCGAGGTCTCGATGCCGGGGGCGATCACCCCGCCCAGGTACTCGGCGGCCCCGGAGACCGCGTCGAAGGTCGTGGCGGTGCCGAAGTCGACGACGATGCACGGGCCGCCGTGGCGACGGTGGGCGGCGACGGCGTTGGCGATGCGGTCGGCCCCCAGCTCGTGCGGGTTGTCGATCGCGATCGACAGGCCGGTGCGCACGCCCGGGCCCAGCAACAGCGCCTCGCGGTCCAGGTACTTGAGGGCGAGGGCCTGGTAGGCCGCCGACAGCTCCGGGACCACCGACCCGACGACCACCTCGTCGAGCGCCCCGAGGCTGCCGCCGCGCAGGCGCAGGATCTGGTCGTGGTCGGCCGCCAGCTCGTCGGCGGTCGCCCCGCGCTCGGTGGCCATGCGCCACTCGTGCAGGAGCTCCTCGCCGCTGTACACACCCGCGAGGGTCTGCGTGTTCCCCACGTCGATCGCGAGCAGCACCGTCCCCGCCCCCCTCGACCCGCCGACGACCGCGCCTAGGACGCCGGCGCCTCGCCGGCCTCGATGACCTCCGTCCCCCTCAGGATCTCGACCGTCACGTCCTGGGTCGTGTAGATCTCGACCTTGGGGATGATCCGCGTCGGCCGGTTCTTGTCCCACACCCAGACGTCCTCCATCGTGATGTGGAAGAACGGGTAGGACGCCTGCGGCATGAAGTCGCGCTCGAACCGGTTGCAGAGGTATGTCGCCTCCTGCGTCAGGACGCAGTACCGGAAGAGCGGGAACACGTCGGCGTACTCGCGCTTCAGGCGAAGCTCGAGCTCGGCGTCGTACTCCTCGAGCTCATCGGTGTGGGACATGCGTGATCCTCCGTGCCGGAAGGCCGAGGATGATACCTCACGCGCCCGGCGGCCCCGGCGGCCCCGGCGGCGCCGCGAGGGGCTCGGCCAGGCGCTGCGCGGGCTGCTCTGCGGGCGGGATGGCCGCGGCGAGGTCGGCCAGGGTGCGCCCGTCGGGAAGGGCGAGGCCGGGGTCGAGGTCGAGCAGCGGCAGCAGGGCGAAGCGCCGCTCGGGCAGGCGCGGGTGCGGGATCTCCAGCCCCGGGCCGCTCCACGCGCCGCCCTCCCACAGGAGCAGGTCGCAGTCGATGGCCCGGGGGCCGTACCGCACGCCGCCCGGGTCGCGGCCGAGCTGGCGCTCCATCCGCTTGACCTCGGCCAGCAGCGCCGGCGGGTCGTGGTCGCTCGCCACCCGGGCGGCGGCGTTGAGGAATGGCGGCTGGTCCGTGAGCTGCTGGGGGGCGGTCTCGTAGGCGGGGCTGACGGCCTCCACCGCCACCCCCGCGCCGGCGAGCCATGCGAGCGCCCCCTCGACCGCCGCGCGGCGGTCGCCGAGGTTGGCCCCCAATCCGAGCCAGTAGCGCGTCACGCGCGCAGGCTACGGCCGGAGCGACCGCGCCGAAACCCTCGGCACTCGGGCAGTCTCCCGGCCGTTGCGACGCACCCACGCCATCCTCAGCGGCCTCGCCGCGGCGGTCTCCGTCCTCGCGACCGCGGCCGGCCCGTCCCACGCCGCGCCGCGCGTGACGGTGATCGGCGACTCGGTGCAGGAGACGCTCGACTTCTCGCCGGCGGCGCGCGCGGCGCTCGCGGAGGGCCTCGACCTGCGCATCGAGGCGGCCGCCTGCCGCAAGCTCGCCAGCCCAGGCTGCATCGGCGGGGCGCCCGAGAGCGCCCTGGCGCTCGCGCGGCGGCTCGGGCCCGCTCTCGGCCGGGTGGTCGTCGTCAACGTCGGCTACAACGACCACCCGGGCGCGTACGCGATCCCGGACGTGCTCTCGGCGCTGCGGGCCGCCGGCGTACGGCGGATCGTCTGGGTGACCCTCCGCGAGCGCCAGGGCACCTATCGCGACATAAACGCCGCGATCCGGCGGGCGGCGGCGAGGTCGCCGCGCATCCGGGTGGCCGATTGGTCCGCCGCCGGCTCGGGGCGGCCGTGGTTCGGACGCGACGGCGTCCACCTGACGCCGGCCGGCGCCACCGCCCTGGCGGGCTTCCTGCGCGGGCACGTGGTCGCGGCCCTCGCCGGGGTGGGGATCTCCGTGAGGGGGGAGGCGCCGCCGGTGATCACGCGGACCGTGCGGCCGCCCTTCGCGGTGTCCGGGATCGCGGGGGACCGCCGGACGCTGTGGGCACACGGCCCGCGGGCGCTGGCGGCCCTGGACGGCCGAACGGGGCGGCCGGTGCGGCCGTCCGTGCCCGTCGACGGCGCGGACGCGCTGCGGCCCGACCGGAGCGGCGGCGGCCTGTGGCTGCAGGCCGGCGGCGACGGGAGCCTGTCGCGCGCCGTGCCGGCGTACCGCGGTCTGCGGGGGCCGGAGCTCGGGCGGTTCGCCCCGGGCGCCACCGCGGTGAGGGCCGGATCGACGACCTGGGTCGCCGGCCGGGCGCTGGGCGCCAGGCCTGCGGGAGGGTGGCCGCTCCTCGCCGGGCCCCTGCTCGCCGACGCCCGCGGCGCCGCCGCCCCCCGCCAGCCCGCGCGCGTCCCGACCGACCTCGCCGCGAGCCGGGGGGTGCTGTGGGTCCTGGTCCCGGACGGCGCCGGCGGACGGCTCGAGCGGCGGGCGGCGGCGGGCGGCCGCCTCGTGGCGGCGACGGAGGCGCCGCCCAGCGCGGCGCTGGTCGCGACGCGGCACGCGGCCTGGCTCCTGGCGCCCTCGGGCCTCCTGCGCCGGGTCGGCGTCCGCGGTGACGTCCGCATCGCGCGCACCGGCATCCGTGCGGTCGCGTCGGACGGCGCCCGGCGCCTCTGGGCGCTGCGATCGGACGGGCGCACCGTGCTTCGGCTCGAGCCGGCCACCGGGCGGGTCCTCGCGCTGGGGCGCACGGCGCGGCCCGCGTCCCAGCTCGCGCTCACGCGCGGCGGCGTCTGGGCCACGGGAGGGCCGACGCTGGAGCGGGTCCGGGAGGGCGCCGGCGGGGGCTGAGCCCCGCGGCTCAGCCGGCCTCGCGGCGGAGGGTCGCCGCCGTCTCGGCGACGGTGTGCCGGAGCGCGACGTGGGGCTTGCGCACCGTCACCGTCACGGCGCGGGCGCGCGGGTCCTCGAGCACGAGGTCGGCGATCATCCCCGCCAGGCGCTCCAGCAGGGCGACGGGCGGACCCGACACGAGGGCGCAGACGGCGTCCGACAGCGACGCGTAGTCAACGGTGTCGGCCAGCTCGTCGCTTCGCGCCGACCGGACGTCGGCCAGCTCGATGTCGAGGTCGACGACGAAGCGCTGGCCCAGCTCGCGCTCGGCGTCCAGGACGCCGTGGTGGCCGAACGCCTCGAGGCCCCGGACGTGGACGACGAGCGAATCGCCGCTCACCGGTCCTCCAGGGCCGCGGTCGCCACCCGGTCGGCGAAGGCCGCGATGGTGAGGGCCGGGTTCGGACCGACGGGCCCGGGCATCACCGATCCATCGGCGATGTAGAGCCCCGGGACGCCGTGCGCCCGGCCCCACGGGTCCACCACCCCCTCCGCCGGCCCGCGCCCCATCGGGCAGCCGCCGAGGGGGTGCACCGTGACCACGCGCCTCAGCCACCAGAGGGGGCTCCGCCGGTACCTCCCGCCCATCGCGGCGGCGATCTCCCCCATGGCCGCCTCCAGCCGGCGGAAGTAGTCGCGCGACGTCGCGACGGTCCAGTCGCTCTCCAGCCGATCGGGGGCGGAGAGGAACAGGCGCCCGTCGGGCACGTCCCGCCCCATGCCGAGCAGGGCCGTCGAGCGCGACGCGGTCCGCCCGTCGCCGAGGAGGGTGGCGACCTGTGCCGAGAGGTTGGTCCCACCTCCGCCGGTCAGGAGTGCGCGCAGCCGGCGCCAGGCGAAGACCGCCGCGCGGCGCAGTGCAGGCCACAGCCGGCCGTGCTCGACCAGCCACTCGACGCTCACCGGATAGCCGGCGTCCTCGACGTAGGCCTCCTCGGTCCGCATCGCCGAGGTGATCACCGGCCCCCGGCTCGAGTCGAGGTCCCGCGACGCGCCTCTGACGAATCCGAGCAGGTCGCCGTTGCCGCAGAAGCGCGTGCCGAGCGCGTCGGCGGCGAGCCCGGGCAGGCGCTGCCGGTTCGTCAGCAGCAGGAACGTGGTCCCGAGCGTGCCGGCCGCGAGCACGACCCGCCGCGCGCGGGCGCGGACGGACACCGGCGGCGCCGGCTGGCCGGCCGGGCCCTCCGCCGGGTCCGGCCGCGCCAGGTAGCGCACCTCCAGCCCGTCGCACTCCCGGGAGAGCTCCTTCACCTCGGAGAGCGGGCTGATGAGTGCCCCGTGGTGGGCGGCCGCGGAGAGGTAGGTGTGGTCGAGGGTGTTCTTGGCGCCGTCGTTGCAGCCGACGGCGCACTCGCCGCACAGCCGGCAGGTGCGGCGGGGCGCGCCGAAGAGGTTCCCGTACTCCGCCGCGGCGAGGGGCGCTCCGGGCACCGGCGGCTCGCCCGCGCCGGCGAAGCGCACGGCGACGGGAACGAGCTGCCAGGGCCGGCCCGTCCGCGCGGCGGCATCGCGGAGGGCCGCCGTCCTGGCGAGGTCGTAGCCCGGCGCCCCGACGGGCAGGGTCTGCGGCGCGAGCATCTCGAGCACGCGGTCGTAGTGCGGGTCGAGGTCCGCGCGCGTGACCGGCCAGTCCTCCTCCTCGCCCGGGCGGCCCGGCACCGGCTGGCGGAACCAGGCCTCGTCCTTGCGCAGCAGGACGTTGGCGTAGATCAGCGAGCCCCCGCCGAGGCCGCTCGACACGAGCGCGTCGATCCCGCGGAACGACCAGACGTCGTGGAGCCCCAGCAGCCCCTCGCTGGGATCCCAGAAGTTCGTCGCCACCCCGCGGGGCGACCGGGGGAAGCTGCCGGGCGGGTACGCCCGTCCGCGCTCGAGCACCAAGACGCTCCGGCCCTGCTCGGCGAAGCGGTGCGCGGCGACCGACCCCCCGAAGCCGGAGCCGATCACGACGACGTCGTACGAGCCGTCCTCGGTGTGGGGCGCGAGGCTCACGCCGCCCCCGTCCCGCGGACCGCCTCCCACACGCGCAGGGCGTCGGCCGTCTCGCGCACGTCGTGCGCGCGCAGCACGGACGCCCCCCGCGCGACGGCGGCGAGGCCCGCCCCGATCGAGCCCGGGACCCGCTCCCCCACCTCGCGGCCCAGGAGCCGGCCGAACATCCCCTTGCGCGACACCCCGATCAGCACGGGGCGCCCGAGCTCGACGAGCCGGGGCACCCCGGCGAGCAGGGCGAGGTTGTGGTCGAGCGTCTTGCCGAAGCCGATGCCGGGGTCGAGGATCACCCGCTCCTCGGCCACGCCGGCGCCGACCGCGGCCTCCAGGCGCGCCGCCAGGAAGTCCCGGACCTCCCCCACGACGTCGGCGTACGACGGGTCGCGCTGCATCGTCCGCGGCTCGCCCTGCATGTGCACGAGGCACAGCCCGGCGCCGCGCTCGGCGACGAGCGGCAGCAGGCGCGGGTCGCCCCGCCCGGCCGTGATGTCGTTCACCAGGGCGAAGCCGGCGTCGAGGGCGGCCTCGGCCACCGGCGCCGCCGCCGTGTCGATCGAGAGGGGCAGCGGCGGCCCGGCCACCCGGAGGGCGCGCAGCACCCCCGACAGCCGGGCGAGCTGCTCGTCCGGATCGACCGGCTCGGCCCCCGGGCGCGTGCTCTCGGCCCCGACGTCGCCGATCGCGGCGCCGTCCTCGGCCATCCGGTCGAGGATCGCGAGCGCGCCCTCCGGATCCATCGGCCCGCCGCCTCCCCAGAGGGAGTCGGGCGTGACGTTGACGATCCCCATCACGCAGGGTGGCCTGAGCCAGGAAAGCGGGTCGGCCATCCCGCAAGCGTACGGAGGTCAGGCCAGGCTGCGGGCCTTCACCTCGATGATGACGACTCGGTCCGGCGCGGCGACAGCGGCGTGCGCCGCGATCTTGAGCGCTTCCGCATCGAGCCCGTAACGCTCGGCGGCGACGTCGAGCGGCTCGTCGATCCCCATCGAGGGGTAGAGGATCTCGACGGAGACCGCCTCACCCGCCTCGGTCACGTCCACGTTGCACCTGCTGACGATCTCGTCGGCCCACGCGGGCCGTGGCTCGGGGACCAGGTCGATCGCGAGGGCATCCGCTTCGCTGTCGTACTCGGCCCGCATCACGCCCTTCTCCAATAGACGGTGATGACCAGCCGGGGATCGTCTGAGGCGAGTACGACGACGAGCGACCGTGCCTCGACGGCGCCGGTGATCACCGGGTTGCCCCGATCATCCTGCCGCGTCTCGAGCGGATTGGCCAGCGCCGTCCCGATGTCGGTCGGAGAGATGCTTCGTTGTCGCATCTTGTTCCGCGCGTGGTGGGTGAACCGCATCTCCCCGCCGACGGCCGTTGAGGTCGGTAAGGGACGCTACGAGCGGCGGGTGCACCGGGGTCGCGCGCTGTGTGCCAAACCCCGCGCGACACGCTGTCGACCGGCGAACGGCCCTCGTCTGCCGGCCTGTCGGCGGGTCGCCGATTGCCCAGGCATCGCCGGCGCGCCTACGATCCGCGAGCTCGGCTGCGGATGGCGACGGGGGGACGGCGATGGCGGCGTCGGACGACGAGGTCTATGAGGCGCGGGCGGACCGGGGGCGCGCGAGGGCGCTCGCCGCCACGGCGTCGCCGTTCACGATCACGATCCGGTTCAAGGGCGGGCTGACGGCCCGGCAGAGGACGGCCTTCAAGGCCGCCGCCGACCGCTGGACGCGGGTGATCGTGGGCGATCTCCCCCGGGCCAGGGTGGGCGGCCGGACGATCGACGACATCCTCATCATCGCCCAGGGGGTGGCCATCGACGGGCCGGGGAAGATCGTCGGCCAGGCCGGCCCCACCCACCTGCGGCCGCGGTCGGCCGGCGCCGCGGCGTTCCTCCCCGCCCGGGGCGTCATGTCGTTCGACACCGCCGACCTGGCACGGCTCCAGGCCCGCTCGCAGCTCCGCGACGTGATCACCCACGAGATGGGGCACGTGCTCGGCATCGGCTCGATCTGGCGGCGGAAGGGTCTGCTCGCGGGCGCCGGCGGCCGCAACCCCACCTTCGGCGGAGCCGGAGCGATGGAGGAGTACCGCCGCCTGCGCGGGGCCCCGCGGCGGCGGCGCGTCCCCGTGGAGAACACCGGCGGCCCCGGCAGCCGCGACAGCCATTGGCGGGAGACCGTGTTCCGCAACGAGCTCATGACCAGCGTGATCTCGGGGGCGCGCAGGCCACTCAGCCGGATGACGGTCGCGAGCCTCGGGGACCTGGGCTACCGGGTCGACCTCGAGGCCGCCGAGCCGTTCTCCCTGCCGAACCTCATGGCGCTCGCGGAGGCGGGCTCGCTGGTCGCGCCCGATGCGCCGGCCGACGCGGGGATCGTCCTCCCCGTGATCCCCGTCGTCCTGCCCGACTGAGCCTGTCGGCCGCGCGCCCCTCCGCCGCGCTCAGCGCGGGCGGGGCGTGGCCGTAGCCCAGCGCCGGCGCCTGGTGAAGTCCTGCGGGTGGATGTAGTAGTCGCCGGACGGGGTCTGGATCATCTCGGTCATCGGGTGCCCTTTCGTGGCGGGTCTCTGACTGGGCGAGCGTGCCAGCGGGCCACACGGCTTCGCACCGGGGCGACCCCCCTGACTTAGCCTGAATCCGTCGTAGATCGTGGATGCGGGGCGCGAGAGCGCCGATCTCGCGCATCCGCGCCGCGAGATCGACGGATTCAGGCTTAGTGCTTCCGGCCGAGAGCCGAGTTCGGCTCGCAGCGTGATTCGCCGGGCCGGGCGCTCAGTCCGAGCGGTGAGACACGACGTTGACGACCGTGCCGCTCGGCTCGCGGAGCATGAAGCGCCGGACGCCCCAGTCCTCGTCGCGGAGGGGGTAGACGATCTCGAAGCCCTGCTCCACGGCCTTGGCGTGCACCGCATCGACGTCAGCCACCCCGACCGAGATGCCCGGTGCGGCCATGTCGTCGTTGCCGATGATGGTCACCTGTACCGAGGGGTTGCCCGGTGCCGCGACGGTCACGACCCAACCCATGTCCATCACCTGCTCGAAGCCGAGCAGGTCCACGAAGAAGTCGCGCGTCTCGGCAGGCCGCCCCGACCTGATGTTGGGCACCGCCCTGCTGATCGTCACGCGCCGCCTTCTATCGCACGACCGGCCGATCGCGCAACGCGGACGCCGACGGTCCGCGTCGCGGTCGCCGGAGCCCTCCGCACCGTCAAGAAAGGGTCGAGGCGCGCCTGGCCGCCCGCAAGAGGCGGCCGGCCGCATCGTCGCCTCACCCCTCGGGGATCGGGTCCCCGGCGGCGGGGTAGGGCAGGCGCTTCTTCTTGCCCTCGGGCTCGGCGTTGGCGCGCTTGGACTCGGCCTCGATGGCGGCGTTGCGCCGGTCGCGCTCGGCGAACACGCCGGCCTCGTCCTGGCCCTCCAGCAGGGCCAGGAACTCGGTGCGCTCGATCGTCTCGCGCGCCAGCAGGATCTTGGAGAGGGTCTCCAGGTCGGCCCGGTGCTCGACCAGGATGTCTCTGGCGCGCTGGTGGGCCTCCTCGATGATGCGCCGGATCTCGGCGTCGATGGTGCGGGCCATGTCGTCGGAGTAGTCGGGCTCGGAGTGCATGTCCCGCCCCAAAAAGGGCGCGCCGTGGTTGTGGCCCAGCACCCGCGGGCCCAGCTTGTCGGACATGCCAAAGCGCATCGTCATCTGCTTGGCGGTCTGGGTGACTTTCTCCAGGTCGTTGGCCGCCCCGGTGGTGATCTCGTCGAAGACGATCTCCTCGGCCGCCCGGCCCCCCAGGGTCATGGCCATGGCGTCCTCCAGCTGGGCCCGGGTGGTGAGGAACTTGTCCTCGTCGGGCATCGAGATCGTGTAGCCCAGGGCCTGGCCCCGGCTGACCACGCTGATCTTGTGCACCGGGTCGGCGTTTGGCAGGAAGTGGCCCACCAGGGCGTGGCCCATCTCGTGGTAGGCGGTGACCACGCGCTCCTTCTCGGAGAGGATGCGGCTCTTCTTCTCGGGGCCGGCGATCACGCGCATGATCCCCTCTTCGAGCTCGGTCTGCTCGATCAGGCGCTTGCCCTTGCGGGCGGCCAAGCAGCGCCGCCTCGTTGACCAGGTTGGCGATGTCGGCGCCGGTGAAGCCGGGGGTCTGGCCGGCCAGGGTGCCCAGGTCGATCTCCTTGGCGATCGGCTTGCCCTTGGTGTGGACGGCCAGGATCTGGGCGCGGCCGTCGCGGTCGGGGCGGTCGACCACGATCTGGCGGTCAAAGCGCCCCGGCCGCAACAGGGCCGGATCGAGGATGTCGGGCCGGTTGGTGGCGGCGATCAGGATGATGTTGTCCTTGGCCTCGAAGCCGTCCATCTCGACCAGCAGCTGGTTGAGGGTCTGCTCGCGCTCGTCGTGGCCGCCCCCCAGGCCCGCCCCGCGGTGGCGGCCGACGGCGTCGATCTCGTCCATGAAGATGATGCAGGGGCTGTTCTGCTTGGCCTGCTCGAACAGGTCGCGCACCCGGCTGGCGCCGACGCCGACGAACATCTCCACGAAGTCGGAGCCGCTGATCGAGAAGAACGGCACCCCGGCCTCGCCGGCCACCGCCCGGGCCAGCAGGGTCTTGCCCGTGCCGGGGGGCCCGAACAGCAGCACGCCCTTGGGGATGCGGGCCCCCAGGCTCTGGAACTTCTTGGGGTTCTCCAGGAACTCCTTGATCTCGTGCAGCTCCTCGACGGCCTCGTCGGCCCCGGCCACGTCCTTGAAGCTGATCTTGGGGGCGTCCACGGCCATGCGCTTGGCCCGGGACTTGCCGAAGCTCATCACCTTGGAGCCGCCGCCCTGCATGCGGTTCATGAGGTAGATCCAGAAGACGATGAACAGCACAAAAGGCGCCAGCCAGATCAGGCTCGACCACCACGGCGATCCCGGGATGCCCTTGATCTCGTAGGGCACGTTGGCCTCGTCCAGGGCGTCGGTGAGGGCGGTGGAGTCCTCGGGGATGTAGCCGGTGGTGATCTTGGTGCCGTCCTTGAGGGTCGCCTGGACCTCGTTGGAGCCGGTCTTGATGGTGGCGCTCGAGACCTCGCCGGCGCCGATGTCGGCGATCAGGGCCGGGAAGGTGGGCGGGGGGGCCTTGTCCTCGTCCGAGACCACCAGCCGCTGGGCCACGAACACCAGCAGGATCACGATCAGGATCGGGAAGGCCGCGCTCTTGAGGAACCTGTTCACCGGACGTCCGAGGATAGCAGCGCCCCCCTCGGCGACCCGTTAAGGATCCGCGTCAAGGGCGGCGATGTAGGGCAGGTTGCGGAAGCGCTCCGCGTGGTCGAGGCCGTAGCCGATCACGAACACGTCCGGGAGCTCGAACCCGACGTACCGGCTGTCGATGCTCAGCTGCCGGTGGCCGGGCTTGGCGAGCAGCGTGCAGATCTCCAGCGAGGCCGGCGCGCGCGAGGAGAGGTTCTTGAGCAGGTACGAGAGGGTCAGTCCCGAGTCGATGATGTCCTCGACCAGCAGCACGTGGCGCCCGGCGATCGGCATGTCGAGGTCCTTCTGGATCCGCACGACGCCTGAGGAGTGGGTTGACGACCCGTACGACGACACGGCCATGAAGTCGAGCTCGCACGGCACCGTGAGGTGCCGCATGAGGTCGGCGATGAAGAAGACCGCCCCCTTGAGCACGCCGATCATCAGGAGGTCCCGGCCCGCGTAGTCGCGCGACACCTCGACCGCGATCTCGGCGATGCGCGCCTGCAGCCGCTCCTCCGAGATGAGCGTCTCGCCGATCGAGGAGGGACCGGGGGCGCTCACGCCGGCTCCAGCTCGAGCACCAGCGCCGGCGCGCCCGGCCCGGCCAGCAGATCGGCGGCCGCGCGGTGGCCGGCCACCCAGACGACGCGGTCGGCGCAGGCCACCACCGGCACCCGATCTCGCAGGCGCGCCGGCACGCCGGCGTCGGCCAGCAGCCTCCCCACGGGCCGGCGCCCGCCCCCGGCGAGGGCCAGGCGGTCGCCGGGTCGCGGCGGGCGCACGTCCAGGGCGCCCAGGCCGTCGGGGCGCAGGGCGACGCGCCCGGGCTCGGGCGGGGTGCCCCGCCCCGTCGACGCCCGCACCGCGACGGCCCCGAAGCGCGCCCGCCCGGGCACGGCGAGCGGCGACGGCCCGGGCGGCGGGGGGGCCGGGGCCGCGAGCACCAGGCGCCCGCGCTCGAGGGCGGCCACGGCTCCGCCGGAGAGATCGGCGACGGCGCCCGGCGGGCCGTCCAGCAGCGCGAGGGCCCGCTCCAGCGGCTCGGCGGCGGCGGCCCCGGCGGGGAGGCACGCCTCGGCCGCCAGCCGGCGCACCAGCAGCCGCCGCATGGCCGGGGGCTCGGCGCCGAGCGCCGCGGCGCGCAGTCCGTCGCCCTCGGCGGCGCGCTCCCAGGCCGCGTCCACGAGGGGCGCCAGCAGCTCGGCCTCGTCCCGCAGGCGCTCGGCGAAGGCGGCCAGGTGGACCTCGGCCCCGGGGTGGACGGCCGCCAGGGCCGGGACGAGCCCGGCGCGGACGCGAGCGCGCGCGTAGGCCGGGTCCGCGTTCGAGGGGTCGCGGACCACGGCGAGGCCGCGCTCGCGGCACCAGGCGCGCGTCTCGTCGCCGGTCACGGCGAGCAGCGGGCGGATGAGCCGGCCGCGCCGCGGGGCGATGCCCAGGGCCCCCGTGCGCCCGGTGCCGCGGGCCAGCCGGAACAGCACCGTCTCGGCCTGGTCGGAGGCGGTGTGGCCGGTGGCGACCCGCGCGTACCCGCCCGCGCGCGCGACCCGCCGCGCCGCCGCGAGGCGGGCGTCCCGTGCGCGCGCCTGGAGCGCGGAGCCGGGCGCGAGCCGCGGGGCGGCCAGGTGGACGGCGAGCCCGAGGGCGCGCGCGGCCGCGAGCACCGCCTGGGCCTCGTCGCGGGATCCCGGCCGCAGCCCGTGGTCGACGGCCAGGACTCCGACCGGGCCATCGTGGACCTCGGGCAGCAGGTGCATGAGGCAGGTCGAGTCGGCCCCACCCGAGACCATGGCGAGCACGGGCTCGCCCGCGGGGAGCAGGCCGGCGCGGCCGCAGTGGGCCGCGACGCGGTCCTGGAGGGAGGTCGCCACGGACGGATTATGCGCCGAGCTCGTCCGCGTAGGCGTCGAACTGCTCGCGCGTCAGCTCGCCGAAGGCGGTCGCGGCGACCCGGCCCTCCGCGTCCAGGAACACCGTGACGGGCAGGCTGCTGACGCCGAAGGTGTTCGCCGTGCTCCCACGGGGGTCGACGCCGAGGTCGAAGCGGATGCCGTAGTCGCGGGCGAACGCCCGGCTGGCGGCCGGCGCGTCGGTCGTCGCGAGGCCCACCACCTTCACCCCGGGGTTCTCCTCCGAGAGCTCCACCAGGGCGGGCATCTCTCGTTCGCAGGGAGGGCACCACGACGCCCAGAAGTTGAGGATCACCGGGGTCCCGGCGTAGTCGGAGAGCGCGATCTCGCCCGAGCCGTCGAGGGAGCCGACGCGGAAGGCGGGCGCGGGGGTGCGCTCGTCCTCGGGGATGACGGAGATGTCCTGGCCGCCGAGGACCGTGCAGCCGGCCAGCGCAAGGAGGGCGGCGACCAGCGCGAGGGCGGCGGCGAGGCGGCGCATCGCGGCGAGGCTACCAACGCCACCCGACGAGACGGTGACGCGCCGGGGGATACCCTGCCCGGTCGACGTGGGCCTCCTGACACGACTCGACCGCCGCGCGGGCGCGCGCCTGCGGGCCGCGGTGGCCGCGCTGCCCGGCGGGCGCGCCGCGGCGCGCCTGGCGGCCGGCGCGCTCAGCCCGGGCTTCCGCGTCGCAGTTGCCCTGATGATCGCCCGCGCCGGCAGCCGCCGCGCGGGGCTCGAGGCGCTGGCCGCCGGCGCGGGCGCCGCCACCGCCGCCCGCCTGCTGCGCGACCGGCTCGCCCGCCGCCGCCCCGGGGGCCGCGCCGAGGGCGGGTTCCCCAGCCGGCACGCCGCCGCGGCGGCGGCCATCGCCCGCGCCACGGCGCGGCGGCACCCGGCCCTGGGCCGGGCGCTCGCCGCCGCGGCCGTCGTCGGCCTCGCCGCCCGGGTCGCCTCGGCCGACCACGACCCGGCCGACATCGCCGCCGGCGCGGCCCTCGGGCTGGCCGCCGACCGCGCCCTCGAACGGCTGCTCGGCGACGGGATACCGTAGCCCCGGTGCCGCTCTTCCCCGTCATCACCAAGGCCCGCGCGCGCCGTCTGCTCCTGACCGGCGGCATCGTGAGCGGCACCCTGCTGTTCCTCGGGCTGATCGGGATGCTCCAGACGCGGCTCCACACGACGACCGAGCTCGCGATCATCACGGTCCACCCGGTGACGAGCGTGGTCTGGTTCGCGCTCGGGATGGTGGGCGTGGCGATGAGCGTCAACGCCGGCCGCGCCCAGGCCTACCTGGCGGCGTCCGGCGCCCTGCTGACGCTGTGGGGCCTGCTCTGCCTGCTCCTGGACGGCACGCCCTCGGAGGTCTTCGCGCGCGACCCGGCGCTGATCGCCCTCCTGCTGGTGGGGGGCGTGGCGAGCCTGGTCGTGGCCCTGCTCCCGCCGGTGGCGCGGCTCGACCGGGCCCTCGGCTGATGGGCGAGACGTTCACGCCTCACCCGGCGATGGCCGGGCGGTCGGTGCTGACCCTGCGGCACCATCCGCCCGAGGCGGTGGCGGCCGTGCTCGACCTGGCCGACGAGCTCAAGGCGGGCGACCGCGGCGCGTGGCCGGCGCTGCTCTCGGGGCGCGTCGTGGCGCTCATCTTCGAGCGCCCCTCCACGCGCACGCGGGTGTCCTTCGCCGCCGGCATCGCGCGCCTCGGCGGCACGGGCCTGGCGCTCTCGTCCGGCGACCTGCAGCTGGGGCGGGGCGAGACGGTGGAGGACACCGCCAAGGTCATGGGGCGCTGGTGCGACGCGGTTGTGCTGCGCACCGGCCCGCACGCGACCCTCGAGGAGCTCGACCGGCACTCCGGCGTGCCCGTGGTCAACGGGCTCACCTACGAGCACCACCCGTGCCAGGCGCTGGCCGACGCCCAGACGATCCGCGAGCGCTTCGGCGCCCTCGGGGGCCTGCGCGTCGCCTACCTGGGCGACGGCAACAACGTCTGCGCCTCGTTGATGATCGTGGGCGCGCTGACCGGCATGCGCGTGACCGCCGCCTGCCCGCCGGGCTACCGTCCCGATCCGGAGGTCGTGGCCTGGGCCGACGCGGCGGCGCGCGAGCGCGACGGGTGGGCGCGGGTGGTCGACGACCCGCGCGAGGCCGCCGCCGGGGCGCGGGCGCTCTACACCGACACCTGGGTCTCGATGGGCGACGAGCAGGGCGAGGCCGAGCGGATCGCGGCGCTCGAGCCCTTCCGCGTGAACGACGCGCTGATGGACGCGGCCGCCCCCGACGCCGTCGCCATGCACTGCCTGCCGGCCCACCACGGGCACGAGATCACCTACGAGGTCCTCCACGGCCCCCGGTCGGCGGCGTGGGACCAGGCCGAGAACCGCATGCACGCCCAGGCCGCCCTGCTCGCCCACATCCTGGGCTGACGCCCCCCGCGAGGGCCGCCGCGTGATCCCCCTCCGCGACGTGAACCCGACGCGCCGGCCGCCGGTGCTGACGATCGGCCTGATCGTCGCCTGCACGCTGGTCTTCCTGTTCCAGATCGCGAAGCCGTCCGACGGCACCCTCGGCAGCGAGCAGGCGTTCATCTGCGACTACGGGCTGGTGGCCGACAACCTCTTCCCGGAGGACCGCCCGCCGGCCGACCTCTGCCAGGAGCTGAACGCCGAACGCAGCAGCTACCTGACGCTGTTCACGAGCCAGTTCCTCCACGCCGACTGGCTGCACCTCGTCTTCAACATGCTCTTCCTGTGGGTCTTCGGCAACAACGTGGAGGACCGGCTGGGCCGGATCCGGTTCCTCCCCTTCTACCTGCTCTGCGGCGCGCTGGCCGGACTCGCGCAGTCGGCCGCCGACGCCGACAGCCCGGTGCCGCTGATCGGGGCCTCGGGCGCGATCTCGGGGATCCTCGGCGCCTACCTCGTCCTCTACCCCCGGGTCGGCGTGTGGACCGTCGTGCTGCCTCTCTTCTTCCTGCCCTTCAAGCTGCCGGCGTGGCTGTGGCTCGCCATCTACCTGGCGCTCCAGTTCCTCTTCCTCGGCGACTCTGCCGGCGGCGGCGACGTCGCCTACCTGGCCCACATCGGGGGCTTCGTGGCCGGAGCGGCGCTGATCAAGCCCTTCCTGGTGGGCCGCGATCCCCCGCCGCCGCCGTCGCCGGCGGTCGGATCGGTGTATTGATGGTGTCGTGAAGATCTTCCGCCGCCGCCAGCGACCCCCCCGGCCCGAGCCCGTGCGCTGGGTGAAGGTCGCGTTCGCCCGCTACCCACCGGAGGCGGAGATGCTCGCCAACATGCTGGCCGAGCTCGACATCCCGGTGATCGTGCGGCGGGCGACGGTTGACGTCCCCGACATGCTGGACGGTGGGCCCCGCGAGCTGCTCGTGCCCGCCGACCGGGCGCTCGAGGCGCACGCCCTGATCGACCCGGTCGAGCCGGGCGAGCCGCGCGAGCCGGGCGGGGGTGCGCCAGGATCGGCGGCGTGACGACGTCCGGCGCGAGCTTCGGAGCGGGGCTCTCCCGCGCGGCCGACCCCGGCGAGGCGGCCCGCGAGGCCTGCGCGGGGGCCCTGCGCGGGCTGGGCGACGGCGGCCCGCCGACGCTCGCGGTGGTGTTCGCCTCGCCGCCGCTCTGCGAGGACGCCGAGGGCCTGCTGGAGGAGATCCACGGCGCGCTGGCGCCCGAGCACCTCATCGGCTCGATGGGCGAGGCCGTGGTGGCGGACGGGCAGGAGGTCGAGGAGGGGCCTGCGCTCGCGGTGTGGGCCGCGCGGCTGCCGGGCGCCGAGGTGATCCCGTTCCGGCTCGTGGCCCGCCCGGTCGCCGACGGCATGGGGGTGCTCGGCTGGCCCGACGCGATCGCCGACGCCCCGGCGGGCAACATCGGCCCGATCCTGATGCTCGCCGACCCGTTCACCTTCCCCGCCGACGGGCTGCTCTCGCAGCTCAACGAGGAGCCGGGCGCGCCGGTCGTCGTCGGCGGGCTGGCCTCGGGCGGGCGCCGCCCCGGCGACCACCGCCTCTTCGCCGGCGCCGACGTCCTCTCCGAGGGCGCCGTGGCCGTGGCCGTCCGCGGCGCGGGCATCCGCACGGTCGTCTCCCAGGGGTGCATGCCGATCGGGCCGGAGATGGTGATCACGTCGGCGGAGGGCTCCACGGTGCACGAGCTGGCGGGCGTGCCCGCCCTGTCGAAGCTCGAGGAGGTCGTCGCCGCGCTCGACCCGTCGGAGCGGGCGATGGCGGCCGAGGGCCTGCTCACCGGGCTGGTGATCGACGAGAACACGCCCGACTACGGGCGCGGCGACTTCCTCATCCGCGCCATCCACGGCGGCGACCGCGACACCGGGGCGCTCGTGGTGGGCGAGCGGGTGAGGGTGGGCCAGACGATGCGCTTCCACGTGCGCGACGCCGGCTCGGCCGACGAGGACCTGCGGGCCGCATTGCGCGAGGCGCGCGGCGCGATCGGCGAGGCGGCGGTCGGCGGGGCGCTGGTGTTCAGCTGCAACGGCCGCGGCACGCGCATGTTCGCGGCGCCGCACCACGACGCCGCGGCCATCGACGAGGAGCTCGACAGGGTCCCGGCCGCGGGCCTGTTCTGCAACGGTGAGATCGGTCCGGTCGGCGGCAAGAGCTTCGTGCATGGATTCACCGCGACCATGGCGGTCTTCATGGTCAACGACGCGCAACATGAGTAGCGGGTCGCGATGAGGTGAATCGCCGGGCAGTTGCCGCGACCTGAACGCGCCAACTCGATATGTCACATGACGACCGGCGCCCGGCCTATACTCGCTCGCCAGGGACCTCACTTACACGAGAAGCGGAGGCGGCATGGCGGACGACGAGCCCGGGGCGACGCGGGGCAAGATCGGCAACGAGATCTTCGAGCAGGTCGAGAAGCTCGTGGGCGAGGAGGGCCTCACCCGCACCCAGGCCTTCCAGAGGCTCTCCGAGACCACCGGCCGCCGGGCCGGCACCGTGGCGGCCAACTACTACCGGGTCGCGCGCCAGCGGGGCGCCCCGCTCCAGCCGCGAAAGCGCCGCGCGCGCGCGGCGGGCGGTGGCCGCGGCGGCCGCCGCCGCGCCGCGCCCGGGGGCGCCGACGCCGCGCTCGCCCGCGCCAACGAGGCGATCCAGGAGCTCGCGGCGATCGTGCGCAGCCAGCAGAAGGAGCTCGCGTCGCTGCGCGAGGAGGCCGCGGTGATGGACCAGCTGCAGAAGGTGATGGACCGCCGCAAGTGACGGTCAGACGACGACGGGGCGCTTGACGCCCGGCTCCCGCGCCAGCGCCCGCGGGACCTCGTCCAAGCCCACCGGGTCGCCGATCAGCTCGCCGAACGGCAGGGAGTTCTCGGCGAGCTCATGGAGCGCGGCGCGGAACGACTCCGGCGTGTGGTGGTACGACCCGCGCAGGGTGAGCTCCTCGTAGTGCAGGGGCCCGGTCGGCAGGCTCACGCTGCTGCCGGGGGGGCACCCGCCGTGCAGCAGCACCTGCCCCCCCGGCCGCGCGAGAGCCGCGGCCGCCCGCCAGGCCTCGGGCCGCCCGACCGCCTCCACGACGAGGGCCGCCCCGCGGCCGCCGGGGAGGGCCCGGCGCACGGCGGCGACCGACGCCTCGTCGCGCGGCGCCTCGTGCGCGGCCTCGGCGCCGAAGCGCAGGGCGCGGGCGCGGCGCTCGGGGTGGGGGTCGGCCAGGTGGACGCGGCACCCGCGCGCGGCCAGGGCGCCGGTCAGGAGCTGCCCCTGGGCCCCGCCGCCCAGCACCAGGACGACATCGCCGGGCGCGGGCGTGGCGCGGCCGGCCGTGTGGAGCGCGCAGGCCAGCGGCTCGGCCATCGCGGCCCGCACGGCCGGGAGCCCCGGCGGCAGGGGAAGGGTGTTGCGGGCCACGATGGCCGCCGGCACGCGCAGGCGCTCGGCGAACGCCCCCGTGAGGTGGACGATCGCCTCGCAGAGGTTCGCGCGCCCCTCGCGGCAGGGCGGGCAGCGGCCGCACGGGGCCGAGTTGGCGACGGCGACGGCGTCGCCGGGCGCGGGGCGCCGCACTCCCTCCCCCACGGCCACGACCGTCCCGGCGACCTCGTGACCGAGGGGCGCCGGCAGCGGGCCGAGCGCCGGGTGGGCCCCCGCGCGCACCATCTTCGCGTCGGTCGCGCAGGTGAGGGCGGCGTCGACCCTCACGACGATCTCTCCGGGGCCCGGCTCCGGCTCGGGCACCTCCTCCAGGCGCAGGTCGCCGGGCCCGTGCAGGATGAGCGCGCGCACGGGCGCGAGGTTACCCGCAGATGCGCGAACGTGAGCCGCCGCCGGGCTAGCATGCCGCGTCCGCTCGTCACGACGGCTCCGGAGGCCGCGACGTCCTACCCCGAGCACCTGCGCGACCTGGTCGAGACCTACCTCGAGGCGCTCGACTTCACCGCGACCGACCTCGCGGAACGGGCGGAGATGGCGGGCACCGAGGGGCTCGTCGAGGCCATGCGCCACTCCCTGCTGGCCGGCGGCAAGCGGATCCGCCCGGTGCTCGCGCTGGCCACCGCCCAGAGCCTGGGGGTGGAGCCCGAGCGGCTGCTGCCCGCCGCGGCCGCCCTCGAGCTCGTGCACACCTACTCGCTGATCCACGACGACCTGCCGGCCATGGACGACGACGACCTGCGGCGCGGCCGGCCGACCTGCCACGTCCTCTACGGTGAGGACACGGCGATCCTGGCCGGCGACGCCCTGTTCGCCGAGGCCGTGCGCCTGGTGGCCGAGCGCCAGCCCGGCGGCCCGGAGGTGCGGGTCGGGATCCTGCTGGAGATCAGCCGGGCGACCGGGGTCGGGGGGATGGTCGGCGGGCAGTACCTCGACCTGCAGGACCACGGGCGCGAGTCGGCCGCCGCGCTGCGGCGGGTGCACGCGCTCAAGACCGGCCGTCTGATCGCCTGCGCCGTCCACTGCGCCCTGGTGCTCGCCCGGCCCGAGCCGGAGGTCGACGCGGCGCTGCGCACCTTCGCCCGCGAGCTGGGCCTGCTGTTCCAGATCGTCAACGACATCCTCGACGTCGAGGGCTCGGAGGCCGACCTCGGCAAGGCGGTGGGCGCCGACGCGCGCCGCGGGAAGGTCACCTATGTGAGCAGCCACGGGATCGAGGGCGCCCGCCGCCTGGCGGGGGAGGCCCACTCGCGCGCCCTGGCGGCCCTGGCCGCGCTGCCCGGGCCGGCCGACGAGCTCGTCGGGATCGCCGACCTGACCTTCGCGCGGCATCACTAGCAGCGGCGACACCTCGCCGGCGACGGAGGAGTCCGCCCGGCGTCCGCCCAGGGCGCGGCCTCCCCTTTGAGCGTTTCCCGCCGGTGGGATAGCGTGCGGGCGCAGGCAGAGGGAGTCCCCGACCGCCCCGACCGGCCAGGAGCGCCACGTGCCCCACCGCCCCCGATCGCTCGAGCTCGGCATGGCGACCTATCTGGTGAAGAAGCGGCTGATCCAACGCGCCGACCGCTTCCCCGTGACGCTGATGCTCGAGCCGCTCGAGATCTGCAATCTGGCCTGTCACGGCTGCGGGCGCATCCGCGAGTACGAGCACGTGTTCCACAAGCGGATGGAGGTCGAGGAGTGCCTCCGCGTCGCCGAGGAGGCGGGCGCGCCGATCGTGAACATCCCCGGCGGCGAGCCGATGATCCACAAGCAGATCGACGAGATCGTCAACGGCATCACCGGCCAGGGGCGCTTCGTCTACATGTGCACGAACGGCCTGCTGATGAACCGGGCGTTCGGGCGCATACCGCCGTCCAACAGGTTCGCGTTCGTGGTGCACCTCGACGGCATGCGCGAGGTGCACGACAAGGCCGTCGACCGCGACGGGGTGTTCGACAAGGCCACGACCTACATGCGCGAGGCGATCGCGCTGGGCTACCGGGTGTGCACGAACACCACGATCTATCGCGGCACGGCCGCCGAGGAGTACGTCGAGCTGTTCGCGTTCCTCAAGGAGATGGGCGTCGAGGGGTGCATCACCGCGCCGGGCTTCGACTACGAGTCGGTGACGCACGACCGCGAGCAGTTCCTCGCCCGAAAGGAGGCGCAGGCCCTCTACTCGCAGGTGCACGACCTGTGCGACGACATGGACATCCCCTTCTACAACAACCCCCTCTTCCACGAGTTCCTCCAGGGCAAGCGCGACTACCGCTGCACGGCGTGGGCGATGCCCACCTACACCGTCGAGGGCTGGCGCAGCCCCTGCTACCTGCTCGCCGACAAGCACGTCGGCAGCCTGCGCGAGCTGTACGAGGAGACCGACTGGGAGGCCTACGGCACCGACCGGGACCCGCGGTGCGCCAACTGCCTCATGCACTGCGGCTACGAGGCGAGCACGATCCTCGACGCGTTCAAGAGCCCGCGCGACCTGGTCACCCTCGCGCGCGCGTGATCGCCGTGGTGTGCGCCGTTCCCGCCGAGCGGCGCGCCCTGGCCGGGCTGGCGGGACCGGAGCTGTCGATCCACCTGTCCGGCATGGGCGCCGACGCCGCCGCGCGGACGGCCGCGGAGCTGCTCGCGCGCCCGCTGCGCGGCCTGGTGTCGGCCGGCTTCTGCGGCGCGCTCTCCCCGGGCCTGAGGGTGGGGGACCTGGTGGCGCCCGACGAGGTGCGGGACGAGGCGACCGGCGAGAGCTTCGCCCCCGACCCGGCGATGCTCGCGGCCGCGCCGGGCGCCCGCGGCACGCTGGTGAGCGCCCGGCGGCTGGCCCGGACGCCCGCCGACCGCGCCCGCCTGGACGGCGTGGCGGTCGACCTTGAGAGCGCGGCGATCGCGCGCGCCTCGCGGGACGCGGGGGTCCCGTTCCTGGCGCTGCGCGCCGTCACCGACGAGAGCCGTCACCGCCTGCCCGACTTCGACCGGCTGATGGACGCCGCCGGGCGGCTCACGCCCGGCGCCGGCCTCCTCTACTTCGTGCGGCACCCGCGCGAGTTGCCGGCGCTCGTGCGCCTGGGCCCGGCCGCCCGCGAGGCCGGACGGGCGCTGCGGGCGGGCCTGGAGCAGACGCTGGGCCGGCTGCGGTGAGCCTCGCCCTCGTGACCGGCGCCACCGGCTTCGTGGGCGGACACGTCGCCGCCGACCTGCTCTCGGCCGGCTGGGACGTGCGGGCGCTGGCGAGGCCGCGGAGCCTGGCCTCGGGGCGGCTGCCGGACGGGTGCGAGCCCGCCGCCGGGGACCTGCGCGACGCCGCCGCCGTCGAGCGGGCGGTGGACGGCGCCGACGCCGTCTTCCACGTCGCCGCGCTCTACTCGCTGGCGCGCCACCGGGCGGCCGAGGTCTACCGCAACAACGTGGACGGCACGAGCAACGTGCTCCGGGCGGCCGGGCGCCGGGGCGCCCCGGTCGTCCACACCTCGTCGGTCGCCACGATCGGCCTCCCCGCCGACGGGAGCCCCGGCGACGAGGACACGCCCCTGCCGCCGTCCCAGGTGATCGGCGCCTACAAGCGGTCGAAGGTCGACACCGAGCGCCTCGCCCTGGCGGCCGCGGCCGAGGGGCGCCACGTCGTCGTGGTGAACCCGACCGCCCCCGTGGGGCCCGGCGACGCCGCGCCGACGCCGACGGGCCGCATCGTCTCCGACTTCCTGGCGGGGCGCATCCCGGCCTACGTCAACACCGGCCTCAACGTGGTCGACGTGCGGGACGTGGCCACGGGCCACCGGCTGGCGCTCGAGCAGGGGGCGCCCGGGCGGCGCTACATCTTGGGCAACGCGAACATGACCCTCCGCGAGATCCTCGCCGCCCTTGCGGCCATCGCCGGCCGGCGGGCGCCGCGGGTGCGCCTTCCTCACGCGGTCGCGATCGCCGTCGCGGCGGTCGACGAGACGATCGAGGGCAGGATGCTGGGGCGCGAGCCCCTCGCGCCCCTCGACGGGGCGCTGATGGCGCGCAAGCGGATGTTCGTCGAACGGCTCGCGCGCGGTGCGCGAGCTGGGGATGCCGCAGTCGCCGGTCCGGGACGCCCTGGCGGACGCGGTCGAGTGGTTCCGCGCGCAGAGGCGGGCGGCGTGACGACGGGGACGATGCGGGAGTCGCCGGTGCGCGACGAGGCGCGCGACGCGCTGCGACGCGCCGAGGCCCACCTCCGCGGCCTCCAGTCGCCCGAGGGGTACTGGTGGGGCGAGCTGGAGTCGAACGCGACGATCACGGCTGAGCACGTCTTCCTGCTGCACGCCCTCGGGCTGGCCGACGACGGCCTGCGGCGGCGCCTGGCCAACGAGCTGCTGGCCACGCGGGGCGCCGACGGCGGGTGGCGCTTGTGGCACTCGGGGCCCGCCGACCTGTCCACGACGGCCGAGGCCTACTACGCGCTGCGGCTCTGCGGGCTGCCCGTCTCCGACCCGGCGCTCGCCGCCGCGCGCGAGGTCGTGCTCGCCGGCGGGGGGGTGAACCGGGCCCGCTTCTTCACCAAGCTCTGGCTCGCGGTGCTGGGCCGCTACCCGTGGAGGGCGCTCCCGGTGCTGCCGCCCGAGATGATCCTGCTGCCGCCGCGAGCGCCGATGTCGCCCTACCGCTTCGCCAGCTGGGCGCGGGGGACGTTCGTGGCGCTGATGATCGTGCTCACGCGCAGGCCCACCTTCCCGCAGCCGGTCGGGCTGGACGAGCTCTTCCTGGAGCCGCCGGGCGCGGGGCCCCCGCCGCGCGCGAAGACGCCCGGCCCCTGGACGCCGGCGCTGACCGGCAGCCTGGCCCTGGCGCGCCTCTACGACCGGCGGCCCATCCGCCCGCTGCGCCGCATGGCCGAGGCCCGCGTGGTGCGCTGGATCTGCGAGCGGCAGGAGGCCGACGGGTCGTGGGGCGGGATCCAGCCGCCCTGGGTCTACTCGATCCTGGCCCTCCACGCCGTCGGCTTCCCGCTCGACCACCCGGTCATCGCGCGCGGCCTGGCGGGCTTCGAGGAGACGTTCGCCCTCGACCTCGACGACGGCGGGCGCCTGCGCATCCAGGCGTGCCTCTCGCCGGTCTGGGACACCGCCCTGGCAGCCGTGGCCCTGGCCGACGCCGGTGCGCGGCCCGGCGACCCGGCCCTCGAGGCGTCCGCCGGCTGGCTGCTGGCGCGGGAGGTGACCCGCTACGGCGACTGGCACCAGACCGTCCGCAGCGGCCGCCCGGGCGGCTGGTCGTTCGAGTTCGCCAACGAGAACTACCCGGACACCGACGACACGGCCGAGGTGCTGCTCGCCCTCCGGCGCGCCGGGCGTCCCGCCTCCGACCCGGCGGTGCGCCGGGGCGTCAACTGGCTGCTGGCCATGCAGAGCAGCGACGGGGGCTGGGGCTCGTTCGACGTCGACAACGACCGCGCCGTGATGACCCAGATCCCCATCTGCGACTTCGGCGAGGTGATCGACCCCCCCACCGAGGACGTCACCGCCCACGTGGTGGAGGCGCTCGTCGAGTGCGGCCTGCCCGCCGACCATCCGGCGGTGCGGAGCGGGGTCGCGTACCTGTGGCGCACGCAGCGCGAGGACGGCTCGTGGTGGGGCCGCTGGGGCGTCAACCACGTCTACGGGACCGGGGCCGTGCTCCCGGCGCTCGCGGCCGCGGGGCAGGACATGTCGGGCCCGGGGGCCCGGCGGGCCGTCTCCTGGCTGGCCGGCCACCAGAACCCCGACGGCGGCTGGGGCGAGAGCGTCCTCAGCTACCGGGACCCGGCGTGGATCGGCCGCGGCGACTCGACGGCGTCGCAGACGGCCTGGGCGCTGATGGGGCTGCTCGCGGCCGACCCCGACCACCCCGCGGTGGAGGCTGGGCTCGCCTACCTGGCCCGCAGCCAACGCCCGGACGGGTCGTGGGACGAGCCGTGGTTCACGGGCACCGGGTTCCCGATGGACTTCATGATCAACTACCACCTCTACCGCCAGGTCTTCCCGGTGACCGCGCTCGGCCGGGCGCTCAGGTGACGGCGGGGGTCGCCGAGGGACGGGCCGCCGCGCGGGCGGCGACCCGCGCCCACGACGAGAACTTCCCGGTCGCCTTCCTGCTCGCCCCGTCCGGCGTCCGCGCCGACATGCGCGCGGTCTACTCCTTCTGCCGGGCGACCGACGACCTCGGCGACGAGGGGCCGGGCGGGACGGCCGAGCGCCTCGCGGCGCTCGACGCCTGGGAGGACGACCTGCGCCGCGCGGTCGCCGGCGAGGGCGCGCGCGACGCGCGGCTGGACGCGCCGGCCGCGACCATCGCCGCCCGCGGCCTGCCGCTCGACCCCTTCCTGCGGCTGATCGAGGCCAACCGCATGGACCAGCGCCGCTCGCGATGGGAGACGCACGACGAGCTCGTCCACTACTGCCGCCACTCGGCGACGCCGGTCGGCGAGATGGTGCTGGGCGTCCTCGGCTACCGAGACCCCTGGCGGATCGGCATGAGCGACGCGACCTGCATCGGCCTGCAGCTCGTCAACTTCTGGCAGGACATCGCCCGCGACCTGCGCGACCGCGACCGCGTCTACCTGCCGCGGCGTGAGATGGAGCGCTTCGGCGTGACGGAGGACGACCTGCGCCGGCCCCCGGCGGGCGGCCCGGTGCGGCGGCTGGTGGAGGCGCAGGTGGAGCGGGCCCGCGCCTACCTGCTCGACGGCGAGCCCCTGCACCGGTTCGTGCCGCGGCGCGTCGCGCTCGACCTGCGCATGTTCAGCGCGGGCGGCCTGGCGCTGTGCGACGCGATCGCCGCCCAGGGCTACGACACCATCTCGCGCCGCCCCGCGCCCGGGCGGCTGGGCCGCGCGCGCATCGCCGCCGCGGCCGCCCGGCGGGCGCTCGGCGGGCCGCGGTGACGGTCGGCGAGGCCTACGAGGCCTGCCGGGCGATCGCCCGCGACGAGGCGCGCAACTTCTACTACGGGTTCGTCCTGCTGCCGCCGCGTCGGCGCGCCGGCATCTACGCGGCCTACGCGTTCAGCCGGCGCGCCGACGACAGCGTCGACGGCGACGGCAGCGCGGCGGCGCGGCTGGCCGCGGTGGCCGACCGGCGCGACGAGCTCGACGCCTGCTACGCCGGCGACCCCCCCGGGGACGACCCCGTGCTGGTCGCCCTCGCCGACACGGTGCGGCGCTTCGGCGTCCCGCGCGAGCACCTGGACGCCCTGCTCGACGGGGTCGAGATGGACCTCACGGTCAACCGCTACCCCGACTTCGCCGCCCTGAAGGAGTACTGCGACCGCGTGGCCGGGGCGGTGGGGCTCGTGAGCCTGCACGTCTTCGGCTACTCCGACCCGGCGGCCCCCGGGCACGCGGCCGACCTCGGGGTCGCGATGCAGATCGTCAACATCATGCGCGACGTCGCCGAGGACGCCGGGCGCGACCGCATCTACCTGCCGGCCGACGAGATGGCGGCGCATGGCGTCGGCGAGGCCGAGATCATGGGGGGCGTTGCCTCGCCCGGCTTCCGCGCCCTCATGACCGAGCAGGGCGCGCGCGCCCGCGATTACTTCGCGCGCGGCGAGCGGCTGCTGCCGCTGCTCGACCGCCGGGCCCGCATGTGCGTCTCGATGCTCGCGGGCCTCTACCGCGAGATCCTCGGCCAGATCGAGGCCCGCGACCACGACGTCCTCGCGGGCCGGGTGTCGCTCTCCACCGGCCACAAGGTCGCGCTGATGGGCCGGCGCACCGCCTCCGCCCTGCGTTGAGGAGGCTCCGGCTCGTCGTGTGCGGCGGGGGGCTCGCCGGGGTCGCCGCCGCGGTCGAGGGCGCGGCCCTCGGGGCCGAGGTCACGCTGGTCGAGCGCCGCCCCTTCCTGGGCGGCAAGGCGTACAGCTTCCGCGACCCGGACACCGGCCGCGAGGTCGACAACGGCCAGCACGTCTTCCTCGGCTGCTGCCCTGCCTACATCCGGCTGCTGAGCCTTCTGGGCACCCTGCGGCACACCTCGCTTCAGCGGCGGCTCGACGTGCCGGTGCGCGACCGCGCCGGCCGCGCCGGGGCCCTGCGCGCCTCGGGGCTGCCCGCCCCGCTGCACCTGGGGCTCTCCTTCGCCGCCTACCCCCACCTGTCGCCGGGCGAGAAGGCCGCGGCGCTGCGCGCGCTCGGCGCGCTGGCCGCGATGAGCGAGCGCGCCCGGGCGCGCATCGACGGGATCAGCTTCGCCGACTGGCTCGCGCGCCACGGCCAGGGCCCCGGCGCCGTGCGCGCGTTCTGGGACCTGATCGTGCTGCCGACCTGCAACGACCGCAGCGACCGGGTCTCGGCCGCGCTGGCCGCCTTCGTCTTCCGGCGCGGGTTCCTGGCGACCTCCTGGGGCTCGGCCATCGGCTGGTCGCGGGTCGGGCTGACGCGGCTCGTTCGACCCGGCCGCCCGCGACCACCTGCGCGCGCGGGGCGGCCGGGTGATCTCCGGCGCCCCGATCGCCGAGGCGGGGCCCGCGGGCGTGAGGCTGGCCGACGGGGAGCGCCTCCCCGCCGACGCGGTGGTGATCGCGCTGCCGCCGGACCGGGCGCGGGCGGTCGCCCCGGCCGCGCTCCCGGCCGACCCGGGCCTGGGGTCGTCGCCGATCGTGAACGTGCACGTCTGGTACGACCGGCCGGTGATGGGCGAGCCCTTCACCGCCGTCGTCGACAGCCCGGTGCAGTGGATCTTCAACCGCACCGCCATGGGCGGCGGCGACGGCGACTCGCACCACCTGGCGGTGTCGATCTCGGGCGCCCGCGACGAGGTCGAGGTGCCGCGGGCCGAGCTCGCCGCGTCGATGCGGGCCGAGCTGGCGCACCTGCTGCCGCGCGCGCGGTCGGCCGAGGTGCTGGCGACCGCCGTCGTGAAGGAGCCGCGGGCGACCTTCGCCCCCGCGCCCGGCCAAGCCGCCCGCCGCCCGGGCCCGGCGACCCCACTGGAGCGCGTGGCCCTGGCCGGCGCTTGGACCGCCACCGGCTGGCCGGCGACCATGGAGGGCGCCGTCCGCAGCGGCATCACCGCGACCCGCCACGTCATGGGCGCCTGGGTCGCATCGTGATGCGGAGCAGGTCGCATCACGATGCTATGCTGATCGCCATGAGGACCACCGTCACCCTCGCGCCCGACGTGGCCGCCGCCGTGGACGAGATGCGCCGCGAGGGCCGTGGCGTGAGCGACGCCGTCAACGAGCTCGCGCGCCGCGGCCTCGCCACCGGCGGAGCCGAGCGGAAGCGGTTCGTCCAGAAGACCTCGCGTATGGGACGCCCCCGGATTCCCCTCGACAACATCGGGGAAGCGCTCGACATCCTCGAAGGGCCCTTCCACCGCTGACCCGGTGATCGTCGACGCCAACCTGCTGCTCTACGCGGTGAACGGCGACGACGAGCGGCACGAGCCGGCGCGGGATTGGCTCACGTCGGCGCTGAACGGGCCGGTCCGCTGCGGCCTGCCGTGGATCTCCCTGTCGGCGTTCCTTCGCATCGCGACCAACCCCCGGGCCTTCGACGATGCGCTGACCATGGACGCTGCCTGGCGACAGGTCGAGGAGTGGCTCGAGACACCGGCCGCCTGGGTGCCGCTCGCCACCGATCGGCACGCGCAGGTCCTCGGCAGCCTGCTCGCGACCCACCGCCTGGATTGGCGGATGATCACCGATGCGCGCATCGCCGCGCTGGCGATCGAGCACGGCGTCCCGGTGGCGTCCACCGACGGCGACTTCGCCCGCTTCGCCGAGCTCCGCTGGATCGACCCGCTTGCCGGCTGATCAGCCCGGCACGGGCCGCGGCCGCGCCAGGGAGCGGGCGGTCGCGTGGGTCAGCAGCCAGACGCCGATGCCCACCAGGACCAGCCCCACGGTGAGCTGGGCGGCGGCGGCGGGCTGGGTCGGCCAGTCCTCGCCGAAGAGCACCGGGGCGAGGGCGACCGGCACGAGGGTGTTGATGACCCCGACGATCGACTCCACGGTGGTCGCCTCGCCGGCCTGGAGCGCGCTGGTCTTGGCGAGGTAGCCGACCCCGCCCACCGCGAAGGCGCTCGTCAGGGCGATGCCCAGCAGCGCCCAGCGCGAGCTGTCGATGCTGTCGGCCATGAGCTTGGAGAGGATCCCGTTGAGGGCCCAGGCGCAACCGCAGGACACGGCCATCAGGCGGACGTCGACCGAGATGCCGCGGGCGCGGGCGGCGAAGACCCACAGCGCGCCGGCCAGGAGCAGCCCGGAGCAGATGATCCAGGGCACGGCGCCGGCGATCGTCACCTCCCGGGACGGCGAGTGCAGCGCCACCAGCGCCACGCCGCCCGCAAGGAGCGCGATGCCCAGCAGGGTGGGGACGCGGGGCTTCTCCTTCAGGACGATCGCGGAGAAGACGACCAGCACGAACAGGCCGAGCGCCATGGCCGGCGCCACGACCGTGAGCGGGGCCACCAGCAGGGCCGCGGTCTTGAGGGCCCAGCCGCCCAGGTCGAGGACGGCCGCGAGCCGCCACAGCGGCCGCTTCACGAGGCTCACGAGCAGGCCCACGCGCAGCGACTGCTCGTGGGGCTGGCGGCGCGCCTCGAGGGCCGTCAGCACGACGCCGAGGTTGGCGCACAGCGCCGCGGACGCGATTAGGACAAAGGCGAGCAAAGGGTGGGCGAGACTCGGGACTCGGGTAGGTGACCGATGTTACGATCCGGCGCCTGCGGACCCTTCTGGGGGGTCATCCGATGGTGGGTCGATGGCGGGGGAGGACGACGGGGCTCTGGGGAGCCTGGATCGCCTCGGCGCGCGCCGACCTGACATGGGCGGCTGCCGCCGGGAGCCGCGGCCGCAGGGCGGCGGCCTCGGTCGGGAGCGGCTGGCGCGAGGCCCTCATCATGGCGGGCGCGTACGGCCTCTACAGCCTGGTCAAGGGCCTCTGGGGGGGCAACCTCGAGGAGGGCCGCCGCGCGGCGGCCGGGCTCATCGACCTCGAGAGGTCGCTCGGCATCTACGTCGAGCCGGACCTCCAGCGCTTCTTCGTCGACCACTCCCTTGGAATGCCCTTCTGGAACGCGTTCTACGTCGCGAGCCAGGTCATCGTGCTGCCGCTGACCCTGTTCCTGGTCTACCGCTACGCCCGCGGCTCGTACGCGTTCGTGCGCAACATGGCCGTCCTCTCGTGGACCGCCGGCGTGATCTGGTACGCGCTCCAGCCGGTCGCGCCGCCGCGGCTGCTCGCGTCGGGGTTCACCGACACGGTGAGCAGCCAGACCTTCTTCCAGCTCGACTCGGAGTTCATCCGCGCCTTCTACAACCCGGTCGCGGCCATGCCGAGCCTGCACATGGGGATGGCGCCGGTCGTCGCGTGGGCGCTCATCGCGCTGACGCCGTGGCGCTGGACGAAGGCCCTCGGCATCGCCTACCCGCTGCTGGTCGCGGTCTCGATCGTCGTCACCGGCAACCACTTCCTCCTGGACATCGCGGGCGGCCTCGCCGTGGTGCTGCCGGCGGCCGCGATCTCGGCGTGGCTGGTGCGCGAGCCCCGGCCCGGACGGGGGCGGGTGGCCGTCCCCGCGCGCTCGCTGCAGAGCCGGACGGGGAACGGCGGCGGGCGCGAGGGCTCCTGGCGCGGGCGGGAGCACACCGGCTAGCATCGGCCCGCCGACCGGGGTGGGCCGCTGAGAACCCCTCTTCAAAATGAGCCTTTGGAGGCATCAGGTGGTCGCGGTCACCACCGGGACCCGATGCCCATCGCCTCAACAGCGCACCCAAGAGGCCGCGAGGTCCCGGCGGCTCTCATTTTGAAGAGGGGTTCTGATGGCGCAGGGACATCGAGAGGGCGCGGGGGGCCCGGGACCGGCCGACGTGCTCGGGATCTTCGGCATCACCGGGGACCTGGCGACGCGCATGACGCTGCCGTCCCTCTACCGGCTCGAGCGGCACGGGCTGCTCGGGTGCCCCGTGGTCGGGGTGGCGGCGGACGCCTGGACGGACGACCGCCTGCGCGCCCACGCCCGCGAGGCGGTGGCCGCCGCGGGCGAGACGATCGACGAGGAGGTCTTCGGCCGGCTCGCGCGGCGCCTGTCGTACGTGCCCGGCGACTTCACCGACGCGTCAACCTACGAGCGGCTGGCCGCCGCGGTCGGCGACGCCCGCGCGCCGGTCTTCTATCTGGAGATCCCGCCCTCGCTGTTCGGCACGGTCGTCGCCGGGCTGGGCGGTGCGGGGCTCACCGGGTCGGCCCGGGTCATCGTCGAGAAGCCGTTCGGCCACGACCTCGCGTCGGCGCGCGCCCTGGCCGCGGAGCTGCACCGCCACCTCGACGAGTCCCAGATCCTCCGCATCGACCACTTCCTCGGCAAGATGGGGCTCGAGGAGATCCTCTACCTGCGCCTCGCCAACGCCATGCTGGAGCCGGTCTGGAACCGCAACCACATCGACTGCGTCCAGATCACCATGGCCGAGGCCGTCGGCGTGGAGGACCGGGGCCACTTCTACGACCCGGTCGGCGCGCTGCGGGACGTCGTCGTGAACCACCTGATGCAGGTGGTGGCCTCGATCGCCATGGAGCCGCCGGCGGCCAACGACGCGGTCGCCCTGAAGGGCGCGGCGATCACGGTGCTCCGCGCCGTGTCCGAGGCCGACCCCGCCCACTACGTGCGCGGCCAGTACGACGGCTACCGGGCCATCGACGGGGTCGCGGGCGACTCGGCCACCGAGACCTACGCGGCGCTGCGCCTCGAGATCGACGACTGGCGCTGGTGGGGCGTGCCGTTCTTCCTGCGCACCGGCAAGCGCATGCCCGCGAAGGTCACCGAGACCCGCCTGATCTTCCGGACGCCGCCGCCGCTGCGCGGCTTCGCGCGCCCGGGCGGCCGCCACCCCGAGCCCGACCAGCTCGTCATCCGCATCGACCCCGGCGCCGCCATCCGCGTGCAGCTCGAGGCGCGGCGCGCCGACGCCCCCGGGCCCCAGCCGATCACCCTCGACATGGAGTTCGCCGAGGAGGGCGGGGAGGGCCCGAGCCCCTACGAGGTGCTGCTGGCCGCGGCGATGGGCGGCGACTCCATGCGCTTCACCCGGCAGGAGGGGGTCGAGCAGCAGTGGCGGATCATGCAGCCGCTGCTCGACGCGCCGCCGCCGGTGCACGCCTACGCGCCGGGCACGGCCGGGCCGGCGGCCGCCGACGCCGTGACGGAAGGCCACGGGGGCTGGCGCGACCCCTGGGCGCCGTCATGACCGCCCCCATCCCCACCGCACGACGACCATCGGAGACGCCGTGAAGCCGACCCAGAAGCTGCACCAGGCGGGCCAGAGCCTCTGGCTCGACAACATCACCCGGGATCTCCTCACCAGCGGGACGCTGCGGGGCTACATCGACGACCTCGGCGTCACGGGGCTCACCTCGAACCCGACGATCTTCGACCACGCCTTCTCCAGCTCGGACGCCTACGACGACGCCATCCGCGCGGCCGCGGCCGACGGCCTGGCGGGCGAGGACGCCTTCTTCCGCCTGGCGATCGAGGACCTCCAGGGCGCGGCGGACCTCTTCCGTCCGGTCTGGGACCGCACCAACGGGGTCAACGGGTGGGTCTCGCTCGAGGTCTCCCCGCGGCTGGCCCACGACCCGGACAGCACCATGGCGGCGGCCACGGCGCTCTCCGGGCAGGCCGGGCGGCCGAACCTCTTCATCAAGATCCCCGGGACGCCCGAGGGGCTGGGGGCGATCGAGGAGTCGATCTACGCCGGCGTCCCGGTGAACGTGACCCTCCTCTTCAGCCGCGAGCAGTACCTGGCCGCGGCGGACGCCTACATGCGCGGCGTCGAGCGCCGGGTCGCCGAGGGGCTCGACCCGGCCGTCGGGTCGGTGGCGTCGGTCTTCGTGAGCCGCTGGGACACCGCGCCCGAGTCGAGGGGCCGGCCCGGCGACCTGCGCAACGTGCTCGGCATCGCCCAGGCGAAGCTCACCTACGCGGCCTACCGGGAGCTGCTCGACTCCCCGCGGTGGGGGCGCCTGGCCAACGAGGGCGCGCAGCCGCAGCGGCTGCTCTGGGCCAGCACCGGCACGAAGGACCCCGAGGCCTCCGACGTGCTCTACGTCCGCGCGCTCGCCGCGCCGTTCACCGTCAACACCATGCCCGAGAAGACCCTGCTGGCCTTCGGCGACCACGGCGAGGTCACCGACTTCCTCCCGGCCGACGGCGGCGACGGCGACGAGGTGGTCGCCCGCTTCACGGCCGACGGCATCGACATGGACGCGCTGGCGGCGCGCCTGCAGGCCGAGGGGGCCGCGTCCTTCGTGGCCTCGTGGGACGAGCTGCTCGCGACGATCGAGCAGCAGTCGGCCGCGCTGGCGGGGAGCCGGTGAGCGCCCTGCGCGACCGCGCCGCGTGGGCGGCGCTCGAGGAGCACCACCGGGCGGTCGGCGACCGCCATCTGCGCGAGCTGTTCGCGGAGGACCCGGGGCGGGGCGAGCGCATGGTCGCCGAGGGCGCCGGGCTGTTCCTCGACTACTCCAAGAACCGCGCCACCGACGAGACCATGCGGCTGCTGCTGGCGCTGGCGGCCGAGTGCGGCCTGCGCGAGCGCATCGACGCCATGTTCCGCGGGGAGAAGATCAACGTCACCGAGGGCCGCGCCGTCCTCCACGTCGCGCTGCGCGCCCCGCGGGGGACGCGGATCGAGGTCGACGGCGCCGACGTGGTGCCCGCGGTGCACGAGGTGCTCGACCGCATGGCCGCCTTCGCCGACCGGGTGCGGAGCGGGGAGTGGACCGGCGCCACGGGCCGGCCGATCCGCAGCGTGGTGAACATCGGCATCGGCGGTTCCGACCTCGGCCCGGTGATGGCCTACGAGGCGCTGCGCCACTACTCGCGGCGGGACATGACCTTCCGGTTCGTCTCGAACGTCGACGGCATCGACTTCGTCGAGGCGACCCGCGACCTCGATCCCGCGGAGACGCTCTTCGTCATCTCGTCCAAGACCTTCACGACCCTCGAGACGATGACCAACGCCCACACCGCCCGCGACTGGTCGCTGGCCGCGCTGGGCGACGAGTCGGCCGTCGCGCGCCACTTCGTGGCCGTCTCCACCAACGAGGCGGGCGTCCGGGAGTTCGGCATCGACCCCGCCAACATGTTCGGCTTCTGGGACTGGGTCGGCGGGCGCTACTCGATGGACTCGGCGATCGGGCTGTCGACGATGATCGCCGTCGGCCCGGAGGCCTTCGGCGAGATGCTCGCCGGCTTCCACGCCATGGACGAGCACTTCCGCACGGCGCCCTTCGCGCGCAACCTTCCCGTGCTGATGGGCCTGCTGGCGGTCTGGTACGGCGACTTCTTCGGCGCCCAGACGGTCGCCGTGCTCCCCTACGCCCGCTACCTCGTCCGGTTCCCCGCCTACCTCCAGCAGCTCACGATGGAGTCGAACGGCAAGCGCGTGACGCTGGAAGGGACGCCCGGTCGACTACGAGACCGGGGCGGTCTACTGGGGCGAGCCGGGCACCAACGGGCAGCACTCCTTCTACCAGCTCATCCACCAGGGCACGAAGCTCGTCCCGGCCGACCTGATCGGCTTCGCCAACAGCCTCACGCCCCTCGGACGGCACCAGGACCTGCTGATGGCCAACGTCTTCGCCCAGGCCGAGGCGCTGGCGTTCGGCAGGACCGAGGACGAGGTGCGCTCCGAGGAGACCGAGGCCTGGCGCGTGCCCCACCGCACGTTCCCGGGCAACCGGCCCACCAACACGATCCTCGCCGACCGCCTCACGCCCGGCGTCCTCGGCGCGCTCGTCGCCCTCTACGAGCACAGCGTGTTCACGCAGGGCACGATCTGGGGGATCAACTCGTTCGACCAGTGGGGCGTGGAACTGGGGAAGGTGCTCGCCGCGCGGATCGTGGACGAGCTCGAAAGCGACGAGGGGCCGGACCTCGCCCACGACTCGTCGACCAACGCGCTGATCCGGCGCTACCGGCAGGCCCGCGACTAGGAGGCAGGACAGATGGCGCAGCTCGGGATGATCGGCCTCGGACGGATGGGCGCGGGCCTGGTGCGGCGGCTGATGAAGGACGGCCACGACTGCGTGGTCTACGACACCAGCGCGGACGCGGTGTCGGGGCTGGCCGCCGACGGCGCCACGGGCGCGGGATCGCTCGAGGAGCTCGTCTCCAAGCTCACGCCGCCGCGGGCGGCCTGGGTGATGATCCCCGCGTCGATCACGGAGCGGGTGGTCGACGAGCTGGCGGGGCTGATGGACGCCGACGACGTCATCATCGACGGCGGCAACAGCTACTACCGCGACGACGTCCGCCGCGCCGAGAAGCTCGGGCCCTCGGGCATCCACTACATCGACTGCGGCACCAGCGGGGGCGTGTTCGGCCTGCAGCGCGGCTTCTGCCTGATGATCGGCGGCGAGGACGAGCCCGTGCGCCGCCTCGACCCCATCTTCCGCTCCATCGCCCCCGGCGAGGGCGACGCGCCCGCGACCCCCGGGCGCAAGGAGGGCGGCACGGCCCAGTACGGCTACCTGCACTGCGGCCCGCCCGGCGCCGGGCACTTCGTGAAGATGGTCCACAACGGGGTCGAGTACGGCCTCATGGCCGCCTACGCCGAGGGCCTCAACGTGCTGCACCGCGCCAACATCGGCTCGGAGGAGGTCCAGGCCAGCGCCGAGATCGCCCCCCTCAGCGAGCCGGAGTACTACCGCTTCGACATCGACGTCCCCGAGGTGGCCGAGGTGTGGCGGCGCGGCAGCGTGATCGCCTCCTGGCTGCTCGACCTCACGGCCGCCGCGCTCGCGACCGACCCGGGCCTCGAGGACCTGTCGGGCCGCGTCTCCGACTCGGGCGAGGGCCGCTGGACGATCCACGCGGCCATCGACGAGGGGGTGCCGGTGCCGGTGCTCTCGGCGGCGCTCTTCGAGCGCTTCACCTCCCGCGGGGAGTCGCAATACGCCGACCGGCTGCTGTCGGCCATGCGCCTGCAGTTCGGCGGGCACCTCGAGCTGAAGTAGGGGCGACGCGGCCGGCGGCGGGCGCCACCGCGTCGTCATCGTCGGAGGGGGCTCGGGCAACCGCCGCGAGCGCGTGATCGGCGGTGCGGCGCGCAGCGCCTTGCCGCCCGCGAAGCCCGACGGGTAGGTTCCCTTCCGCGGGCGTTCCGGTGTCTCGGCGGAGGTGCGGTCGGGTGCGCGGTGAGTTCGAGGATCTCTTCGCGCTCTACGCCCCGGTCGGGGCCGCCGTGTTCGCGGTCGTCCTCCTCGCCTACATCGTCATCGTCGTGCGGTTCCGCCGCCGGAGAGGGGCGACAGACGCCGCCGAGCCGCCCCAGCCGGTTGACCGCTGGCGGTGGGAGCTGGCCTACGCGGTCGCGCTCGCGATCGTCGCCGCGGTGCTGATCACGTTCAGCCTGCGAGCCGCCGACCGCGTTAACAGGCTCTCGGCCAACCCCGGGCTGACGATCGACGTGACGGCCTTCAAGTGGCAGTGGGCCTTCACCTACCGCGACCAGGGCCTCCGCATCGTCGGCGTCGAGGGCGAGTACCCCACGCTCACCGTCCCCACCGACACGACGGTGCGCTTCACCCTGCGCTCCAACGACGTGATCCACTCGTTCTGGGTCCCGGCCGTCCGCTTCAAGCGCGACGCGTTCCCGAACCGCACCACCGAGTTCGACCTCACCTTCGACCAGCCCGGCCGCCACGAGGGCATCTGCGCCGAGTTCTGCGGCCTCGACCACACGATCATGCGCTTCGAGGTCGACGCCCTGCCGCCCGACGAGTTCCGGCGCTGGCTCGACGACGCCCGCGGCGACTCATGACGACCACCACCCCGACCGTGCGCCAGCCCGCGGGCGGCCTCTACGGGTGGCTGGCCGCGGCCGACCACAAGCGCGTCGCGCTGATGTCGTTCGCCGCGGGCCTGCTGTTCTTCGTCGTCAGCGGCGCCAACGCCCTGCTCGTGCGGCTCGAGCTCGCCCGGCCGGGCGAGCAGGTGCTCTCGCGCGACACCTACAACGAGGCCTTCACCATGCACGGGGCGGGGATGGTCTACCTCTTCGTCACCCCCGTGGCCCTCGCGCTGGGCGTCTACATGGTGCCGCTGCAGGTGGGCGCGGCCCAGATCCTGTGGCCCCGGGTCGTGCTGTTCGGCTTCTGGCTCTACGTCATCGGCGGCGTGATCATGCAGGCCGCCTGGCTCACCGAGGACGGGCCCGGCAAGGCGGGGTGGACGGCCTACGTGCCCCTGTCGGACGCGGTCAACACGCCCGGCACGGGCATGGACATGTTCCTGCTGGGGGTGATCCTCGCCACCAGCGGCGGCCTCCTGTTCGCCGCCTGCACGCTCGGGACGATCCTGCGGCTGCGCGCGCCCGGCATGACGATGCTGCGGATACCGGTCTTCTGCTGGACCATGCTCGTGACCTGCCTGATGGTGGTCATGACCTTCCCGGTGCTGATCGCCGCCATGGCCATGCTGCTGGCCGACCGCCACGGCGCCGGCATCTTCGACGGCTCGAGCGGGCCGATCTCGTTCCAGAACCTCTTCTGGTTCTACGGCCACCCGGTCGTCTACGTCTGGTTCTTCCCCTTCCTCGGCGTGGTGGCGGAGGTGGTCGCCGTGTTCTCGGGGCGGCGGCTGTGGGGCTACCGCACGCTCACGTTCGCGCTGCTCGCGTTCACCGCCCTGGCGATGAGCGTCTGGGCCCACCACATGTTCACCACCGGCCAGTCGGCCAACAAGTACTTCGCCCTCACGTCGACGCTGCTGCTGGTGCCGGCCGGCATCGAGTACCTGGGGCTCGGGGCGACGATGTGGCGCGGGTCGATCCGCCTCACCACGGCGATGCTGTTCGCGCTGGCCTTCGCCATCCAGTTCCTGATCGGAGGCCTCACCGGGATCATGCTGGGCGCGCCCGCGCTCGACTACCAGCTGCACGACAGCTACTTCGTCGTGGCCCACTTCCACTACACGGCGTTCGGGGGGGCGCTGTTCGGGGCGTTCGCCGCCGCGTACTACTGGTTCCCCAAGATGACCGGCCTGGAGCTGCGGGACCGCCTGGGCAAGATGCACTTCTGGCTCATGGTGGTGGGCTTCAACCTCACCTTCTTCCCGCAGTTCATCGCCGGCTGGGCCGGCATGCCGCGGCGGGTCGCCGACTACCCGTCCACCGGGCTGCTCGAGACCGTGAACCTGCTGTCGACCATCGGCGGCCTCGTGCTGACGGTCGCCGTGCTGATCTTCCTCGGCAACGTGATCCTGTCGCTCCGGGACCGGGTGCCGGCGCAGCCCGACCCGTGGGGCGGCTTCACCCTGGAGTGGGCGACCGGCTCGCCGCCGCCGCCGCACAACTTCACCGGGCCGCTGCCGCCGATCACCTCCGAGACGCCCCTGCTCGACCGGCGCATCGGGCCGCCCGCCGCCGAGGCGCGGCCGTGACCGCCGCCGGCTGGTTCTACGTGGCCCTGTGGGGCGTCCTCCTGGCGGTGCTGGCCGTGCTCCACCTGGCCTTCGACGTGCGGGGCCTGCAGATCGGCCTGGCCGCCGGAGCGGCCGCCGCCGTGCTCGCGCTCGGGGGCCTGCTGGCCGCCCGGCCGCCCCGCGACCGGGTGCGGCTGCTGCCCGACAACAGCTACGCGACCGTCCTGCTGGCGATCGGGGCGGTGATGATCGGGCTCGGCCTGCTGTTCGGCGAGTGGCTCTACCTCCTGGGCGCCGGCGTGGTCGTGCTCGGCGCCGCCGGCATCGCCCGCGAGCTGCTGGCCGCCCGCAGGAGCAGCGCATGAGGTGGCGCGCCATCGCCCTGGTGGGGGCCGTCGCCGCCCTGGAGGCCGCGATCCTGCTGCCGGCCGGGTCGATCGAGGGGCACATCGTCTCGCACGCCCTCGTGGCGCTGGTGGCCGCGCCGCTGCTGGTGCTCGCCGCCCCCCGCGGCGCGCCGCGGCGCTGGTCCCCGGCGGCCCGGCGCGCGCTGCCCGCGCTCGCGTGGGCCGCCTTCGTGGCCGCCCACTGGGCGGCCCTGCTGATCGCCGGCACCCAGCACCACCTCACCGGCCTCGACCACCTCGGCGTGCACGCGATGCTGCTGGCCGCGGGCGTCCTCTTCTGGCTGCCGGTGCTCGGCGACGGCCGCGTCCTCCCGCGCCTGCGCGGGCCCTCGGCGAGCATCTACCTGTTCATGGCCATGCCGGCCGCCGACCTCACGGCGGTGTGGCTGATGGCCCGCGGGGAGACGGGCGCGGTCGGCGTGATGCTGGCCGCGATGCTGCCGCTGGGGATCGCCGCCCTGGCGGTGTCGTGGACCTGGATCGTCCGCGAGGAGCGCACGGCGCGGGCCGGCGAGGCGGCGCGATGAGGCGGCCCCTGCTGCTGCTGGCCGCCGCGCTCGCGGCGTGCCTGGCGCCCGCCGCCGCCCTCGGCCAGACGACGGCCGACCCGTCGGTGGTGGAGCGCGGCGAGGCCGTCATGGACCAGTCGGCGGGGCGCACCCTCTTCCTCGAGGGCTGCGCGTCGTGCCACGGCACCGACGCCCGCGGCACCGACCGCGCCCCCGACCTGCACGGCGCGGGCGAGCTGTCGGCCGACTTCTACCTGCGCACCGGCCGGATGCCGCTGGCCGTCCCCGGCGACCAGCCGCTGCGGAACCCGCCGCTGTACTCCGAGGAGGAGATCCAGGCGCTGGTGAGCTACGTCGGCTCGCTCGGGGGTCCGCCGATCCCCACGGTCGATCCCGCCGCGGGCGACCTCAGCGAGGGCGAGCAGCTCTTCACGCTCTACTGCGCCGGTTGCCACGGCAAGCTCGCCAAGGGCGGCGTCGTGACGGGCGCGATCGCGCCCTCGCTGGACGAGTTGACCCCGGTGCAGGTGGCCCAGGCGGTCCGCGTCGGCCCGTTCGTGATGCCGTGGTTCGACGACCAGCTCATCGACCAGAAGGAGCTCGACTCCATCGTGGCCTACGTCGAGAAGACGAAGAACGCCGACAACGCCGGCGGCTGGGACCTGGGCGGCATCGGCCCGATCCCGGAGGGCATGGTGGCCTTCTTCATCGGCCTGCTCGCCCTGCTGATCATCGCGCGCTTCCTCGGGGAGCGCGGCTCGTGAGCCGCGACCGCGCCGAGGTCCTCGCCGCCCTCTTCCTGGGCGTCGCCGCCGCGGCCGGCGTCGCGGCGATCGTCGTCTACGTGGTCTCGGGCGACACCCAGCTGCTCGGCATCACCCTGGGCGTGGCCTTCCTGGGCGTCGCCGCGGCGATGATCGTGGCGGGGCTGCGCCTGTACCCGCCCCGCAGGGTGGTCGAGGAGCGGCCGGTCGCGGCCGACGAGGCCGCCCAGGCCGAGGTCGAGACGGCCGTGGGCGAGGCCGCCGGGGGCATCTCGCGCCGGCGGCTGCTGGCGGGCGCGGCGGGGGCCGCGGGCGTCGCCATCGGCGGGGCGCTGGTGGTGCCGCTCGGCTCGCTCGGGCCCTTCCAGCTCGGCGAGAGCTCCGAGGACCTGCCCTGGCGCGATGGCACGCGCCTGGTCGACGACCAGGGCGCCCCCATCCCCGCCGACCTGCTCGAGCAGGGCGCCTTCACGGTCGGCTTCCCCGAAGGCGCCGACAAGCGCCTCCTGGGCTCGCCGGTCGTGGTGCTGCGGCTGGGCGAGGGCCTCGACGACCTCGACGCCGAGCAGGCGGCGATCTCGCCGCGCGGGATCATGGCCTTCTCGCGCATCTGCACGCACGCGGGCTGCGCCATCGCGCTCTACCGCACCCCGCTGTTCCCGCCCGAGGCGCCGAGCCCGGCGCTGGTGTGCCCCTGCCACTACTCGACCTTCGACGTGCGCAACGGCGGCAAGGTCGTCTTCGGGCCGGCGGGCCGCGCCCTCCCCCAGTTGCCGCTGCGCATCGACGACGCCGGCTTCCTGGTGGCGGCCGGGCCGATGACGGGCAAGCCCGGCCCGTCCTACCTCACGGTGCGCGAGACGTGATCTTCTCCCGCCTCGGCCGCATCCTCGACGACCGGGCCGGCACGGGCTCGCTGCTGTCGCGGGGCTTCCGCTACGTCTTCCCCGACCACTGGACCTTCCTGTTCGGGGAGATCGCGCTCTACTGCTTCCTCATCCTGGTCGGCACCGGGGTCTACCTCACCCTCTTCTTCGAGCCGAGCACCGCCCAGGTGGTCTACGACGGCTCCTACGCGCCGCTGCGGGGGCAGGAGATGTCGGAGGCCTTCCGGTCAACCGTGGTCATCTCGCTCGACACCAAGGCCGGGCTGCTGATCCGCCAGACCCACCACTGGGCCGCGCTGGTGTTCGTGGCCGCGATCGTGGTCCACATGCTGCGCGTGTTCTTCACCGGCGCCTTCCGCCGGCCCCGCGACCTCAACTGGCTCGTCGGCCTGTCGCTCGCCCTGCTGGCGATGGTCGAGGGCTTCGCCGGCTACTCGCTCCCCGACGACCTGCTCTCGGGGATGGGCCTGGCCATCGGCTACTCGGTGCTGGCGGCCTTCCCGTTCATCGGCGGCTGGCTCGCCACGCTGGTGTGGGGCGCCGAGTTCCCGGGCTCCGAGGAGTTCATCTCGCGGCTCTACGCCGCGCACGTCTTCATCCTGCCGATCCTCATCTTCGCGCTGATCGGCGTCCACCTGTTCCTGATCGTCCGGCACCGCCACACCCAGTTCGCCGGGCCGGGGCGGACCGAGCGCAACGTGATCGGCTCGCCGGCCTTCCCGGGCTACCTCATGCGCTCGGGCGGCCTCTTCTTCGCCACCGCCGGCGTGCTGCTGCTGATCGGCGGGCTGATCCAGATCAACCCGATCTGGCAGTACGGCGTCTACCAGCCCTGGCTCGGCACCAACGGCGCCCAGCCCGACTACTACTTCGGCTGGCTGATCGGGGCCCTGCGGCTGATGCCCGACTGGGAGCTGGTGATCGGCGACTGGACGATCCTGCCCAACCCCTTCTTCGGGGGCATCCTCTACCCGGGGATCGTCTTCACGATCCTGTTCGCCTGGCCGGCGCTCGAGCGCCGGTTCAGCGGCGACCGGGCGGCCCACCACCTCATCCAGCGCCCCCGCGACGCGCCCGTCCGCACCGGCCTGGGCGTCGCCCTGCTGCTGCAGGTGACGATGGTTCAGATCGCCGGCTCGGCCGACCGCATCTACGTCAACTTCGGCATCTCCTACGAGCTCCAGGTCTGGTTCTGGAGGATCGCCTGGATCGTCGTCCCGATCGTGGGCTTCCTCATCACGCGGGCGGTCTGCCGCCGCCTGGCCCGCTCCGGCGAGCACCCGTTGCGCGGCTGGACCGGCACGCCCGTGGAGCGGTCCCCGGAGGGCGGCTTCGAGGCGGCCCGCAAGGGGCCGCCGGGCTAGTCCTTCCGCGCCACCCAGATCGCCTCGTGCGGCCAGCGGCGGGCCCAGTCCAGCGTGATGAAGTCGTAGGGGCCGGGGTCGCCGTCCTCGGGCGGGCGGGGCTCGTGCAGGGCCTCGACGACGAAGCCGCTCGCCCCGAGCGTCCGGATCCAGTCCCCGTGGGTGAGGTTGAACTCGATCGCCGGGTCGTCCGGCCACTCGAAGCTCCGCATGCCGAAGTAGGGGCGGAGCAGCCGGTCGCCGGCGACCTCCCCCTCCCGCTCGGCGGCGCACAGCTGGTAGATCGGCGAGGTGGTGAGGAAGGCGAGCCGCCCGCGCGACCGCAGCAGGCGCGCGGCCTCGGGGATCCAGAGGTCCGGGTCGCACCAGTGGCAGGCGCCGTACTCCGAGAACGCCAGGTCGAAGCTCCCGTCGGCGAGCGGGACGGCCTCCGCGCTGGCGTGGATCAGGGGGAACTCCAGGCCGTGCTCGCGCTGCAGGCGCCGGGCGGTCTCGAGCTGCCGCTCGGAGTTGTCGACGCCGACCGGGCGGGCCCCGCGGCGGGCGAGCCACGCCGACCAATAGGCCGTGCCGCAGCCCAGCTCGACGACGTCGAGGCCCGCGACCTCGGGCAGCACCCGCAGCTCTCGCTCGGGGATGCGCCAGACGCCCCAGTGCGGATCGTCGTGCGCCCAGTAGCGCTCGCCGGGGGCGACGAAGTCGGCCGCGAAGTGGTCGTCCCAGGCGGCGCGGTTGCGCCGGGCGTGCTCGGTGAGGCCGTCGCCCGACACGGACCGGACGCTAGCGGCGCCGCCGCGGCGCCACCAGCGCGTGGCTGTCGCGGATCAGCCCGCGCACCAGCTCGTCGGGCGCGTCGCCGCCCAGCGTCACCGTGATCCAGTGGCGCTTGTTGAGGTGGTACCCGGGGATGATCGACGCGTGGCCCTCCCGCAGCTCCTCGGCGTGGTCCGGGTCGCACTTCACGCTCACGGTGAGCGGCTCGTCCGACAGCGGCGAGAGGGCGAAGATCTTCCCGCCGGCCTTGAACACGGACGTGCTCGCGTTGAAGGGGAACGTCTCCTCGCGCCCCGGCCATCCCGAGGCAGCACTCGCGCAGCTCGCCGGGCGTCACGCCCGCAAGCCTACGCTGGGTCAGGCGGCCATCGGCAGCGCCTGGACCGGACGGCCGGGGTCGGCCTCGGCCTCGCGGTTCACCTCGGCGATGCGACGCATCAGCTCGCGGTGCGTGCGGGGGGCCTCCGCCGGCCGCGCGCCGAGCTCCGCCGACAGGCGGTCGGCCCACGCGACCAGGCTGGCGGGCGGGCGGGCCGTGGGATCCTGCAGCGCCTGCTCGAGCACCAGGCCACCGAGGGCCCGCAGCTCTGAGACGACGACGGCCCGTGGGCGGGCGGGGCGGGGCTTGGCGCGGCTGCGGCGCGATCGGGGCGAGGCGTTCACGGGCACGGCGGGACTCCTGGGCACGGCGGGGCGGACACCGTCTCCATCGGCACCCCGCGACGCCGTCGAACTCCCCCGAAAGGGGGATCAGAGACCGGGGCTGGCGGTCTCCTCGCGGTGGGTGGTGTTCTCCCCGACGATCCTCACCAGGCGCTGCGGGTCGGCGATGCCGCCGAAGCGGAAGCTGCTGGCGCGCTCGGCGCTGCCCGCCGTGTCGAAGTCGACCGCCCCGACGCGCATCACGCGGTCCATGAGGCTCTGCGAGATGTTGACGTTCTGGATGCGGTCGAAGCGCGCCGTCTGCTCGTGCCGCGACAGGAGCCCCTGGCGCACCCGCAGGCGCTGGTCGGTGAGCTGGTAGAAGGTCGCGTAGCGCCTCAGCACGTCGTAGGCCACGACGAGCACGACCAGCAGGAGCGAGATCAGCAGCCACTGGCCGTAGGGGAGCCCGGTGCCCTGGTCGTTGGCGCGGAGGATGCCGGCGATGATCACCGGCAGCAGCGCCAGGGGCACCCAGACGACGAAGTAGCTGAGCTGGCCGCGCCACGACGGGCGCCCCTGCCACAGGACCCTCTCCCCCTCCAGCAGCTCCATGGGGGCGAAACCTAGCGGGGACGGGGAGCCGCCTGCGCGGGCCTCGTCACGACGGATACGATGTCGCCCGTCCCGGACGGCTTACGCGAGGAGTCGAGCGCATGAGCAGCGACGGCCCGACGATCACGTCCCTGGAGCTGGAGGACCGGCGCTTCCCGCCGGACGCCGGCTTCGCGGCCCAGGCCAACGCCTCCGCCGAGCTCTACGAGGCGGCGGCGGCAGACCCCGAGGCCTTCTGGCTGGCCCAGGCCAAGGAGCTCCTCACCTGGAGCCGCGAGCCGACCGAGGGCGTCGACCGCTCGAACCCGCCCTTCTTCCGCTGGTTCGCCGACGGCACGCTCAACGTCAGCGTCAACTGCCTCGACCGCCATCTGGAGACGCGCGGCGAGGTGGTCGCCTTCCACTGGGAGGGCGAGCCGGGCGACCGCCTGGAGATCACCTACGCCGACCTCCACGAGCGGGTCTGCCGGCTGGCCAACGGCCTGCGCGCCCGCGGGGTGGGCCGGGGCGACCGCGTGGCCATCTACCTGGGGATGGTTCCCGAGATCGCGGTGGCCATGCTGGCCTGCGCGCGCATCGGCGCGCCGCACACGGTCGTGTTCGGCGGCTTCTCGCCCGACAGTCTGGCCGACCGCATCCTCGACTGTGGATGCGTGGCCGTCATCACCGGCGACGGGGCCTGGCGCGGCGGCAAGGTCGTGCCGCTCAAGGCCAACACCGACGCCGCCCTGGAGCGCTGCCCCGACGTGGCCACGTGCATCGTCGTTCGGCGCACCGAGAGCGAGATCGGCTGGGTCGAGGGCCGCGACGTCTGGTACCACGAGCTCGTCGCCGCCCAGAGCGCCGAGTGCGAGCCCGAGCAGGTGGAGGCCGAGGACCTGCTCTACATCCTCTACACCTCCGGCACCACCGGGAAGCCGAAGGGCATCGTGCACACCACCGGCGGATACCTCACGGGCGTGGCGGCCACCCACCGCTGGGTCTTCGACATCAAGGACGACGACGTCTACTGGTGCGCGGCCGACGTCGGCTGGGTCACCGGGCACAGCTACATCGTCTACGGGCCGCTGGCCAACGGGGCGACCGGGATCCTCTACGAGGGCGCGCCCGGCACCCCCGACAAGGACCGCTGGTGGGAGATCATCGCCCGCTACAGGGCGACGATCCTCTACTGCGCCCCCACCGCGATCCGGACCTTCATGAAGTGGGGCACCGAGTACCCCGAGCGCCACGACCTCGGCTCCCTGCGCCTGCTCGGCTCGGTGGGCGAGCCGATCAACCCCGAGGCGTGGATCTGGTACCGCACCCACATCGGCGGCGACCGCTGCCCGGTGGTTGACACCTGGTGGCAGACCGAGACCGGCAACATCCTCATCAGCCCGCTGCCGGGCGTGACGACCCTCAAGCCCGGATCGGCCACCAAGCCGCTGCCGGGCGTCAGTGCCGACGTCGTTGACGCCGACGGCAACACCGTGCCGCTGGGCCAGGGGGGCTACCTGGTGCTGCGGGAGCCCTGGCCGGCGATGCTGCGCACGCTCTACGGCGACGACGAGCGCTTCGTCGAGACCTACTGGAGCCAGTACCCGGGCCTCTACCTTGCCGGCGACGGCTGCCGGCGGGACGAGGACGGCGACTACTGGCTGCTGGGGCGCATCGACGACGTCATGAACGTCTCGGGCCACCGCCTGTCAACGATCGAGATCGAGTCGGCGCTCGTGGACCACCCCAAGGTGGCCGAGGCCGCCGTGGTGGGCCGCAGCGACGAGACCACGGGCCAGGCGATCGCCGCCTTCGTCACGCTCAAGGGCGGCGTGACCGGCGACGAGGCCCTCATCGCCGAGCTGCGCCAGCACGTGGCCACCAAGATCGGCGGCATCGCCCGGCCGAAGTCGATCGTCCTCACCGACGACCTGCCCAAGACCCGCTCGGGCAAGATCATGCGCCGCCTGCTGCGCGACATCTCCGAGGACCGGCAGCTGGGCGACGTCACGACCCTCGCCAACGAGGAGGTCGTGCGCGAGATCTCCGACCTAGGCGGGCGCCGCGCGGGCCGCGGGCAAGGAGGAATAGCGGCGGAGGGCCGCGCCGGCGGTCACAGGCCGGGCGGCAGCGACCGCCCGGTCTCGGCCAGCCTGCCCTGCGCGTGCGCCAGGGCGAAGGCGAGGGCGTTGCGCGCCGCCCCGCGCCGGTCGGACTCGCGGAACCAGGTGACCACGCCCTCGACGCCCAGGGCGAGCGCCAGCCGGTCGTCGGCGCCCGCGTCGGCCGCGAGCGCCGTCAGCAGGGCGAGCGCGGCGATCTCGCGCGCGGGGCCGCCCGTCCCCGGCGCGTCGGTGATCCGCGGCACCAGCCCGCCCCGGGTGGCCATCACATCGCTGACCACCCGGGCGTTCCCCGGCCCGTCCCAGGGGACGACCGCGAGGGCCCCGCGCACCCCCAGGGTGTCGAGCGGCACCAGGCCGCCCGGCAGCGGCTCCTCGCCCGCCGCAGCGATGCCCGACGCCGTGCGGGCCAGGGCGTCGCGGTAGGCCGCCCACCGCGACTCGGGCGCGTTCTGGGCGCCGAGCGCCGCTGACCCGACGCCCAGCGCCAGGCGGTCGGCGTCCTCGTGGACGGGCCAGCGGCCCTCGCCCGCGTGCAGCAGCACCGCGGCGCTGCGCGGGCCGTAGAACGCCACCTCGGCACGGGCCAGGGGCGCGCGGTCGAACAGGCCCATCCTCGCTCCCCGGTCTGGCGCGCGCCGCGAGGGGCGCCTAGGCGCCGCTCTACGCCGCGGCTAGCGCCCGATCGCCGCGGTCGTGCGCGACTTGACTTAGCAACAGGCTAAATGACTACCGTCGGCGACGATGCCGGATCACGGCCGCCAGAACCGCGCCGCCGCCCTCCTCTCGGTGGCCTCCAACGCCGTCCTGACGGTCGTCAAGCTGGCGATCGGAATCCTCACCGGCTCGGTGGCGGTGCTCTCGGAGGCCGCCAACTCGGCGGGCGACCTGATCGCCTCGGCGATCGCGTTCGCGGGCGTGCGCGCCGCCGCCCGCCCCGCCGACTCGGACCACCCCTACGGCCACGGCAAGAGCGAGAACCTGGCCGCCGCCATCGAGGGCGTGCTGGTCCTCGCCGCCGGCGCGGCCGTGGCCGTCGAGGCGGCCCGGCGCCTGGCGACCGGGGCCCCGGAGATCGCCCACCTCGACCTGGCCGTCGCGGTCATGGCGGCGTCGGCCGCCGTGAACGTCGTCGTCGCCCTGCGCCTCCGCCGGGTCGCCCGGCGCACCGGCTCGCCGGCCATCGAGGGCGACGCCGCCCACCTCGCCTCCGACGTCTGGACCTCGGGCGCGACGGCCGCCGGGCTCGCGCTGGTGGCGATCACCGGCTGGGCCGCCCTCGACGCGTTCGTCGCCCTCGCCGTCGCCGGCTACGTCGTCGCCGTCGGCGCACGCCTGGCCTGGCGCGCGGCCCACGTGCTGCTCGACGGCAGCCTCCCGCCGAGCGAGCTCGCCGTCATCGCGGGCGTGCTCGCCCGCTTCGAGGACGAGGGCGTGAGCTTCCACGCGCTTCGCGGCCGGCGGGCCGGCAGCGCCCGCCTGGTTGACCTGCACATGGTCGTCCCGCCCGACACGACGGTGCGCCGCGGCCACGCCATGAGCGGCCGCGTGAAGGGGGCCGTGCGGGCCGCGCTGCCCGGCACCGAGGTGCTCATCCACCTCGAGGATCACTAGGGACGCCGCGCGAGCCGGCAACGCCGGGCGGAAGGGTCCGCGGCGGCCGTGGCGAACCATCGCGGCATGACGACCAACGCCCTCTCCATCGCCGACGACGACACCCTCCAGGTGGCGCGTCCGCCTCGCCTTCCCCACGCCATCCCGCCCCGCCGCCTCGACGAGATGGACCTCGACCCGCCCTCCGGGCCCGTCCCGGCGGAGGTCCTCGCCTACTTCGAGGCCGCCGTCCTGCGCGAAGGGCTCCGCCAGGCCGCCGCCTGACCCCGCTCCGATGGTCCGGGCGCTCCCCGGCGAGGAGATCACGGCCATCGCCCGGCGCCACGTGCCGGACGAGCACGCCGAGGGCCTCGCCGGCTCCGAGCTCGGCGACCCGGAGCGCACCTTCGTCCTCTATCGGGTCAGGCCCGACCGCTGGCTGACGGCCGACTTCAGCGAGGGCGCGGGGTAGGGCGCGGGGCGCGGGGCCGGGGGGCGGCCCTTCGGCGCCACCACGGCGCCGATCGACCGCAAACCGCGAGCCGGTAGGGTCCGGCGCCCAATGGCTCTGGACCACTCGCATCCCATCCCTCGGTGTGACGGGCCCCGCGCCACCGGGGGCGCCGCCCACCCGGCGCCGGGAGGAAGGCGATGACGGCGGCGGCGGCGGGCCGGGCCGGCGCGGCGGGGATCATCCTGCTGACGCTGGCGACGGGGCAGTTCGTCATGTCCCTGGACACGACGGTGATGAACACGGCCATCGCCACGGTGGCCGACGACCTCGACACGACGATCACCGGCATCCAGACCGCGATCACGCTCTACACGCTGGTGATGGCCTCCCTCATGATCACCGGCGGCAAGCTCGGCGAGATCCTCGGCCGCAAGCGCGCCTTCTCGATCGGGTGCGTCGTCTACGCCTGCGGGTCGCTGACGACCGCCCTGGCCCCGAACCTGACGGTGCTGATCATCGGCTGGTCGGTCCTCGAGGGCCTGGGGGCCGTCCTGATCATGCCGGCGATCGTGGCGCTGGTCGCGTCGAACTTCGCCAAGCCCGAGCGCCCCCGCGCGTACGGACTCGTGGCCGCAGCAGGCGCGATCGCCGCGGCCCTCGGGCCGGTGATCGGCGGCGCGTTCACCACCTACGCCTCGTGGCGGTGGGTGTTCGCCGGCGAGGTGCTGATCGTGATCGTGATCCTGGTGCTGGCGCGCCGCGCGGCCGACACGCCCGCGGAGGAGGGCGTGCGGCTCGACCTGGTCGGCACGGCCCTGTCCGCCGTCGGCCTGGGCCTCATCGTGCTCGGCGTCCTGCGCTCCGGGGTGTGGGGGTTCGTCCAGCCGAAGCCCGAGGCGCCCGAGTGGCTCGGGCTCTCACCGGTGGTCTGGCTCGTGCTCGCCGGCGGCGTGGTGCTGGCGCTGTTCCTGTGGTGGGAGAGCCGGCGCCTCCGGCGTGGCGAGGACGCGCTCATGGACCCGACGCTCCTGCGCAACGTCCAGCTGCGGAGCGGGGTCACCTCGTTCCTGTTCATGTTCCTGATCCTGGCCGGCATCTTCTTCGTCGTGCCGCTCTTCCTCTCGGTCTCGCTCGGGCTGTCGGCGGTCGAGACGGGAGTGCGGCTGCTCCCGCTCTCGCTGACGCTGCTGCTCTTCGCCGCCGGCGTACCCAAGCTGTTCCCGAATGCGTCACCGCGACGCGTCGTCAACCTCGGCTTCATGGCGCTGTTCGCCGGCCTCGTCCTCCTGGTCGCCCTGCTCGAGGTGGGCGCGGAGCCGGAGATCGTCACCTGGCCGCTGCTGCTCGCCGGCAGCGGCCTCGGCGCGATGGCGTCCCAGCTCGGAAGCGTGACCGTGTCGGCCGTGCCCGACGAGAAGAGCGGCGAGGTGGGCGGGCTGCAGAACACCGGGACCCAGCTCGGCGCCTCCATCGGCACCGCCCTGGCCGGCGCGGTGCTCATCTCCGCGCTCACGGCCTCGTTCTTCACCGGCATCCAGGGCAACCCGGACGTCCCCGACAGCGTCGTCTCGCAGGCGCAGACCGAGCTGGCCGGCGGCGTCCCGTTCCTCTCCGACGCCGACCTCGAGTCCGCGCTGGCCGATGCCGACGTGCCCACGGCCACGGCCGACGCGGTGGTCGACACCAACGAGCAGAGTCGCATCAACGGGCTCCGCGCCGCCGTGTCGGTCCTGGCGTTGCTCAGCCTGGTCGCCCTGTTCTTCACGCGGGGCCTCCCGAGGGTGCAACCCGGCGCTCAGCCGGGCCGGGCTCCGCCCGACAGGATGGGGGCCGGGTTGACGGGCGCCTGAGCGCCCTCACGAACCAGGCCTCGGGCCGACGTGGATCAGCTCGGTCGCCAGCCGTCCGTGCACGCGGCGTAGCCTCCCCTCATGCCAGAGCCCGGCACCGGCGCGCCCGTGGAGGCGACCGGCAATCCGCGGCTCGCCGTCCTGCTGGCGATGGCGATGTTCGTGCTCGTCGTCAACACATCGCTGATGAACGTCTCGATCTCCGCGGTGGTCGAAGACCTCGACACGACCGTCAGCTCCGTCCAGTCCGCGATCGCGATCGAGGCGCTGGTGTCCGCCGCGTTCATCCTGATCGGGAGCAAGGTCGGCGATCTCATCGGGCGCAAGCGGGCCTACGTGCTGGGCCTGCTCGGCTACGCCGTCGGCGCGCTGGCGATGGCGCTGGCCCAGAGCCTGACGGCGGTGATCATCTTCTGGGCACTGGTGGGCGGGCTCGGGGCGTCGCTGCTGCTGCCCGCCATGCAGTCCCTCATCCACGGCAACTTCGAGGGAGCTGCTCAGAAGAAGGCCTACGCCACCGTCGGGGCCGCGGCCGCGATCGCCGTCGCCGTCGGACCGCTGCTCGGAGGCTTCGTCACCACCTACACGTCCTGGCGCATCGGCTTCCTGCTGGAGGTCGTGATCATCGCGATCGTGCTCTCCGGCATGGGGCTCGTGCGCGACGTGCCCTACACCGGGCCTCGGCGCATCGACGTCGTCGGTGCGGGCCTCTCCGTCGTGGGCATGGGTGGCATCGTGCTGGGCATCCTGGTGTGGCAGGAGGGCGGTGAGGCCGTCGGCGCTGTCCTGGCGATCGGCGTCGTCGGCCTCGCAGCGTTCGTGTACTGGCTCGTGCGGCGCACACGTCAGGGGAAGCCGACGCTGATCGACCCGGGCCTGTTCAGATCGAAGGTCTTCAGATTCGGGATCTCAGGGCAGCTGCTCCAGCAGGTCGCCCTCGGCGGAGCCATGATCTCGCTGCCGATCTACCTGCAGATGGTCCTCGAGTACAACGCGCTGGAGGCGGGCCTCTCGCTCGCGCCGCTCTCGCTCAGCATGTTCGGAGTGGCCCTCCTCGCGGCGAAGAAGGCGGGAGCGCGACGTGCGAGCAGCATCATCAGGCTGGGGTTCGCGCTCCTGACGATCGGGATGGCCCTGTTGATCCCGATCGTGCCGCGGGCAGACTCGGGCTGGTATCTGGTGGTCCCCCTGGTGATCGCGGGGACGGGGCTGGGCCTTCTGGTGTCCCAGCTCAACAACTACACGCTGGCCCCCGTCTCTGAGGAGCGCGTCAGCGAGGCCGCCGGCGTGAACTCGGCGGCGGGATCGTTCGGGCTGTCGTTCGGATTGGCCGTCGCGGGCGGCATCATGCTGGCCGCGCTCTCGATCACCTTCACCCAGATGGCGGAGTCGAGCACCGTCCTGCGCCCGGCCGAACAGGAGCGCGTCGCCAACGCCTTGGAGGACGACGCCGAGGTGCTGAGCAACACGAAGCTCGAAGAGTTGCTCGTCGGCCAGCCCCAGGAGGTCCAGGACGAGATCATCCGCATCAACACCGACGCACGACCGCTGGCCCTTCAGGTGGCGCTGCTCGTCCCGCTCCTCGCCGGTCTCATCGGGTTTGTGAACTCGTTCCGGATGATGCGCCTACCGGACCCCGCGCCCTCCGACTCAGTCGAGATGGCCCTGGGCTAGCTTTCTCGAGGGGCGGCACACCAGGCCCCTTACCCGCGACAGCGTCATCGACACTCCAGGCCCGGTCGGCGCGCGGTCTTCGCGAGGGCGCTCCTGCGCCCGGGAGGCGCTGTGAGCCGGGGGACCCCCTCGCGACATAACGGCGCAAGCGGGGCCGACGGACACCCGCCAGGACACCCGCGCTCGCATCCGATGGACGCCGACCGCAGCGGCGCGGCGATCCGGCCGCGGTGCGCGGACGACGAGGAATCCCTGCCCCGGCGAATCGTCCAGTTCTGGACTGTTCCGACTCGCACCAGGGGAGTCGGGGGTGCCAGGACACGCGGGCATGCCGGCGAGAGGCTGGTTATCGTCCTGGCCACCGCGACCGAAGGGAGACGCAGATGCCGACCGGCACCGTCAAGCGGTTCGATGCCAAGACAGGGCAAGGCTTCCTCGCCCAAGACGGGGGGAAGGACGTCTTCTTCCGCTCCCCAACGGGCGGGGACCGCCCGTCGCTCACCGAAGGCGCGAAAGTCGAGTACGAGATTCGGCAGGGCAAGAACGGCCCCGAAGCGGTGAACGTCAAGCTCGTCGGCAACTAGCCCGGGATCGCTCCAGATCGCCCCAGGGCTCGCCCGGCGGGCGAATCAGGGCAGCGGGCCGCCCCCGTTGCGCTCGGGCTCGGCAGGCTCGCCGGCGGCCAGGACCGCGGCTTGGATCAGCGCAGTCCCTTCAGGCGTCGCCGTCAGCGCCCTGGCGATCGCCCGCTCGCGCTGCGCGGCGGCGACCTGCACCGGCCCGCCGACCGGGCCGCTGACCTCGACGCGGGCCGCGGGCGGCTGGCGGTCCTCGAGGATCTTGAGCAGCGCGACCGCAAGGCGGGGGTCGTCCTTCGCCCCGGCCCGGACGCAGTCGCTGAGCTCCAGGACGAGCTCGGCCCGCGCACGCGCGAAGGCGGCGCCGAATCGGCCGAATCGCGGCTCGGCGTCCTCGCGCTCGGCCTCGGCCAGCCAACGCTGAAGCGTGCGGACGCCGATGCCCGCGTAGCCGGCGCAGTCGGCCATCGTCGCCCCGGCGCGGGCGGCCTCGACCGCCCGCTCGGCGACCGCGGGCGTCAGCTTCGACGGCCTGCCGGGCGGGCGGCTCACGCCACGCCCCGCAGGCCGCGATCCCCGCGGCGAGGGTGCCCCTCCGCCTGAACTTGGAGGTTCGTGGTCATTTGAACTAGGACTGGCCGCCCTTGCTCCCACACAAGAGGTACGTTCATTAGGTCATTCGGCCAGAGAGGAGAGGGCATGACCACCGAACCCCCACCTCTGCCGCCTGAGGAATCCGAGTCGCCGAAAGCCCGTTCGACTCGCTGGTACAAGGTGACGGTAGGGGCAGTCATCGCACTGATCGTCATGGTCGTCATGGCTGCGGCCGCCGGATGCAGCGATGAGGATCCGACTGATGGGAGCGGGGCCGAGGCTGGTGCGGAACAAGCGGAGCAGGCCGAGCAGCAGGGCGCGGACGACGAAGCCGCGCCGGAAGAAGAGTCTGAGGCCGAGCCAGCGCCTGCTGCACCCGAACACGCCACGTTCGGCAGCGGGGACTTCAGAGTGCCTCAGGACATCAAGCGAGGGACCTACCGAACCCGGGAAGCCTCTCCGGGGTGCTACTGGCAGACCACGAAGGACTTTAGCGGTGATCTCGAAGCGATCATCGCCAACGAAAATGCCTCTGGCCCGACCATCGTCACCATCACGCCTGCCGCCAAAGGGTTCTCGACCAGCGATTGCGCGGAGTGGACCGATGATCTCTCTCAGATCACCGCAAGCAAGAACCGCTTCGAGGAAGGCACCTACTTCGTAGGAACTGACATCGCTCCTGGCACCTATCGCTCCAGCGGCGGTAGTGGGTGCTACTGGGCGCGACTCAGCGGTTTCAGTGGAGACCTCGGGAACATCATCGCCAACGAGAACGCATCGGGGACGGCCATCGTCGAGATCGCCGCAAGCGACAAGGGGTTCACCTCCAGCGACTGCAGTACCTGGTCGAAATAGGGCATCTACCCGTCGCGGCAGGCTCACGGGAGACCTGATCCCTGACGAGCCCGCTCGCGCTCGCGCTCGGCAGCGAGGGGTCGCCGCTCGGGGTCGCAGTTCGGCGCTCATGCGAGCGACCGCAGCTGCCCGACGAGCTCGGCGCGGGCGGCGTGCCAGGCCCGGATCGCGGCCTCGGCCCTCGCCCTGGTCTGCTGCTCGATGATGCGGGCTCGCGGCAGGCCGGCGCGGCGATTCAGCTTCGGCTCGGGGCGCCCCTGGCGCTCGCGCAGGATGCGCACCGCCCGGCGCAGGCCCATCTGCCCCTGCTGCACGGCCAGGGCGAGGTCGGGGGCCTCATCGACCAGGCGCAAGGCCTGGCTGACGTCGCCGCCCGCGACGCCCCAGACCTGGGCCGCGGCCTGCCTGGCGCCGTAGGCGAGCCGGTCGCCGGGACGACGGGGCAGGCGTCCTTCGAGCGTCAGGCGCTCGGCGTCGGCCGCCGCGGCCATCGCCCGCTGCGCTGCGGTCAGTTCGGCCTCACGATCTCTAACGCCCAGGGCATGGGCGGCGGGCGGCCCGCCTGGAGCCTGCCCCGCCGCCGCAGCCGGTCCTCCTGGAGGACGAGTCCCGGCCATGCGTCAGCGCTGCACGCGGCCGTCGGCCCCGATGCGCGTGGACCGGAGGGGCCCCGAGCGCAGCCCGGCCAGGTCGGCCCGGATGACGTCGCCGAAGTCGGGCGGCTGCTCCTGCTCGGCCTGCCGCTGCCGGGCGAGCGCCCGCGCCTCGACGTCCTGGCGGGCGGCCGCGAGCGCGGCGTCCTCGGACTCGACTCTCGCGAGCGCCCGGTCGAACAGGTGCCCCCGGCGCTGCTGGCGCAGGCGGGCGTAGTCGTCGCGGAAGTCCCAGCGCGGCTCGGTCACGACGCCTGCGCCTCCTCCGCGACGTACAGGGGCCGCGGCCCCGGCCGCTCGCCCGAGGCGATCGCGTCGAGCCCGTCGAGCAGGGCCTGAGCGGTCAAGTAGCCGCTGCTGTTCGCCTGGGCCAGCGGCGAGGCCATCGACCGGCCGGGCGTGAAGGGGCGCAGCCTGCCCGCCTCGACGCCGGACAGCCAGTTGACCGCGGCGATCAGGTCGCCGAGCTCGTCGGCCGCCTGCCTGGCGGCGGCGACCTTCTGCCCGAGCTTGCGACGCGCCTTCCCCTCGTCGGCCTCCAGGGCGGCCCGCATCTCGGGGGCACCGGCGACGACTGCGCTCGCACGTCCTCCAGGGTGGCGGTCAGGGCAGCGCTCGCGTCGGCCGCCTCGCGCTCGGCGACCTGCGCGGCCTCGACAGCGGCGGGCTCGGTCGCCTGCGCGGGCTCGCGCTGCTCGCGGATCGCGGCGACCCGCTCGGCCGCGTCGGCCGCCTGCGCCTGCACCGCGGCGGCGGCTGCGGCCTCGCTGGCCGCGTGACGCTCGGCGACCAGGGCGCCGAGCCGGTCGAGCTCACCCTGCGCCTCGGCCAGGGCGGGCAGCGGTGGCAGGGTCAGATCACGGCGGGCCACGGCTTCTCCCCTGGGGCGACGACCGCCGCAGTCTCTCAAAGGCGGCGGACACCCCCCGGACACCCCCCCGCCCTTCTGGCGACTCCTGGCCGACTCGGCGATCAGGCCCGGATCGCCCCTGGTGATGCGAATGCCGGAGCCGGGACTCGAACCCGGATGCCCCTGAGGGCTGAGGAGTTTAAGTCCTCCGCGTCTACCAGTTCCGCCACTCCGGCCCGGCCGAGGCTACCTCAGACGGCGCGAGCAACGGGTCGGCGCGGCCCTCCAGGAGGGCCTCGGCGAGGAGCGGCCCCAGGGCGGGGGCGTGCTTGAAGAGGTTGCCGCCCGCGAAGGCCGCGACCGGGCCCGCGCGGTAGAGGCCGAAGGCCTCGGGGTGGCCGGCGAGGACCGTCGAGGTGCAGCGCGCCGCGCCGGTCGGAGTCGCGTCGACGCCGGGCAGGATCGCCCCGAGGTAGCCGGCGGTCATGGCGACGGCCTCGTCCTCGGGCAGGCCGTCGGCGGCGCCGGTCCCCAGCGCGAGCCCACCCTCGGGGAGCGGTGTGAGGTACCCGGTCATCGGCTGGGTTCCCGACCGCTCGAGGACGCAGGGCAGGTCGTCTGCGGGGGCGTGGCCGAAGGCGACGCGGCGGTGCTCGGTGGCCGCCGCCGGGATGTCGATGCCGAGCGGGGCTGCGAGGGCGGGCGTCGCGGCGCCCGCCGCGACCAGGACCGCGCCCGCATCGACGCGGCGGCGGTCGGTCACGACGGCGGGCGCGCCGGCGTCGTCGACGATCTCGCGGGCGCGGGCGAACTCGATGACGCCGGCCAGCTCGCCGGCGAGGGCCGCGACGTAGCCCTCGGCGTCGATGGTGCCGCCCCCGGGGTCGAGCAGGCCCGGGCCCAGCGGGGCGAGCCGCGGCGGCAGGTCGGCGGCCGCGAGCAGCTCGTGCGCGACGCCGGCCGCCGCCAGGGAGGCCGCATAGCGCTCGCGCGCCCCGCCCACCAGCAGCGCGCCGCGGCCGTCGACGAACGGCCGGCCGAACCGCTGCGCGGCCTCGTCCCAGCCGCTCCGCGACGCCACCGCCAGCGGCACCAGCTCGGCGCGGTCGTGGATGTGGCGGAAGATCCGCCCCGGGCCGCCGGACTGCTCGGCGCCCGGAGCCTCGGCCTCGAGCACCGTGACCCGGGCGCCCCGGTCCCGGGCGGCCAGCGCCGTCGCCAGGCCGACCACCCCGGCGCCGACGATCAGGAGGTCGGGGGCGCCGGTGCCGCTCAGCGCCCGAAGCTGGCGGGCCCCGGGGTGCGGTCGACCGAGTCCAGCCGCGTCGTCTCGATGGCCTTCGCCCACCCCTCGGGCAGGATCGGCCAGCGCTCGAGGATCTGGGCGTGGCGGATGTGGCGCATGTTCGCCCCGGTCGCCAGAACCGTCCGCCGGCCCTGCATCACGTCCGCACCGACCGACGCGGACCCGATGGGACTGCCGTTGGCCGCAGTCGTCATGGCCGAAGCCTAGGGAAACCTCGTCACAGTCGTAACGACACCGATGGGGAGCGCGCGGCCGCCAGGGCCACCCCGTCGAGGAGGTCGGTCTCGCTGATCATCACGTCGGCCGCGCCGGCGGCGCGGATCGCCTCGGCCACGATCATCGACCCGGCGACGATCACCCCCGCCCGCGCCGGGTCGAGGCCGGGGACCGACCGCCGCTGCTCCACGGTCATGGCCGCCAGGCGCGCGGCCAGGCCGTCGACCGTCTCCAGGGTCATGCGGTGGCGGTGCACCCGGGCGGTGTCGTACCGCCCGAGGTCGATCGCCGCGAGCGACGTGGCCGTGCCGGCGACCCCCACCACCGGGACCGGGTCGCGGCCCCCGAGCACCGGCGCGATCTCGGCGCGGGCCTCGCCCGGAGCGCCTCGAGCTCGTCGGGCCGGGGAGGGTCGTGGTGCAGGTGGCGCTCGGTCTGGCGGACGGCGCCGAGCTGGAGGCTCACCGCCTCCTCCGGCCCCGCGGCCCCCCCGCGCACCAGCTCGGTGCTGCCGCCGCCGACGTCCACGACCACCACCGGCCCGTCGCCGTCCACGGCGAGGCGGGCGCCGGCGAACGAGACGACCGCCTCCTCGACCCCGCTCAACAGCCGCATCGGCGCCCCGAGGCGGCGCTCGACCAGCCCGGCGACGTCGTCCCGGTTGGGCGCGTCGCGCACCGCGCTGGTGGCCACCGGCAGCGTCCGCGCGGGCGCGAACGCCGCGATGTCACCGGCGTAGCCGGAGAGGACGCCATCGAGGCGCTCGAGGGCGTCGGCGGCGATCGAGCCGTCGGCCCGGCGCCGCGGCGAAGGCCGATCACCGTGGTGGAACGCTCGCCGCGCGGGCCCTCGTGGCCGACCCCCTCGCACCGGAACAGCCGCAGCGAGTTCGACCCGACGTCGACCACCGCGAGGCGGTCGGGGGCGCTCATCCGGTGAAGTAGCGGAGCGGCGCCCTGAGGGTCTGCTGCGCCTCGGAGGCGTGGCGCGCCAGCACCTGGAGGGCGGCGATGCGGCCCTGCAGCGAACGGATCTCGTACTGGAGCTCGGCCTGCCGCTGCGGCATGGCGTCCAGGGCCGCCGACAGCCGGTCGGCCTGGGCGGCGAGCACCTCCGTCTCGCGCCCGACGCGCTTCTGCGCCGCGCGCGCCCGGCGCCACAGCCGCAGGCCCGTCACCGCCAGGATCGCGAGCGCGATCAGCACGATGGCGCCCAGGAAGATGGCCGACAGCGCCACCGCGTTGTCGACGACGAAGTCCACGGGCGCAGTATCGCACCCCCGGTATCCTCTGGCGGCAATGGCCCCGATCGACGCGCTCGACCCCGGCGGGCTGCCGCGGGTCGCCGACGGCGCCGCGTTCGTCCCCGCCGAGGACCTGGGCGGGCGCCCCCACGCCGTGGTCGACGGCGCTCGCCTGCCGGGCACCGTCCTGTCGCTGTCGCACTGGCCGCGCGCGGGCACGCCCGCCGCCCTCGCCGCCGACACCAGCGCCGGCATCGTCAACCGCTACCTGCGCGCCGGGGCCGCGGGCCCAGAGGTCGCGGCGGTCACCAACAACCACTACGACGAAGACGGCCTGCTCGGGATCTGGATGCTCCTCGAGCGCCCTGCCGAGGGCGCACCCGAGCGCCGGCTGGCGATCGCCGCCGCCGAGGCCGGGGACTTCGGCACCTGGACCGACCCCTGGGCCGCCCGTGCCGCCATCGCCGCCATGGCCATGGCGCGAGCGCGCTCACCACGCCCTTCCCGGAGGTCGGCCGGGCGCTCGCGGGCGCTCGCGGCCGGGATCCCGCGGGCGCCCTCTACGTCGCCATCCTCCCGCGGGTGGGCGGGCTGCTCGCCGACCCGGACCGCTACCGCTTCCTGTGGGCGGGGGAGTGGGCACGCGTGGAGGCCGACGCCGCCCTCATCGAGGCCGGCCGCGCGACGGTCGAGGACCGCCCCGCCGACGACCTCGCGATCGTCCGCGCGCCGCGGCCGCTGCACGACATGGCGGTGCACCCGCGCGTGGCGAGCATGCGGGTGATCACGGCGCTGCCCGACGGCACCCTCAGCGTCCGGCATCGCTACGAGACGTGGGTGGAGTACGCGTCGCGGTCGCTCCCGCCGCGGGTCGACCTCGCCCCGCTGCTGCCGCGGCTTCAGCGGCTCGAGCGGGAGCCCGGCACCTGGCGCTTCGACGGTGTCGAGCCGATACAGCCGCGCCTCTACCTGGCCGGAGCCGGCGGCCGCGACCGCCCGTCGTCGCTCGGCGCCGACCGCCTCGCCGAGCTGCTGGCCGCGGTCCCCGCCGGCGGAGGGGCGCTAGTCTCGACGCGGGAACGGGAGGGGCGAAGCTGAACGAGGACGAGGCACGGCGGCGCGTGCGGCAGCTGCTGCTGTCGGGCGACAACACCCTCAAGAACCGCAGGGGCGACGAGCGGGTGGCCCGCGCGCGCTCCCGCTACGAGGAGGCCTTCGCGGTCGCGCGCGAGGCGGGGCTCGACGACGCGGTCGTCTTCGTGCAACGACGCCTGGACGCGCTCGATCGAGGCTAGCGCGGCCATCCCGGCGCCCGCCGGCCCGCCGCTGTCGCAGCGGCGGCTCTGCTTCGTGCTGGGCAAGGGCGGGGTGGGCAAGAGCACCGTGTCGGCCGCGCTCGGCCTGGCCGCGGCGCGGGCCGGGCGTCGCACCCTGCTCATCGAGGTCTCGGGGGCCGATCGCCTGTCGCGGCTCTTCCGCGGCGCGCGGGTCGGGCACGAGGCCCCCACGGAGCTGGCGCCCGGCCTGTTCGGCGTTCAGATCGAGGTCGAGCACGCGATCGAGGGCTACCTGACGGGCCAGCTCAAGGTGCGCCCTCTGGTCGAGCTCCTCACGCGCAGCCGGGCGTTCCACACCTTCGCCGCCGCGGCCCCCGGCCTCCCCGAGCTGGTCACGGTGGGCGTCGTGTGGAACTACGCCGTGGCCCTCCACCCCGACCGGCGGCCGGTCTGGGACGCGCTGGTGGTCGACTGCCCGGCCACCGGCCACGGCATCGCGCTGCTCGAGACCGCGGGCAACGTGGAGGCGATCGCCGGCGGGGGACCGATCCGCGACCAGGCCGCCCGCATCCAGCAGGTGGTGACCCACCCGGCCGCCACGGGCGTGGCGATCGTGGCCCGGCCCGAGGAGCTGGCCGTGGCGGAGGCGGTCGAGGCGTCGGCCGCCCTGCGCGAGCGCGGGATGCCGGTGGCGGCCGCGGTGCTGAACGGCGTGCGCGGCGACCGCTTCCGCGCCGACGAGGAGCCCGCGCTGTCCGCGGTGGCCGCCCGCGAGGACGGTCCGGCGTCGCGGGCCGCCGCGGCGGGCCTGCGCCACCTCGCCCGGCAGCGGTCCGACGACGGCTACCGGCGCCGGCTCGCCGAGGGGACCGGCCTGCCGGTGCTGGAGCTGCCCGAGATCGTGAGGCGCCGCTTCGACCTCGGCGCCCTCGGCACGCTGGCCGACGCCCTGGCCGCGGCCGCCTCCCGGAACGGGCGCCCGTGATCGGCACCGTCGAGGGTCGCCGGCTGGTGGTCTGCTGCGGGGCGGGCGGCGTCGGCAAGACCACGATCTCGGCCGGCGCCGCCCTGGGCCTGGCCCGCGAGGGCGCGCGCGTCGTCGTCGTCACGATCGACCCGGCGCGCCGCCTGGCGACCGCGCTCGGGCTGGAGGGCCTCTCCGACGAGCCGCGGCGCGTCGGCTCGTCGGGCGCCGGCGAGCTGTGGGCACTCCAGCTCGACGCCAAGGCCACCTTCGACCGGCTCGTGGCCCGCGAGGCCCCGACCCCCGAGGCGCGGGAGCGGATCCTGGCGAACCGCATCTACCGCCACCTGTCCGGCGCGGTGGCCGGGGCGCAGGACTACATGGCGGTGGAGCGGCTGCACGAGCTGGCCGACGACGGATCCTTCGACGTGATCGTGCTCGACACGCCGCCCTCCCAGAACGCGCTCGACTTCCTCGACGCGCCGGCCCGCATCACGCGCTTCATCGAGGGCCGCGCCCTGCGCATGCTGCTGCGCCCGCCGATCCCGGGGGCGGGCCTCGGCCGCCGCATCCTCGCGGTGGGGAGCAGCACGGCGTTCTCGCTGCTGCAGCGCCTCACCGGCGCGCAGCTGATGCGCGACCTCGGCGATTTCCTGGCCGCCTTCGACGGCATGTACGACGGGTTCGCCGAGCGCGCCGGGGCGGTGCGCGCGCTGCTGCAGTCGCCGGAGGCCGGCTTCGTGGTGGTGAGCGCCCCCGACGCCGACGCCGTCGCGCAGGCCGTCGCCCTCGGGAAGCGGCTGGGCGAGGACGGGTACCCGCTCGCCGGCGTCGTTCTGAACCGGGTCCACGCGCTGCCGCCCGGGGGGCTCCCGCAGCCCGGGGCTCTGGCATCCGCGCTGGCCGCGGCCGGCGCCCCCGAGCCGGCCTCGCTCGCCGAGCGGGCCGCCGCGACCCTCGAGGAAGAGCTGATCGTCGCGCTGCACGACCTCGACGCGCGCGAGGCCCTCGCCGGGGCGCTGAACGGGGCCCCGGTCACCGAGGTGCCCGCCTTCCCCCGCGAGCCGGTCGAGCTCGAGGGGCTCGGCGAGGTCGCCGCGGCGCTCGCGTCCGCGCCCGCTCAGCGCGCGGCCGGCAGCCCCTCGTAGACGCGCAGGTGGGCCGCGGCGGCGTGGTCCCAGCGATAGCCGGCGGCGGTCTCGCGCCCGCCGGCCACCAGCCGCGACCTGAGGCCCTCGTCGCGCATGAGGCGCACCAGCGCCTCGGCCAGGGGCGCCGAGTGGCCGGCCGGCACCATAAGACAGTCGCGGCCGTCAACGAGCATCTCGCGCAGCACGGGCAGGTCGCTGACGGCCGCCGGCAGGCCGGCGGTGGCGGCCTCGAGCACCGCCTGCCCGAACCCCTCCCGCGTCGACGGGTAGGCGAGGGCGTCGGCGGCGCGGTAGAGCGCCGGCATCTCCCCGGCGGGCACCGGGCCGAGCAGAGCGACGGCGGCCCCGGGGCCGGGGCGCGGGCCCGAGACCTCCAGCCCGAGCCGCTCGGCGTCGTCGCGCCAGCGCCGGGCGAACTCCCCCTCGCCCGCGGCGTCGCCGGCGATCGCGAGCAGGCCGCCCTCGCCGAGCCGCGACCGTGCCCGGGCGAAGGCCTCCAGCAGCACGCGGCTGCCCTTGCGGCGCGAGATGCCGCCCAGGGCCAGGGCGGTCGGCCGGGAGCCCCAGCCGAACCGCTCGCCCGCCTCGGCGCGGCTCAGGGGCGAGGCGAACCGCCCGGCGTCCACGCCCCCCGGCACGACCGTCGCCTCGACGCCGTACTCGGCGCGGATGCGCTCGGCCCAGAACGCGGACGGGCAGATGCAGGCGTCGGAGCCCTGGATGGACGCCCGCTCGGTCTCGTCCAGCTCCGGCAGGCCGCTGGCGTCGACGTGGTGCACCGTGCGCACCACGGCGCTCGCGCCGCGCTCGGCCCGCAGCCACAGCAGGGCGGCGCCGGCGATCGCGTCCTGGGCGTGCTCGACGTCGGCCGGCGCCCCGGCGGCCAGCGCCCCCGAGAGGGCGGCGATGGCGACGCGGGCGCGGTCCTCGGGGTCGACGACGCTCCCGCCCGGCACGGGCACCGGGCGCACCCGCGCGCGCTCGGCCCCCTCCAGCGCCGCGCGCGCCGCCTCGGGAGCCCACACCTCGGCCTCGTGGCCCAGCGCCTCGAGCCCGTCGGCGACGGCCAGCGCGTGGACCACCGCGCCGACGGGCTCCGCGGCCCCGCTCACGAGACGCACCCTCACCGGGCCGGATCGTAGCCCCCGGCACCCGCGCCCCGCGCGCGTACGATCAGGGGATGGACCGGGCGACCGACGACCCCCCCGCCGCGCCGGTCGCCGAGCGCGGCCCGGAGGAGGTGCTCGACGAGATCCGGGCCGAGGTCGCCTCCGGGACGCCGCTGATCGGCCCGCTCGCCACCCGCTTCTACCGGGCCGTCCACGCCATCGACCCGGCGGCGACCGAGGAGTCGCTCGCGGTGCTGCCCGGCAACCGCGGCGTCCAGCTCTACGAGAGCCCGATCTCCTGGGGGCCGCTGGTGACGGGGGAGCGCGTGCTCGACATCGGCTGCGGCTCGGGCGGCGCCGCCCGGGCGGCGGCGCGCGTGGTCGGCGCGGACGGGATGGTCGTGGGCATCGACTCGTCGCCCGAGTGCGTCGCCGAGGCGCAGGCGCGCACGCCCGGCGACCTGCCGGTGCTCTACCGGCCCGGCGACGTCCAGGGCATGGGGAACATCCCCGACCGCACGTTCGACTGCGCGGTCGCGAGCCTGGTGCTCGAGCAGGTGGCCGACCTCGACCGCGCCGCCCGGGAGATCTTCCGCGTCCTGCGCCCCGGCGGCCGCCTGGTGGCCACCGTGACGGCCTTCGACCGCCTGCGGCCGATCGACGCGTCGTTCATGGGCGCCGTGATCGCCGTGGTCGGGCGGCGCGCGCCGGGGGCGCTGGCCGGCCGGGCGAGCCGCGCGAGCATGCCCCACGAGCCTCGCGACCAGCGCGCCTTCAACGAGGCGGGCATGGCCACCCTCGAGGAGCAGGACGTCCAGTTCGCGGTCGTGATGGAGGACGCCGACGACGCGTGGGCCGTCTTCTCGCGCACGTACATCGCCCACGTGCTCGACGAGGAGGGCCGCGAGGACCTGCGCCGTGTGCTCGAGCGCCGCATGCCCCACACGCTGTACCTGCCGCTGCGCTTCCTGCGCAGCCGGCGCCCCGGCTAGAGGCTCGGGGCCTAGGGGCCGACGGCCTCCAGGAGGCGGGCGGGCTCCTCCCCGTCGGCGCAGTCCTCGGCCAGCCAGCGCGAGCCGTAGTGGCGCATCGCGTCGACGATCGGGGCGAGGGCGGCGCCCTTGGGCGTGAGGCGGTACTCCACGCGGGGCGGCATCTCGGCGAACTCGCGGCGCTCCACGATGCCCTCGTCCTCGAGGGCGCGAAGCCGGATCGAGAGCGTCCGCGGGCTGATCCCGGCGAGCGAGCGCTGCAGCTCCGTGAAGCGGCACGGCCCCTCGGCGAGGTCGCGGAGCATCACGAGGGTCCACTTGCCGGACACGATCTGCGCCGTGGCGAGGACGGGACACGTGGCGCCCGCCAGATCCGGCGCAGAATTCGACCCCATGATCGTCACAGATGGTACCACCCTGCCACGAGATCCCCGAACGCCGCGTGACGATGGTCAGTGGCCCCCCCGGCCGCCCGCGGGTAACGTCGGACGCCGTGTCGCAGGCCCCCCGATCGCCCGCGCCCCCTCCCCGGCGGCTCTCGTCGCGCCGGCTCGCCGCCGTGCTCGCCGTCTGGGCGGTCGCGGTGGGCGGTGCCCTGCTGATCGCGAACGCGCTCGACTCGCCCGTGGGCGAGGGCGCTCGCGACGAGGCCCAGGCCGCCGCGCCCGGCCCGGTGGCGGTGCCGGGCGGCGAGCTGGGCGGCGGCGAGGGCGGCCTGCCGCCCCTCGCCCTGGTGCTCGACCGGCCGCTGCCGGACGGCATCGGCGACCTCCCGCCCATCCGCCAGGCCGCCCGCCTGAGCGAGCTGGCCCGGTCCGACCCCGACCCCCGCCGCCTGGTGGAGCTGGGCTCGGTGCTCCAGCTGCTGGGCAACCCCGAGGGCGCCGGCGTCGCCTTCCAGGCGGCCGCGCAGCGGGCCCCCGACGACGTCGCCGCGCGGGCGGGCCTGGCGATCGTCGAGGGCGCGGCGGGCGGGGCTGGGCTGGCCCGGGCCGCGGCGGGGCTGGGCGCGCTGGCCCGGGAGCATCCGGACGACCAGCTGGTGGCCTTCAACCAGGGATGGGTGGAGATCTACCGCCGCCGGTCCGCGCCGGCCCAGGAGGCGTGGCGGCGGACCGTCGCCCTCGACCCCGACAGCCGCCTCGGCCTCACCGCCACGGCGCTCATCCAGGAGCTCGAGGGGCCCGGCGGGGGCGGCGGGGCGCCTTAGGAACTTCATCGGGTCCGCACCACTGCTTAACCGGGGCTTAAGCCGCGCGTGTGATCATGCCGCGGCTTCGGCGGGAAGGGAACGCCCCTCGGCGCCCCGAACGTCCCCCGCAATGGTCCGCACGACGCGCCTGGTCGTAGTAGGCGTGACGGGCTCAAGTCGCGGGCATCTTCTACCGATGGAAGACTGCCGGTGGCATTGACTTCAAGAAGTAAAGCGGTAGCGTATCGAACGGGCGTTCGTTCCGGGCGGCCGGCGGTGGGCGTGGACGCGTCCACGAGATCGATGGCGTCCAGCCGGAGGTGAGCACATGACGGTCAGCGAGATGCTCGGCCTGGAAGAGGTGCAGTCCCTGGTGACGCGTGGCCAGGAGCAGGGTTTCCTGAGCATCGACGAGGTCGCTGTGTCGGTGGAGGGCGTGTCGCTCGACGAGGGCGCCGCAGAGGACCTCTACCGCCACCTCGACGAACAGGGCATCGAGCTCATCGAGGCCGCCGAGGCGCGCGACCGCCTGGCCCAGATCGCCGAGGCCGCCGACCGGCCGCCGCGCAAGCTCAACCTCAAGGCCGACACCAGCACCGACGCGCTCCAGCTGTTCCTCAAGGACGTCGGGCGCGTGCCGCTGCTCACGGCCAAGCAGGAGGTCGAGCTCGCCAAGCTCATCGAGCTGGGCGACCAGGCCGCCAAGAAGAAGATGGTCGAGTCGAACCTGCGGCTCGTCGTCTCGATCGCGAAGAACTACCGCAACCAGGGGCTCGCCTTCCTCGACCTCATCCAGGAGGGCACGCTGGGCCTGGTGCGCGCGGCCGAGAAGTTCGACTACCGCAAGGGCTTCAAGTTCTCGACCTACGCCACCTGGTGGATCCGCCAGGCGGTGGCCCGCGCGATCGCCGACAAGGGCCGCACGATCCGCATGCCCGTGCACGTGGTGGAGAAGCTCAACAAGATCAACCGCGCCGAGCGCAAGCTGGTGGGCGAGCTGGGCCGCGAGCCGACGATCCCCGAGATCGCCGACGCGGTGAAGCTGCCCGAGGCCGAGGTCGAGTCGATCAAGCGGAGCGCGCAGACGCCGGTCTCGCTCGAGAAGCCGGTGGGCGACGACGAGGAGTCGGAGTTCGGCCAGTTCCTCGCCGACGAGAAGGCCGTCGCGCCCGAGTCGGCGGCGGAGATGGTGCTGCGCAACGAGGCCCTCCGCGACGTCCTCAACACCCTCAGCTACCGCGAGCGCCGCGTCCTCGAGCTCCGCTACGGGCTCGGCGGCGAGCACCCGCGCACCCTCGACGAGGTGGGCCGCACGTTCAACGTGACGCGCGAGCGCATCCGCCAGATCGAGAACCAGTCGCTGCAGAAGCTGGCCAGCCTCGCCGAGGCCCAGCGTCTGCGGGACGTCGCCTGACGACGCGTCGGCGGGGCCGCGAGGTAGTCTCATCCCGTGGCCTACGACGACGAGGATGACTGGCCCGAGCCCGAGCGCGACCCGGAGAAGCTCGCGATCGCCCGGGAGCGCATCGCGTCCATGCGCGAGACGCGCAAGCGGATGCTCCGGTGGACCTACGCCGGCCTCGCCATCCTGCTGATCGTCGTCATCCTGCTGGCCACGCTGCGCTGAGCGAGCCGGCCGGAGCGCCCGTCGGGATCGTCTCCGACCTGTGGCGGTTCCCGGTCAAGTCGTTCGGCGGCGAGCGCGCCCGGCGCGCGTTCGTGGGCCCCTTCGGCATCCTCGGCGACCGCCGCCACGCGGTCGTTGACGCCGAGGGCGACGCGCTCACCGCGCGGCGCGCCCACGCCCTGCTGGGCTTCACGGCGCGGTGCGCCGACGCGGAGACCGGCGAGGGCGCGCTCGTGACGACGCCGGAGGGCTGGGAGCTCGACTGGGACGATCCCGGCCTGACCGCCGAGCTCGTCCGGGCGCTGGGCTACCCCGTGAGCATGGCGCGGAGCGCGGTCGGGGTCCACGACGCGGCGCCGGTCCACCTGCTGACCTCGGCGTCGCTGACGGCCGCGCAGGGGTGGGTCGGGGGCGAGGAGATCGACCGGCGCCGCTTCCGCGCCAACGTCATCGTGGAGCTCGACGACCCCGCGCCGTTCGCGGAGGCCGGATGGGTCGGCCGCGCCCTCGCGCTGGGCGACGACGGTCCCCTGCTGCAGGTGGTCTCCCCCACCGAGCGCTGCGCGGTGACGACCTTCGACCCCGACACCCTCGAGCGCGACAACCGGGTCCTGGCCGGCCTGGCGCGCGATCGCGAGAACCTCTTCGGCGTCTACGCCCGCGTCGCGCGGCCCGGCTGGGCCCGCGTCGGGGCGACCGTGCGCCTGGCGCCGGCCGCCGCGGCCTTGACGTCGGGGCGAAGCTGACTAAACTTTTCAGACCGCCGCGGGGTGGAGCAGTCTGGTAGCTCGTCGGGCTCATAACCCGAAGGTCGCAGGTTCGAATCCTGCCCCCGCTATCGCGAAAAGCCCCGCTCCGGCGGGGTTTTTTGTTGGCCCGGAGTCCTCGCGCGCCCGCAATGCCCGGCGATCTCGAGCGAGTCGTTTGACCTCAATGGACAGCCATCGCCCCGGCGTCACCAACTTCGTCCACATCGGCCTTGTCGTCGAGGACCTCGACGAGACAGTCCGGTTTCTTGCGCTGCTCGGCTTCGACTGCGGCGAGCCCGGGGAGTTCAGCGGCGAGTGGATCGATCGGATCATCGGTCTCGAGAACGTGACGGTCGAGATCGTGATGGCTCGCGCCCCCGACGGCAGCGATGTGTTCGAGGTGGTGCGCTTCCACTCACCTTCCGCCGGCGCTCAAGAGCCGGCCCCGGCCGCGAACCGTCCTGGGCTCCGGCACGTGCTTTTCACAGTCGACGACGTGCGTGGCGTCGTCGACCGCGTCCGAGAGGCCGGCTGGGACACGGTCGGGGAGATCGTCGACTACGAGAACACGTTCCTCCTCTGCTACGTCCGCGGACCCGAAGGCCTGATCGTCGAGCTCGCCGAGCGGCTCGACGGCGCGCCGGGCTGAACGGCCAGACTGAGCCGCCCCGCGTTCGAGGAAGGCGGCCGACACGCCGAGGGCAGGCTGGCAGCGCGGGATCGGGCGGCGCTCGACAAGGCCCGCCCAGCGCCAGGTCATAGCGGGCCACCAGGCGGTAGACGGTGGGTGAGGGCGATCCGCCAGAAGGCCCGCCCGGGGTGGCGCCGCCCGGGATCGGCGTGGGAGGATCGGCCACGGGCGGAGGCGGCGCCCGCCGCCTCCTCGCCCCCGGGAGGTGAGGCGATGAGAGAGCTGACCGAGCAGGAGCGCGCGGAGATCGAGCGCGACGCCGCGCTGCCCCAGCTCGACGCGCGCGAGCTGGTCGACGAGGAGCACCTGGACCGCGCGATCAAGGAGATGTACACCGAGGTGGCCGAGCACCCGGACGGGGAGTTCCACTTCCTCACCGGCAGGTCGCTGGCCGAGAGGCTGGGCTACGACCCGGAGCTCCTCGACCGGGTCCCCGCCGAGGCCGCCGACTCCTTCGCCGGGGTGGGCCACTACTTCGACCTCGCCGGCCTGGGGGAGGGCGAGTGCGTGGTCGACCTGGGGAGCGGGTCGGGCACGGACCTCTTCTCCGCCGCCGTGCTCGTCGGCCCGGCCGGCCGGGCGATCGGGATCGACATGACGCCCGCCCAGCTCGCGAAGGCGGAGCGCCTGCGCGACGCCCACGGGCTGTCCCAGGTGGAGCTCGTCGAGGCTCGGATCGAGGACGTGCCCCTGGAGGACGGCATCGCCGACTGCGTGGTCTCCAACGGGGTGATCAACCTGGCCCCCGACAAGGGGCGTGTGTTCGCGGAGATCGCGCGACTGCTCCGGCCCGGCGGCCGGCTCGCGCTGGCCGATATCGTCAGCGGCCGTCCGCTGGTCGGGCGCACGCGTCGCCAGACCGACCTGTGGGCCGCGTGCATCGGTGGGGCGATCCCCCGCGACAGCTACCTGGAGGCGATCGAGGCGACCGGTCTCCGGGTGGAGGCGGTGCGCGAGAACGAGTACGAGTTCCTCACCGAGCGGGCCCTGGGGGCGTGCGACAAGTACGGCGTTGTCAGCGTGAGCCTGTTGGCCGGGAAGTAGGCGGTGAGGGAGGCGTCACCTGCCCGTTCGGACGCCGGCCGGGTTGCCTCCGCGGTCAACTACGCGCACCTGAACCGGGTCGGCACGCCGGCCAGCCGCCTGATCCGCGCCGCCACGTGGTCGCCCGACGAGGACATCGGCCAGCAGTCGTTCATCACCCCGCGCTACCTGGACCAGATGATCGCGCGCCTCGCGATCGACGGCCGCAGCCGGCTTCTCGACATCGGGAGCGGCCCGGGCGGGCCGGCCGTCTACCTGGCGCGCGCGGCCGGCTGCCGGGTCACGGGGATCGAGATCAGCGAGGAGGGCGTCGCGGCGGCGCGGGAGCTGGCGGCGCGGGCCGGGCTCGGCGACCGCGCGGAGTTCGTCGCCGCGGACGCGATGCGGATGCCCTTCCCGGACGGCCGCTTCGACGTCGCGATCAGCCTCAACGCCATGAACGTCTTCGCGGACAAGGCGGCGCTGCTGCGCGAGGTGCGCCGGGTCCTGGCGCCCGACGGCACCCTCGCGGCGCTGACCGGCACCTTCGATCTGCCCCTCGACGAGGCCGCCGCGGGGGCGATGTCGCGCGGCGGCCGCGTCCCGCAGCACTTCGACTCGCTGGCGGGCTACCGGGCCGTGCTGGCGGAGGCGGGCTTCCGGGTCGAGGAGATCACGGAGTACGTCGCCGACTTCGGCGTTCAGGTGGGGCGCTGGGCGGCGGCCTACCGCCTGCACGCCGACGCCGTCGCGGCCGAGCAGGGGCGCGAGGCCGCGGAGCGCCACATCGCCTACTTCGAGACCTACGCCCGGCTGATCGCCGAGGGCCGCGCGGCCAACCACCTGCTCATCGCCGCGCCGGCCTGACCCCCGCCTCTTCGCCCCCCTCGGGCGGTGCCGCCGGCGTGCCGTTGAGCGGGACGAGGCGGGTGGCGGCGGCCGGGAACGAGGCGCACGCCACCCGGCCGGCCACGAGGTCGAGCCCGCCGGCCGCGGCGGCGGGCACCTCGGCGACGAGCGGCCCGATGCGCACGCGCAGCCGGTCGCCGGCGGGGGCGACCGAGGCGATCGGGGCGCGGATCCGGTTGAGCGCGCCGTCCGGCCCGGGGTCCGGGCCGATCCGGACGTCCCAGGGGTGGACCACGGCGCCGACCGCCCCCTCGGGCCCGGCGACCGCGCGGATGACGGCCCCGCCCTCGAGGACGACCTCGGCGAGGCCGTCCCGCTCGCCCCGGGCGACGCCGGGCATGAGGTTGCTGCCGACGAAGCTCGCCACGAAGGCGTCCGCCGGCTCGGCCAGCAGCTCCGCCGGCGTGCCCATCTGGTGGATCCTGCCCTCGACGATCACGCCGACGCGGTCGGCCAGGGACGTCGCGTCCTCGAAGTCGTGCGTCACGAGCAGGGCCGGCAGCCGTAGCTCGTCGAGGAGGTCGAACAGCTCGGCCCTCACCCGGCCCCGCGTGTGCGCGTCGAGCGCCGAGAGCGGCTCGTCGAAGAGCAGCACGCCGGGGTCGCTGGCGAGCGCCCGGGCCAGGCCCACGCGCTGGCGCTCGCCGCCCGACAGCCGCCGCGGGCGGGCGTCGGCCAGGTGGGCGATGCCGAAGCGCTCGAGCAGCTCGTCGGCGCGCGCCCTGCCGGCGAAGGCGACGTTCTGGCGCACGCTCATGTGGGGGAACAGCGCGTACTCCTGGAACACGTAGCCGACCCCCCGCTCCTCGGGCGGCAGGTCGATGCGCCGGGCGGCGTCGAAGAGCGTCCGCTCGCCGAGCGCGATCCGGCCCGACCGCGGCCGGGCGGCGCCGGCGATGGCGCGCAGCACGGTGGTCTTGCCCGCGCCGGAGGGCCCCACGAGGGCGACCGTCTCGCCCTCGTGGACCTCGAGCGCTAGCCCGAGCTCAAAGGAGCGAAGCGGAACAGCGATGTCGAGTCCGAGGACCGCCACGAGAGGATCAGCTTCAGTGAGAGGAGGACGACCGCGCTGATGACCACCAGCAGGGCCCCGATGGCGAGCGCGACGTTGAAGTTGACGGCGAGCTCATCGTAGATGGCGAGGGTCACCGTCTGGGTGACCCCCTGGAGGCTGCCGGCGAACATGATCGTCGCGCCGAACTCACCGATGCCGCGGGCGAGCGACAGCGCGGCCCCCGCGCCCAGGCCGCTCGCGGCCATCGGGAGGGCGATGCGCCAGAACGCCCGGCCGGGCCCGGCGCCCAGCGTGCGGGCGGCCAGCACGAGGTCGCCGTCGAGGCTCTCGAACGACGCGATGGCCTGGCGCACGTAGAACGGGCCCGCCACGAACAGGATCGCCAGCACGACCGCGGTCTGCGTGAAGCCGATCGAGACCCCCAGCGCCTCGAACTGCTCGCCGAGCAGCCCGAAGCGCCCGAACGCGGCCAGCAGCCCGATCCCCGCGACGGCCGGCGGCAGGACCAGGGGCAGCTCGATCATCGTGACGACCAGGTTCCGGCCGGGGAAGCGGCGGCTGGCGATCAGATACGCGGCCGGGGTGCCCACGAGGAGGGTCAGGCCGAAGGCGATGGCGTTCGTCTTGGCCGTGACGACCAGGGCGTTGACCACGATCGGGTTGTCGAGCTGGTCGATGAGCTCGCCGAGCGGGATCTGCAGGAAGAGGGCGATCACCGGCACGATCAGGAAGCCCAGCACGAGGACTGCCGCGAGCACGAGCAGCACCGAGAACGGCCTCACCCTGCCCCGGCGCAGGCTCCACGACGCGCGCCGGGGCAGGGTGGCGCTCACCGGCGGTTCCGCGACTTGGGAGGCGCCGGGAAGCGGAAGCCGTAGTCGGCCAGCACCCGTCGGCCCCGCGGCCCGGTCGCCTGGGCGACGAAGGCGCGCGCCTCGCTCAGGTTCGAGCTGCCCTTCACGACGGCGATCTCGTAGCGCACCTTCGGCTGCGCGAACACCGGGATCTTGATCACCTTCAGCTGCGAGGCGGCCACGCGGGCGTCGGTGACGTAGACGAACCCGGCGTCGGCCTGGCCGAGGACCACCTTGCCGACCACGTCCTTGACGTCCTGCTCGTTGCTGACGACGTTGCGTAGGGCCTGGGTCGAGATGCCCAGGTTCTTCAGCACCGTCCTGGTGTAGGAGCCGACCGGCACCCGCGGCCCGGCGACGACCAGCTTGATGCCGCTGCGGGTGAGGTCGTAGACCGAGTCGATGTCGGCCGGGTTCGACTTCGGCACGATCAGGGCCAGGCGGTTGAACGCCAGGAACCTCGGCTTCTCCACCAGCCCGTCGCGGAACAGCTCCTGCGTGAAGTTGGGGGCGGCCGAGGCGAAGACGTCGGCCGGCGCCCCCTGGCGGATCTGGAGCGCGAGGGTGTTCGACCCCCCAAAGGAGTAGCGCGCGCCGGGGTCGATCTTCGGGAACGACTCGGTCAGGGAGGCGGCGGCGTAGACGGTCGGCTCGCCGCGCGCCGTCCCGGCGATCCCGAGGAGCAGCGCCGCGGCGACCAGGATCCCGGCCGTGAGCCGGGCGAGACGAAGGGGAGTGGTGGCGATGCTCATGGCAGGTACCTCGCCAGCTCGTCGGCGGCGGTCGGGAGACCGTGCACCGGGGGGAAGGGATCGGTGACGACCGGGGCGACGAGTCCGGTCAGGTAGGCGAGCTGCTGCGCCTCGCTCGCCGATGTCTGGGCGAAGAGCTTGCGGATCGCCTCGTCCCCGATGGTCGTCACGGCGCCGAGGTAGGCGTGGAGGCAGAGCGCCTCGATCCGGCGCCCCAGGCTCACGGCGCCGCCCCGGGTGTCGAAGGCCCCGTCGGGGAACTCGACCTCGAGGTCGGCCGCCTCGATCGGCGCCTGGCCGTTGTCGATCAGGGCCTTGCGGAAGCCGGCGTAATGGGCGTTCTGGGCGGCCGTGCACCGCTCGAGCGTCCGGGCCTCGTCGCCGCGGAAGAAGCCGGTGCGGCGCGCCTGGCGGTAGTAGTCGGCGGAGACGTACTCGGCCGTGACCGCGAACCGCACCCATGCGAGGTCCAGGTCGGACGGCGCGCCGGAGGCCGGCGCCACCATCCATCCCAGGGTCGCGCCGGCCGCCAGGGCGGCTCCGCCGGCGACGGACGTTCGCAGGATGAAGTCGGATCTCGTGAGCTGGTTTATCGGGATGTCGCTCCGGTCGGGATGTGCAGGTGTGCGGGGCCGGTCACGCGGCTCGCACCAGCGAGCCGCAGCCCTCGAGGTCGTAGCCCGCGATCAGCCCCACCCGGTCGCGGAACGCGGCCGAGCCGAGCAGATCGAGGAGGGCGCGGGCGCCGGGGTGGTCGATCCAGCGGTCGTCGATCCAGAGCTCGACCACGTGCGACTCGAGCGGCAGGAAGCTCAGGCCGTGGTGGCGCGCCGCCGGCTCGAAGGTGACGGCGGCGCAACCGGCGATCGCGGCCCGCCGGGCGGCGTCAACGTGGCCGCTGGCCCGCGCCGCGGCGGGCGGCGTGCGCTCGCCGGCGGCGCGCAGGAGGGCCTGCTGGCTCGCGGCCGATTCCTCCCGCTGCACCAGCGGGACGCGGCCGGCGATGAGCTCCTCGAGCGAGCTCGTCCCGCGCCTGGCGGGGAGGCCGATGCCCACGCTCCAGCGGGCCAGGTGGACGCGGCGCGTCGCCCTCGGCGCGTCCGGCAGCGCGCCCTCTGGGCCGTGAACGACGGCGGCGTGCGTGCGCCCCGCCGCGAGGGCGGACACGGCGGACCCGGTCGTGCCCGACACGGCCACGACGCGCCGGGCTCCACCGCGGCTGAGCAGCGCGTCGCAGAGGCCCAGGACCGGGTCGCAGCCGACGACCAGCAGGCCGGTGGCGTGCGAGCCCGGAAAGAGTCGGACCTCTCCGCCGTGGACGACGCCGTCGGGGGCCGCCCACGCGGTCTCGCCGGCCACGAGGCTCGCGAGCGGCGCCGCGCGGAGCCGGCTCCCGACCCGGCCGACGACCACGGGATCGCCCTCGCGGAGGGGGCCGCCGAGCACCGAGTCGGCCGCCGGCCGGGCCTCCCCGAAGAGCTCCTCGACCGGCTCGCCGAGGGCCTGGGCCATGCGGAGCGCGGTGTCCACCGCCGGCGTGTGCCGGCCGGCCTCGGCGCTGCTCACCATCTGCCGGCTGACGCCCACCCGCTCGGCGAGCTCCGTCTGCGTCAGGCCGGCGCGCTCGCGCGCGCGGCGGAGGCGGGGATTGGACATGCCAGGATCCTATCCTGGCAAACACATTCTGGCATGGGGCCGTCCACGCGCCGGGCGCGGACGGCCCCCCGGCGGGGCTAGAAGACCCGGATCGGGATCTCGGCGGGCGCCTCCAGCAGCGCCTTCAGCTCGTCGTCGAGCTTGACCAGGGTCAGCGAGGCCCCGGCCATGTCGAGCGAGGTGCAGTACTCGCCGACGTAGTTGCGGGCGACGTTGATGCCGCGGGCGGCGAGCTGCTCGTGGGCGTAGCCGTAGATGATGTACAGCTCGCTGATCGGCGTGCCGCCCAGGCCGTTGACCATCAGGGCGACGTCGTCGCCGCTCTCGAACGGCAGGTCGCTGACGACGGCCTCCAGCAGCTCGTCGACGATCGCGTTCGAGCTCGCCAGCTTCTCGCGGCGCCGGCCGGGCTCGCCGTGGATGCCCACGCCCATCTCCATCTCGTCGTCGCCGAGATCGAACAGCGGCGATCCCTTCGCCGGCGGGGTGCAGGAGGTGAGCGCCATGCCCATTGTGCGGGCCACGGAGTTCACGCGCTCCCCGAGCGCCACGAGCTCCTCGAGGCTCGCGCCCTGCTCCGACGCGGCGCCCAGCGCCTTGATGACGAAGAAGTTGCCCGCCACCCCGCGCCGTCCGACGGTGTAGGTGGAGTCCTTGACGGCCACGTCGTCGTCGACGATCACGGTGCCGATCGTGACGCCCTCGGCCTCGGCCATCTCGCGGCCCATGTCGAAGGCCATGCGGTCGCCCGTGTAGTTGTTGATGATGTGGAGCACGCCCTTGGGCGAGTTGAGCAGCTTGGACGTCTCGAGGACGTAGTCCATGGGCGGGGCGGCGAAGACGTCGCCCGGGCACGCCGCGTCGAGCATGCCCCTCCCGACGGCCATGACGTGGGCCGGCTCATGACCGGAGCCCGAGCCCTGGATGATCGACACCTTGTCGTCGCGGGGCATGTCGGTGCGCATGATGAGGTTGTACTCGGGCACGTACTTGATCGTGTCCGGGTTGGCGAGGGCGATGCCCTTCAGCATCTCCGGCACGAAGTCCTTCGGATCGTTGACGAACTTCTTCACGGCGCCACCTTTCTCGTGGTGTGATGTCGTCGCCGGGCGGCGCTAGGCCGCCGGCCAGGCCTCGGCGAGCCGCTCGAACATGACCGCGACGCCGACGGCTCCCGCGTCGGGGCTCCCGATGCTGCGCTCCCCCGTGTAGGAGGCGCGCCCACGCAGGGCGAGCATTGAGGAGGTGGCGTCGGCGGCCTCGCGGGCGGCCTCGGCGGCGCGGGCCAGCGCCGCCGCGGGGTCGTCGCCGGCGGCCATCCGCTCCTCGAGGACGTCGGTCGCCGGCACGAGGGAGTCGAGCAGCGTCTTGTCGCCCACGTCGGACTGGCCGCGCTGCTTGATGCCCTCGATGGCGGCCCGCAGCATGGCCACCACCTCGTCTCCGCCGATCCGCTCGGCGTCGGCGACGGCGCCGCCGGCGCGCATGAACGCCGTTCCCCAGATCGGGCCTGAGGTGCCGCCGATGCGGCTGGTGATGATGACCCCGACCTTCCTGAGGAAGGTCGTCGTGTCGCTGCGGTCGAGGTCGTCCCAGTCCGCGAGCACCACCGTGAAGCCCTTCGCGAGCGAGTGTCCGAAGTCGCCGTCGCCGACGACCGCGTCCAGGTCGCTGAAGTAGCGCTCGTTGTCAACGGCCGTCTGCGCCATCGTCCGCACCACCAGCTCGACCCGCTCGAAGCCCGCCTGCGCCATGCCGTCCCCCTTCAGGTCTCGAGGCAGGCCTCGAGGTCGCCCACCGTCACCCAGTCGCCGGGCGTCGCCCGGCTCCGGTTGGCCAGGACCCGGCAGCGCTCGCCCCCGGGGTCGCCGAGCGAGCTCACGACGAGGGCGGCCTCGCCGAAGTCCTCGTCCTCGGTGTAGCCGTTCACCGTGATCAGGCAGCGCAGCCCCGCGGCCGAGGCGGCCTCGAGGCCGTTGCGCGAGTCCTCGATCACCAGCGCGTCGGACGCCGGGACCCCCAGGCGATCGAGCGCCATCTCGTAGATGTCGGGCGCGGGCTTCTTGGCCGGGACGACGTCGCCGGCCAGCACGACCCCGAACCGCGAGGCCTGATCCGGCCCCGCGACGTGCTCCAGCACCGCGCGCACAGACGGCTCGGCCGAGGTCGAGGCCACGGCGAGCGTCCATCCGGCGTCGAGGGCCGCGCCGATCACGCGCGCCACGCCCGGCCGCGCGGGGAGGGCGCCCTCGGCGACCATCGCCGTGTAGATCGCGGTCTTGCGCGCGTGCCACTCGGCGAGCGCGGCCCGCTGGCCGTCGGCGTCCTCCGGCAGCCCGGCCTCACGGACGAACCCGGGCGTGAGCAGGCTGGCCATCCGCTCCTTGCCGCCGCCGATGCGGAGCTTCTCGGCGTACTCCTCCTCGGACCACCGCACGGGCAGGCCGAACTCGGCGAAGGTCCGGTTGAAGGCCGGGAGGTGGCCGTCCCGCTCGGTGTCGGCGAGCACGCCGTCGCAGTCGAAGATCAGCGCGCTCACCAGGCCTTGCCCGCGCTGCCGAAGAGCGTCAGGTGCCGCTCGGCCATCTCCTTCACGGCGTCGCGCTGCTCGCGGAAGAGCGACGGCGGGTCCTGCTTGGCCGGGTTGGCCGCGAGGAAGGCGCGGGTCGAGTCGAGGTAGGTGACCTTCAGCGCCGTCGAGATGTTGACCTTGGCGCAGCCCCGCGAGATCAGGTCGTGGAAGGCCGCCTCGCTCAGCCCGGTGCCGCCGTGCAGCACCATGGGGACGGGCACCCGCTCGACGAGCTCCGTGACTCTCTCGGGCATCAGCTCGGGCGCCGTTGAGTACACGCCGTGGGCCGTGCCGATGGCGGGCGCGAAGCAGTCGACCCCGGTGGCCTCGAGGAACGCCACCGCGTCGTCGATCGGGTAGACCTCGCCCTCCTCGTCGGAGCCGATGCCGTCCTCGACGCCGCGGACGCCCTCGATCTCGCCCTCGACGTGCGCGTCGTGGCGTCGGGCCTCGGCCACCACCTCGACGGTCTGCCGGGTGTTCTCGTCCACCGGCAGGGCCGATCCGTCGAAGAGCACCGAGTTCCACCCGGTCTCGAGACAGGTCGTGATCACCTCGCGGTCCGGGCAATGGTCGAGGTGCAGCGTCACGGGGACCGTCGCCGGCTCGGCGACCGCGCGGAACATGTCGAAGAGCATCCGGGCGCCGATCGACTTCACCGTCTTGACCGAGGTCTGGACGATGAGCGGGGAGCGCAGGTCCTCGGCGGCCGCGACCACGGCGTCCAGCGAGAGGTCGTTGACGACGTTGAACGCCGCGACCCCGTACCGGTCCGCGAACGCGCGGTCGAGGATCTCCTTCAGCGAGACGACGGCCACCGACCCTCCGGGTCGCCAGGGACGGCCAACGCCTCGACGCTATGGCGCCCCGCCCGCGCCGCCATCGGGGGGACCACCCGTCATCGGGTGGGGGATCCCTCTACCCCGGGGCCCGCTCCCGGCCCCGCAGGGCGGCCTCGGTCCGGTTCTGGGCGCCGGTCTTGCGGAGGATCGCGCCCACGTGCTTCTCGACGGTCTTCACCGAGATCGAGAGGGCCTCGGCGATCTGGCGGTCCGGCAGCCCGCGCTCGAGCAGGCTGAAGACCTCGCGCTCGCGACCCGACAGCGCCGCCGCGCCGTTCAGGTGCGCATGAACGCGCTGGACGGCGTCGCCGGACAGCAGCGCCCCGCCGTGCGCCGCCGCCAGCACCGCCCGCGCGAGTTCGGCGCCGGAGGCATCCTTGCCGAGGTACCCGCGCGCTCCGGAGCGCAGGGCCCCCGTCACGAGCTCGTCGTGGTCGAACGCGGTGAGGGCGACGATCGCCGCGTCGTCGTCCTCGGCGCGGATCCGGGCGATGGCCTCGACGCCGTCGCCGTCGGGCATGCGCAGGTCCATCAGGACCACATCCGGGCGCAGCGCCCGCCACAGCACCACCGCCTGCCGTCCGGACCCGGCCTGGCCGACCACCTCGATCGACGGCTCGGCGTCGGACAGGAGGCGGGCGATGCCGAGGCGCGTGGCCTCGTGGTCGTCGACGATCAGCAGCCGGACCCGCGCGCCGGCGGGAGCGCCCGCCGGGTCCTCGAGGTGAGGGAGCTCCGCCCGCACGCGCGTGCCCCACCCGGGGGTCGACTCCACCTCGAGCGTCCCGCCCAGCAGGCGCGCCCGCTCGGCCATGCCGCGGAGGCCCATGCCGTGCAGCGCGCCGCTGCTCTCGACCTCGGCCGGGTCGAAGCCACCGCCGTCGTCCTGGACGAGCAGCGTCACGGACGTCTCGCCGTGCACGATCCCGATGCGCACCGACCGGGCGTCGGCGTGGTGGAGGGCGTTGGTGAGCGCCTCCTGGGCGATCCGGAAGAGGGAGTGGGCGACCTCGGCCCGCAGCGGGGTGGGCTCCCCGGCCACCACCAGCCGGACGTCGGCCGAGCCGGTCCGGTTCGCCCAGGCGAGCTCGCGCTCGAGGGCCTCCTCCAGCGAGCTGCCGGCCATGGGCGACGGCGCGAGCCCGAGGACGCTGCGCCGGGTCTCGTCCAGGGCGAAGCGGGCGGCCGCCGCGGCCTCGTCGATGGCGGTGTGCAGCTCGGAGAGGCGCCCGGCCGACAGCGCCCCCTCGGCCGAGCGGAGCTGCAGCAGCACCGACACGAGGCCCTTGGCCACGGTGTCGTGCACCTCGCGGGCCATGCGGTTGCGCTCCTCGGCGGCCGCCTCGGCGCGCGCGTTGACCTGCGCCGACTCGTGCAGCCGCGCGTAGGTGATGGCCAGCGCGGCGTGCTTGGCGAACAGCTCCAGCAGGCGCGCGTCCTCGTCGCCGAAGGCGCGATCGGCGTCGCGGCTGAAGATGACGCACGAGCCGATGATGCTCGGGCCCCACCAGATCGGCACGCCGATGACGCCCCGCAGCGTCGCGCGGTCGGCCTCCGGCACGTGCCCGCCGCGCACCTCCCCGTAGTCGGCGAAGGCCACCGAGCCGCGCCGCGCGACCACCGCCCCGGTCACGCCCTCGTCGAGCGGGAAGACCTGCCCCGACTGGCAGGCCACGCCGATGTCGGCCTCCTTGCGGTACACCCCGGCGACCTCGTCGACCAGGCTGATCGAGCCGGCGTCGCCGTCCAGGAGCTGGATCGAGCGCTCGAGGATCCGCTCCAGCAGGGGCCGCAGCGACAGCTCGGCGCCGAGGTCCTCGACGACCGCCTCGAGCGCCGTCGCGCGCTCGCGCTCGCGGGCGATCGCGGTTCCGACGGGCGTCCGGATCTCGTGCGTGGGCACCGCTGGCAACTCGGGCTGATCGGGGGGCCGGGTGCGGCGACCATAGGCGGTCTCAGACCGTCGGACAACCGCGGCTCCCGGGCCGCGTCATCCCTGCCCGCGGCCGGATTCGAGGGCCGCGGGCGCGCGGCGGGCGTTCGTCGGTGCGCTCCGGCAGGCTTTACGCGCGCTTTGCGCAGGACCGAGGGCCCCTGTGACAGCCTTGAGGGATGGCCCCCGCCGAGACCACATCGCTGCGCGCGCTGCTCGCGACGCCCCAGGTCGGGCGCACCCTGGCCGCCTCGCTCGTCGGCCGGCTGCCCTACACGGCGATCGGGCTGCTGCTGATCCTGCGGGTGCGGGAGCTGGGCGGCGGGTGGGCCGAGGGGGGCATCGCCGCCGGCGCCTTCTCGCTCGGCCTGGCCTGCCTCGCGCCGTTCCTCGCGCGCCTCGTCAACGTCCACGGCCAGCGCGCCGTGCTGATGCCCTGCGCGCTGGCGTGCGCCGCGCCGCTGGTGGCGATCGGGCTGATCCCGGACGGCGCGCCGATCGTCGCCATCGCGGCGCTCGCGGCTCTGGCGGGCGCCGCGTACCCACCGCTCAGCGGGGCGATGCGAGCGCTCTGGCCCGACCTGGTGCCGCCGGCCCGCCGCCACGCCGTGTTCGCCCTCGAGGCGGCCGGCGTGGAGCTGACCTTCATCCTCGGGCCCCTGGTGCTCGTCGGGGCGCTCGCGGTGTGGACCTCGCCCGGCCTCGCCCTGGTCGCCTGCGGCGGCCTGATGGTGGCGGGCACGGTCGCCTTCGCCTCGGCGCCCTCGTCGCGCCGCTGGCGGCCGGCCCGGGCCGCGCGGACGCCCGCCGGGGCGCTGGCGAGCCCGGCGCTGCTGACGCTCCTGCTGGCCGTGGCCTGCGCGGGGGCCGCCTTCGGCGCGATCGAGGTCGCCACCGCCGCGGCTGCCGACGAGGCCGGCAACCCGGGCCTGGTGGGCCCGCTGCTGGCCGCCTGGGCGTCCGGGAGCCTCCTCGGCGGCCTGTTCACGGCGCGCGCCCGGCCGCCCGCGGACCCCCGCGCCCGCCTCGTCGCCCTGCTCGCCGCGACCGCGGCCGCCGACGCCCTGGTGGCGCTGGCGCCCGGCCTGCCGGCGCTGGGCGCCGCGCTCTTCCTGGCGGGCGCGTTCATCGCGCCGGCCTTCGCGACCCTCTACTCGATGGTGTCGGATCTCGCGCGCGCGGGAACCCTCACCGAGTCCTACACTTGGCTCATGACCGGCGTCTCGGCCGGCGCGGCGGCGGGCGCCGCGGCCGGCGGCGCCGCCGTCGACGCCGTCTCGACGCACGCGGCGATGGGCGGGGCCGCGGTCATGGTCGGGCTCGCCGCCGTCGTGGTCGCGGGGGGGCGGCGGCAGCTCTCGCCCGACCGCCGACCGATGAGTCTCGGGGCGCCGGCGAGTCCCAGAGCGTGAGAGAGACAACGAAGATCCCGGGAGAGAGATGACGACGGACACACATCTGGCCATCGAGGCGACCGGCCTCGTGAAGGCGTTCGGGGAGACCCGCGCGGTCAACGGCGTCAACCTCGCGGTGCGCCGCGGCTCGGTCTACGGGGTGCTCGGCCCGAACGGCGCCGGCAAGACGACCACCATCCGGATGCTCGCGACCCTGCTGCGCCCGGACGCCGGCTCGGCCCGCGTGCTCGGGCACGACATCGTGCGCGATGCCGACGCGGTGCGCGGGCTGGTGAGCCTCACCGGTCAGCTCGCCTCGGTGGACGAGGACCTGACCGGCCGCGAGAACCTGATCCTGCTGGGCCGGCTGCTGGGCCTCACCCGCCCGGCCGCCAAGGCGCGGGCCGGCGAGCTGATCGACGCCTTCGGCCTCACCGAGGCCGGCGGGCGGCTGGTCAAGACCTACTCCGGGGGCATGCGCCGCCGGCTGGACATCGCGGCGAGCATCGTCGTGACCCCCGAGGTGATGTTCCTCGACGAGCCGACGACCGGGCTGGACCCGCGCTCGCGCAACCAGGTCTGGGACATCGTGCGGGCCCTGGCGGGGGCCGGGACGACGATCCTGCTCTGCACCCAGTACCTCGACGAGGCCGACCAGCTCGCCGAGGGCATCGCGGTGATCGACCACGGCCGCGTCATCGCCGAGGGGACCCCCGGGCAGCTCAAGGCGTCGGTCGGGCTCGGCTCGCTGCACGTGCGGCTGCTCGACCCCGCCCAGCGGCCGGAGGCCGAGCGCCTGCTGGCGCGCGAGCTCGACGCCGTCCACCTCGAGCCCGACCCGGCGGCGCTCAGCGTGCCGTGCTCGGACGCCGACCGGGCGGCCGAGGCCGTGGCCGAGCTGGCCCGGTCGGGCGTGCGGATCGCCGACTTCTCGCTCGGCCAGCCGACGCTGGACGAGGTCTTCCTGGCGCTGACCGGCCACCCGGCGGAGGAGGACGACGACGACGTGGCACAGGAGGAGAAGGCCGCATGAGCGACGCGCCCACCACATCGACCCTCCCGGCCCAGGCCGACGACGCCGCCCTGCGGACGGCGCTGTCGTCGAGCCCGCGGCCGCCCCGCCCGAGCGCCCTGTCGGCCTCCCTCACCTTCGGCTGGCGGGGGATGCTGAAGATCAAGCACGTCCCCGAGCAGCTCATCGACGTGACGGCCACCCCCGTTCTGTTCGTGCTGCTCTTCACCTACATCTACGGCGGCGCCATCGCCGGGTCAACCGACGCCTACCTGCAGTTCATCCTGCCCGCCATCGTGGTGATGTCGGTGCTCTTCACCACGGTCTACTCGGGCGTCGCGCTGAACACCGACATGACCAAGGGAGTCGTCAACCGCTTCCGCTCGCTGCCGATCTGGCGGCCCGCGCCGCTGGCCGGCGCGGTGCTCGGCGACGCGGTCCGCTACCTCGTGGGCGCGACCGTCGTGGTGGCGCTCGGGCTGGCCCTGGGCTACCGGCCCGAGGCCGGCGCGGGCGGCATGATCACGGCCGTGCTGCTGGTGGTGGCCTTCGCCTTCGGCCTCTCGTGGGTCTTCACGACCGTCGGGCTGGTGATGCGGTCGCCGAGCGCGGTCATGAACACGGGCTTCATGGCGCTGTTCCCGCTGGTCTTCGTGAGCAACGGCTTCGTCGAGCCGAGCACCCTGCCCGGCTGGCTGGAGGTGATCGTGGACGCCAACCCCATCTCCCACGTCATCACCGCCTCCCGCGGGCTGATGGACGGGACGGCGACCGCCGGCGAGATCGGGCTGGTGCTGCTGGAGGCCGCCGTGCTGACGGCGATCTTCGCGCCGCTCACGACGCGGCTCTACCGCACCAAGGCCTGACCCTCGACGTCGACACCCCGCACGGCCCCGCACGGGTGCACCTGCGCCCCGCGGGGTCGCCGCGGGCCGTCCTGATGCTGGGGCACGGCGCGGGCGGCGGCGTGGCCGCGCCCGACCTCTCCGCCGCGACGGGGGCCGCCGTGGAGCAGGACGTCAGCGTGGCGCTGGTGGAGCAGCCCTATCGGGTCGCGGGTCGGCGGTCCCCGGCCCCCGCGCGGCAGCTCGACGCCGCCTGGACCGCGGTCGCCGCGGCCCTGCGGGAGGGAGAGGCCGGCGGCCTGCCCCTCATCGCCGGAGGCCGGTCGTCGGGCGCGCGGGTCGCCTGCCGCACCGCCGGGGCCGTCGGCGCCGTCGCCGTCCTCTGCCTCGCGTTCCCGCTCCAGCCCCCGGCGCGCAGGTCGGGGCCGGCGCCGAGCCGCCTGGACGAGCTCGACGCGGTGGACGTGCCCGTGCTCGTGGTGCAGGGCGAGCGCGACCCCTTCGGCATGCCGCCCCCCGGGCCTCGGCGGGAGGTGGTCACGGTGGCGGGAGACCACGGCCTGAAAGCCGACCCCGAGGCGGTGACCGCCGCGGTGCGCGGCTGGCTTGGGGCCGTCCTGGGCTGAGGCTCAGCGGCGCCCGACGAGGCGTGTGAGCGCCGACATGAGCTCCCGGCGCACCTCCTCCTGGCCCTCGGGCTCGGCCCCGAGGAGGCAATGGCGGGTGTGGTCGTCGACGAGCGCGAGGGCGACCTTGTCCAGGGCGGCCTGGGCGGCGCTGATCTGCTGGAGCACGTCGATGCAGTAGCGGTCGTCCTCGACCATCCCCGCGATGCCGCGAACCTGACCCTCGACCCGGCGCAGCCGGCGCAGGATGTCCTGCTTCTCGCCGGCGGCGACGTAGCCGGGCGCGCCGAGGCCGGTGGCGGAGGTGCTCATCGCCGTCCAAGTTGGCATACTGGGGGGGAGTATGCAACGCCTCGACATGCCCATCACCGGGATGAGCTGCGCCTCGTGCGCGGCGCGGCTCGAGAAGCACCTGAACGGCATCGCGGGCGTGGACGCCACGGTGAACTACGCCACCGAGACGGCGTCCGTGACCTTCGACGCGGCGCGCGTGGCCCCTGAGCGCCTGGTGGAGGCCGTCGCGCGGACCGGCTACCAGGCGCGCCTCCCCGGCGCGGACGCGCCTTCCGGCGGTCCCGATCCCCTCGGTCGCCGGCTGGCCGTCTCGGCGCTGCTGTCGGCGCCGGTGCTGCTGGTCGCCATGATCCCGGCCCTGCGCGTCGACGGCTGGGAGCGGCCCGCCCTCGCGCTGACGGCCGTCGTCGTGCTGTGGGGCGGGTGGCCGTTCCACCGCGCCGCCTGGACCGGCCTGCGGCACCGCGCCGCGACCATGGACACGCTGATCTCGCTCGGCACCCTCGCGGCCCTCGGCTGGTCGGCGGCCGTGGTGCTGGTCCCGGCCGCGTCCGGCGAGGACGTCTACCTCGAGGTGGCGGCCGTGGTCACCACCTTCCTGCTGGCCGGCCGCTACCTCGAGGCGCGCGCCAAGCGGCGCGCCGGGGCCGCGCTGACGGCGCTGCTGGAGCTCGGGGCGAAGGAGGCCTCGCTGCTCGACGGCGACGGCCGCGAGCGCCGCGTGCCGGCCGCCGGCCTGCGGCCGGGAGACCGCTTCCTCGTGCGTCCGGGCGAGCGGATCGCCACCGACGGCGTGGTCGAGGCCGGGTCGTCGGCCGTCGACGCGTCGCTGCTCACCGGCGAGAGCATGCCGGTCGAGGTCGGGCCGGGCGACGCGGTCACGGGCGCGACGATCAACGCCGGCGGGCGCCTGGAGGTGCGCGCGACGCGCGTCGGCTCCGACACCGCCCTGTCGCGGATCGCTCGGCTCGTGACCGAGGCCCAGTCGGGCAAGGCGCCGGCCCAACGACTGGCCGACCGGGTGTCGGCCGTCTTCGTGCCGGTCGTGATCGCCCTCGCCGTGGCCACGCTGGTCGCCTGGCTCGCGGCCGGCGGGGGCGCGGCCGCCGCGTTCACGGCGGCGGTGTCGGTGCTGATCATCGCCTGCCCCTGCGCGCTGGGCCTCGCGACTCCCACGGCCCTCCTGGTCGGCACGGGCCGGGGGGCTCAGCTCGGCATCCTCATCCGGGGCCCCGAGGTGCTGGAGTCGACGCGCCGGATCGACACGGTCGTGCTCGACAAGACCGGCACGGTCACGGCCGGGGAGATGTCGCTGCTCGACGTCGTCGTGGCCGAGGGCGGCGACCGCCGCGAGGCGCTGCGCCTCGCCGGGGGGCTCGAGGAGGCGTCCGAGCACCCGGTCGGGCGCGCGGTCGCCGCCGCCGCGCGGGCAGAGGCGGGGCCCCTTCCGTCCCCCCAGGGCTTCGCCAACCGGGAGGGCCTCGGCGTGGAGGGCGAGGTCGAGGGCCGCGCGGTGGTCGTCGGCCGTCCCGAGGCCGTGGGCCGCGCGGGGCTCGACCCCCCGCTGGGCGACGCGCTGCGCCGGGCGCGGGCCTCCGGGCGCACGGCCGTCGCGGTCGCCTGGGATGGGCGGACGCGGGCGCTGCTGGTCGTCGCCGACGCGGTGCGGCCCGACAGCGCCGGCGCGGTGCGCGAGCTGCGCGGCCTCGGCCTGCGCCCGATCCTGCTGACCGGCGACAGCCGGCCCGCGGCCCTGGCCGTCGCCCGCGAGGTCGGCATCGACGAGGTGGTCGCCGAGGTGCTGCCGTCCCAGAAGGCGGCCGCCGTGGAGCGCCTCCAGGGCGAGGGCCGCGCCGTGGCGATGGTGGGCGACGGGGTCAACGACGCCCCCGCCCTCGCCCGGGCCGATCTCGGCATCGCCGTGGGCACGGGCACCGACGTGGCCATCGAGGCCTCCGACATCACGCTGGTCGCCGGCGGCCTGCGCGGCGTGGCCGACGCCATCCGCCTGTCGCGACGGACGCTGCGCACCATCCGGGGCAACCTCTTCTGGGCCTTCGCCTACAACGTCGCGGCGCTGCCGCTGGCGGCCCTGGGCTACCTCAGCCCGCTCGTCGCCGGAGCAGCGATGGCCCTCTCGAGCCTGTTCGTCGTGGGCAACTCACTGCGGCTGCGCCGCTTCGGGCCTCAGCGGTCGAGCGTGAAGGGCGGGTACTCGTCGCGCATGAGCGATGCGTAGGCGATGACCCGGAAGACCCAGCGGTTCAGGGCCACGAGGAGGTCGAAGATGCCGCGGGGGAAGCGCCCGGTGAACAGCAGCGCGATGGCCGCGAACAGGACCAGGAGGGAGATCAGCCCGCCGCCCGAGGGCCCCCAGAGGTGGGTCGCCCCGCCGGTCCACTCGCCCCAGTCGCCCCACCCCCAGCCGTAGGTCCAGTTGCCGGCCAGGATCGCGACCACGATGTACTGGGGGATGGCGAGCAGCCACCACTTCACCAGCACCAGCCCGCGCGAGAGGCGCTCGGGGTAGGGCACCTCGATCGTCGCGACGTCGTCCGGGCGGCGGTCGAGGGTGAAGGGCGGGTAGCGGTCGGTGCCCAGCGCGTTGTACCCGTAGAAGCCGACCCTCCACGACCACCGCAGGACCCCGAGGTTGAACTCGAACAGCTCCCGCGGGTAGCGGCCGGTGAAGAGGATCGCGAAGAAGGCGATGAACGCGACGACGAAGAACGCGATCCAGAGGAAGAACAGCACGATGTAGTGCGGGATCAGCAGGAGCCACTTCACCAGCCAGAGCCAGCGGCTGAGCTCCGGGTCGGGGCGGCCGGTGAGGTCGACCGGGTGCATCCGTGGCCCCTCGGCCGGCGGCTCCCCGCTCGCGAGGGCGGCCGGGGCGCCGGCGGCGGCCGCCTCGTCGCCGGGCGGCGGCGCCCGCGGCCCGCGCCCACCGAGGACGGCCATGGTGACGCCGCCGCCGAGCAGCAGGACGCCGAGGACGATGAGCCCGATGGCCACCCAGAGGAGGTACGAGACCTTGACGCCGAACGATGCGTCCACCGCGACGCCGGCGGCGGTGTCCGGGTTCATCACCACGGCCTGCCAGTCGCCGCCCTCGACGTCCCAGGTCAGCGTCTGCTGCCCGGGCCCGGACGCGCGCGCCGCCCAGAAGCCCTGGGCCCCGGGGGGCTGAGCCAGGCGGCGCCCCAGGCGTGGGCTGTAGGTGACGCGGAAGGGGTCGAGGTCGATGTCGGTCACGACCGCGTGGGGCACGCCGGAGAGGAAGGCCTGCACGTCGGCGCGCGGGCCGATCCCGACGAAGACCGGCCGCCCGTCCGGCCGCTCCGCGCGGATGCGCAGGCTCGCCCACTGGCCGCTGTCGCCCGGGATGTCGTCGATGTCGAGGCTCTCGCTGACGATCGCCTGGAGGGGCGTCGAGAAGCGCTCGGTGCGGGTGTCGAAGAAGCCGTCGCCGTCGCGCAGGGCCTGGTTGGCCCAGAGCAGCGCGGAGCCGCCGATCAGGATCGCCAGGCCGATCAGCCCGACGATGCAGCCGACGACGATCAGGACGATCCGGCCGCCGCTCACGGGCCGCTCCCGCTGCCGGCCGCGGCTATGGCGCGACCGGCGGGGTCTTCACGTCGATCGACTCCAGGAACGCGACCACGGCGGCCTGGTCGGCGGGGTTGGAGAGCACGTCGGGCCGCGTGCCGTTGGCGGTGCGGTGCCGGACGTTGCTCAGCACGCAGGAGAACGTCTCGCACGCGCCGTTGTGGTAGTAGGGCGGGACCAGGTTGAGGCCCAGGATCGACGGCGTGTTGAAGCCGATGCCGCGGCCGTCGCCGTTGTAGTCGATCCCCAGCGCGTCCGGCGCCGGCTGGGCCACGCCGTTGACGAGGGCCGCCGTCCCCTTCTCGGGGCCGCCGATGTTGTTCCCGATCGGGTTGGGGCCGCCGGGCACGCCGAGGTTGAACGAGCCGATGTTCTGCAGGAAGGCGTTCAGGTACTGGCTGCCGGACGGGTTGCCGGACAACTGGACCGGGTTGCGCTCGGTGAAGATCGTGTTGGCAGCCGGCGGCGGGGTGAAGTTGCGGCTGCTGATCGTCCAGTTCGTGCCGCCGTGGCACCCCTGGCAGCCGGCCGCGATGAAGAGGCTGCGGCCCTTGTTGATCGTCGCCTGCGAGCGCCCGCTCTTGACCTTCGGCTTGGTCAGCGGGGCGTTGGGCGTGCGCACCGCGAGCCTCACCCATTCCCGCATGGCCGTCTGCGCCGGGACCGCCGTGGTGCTGCCCGGCAGCGTCACGGTGACCTGCTGGCGGTTGGCGTTCGGGAGCGCGAAGTTGTTGATCGTGCACGGCGCCTGGGCCACGTTGCCGGTGTCGCTGATGATGAGGCCGTGGTTGGGGTCGAGCGTGCTCGTGGCCGGCGCGGGCGCCGGGGGCGGGTTCGCACACGGCAGGGCCGCCGCCAGCGGGCCCGGCCCGGAGACGTTCCGGGTGTTCAGCTCGAAGTCCTCGATCTCGTCACGTACCGGCGTGTAATTGAGGACACGCTGGTCGTTCTTGTTCTTCGGGTTGAAGGTCGAGTTGAGCGGGATCGACTTGCGGGAGCCGTCGTCGAACGCCCAGATCACCCCGTCGGTGAGCCCCTTGAAGTGGCAGCTCGCGCAGTTCTGCCAGCCCTCGCTCGAGAGCCGGTTGACCGTCGGCTGGCCCGGGCCGCTGAAGTTGCCCCGTGACGAGAAGAACATCTCCGCTCCGACCAGGACCGTCTCGTCGATCGAGCCGGGCGTCGGCAGCCGCGTCGTGCGGACGGTCTTGATGACCTGGTCGTTGGACAGGTTGACCACGCTCACGTTGCGCGAGACGAAGTTCTGCACATACGCGCGCGTCCCGGCCTTGTTGACGACGATGCCCTGGGGGTTCTTGCCCGCGTTGGCGCCGCTCGTCCTGGGGTTGGCGGGGTCGTTCAGGTCGATGTACCGCGTCGTGTCCGCGTCAACGGTGAAGTTGAGCTTGCCGTTGCTCGCGACGTTGACCTTGACCAGCAGGTCGCTGCCGGCGGACACCACGTAGGCCCTGCTCTTGGCGAAGGCCATCGCCCAGACGTTCGCGAAGAAGAGCTTGGTCTTGCCCGGCTCCGGGTTCTGGGCCCCCAGGTGGAGGTTGAGGAACTTGGCCGGGCCGGCGTCGGTCTGGGTGTTGCCGTTGACCCCGTCGATCACGCTGACGAACGCCTGCGTGTTGACGTTGAACCGCCGCGGGCCCGCGGGCGAGGCGGCGATGTTCGGCAGGTAGGCCTGGTTCTTGCGGATGACGATGCTCTGGAGCTGGTTGGGGAACGCCGAGGTGTCGTCCACCACGCCGTCGCCGGTGGAGTCGACCTTGAAGCCCGTGATCTGCGGGTTGAGCTTGATCCGCTGGGCGGCGGAGGCGCCGAGGCCCTTCACCCCGGTCTGGATGTTGACGCGGCAGACCACGCCCGAGCGGCCGGTGTCGGTGGCCTGCTGGCCGCCCGGCAGGTTGACGTAGGACAGGAACCGGGTCACGTAGAGCTTCTTGCTGTTCCCGGTGATCGCCAGGCCGCGCGGCTGGAAGCGCCGGCTCTTGTCGTCGGCGTTGCAGAGGCTGCTGCGCAGGTTCACGTCGCCCACGACCTTGCGCGTGGCGACGTCGAGCACCGTGATCGTGTCCTGCCCGCTGTTGGCGACGTACACGCGCTTGCCGTCCGGCGAGGCCACCACGTTCCACGGCTCGGCCCCGGTGACGAACGATCCCTTCGACCCGAAGCGGTTGTCCTTGGCCGCCGTGAACTTGCCCGGCCGGGAGTCGGTGATGCGGATGACCGTGAGGCTGTTGCCGGCCGCGTTGACCACGTAGGCGTAGCGGCCGACGGGGTCGAGCGCCACGCCCTGGGGCTCGTTGCCGACCTTGATCTTCTTGACGACCTTGTTCTGGTCGGTGCGGATGACCGAGACCGAGTCGTCGTCCGGGTTCACGCTCCACACCAGCTTGCTGTCGGCCGACATCGCGATCGGGCTCGACCAGCTGGGCACCGCGGGGGGCTTGGGCGTGGGCGCCGCCTGGCGCTGCGCGACGGCCGTGCCGCAGAGGGCGCCGGACACGCCGAGCGCAACCGCGGCGGCGAGGGCGCGGCGGATGCGGGCGTGGCGGCGGTACGGCGTCATCCGGGGCCCCACCCTCTCAACTGCGGCTCGGGCTCGTCAATGGCGGACGCGCACGAGGTTCCCGGACGGGTCGCGCAGCAGCAATCCGCCCTCGTCGCGCTCGGCCGGGCGGCCGCCGGCCCGGGCGCGGGCCTCGACCGCGTCCACGTCGCCGGCCGCGGGCACGACGACCTCGAAGCGGCTCAGGCCCCGGGAGCCCGGGGGCGGCGCGGGCGCCCCGGCGGTGCCCCAGGTGTTGAGGCCGAGGTGGTGGTGGTAGCCGCCGGCCGCGACGAAGAGCGCGCCGGGGTAGCCGCGCACGGTCGGCTCGAAGCCCACCACGCCCGACCAGAACGCCTCGGCCTCGGGGATGTCGCGCACCTGCAGGTGGACGTGGCCCACCACCGTGCCCGCGGGCATGCCCTCGTCCGGCGCCCCGGCTGCCGCCGCCGCCACCCCCTCGACGTCGAGCGGCAGCGTGCCCATTCGCAGCCGCCCCTCGTCGTACGCCCACTCCTCGCGGGGGCGGTCGCGGTAGATCTCGATGCCGTTGCCCTCGGGGTCGTCGAGGTAGAGCGCCTCGCTGACGAGGTGGTCGGCCGCCCCGGTGAACGACGCGCCGGCCTCGAGGACCCGGCGGAGGGCCGTGCCGAGGTCGGCGCGGCTCGGCACCAGGATCGCGACGTGGAACAGGCCGGTGCTCCGCCGCGGCCGGGGCGGCGCCGCCGGGCGCTCCTCGAGCTCGATCACCGCCTCGCCGCCGGGGGCGCCCAGCGCGACGACGCCGTCCTCAGCGCCGAGCTCGTGCAGGCCCAGCGCGCGCAGGTGGAACGACCGCGCCGCGCCGAGGTCGGCCACGGTCAGCCGCGCGGGGCCCAGTCGGGTGGCGGGGTGGAGCGAAGTGCTCATCACGGGCGCTTTCCGGCCGTTTCCTAGACCATCGATGGGGTGTTTCGCCCCGGTGTCGAGCCTAGTGTCTTGTGCAGATGAGAGACCACGGAGATCACAGCGTGCGCACCGGCGCCGTCGCGGACCCGCCCATCGACGACTGGGAGCGGCAGGGGGCGCTGCGCGAGCTCACCCGCCTCGCCCGCGACCTCGAGCACGAGGACGCCGACGCCGTCATCGACCGCCTCGGCCGCCTCACCGGCAGCCAGCGCGCCGCCGTCGCCGAGGCGATGGAGCGCATCCTGGAGCTCGGCGACTAGCGCTCCCGGGGAGGGTTCGCGGGGCGTGGGGGTAACAACCCCGTGACCGCCGTTTCGGACGGCGTTTCGCCCGTCGCGATAGCCTAGGACCCTCGCGTGTCAACCACGTCCTCACAGACCGTTCAGGTGGTGCTGCCGGAGCTCGGCGAGTCGGTCACCGAAGGGGTCGTCGTCGAGTGGCGCATCGCGGAGGGCGACGAGGTCCGCGCCGGCGACCCGCTGCTGGACGTCACCACCGACAAGGTGGACGTCGAGGTGCCCGCGCCCACGAGCGGCCGCCTGGTGCGGATCGTCGCCCAGCCCGGCGACGCGGTCGAGGTCGGGGCGCTCCTCGCCGAGCTCCAGACCGGTGATGGCGGGGGCAACGGCGGCGCGCCCGCCGAGGCGCCCGCGGCTCCGGCGGCCGACGACGGCGCGACCGCCCCGGGCGAGATGGTCAACATCGTGCTGCCGGACATGGAGTCGGTGACCGAGGGCGTCGTCGTGGAGTGGAGCGTCGCCGTGGGCGACGAGGTCTCCGCCGAGCAGACCGTCGTCGAGGTCTCGACCGACAAGGTCGACCTCGAGGTCCCCGCCCCGGCCGCCGGCACCCTGGCCGAGATCGCCGTCGCCGCGGGCGAGACCTTCCAGGTGGGCCAGCCGCTCGGGCGCATCGCCGTGGGCGCCGACGGCGGCCCGCCGTCGCCCGCCGCCCCCGCGCCGGCCGCCGCCCAGGACGGGCCCGCCGCGGCGCCCGCCGCGCCCGCGCCGCCGGCCGGCGACCTCGAGTGGCCGCGCATCAGCCCGGTCGCGCGGCGGCTGGCGATCCAGCGCGGGGTGGACCCCGCGGCCGTCGCCGGCACCGGCCCCGGCGGCATGGTGCGCAAGGCCGACGTCCTGGCGGCCGGCAACGGCGCCCCGGCCGCGGCCCCCGCGCCGCCCGCCACCGCGCCCGCGGCGGCCGGAGAGCAGGCCGTGCCCCTGCGCGGCCCGGCCGCGGCGCTCGCCGGCTACATGGACGAGAGCCTCTCGATCCCCACGGCGACGAGCTTCCGCACCCTCGGCGTGGGCGCCCTCGACGCCCAGCGGCGGGCGATCAACGCCGACCTCACGGCCGCCGGGCGCGATGAGAAGCTCTCCTTCACCCACCTGATCGCGTGGGCCCTGGTGCGCGCCGCCCAGGCGCTGCCCGCCATGGGGACCGGCTACGGCGTCGTGGACGGCGGCCCCCACAAGCTCGTGCGGGAGCGGGTGAACCTCGGGCTCGCCGTCGACGTCGAGCGCAAGGACGGCAGCCGCTCGCTGCTGGTGCCGGTCGTGCGGGACGCCGGGGGGCTCGGGTTCCGCGGCTTCCGCGACGCCTACGACGACCTCGTGCGGCGGACGCGGGCGGGCCAGGTGAAGCCCGACGAGCTGCGCGGGGCGAGCATCAGCCTCACCAACCCGGGCGGCCTGGGCACGGTGGCGTCGGTGCCCCGCCTGATGCCGGGCCAGGGCACGATCGTCGCGACCGGCGCGATCGGCTACCCGGCCGGGCTGGCCGCCGTCAACGGCGAGACGCTCGCGAGCCTCGGCGTCGAGAAGGTCATGACCGTCACCAGCACCTACGACCACCGGGTGATCCAGGGCGCCGAGAGCGGCGAGTTCCTGGCGCTCATCGAGCGCATGCTGCGCGGCGAGGACGGCTTCTACGAGGAGGTCCGCGACAGCCTCGGGCTCCCTGCGGCCGCGCCCGCGCCGCAACCCGGGCGCGCGGCGCCCGCCGCTCCCGCGCCGGCCGTGGCGACGGGCCCGGTCGACGACGAGCTGCTGGCCGGAGTGGCGGCGGCCATGTCGGTGGTGAAGGCCCACCGCAGCCACGGCCACCTGGCCGCCGACCTCGACCCGCTGGGCGCCAAGCCCCCCGGCGACCCCGCCCTGGTGCCGGAGAACCTCGGGCTCACGCCCGAGGTCATGGCCCGCATCCCGGCGTCGCTGCTGCGCGTGAAGGTGCCGGGCGACAGCTTCGCCGCCGCCCTCCCCCACCTCCGCGCGGCCTACTGCGGCACGATCGCCTACGAGATCGAGCACCTGTCCGACCACCAGAAGCGCCTTTGGCTGCGCGGCGTGATCGAGTCCGGGCGTCTGCGCGACCCGCTGCCGGCGGCCCGGAGGGTCGAGGTCCTGGAGCGGCTCGTGCAGGTCGACGCCTTCGAGCGCTTCCTGCGCCGCACCTACCTCGGCCAGAAGACCTTCTCCATCGAGGGCGTCAACGCGCTCGTCCCGATCACCGATGAGGTGATCGAGCTGGTCGGGGCCGAGGGCGCCAGGGACGTGGTGATGGGCATGGCCCACCGCGGCCGGCTGGCGTTCATCAGCCACGTCGTGGGCAGGCCGGAGGAGTCGATCGTCGCCGAGTTCGAGGGCCACATGGCCTTCGAGTCGGGCGACGACGACATGCGCGAGACGGCCGGCGACGTCAAATACCACCTCGGCGCCGAGGGCGTCTACGAGACCCGCGACGGCCGGCCGGTGCGCATCACGCTCGCCGCCAACCCGAGCCACCTCGAACAGGTCAACGCGGTCGCCGAGGGCCTCACCCGGGCGCTCCAGACGACCCGAACGGCGGCCGAGTCGCGCCACGACCCGGCCTCGGCGGTCGCCGTGCTGATCCACGGCGACGCGGCCTTCACGGGCCAGGGGGTGGTCGCCGAGACGCTCAACATGCAGGCGCTGCGCGGCTACAGCACGGGCGGCACCGTCCACGTCATCGCGAACAACCAGATCGGGTTCACCACCGATCCCAACGACGCCCGCTCGACCTACCACGTCAGCGACCTCGCCCGCGGGTTCGACATCCCGGTCATCCACGTCAACGGCGACGACATCGACGCGTGCATCAGCGCCGCCCAGCTCGCGACGGCCTACCGCAACCGCTACCAGCGCGACGTGCTCATCAACCTCATCGGCTACCGCCGCCTGGGCCACAACGAGCTGGACGAGCCCGCCTACACCCAGCCGGTCATGAGCCGCACGATCAAGGCGCACCCGCCGGTGAGCAAGATCTACGCGCAGAAGCTGGTCGACGAGGGCGTGCTGGCGCGCGAGCAGGTCAACGCGATGATCGCCGAGGCCGAGGGGCGGATGCGCGACGCCCACGAGGCCGTGACCAGCCGCGGCGTCCTCGGCGAGCAGGAGCACGAGGCCTCCCGCGCGAACGGCTCGCCCCTCACCGGCACCGCCGTTGCGGCCGACGTGCTGCGCGACCTCAACGAGCAGCTGCTCGCCGTGCCGGACGGCTTCACGGTCCACCCCAAGCTCGTGCCCCAGCTCGAGCGGCGGCGCGAGGCGATGGGGCCCGAGGGCGGCATCACCTGGGCCCACGCCGAGTCGCTGGCCTTCGCCTCGCTGCTCACCGAGGGCGTGCCCGTTCGCCTCACCGGACAGGACACCGCCCGCGGCACCTTCAGCCATCGCCACCTGGAGCTGCACGACATGGGCGAGGGCGAGACGTGGACCCCGCACACCGGCCGCGTCTACATGCCGATCGCGCACCTTGCCGGCGCCTCGGCCTCGTTCGAGCTCTACAACAGCCCGCTCTCGGAGGCGGCGGCCGTCGGCTTCGAGTACGGCTACAGCACCGAGGCCGACGACGCGCTGGTGCTCTGGGAGGCCCAGTACGGGGACTTCGTCAACGGCGCCCAGATCATGATCGACCAGTTCATCGTCTCGGGGCGGGCGAAGTGGGGCGAGGCCTCGCGCCTGACGCTGCTGCTGCCCCACGGCTACGAGGGCAACGGGCCCGAGCACTCCTCGGCCCGCATCGAGCGGTTCCTCCAGCTCGCGGCCGAGGACAACATCCGGGTCGCGAACTGCAGCACCGCCGCCAACTACTTCCACCTGCTGCGCAAGCAGGCGCGCACGTCCCGGCAGCGGCCCCTGATCATCTTCACGCCCAAGAGCCTGCTGCGGGCGCGCAGCGCCGCGTCGCGGCTCGAGGACCTGTCCGACGGGGGCTTCCAGGCCGTCTACGACGACCCGCGGGCCGCCGGCGCGCGCGATCGGGTGACCCGGCTCATCCTCTGCACGGGCAAGGTCTTCCACGAGCTCGACGGCCACGCCGACCGCGGGGAGCACCCCGAGCTGGCGATCGCCCGGCTCGAGCTGCTCTTCCCCTTCGCGGAGGACAGGGTCTCCGAGCTGCTGGCCTCGTACCCCGCGCTACAGTCGGTGACGTGGGTGCAGGAGGAGCCCCGCAACATGGGGGCATGGGAGTTCGTGCGCCTGCAGCTCGAGCGGTTGCTGCCCGCCGGAGTGCCGCTCGGCTACACCGGCCGCGCGCGCCGGGCGAGCCCCAGCGAGGGCTACCCTCAGGCGCACCAGGCGGAACAGGACCGGCTGCTCGCGGCGGCGATCAGCGGACAGACGGAAGGCTGACATGACGACCAACGGCGGTGACGGCGCGGGCGCGCCGCGCGTCGTCGTGCTGGGAGGAGGCCCCGCGGGCGACGTCGCCGCGCTCCGGGCCGCCCAGCTCGGCGCCCACTCCACCCTCGTCGAGCGCGCGGAGCTCGGAGGCACCTGCCTCAACTGGGGCTGCATCCCGACCAAGTCGCTGCTGGCGACCGCCGACCTGCTGCGCCGGGTGCGGCGCGCCGACGAGTACGGCCTCGTGGTGCCGGAGGTCTCGTTCGACTTCCCGAGGATGATGGCGCGCAAGGACGAGATCGTCCTGCGCATGCGCCAGGGCGTCGAGGGCGCGGCGAAGCGGAAGGGCGTGAACGTGGTGCGCGGTCAGGGCCGGGTCGAGGGCGACGCGGTGGTCGTCAACGGCGAGCGCCACCCCTTCGACCACCTCGTCGTCTGCGTCGGCACGGAGCCGTCGGGGCTGCCGGGCTTCGACATGGACCACCCGGCCATCCTCACGTCCAACGACATCCTGGCGCTGACGGCCCCACCCGAGTCGTTGCTGGTGGTGGGCGGCGGCGTGATCGGCTGCGAGTTCGCCAGCCTCTTCGCCCCCCTGGGGACGGCGATCACGGTCGTCGAGATCCTGCCCCGCCTGCTCGCCGGCGTCAACAACCGCACCGCGTCGCAGTTCCAGCGGCTGCTCGAGAAGGAGGGCGTGACGGTGCACCTCGAGCGCCAGGTCGCGGAGATCACCGACTACCGCGACGACGGCGTCACGGTGCGCCTGGACGACGGCACCGAGCTGTCGGCCGAGAAGCTGCTGGTGTCGGTGGGCCGCCGCTCGCAGGCGGCCGGCATCGGCCTGGAGCAGCTCGGCGTCGAGGTCACCGAGCGCGGCCACATCGTCGTCAACGAGTTCCTGCGCACGGCCAACCCCAAGGTGTGGGCGGCCGGCGACTGCATCGGCGGCCTCCAGCTCGCCCACCTCGCCTCCGCCGAGGCCGCGCGGGCGGTCGAGAACGCCATCGGCGGCGAGATGGCGCCGATGGACCGCACCGTGGTGCCGAGCTGCATCTACACCCACCCCGAGATCGCCACCGTCGGCCTGACGGCCGACGACGCCAAGGAGGCCGGGTACGAGGTCACCCTCGGCCAGGCCCGCTTCGGCGGATCGGGCAAGGCGCTCGGCGAGGGCGAGCCCGACGGCTACGCCCAGCTGGTGGTGGACTCCTCGACCGGGCTCCTCCTGGGGGCGACGATCATGGGCGTCCACGCCGTCGAGATGATCCATGAGATCGGGGTCGCCATCGCCGACGGCCTCACGGCGAGCGAGCTGGGCGAGATCATCCACGCCCACCCGACGGTGAGCGAGATGGTGATGGACGCCGCCCAGCAGGCGGTCGGCGTGGCCCCCTACCTCTCCTGAGCCCGGCCGAGCCCGCCCGCGCCGTGCTCCGGCGCTTGGGCCCCGACGCGCTGCCGCCCCACCGGGCGGTGGCGCGGCCGGTCAACCTGCTGAGGTCGATGACGGCCTCCGGCCCGCCGATCGCCTCGTGGTCGACCGTCACGACGCCGTGCCTCGTGCTGGGGCGCTCGGCCGACGACACCCGCGGGATCGAGGACGCCGCGTGGGACGAGGGGCTCCCGGTGGAGCGGCGCTCCTCGGGCGGCGGCCCGGTGCTGTGGGACCCGGGGCTGCTCGCGCTCGACGTCGTGCTGCCCCGCGGCCACGCGCGCGAGACGCGGGACGTGGTCGAGGCGTACCGCTGGCTCGGGGAGGCCCTGGCCCGGGGCCTGGGCGCCCTCGGCGCCCCGGGGGTCGAGGTGGTGGAGGTGCCGCGGGCCCGGGATGCGGCCCCCCGCCCCGCGGACGTCGCGTGCTTCGGCGGGTTGTCCCCCTACGAGCTGCTGGCCGGGGGGCGGAAGGTGGTGGGCCTGTCGCAGACCCGGCGCCGCCAGGGCACCCTGCTGCAGGCCGGCATCCTGCTCGACCTGGACGCGGCCCTGCTGGCCCGAGTGCTCGGCGGCGGCGAGCCGCTCGCGGCCGACCTGGCCGCGGCGGCCGCCGGCCTGCGCGAGTGGCTGCCCGGGATCGACCCCGACGGCGTCGCCGCCGCGGTCGATCCCGAGCTGGTGAAGGCGTTGGCACCCTGAACGGAGCCACGTCGCGGCTATCCGGCTCGCCGAGAAAGGGCCGGAGGCGCGCCTGGCCGCCCGCAAGAGGCGGCCGGTCGCCTGGTCTTTGGGTCGAGGCGGCCGGTCCCGCCGCAGGCGGTGCCGCCGCTGCCGGAGGCCCCGGCCAGGGGCCGGAGGCGCGACTGGCCGCCCGCAAGAGGCGGCCAGTCGCATTGTCTCCCTAGGCTGGATCGGCCTCCGGCATGCGCTGGGGGCGCCGCACGGACACGGCGAGGAAGCCGAGCGTCGCGGCGATCAGCGAGACGACCACGGCCGGCACGAAGCCCTCGAGGAGGTCCTCCGGGCTACCCGTGGGGCCGGTGAAGGCCTCGTTGACCGCCGTCGTCACCGCGAGGACGAGCGCGCCGCCGAACTGGAACGAGGTGTTCAGCAGCCCGCCGGCGAGGCCCTGCTCCTCGGGCGCGATGCCCTCGGTCGCCGCGACGTTGAGCGGTCCGTAGGCGAGGGCGAAGCCCAGGCCGCCGAGCAGCATGGTCGGCAGGATCGCCGCCGCGTAGGGAGAGTCAACGCCGATCGGCAGGAACAGCGCGTAGGCGGCGACGGTCCCCAGCAGCCCCGCCGAGATCAGCGGGCCGGTGCCGACGCGCGTGATCACCGGGCCGAGCCGGGGAGCGATCAGCGCCACGATCAGGCCGGCCGGCAGGATCGCCAGGCCGGTCTCCAGCGGTGACCAGCCACGCGCCTGCTGCATGTAGAGCGTCGCGATGAACTGGAACCCGACCCAGCCGCCGAACAGCGACATCGCTCCCGCGCCGGCGCGCACGAGCCGGGCCGAGCGCAGGATTCCCAGGCGCACGAGCGGCTGCGCCGTGCGCCGCTCGATCGCGACGAAGGCGCCGAGCAGGGCGACGACCGCGGCCAGGGACCCCAGGGTCCGGACCGAGGCCCAGCCGGCGTCGGGGGCCTCGACGACGGTGAAGACCAGCAGCAGCATGCCCGCGGTGAGCGAGGCCGCCCCGGCCAGGTCGAAGCTCCGGCGGCCCAGGGCCGGCCGCCCGGTGTCGGGCACGAGGACGATCGCCGCGATCAGCGTCACGATCGCGACCGGGACGGGCAGCAGCAGGGCCCAGCGCCAGCCCACCTCGGTCATCAGGCCGCCGATGACGAGGCCGAGCGAGAACCCGGTCGCGCCCGTCGCGGTGTAGATCGAGATGGCCCGGTTGCGCAGGGCGCCCTCGGCGAAGCTCGTCGTGATGATGGAGAGCCCGGCCGGGACGGTGAAGGCCGCGCTCACGCCCTTGATGAAGCGCGTGGCGATGAGGAGCCAGCCCTCGTCGACCAGCGCCCCGAGGCCCGAGGCGACCGCGAAGACGGCCAGCGCGATGAGGAACATGCGCCTCCGGCCGAGCAGGTCGGCGGCGCGCCCCCCCAGCAGCAGGAAGCCGCCGAAGCCGAGCACGTAGGCGCTGATGACCCACTGCAGGCTGCCGTTGGTCAGGTCGAGGTCGGAGCCGATCGACGGCAGGGCGACGCCCACCATCGAGACGTCGAGCGCGTCGAGGAAGAGCGCGCTGCAGAGGACCAGGATGAGGCCCCAGGCGCGCGCGTCGAAGCGTGCGGCGGACACGGGCGGTGCTCCTTCGTGTGGGGACGTTCGGATCGGGCGAGGAGCGTTGGCGGCCGCCGCGTGCGTCCTCTATTGTTCGATGCGCACCGTACGAGCCAACCTAGCTGGTTGTTCGACGTACGTCAAACGATGCGCAACGCCCCCTCCGATCTGGTCACCGTCCTGCAGGCGCTCTCCGATCCCGTGCGCCTCGATATCGTCCGCCAGCTCGCCGGCTGCGAGGAGGGCTCGGGCATCCGATGCGGCCAGATCGAGCTCGACGTGACCAAGTTCGACCGCGAGCCACCACCTCAAGACCCTCCGCACCGCCGGGATCACGGGCGAGCGCGAGGAGGGCACGCGCAAGCTCACCTGGCTCCGCAAGAGGGAGCTCGAGGAGCGCTTCCCGGGCCTGCTCGACGCCGTTCTGGCGCCCCTGGTCGGGTCAGGGGGAGGGGCGGCTTCAGCAGGTGGCTCGAGCGCGGCAGCTCGATCCGGGTCACCCACCTGACCCACTCGTAGCCCCGGGGCCCCCGGCACCGCGAGGGGCGCGGCAGGGAGGAACGGGGGGGCGTCTAATATCGAGGAGGTGGGAGCCCCGGACGACCAGCGTGTGCGCCGGCGCGAGGAGCGACGCCGCCAGGTGACCCGCCGGCGGCGGACGGCCCTGGCGGTGCTGTTCGGCGTGATGGCCGTGGCCGTGGCGGTCGCGGTGGCGTTCCGCGGCGGCGACTCCGGCGGACCCGAGGCGACGGCCGCCGCGGGCGGCGAGGCGCCCGGCGCCCAGGAGGTCGCGGCGGCGCCCGCGGCCCCGCCGGTCGAGGACGCCGAGCCCGTGCGCCTGTCGGCCGTCGGCGACACGGTCATGGGCAGCCTGCCCTACGGCCTGCCGTCCGACGGCGGAGCCTCGTTCTTCGACCAGGTCAACGACCTCCTGACGGGCGACGTCGTCCTCGGCAACCTCGAGGGCACCCTGGCGACCGGGGGCGTCTCGAAGTGCGGCTCCGGCAGCCCCAACTGCTTCGCGTTCCGCACCCCGCCCTCGTACGCGAGGTACATCAAGGAGGCCGGGTTCACCGTCATGAACCTGGCCAACAACCACGCCAACGACTTCGGGCCCTCGGCCCTGCGCGAGACGGTCGCGGCGCTGTCGCGCTTCGGCATCCGCAGCACCGGCCGCCCGGGCACCGTCGCGGTGCAGAAGGTCAACGGCCAGCGCGTCGCCGTCCTGGGCTTCGCCTCCTACGACTGGGCCGACCCGCTGCTCGACATCCCGGCCGCGCGCCGGCGGGTGCGGGAGACGGCCGCCAAGGCCGAGATCGTGATCGTGACCTTCCACGGCGGGGCCGAGGGCAGCGACAAGACCCACGTGCCGCAGGGGTCCGAGTACTTCCTCGGCGAGAACCGCGGCGACCTGCGGCGCTTCTCGCGGGCCGTCATCGACGCCGGCGCCGACATCGTGATCGGCCACGGGCCTCACGTCCTGCGCGGCATGGAGGTCTACAAGGGGCGGCTGATCGCCTACAGCCTCGGCAACTTCGGCGGGTACGAGGTCTTCGGGCTCAACTCCGTCACCGCGACCAGCATGGTCCTCCAGGCCACCCTGGCGCCGGACGGCCGCCTGCAGCGGGCGCGCATCCGCCCGACCCAGCTGGTCGGCTCGGGGGTCCCCGCCCCCGGTGGGAACGCGATCGCGACGGTGCGCGAGCTCTCGCAGGACGACTTCGGCGCGCGGGCGCCGCGCATCGGCGCGGCCGGCGTGATCACCCCTCCGCGGGGCTGAGCGGGTAGCCCACAGGGGGCGTGCGGCCCTCCACGCCCACGACGAGGGCGGCGGGCCCGTCGGCCGCGCGCCGCCAGAGGTCGGCGAGGGCCTCGGGAAGGTCGGCCACCAGGTCGGCCCGGGCCGCCGACGCGCCGTAGCCGCGGCAGATCTCCTCCAGGCCGACCCGCGGCTCGGCGAGCGCGAGGCCCGGCCAGGCGCCCTCGGGCCGGCCGGTGAGGCCCTCGAGGCCGGCGCGCAGGATCTCGTAGCCGCCGTTGTCCGCGACCACCAGCGCCAGCCCGACGCCCTCATGGGCCGCCGACCACAGCGCCTGGGCGCCGAAGAGCAGGCCCCCGTCGCCCTGGAGGGCCATCACCCGGCGGGCCGGGTCGGCCAGCTTGGCGCCGACGGCGGCCGGCAGGCCCCAGCCCAGGGCGCTCCCGCGGTGGGCCAGCCACGTCGCCGGGGTGCGGCGCGAGATCACCGACCGCAGCGCGCGCGCCGACGTCAGGGCCTCATCAACCACCAGGTCGCGCGGGCCGGCGGCGGCCGCGACCGCCCGGGCGAAGGCGGCCGGGCTGACGCGCTCGCCGCCCGCCTCGCGGGCGACCCGTGCCCGCGCGAGGCGGCGGGCATCGGCGGCCGGGCGCCATCTCGCGGACGCGGCGAGCCACGGCCTCCGGCGTCTCCGGGCCGAGCCGCTCGAGCAGGCCGGCGAGGCCGAGCCCGGGGTCGCCGACGAGCCCGGCGGCGGGGGCGTGGACCTTGCCGACCTCGCGCGGGTCGAACCTCCAGGTGCACCAGGGCCGCCTCGGGCGGCAGGGGCTCGCCCGGCCCGGGGCCGAAGAGGCGGAAGACCGGCATGCCCACCGCCAGGACGACGTCGTGGCCCTCGAGCAGCGGCCCGATCTCGGCCGCGAAGGCGGGCAGCGGCCCGCGCCAGAGCGGGTGGTCGGTGGGAAGGGGCACGGTCGCCGCCAGCGGCTCGCCGCGGATCGGCGCGCCCAGGCGCTCGGCGAGCGCCCCGAGCGCCGCGCCGGCGCCCGCGTGGGCGACGCCGTCCCCGGCCAGGAGGACCGGCCGGCGCGCGGCCGCCAGCAGGGAGGCCGCGCGGTCGAGCGCCTCGGCGTGCGGGCGCGCTCGGGCGCCGGGCGCACGGACGGGGGCGTGCGGGGGCGGCGCCGGGCCGACCTGGACGTCGACCGGCAGGCTCAGAACCACCGGCCCGCGCGGCGGCGTCAGGGCGGTGCGGAGCGCCTCGGCGAGCAGGCCGGGCAGGTCCTCGGGGCGGCGGGCCTCCCAGGCGCCCTTGGCGAGCGGCCGCGCCATCGCGAGGACGTCCCCGCCCAGGAATGGGTCGCCTGGCAGCATCGACTGCTCCTGCTGGCCGACCGTCACGAGCAGGGGAACGCGGCACCGGGCCGCGTTGAGGATGCCCGACAGCGCGTTGGCGAGCCCGGGCTGCACGTGGACGTTGACCGCCGCCGGCCCGCCGGTCGACTGGGCATAGCCGTCGGCCATCCCCACGGCCGCGGCCTCGTGCAGGGCGAGCACGAAGCGCACCCGGTCCTGGCGCCCGAGGGCGTCGGTCAGGGGCAGCTCGGTGGACCCGGGGTTGCCGAAGAGGACCGGCATCCCCTGCTCGGCCAGGGCCGCGAGCAGCCAGTCGGCCCCGTTCGCGGCGCCCACCGGAGCGCTAGGCGAGGGGGGCCATGGTGAGGCCGGCGTCCGTGAGCTGCTCCCAGTAGAGCTCGGCCTGCTCGCGCGGCCCGCTCCACACCCGCGCCTGCCCGGCCGCGTGGATCTTGCCGGCCAGCGCCATCCCCTGCTCGTAGTCAACACCCGGGATGAAGCGGGCGAGGGTCCGCGCGACGTGCTCGAAGGTGTTGTGGTCGTCGTTGAGCACGATGACGTGGCACGGCTCGCCGTGCCCGCTCTCGGGCCCGACGCGCTCGGTGACCGGCTTGACGGGAGCCTCGGTGCCCACGGCGCAAGGATACCCTGGCCCCTCACTGGGCCCGCGACCGGCCTACCCGGTGACCGGCGGGACCACCGTTCTGCGCACCACCTGCGTCGGGGCCTGCGACTGGACGGCGACGGCGTTGGCACTGGCCACCCGGACCCGGTTCACGATCTCTCCGCGGGCGCCGGCGGGCACGTCCATGCGCACGTTCAGCGTCCAACGCCGGCCGGGGGCGAGCGAGGCCCGCCTCCAGACGAGTCCACCAGCGGAGGTTGTCTTCGCTGAGGCCGAGTGGGCGCTGGCGTCCTTCGGCGGTGTGTCGGTGACCACGAGCCGCCGCACCGTGCCCTTGGAGCGGTTGCGCACCTCGATCCGGTAGAAGGCCGAGCCGCCGGCACGCGCCCGGGGCGAGCCCAGCTTGGCGATCGAGAGCGCTGTCGGATCGCGCAGGAGCTGGGCGACCAGGCTGTCGCTCACGCCCGGAGCGCCGCCCGGCCCCCCGGTGGTCGGCGCCTGGGGCTCGGTCGGCGTGCCCGGCCCGGTGGGCGTCGTCGGCGTGGTGGGCGTCGTCGGCGGAGTGGGGCCCCGGGGGCAGCCGGGCGATTGGAGATTACGGGCCGCCCACGAGCTCCCCGCCCTCATCAGTGCCGGTTCGCGAGTGATGGGCCATTGCCCCACGAGCGCGAAGGAGACGGTGCGCCCCTCGTCGTCGACGTACCCGGTGTCGAACTTGATGGTGTGGTAGTCAGGGAGGGTCTCGTTCGGTCCCTCGAAGGGCTCGGTCTCCTGAAGGATGTCGTCCCGCGTGATGTCGGGACAGAGGGGGAGATGCCACAGGCTGATGGCGGGCGCCCGCCCGCTGGTGACCTGGTACACCCACACCTGACCGCCGGACTCCCCCAACCGTGGATAGCGCTGCGTGAGCTCCGGCGGGATCTCGTCTGGGGCGAAGGGCTCCACGCGCAGGAGCTGGACTGTGGCCGGAGTGGAGGTCGGGTCGGTCGGCGAGAAGGTGAACTGGACGGGGTCAAAGTCTTCCCCGGCGTAGATGGGCTGCCCGCTCAGCGACCCAGCCGCCAGCAGCATGACGAGGGCGGGGACGGCCACGACGGCTGCGACCCCTCCGGCCACACCAGCGAAGCGTCTGCGCCGCATTGGCGTAGCCATATCGACCTCCCGTGGGCCGCGCAAGCAACGCCTTGCCACTCGCCGGGACGGAAACCGGCCGGGTGCGGGGCGACTTGCGCATCACGTCGCTCCCGCAGCGGCGCCGGCAGCCTCGGCTCGGCGCGGGAGGGTGACGCGCGCGCGCCTACCCGGTGACGGGCGGGATCACCCTCCGCTGGGCGATGACGCGCACCCGTGTGTCGGCGAACGCGTTGACCGTGTCGGCATTGTTCGCGGTCGCGAAGACGTGGTTGCGCTTCAGCCCGGGCGCGGCACTGGTGAGGAGCACCGAGCCGCGGATTCTGCGGGTCGCGCCCGGCGCCAGCGTGCCGACGCTCCAGGTGGCGCTGCCGCCCGCCACGCGTGCCCGGATGTGCTCCGCAGAGAGCCGCGAGCGAGGATGATCGCGGCGGGCGGGACGTCACGCAGGCGGACGCTCTCCGCCGGAACCGTGCCCACGTTGGTGACGATCAGCGAGAAGAAGATGCGCCGCGCGATGCGGACGGTCGGGGACATCCTCTTCTTGACCTCGAGCACCGCGCGGGCAGGATCGACGTCCGGCACCGGCACGACGGGAGTCGGCGGGGACGGCGGGTCGGGCGGCGGGTCGGGCGGCAGCGGGGGCTCAGGCGGGGGTTCGTCGCCCCGCGTGTTCTGGAACGTGCAGGTCACCCCTTGGGGCGCGACGAGGGGGATCGTGACCTGGCCCTCCGTCAGGTTCACGTCGACCTTCGGGTCGCTGCACACGATCGCCGTGAGCGTCCATGTCACGCTCCGCGCGCGGCGAATCGCGGGGTTCTGCTGGGCCTCGCTCACGACGTAGGTGCCGGACTGGAGGCCGGTGAAGGTCTTCTTGGCGGTGGGAGGCGAAGGGTCGTCGTTGTCCACGAGCCTGAACTCCCAAGGCCGCCAGAGCCGGAGAAGGCGAACTCGCGGTCGCTGTTCGGCACCGCTTCCTTGATGATCGTGATCGTGCCCGTGGGATTCGGGATCTTCCTGTTCAGCGCGGTGCACGTCTCGAACTCGCCGGGCTGGAGAGTGATCGTGCGCTCAGGCGTCTTGAACCCGCGGGCTGCGGGGCGGCGGAGCTGCTTCTTCTTGCTCGGCTTGCACTCCCACCCCTCGAACGTGTAGCCCGCCTCTGGTGTCTCGGAGACCACGATCGTGCTGACCGCGTTCGCGTTCCCGGGCTTCCACTGGAAGAGGACCTCGCCGTCCTCGTCGGTCGTCTCCGTGCGGTAGCTCGGGCTCGAGGTCTGGGCGGCGGCGTGACCCACGTGTAGGGGCCCGGCGCGGTGCTGACGTCGGCGGTGAAGTCCCAGCCCACGCCGCCGGCCGGTAGCCCTTGCCGTCGCGTTCGTCCACCTGCTTGGTGATCGTGACCGACGCCTTGCAGAGCTGGGTCGCGATCCCCTTCATGGCCGCCGCCAAGTCGCTGAAGTTCTTGACGAGCGTGAAGTCGGCCTTGGCGAAGGGTGCGCCCGAGGGTTGCCCTGGCTGTCCAGCGTGAACTCGTCGAACCCGGAGACCGCCGTGAGGCGGTCCGCGCTGTCCGGCTCGGTCACGGCCGCGCCGACGCCCAGTGCGAAGATGTGGGACCCCTGCCTCTTCACGAGGTCGGCGTTCACGGCGGCCGGCCTCATCGCCAGGACGCTGCCGTCCGTGAGACGGGTCTCGCGGCCCTTATCTGGTGTTCCGCGCCGTCGGGTCGCCGTCGGTGACGAACACCACCAGGTCCGCGACCGGGTGGCCGGAGTGGTTGCGCCGCGGCGTTGATCTCGTGCGCCGACTTGAAGGCGTCGTCCCAGTTCGTGTACTGCTCGTCGCGTAATCACCGGGTCGTAGCCCGGGCCGTGGCGCGGTGTCGTCGATGTACCGGTTGAAGGTCCCGTCGATCCAGGCCTGGTCAACCGTGGCGTACGGCAGGGCCTCGCGGGCCCTGGTGTTGAACTCGAGGGTCGCGACCTTCGAGCCGGTTCCCGCGAGCGAGCCGACGAACGCCTTCGCCGCATTCCGGACGGCCGTGCGGCGGTCTCCGGGTACCGATGGAGCCCGACTCGTCCAGGATCAGCATCATGTTGAGGCCACAGCCCTCCGGCACGTCGTCGTTCTTCTCCGGCTTCGTGACGCTCAAGGCCTTGGGAAGGCTCCTGGGCAGGCTCGCGGTCCCGGTGCAGTCGTCCTGCTCCGCGCGTAGACGTTCATCTCGTAGTCGCCCGGGGCGCCCGGCGCCGTCACGTTGAAGTCCCTGGAGCTGGTGCCGTCTGAGTCCCCGTCGTCTGTGTTCGCGCAGAGAAGGCGCCTGGAGCCGAACTCGTACTGGGTCGCCCGCCAGTCTCGTGCCGTCGCCGCTTGACGGTGGCCGTGGCGGGGAGCACGCCGCCCGGGCGGGCTGCTGGTGCTCGTCGTATCGCTGCCGTCGAGGGTCGCGCCGGTCACCGTCAGGGAGGCGGCGGCCGCGCCCTGCCACGCCGCCAGCGCCGCCCCGAAGGCGGCGAGGACGAGGAGCACCCGGGTCCGGCGGGCGAGGGAGGGCATCCGGCGGAAACGTAACCGATGTCACGAGCGCTGGCTACCCGGCTCGGTGAAATCGGCGTTGCAGGCCCCGGAGGGCCGGTCGCTCAGCCCAGGTTGATCATCACGTGCTTGAGCTCGGTGTAGTGCTCCAGTGGAGTGGGCCGACATGTCCTTGCCCATGCCGGACTGCTTGAAGCCGCCGTGGGGCATCTCGGCGACCAGGGGGCCGTGGTCGTTGACCCAGACGGTGCCGAACCGCAGGGCGTTGGCGACCCGGTGGGCGCGGCCGACGTCCTTGGTCCAGACGGACGCCGACAGGCCGTAGTGGACGTCGTTGGCCCATGCGATCGCCTCGGCCTCGTCGCCGAAGCGCTGGACCGTCACGACCGGGCCGAAGACCTCGCGCTGGGCGATCTCGGAGTCCTGGGCGACGTCCGCGACGACGCTCGCCCGGTAGTAGAAGCCCGGCCCGTCGCCCGGCTCGCCACCGGTGACGACACGGGCACCGGCGCCGACGGCGCGGTCAACGAAGCCGGACACCCGCTCCTGCTGGTCGGCCGAGATCAGGGGACCGAGCTCGGTGGACTCGTCGGCCGGGCTGCCCATGACGAGGCTCGACGCGGCCTCGGCCAAGCCGTTCGACGACGTCGCCGTAGACGCCCGGGCCCGCGATCACCCGCGTCGACGCCGTGCAGTCCTGGCCGGCGTTGAAGTAGCCGAAGAGCGCACCGCGGCCACGACGGCCTCGAGGTCGGCGTCGTCGAACACCACCACCGGCGCCTTGCCGCCCAGCTCGAGGTGGACGCGCTTGAGCGAGTCGGCCGCCGCGCGCATCACCGCCTTGCCGGTGGACACCTCGCCGGTGATCGAGACGATCGCGACGTCCGGGTGCCCCGACAGCGCCGCGCCCGCGCTCTCGCCCTGGCCGGTGACCACGTTGAGCACCCCCGGCGGCAGCACGTCGGCCGCCAGCTCGGCCAGGCGCAGGGCCGTGAGCGGGGTGAGCTCGGAGGGCTTCAGCACCACCGTGTTGCCGGCTGCCAGGGCGGGGCCGATCTTCCAGATCGCCATCATCAGCGGGTAGTTCCAGGGCGCGATCGAGGCGACCACGCCGAGCGGCTCGCGCCGCAGCACCGAGGTGTAGCCGGCCATGTACTCGCCGCTCGCCTGCGCCGTCGCCGTGCGGGCGGCCCCGGCGAAGAAGCGCAGGTTGTCGATGTCGAAGTCGATCTCCTCGGGGACCGCGGCGATCGGCTTACCGACGTTGCGGCTCTCGAGGGCGATCAGCCCGTCGCGGTCGCCCTCCATGAGGTCGGCCAGGCGCCAGAGGGCGATCGCCCGCTCCGCCGGCGTCGTCGCCGCCCACGCCGGGAAGGCGGCCGCGGCGGCGGCCACGGCCCCGTTGACGTCGGCCGCCGAAGACGACGCCACCTCGGCGATGGTCTCACCGGTGGCGGGGTCGATGACGGCGTCCACGCCGCCGTCGGCGCCCCCCCGCCACTCGCCGCCGATGAAGTTGCCCCGGGTCTCGGTGGTCACGGCCCGCCCCCTTCGTCGTCGCCTGGCCGCCTATCCTGGCCTCGCGCCGCCCCGGCTGGCAAGCGCGGCGCCGCCCGGCAGTCGACAGCGGTTCGCCCGCTCATCTAGGGTGCGCCCCACTGCCCTGCGGCGGAGGGGGGCGTGGTGGACGGTGAGGCGTCGCGGCCTGAGCCGCGGGACCCGGGCCCGACGGAGGCGTTCGTCGAGCGGTGGCGCTCCGCCGCCTACAACTGCTTCAGCTCGGGGCACAAGTTCTGCCGCGAGGTGTGCCCGGTGATGCAGGTCACGCGCGACGAGGCGCACACGCCCACGTCGTTCCACGCGAACGTGGTGGCGATGGAGCAGGGCGTGATGGGCGTGGAGGACATCGCCCGCGACTACGTCCACTGCACCCAGTGCGGCGCCTGCGAGCTGAGGTGCCCGAACACCCTCTTCACCGGCGACTTCTACCGCTTCCGCACCCGCACGGTGGACCTGGTGAAGGCGGTCCGGGCGCTGGCGGTCGACTCGGGGGTCCACCAGCCCGCCTGGCGGGAGTGGAACCGCTCGACCGACGACCGCCGCCACGAGCCGGTGCTGAACGGAACGCCGGTTGACCAGGCGAAGGTGGCCGACTGGGCGCAGGGGCTCGGGCTGCCGGTGGGCGGCGAGACGGTGCTCTTCTGCGACTGCGAGGCGGCCTTCCACCGCACCTCGATGCCGCGCGCGGTCGCGCGCATCCTCCAGGCGGCCGGCGTGGAGTTCGGCCTCATGCAGGAGCAGTGGTGCTGCGGCGGCCCGGCCGCCGAGATGGGCTACGTGGACCAGGCGCGGCGCTTCGCCGAGCATAACGTCGCCGACTGGCGCGCGAGCGGCACCAGGCGGATCATCGTCATCGACCCCCACGACTACATCTCCTTCACCGAGGACTACCCCCGGTTCTTCGGCGACGACCTCGACTTCGAGTTCGTGCTGGCGGTGGAGCTGGTGGCCGAGCTGGTGCGCGAGGGGCGCCTGGCGCTGACGGTGCCGATCGACCGGGTCGTGACCTACCACGACGCCTGCCGGCTCAACAAGCGCAAGGGCATCCACGCGGCGCCGCGCGAGATCCTGCGGGCGATCCCGGGGCTGACCTTCGTCGACGTTGACCACGTCACCCAGTGGTCGTACTGCTCGGGGGCGGGCGGCGGCCTCGGCATCGAGCGGCCCGACCTCACCGCCGAGATCAGCCGGCGGCGGATGGAGCGGGCGGCGGGCCTGGAGGTTGACACGCTGGTCTCCGCCTGCGTCTGGTCGGAGCGGCCGCTGGCGGCGGCCGGCGCCGAGCGCCCCGAGCCCATCGCCGTGATGGACCTGATGGAGCTGGTGGCCGAGTCGGCCGGGCTCGGCGGGGAGGCGGCCGCGTGAGCGCGGTCGCCCTCTCCGACTCGGTGCGCGACGAGCTGGTCGGCATCGTGGGAGCGGAGGGCGTCTTCGCCGGCATCTCGGCGCGCGCGAACCGCGCCCGCGTCCCCGCACCGTTCCCGCTGCACCGCTGGAAGGAGCACATCCCCGACGTCGTCGTGCTCCCCACCACCGCCGAGCAGGTCTCGGAGGTCGTCAAGCTGGCCAACCGGCGCGGCATCCCGGTGGTGCCGCGGGCCGGGGGGACGGGGCTCACCGACGGGGCGGTGCCGCTGCGGGGCGGGATCCTGGTTGACGTCAAGCTCATGAACAGGATCGTCGAGATCGACCTCGACGACCGCACCGTCACCGTCGGGCCCGGCATCAACATGCTGAAGCTCTCCGAGGAGCTCAAGCCGCTCGGCTTCATCTATCCCGACGACCCGGCCTCCTACCCGTGCTCGCTGGTGGGCGGGCGCATCGGCACCAATGGCTGGTCGCTCATCGGAGGCCGCTACGGGCACACCCGAGACCTGGTCATCAGCTTCGAGATGGTCCTGCCGACGGGCGAGATCATCGAGGTGGGCGACGGCGGCGGGCGCAAGATCCGCAAGTCGTCGAGCGGCTACCAGCTCAAGCACCTCTTCATGGGCCACCAGGGGACGCTCGGCATCGTCACCGAGGCGACGCTCGAGCTGGTGACCCGTCCCGAGGCCGAGTTCGCCGCCTTCTTCTCGTACCCCGACTACGCGACCGCCTGGCGCTCCACCGGGGAGCTGGCGCGCTCCGGGCTCGCCACCCTGGCCGGGGTGGTGCTCTTCGACGAGTGGAAGATCGACTACCTGCGCCGCGACGACGAGGCCTACATCCCCCAGCCGCCCGAGGTGAAGGCCGTGGTGGCGTCGGCGATGTACGGGACGACAGACGAGGTGCGGCCGGCGGCCAAGCGGCTCATGCGCATCGGCCGCGAGAGCGGCGGCGCCTACCTGGGCGACGAGATCTCGCAGGGCGACTGGGCCTCGCGCCACGACCGCTACGCCACCCCCCTCCACGGCCGCGTGCGCAACGGCCAGGTGGTGCCGATGAGCTGGCACTGCGAGGACGCCTCGATCAACTTCAGCGCCCTGCCCGCGGTGCGGGAGGAGTGGCACGCGATCGTCGCGGGCCTGCGCGAGCGGCACGACATGTTCGACGACTGGGGCATGTTCGCCTACACCAACGCGGCCTACAAACCGTGGGGCGACTACCTCACCGAGATCGACGTGGGCATCTGGGAGGAGCGCTGGGACGAGGACTCCTGGCAGGCATGGGTCGAGGCCAAGCGCGACATCGCGGCCGTCGCGCTGCGCCACGGCGGCTCGATCAGCGCGTGCCACGGCTCGTGTCGCGAGGGCGAGGTTGACCTCGTCCCGGTGGAGCTGGGCGGCGGCTTCGAGGTGATGAAGACGATCAAGCGCGCGCTCGACCCGAACAACGTGATGAACCCGGGCAAGTACCTGCTCGATCAGGCATACGAGGACGGGGCGTGATCGGCTTCCGCCTCGCCGCCCAGCGCCCGCCGGATGCCCGGCGGGTGACGGACGCCGTGGTGATGCGCTTCGACCACATCTACGAGGTCGATCCCGAGCTCATGACCGAGCACGTACGGCAGCAGGAGATCCCGGCCTGGGACACGCGCCGGATCGTCGACAGCCGCTGGGAGCACCTCGCCTGGATGCACGACCACTTCGCGGACTCGGTGATCTCCGGCGAGGAGCTGATCGAGGAGATCGAGGCCGAGGGATAGGCCCCGGCGACCTACGGAGGAGGCGGTATGAAGTTCAGCTACGTGACGCTCCCCGACTACCCGCTCACGGACTCGATCGAGATGATCAAGACCGCGGACGAGCTGGGGTTCTACGCGTGCTACTCGGTCGATGAGACCTGGCACAAGGACATGTACGTCCTGTTCGCCGCGGCGGCCGACAAGACCAAGAACATCCGCTTCGGCCCCAACCTCGCCCCGATCGGCCTCCGGGAGCCGACGCTGATCTGCCAGGCGCTCGCCACGCTCGACGAGCTCACCGGCGGGCGGGTGGAGTGCGTGTATCTCGATCGGGAACTTCGGCCTCCTGGCCCAGTACGGCCTGGACTGGACCAAGATGCACTCGTTCTCGCGCGTCAGGGAGGCGCACCACGTGATGCGCACCTTCCTCGACAACGGGGCGATCACCTTCGACGGCGACTACTACAAGTACGCCGGGCTGTTCACGCTGGCCCGGCCGGTGCAGGAGCGCCTGCCCATCATCATCGGCGCCATGCGCGGGCCGAAGTCGTTCGAGCTGGCGGGGGAGGTCTCCGACGGCGTCCACCACGCCCTCAGCTACTCGAAGGAGGCCTACGAGTACCTCGTGAAGCACACGGCGGCGGGCGCGAAGAAGGCCGGGCGCGACGTGGCCGACCTCGACATCGGCGCCTGGTGCGCGTTCACGGTCGGCACCGACTCGGCCGAGGCCAAGCGCGCCTGCGGCAGCCTGGTGGTCTTCTACGTCTCGGCGATGCCGCGCGAGCAGATCGAGCGCCACGGCATCGACCCCGACAGCCTCGCCCCGGTGCTCGAGAAGATGGGCGCGGGCGACATCCCCGGGGCCATCGACGCGCTCCCGGACGGGGTGGCCGAGACGCTGTCGATCGCCGGCACGCCGGAGGAGTGCACCGAGAAGATCCGCACCATCGCCGACACCGGCGTCAACCACATGATCCTCTGCGTCACCGACCCGGTGCTGGTGAAGACCTTCACCGGCCGCGACGTTGACGTCCCCGACGTGCAGGGGCAGCTCAAGATGATCGCCGACGAGATCATGCCCGTCTTCAACTGACGCGGCACGGCGGCACGGCCGCGCGCCGTCGGGCGCGCGGCGCGGGCCGCGGGGGGCCGGGTCAGGGCGCGGTGCGGAAGGTGGACGAGGAGAGCGTCTGGTTGCCCCCCCGCTCGATGGCCAGCACCTCCCACTCGTACTCGGTGCCGCGCCGCAGGAAGCCGGGCGGCACCCTCATGCTGGTGGCCGCCGGGGGCATGATCACGTCGAGGGTCACCGTCGGCAGCGCCCGCAGCCCGGTCTCGGGCTGCACCACGAGCACCTGATAGCCGATGATCCGGCTCCCGGCGGGTGGCGCGACGGGCTTCCAGGCCACCGTCGTCGCGCCGGGATCCTGCGGCGGCGAGCCCGCGAGCGGCGACACCAGCTTCGGCCCGTCCGGGATCGCGTGGCTGAGGCGGGCCGACCCGGCGTAGCGCTCGCCGCCGAGGCCGACGCCGCGCACGGAGTAGGTGCCCCGTGGGAAGCGCTCCAGCAGCTTGGTCACCGGCAGCTCGCTGAACGGCGGCTCGGCGCTCTCCAGGAAGAGCTCGGTTCCGCCCTGCCGTCCCATCCGCCCGCTGGTGGTTGACCGGAAGATCCGCCGGCCGGCCGGGTCGAAGATCGACATCTCCTTCCAGGACTCGGCGTCGAGGAACACCTGGACGCCGCCGTCGCCGTCGGTCGCGTTGATCTCGAGCTTCAGCCGCGCGTCCTTGAGCGGCACGACCGTCGCGGCGGGCGTCGCGCCGTCACCGACCGCGGCGCCGGCGACGGCGCCGCCCGCGAGGGCTGCCGCGGCGACACACCCTGCGATGCGGGATCGCCTTCTCATTGCCTATGCCCCTTTCGTCGCCGGCCCGGGTCCCGGGCCATCGAGCGCGACGCTAGGAACCGCGCGTGAGACCGGGGTGAGAGGCCGCCTCGCCGCCGCCCCGCCACCCCCGCCACTCGGACACGTCGAGCGCCACGACCGGGCCCGGCGGCGGATCGCGGCGGTATTGGGGGTACTTGGCCGCCAGCAGGGCGAGCGCGGCGTCGAACTCGGCGCCGGCGTCGATCACGCGCGCCCGGCCCCGCAGGCGGGCCCACCACAACGCCGACCAGTCCTCCTCGTAGTGGTCGACGAGCACCGTGGCCCAGCCGCGCTCGCGCAGGTTGCGCAGGCGCTGGAGGTCGCGGGACCGCTTCGGCTTGCGGTCGACGGCGCTGTAGAGCACCGCGCCGTCCAGGGCGAAGCAGATCGGCACCAGGTGCGGCCGGCCGTCCGGGTCGATGGTCGCCAGGCGGGCGACGCGCGCCTCGGCGACGCGCCTGAGCAGGTCCGGATCGAGCATCGCGGCAGTCTCTCAGGGCCGGCGCCCGAGCCCGCGGGTACCATCGACGGGTGAGCGCGACGACGCCCGCGAGCCCCGTCCTCGCCCCCTTCCATCCACTCGTGGCCGAGTGGTTCGCCCGGGCCTTCCCCGCCCCGACGGCCGCCCAGGAACACGGCTGGCCGGCGATCGCGGCCGGACAGAGCAGCCTCATCCTCGCGCCGACGGGGTCGGGCAAGACGCTGGCGGCCTTCCTCTGGGCGCTCAACGGGCTGGTCGCCGACCGCCTGGAGGGCCGCGCGACGCAGCGGGTGCTCTACCTCTCCCCCCTCAAGGCCCTCAACTACGACGTCGAGCGCAACCTGCGCGGGCCGCTGGCGGGCATCGCGTCGGCCGCCGAGCGCGCGGGGGTGACGCCGCCGGAGATCTCCGTCGCCGTGCGGACCGGCGACACCCCCCAGCGCGAGCGCCAGCGGATGCTGCGCGCGCCGCCCGACGTGCTGATCACCACGCCGGAGAGCCTCTACCTGCTGCTCACCTCGCGCGGGCGGGACATCCTGGGCGGCGTCCGCTCGGTGATCGTCGACGAGATCCACGCCGTGGCGGGGACCAAGCGCGGCGCCCACCTCGCGCTCAGCCTGGAGCGGCTCGAGCGCCTGGTGGCCGAGGACGGCGGGGCCCTGCAGCGCATCGGCCTGTCGGCCACCCAGCGGCCGCTGTCGGAGATCGCGCGCTTCCTGGGCGGCCAGGACGCCGAGGGGCGCCCGCGCCCGGTGACCATCGTCGACGCCGGCGCCGCCAAGGAGCTCGACCTCGAGGTGATCGTGCCGGTGGAGGACATGCGCGAGCTCGGAACCGGTGCGCCGCCGGCCGAGGACCTGGCCGACCTGGCCGGCGGCGAGTCGCGCACCCGGTCGATCTGGCCGGCGATGTACCCGGAGCTCCTGGAGCTGGTGCGGGCGCACCGCTCGACGTTGATCTTCGTGAACAACCGCCGCCTGGCCGAACGCCTGGCGCTGCGCCTCAACGAGCTCGCCGAGGAGGAGGTCGCGCGCGCCCACCACGGCAGCCTGGCGCGCGAGCAGCGGGTCCTGATCGAGGAGCAGCTCAAGGCCGGCGAGCTGCCCGCGCTCGTGGCCACCAGCAGCCTGGAGCTCGGCATCGACATGGGCGCCATCGACCTCGTGATCCAGGTCGAGAGCCCGCGCAGCGTCGCGCGGGGGATGCAGCGCATCGGCCGCGCGGGACACCAGGTGGACGCCCCGAGCTCGGGGCGGATCTTCCCCAAGTACCGCGGCGACCTGCTGGAGTGCGCGGCCGTCGTGGCCCGCATGCGGGCCGGCGCCATCGAGGAGACGCGCGTGCCGCGCCTGCCGCTCGATGTGCTCGCCCAGCAGATCGTGGCCATGAGCGCGGTCGAGACCCTGACGGTGGACGAGATCGGGGCCGTGGCGCGGAGCGCCTACCCCTTCGCCGAGCTCTCGGCCGAGCAGCTCGAGGGGGTGCTCGACATGCTCGCCGGGCGCTACCCCTCGGACGAGTTCGCCGAGCTGCGGCCGCGGGTGGTGTGGGACCGGGCCGCCGGTACCGTGCGCGGGCGCGAGGGGGCGCGATCGCTGGCCGTGCAGAACGCCGGCACGATCCCGGACCGCGGCCTCTTCGCCGTGGTGCTGCCCGACGGCACACGGGTCGGCGAGCTGGACGAGGAGATGGTCTACGAGGCCCGCGGCGGCCAGACCTTCATGCTCGGGGCCTCGACCTGGCGCATCGAGGAGATCACGCGCGACCGCGTGATCGTGGTGCCGGCGCCCGGGGCGCCGGGTGCGCTGCCCTTCTGGAAGGGCGAGGGCATCGGGCGGCCCTACGAGCTGGGCGAGGCCGTCGGGCGGCTCGCGCGCGAGCTGGTGGCCGCCGGGCCCGACCCGGCCGGCGCGCGGCTCCGGGAGGAGAGCGCGTTCGAGGCCCGGGCGGCGGCGAACCTCGTCGGGTACCTGGAGGACCAGGCCGCCGCCACCGGCACGGTGCCGAGCGACCGCGCGATCGTGATCGAGCGCTTCCGCGACGAGATCGGCGACTGGCGCCTGTGCGTGCTGACGCCGTTCGGCGCGCGGGTCCACGCGCCGTGGGCGCTGGCGCTCTCGGCGCGGCTGCGGGCGGCCACCGGCCAGGAGGCGCACGCGATCTGGGGCGACGACGGCATCGCCGTCCACCTGCCCGACGCCGACGAGGCGCCCAGCGCCGACCTGGCCGTGATCCCCCCGGACGAGCTCGAGGAGCTGGTCATCGGCGAGCTGGGCGGGACGGCGCTCTTCGGGGCGCGCTTCCGCGAGAACGCCGCCCGGGCGCTGCTCATCCCGCGCCGGCGGCCGGGACGGCGCACGCCGCTGTGGCAGCAGCGCCTGAAGGCGTCCTCGCTGCTCCAGGTGGCCCGGCAGTTCGGCAGCTTCCCGGTGATCCTCGAGACCTACCGCGAGTGCCTCAACGACTGGTTCGACCTGCCCGCGCTGCAGGGGCTGCTGCGCAGGATCGCCTCCCGCGAGGTCGCCGTCGTCGAGGTGGAGACGCCCACCGCGTCGCCGTTCGCCGGCTCGCTGCTGTTCGAGTACGTGGCCTCGTACATGTACGAGGACGACACGCCCGCGGCCGAGCGGCGGGCCCAGGCGCTGTCGCTCAACCGCGACCTGCTGCGCGAGCTGCTGGGCCAGGAGGAGCTGCGCGACCTCATCGACCCCGGCGCCCTGCGGCAGGTCGAGGCCGACCTGCAGGGGCTCTCGGAGCGCGCGCAGGCGCGCGGGCCCGACGGGCTGCACGACCTGCTGCGCCGGGTCGGCGACCTGACCGCCGGCGAGGTCGCGGCGCGGCTGGCCGAGCCCGGGCGGGCCGACGAGATCGTGGAGGCCCTGGTCGCCGAGCGCCGGGCGGTGTGGATCCACCTGGCGGGCGGGCCGCGCCTGATCGCGGCCGAGGACGCCGGCCGCTATCGCGACGCCCTGGGCGCCATGCCGCCCAGCGGCATCCCCGACGCGTTCCTCGAGCCCGTCCCCGACGCCCTGCGCTCGCTCGTGGCCCGCTACGCGCGCAGCCACGGGCCCTTCCACACGTCCGAGCTCGCCCTGCGCTACGCCCTGGAGCCGCGGGCCGTGGAGCCGCCGCTCGCCGAGCTGGAGGCCGACGGCGCGGTCGTGCGCGGCGAGCTGCGCCCGGGGGGCTCGGGGCGCGAGTGGTGCGACGCCGAGGTCGTGCGGCGGCTGCGGCGCGCCAGCCTGGCGGCGCTGCGGCGCGAGATCGAGCCGGCCGACCCGCGCGCGCTCGGCCGCTTCCTGCCCGACTGGCAGCGCGTCGACCGGCCCGGCGCGGCTCGCGGGGTCGACGCCCTGCGCGAGGCGTTGGCGGGGCTGCAGGGGCTCGCGCTTCCTCCCGCCCAGTGGGAGTCGGAGGCCCTGCCCCGCCGCCTGGCCGACTACGCCCCGGCGCAGCTCGACGAGCTGGCGGCGCGGGGCGAGATCGTGTGGGTCGGGGCGGGCGCCGGCGGCGTGGGGGGCGGCCGGGTGGCGATCTACTTCCGCGAGGACGCCCCCCTCCTGGGGCCGCCGGCCGCCGACCCGCCGCCCGAGGGGCCGGTGGCGGAGGTCCTGCGCGCCGCTCTCGCGGGGGGCGCCAGCTTCTGGGACGACCTGCTCGCCGAGGCCGCCGGGCCGCGCGAGGAGGTGTTCACGGCCCTGTGGGGGCTCGTCTGGTCGGGCGAGGTCACCAACGACCTGTGGCTGCCGCTGCGGGCGCCGCGCCGCCTGCCGCAGCTGCGCCGGCCATCGGCGGGCGGGCGGCGGCGCCTGGGCGGCGCCGGCCGGGGCGCACCGTCGGCCGTGGCCGGGCGCTGGTCGCTCGCCGAGCGCCTCTTCCGCGGCGCGCCCCCCGAGGCCGAGCGGCGCCGGGCGCTGGCCGAGCTGATGGTGGAGCGCCACGGCATCCTCACCCGCTCGGCCGCCCTCGCCGAGGGCGTCCCCGGAGGCTTCGCCGCCCTCTACGGCGCGCTCGTCGACCTCGAGACCCTCGGGACGTGCCGGCGCGGCTACTTCCTCGAGGGGCTCGGCGGCGCGCAGTTCGCCATGCCCGGGGCGGTGGAGCGGTTGCGCGACCTGCGCGACGCCCCGCCCGACGAGGGCCCCGCCGTCGTCGTCATCGGCGCCGCCGACCCGGCCCAGCCCTACGGGGCCGCCGTGCCCTGGCCGCGCCGCGAGGGCGCGACCCGCTCCCCGTCGCGCGTGCTCGGCGCCCAGGTCGTGCTGGTGGACGGCGCCCCCTCCCTCTACCTGGAGCGCGGCGGCCGCAGCCTCCTGACGTTCCCGCCCGGCGAGCGCCCGGACGCCCGGGAGCGCGCCGTCGAGGCCCTCGCCCGCTGGATCACCTCCGACCGGCGGCGCAAGGTCACCATCGAGCGCGTCGACGGCGAGCCGGTCTTCGGCTCCCGCTCGGAGCGATCCCTCGCCGAGGCCGGCTTCCAGCAGGACCTGCGCGGGATGGTCCTGAGGGGCTGACAGGCGTGCGGGGCGCCTCCTAGACTCAGCGACATGACCGGGCGCGACGGCGGCTCCGAGCTCCGGACGGCGGAGCTCGTCGCGCTGCTCTCGCGTGGGCACCGATCTCGGCATGGGGCAGCCGATGGAGCACGCGCAGCGCACGTGCCTGCTGGGCATGAGGCTCGCGGACGACCTGGGCCTCGACGACTCGGAGCGCGCGGTCGTCTACTACGTCTGCCTGCTCGCCTGGGTCGGCTGCCACGCCGACTCGTTCGAAATGGCGTCCATGTTCGGCGACGACATCGCCGCCCGCGCGGGAGCCTACGAATACGAGTTCGCGGGGCTCGACCTCCTGCGGTACGGGGCCCGCTATCTCGGCGCGGGGCGACCACCGCTCGGACGAGCGAGGGCGTTCGGGTCGTTCGTCGTGTCGGGCTGGCGCACCGTAGAGGAATTCGACGGCACCCACTGCGCGGCCGCGAGGGACTTCGCGGTGCGGCTCGGGCTCGGACGGGAGGTGCGCGACGCGCTGCAGCACTCGTTCGAGCGCTGGGACGGGAAAGGCAAGCCCGCGGGCCTGCGAGGCGAGGAGCTCGCGCTCGCCGCGCGCATCGTGCAGCTCGCCGACCTCAGCGTCGCCTGGTACCGGCTCGGCGGGGTCGAGGGCGCGGTCGAGGGGGCGAGGGAGCGCCGCGGCGGGCAGCTCGATCCCGGTCTCGTCGATCGCTTCTGCGGGATCGCGCCCGCCGCTCTGCCCGAGCTCGACGCGACGCCGACATGGCAGGCGCTGATCGACGCCGAGCCTGCCCTGAGACCGACGCTGACGGGGAACGAGCTCGACTCCGCCCTCGAGGCGGTCGCCGACTTCGGCGACCTCAAGTCACCGTACTTCGCGGGGCACTCCCGGGGGGTGGCGGCGCTCGTGGAGGCGGCGGCGCCCGGCTACGGGCTGCCCGAGGGCGAGGCGGTCACCGTGCGGCGCGCAGCCCTCGTGCAGGACATCGGGCGGCTGGGCGTCTCGAACACGATCTGGGACAAGCCCGGCCCGCTGTCACACGCGGAGCTGGAGCGCGTGCGGCTCCATCCGTACCTCGCCGAGCGCATGCTCGCCCGGCCGCCGCTCCTGGCCGAGCTCGGGGCGCTGGCGGCGATGCACCACGAGCGCTGCGACGGCCTCGGGTACCCGCGCGGCCTGACGGGCGGGGCGCTACCGGCGTCGGCGAAGCTGCTCGCCGCAGCCGACTGCTATCAGGCGCTCCTCGAGCCGCGGCCGCACCGTCCGGCTCGCTCGCCCGCTGAGTCCGAGGCCGAGCTGCGGCGCGAGGTGCCCGCGGGTCGTCTCGACGGGGACGCGGTGAACGCGGTGCTCGCCGCGGCGGGTCATCGCGTGCGGCGGCGTCGCCAGTGGCCGGCGGGCCTCACGCCGCGGGAGGTCGAGGTGCTTCGCCTCCTCGCCCGGGGCTCGTCGAGCAAGCAGATCGCGCGCGAGCTCGTCATCTCTCCGAAGACCGCGCGGAACCACATCGAGCACATCTACCAGAAGACCGGGGCACGGACCCGAGCGGGGGCGAGCCTCTTCGCGATGAAGCAGGGGCTGCTCGATGCAGAGATGGGGCAAACGCCTCATGGCGCTTCCTCCTCGTCAACGTAGCGTGGCGGCGAGGAGGTGAGTCGGATGCCAACAGCACGTGAGATCTCCGACCGTTACACGGAGGCCGTCAACGCCCACGACGCCGAGGCGATCGCGGCACTCTACGAGGACGGCGCGGCCCTGAGCGACCCGACCGGGGAGTTCCGGGGGCGCGAAGCCATCGTCGGATACTGGCGGACGTACTTCGACGCCTTTCCCGATCTCGAGGCCCAGGACGAGCACAGGTACGAAGTCGGCGACACGGCCTTCAACGAGTGGAGCGTCACGGGGACGCACTCCGAGCCGCTCGAGACGCCAGAGGGCGCGATCCCGGCGACGGGGAAGCGCACCACCCTGCGCGGGTGCGACGTCCTGACCGTCCGCGACGGGCTCATCCAGAGCCACCGCGCCTACTACGACTTGATGGGGTTCCTGGCCCAACTGGGGCTCGTCCCCGACGGCGTCGCCGCAAGCTGACGCCCGCGGCCGCCGGGGCCGCCTCTCGAGCGGTTCCCGGCGGCCGCCGGCTCAGCCGTTTGGATAGAGCCGCGAGTACGCCTCCTCGGCGGCGTCGAGCTGCCGGCGGGCCTGGGCCACGGCCCAGCGGGCGCACGGGGCCGACGTGACCGAGCGGTGGATGCCGGGCGAGATCCCCCTCACCGAGTGGGATGTGGTGGCCGTGGCCTCCTGGCTGGCGGACGCGTGAGCCGGTGAGCCGTCCCCCTCTCCCGCGGGCTGACCCGATCAGCCGGCGTAGCGGCGCAGGATGCGCTCGGCCGAGCGGGCGTAGCCGCCGCCGAAGAGGACGACGTGCACCAGGACCGGGTAGAGCTGGTACAGCTCGACGCGCTCCCGGTGGCCGTCGGCGAGGGGGTGGGCCTCGGCGTAGGCGGCGAAGACGGCCTCCGAGAAGCCCCCGAAGAGCCGCATCATGGCCAGGTTGACCTCCCGGTGGCCGCCGTAGGCGGCCGGGTCGATGAGGACGGGGGCGCCGTCGGCGGCGGTCATCGCGTTGCCGCCCCAGAGGTCGCCGTGCAGGCGCGCCGGGGGCTCCGGAGGGCCGCAGAGGCCGGGCAGGCGGGCGCGGAGCCGGTCGAGGCCGTCGAGGAACCCGGCCGGGAGCGCCCCGGCGTCGACCGCGGCGCGCGCCATCGGCTGCAGGCGGCGCTCGCCGTAGAAGTCCGGCCACGACGGGGCGGAGGCGTTGGGCTGGGGCAGGCTGCCGATGAAGTTGTCCCGGTCGAGGCCGAAGGCCGGGGCGCCGGCGCGGTGGAGGCGGGCGAGGCCGCGTCCGAGTGCCGCGTCGTGGCCCGGGCCGGGGCGCCCGCGCGGGATCCACTCCAGGGCGAGGAAGCGCGGCGGGCGGGCGTCGCCCACGGCGACGACGCCGGGGGTCCGCAGGGCCCCCGCCTCGGCGATCCACGCGAGCCCCGCCGCCTCGGCGGGGTACATGCCGGCGGGGGCGCCGGGGCGGTGCTTGACGAACAGCTCGCGGCCGTCGGCGAGCGTCATCCGCTCGGCCCGGTTGATGTCGCCGCCCGCGGCCGGCGTGGCCGCCGCGACCGGCGATCCGGCGGCCTCGCCGACGGCTTCTCTCAGCTCAGCGCCGCAGATGCTCGATCAGGCCGCGGCAGGCGGCGTCGACCTGGTCGAACACGGTCGCGAACCCGTTGCGGCCGCCGTAGTAGGGGTCCGGCACCGCGAGGTCGCCGCGGGCGTCCGGGTCGAACTCGCGCAGCAGGCGCACCTTGGCCGCCGCCTCCGGGCCGGGGGCGATGGCCCTCAGCTGGTCGGCGTTGTCGCGGTCCATGGCCAGCACGAGGTCGCAGCGGGCGAAGTCGGCGGCCTGGAACTGCCGCGCCCGCCCGTGCATGGCGATTCCCCGGGCGCGGGCCTCCTCGGCCGCACGGGCGTCCGGCGGCTCTCCGAGGTGCCACGACCCCGTCCCGGCGCTCTCGACCTCGATCGCGCCGTCGAGGCCGGCCTCGGCCAGCCGGTGGCGCATCACCGCCTCGGCGGTCGGCGAGCGGCAGATGTTGCCGAGGCAGACGAAGCAGACGCGCACCGCGTCAGCGTACGGCGTGCCTCACTTCTTCGCGCCGGGGTTGTACCACTCCGTCTTGATGGTCAGCGTGCCCACGGGCTGGCCGATCGCGAACGGGGCCGCGCCGGCGCCGAACTGCGCGTTCATCCCCGCCGCGCCGTTGGCCGTCAGGGTGATCGGCACGTTCTTGAGCTGGAGTTTGTCGCGCTTGACGACGAGGCTCTCCGCGGCCGGCGTGAGCCGCAGCATCGTCTGGCGCGGGCCGCCGAAGCCGATGTTCGAGCCGGACAGGGCGGACATGACCGACTTGGTGGGCGTCAGGCTGATGCGGAAGTCGGTGAAGTTGAGGTCGCGGCCCGTGGCGAGCTGCTCGAGGCCGACGTTGCCGACCGTGATGAAGGTGCTCTTGAGCGGGAACTTCAGGGTCGTCTTGCCGTTGACGACCTTGTAGCGGATGCCGCCCGTGGCGGTGGGCTTCGCATTCGAGCGAGACTCGACGGTGATGCCGTGCGCGGCCATCAGCGCCGCGTCGAACTGGACGGTCGCGAAGCCGCCGAACACGAATGCCGGACGGGGCGCCGGCTTCTTCTTCGCCGTGCTCGTGGCGGCGCCGGCGAGGGGGGCGATGGCGACGCCCGCGAGGGCGACGCAGGCCGCTGCGGCGATGCCGGCGCGCCGGGCGCGCCGTGGAGCGGTGAGATTCAGCATCTCCTGGACTGTTCCGGAGCGCCCGGCCCGGCGCAAGCTCGGAAGGTCTAGTCCGACCTAGCCCCAGGTCGAGGCGACGCCGTCGGCCTGGCGCTGGCTCGGGCCGCCCGCGCCAACGCTCGGACCCGGCCGCGGGGCCGGTAGCCTCGGGCAGGTGCCCGAGGGCCAGGTCAGCCACCGCAACGCCCTGCGCCTCGGCCGGGCGCTGGCCGGCCGGCCGCTGGTCCGCGTCGAGGCGCCCGAGCCCCGGCTCGCCGGCCGGCGCATCCCCGAGCGCCTCGCGGGCGACGCGGTCGAGGCCGCGGAGGCGGTCGGCAAGCACCATCTGCTTGCGCTTCGCGAGCGGGCGGGCCCTGCACTCACACCTGATGATGCACGGGGCCTGGCGGCTGCTGCCGGCCTCGCGCGCGCCGCGGCCGGGCGGCCTGTTCGTGGCGCTCTGGACCGCCGACCACGTCGCGGCCCTCTACCGCTGCCCCCGCGTGCGCCTGCTGGAGCCGGGCGAGCCGCTGCCGCGCGACCTGCGCGCGACCGGGCCCGACCTGCTGGGCGCGGCGGTCGACCCCGGCGCCGCGGCGGCGGCGGCCTTCGCGCGCCTCGAGCCGACCCGCCAGGTGGGCGAGGCCCTCATGGACCAGCGCGTGGTCGCGGGGGTGGGCAACGTCTACAAGAGCGAGACCTGCTTCCTGGCCGGGGTCGACCCGTGGCGTCCGGTCGGCAGCCTCAGCCCGGACGAGGCCGCCGATCTCGGCGCGACCGCCGCGCGGCTGATGGCCGCCGACGTCCGGTCGGGCGGGGCCATCCGCACCTACCGGCCACCGGCGACGCCCGCCTGGAGCCGCGAGCGCACCTGGGTCTACGGGCGCCGCGGCAGGCCGTGCCGCCGGTGCGGGGCCGTCATCCGCGCACGCGGCCAGGGCGACGCGAACCGCACCACCTACTGGTGCCCCGGCTGCCAGCTCTGACCGTGTCAGAGGGCCCGGGTCGGGGCCTCCTCGGCCACGGTCTGCCCGCGGGCCGCCTTGCGCCGCTTTCGCATGTCGTAGAGCTGCTCGTTGACCTCGGCCCCGATCAGCAGCGACACGCAGGTGAGGAAGAGGAAGATCAGGTAGATGGCGGCGCCGGCCAGCGCCCCGTAGACCGTCTTGTAGGAGTCGAAGTTCTCGATGTAGAGGGCGAAGAGGCGCGTGACGCCGAGCCACATGGCCACCCCGACCAAGGCGCCCGGGACGTCCTGCAGGATCCGCCGCCGGGGCGCGTTCGGGCCGAAGTGGTAGACGGCCAGCGTGAAGAGCAGCAGGCTGGCGGTGCCGATCAGGTAGAGGAAGCGGCTCGCCACGTTGGGCGCCCCGCGCCCGAAGAGCTCCTCGGCGACGCTCTCCACCAGGCGCGACCCGCCCACCAGGGCGAGGGTCGTCGCGACCACGAGGACGCTCGTGGCGATGGCGATGAGCAGCGCCACCAGCTTGCCGCGCGTCCAGGGCCGGTGGGCCACGCCGCGGATCCGGTCGAGGCCGCCCACCAGCGACCCCATCACGTTCGCCGAGACGTAGAGGGCCGTCAGCAGACCGATCGTCAGGAAGAGGACGGCCTGGCCGGTGTTGGCCGTCGCGGAGCTCAGCGCCGAGCGGAGGATCTGGCGCAGCTCGATGGGGATCGCGTTGTCGGCGTCGTCGGCCAGGAACTCGTCGAACGTGTCCGGCTCGGCCACGAGGCCGATGATCGAGACCAGCACGAACATGAACGGGACCGTCGCCAGGAAGGCGTTGTACGAGAACTGGCTGGCGACCTGCGTGATGTCGTCGCGCACGGAGCGCCGGGTCGAGCCGGCCACGGCCTCGGCGAACCAGGCGGCGGCCCGCCGGACCGGCGACATGGCGCTGCGCACCCACGAATCGGTGCTGGACACGGTGCCCATCGCGCGGTGGATATCGGTCAGTACCGCCGCGCGCAAGCCGGGCGCGCGCCCCCACCGCCCGGCGGGAGGGGGCGAACGACCTGACCCTTCGGGTGGCTCGGGCCCAGAACGGACCATCCTCGCGGGGGGCGCGTGCGCGGGTTCCCTGGTTCATGCTGCCCCCGAGGGTCGTCCTACTGCCCCCCGCGCGGCAGTTCGGAGGCTCGCGGCGCTCGGGCACAGCGTCACGGGCCTCCTGGGCACCGCTCCTTCGGTGACGAGGTCGAGCGTCGGGACGGCCCTCAAGCTCTCTCTCCAGCCCTTTCCGCCGGTATCGTGACCGTCGTGCGAATCGGCTTCGTCGGCGCCGGGCTGATGGGCTCGGGGATGATCCGCAACCTGGCCGGCGCCGGCCACGAGGTCGTGCTCTACGCCCGTTCGCCCTCACGCGCCCGGAACCTCCCCGCGACGCTCGCGCCGACGTTCGCGGAGGCGGTCGACGGCGCCGACCTGGCCTGCTCGTGCGTCACCGACTCGCCGGACGTCCGCGAGGTCGTCGCCGGGCTGCTCGCGGCCCCCTCCCCGCCGCCCGCCCTCGTGGAGATGAGCACGATCGCCCCGGCCGTGGCCCGGGAGCTGGCGGCCGACTGCGCCGCCCGCGGGGTCGCGTACCTCGACTGCCCCGTCAGCGGCGGGCCGGCCGGGGCCGCGGCCGGCACGCTCGCGATCATGTGCGGCGGCGACGCGGCGGCGCTCGAGCGGGCCGCGCCCGCGCTCGACGCCATGGGCGACCCGGAGCGGCGCACCCACTGCGGCCCCGTCGGGCTCGGCCTCGTCGCCAAGCTCGTGAACAACCTGCTCGTCGGCCGTGATCGCGGCGGGGACGGCCGAGGCCCTCGGCGTGGGGCAGCGCGCGGGCCTCGATCCGGCGCTGGCGCGCGAGGTCCTGATGGGCGCCACGGCGGACTCCTGGCAGCTGCGCAACCTGTTCCCGCGCGTGCTCGACGGCGACCACGAGCCGCGCTTCACGACCCGCAACCTGCTCAAGGACCTCGACCACGCCCGGGCCCTCGAGGGCGCGCCCATGCGCCTCGGGGACGCCGCGCGAGGGCCTGTTCGCGCAGGCTCCGCCGGACCTCGACTACGGCGCCGTCGCCCGCCTCCTCATGGACCTGCCCTAGCTCACCTCGCCCGGGCTACTTGCTCTGCGAGAGCAGGACCGCGAGGTCGGCGTAGGAGAGGCCCTCCGAGGTCGGCCGGCAGTCCGAGGTCGTGCTCGATGGCGGCGGCCAGGGCGCGGGCGCGGTCGAGGACGCCTTGTGGACGGCCTGCCCCGGCGCGGACTCGGCGATGCGCTTGGCCTCGTTGCGCAGCTGGTTCAGGTCGGCGGCCGGCGAGTTGAAGCTCGGCTTCGGCGGCGGCGTCCAGGTGGGCACCTCGCGGACCGGCTGCGGCTCGGCCGTCTCGGCGTCGGGGGGGAGTCGCTCACCCCGCCCACGATATCGCACCCCGGGTCAGCTCAGCCGCGCGGCTCGTCCGGCGCGCTCCATCAGCGCGTCCTGAGAGTTGAGAGGCTCCTGCCCGGGCGGCGGCTCGATGCGCGACCAGGTGCCGCCGGGCCCGAGCTCCCAGGCGAGCGCCGTGTCGGCGAGCTGGAGGTCGATGATGCCCTGGAGCTCGGCCTGCGCCGCCCGGGTCCTCGACGGGGGCGACCAGCTCGACGCGGTTGTCGAGGTTGCGCGCCATCATGTCGGCCGAGCCGATCCAGTAGGACGTCTGACCGCCGGCGGTGAAGGCGAAGATGCGCGCGTGCTCGAGGAAGCGGCCCGACGATCGAGATCAGCCGCACGTTCTCGCTGACGCCGGGCACGCCGGGCCGCAGCCCCGCGATGCCGCGCACGATCAGGTCGACCGGCACGCCCGCCTGCGAGGCCCGGTAGATCGCCTGCGATCACCGGGCCGTCGATGAGCGAGTTCATCTTCATGACGACCCGGGAGGGCGACTCGGGGCGGTGCGCCCTGACCGCGCGGTCGATCTCGGCCAGGATGCCGTCGCGCAGGTGGTCGGGCGCCACCAGCGCCTTGCGGTAGCTCGGCGCGCCGGGCGAAGCCGGTGAGGTGGTTGAAGAGGTCGGCGACGTCCTCGGCCAGGTCCTCGCGGCAGGTGAAGAGGCCGAGGTCGGTGTAGAGGCGGGCGGTGGACGGGTTGTAGTTGCCGGTCGCCGATGTGGACGTAGCGCCGCAACCGGTCGCCCTCCCGCCGGACGACGAGCGCGACCTTCGCGTGGGTCTTGAGCCCCGACATGCCGTAGACGACGTGGACGCCGGCGCGCTCGAGGTGCCCGCGCCCACTGGATGTTGCGCTCCTCGTCGAAGCGCGCCTGCAGCTCCACCAGGCAGACGGTCTGCTTGCCCTGCTCGGCGGCGCGCATCAGCGCCGGGACGATCGGCGAGTCGCCGCTGGTGCGGTACACGGTCTGCTTGATGGCGAGGACGTTGGGGTCCTCGACCGCCTGCTCCACGAAGCGCTCGACGCTGGTGTGGAAGTCGTCGTAGGGGTGGTGGACGAGGACGTCGCCGTCGCGGATGACCGCGAACAGGTCGATCTCGTCGCCCTCCTCCGGCCGCAGCCGCGGGCGGGTGCGCGGCTCCCATGGCGGGTCGCGCAGGTCCGGGCGGTCCATGGTCGCGAGCGCCCAGAGCATGGTGAAGTCGAGCGGCGGGCGCACGCGGTAGGTCTCGCGGTCGCCCGACCTCGAGCGCCTCCATCAGCTCCTCGATGAGGCGGTCGGCGGCGCCCTCCTCCACCTCCAGGCGCACGACGTGGCCGAAGCGGCGCCGGCGCAGCTGGGCCTCGACGGCGCCGATGAGGTCGTCCGACTCGTCGGAGATCGAGAAGTCCGCGTCGCGCGTCACCCGGAAGCGCGCGCGTCTCCACCACCTCCATGCCCGGGAACAGCCGCTCGACGTGCGCCTGCATCACGTCCTCGATGAAGACCAGGCGGTCGTCGACCGGGAGGAGTCGCGGGAGGCGCGGCGGGACCTTGACGCGCGCGAAGCGGGCCTCGCCCTCCACCGGGTCGCGCACCCGCAGGCCCAGGTTGAGCGACAGGCCGGAGATGTAGGGGAACGGCAGGCCCGGGCCGACGGCCAGCGGCGTCAGCACCGGATAGACCTCCCGGTCGAAGCGCTCGTCCACCGCCTGCCGCTCGGCGGAGCCGAGCTCGGCGATAGTCGACGATCCGGATGCCGGCGGCGGCCAGCTCCGGCAGCAGGATCCTCGTGCCAGATGCGGCTCTGCTCGGCCGTCTGCTCGACGACCCGGTCGCGGATGCGGTCGAGCACGTCCTCGCGCGCCAGCTTGTCGGGCGTCGACGGCAGCCGGCCCGCCTCCAGGGCGTCCTGCACGGTGGCCACGCGCACCATGAAGAACTCGTCGAGGTTGCTGGTGAAGATCGCGAGGAACTTGCAGCGCTCGAGCAGCGGCACGCCGGGGTCGCCCGCCAGCGCGAGCACGCGGGCGTTGAACTCGAGCCACGACAGCTCGCGGTTGATGTACAGCCCCGGATCGGTGAGCTGCGGGGCGGGGGGTGCCTCGGGGGTCGTGGCCATCGACCGGACATTCTGGACCCTGCGCGCGCCCGGCTGGAAGGGGGCGCCGGCGCGGTTACGCTCCGCGCACCGCCCGGAGGGTGTAGCGCGCGGGGGCCCGGAAGCCCTGCACCTCGAGCGTGTAGAGGCCCGCGGTCGACGCCGTGTACTCGATCGACTCGGCCGCCGCCGGGCCCAGCGAGGCCGACGCCAGCCACTTGCGGGCGTAGGCGCGCCCCGCGCGCCGCCCCGCGCGCCGGGCCGCCAGAGCACCAGGTCGAGGTCGGCGGCCGCGGGGCCCTGCAGGCGCGCCGAGAGCCGGTCCCCGGCCGCCAGCTCCACGACGTAGCCGTCGCGCGGGTCCCCGAACGAGCCCGTTCGACCGCGCGCCGTCCGGCCCGGCGCGCCCCCGGCGGCGAGCAGCGGGCGCGTCGCCGCGGCCAGCAGGGGGTCGTCGTTGGGCTCGGGGTCCCCGCGCGGCGGGTCGGGAGCGGCCAGGGCGGCGGCCAGGTCGAGGGCGCCGGCGCCGGTCCCGGAGTCCGGGCCGGCGGGCGGGACGTCGCGCGCGCTCTCCTCGAGGATCTCCCGCACCTGCTGCGCCGACAGGCCCGGGCGCGCGGCCATGATCCGCGCCGCCGCCCCCGAGACCACGGCCGCCGCCATCGACGTGCCGGTGCGCGGCACCAGCGCGGGCGAGGCGCCGGGGGCCGTCGACTGGACGGCGTCGCCCGGGGCGGCCAGCGCGACCTGGGGGCCGCGGGCCGAGATCGGCAGCGCCCTCCCCTTCGCGCTCAGGGCGCCGACCGCCAGGACCTGGCGGTAGGCGCCGGGGTACTCCGGCGCCGCCGCGCCGCCCGAGTTGCCCGCGGCGACCACGACCAGGGCGCCGCGCGACGAGGCCCGGTCGATCGCCTCCTGCTCGGCCGGCGAGAAGCCCCGCCCGCCGAACGAGATGTTGATCACGCGGGCGCCCCGGGCCGAGGCGTACGCCAGGCCGCGCACGAGCGCCGAGGCGGTCGTGCGCCCCCGGGCGTCGGCGACGGTGACGGGCAGGATGCGGGCGGCGGCCACGCCGCTGCCGCCGACCCCGTTCTGCGACACGGCGGCGATGATGCCGGCGACGTGGGTTCCGTGACCCTCGGGGTCGGCCGCCGGATCGGGGCTGGCCGCGACGAACGACCGGCCGGCGCCGCTCAGGACGGCGCCCGCGAGGTCCGGCGACGACGGGTCGACGCCGGTGTCGAGCACCGCCACCAGCGGCCGCGGCCCCGTCCGGGGCGGGGGCGTCCACCCGATCTGGCGCAGGTGGCCCTGCGCTCCCAGGAGGGGGTCGGCCGCCACCGCGTGGGCGGCCGCCCGCTCGCCGGCGAGCGTCGCGAGCGGCGGCGGCGGCGCCGCCGGGCCGATCACCGGGTCAGACCCGCCAGCGGGCGGCCAGCACCACCAGCGCGATGATGAGGCCGATCCCGACCACGAGGGCGGTCACCAGCGAGAGCCCGACCACCAGCGGGATCACCACCACGATGCCCTGGGCGATGCCGATGATCCAGAGCAGGTCGCGCAGCAGGCCGGGCCCCAGGCGGGTGGCCCCGGCCACGCACACGACGAGCGCCGCGACCGCCAGGGACCCCATGAGCAGGGCGCTCGGGCGCCAGATGAGGAAGGCGATCACCTCGACGAGCGCGAGGATGCCCGCCAGCATCACGCGGCGGCCCCGCAGCCACTGGCTCGCGCGGCCCGCCGGGGTGTCGGCCCGCGCCTCGATCACGAGCGGATCGGACACGGATTGAGTCTAGCCCGCACCCCGGCGCGACGCCGTGGCCCTGGGTTGTCCGGCGGCCGCGGCTTTGGCGCTCCCAGGAACCCGCCGGATGGCTCACCCGCCGGTTACGCTCGGGGCACACTCCCGGACCGGAGGAGCCTCGTGTCGGACGCACCCCCCGCCAGCCCGGACGTCCCCGACGTCCCCCTCCTGAGGGCCCTCGGCGACCGCCGCAGCATCCGCTACTTCGACGCCGGGCGGCCCGTCGAGCGCTGGAAGATCGAGACGATGCTCCAGGCCGCCCGGTTCGCCTCGTGCCAGGGGAACATCAACTGCACCGAGGCGATCGTCGTCCGCAAGGGCGAGTGCGACGCCTGGGAGGAGATCGAGGAGTGCGTCTCGGGCTTCAACGTCCAGATCATCGACCAGTGCTCCCACCTGATCCTCTGGCTCACGAACCTCAACGCCTGGTACGGCCGGGCCGTCAACGGCATCTCCACCGTCAGCCTGGCCGGCGGCACCACCAAGTACCACGGCTGGAACTACGAGTTCTCGATGACCCAGACGATCCCGCGGCTGATGAGCTTCCCCACCGAGCGCACCGAGATCCTGCTGCGCTTCGAGAGCGGGCAGGCCGTCGCCAACGCCATCGCGGCCGGCGTGGGGCTCGGGCTGGGCAACTGCCTCATCGCCTTCGGGCGGGTGCCGGGCGGGGTCGAGAAGGCCTTCGGGCTGCCGCCCCACTACCGCTTCACGTGGGGCCACGCGGTCGGGTACCCGCTCGAGAGCCCGGACGCCGGCGGCCAGCGGCCGCGCCTGCGGTACGAGCGGCTCTTCCACGACAACGCCTTCGGGCGGCCGCTCGCGTCCGACCCCGCGACCGTCGGCCTGCTGCGCGAGAAGGGCCTCATCCAGGAGCAGGCCCCGCTGCCGGGGCGCTTCGAGGAGATCGTCGCCATCGCCGAGCGCCACGGCCGCGACCCCGGGCTGCTGCACTTCCCGGCGCGCGAGATCCGGCGCCTGCTGGACGACGACGACTGGGACCTCGGCCCGCGCCTGCGCGAGCACGCCGAGGCGGTGCTGGCCACCGAGGAGCTGCCGGACTACCCGGACGAGATGCGCGAGACCTTCCGGCGCCTCATGGAGGAGCACGGCATCGACGCGTCCAAGTTCCTTCCCGACGGCGGCTGACGGCCCGTGCCCTACGAGGACATCCTCTACGAGGTCGGCGGCGGCCGGGCGACGATCACGATCGACCGGCCCGACCGGCTCAACGCCTTCCGCGGTCGCACGATCCTCGAGCTGTGCGAGGCCTTCGAGGCCGCGGCCGACGACGAGCGCGTGGGCGTGATCGTGTTCACCGGCGCGGGCGAGCGGGCCTTCTGCGTGGGCGGCGACGTGCGCGAGCCCACCCGCACCCTGGCCGAGAAGCGCCGGGCCCACATCGACGCGCCGCGCCTGGCGAGCGCGATGCGCGACAACGGCAAGCCCATCGTCTGCCGGGTGCGGGGCTACTGCATCGGGGGCGGCAACGAGCTCAACATGATCTGCGACCTCACGATCTCGGGGGCGTCGGGCCGCTTCGGCCAGGCGGGGCCGAAGATCGGCAACGCCCCGCTCTGGTGGGGCTCCCAGCTCATCCCCGCCGTCGTGCGGGAGAAGCGGGCGCGCGAGGTCCTGTTCGTCACGCGCCAGTACAGCGCCGAGGAGGCCCTGGCGATGGGCCTGGTCAACGCGGTCGTGCCCGACGAGGAGCTCGACGCCGAGGTCGACCGCTGGTGCGCCGAGATCCTGCGGCGCTCCCCCCAGGGGCTGCGGCTGGCCAAGACCGCGCTCAACGCCCGGACCGACGCGCTGTACTCCTCGACCAACCACGGGATGGAGCTGATGGCGCTCAACCACGTGCACGGCCCCGAGCCCAAGGAGGGGATCGCCTCCTTCCAGGAGAAGCGCCCCGCCGACTGGCGCAGGTTCCGCGATGGGCAGGGGCCGGAGCCGGCGTGATGGACGACTGGAGCGACTGGTACGCCCGCGAGGATCCCACGCGGTGGGTGCTCGCCGAGATCCTGCGGCGGCGCGCCGGCGAGCACCCCGACCGCGAGTACCTGCGCTTCGGCGACGGTGCCTGGATCGGGTACGGCGAGGTGAACGCCCGCGCCAACCGGGTGGCCAACGGGCTGATCGCCCGGGGCGTGCGGCCGGGGGAGTCGGTCAGCGTGCTGCTGCCCAACTGCGCCGAGTTCGTCCCGGTCTGGTTCGGGATCCTGAAGGCCGGCGCCGTCATGAGCCCCGTCAACACGGCCTACAAGGGCGAGTTCCTGAGCTGGACGATCAACCTCGTCGAGGCCAGGAAGCTGGTGATCGCGGACCTCTACCTGGACCGCCTGGACCTGATCGCGGACGAGCTGCCGGCGCTCGAGCACGTGATCGTGCTGCAGACCGGCGCCCAGGAGGGCCCCGACCCGAGACTGCCCTGGGAGCCGTTGCCGGCCCTGATGACCGCTCCCGACTCGGAGCCCGACGGCATCGCCTACTCCTGGACCGACGACGCCCGGATCATGTTCACGTCGGGCACCACCGGCCGCTCGAAGGGCGTCATCAAGCAGAACGCGGCCGACTACTTCTCCGCGCGCAGCTGGATCGAGGTGCTGTCGCGGCTGCGCGGCGCCGCTCCGGAGGAGCTCCGCGACGAGACCTACTTCTCGTGCCTCCCGCTGTTCCACTCGAACGCCCAGGTGCTGTGCGCCTACCCGGCCCTGCTGGCCGGCGCGCGCGTGGCCTACGTGGAGCGCTTCTCGGGGAGCCGCTTCTGGCAGCAGGCCATCGACGCCGGTGCGACGACCTTCAACGGCATCGGCGCGATGCTCTACTTCCTCTGGAACCAGCCGCCCTCGCCGCTCGACCGGGCCCACTCGGTGCACACGATCTCGGCGGCCCCGGCGCCGCGGGACATCTACCGCGAGTTCGAGGAGCGCTTCGGCGTGACCCTCACCGAGGGCTACGGCCTCACCGAGACCGGGGTCGCCACGGTCATGGACCCCACGGCGCCGCCGCGGCTGGGCTCCTGCGGCCGCGCCAACCCCGGCTACGAGGTCAGCATCGTCGAGCCGGGCACCGACCGGCCGCTGCCGCCCGACACACCGGGCGAGATCGTGGTCGATCAGAAGATCCCCAACATCATCATGCGCGCCTACTACGCGAGCCCTGAGAAGACCGCCGAGGACTTCCGCAACCTCAAGCTGCACACCGGCGACCTGGGGCGGATGGACGCCGACGGCTACGTCTACTTCATGGACCGCGTGAAGGACTACATCCGCCGCCGCGGCGAGAACGTCAGCTCGATGGAGGTGGAGAAGGTCGTCAACGACCACCCGCGCATCGCCGAGAGCGCGATCATCGGCGTCAAGGCGGGCGAGGGGGCGTCGAGCGAGGACGAGATCCTCGCCGTCTGCGTTCCCGAGGGTCCCGCGCCCGACCCGGCCGAGCTGACCCTCTGGCTCGCCGAGCGGATGCCCTACTTCATGGTGCCGCGCTACCTACGCTTCGTGGCGGCGCTGCCCAAGACCCCCACCGAGCGGGTCCAGAAGGTGCCGCTCCGCGAGGAGGGCATCACCGCCGACACGTGGGACCGCGAGGCCGCCGGGGTCCGCATCTCGCGCTAGTCGCCGCCCCCGGACCCCATCACCTCGTCGGCGTCGTGGTGGAGCTTGCGGCGCCGCGCCGACCGGGCCCCCTTGACCGCCCGTCGCGCCTTCGCACGCCACGACTCGGCGCTCCGCGGCCGCAGGTCGCGGACGACGGCGCGCGAGGCGGCGGCGGCGGCGGGGTGCGGGGACATCGCCCAGAACGCGCTGGACCACCGCTCGACGTGGTACTCGAGGACGGTGCGCCCGCGCGCGCTGCGAAGGTTCCGCGCCCAGGTGCGGAGCGGGCCCGTGGCGGGCCGGCCCGGGTCGATCAGGGCGGCCGTGGCGCGCGCCGTGGTGCGCCACACCCGCTCCATCCCCCACCGCCGCGCCACGGCCTCGACCTCTCCCGGGAGGGCGCGGCTCGCCAGCAGATGCGCGTCGAGCAGGTCGCGCAGGCGTCCGAGAGGGGTGTTCGACCATGAGTGGGCCGCGACGACGAGCGCGTGATGGCTGGGCGCCAGCGTCAGCACGCCGGGCACGGCCACCGCGGCGGGGGTGGTGGCCGCGAACAGCTCCTCGAGCGGCGGCGGAGTCGTCCCGTGCAGCCACTTCGGCGAGTGGTGCACCTCCACCAGCACGGGGAGGCCCGGCCACTGCAGTGGCCGGAGGTGGTGGATGTCCTCGTACAGCTCGGGCACCCCCACCTCGACGAAGCCGGCGTCGATGAGGCGGCGCTGCACTCCCGGGGCGTCCCGCACAAGGATGTCGAGGTCGTGAAGGGTCCGCAGCGAGGGCTCGGGGTAGAGGGCGGCAACCTCGAGGCCCTTGAACAGGACGATCGGCTCGTCGACGGCCTCGCGCACCCGCGACAGCACCATCGGCGCCGTCAGGGCGACGACCGCGGCCTTCCGCTCGGCGGCGAGCATCTCCTCGGGCACGGGCCGGCCGAGCTCGCGCAGGCGCCGGGCGCCCAGCAGGTCCAGCCGATGCTCCTCGAGGTCGGAGGTCATTGGAGCGGCGTCGATCCAGCGGTTGACCGCCTTCCAGACCTCGTCCTGCGCACCGGTCATGCGCCGAAGCGCCCCAGGGCGACGTATCCCATGCGACCCGGTGCCGGTCCCACGTTGACGCCGCCGAGCTCGACCCAGGCGTGGGCGTCGTGGCTCGACGCGTCGCGCTCGAGGCCGACGAGCAGATCCGGGCCGTCGCCCTGGACCCAGAGCAGCCGGTAGAGCACGAGCGAGGAGTACAGGCAGCGCGTCGGCCGGCCCACGGGCCAGAGGCAGCGGCCGACCGCGCGGCTCAGCCGCTCGGGTGGGTGGTGGCGCCGAAGGCGCCGCGGGGGCCGGCCGAGCAGGCGCGTCACCTCGGGCAGCGGCCGCCGCCGCTCGACCGCCCGCACCCGGGCGTACGTCAGCCAGACGCGGATGGCCAGCCGTGCCCTGGCGGCCGGTCCCATTGGGCCCTCAGGCATGGGCGGCGACCGCGTCGACGACGCGTGGCAGCGACTCGACCGACACCGGCCGCCGGAGCTCCCACACCGGTACCAGGGAGGCGAGGTCGGCGAGCTGTTGGAAGCATCGCGCCGGCCCCTCCCTCGTCGGGACCGCGAAGCTCAGGCCCCAGAGGGCCGGGATCGCCTCGATCGCCGTCACCGAGACCATCGACACCTCGTCGGAGGCCTCGCCGAGCAGCACGATCGCGCGAAGGGGAACGGGACGCGAGTCGCCGCCGGCCGAGCCCCCGAGGGGCAGCCGGACCCGGTCGGCGAGCGCGATCGCCCCCGGCTCGTCGGCGATGCCGAGGCTCTCGGCCATGTCGAGCCTCATCCGCAGCATCGCCGGCCCCGGAAGGACGCTCGGCCCGGACGGCCGGACGCACGTCAGGTCCTCGCTGAGCACCCGGAACCCCTCGCGCCAGAACGCCGCGGCGAGCGTGGTCTTGCCGAAACGGCTCGGCGCGCCGATCAGGACGGCCCCGTCGCCCACCTGCACCGCGGAGGCGTGCAGGGGCAGGTCCCCGCGCCGCAGGAAGCAGAGCAGCGCGGGGATGCCCCAGAGTCGCTCCTCGCGGCGCACCGGCTCCTCGGACGAGGGGACGGCGACGCCGGGACCCTCGGGGTCGATCCCGTACCACCCCACGCCGTCGATCCAGAGGCGGTAGGTCGCTCCGTCCCCGCCGTCGTACAAGCGGGCGTGCAGAGGCGCGTCGCCCTCCTGGAGCCACTCGACGAGCGGCTCGCCCGCGACCGCGGGCGCGGGCTGATCGTCGACCGACACGCGCAGGGCGGGGCCGTTGACGCCGCCCCGGTTCCTGAGGAACCTCAGCTCGAGGTCGGAGCGGACCTCGAAGCCGAAGCACGATCCACGCACCGCGCTCACGGCGCCGGCCGGGACACCACGACCAGCTCCCGACGGCGCAGGTCGTCGATGAACGCGACCACCTCCGCGTCGAGCGAGTCGGGGGGGTCCTCGACCCGGTCCCGCATGGACGCGAGGAGATCCTGGACCGTCGGGCCGTCCTCGATGAGCCCCCAGATCAGGCAGCCGGTGGGGTTCAGGCCGTGGTAGCCGGCCGATGCCAGCTGCAGCAGAACGGCCCCCTCATCGCCCGCGAGCTCGCGGTAGACCGCCTGCTCGTGGGGACGCACCCGTGACGCGAGCATCTCCGGATCGACGGTCAATAGTCGCCCAGCGTACCCGCGCGGAGCTCTCGACGGAGCGCGCGAACATACACCCAATAGCCGAAAGCGAGCGAAACGGCAGCCATGGGCGCCAGCAGGGCCGCCGCCGGAAGGACGCCCGACCAGCCCGAGCCGCCCAGCACGGCGTCCCGCATCGCATCGAGTGCGACCGCGAAGGGGTTGGCCTCCGCGGCCGTCTGCAGCCATTCCGGGAGGACGGTGAGCGGGAAGTACGCGCCGGAGGCGATGGTCAGCAGCGTCGCGAACAGCGCGACGACGCCCTCGCCGCGCCGGAACGTGAGGACCGCCGCCGCCGAGGCCACCCCGAGCCCCCAGACGAACGGGACGACGAGCAACAGGACGAAGATCGCCGGGAGGATGCCGTCGTAGTGGAAGTCGAGCCCGAAGCCCACGGCGATGATCACCAGGAAGAGGGCGGTCCGGACCGGCACGTAGACGAGGTCGTACGCGAGCGATCCCAGCTGGATCGTGAGGCTCCGCGTCGGCGTGAGCAGCAGGCACTCGAGCGTGCCCTGGAGCTGCTCGGAGCGGAACGCGCCCGCCACCTGGCGGAGCGCGAGCGCCACGAATGTGCCGAGGCAGATCCCGATCGCCACGAACTCCAGGTACGTGGTGGGGTCGCCGCCGAACTCCGGCAGGGCCGACGGATCGATCAGCAGGCCGATGAAGTAGAACATGAAGACCTGCACGAGCAGGCTGGCGAGGTCCCCGAAGAAGTCGAGCCGGTAGCTCCACGCCACGAGGAGGTCGCGGCGCAGGAAGGCGCCGACCTTGCCGAGCTCCTCCCAGGCCCGCCGGGACCGCAGCGTGACGGCGGAGACGCTCACGCCGCTGGGTCCCCGGTGAGCGAGCGAAAGGCCTCCTCGAGGGCGGACCGCGCCTCCGTGCAGGACAGCACGGGCACGCCGGCGTTGGAGAGCGCGGCCACGGCCTCGCCCAGCACGACGCCATCCGCCAACAGCAGCGAGAAGTGGATGCCGTCCTCGTCGCGGGTCGGGCGGAGCTCCCCCATCGACCCGAGAACGCCTCGCGCCCGGGCGAGCGGGGCAACGCCGTCGGCCGTCTCGCCCAGGCGCAGGAGGTAGCTGCGGAGCCGCGCGTGCTCCATGAGCTCGGGCACGCTCCCGCGGAAGCAGATGCTCCCCCGGCGCAGGAGCGTGACCTCGTCTGCCAGCCCTCGGATCTCGTCGATGCGTTGGGTCGTCCAGATCACGGCGACCCCGTCGTCCGCCGCGGCGCGGACGAGCGCCCGCACCTGGTCGGCGGCCTCGGGGTCGAGGTCGTGGGTGGCCTCGTCCACCAGCAGGACGTCGGGGCTGGTGAGGAGCGCCCGCGCCAGCGCAAGTCGCTTCTGCATGCCGTGCGAGTAGTGGCGCACCGGGCGGCGAGCGGCCTCGGCCAGGCCGACAGAGTCGATCGCCTCCGTCGCCCGACGGGCCGCCTCCGCGCCCTTCATGCCGTGCAGGCGGGCAAAGAACCGGAGGTTCTCCGTGGCGGAGATGCGCAGGTACAGTGACCGGTCGCCCGAGGGTACGAGCCCCACCCGTCGCCGCAGCTCGATCGGCCGCAAGCCGGGGTCCATGCCGAGCACGCGGATCTCGCCGCCGGCCGGGACCAGGAGGCCCATGATGGATCGCAGCAGCGTCGTCTTGCCGGCCCCGTTCGGGCCCAGCAGCGCGTGGATCTGGCCCTCGGGGACGTCGAGATCGACGCCGTCGAGGACGGTGTTCTCCCCGAAGCGATGCAGGACGGCACGGGCCTCGACTCGCGTCGAGGCCCGTGTCCGAACAACCGTCGTCGGGACTGCTGACGTCGTCACTGCGCGACGCCTCCCGAGTCGTTAGTTGGACAGTCCTCCGCCTCCACCGGGGAAGCAGAACTCGTGACCGCCGATCCTGATGCAAGTGGTCGCAAAAGTGTGATCCGAGATGGACCCATGGTCGAGGACCACCGGCGTCTCGTAGCTCACCTTTGCCTGGTCATTGCTCATTGGACTTCCTTCACTCGAAGGAACACGCGCACGCATATTGAGAGCTACCGCCGCGAGGCGACAACTGGCCGTCCGGGTAGCAGATCCGACGGAAGTCTCGGAAGGTCACCCGCCCGGCCGCGCCGTCGCGGGGCCGCTGACGACCCGCGCGAGTGGCGCCTCGACCCGCCGGGCCGCATCCCGGGCGGCCTCTACCCCGGGGAACAGGCCCGCCACACAGGAGCCGCTTCCGCACAACAGGACGGCCGGAGCGCCCGCCGCCCTCAGCGCGCGGGCGCAGGTCCCGAGGCCCGGCGCCAACGCCAGCGCCGCCCCCCACAGGTCGTTGCGTGAGCACGCAACCAGGCCGTCGAACGATGCGAAGTTGCGTGACGGCAAAACGACGTCGGGTGGCCGCGGTGGGAGGCGGTCGAAGGCGCGGTAGACGGCGGCCGTCGACAGCCCCACCTTCGGCTTGAGGAGCAGGGCCGCGAAGGGCGCCACCTGGGCCGGGCTCAGGCGCTCCCCCCTGCCCTCGGCCCACCGTGCGCCGCCGCGAACGAAGAAGGGCACGTCGGAGCCGACCCGTGCCGCGACCCGCTCCAGCCGGTCGGCGCCGAAGTCCAGCCCGTGGAGGCGGTCGGCCGCGACCAGCACCGCCGCGGCGTCGCTCGATCCGCCGCCCAGGCCGGCCTGCGCGGGGATTCGCTTCTCGATGGTCACGGCGCACGGCAGCGGCCGTCCCGCCTCGGCCTCGAGCGCATCGAGCGCGCGCCAGGCGAGGTTCTCCCGCTCCGCGACCCCGGGGCAGCTCACCCGCCGCGCCGCGGACGGCGCGACGGTCACGGTGTCCGAGAGGCCGTCGAGGGCCACCAGCAGGGTGCGCAGCGGGTGGTAGCCGTCGGCCCCCAGCGGCCCGATCTCGAGGACCAGATTGAGCTTGGCGGGCGCCTCGAGGGTCAGGCCGGCCAGCGCAGCGCCTCCGCCAGTGCCGGGAACGCGGCGGGGGGCACCTGCTCGGGGCGCGCCGTCGCCGGCAGCCCGAGGTCGGCCAGCGCCGCCGCGACCTCGGCCTTGCCGGCGCCGGCCGCCGCGAGCGAGTTGGCCAGGGTCTTCCGCCGCGACGCGAACGCCGCGCGCACCAGCGCGCGCACCGCGGGCGCCGGCCCCGGGGCGGTGCGCCGCAGCGCCACCAGCGCGGAGTCGACCCGCGGACGGGGGGTGAAGACCTCGCGGCCCACGGCGCGGCGGAAGGTGGGCTCCGCGCTCAGCTGCACCAGCACCGAGGGGCCGCCGTAGAGGCGGCCGCCGGGCGGCGCCAGCCAGCGGTCGACGACCTCCCGCTGGGCCATCACGCACCAGCGCTCGACCCGCGGCAGCCGCCAGAGGCTCTCGACCACGGCCGGGGTCGCGATGGCGTAGGGCAGGTTGGAGACGAACGCCGTCGGCGCCGGGTCGAAGGCCTCCAGCGGCAGTCGCATGGCGTCGCCCCAGTGCACGACGACGTTGCGTGAGCGAGCAACGACCTCGGCGAGCGCCGGCTCGAGGCGGCGGTCGACCTCGACCGCGTGCACCGAGGCGGCGGCCCGGGCGAGGGCGGCGGTGAGCACCCCGAGGCCGGCACCGATCTCGAGCGCGACGTCGCCCGGGCCGACCCGGGCCTCGCGCACGGCCAGGTCGGCGAGGTTCTCGTCGAGCAGGAAGTGCTGGCCGAGGTCGGTGTCCGGCCGCAGGCCGTGGGCCGCCAGGAGCCGCATGACGCCGACCCGCCCGCCGGCGCCGCCGGCGGGCGGGTCACCAGGCGAAGACGCGGGCGGCGTTGTGGGTGGTGAGCCCGTCGAGGGCCTCCTCCGAGACCCCCCGCAGCCCGGCCACGAAGCGGAGGGTGTGGGCGACGTTGGCCGGCCGGTTGGGGCGGCCGCGGCGCGGGACCGGCGACAGGTAGGGGCTGTCGGTCTCGACGAGCAGGAGGTCGTCGGGTGCGGCGGCGGCGGCGCGTCGCAGGTCCTCGGCGCTCGGGTAGGTGACCTGCCCGGCGAAGCTCAGCAGGTAGCCGCGCTCGGCGGCCTCGTCGAGCCGCTCGGGCATCGAGAAGCAGTGCAGCACCACGGGATGCCCGTCGGCCTCGGCGGCCAGCGTGGCGAGGGTCTCGTCGGCGGCCTCGCGGGTGTGGACGACGATCGGCAGGCCGGCGTCCCGGGCCAGCCCGATCTGGGCCGAGAAGGCGCGCCGCTGGGCGGCCGGCGCGGAGTGGTTGCGGTGGAAGTCGAGCCCGCACTCCCCGACCGCCACGACGGCCGGATGGGCGGCCAGATCGCGGATCCAGGCCTCGTCGGCCGCGGTGAAGGCGTCGGCGTCGTGCGGGTGGACGCCCACCGCCGCCCGGAGCTCGGGGTGCCGCTCGCAGAGGGCCACCGCGCGCTCTGCCGACTCCCTGCCGACCCCGATCGTCACGATCCGCTCCACCCCGGCGGCGACGGCCTCCGCGACGAGCTCGGCCGGATCGGCGTCGCAGGAGTCGAGGTGGGCGTGCGTGTCGACTACGCGACCTTCTCCTCGACGCGGGGGAAGAGCGGCCCGGACGGCCGGACGCGGGCGCCCGGGCGGCCCGCGCCCCAGGCGGCGCGCGCCAGCGCGACCTCGCCGGGGTCCTGGCCCAGCCCGGCGAGGATGGCCTCGGCCGAGCCCGGGATCACGGGCCACAGCAGGACGGCCGCCGCCCGCAGGCCCTCGGCGAGGCTGAAGAGCGTCTGGTCGAGCTCGCCCGCCCGGGCCGGGTCCTTGGCGAGCGTCCACGGCGCGCGCTGCTCCACCAGCCGGTTGAGGCGCTGCACCAGCCGCCAGGCGTCCTCGACCGCCCGCGAGATGTCGAGCCGCTCGTACCCGGCGACGGTCGCCTCGAGCGCGGCGGACACCTCGGCCGCGATCTCGCCGTCCCCGCCCGGATCGGCCGGCGCGACGCCGTCGCGGTAGCGCACGATCATGCTGACGACCCGGTTGAGGAGGTTCCCGAGCTCGTTGGCCAGCTCCTGGGAGTAGCGGGCCTCGAAGCCCTCGGCGGTGAAGGTGCCGTCCTCGCCGAAGCGCACCTCGCGCGCGAGGTAGTAGCGCAGCGCATCGATGCCGTACTCGGCGATGAACGGGAACGGGTCGACGACGTTGCCGGTCGTCTTGCTCATCTTCTCGCCGCCCTTGAGGACGTAGCCGTGCACCATCACGCGCCGCGGCAGCTCGAGCTCTGCGGCCATGAGCAGCGCCGGCCAGATGACGGCGTGGAACTTGAGGATGTCCTTGGCCATCACGTGCAGGTCGGGCGGCCAGAAGCGGCCGGCCAGGTCCTCGCCGGGCCGCGCGTACTCGAGCGCCGTGTAGTAGTTGAAGAGCGCGTTGACCCAGACGTAGACGGTCTGCTCGGGGTCCCACGGCACGGGGACGCCCCACCCCGTCGCCGCCCGTGAGATGGAGAGGTCCTCGAGGCCGTCCTCGATCATGCGCCGCGCCTCGTTGCGGCGAGCCGCCGGCAGGACCCAGTCCGGATGGGCGTCGTAGTGGGCCAGCAGGCGGTCGCGGTAGGCCGAGAGGCGGAAGAACCAGTTGTCCTCCTCCAGCCACTCGACGGGCCGGCCGTGGATCGGGCAGAGGCGCCCGCCGGCGAGCTCGCCCTCGGCGTAGAAGCGCTCGCACGAGGTGCAGTACCACCCGGAGTAGGTCCCGCGGTAGACGTCGCCGGACTCCCGCAGGCGCTCCATCACGCGGCCCACGCCCTCGCCGTGCTCGGCGTCGGAGGTGCGGATGAAGAAGTCGGTCGTCGCCCCGACGACCCGGCCCAGCTCGCGGAACCGCGCGGCGTTGGCGTCGGCGTGCTCGCGCGGGCTGCGCCCGGCCTCGGCGGCGAGCCGGACGACGCTCGAGCTGTGCTCGTCGGTGCCCGTGAGGAAGAACACGTCCTCGCCGCGCTGGCGGTGATGGCGGGCGATGACGTCGGACATGATCGTCGTGTACGCGTGCCCGATGTGGGGCTCGGCGTTGACGTAGTAGATCGGCGTCGTCAGGAAGAAGCGGTCGGCCACATCCCCGATTCTAGGGCCCGGCGGTAGGCCCGGTTGCGCGGGGCGGCGCCCAGCGCGGCCGCCACCTCGGCCGCCCGGGCCTGGCTGAGGCCGGCATCGCGCAGGAGGCGCAGGACCTCGTCGAGCCGCGCGTCGTCGGCGTCGGCCTCCGGCGCCGCGCCGACCACCAGGGTCACCTCGCCCCGGGGCGGCTCGGCCAGGCGGGCGGCGACCTCGGCCGCGGTCCCCCGCACGACCTCCCCGTGCAGCTTGGTGAGCTCGCGGCAGACGGCCACCGGCCGCTCGGGCATGGCCGCGGCGATCTCGGCGAGCAGCGCGGGCAGGCGCCGGGGGCTCTCGAACGCCACGACCGGCACGTCGCTCGCCGCCAGCCGCTCCATCAGCCGCCGCCGCTCGCCGGCGCGGCGGGGCGCGAACCCCAGGAAGGCGAACCCGCCCTCGCCGGCCAGGCCCGACCCCGCCAGCGCGGCGGTGACCGCGCTCGGGCCGGGGACCACCTCCACCGGCAGCGACGCGTCGAGGGCCGCCCGCACCAGGCGGGCGCCCGGGTCGCTCACCAGGGGCATGCCCGCGTCGCTGACCAGGGCGACGCGGGCGCCCCCGCGCATGCGCCCCACCAGGTCGGCGGCGCGGGCGGCCTCGTTGTGCTGGTGCACGGCCACCATCGGCGCCTCCGACCCGGCGTGGCGCAGCAGCGGCGCCGTGCGGCGGGTGTCCTCGCAGGCCACCAGGTCGGCGTCGCGCAGGGCCTGGGCCGCGCGCGGCGACAGGTCGGCCAGGTTGCCGATCGGCGTTCCCACCACCACGAGGCCCCGACCGGTCATGCGCCCTTGCCGTTCCGCAACGGAGGTTGCCCCGGCGGACGCTACCATTGCCCGCCGATGTCCCGGACCACGAAGTCCTACCGGCGCTATCGGATGCGCGGGCGCGAGGGGGCGGTCGGCGACGGCATGGACGAGCTGCGGGCCCTCCGCGCCCGCGAGGCCGGCGAGGGCGCGCCCCCCGGCGGCGCCGTGGCCGACCCGCGTCCCCTGCCCCCGCGCCGCCCCGGCCGCCTCGAGCGCAAGCGGCGGCGCGCGCTGCAGCGCCAGGGCCGGCACTGGTGGTCGCTGCGCGGCCTGGGGCCGGCCGGCTGGGCCGGCCGCATCGCGATCCTGCTGCTGCTGGGCGTGATCGCGTGGGCCGGGTTCGGCTGGCTGGCGGTCGACGGCGCGGTCGACGAGGCCAACGGCAAGATCACCGCCGGCGCCCGCGCGGCCCTCGACCCGGCCCCCGGCGGCATGCTGGGGACCCCCACCAACACGCTCATCATCGGCGTCAACAAGCGCAAGGGGGTCACGCGCAGCCGCGCCGACACCCTGCTGCTGATGCGCACCGACCCGGACGAGGGGCGCATCAAGTACCTCTCCATCCCGCGCGACTACCGCGTCGAGCTGCCCGGCCAGGGCACCCAGAAGATCAACGCCTCGTTCTTCTTCGCCGGGCAGGCCGGGGCGATCAGGGCCGTCAAGGCCCTCACCGGGGTGCCGATCCACCACGTGATGGTCATCAAGTTCAACGGCTTCCCCAAGATGGTGGACGCCGTCGGCGGGGTGACGGTCAACAACCCCACCGCCCTGGTCGAGTGCCCCTACGAGGACGGGCGCACGGTCAGCTTCCCCGAGGGGCGCATCGAGCTGAACGGCGCCCGCGCGCTCGAGTACGCCCGCGCCCGCCAGGGGGCCTGCGGGGGCGACTTCGGCCGGGCCCTGCGCCAGCAGGCGGTGGTGGCGGCCATGAAGGGCGAGGTGCTGTCGCCCGGGAACATCTGGCGGGCGCCGTGGCGCGGCGCCGACGTCGTTCGGGCGCTGCAGACCGACATCGGCACCATGGACATGATCAAGTTCGGCTGGCTCCAGGCGCGCCTGGACCAGCGCCCCGGTGACCGCGTCCTGCTGTCGGGCCAGATCCTCGAGGTCGACGGCGTCTCGTACGTCGTCCAGACCGACCCCGACCAGAACGAGCGCGAGATCGCCGCCTTCATGGGCACGGGCTGAACCCGGGCTCAGGGCAGCGCCGCGAACGCCTCCGCCTTCTCGCGCCGCCCGGCCACGACCATGAGGTCGCCCTCGCCGACGACGGTCTCCGGCGTCGCGTAGGTGAAGGCGCCCCCCGGGGGCTTCACGGCCACGACCGTCACGTCGTGGCGCCTGCGCAGGCCCGCGTCCTTCAGGTTCTCGCCCAGGATCTCGCGGGGCGCGGTCGTCTCGATCAGGACGAAGTCCTCGTCGAGCTCGACGTAGTCGATCGTGCGGCCCACCATCGTGTGGGCCACCCGCACGCCCATGTCCCGCTCGGGGAAGATCACCCGGGTCGCGCCCACCCTCTCGAGGATGGCGCCGTGCTCCTCGGTGATCGCCTTGGCCCAGATGCGCGGCACGCCGAGGTCGACGAGCGCGTAGGTCGCCAGGATGCTCGCCTCCATGTCGCTGCCGATCGCGACGGCGGCCCGGCCGAAGTCGGCCGCGCCGATCTGGCGGAGCGCCTCGGCGTCGGTGGCGTCGGCCTGGACGACGTGGGTCAGGTCGGCCGAGCAGGCCTGGACCACCTTGGGGGAGGCATCGACGCCAAGGACGTCGTGCCCCAGCCGGATCAACGTCTCGGCGAGGGCGCGGCCGAAGCGGCCGAGGCCGATCACGAGCGTCTGGTCGTCGCTAGCCAACGAGCACCCTTTCCTCGGGATGGCTGTACAGGCGATCGCGCTCGCGCAGGACGAGGGCGACGCCCAGGGTGAGCGGGCCGACGCGGCCCGCGAACATCAGGAGGATCAGTATCGCGTCCCCCACGCCATCGAGCTGCCCCGTGACCCCGGTCGAGAGCCCGGTCGTGGAGAACGCCGAGACGCACTCGAACAGGGCGGTGGAGAGGTCGAGGTCGTTGGTCGCCACCAGGACCAGGGTGGCGAGCACGACGAGGTTGATGGCGACGATGGCGATCGTGAGGGCCTGGCGCAGCACCGGCGACGGAACGGCGCGGCCGTACGCGGCCACCTCGCGCTGGCTCCGGATCTCGGCCCAGACCACGAGGATCAGCAGGGCGAAGGTGGTGACCTTGATGCCGCCGGCCGGCGACGCGCTCCCGCCGCCGACGAACATGAGCATGTCCGTGATGAAGAGCGAGTCGGTGCCCACGTCGGCGTAGTTGACCGTGTTGAACCCGGCGTTGCGCGCGGTGACGGCGGCGAAGAAGCCGCCGAGGAGCTTCCCGGCCGTGCTCTCCTTGCCCAGGGTCTCGGAGTTGTCCCACTCCAGCGCCGTCAGCGCGACGAACCCGAGCGCGAGCAGCGCGCACGTGGTGACGAGCGTCAGCTTCGTGTGGAGGCTCCAGCGCCCGGGCGCCCCCGGGCGGCGCCGCAGCTCCAGCCAGACGGGGAACCCCACCCCGCCGACGATCACCGCGAAAGCGATGGGCACGAGCACGAACCCGTCGCTCGCGAAGCCGACGAGGTTGTCGGAGAACAGCGAGAAGCCGGCCTGGTTGAAGGCCGCGACGCCGTGGAAGAGCCCGTCCCAAAGGGCCTCGCCGAACGACCGGTCGTGCCCGGCCCAGAACGCCAGCGTCAGCGCGGCCACGGTGATCGCCTCGACCGACAGCGCGAAGGCGACGATGAAGAGCGTCAGCCGCCGCAGGCTGCCGAGGTCGGCCGACCGGGTCTCCGCCTGGGCCGCGAGGCGGCCGCGCAGGCCCAGCCGGCGGCTCACGACGACGAACAGCAGCGACGCGCTCGTCACGATCCCGAGCCCGCCGAGCTGGACCAGGCCCAGGATGACGGCCTGGCCGAAGGGGCTCCAGTAGGTGGCCGTGTCGACCGACGCGAGCCCGGTGACGGTGACCGCGGAGACGGAGGTGAAGAGGGCCGTCGCGAGCGATCCCCGGCCGGCGGCCTCGGTGGCGGCCGGAAGGCTGAGCAGGACCGCGCCGATCAGGATCGCGAGCGCGAAGCCCGCCGCCACGATCCGGGGCGGGTGGCTCAGGAAGGCCCGCGAGGGCGTGCGGCGGATACCGCGCGCCACGCCGGATCAGACCTTGTCCAGCCCCACGGTCTTGCCGCCGCCCGACGACGAGCTCGCCGCGGCCGGCTTCTCGCCGCCCTTCTTCTCGCCGGCCTTCTCGCCGGCCTTCTCGCCGCCCGCGCCGTTGGAGCCCGCCTCGCCCGAGCCCGCGCCCGAGTCGTCGGCCTTCCCGCGCCGCTTGCTGGCGTAGTCGGTGTTGTGGAAGCCCGTCCCCTTGAAGTGGATCGCGGGCGCGAACAGCATCTTGGCCACCTGCCCGCCGCAGACCTCGCACTCGGAGAGGGGGTCGTCGGACATGCGCTGGGACACCTCGAACTGGTGCCCGCAGTCGTTGCAGCGATATTCGTAGATCGGCACGAGTCCCACCTCGACGGAGTGGAGGCCGCGCAGGAGTATAGCGCCGCCCGGCGCTGTCTTGGCACTCTCACGCGGAGTGTGCCAAACGGGGCCGGCGGCCGGCCCGTCGCGCGCCCGTTGATAGCATCGGCCACGCTCCCGGCGACCTGAGCCGGGCCTCACCATGACGCCGCCGATGCGAAAGGGTCAGGCCGTGCACCGCGCCGCCTGGGTGGGCGTCGGCGTGGCCGCGACCGCCGCCGCGCTCGCGCGCCGCCGCCGTCCCGTCTCCGCCGCGGCCGCGCTGGCGTGCGCGGCCCTGGCCGGATCGGCGGCGTTCTGGCCCGCGAGCCCGGCGTTCGGCAGAGCGCTGCGGAGCGGGCCGCGCGACCGCCCCCGGGCCGCGCTCACGTTCGACGATGGGCCCGGCCCGTCAACCCCCGCGATCCTCGACGCGCTCGCGTCCGAGGGCGCGCGGGCCACCTTCTTCGTCCTCGGGCGCCAGGCCGAGCGCCACCCCGAGCTGGTGCGGCGCATCGTCGCCGACGGCCACCAGCTCGCCAGCCACGGCTACGACCACGGGATCCTGGTCTTCCGCGGCGCCGGCCACGTCGAGGACCAGCTGCGGCGCACCCAGCGCGCGGCCGAGGCCGCCGCCGGCGCGGGCGTCATGTCGCCGCTCTTCCGGGCGCCCCACGGCTACCGCGGGCCGGCGACGGCCCTCGGCGCCCGCCGGTCCGGCTACCGCATGGCCGCCTGGACCCGCGGCGTCTTCGACTCGGCCGAGCCCGGGCCCGCCGCCATCGCCCGGCGGGCCGCCCGGGCGCTCGGGCCGGGCGTCATCCTGCTGCTGCACGACGCCGACGGGTGGGCCCCGGAGCGCCCGCGCCAACAGACCGCCGAGGCGCTCCCGGACATCTGCCGGGCCGCGCGCGCCCGCGGGCTCGAGCTGGTCACCCTCGCCGAGCTGGTGGCCGCGTGACCACCCAGGCCGCCGAGCGGCGGGCCCTCGGGAGGCGCCTCGCGTGGCCGGCCGCCCGCATCGCGATCATCCTCGCGGTCGGCGCCGTCGCGGTCTGGAAGCTCGACCTGGGCGAGGTGCGCGACGCCTTCACGATCTCCTCGTGGGGCTTCCTCGTGGCGGCGATCGTCGCGAACTTCCTCTCGGTCGTGTGGAAGGGCGTCGCGTGGAAGGCCGTCGTGGACGCCCTCCCCGGCCTGCGGGTCAAGACCCGCTTCCGCGACATCCTCAGCCCCCTCTTCGTCGGCTTCCTCTTCAACACCGTCCTGGCGGCCCGGCTCGGCGAGATCGTCAAGGTGCTGCTGCTGCGCCGGCGCCTGGAGCGGCGCGGCGAGCGGCCGCCCACGACCACCCTGCTCGGCACCGTGGTCGCCGAGAACCTGGTCTCGACGATCGCCTGGGTGGTCCTGGTGATCGCCATCGGGCTCTTCCTGCCGCTGCCCTCGTACGCCTGGGTCGCCTCGATCACGCTCGGCCTCTGCTGCCTGCTCGTCGTGGTGGTGGCCCTCCTGTCGAGCCCCGGGCGCCAGGTGCCACCGTGGCTCCGCACCGGCCCCCTGTGGGCGCGCGCGACGAGGGCGGTGTCGCGCCTCTGGGGCGCGGTGCGCGAGAGCCACCTCGGGCTGCGCGACCCGCGCCAGATGGGGCAGGTGGCCGGCGCGAGCCTGCTGTCGTGGATCTCCCAGTGGGCGGGGATCTACTTCACCCTCGTCGCCTTCGGCCTCGGCGATGTCGGCTGGGGCGGCGCCGGCCTGCTGCTGGTGACCCTCACGCTCGCGGCCGCCTTCCCCGTGCTGCCGGGCAACCTGCTCATCTTCCAGGCCGCGGCCGTGGTGCCGCTCACCGCGTCGTACGGGGTGGGCGCCGCCGAGGCGATCGCCTTCTCGGTGGTGCTGCAGGCCACCGAGGCGATCATCGGGGTGGCCGTCGGGTTCCTCTTCCTCATCGCCGAGGGCGTCGGCTTCAAGCAGCTCCGGCGCGAGGCCGAGGAGGAGAACGAGCGGGTCGGCCCGCGGGAGCCGCAGGTGGTCGAACACCCTCGGGGGGCCGTAGCCCCGGGGCGGCCGGGTTTCACAGTCGGTCACGGCAGCGCCACCGCTCCGTAACCCATTCTCGGCGGGCCGTGCGCCACGATGGCCGCGGCTCCGGTCGGCTGAGACGCGCCCCCGCCCGCGGACCGGGGTCATCAGGGCCGGGACGCCGGCCTCGGCGCGGCGGGGGGCGGTCGGGAGCCCCTCACGCCGATCGCCACCCGTGGCCCTAGGCGGGGTCGCCGAGGCCCAGCCGGTCCCAGAACTCGGCCATCCGCCGCAGATCGTCGTCGTCGAAGCGAGCCAGGAAGCGCCGCCTTACGTCGGCCAGGTGCCCCGCGCGGGCGGCCCGTAGGCGCCCCCGCCCCATCGCGGTGAGCACCACCTCGGCGCCGCGGCCGTCGTCCTCGCAGGCCTCCTTGGCCACCAGCCCCTCGCCGGCCAGGCGGTCGAACCAGCCGGCTGACCCCGCTCACCGAGAGCAGCGTCGCGGCCGACAGCCCCGACACCCGCATCCGCCGCCGGGGCGCCTCGCCGAGCAGCATCAGCACCTCGTACCCGCTCAGCGACATGCCGTGCCGGGCGCGCATCTCGGCGTCCATCTCGCGCGTCAGGCCGGCGTGGACGCGCAGCAGCCCCCGCCACGCCGCCAGCTCCAGCGGCGCCAGGGGCTCCCCCTCGCCGCCCCGGGCCGCCGGGGCCTGCGGAATTGCATTTGCTTGCATCGTCAACTACCCTCTAGTTGCTTGATCATGCAACTACCTTATCAGGCGAGTCGGACGAGCCGGCCGCCGGAGAGGACGGACGACATGGCCCTCGACGGGGTCCACCACGTCACCGCCATCACGGCCGACGCCCCCGGCACCTTGGACTTCTACGTGCGCCGGATGGGGCTGCGACTGGTCAAGAAGACGGTCAACTTCGACGCGCCCGACATGTACCACCTCTACCTCGGCGACGAGACCGGGTCGCCGGGCAGCCTCCTCACCTTCTTCGAGATCCGCGGGGTACACGCCGGCCGGCCGGGCCCGGGGATGATCCACCGCATCGTCTGGCGGGTCGGCTCCGCCGAGGCGCTCGACTTCTGGGCCGACCGCCTGGCCGACGCCGGCCGCCCGGTCGAGCGCGGCGGCGGCGGCCTGGTGAGCTCCGACCCCGAGGGGCTGGCGCTCGAGCTGGTGGTGGCCGCGCCGACCGACGGCGCGGCGCGCGGCGCCCGGGCGCCCGACGTCCCCGCCGAGCACGCGCTCGCCGGGATCGTGGGCGTGCGGGCCTTCAGCCGCGCGCCGGAGGCCAGTGAGCGCCTGCTCGTGGAGGGCCTCGGCTTCGTGCGCGAGGCCGACGGGCGCTTCGCGACCTCGGGCGCGGAGCGGCGCGGGGTCTACTGGCTCGACCCGGCGCCCGCCGAGCACGGCGAGCAGGGCGCCGGCACGGTGCACCACGTCGCCTGGACCTCGCCGGACCCGGACCACGCCGACTGGGGCCGCCGGGCCGCGGCGGCCGGCGCGCACCCCACCGGCATCATCGACCGGCAGTACTTCCGCTCGATCTACTTCCGCGAGCCGGGCCGGGTGCTGTTCGAGATCGCGACCGTGGGCCCCGGCTTCGCCATCGACGAGCCCGCCGAGCGCCTGGGCGAGGAGCTGCGCCTGCCGCCCCAGTACGAGCCGGTGCGGGGGCGCATCGAGGAGGTCCTGACGCCGCTCGAGAGCCCGCGCGCCCTGGTCGCGCCGGGCGCGGGGGCGGCCCGATGAGCGGCCCCGCCGACGACCGGCTCGAGCGGGGCCGCGAGCTGGCCACGCGCCACCTGGGCGAGGGGACCGTCGAGCGCTGGCGGGCGCTCTCGGCCGACCTCGAGGAGCTCACCTCGGCCTTCGGGTTCGCCGACCTCTGGAGCCGGCCCGGGCTGGGGCGCCGCGATCGCTCGGTCGTCGCGATGGCCGTGACGGCGACCCTGCGGGCGCACGGCCAGCTGGAGTGGCACGTGCGCGGGGCGCTCGGGGCGGGCGTGACGCCGGACGAGGTGCGCGAGGTGCTGATCGCCATCGCGGGGCTCGCCGGCTTCCCGGCCGCCTGGTCGGCCCTCGAGGTCGCCGAGCCGGTCCTGGCCGAGGCTGAGGCCGCGGCGGGGGGCGAGGCCGCGCCGTGAGCCTGGTACACCGCTTCGTCCCCGCCGCACCGGACGCGCCCGTGTTGCTGGCCCTCCACGGGCGGGGCGGCGCGGAGGGCGACCTGGCGGGGCTGGGCGACGCGCTCGGCGGGGGCGCCGGCGTCCTCGCCCCGCGCGGGCCCGAGCCGCAGGGCGGCGGGTACGCCTGGTTCCGGCACCACGCCATCGGCGTCCCCGACCTCCCGAGCCTGGAGGAGAGCATCGCGCTCGTGGGCGCGTGGCTCGACGCCGCGATCGCAGAGCACGGGCTCGAGGCGCCGCTCACCGCGGTCGGCTTCTCGAACGGGGGGATGATGGCGGGCGCCCTCTCGGCGGCGCGGCCCGACCTGGTGGGCGACGTCGCCCTGCTGTCGAGCGCCTACCCCCTGCCGCCCGGGACGGTGGCGCTCGGCGGCCTGCGCGGGCGCCGGGCGCTCGCGGCGGGCGGCCTCGACGACCCCTTCCTGCCGCGCGAGACCGCGGCCGCGGGGGTCGCGTCCTACCGGGCCGCCGGCGCCGAGGTCACCGAGGCCTGGCGCCCCGGCGGGCACTGGGTCGGCCCCGAGGAGGTGGCGGCGCTGGCGGGCTGGCTCCGCGGCGCGGGCTGAGCCCCTCCCCCGGTGTTCACCGTCGTTCACAGGATCGCCACGGCACGGCGACGAAGGCGGGCCCCGGGCGACCTATCCTCACCCGCGAATGGAGGCCCGGCGGATGAAGATCCTGATCGTTGAGGACGACGACAGCACCGCAGAGGCGATCGCGTTCCACATGCGCGCCGCCGGCCTGGAGCCCACCGTGGCCGCCGACGGCCTGGCGGGGCTGCGGGCGCTGCGCAGCGCCTCGCCCGACGCGGTCGTGCTCGACCTCATGCTCCCCGGCGTGGACGGCTGGCACCTCATCCGCCAGGCGCGCGAGTGGGCGCCGCGCCTGCCGATCATCGTGGTGACGGCGCGCACCAACGAGCACGACCGCGTGGAGGTGCTGTCGCTCGGCGCCGACGACGTCATGGCCAAGCCCTTCTCGATGCGCGAGCTGCTGGCCCGGGTGACGGCCGCCCTGCGGCGCACCGCGGTGGAGAACGCCCAGTCGGAGCGCCTGCCGGTGTCGGAGGGCGAGCTGAGCATCGACCCCGAGCGCATGTCGGTGATCGTCGCTGGGCGGCCCGCCGAGCTGACCCCGCTCGAGTTCAAGCTCCTCTGGACCCTGGCCGAGGGGCGCGACCGGGCCATGTCGCGGGACGAGATCTTCCGCCGCGTCTGGGGCGGGGAGCGGGCGCACGGCGACCGCTCGGTCGACGTGCTCGTGCGCCGGCTGCGGCGGAAGGTCGACGAGGTCGGCGGCAGCTTCACCTACATCCAGACGCTGCACGGCGTGGGCTACCGCTTCCAGGCGATCCCCCGCCGGATGCCGGGCGCCGAGGGCCCGCGCACCGACCTCTTCCCCACCTCGACCTCCGTGCCCTGAGCGCCCGCTACTCGAACAGCACGTAGAACCTGCCGTCGATCGGCGCGCCGTTGTCGCGCCGCACCAGCGTCACCGAGGCGACGTCCAGCACGGCCGGGCACGCCGGGTTCGGGTTCGTGAATGGGTTGGCGTGCGCGCGCACCACGACGTCCTCGGACGTGGGCCCGGACGTGGTGGAGGCGAAGGTCGCGATCGCGATCTTGGGGACGAAGCCGAGGCCGGCGAAGCAGTAGACGCCGACGCTCGGGCTCGTGACGTTCTCGTCGTCAACGCCCTGGGAGCTCGTGTCCTCCACCATGAAGAGCTTGCCCAGCACGGTCCCATCGACGTGGGCGAACGCGCGCGCCGTGCCCGCGGGCCCGGCGGGCCCGGCGGGGCCCGTGTCGCCCTTCGGTCCCTCGAGCCCGGCCAAGGCGCCCGGGCTGAGGTCCTTCTCCAGGATCGTGCCGTCGCGGATGTCCCGGCTCAGGACGGTGTCGTCCCTGATGTTCAGGGCGCTCGGGTCGATGTCCCGGCGGAGGATCGTCCCCTCGCCGATGTCCCGGCTGAGGATGGTGCCGTTCTCGATGTCAACGCTGTCGATGCTGTTGTCCCTGATCTGCTCCGAGCCGATCGTGGTGGCGGCATAGCCCACACCGCCCAGCGCGATGAACAGCGCGGCGAGCGCGACGAGCATGGACGGCGATTTCATGGCGTTCCCCCTGAGCGCTCAGCCGCCGGATGGCGGCCGATGCCCTACAGGACTCCGGGGGAGCCGCCCGCATTCCCCGCGGCCGGCGGGCCGGAGGGACGCCTAGGCCGAGTCCTTGAGGCTCTGGGCCTCGGGCAGGTTCTCGAGCTTCTTGAGGGTGTTGTTCTCGATCTGGCGGATGCGCTCGCGCGTGACGCCGAAGGCGCGGCCGACCTCCTCGAGCGTGCGGGGCTGCTCGCCCAGCAGGCCGAAGCGCAGCTCGATGACCTTGCGCTCGCGGTCGGGGAGGGCGTCGAGGGCCCGCAGGATGTCGGTGCGGCGCAGGTTGACCGAGGCCTCGTCGAAGGGCGATGCGGCCTGCTCGTCCTCGACGAAGTCGCCCAGCTCCGACTCCTCCTCCTCGCCGATGGGCTTCTCCAGGCTCACCGGCAGCTGGGCCATCCGCAGGATGTCGCGGACCTCCTCGGGGCTCATGCGGAGCTCCTCGGCGATCTCCTCGGCCCGGGGCTCGCGCCCCAGGCGCTGCACGAGCTGGCGCTCGAGGTGCACGACCTTGTTGAGCTTCTCGACCATGTGGACCGGGATGCGGATGGTGCGCGCCTTGTCGGCGATCGCCCGCGTGACCGCCTGGCGGATCCACCAGGTCGCGTACGTCGAGAACTTGAAGCCCTTGCGGTAGTCGAACTTCTCGACCGCGCGGATCAGGCCCAGGCTGCCCTCCTGGATCAGGTCGAGGAACGACAGCCCCCGGCCCAGGTAGCCCTTGGCGATGCTCACCACCAGGCGCAGGTTGGCCTCGACCATCTGCGCCTTGGCCGTCACGTCGCCCCGCTCGATGCGGCGCGCGAGGGCGACCTCCTGCTCGGCCGTCAGCAGGGGCACGCGTCCGATCTCGCGGAGGTAGAGCCGCAGCGAGTCGAGGCTGGGCTCGACGGTGAGGTCGAGCTCGGGCGGCCGCTCGGTCTGCTGGGCGGCCCGGCGGGCGATGACCTCGCCGTCGGCGTCCAGCACCTCGACGCCGAGCTCGAGCAGGTGCGAGTAGAAGTCCTCGATCTGCTCCTTGGTGACCTCGGCCTCCTCGAGCACCCCGACGATCTCGTCGTAGGTGAGGAAGCCCTTGTCCCGCCCGTCGACGACGAGCGCGCGCATCTCCTCCACGTCCGGCAGGGCGATCTCCACAGGGCTGCGGCCGGACGTGTTCGTCATGCGCGCACTCCTTCCTCGACGGATGGCGTGGAGCTACGTGAGATCATACCCGGACGGCAGACGGGCCCGAAGCGGGGGGCTCGGTCATCATCCCCGCGGCAGGATCACCGCACCCGACCAAGCGAGACACGATGAGCACGACTCGCCGCACCCTCCCCGAGGACCTGCAGGAGTCGCTGCCGGCGGCGGCGATCAGCCTCACCCGCGCCGGGGTGACCCGCTCGGCGAAGTCGATCCGCATCCGCCACAACGGCGGCGAGCGCCTCTTCCACGCCGAGGTCGCCTGCTTCTGCGACCTCAACCCGGCCCAGAAGGGCGTCCACATGTCGCGCTTCGAGGAGGAGGTCAACGAGGCGATCGACGACGTGGTCATCGGCGAGGCGCTGATCATCGAGGCCCTGGCCGAGCGCATCGCCACCAAGCTCGTCGCGAGCCAGCGGGCCCTGCGCAGCGAGGTGACCATCCGGGCGAGCTACCCGGTCGAGAAGCGCACCCCGGTGACCGGGATCCCCACCCAGGAGATGTACGGGCTGATCGGCATCGCGGCGGCCAACACCGACACCAGCCGCCGCGTCGTCGGGGTCACCGCCCAGGGCATGAACGCCTGCCCCTGCGCCCAGGGGCTGATCGCCGCCCAGGCGGCCGACGCCCTGCGCGACGACGGCTTCGGGCCCGAGGAGGTCGAGCGCATCCTGCGGCTCGTGCCGGTCGCGACCCACAACCAGCGTGCCCGCGGCACCCTCTACCTCGGCGCCGCCGAGGGCGTCAACGTCGACGCCGACGAGCTCATCGCCATCGTCGAGGGCGGCATGTCGTCGGAGATCTACGAGCTGCTCAAGCGGCCCGACGAGCAGTACGTGGTCAACAAGGCCCACCGGCGGCCGCGCTTCGTGGAGGACTCGGTGCGCGAGATGGTGCGGGGCACGCTCGAGCGGTTCCCGGACCTCCCCGGCGACGCCTTCGTGCACGCCCACCAGGTGAACTTCGAGACCATCCACACGCACGACGTCGAGGCCGAGCGGGCCGGCACCGTCGCCGAGATCCGGCGCGAGCTCGGGGCCGGTGAGCACGTCGCCCACCACACGACGCTGCGGGAGTGGCTGGACGGGCGCGTGCCGCGGCCGTGAACGAGGTCGCCGTGACGGCCGTCGGCGCCGACCGCCCCGGCATCGTCGCCGCCCTCACGGGCGCGCTGCTCGAGATCGGCGGGAACCTGGAGGACGTGCGGGCCGCCCTGCTGCGCGGCTCCTTCGCCACCGTGCTGGCCGTCGCCGTGCCCGACGACGTGGGGCCCGCGCAGGTGGAGGCCGCCCTGCGCCCGGTGGCCGACGAGCTCGGCCTCGGGCTCTGGGTCGGCCGGGCCGACCCGCGGCGCGAGGGCCCGCCGGCCGAGCGCTGCGTCCTGTCGGTCTACGGCGCCGACCACCCGGGCATCGTCCACGGCTTCGCCCGGGCCCTCGCCGACCGCGGCGCGAACGTGGTCAACCTCTCGGCCCGCCTGGTCGGCGACCCGCCGCTCTACGTTCTCGGCATCGAGCTCGAGCTGCCCCCCGGTCTGGACCCCGCCGTCCTCGAGCAGGCGCTGGCGCCGGTGGCGCAGGAGCACGGCGTGGAGATGACGCTGGAGGCGGAGGAGGACGAGGTCCTCTGAGGCGCCGGGTCCTGGTCTTCCCGGACCGCCGCCTGAAGCTCCCCGCCGCCCCCGTGGGGACGCCCGGGCCGGCGGCCCGGCGGCTCGCCGCCGACCTGCTCGAGACGGCCGCGGCCTACCCCCGCACGGTCGGGCTGGCGGCGCCCCAGGTGGGCGAGCTGTGGCGCGTCGCCTACGTCGACTGCACCGGGCACAAGAAGGCGCCCGACGCCCAGGGCCCGATCTGGCTGATCGACCCGGTGCTGCGCGAGGCCGAGGGCGAGGAGATCGGCCGCGAGGGCTGCCTCAGCCTGCCCGACATCACGGCCAACGTGCGCCGCGCCACCCGCGTCGTGGTGGAGACCACCGGGCTCGACGGACGGCGCGCCGCGGTCGAGGCGCGCGGCTTCGAGGCCCGCGCGATCCTGCACGAGACGGACCACCTCGACGGGGTGCTCGTCCTCGACCGGGTGGCATCCCTGGCGGTCGACGTGTTCCCCCGGCGGCGCTGATGCGACGCGGCGAGGTTACGATGCCCGCCGGCCGGCGGAGCGGCCGATCCGCCCCGCCTACCCCAGGAGGGTGACGATGCCCCAGGCGGCGGCCGCCCAGACGGCGACGCAGAGGATCACGGTGACGAGCAGGGCGACGACCGGCACGGGGTCGAGCGGGCCGCGACGGTGGGTCGCCCGGTGGACGATGCGGCGCCCCGCGCCTCGGGGGGGTTCGAGCCGGTGGGCGGCGAGGTCCGAGTCGGGCCTCATCGCGCGACCCTAGCAACGCCCAAGCGGCCGCCCGAGGCCTCCCGTAGGAGCTTCTGTGACTTTTTTACGGCCCACGAACACAAACTTCTCGCGCAGCGAAGAACTCGGCGTGCCGCCGGACGGGCCCCTCCTGCTGCTCTCGCCCCACATGGACGACGCCGCGCTCTCGTGCGCGGCGCTGATCGAGCGCGGTGAGCCCCTCGACGTCCTCACGGTCTGCACCGGCGTGCCCGACCCCCCCACGCGGGGGGACTGGGACCGGCTCTGCGGCTTCCCGACCTCCACCGAGAGCGTGACCGCGCGGCGGGCCGAGGAGGAGGCCGCCTTCGCCGGATCAGGCCACCGGCTGGCCACCCTCGACCTCCTCGAGTCCCAGCACCTCGACGCGCCCCGGGCCGAGGCGGACGCCCAGGCGGTCTCCCGCGCCGTCGCCCGCTGGTGCGAGCGCAATCGTCAGGGCACGGTCGCCCTCCCGGCGTGCGCAGGCCGCTCGTCGGCCGCCCTGGAGGCGGTCTTCGGACGGCCGACCGGGCGCCGGCGCGCGCGCCTCAAGCGACTGACCGGGCCCGCCGGCCGTTGGGTGCTCGCGCGCGGCCACCGGGCGGTGGTGCCCAACGACGAGCCCGTGGTACACGGCGATCACCGCTTCGTGCGCGACGCCGCGCTGCGGGCCATGCGCGACGCACCCGGCGCGCGGGCGCTGCTCTACGAGGAGGTGCCGTACCTGTGGGGGGCGCCGGCCGATCGCGAGGCCGCACGCGCGGCGGCGGATGCCGGCCTCCGGCTCTCGGCGCCGGTCACCGTGCCGGTCAACCGGCCGGCGAAGGCGCGGCGGGTCAGCGCCTACCGAAGCCAGCTGCCCCACCTCTACCAGCGGAGCGGGTCCCTCGACACGCCGGAGGGCCTGCCGCCGCTCGAGCGCTACTGGTGGCTCAGCCGCGAAGACGCCGCCGACTGACCCCTGCGGGAGGGGCGCAGGCGGCGCACCTCCGCCCTCAGCTCGGGCACCTGCCACATGCACAGTGGGAGGTAGAGGGCGATCCCGGCCGCGACGACCGCGACCAGGCGCAGCGACGCCGGCAGGTCCTGGTCGACGAGCCAGAGGCGGAGGGCGACGAGGGCGATGCACACCAGGACCGTCGCCCGCACGACCCCCAGCAGGCCCCGGAAGAACCGCGCGGCGCTGAGCCCGACCGTCCTGGCGACGACCTGGGTGTAGGCCGGCATCAGCACGGTCGTGGCGATCGCGAAGGCCGTCGCGACGCCCACGACGCCCCAGGGCAGGCCCGCCACGAACGACGCGACGGCGGCGACCACGGAGACGATCCCCCAGCGCAGCAGCCACCCGGAGCGATTGCGGGCGAGGAGGACGCTGCCGTGAACGGCCTGGAGGGAGAGGAGGATCCCGGCCCAGGCGAGCACCTGGATGATGGGCACGGCGTCGTTCCAGCGCTCCCCGAGCACCACGGGGACGAAGTCCGGCGCGACGATGATGAGGCCGGCCATCGCCGGGAGCGTGACCGCCCCGATGGCCCGGCTGACCCGGATCCAGAGTGAGCCGATGCGCGCGGCGTCGTCCTGGATCCGGGAGAAGGCGGGGAAGAGGACCTGCCGCACGGGGTCGCCGATCTTGGTCACCGGGTACAGCATCAGGTTGTACGAAAGGGTGTAGAGCCCCAGGGGGGTGGCGCCGAGGAAGCGGCCGATCAGCAGGTTGTCGGCGTTGCGCTCGAAGTACTGCAGGAAGCCGTAGCCCATGACGTTGCCGCTGTAGACGCCCATGCTCCGGAGGGCGGCCGTCGAGAACGTGAACCTCGGGCGCCACGGGCAGCAGGCCCACAGCAGGACGACGTAGACGAACGAGGTCGCGATGGCCATGTTGACGATCGCCCAGGGACCCCCTCCGAGCAGCGCGGTCGCCACACCGACGGCGCCGCCGGCCACGCCCGCGACCATCTGGCTCGCCTCGAGCGCGCGGAAGTTCATCGCCCGGTTCAGGAGGGCGCTGTGGGTGGCGCCGAGCGACACCAGGACGAACGACGCGGCGAGGGCCATGAACAGGGGTTGCACCTCCGGCTCGCCGAAGAAGTCGGCCACGAGCCCGGAGACGGCGATCCCCAGCAGCGCCAGCATCACGCCGGCGTAGAGGGTGGTCCAGAACACCGTCAACCGGTCGCCGGGCCGGAGCGTCGCGCGGTGGACGAGGGCCGAGCCCAGCCCGAGGTCGCCGAAGACCAGCATCAGCGTCGCGAACACGAGGGCGAGCCCCACGAGGCCGAAGTCGAAGGGCGTCAGCAGCCGCGCAAGGACGATCGCCACGGCCGCCCGCGTGCCCTGCAGGACGACCTGCGTCCCGATCTTCCAGCCCACGCCGCCGAGCACCCGCCGGCGCATCCCGTCGCCCTGCGCGGCGGCGGCCGGAGCCTCCGCCGACCCGCTGGTCGCCCTTCCCGCCTCAGGTGTGCTCCGCATGCCCCGTCCGGCCCTCCCGCCGACGGCGTCCTCCCGCCGGGCGGCCACCCGCTCGTCGCCGCACGACAGCGTAGGCCAGGTTCGGGGCGGTGAGACTGGCCGGACGGGGGGGCCACGGGAACCGCCCGCGGGGCGTGCTGCGGGCGGACCGCTCCTATCATCGCCCGATGCCGCGCGCCTCCGGCGACCGCCGCGTCCTCATGCTGGCCTACCACTTCCCGCCGATCGGCGGGGCCGGCGTGCAGCGCACCACGAAGTTCGTGCGCTTCCTGCCCGATCTCGGCTACCTGCCGGTCGTGGTGGCGAGCCCCGGCGCCGCGACCGACCGGTTCACGCCGCACGACGCCGGGCTGATGCGCGGCGTGCCGCAGGCGGCCGAGGTGCACCGGGTGCCGGGGCCCGAGCCACCGATCAGCCGGGGCTGGCGGCGGCGGGCCGAGCGCTGGTGCGGCGTGCCCCCGCCGTTCGGGCGATGGTGGACCGCGGGCGCGCGCGAGCTGGCCGTGCGCGTCGGCGCCGACGCGGGCGTCGACCTCGTCTACGCGACGATCATGCCCTTCGAGTCGGGCGTCGCCGGGGTCCAGGTCGCGCGCGCCCTCGGCCGGCCCCTCGTGGTCAACCTCCGCGACGCCTGGGCGATCGACGAGCTCCAGGTGTACCCGACGGCGGCGCACCGCCGGCTCGAGGCGCGGCGCATGCGGGCCGTCATGGGCGCCGCGGACGCGGTCGTCATGAACACGCGGGAGGCGGCGCGCCGCGCCGTCGAGCGCTTCCCGGAGCTCTCGGGGAGGCGCGTCCTCGCGATCGGCAACGGCTTCGACGGCTCGGAGTTCGCCGGCCCGCCGCCCGCGCGGACCGACGCGGCGTTCCGGATCGTCCACACCGGCATGCTCTACACGGAGCTGGGCCTGCGCCACGAGCGCAGCACGATGGCCCGGCGCGTGCTGCGGGGCGCCTCGCCCGACCTCAACATCCTCGGGCGATCGCCGGTCTACCTCTACCGGGCTCTCGACCGCCTGCTCGCCGAGGACCCGTCGGCGGCCGGGCGGGTGCAGGTGCACCTCGCCGGGGTCCTGTCCGACGCCGACCGCGAGGTCAGCGCGGCCTGCGCGGCGCGGGTCCACCTCCACCCCTACCTGTCGCACGCGGACTCGATCGACCTGATCCGCTCGGCCGACCTGCTCTTCCTGCCGATGCACCGGCCGGCGCCGGGCGTCGCCTCGAGCACCATGCCGGGCAAGGCCTTCGAGTACATGGCCTCGGGGCGCCCCATCCTCGCGGCGGTGCCGCCGGGTGACGCGCACGACCTGCTGTCCGCGCTCGGGACCGCCCGCGTCTGCGCCCCGACGGACGTCAACGGGATGCTGCGGGCGCTGCGGGAGGAGCTCGCGCGGACCGACAGCGGCCGGCCGCCGCCGGAGCCGGATGCGCAGGTGCTGGCCCGGTGCGAGCGCCGCGCGCGCGCCGCCGAGCTCGCCGCCGTCTTCGACGACGTGCTCGCCGGCCGGGCCGGCGGGCGGGACCGGCTATGACCGCGGGATCGCGGGGGCGAGCTCGTCCGCCGGCACCCCGGGGAGCGCGAGGGCGCGCAGCAGGCGCTCCGACACGGCCCTCCAGGTGAAGAGCCGGGACCGCTCGAGGGCGATCGCCCCCAGGCGCGCCGCCGTGCCGGGATCGGCCAGCGCCCGCATCGCGTCGAGCAGGCCGTCGTCGTCGGAGGGGTCAACGATCCGCCCGCCGTCCCCGATGAGCTCCTTGGAGCCCCCCACGCCGGTGCCGATGCTGGGAAGACCGGCGGCGGCGGCCTCCGTGTAGACGATCGCCGAGGCCTCGAAGTGCGAGGGCATGACGAAGCAGGTCGCGCGCCCGAAGAGCGCTTCGGCGCGCGCGCGCTCGGCGGGAACGTTGAGGCGCAGCGGCCCGTGGCCGGTGATCCCCGCGGCGGCGATGGGGGGGTGGCTCCCGACGACGTCGAGCCGTGCCTCGGGCAGCTCCGACCGCAGCCGCGAGAAGGCCCGCACGACCCCCGCGCCGTTCTTGCCCGCCCAGTCGCGCCCGACGAACAGGAAGCGCGGAACGCTCCAGTCGCGCTCGGCCGGCGAGGGATCGTGGTTGCGCCCGACCCCGACGACGTGGATCCGCTCCCGCGGGACACCGTAGTCGGCCTCCAGCGAGTCGGCCACCCATGAGGTCGTGACGCAGCAGGCGACCGCGCGCTCGTAGGCACGGCGCTGGGCGTCCCGCCGGGCCCGGACGGCGCGCGCCGACAACCGGCTCCAGCCCGGGTACGGGTACTGGACCGCCTGGGCGACGGTGATGTCCTCGAACGTCACGACCCGGAGCCCCCGCGGCAGGGCGTAGCCGGTGCCGATCTGGACGACGCCGTCGAGCGGCGCCGCGCGGGCTGCGGCGCGGCGGGCCGCCCAGCTCTGCACGACCCCCATCTCGGGGCTGATCTCGGCGGTCGCCTTCGCGAGCCGGAGCGACTCGCGCGCGCCGCCGCCCCGGCACCGCGGCAGCCGCATGGCCGCGAGGGCGGCGGTCGCACCGAGCTCCAGCGGCCGCGGCGGGAGGGCGCGGAGCGCGCGGGCCTCGACCCCCGCCTCCTCCAGGCCGCGCGCGACCCCCGACGGCGAGCCGGACCAGGTCGCCCGGTCGAATGGATCGCCCGGGAAGGCGACGCCCACCGCGGCCCCCGCGCCGCGGCCCTTTCGGTCCGGCACCGTCAGAGCAGCGCCGGGATCGCCAGCGCGACCGCGACCGCGATCCCGACGAGGAGGGCCGCGACCGCCCATCCGGGGACCCGGAGCGCGTCCGCCTCCGGCTCCGGGGCCCGCGGCACCCTGGCGACCGCGCCGCGGGCCGCGGGCGCCGGGGCCGCCCGCGCGGGACGGGCCGCAGCGGCCGCCCGGGGGCGGGCCCCGCGGGGCGCGGCGGACCTCGCGGGGCGCGCGGTCGCGGCGCCCGTGGACGCCGGCAGCGCCGCGCGGGGCCGTCGCCCGGGCGGGAGGGCCTGCTGCCCCCGCCAGCCGCCCGGCCCCCGCCCGCCGCGCATCCGCCGCACGCCGACCGCCGTGCCGGGGATCACCAGCATGGCCAGGAACCCCACGAGCGCGACCCGCTCGGCCACGTCGAACAGCGGGTCTGCCGCGGTCGCGGTTGCGGAGGGCGCCTCGTCGGCGACCGCCGGCGTCCGCCGGGCCGCCAGCGCGGCGGCGGCGGCGGCCTCGTCGCGCACGGCCGCGCGCGCCGCCTCGGCGCGCCGCGCCTGCGCCGCCGCGCGCTGCCGCGCCCGGCGCCGCTCGGCGGCCCGGGCGGCTCGCTGGCGCTCCCGCGCCGCGGCCGCGCGCCGCTGCTGGGCCTCGGCGGCGCGGCGCGCGGCCGCGCCGCTCCGGTCCGGCTCGTCCTCGACGGCCGGCGCGACCGGCTCGGGCGCCGCCGGGGCCGGGGCGGGCGCCGGCGCGGGTGCGGGGGCCGGGGCCGGGGCGGGCGCGGGCCGCGGCGGCGGGAGGCGGGGCGGCGCATCGGGCGGCGGGAGGTCGGGTCCTCCGGGGACCCCCGCCCCCGTCGCCGCCGCGGCCGTGCAGGCCAGCGCCGCGATCAGGGCGACGGCGGCCACGCATCTGACGACACCGCGACGAGCTGACCGGCGAGATTCCATCCCATCGGATGACACCCCTTTGCCCGGGCGCGCGCAACTAGCCGTTCGGCCGGACGATGGCCACCGGGGGCCGCCGGAGCGTCCCTATAGTCGCGCCGTGGCCGAGCCGCTCGTCAGCGTGATCACGCCCGTCTTCAACGGGGAGGAGTTCCTCGAGGAGTGCATCGAGAGCGTCCTCCGCCAGACCTACGGCAACTTGGAGTACGTGATCGTCGACAACCGCTCGACCGACCGCACTCCGGCCATCCTCGCCGCCTACGCCGCGCGAGACGGGCGCATCCGAGTCGAGTCGCCGCCCGACTTCGCCGACCAGGTGGGGAACTTCAACCGTGCCCTCCGCGGGATGGACCCGTCGGCGAGGTGGTGCAAGCTGCTCTGCGCCGACGACTGGCTCGTCCCCGAGTGCCTGGAGCGCATGGTCGAGGCCGGCGACGCCCACACCGTCGGGATCGTCGGTGCCTACCGCCTGGACGACGTCTGGGTGAACCTCGACGGGGTCCCCGTGGACCGCGACGTGATCCCGGGGGCGGAATTCTGCCTGCGCGGCCTGCGGGGCGGGCCCTACCTCACAGGCTCCCCGACATCGACGATGATCCGCGCCGACCTCGTCCGCTCGCGGCACGACTTCTACGACCCGACGCTGCTCTCGGCCGACACCGACTGCCTCTACCGGATCTCCTGCGAGCACGACGTCGCGTGGGTGCGGCAGGTGCTCACCTACACCCGCCGCCACGAGGCGACGCTGACCACGCGGTCCGACCGACTGCACACGTACACGATCGAGAACCTGCGCGCTCTGGCCCGCTACGGCCCGCGGGTGATGCCCCCCGACGAGTACCGGCGCCGGCTGCGCGCCGGGCTCGGCCAGTACGCCTGGTTCCTCGCCAAGCAGCGGCTGCGGGGTCGGGCGCGCGCCGACGAGTTCCGCGAGTTCCACCTGCGCGGCCTCGCGCTGCTGGAGGAGGAGACCTGGGGCGACCGCGAGGTCGTCGCCGCCGGACGCGTCTGCCGGTCCATCATCGGCGGCGACGCGAGCCCGTCAGTCCTCCTTTGAGACGTTCTCGCAGTCGGGGGCGGTGATGTCGGTCGTGTCGGCGATGACGGTGTCGAAGCCCGGCCCGCAGACGACCGTGTCGGGGACGAAGTCGCCCTGACCGGTGAGCAAGCGGTCGTCGCCGTCGCCCCCGTCGAGGGTGTCCGACCCGAAGCCGCCGTCGAGCATGTCGTCGCCGACGCCGCCGGTGAGGGCGTCGGACCCGCGGTCGCCGAACAGCCGGTCGGCGCCGTCCGAGCCGTCGAGCGCGTCGTCGCCGACGCCGCCCAGCATGCGGTCGTCGCCGGCCTCCCCGGTCAGCCGGTCGTCGCCCCGGCCACCGTCCATCGCGTCCTCGCCGTCGCCGCCGAAGAGGTCGTCGCCGCCGCCCTCGCCGGCGAGGTCGTCGATGCCCGTGCCGCCCCGCACCGTGTCGTCGCCCGGGCCGCCGCGCATCCGGTCGTCGCCCGTGCCGCCGTCGAGATCGTCGTCGCCGCCGACGTCCTGAACCAAGTCGTTGTCGGCGCCCCCGAGCGACCGGTCGTCGCCGGGCCCGGCGCGCAGCAGGTCGGCGCCGGCGCCCCCGCTCGCGCGGTCGCCCCCGGGGCCGCCGAAGAGCCTGTCGCCGCCCCCCTGGCCCAGCAGGCGGTCGGTCCCGTCGAGACCGATCAGCGTGTCGTCCCCCTCGCCCCCGCGGAGGCGGTCGGCGGCGTCCGTGCCCCGCATGACGTCGCTCGTCGGGCCGCCCGCGGCGACGACCGCGACGGCCGCCGAGGCGGGCACCAGCAGCGCGCAGGCCACGAGGAGGGAGCTCGCGGCGCGGCGCGGAGAGGGTCGAGCACAGCGTGAGTCCATTCAGCACCTTGCCCGCATCGAGGCCCGTTGACGACCCGGCGAGGCTACCTCGGCCGGCGCGGCGGCCACCAGGGCCCAACTTCCAGGCCTGACTGGTCGAACGGCTAGTCGGAGTGAGGCGAGACACCCCCGATCGGCCGTGCCCGTCAGCCCGATCGGCGATACCGCGGACGAGCTGCGCGAACTAGGGTCCGTGAGCCGGTCGCCATGCGCGCCCTCGCAGGCCCGGTACGCCGCACGACACGGATGTGGCGGACGTTCAGACACACGGAATGGGGCGCAGCGATGGACCTCAAGCTCTTCGCCCGAGTCATCTGGCGGTTCCGATACCTCGTGGGAGGAGCGCTCGTCCTCGGGCTCGTCCTCGCCTACGCGACCTACGCCCAGAGCGGCGGCCAGGAGCGGTGGACGAGCGAGTCGTCCCTCCTCGTGACCCAGCGCGGCTTCCCCTGGGGGCGCGTCGCGATCCCCGTCGAGGCGACCCCCGTGATCGAGCCCGGCGGCGAGCCGGAGCCGTTCACACCGGAGTACGCCGACCCGAGCCGGCTCACCTCGCTGGCGACGCTCTACGCGCAGCTCGCCGAGAGCGACCAGGTGCGGGCGCTCGTCATCGCCGACGGCGGTCTCGAGCCGGGCGCGCTCATCGACGCGCGGCCCATCGTCGGGGGCGCCAACGACGACGAGAGCCTGCCGCTGATCGCGGTCACCACCGTCGCCGGCACCGCCGAGGGGTCCCTGCAGCTCACCCAGCGCGTCAGCGACGCGTTCAAGCAGTACCTGCTGGCCGAGCAGGAGCGGAACGAGATCCCGCCCGATCAGCGGGTCAGGGTGGACGTCGTCAAGCAGCCCGGCTCCGAGGTCCCCGGCGTCGCGACGTTGGTGCAGGGCCGCTCGCTGACGCGCCCGGCGGTGCTCTTCATCGCGCTCGCCATCGCCGCGATCGGACTGGCCTTCATCCTCGAGAACCTCCGCCCCGCGCGCCGGCCGTCGCCGGACGACCGGGACGCCGTCCCGCCCGCGGCCGACGGCGCGAAGCCCGCCGGCCGCGGCCGCGGCCGGGACCGGCTGGCCCGCACGCCCTCCTCGGGCACGTAGACGCCGGGCACCGCAATGGCCGCCGTCGCCCCGCCCGCCGACCGCGGAAGGCTGCTCCTCCCGGCGACGCTCCTGCTCGGCGCCATCGCGGTGGAGCTGTCGGCGGCGAGCGGGGTCGCGATGGCCGCCGTGGGCGCCGTCGCCGGCGGGGCGTTCCTCGGCGCGGTCGTCATCCGGCGGGGCGGCTTCGAGTGGACCACGCTGCTCGCGGCCATCCTGGCCATCATCGTCCTGATCCCGATCAACAGGTACGCCCTCCCCGGCGCCCTGCCGTTCGAGATCGAGCCGTACCGGCTGGCCGTCGCCGCGGCGATCGCGCTCTGGGTCTGCGCCCTGCTCATCGACCCCCGGGTGCGCCTGCGCTCGAGCGGCTTCGAGGCGCCGCTGGCCCTGCTCGTGGCCGCGACGCTGGCGTCGGTGATCGTGAACGGCGATCGGGTCGCGCAGCTCAGCGGGGACGTGGCGAAGAGCCTCACCTTCCTGGCGAGCTTCCTCCTGTTCTTCTTCATGTTCGTGAGCGTGGTGCGCACGCGGCGCGCGCTCGACGGGCTGATCATGCTCTTGGTCGGCGCGGGCGCCCTGGTCGCCGCGCTGACGATCTACGAGTCGCGCAGCGGCTACAACGTCTTCGACCACCTCCAGCAGTTCGTGCCGGTGCTCAACCTCACCGGCTCGCCCTACGTCCCCGAGCGGGGCGGCCTCGCCCGCGCGTACGGCTCCGGGCAGCACCCGATCGCCACGGGGGCGGCGTTCGTCATCCTCATCCCGCTGGCGATCTACCTGATGAAGAGCCAGGCGAGGAAGGTGCTGTGGGGGGCGTCCTGCGTGCTCCTGTTGCTCGGGGCCCTGGCGACGATCTCCAAGACCAGCGTCGTGATGCTCGTCGCTCTGCTGATCGTCTACCTCTGGCTGCGCCCGCGCGAGACCAAGCGGCTGTGGCCCCTCATCATCCCCCTGCTGGTCGTCGTCCACATCGCCCTCCCCGGCACCATCGGCTCCCTCAAGTCGTCGTTCTTCCCCGAGGGCGGCCTGATCGCCGAGAACAGCGAGAACGCCGGCTACCGCGGCAGCGCGCGCCTCGCCGACGTCGGGCCCGCCCTCGACGAATTCCAGCAGCAGCCGTTCGTCGGCAAGGGCTACGGCACGCTGATCGTCGAGGAGGGCCGCGCCAACGCCCCGATCCTCGACAACCAGTGGCTCGGCACTCTGCTGGAGATCGGCGCGGTCGGCGTGATCGCCTGGCTGTGGCTGCTGTGCCGGGCCGTGCGCCTGCTGGGGCGCCGGGCGCGGGAGGACACAGGGAACCTGGGACTGCTCGCCGCGGGCATCGCGGCCTCGATCACCGCCTTCGCCATCGGGATGTTCACGTACGACGCCTTCGCGTTCATCCAGGTGACGTTCGTCTTCTTCATCCTGCTGAGCTTCGGCGCCGTCCTCATCCGCAAGCGGAAGGTCGCGGCGGAGCCCGCGCGGCCGCCGCTCCGGCCGGCCGGACGGCTCGCGGTGGACGGCCGCCGTGGATGACCGGGCCGACGGCGGGCGCCTGCCCCCGAAGCGCCGGGGCGGGCGGCGCACGCCGCTCGACGGCTGGCTGGCGGACGTCGTCGTCGGCGTCGTCGTCGGGAGCCTGATCGTCGGGGGGCTGGGCCAGTCGGTCCTCGTCACCGCCCGGGTCGGCGGCAGCACGCTCGTCGCCGTCATCCTGGTGGCGACCGGGTCGATCCTCGGGGTGGCGTTCATGCGCCTGGTGCGCGCCCGGGCGGAGGCCGACGACGAGCGGGTCGCGCCCCCGCAGGGCGAGGACTTCTAGGCCGGCGGCCCCGCGGTCGGGGCGGGGTCCCGCCTGCCGCGCGCCTCGCGGGCGCGGGCCGGCAGGTTGCGCAGGCTCTGCTGGGACCGGACGTACGCGACGACGGCCGGGTCGGCGCAGCGGCGCTCGCGCCGGGCGGCCGCGCCCGCGTAGCCCCAGAGGAGCGCGAGCGCCGACGGGTCGTCGCGGGCCAGCCAGAGGGAGCGCACCATCAGGTACCACGGCCGGTAGCCCATGAAGTGGGCGGTGCGGCCCTGGGTGATGCGGGCCCGGTGCATCCCCCCGTCCCGCGAGCCCTCGGGCCGGTGGTGGCGGAACGGCAGATCGAGCTGGGTGCGGGTGCGCCACCCGAGGGCGTTCGCCTTGAACTCGTCGATGCCGTCCCACCCCAGGCGCTCCTCGAGCGGGAGCACCTGGCGCAGGCACTCCCAGCGCCACGCCCGCGAGGCGCCCCAGACCGTCGTTCCCGTGACGTGGCGCTGGCGCCAATCGCCGCCCTCGAGCTCGTAGCAGGTGCCGCTGGAGATCCCGAGGCCCGGGTCGTCGGCGAACCGGGCCGAGAGGCACTGGAAGTAGTCGGGGTCGAAGGAGACGTCCGCGTCGAGGTTGACCACCAGGTCGGGCGGGTCGCCGATCGCCGCGATGCCGGCGTGCAGCGCGCGCACGATCGGGGCGCCGCGCACGGGCGACGGGTCGCCCTCGACGCTGAGGACCTCGATCCACGGCAGCTCGCGCGCGAGCTGCCGGGCCAGGTTGACGGTGCCGTCGCGGGAGCCGTTGTCGATGATGATCCAGCGCCGCGGCGGGTGTGTCTGAGCGGCGAGGCTCTCCGCGAGCCTCCGTAGGTTGGACGCCTCGTCGCGGGCGGGGGTCAGGCAGATGTACGAGGGCACGGTCATCAGGCCGAGAGGCGGACCGTCTCCCGCGCCGGCGGGGCCCCGGTCGCCCGTGGGAGGTAGGTTGACAGCCAGACCTCGAGCATCATGATCGACAGCAGCGTGCGCCCCCCGCCGCCGCCGCCGCCGAGGTAGTCGCCCACCATCCGGCCGACCTCGGCCCGGTCGAGGAGATCGGCGTAGCGGGGCGACGGGTCGAGCAGGTAGTCGGCGATCGCGCCCTCGGCCTGCGAGCGGAACCACGCGTCCACGGCGGGCTTGAAGAACCCGATCTTCGGCTTGTCGATCACGCGGTCCGGGACGATGCCGCGGGCCGCGTGCTTGAGGACGTGCTTGGTCGTGAGGCGGCGGACCTTCAGGCCGGCGGGGATGGTCGCGCAGAACTCCACGACCTCGTGGTCGAGGAAGGGGACGCGCACCTCGAGCGAGTGCGCCATCGAGGTCCGGTCGAAGTAGTGGAGCATGTCGTTGACGAGGCCGAGCTGCGCGTCGAGGTGGAGCGCCGCGGGCAGCGGGTCGTTGACGAGCCCGTCCATGCGCGCGAGGGCGGCGCGATGGGCCGCGCGGCCGTCGAGCTCGGCGAGGGGCCCACGCGCCAGGCGGGCCCGCAGGCCCGCGTCGAAGTGACCGCTCATCTCCAGGAGGCGCGCGGCCGGCTCCGGCGCGGCCAGCGTCCGGGCCGCGCGCCTCAGGCGCGCCGGCGCCAGGGGCACGAGGCGCTCGCCGGCGCCGCGGAGCGGGCCGGGCACGCGGCGCCACTCGCCCACGAGGGAGGCGGCCTTGTGCTTCGGGTAGCCGCCCAGCAGCTCGTCGGCGCCCTGCCCGGAGAGCGCCACCGTGACGTGCTTCCTCGCCAGCTCGCAGAGCGCGATGAACCCGAGCGCCGAGAGGTCGGCGAGCGGCTCGTCGAGGTGCCAGACGAGCTCGGCGACGTCGATGGCCTGCTCGCGGAACGAGAGCTCCAGCTCGTGGTGCTCCGCTCCGAACGCGCTGGCGACCATGCGGGCGTCGGCGAGCTCGTTGCCCTCGCGATCCTCCGCGAACCCGACGGAGAAGGTCGTGACCGGGCCGCTCATGTTGCGGGCCATCAGGGCGACGATGAGGCTGGAGTCGAGCCCGCCGCTGAGCATCGCCCCGAGGGGCACGTCGGCCATGAGGCGCATCCGCACCGAGTCCTCGAGCTCGGCGAGCAGCCGCTCGGCGTAGTGGTCCACGCCGAGATCGGGCCCGGGGGCGGGGGGCGGGTACGACCAGAACGCCTCCTCGCGGACCCTCCCGTCGCCGACCACCAGCACGTGCCCGGGGGGCAGCTTCCGCACGCCCTCGAGCGGGGTCCGCGGGCCGGGCACGAAACCGAGCGACAGGTAGGCGTCGATCGCCTCGACGTCGAGGCGCGGCTCCACCAGCCCGCTCGCGAGCAGGCTCTTGAGCTCCGACGCGAAGACCAAGAGGTCGCCGGCGCGCGCGTAGTAGAGGGGCTTGATCCCGAGCCGGTCGCGCGCGAGCACGGCGCGGCGGCGGCGGTCGTCCCAGAGGACGATCCCGAACATGCCGCGCAGCCGGGCCGGGAACGCGGGCCCGTGCTCCTCGTAGAGGTGCGGGATCACCTCGGTGTCGCACCGGCTCCTGAAGCGGTGCCCCCGGTCCGCGAGCTCGCGCCGGATCCCCACGTGGTTGTACAGCTCCCCGTTCTGCGCGGCCCAGATACGCCCCGACTCGTCAGAGAAGGGCTGGTGGCCGCCCTCGACGTCGACGACGCTGAGGCGCCGCACGCCGATCGCGACCCCCGCGGCGACGTGGACGCCCCGGTCGTCGGGCCCGCGGTGCGTCATCGCGTCGGTCATCCGGTCGAGGACCTCGGGGGGGACGACGGTCCGCGGGTCGCCCCCCACCTGGATCACGCCGCAGATGCCGCACATGTCCGTCAACGCTACCGGCCCACCCACCGCGCGACGACCTCCGGACGGCGCGTGCGTGCGCCGAACGGGGGGCCTCACAACCTAGTCGTCCGGCCGGTCCGCTCGGGTCCCTCAGGTTCGATGATTTCCGCGATGTCCGACGTCGCCACGCTCCCGCCGATCCCCTGCCGATTCTGCGACGCGCCCGTGAGGCGGACCGTGGTCAACCTCGGCATGTCGCCCCTCTGCCAGACGATCATCGGCCCCGAGGGGCTCGACGCCATGGAGCCCTTCTACCCGCTGCACCTGCGGGTCTGCGAGGCCTGCTTCCTCGTGCAGCTCCCCGAGCTGGTCGCCCCGGAGGAGATCTTCAGCGAGTACGCCTACTTCTCGTCGTACTCCGACTCGTGGGTCGAGCACGCGCGCCGGTATCAGGTCGACATGACCGAGCGCCTGGGGCTTGGCGCCGACGACCTCGTGGTCGAGGTCGCCAGCAACGACGGGTACCTGCTCCAGCACTTCCTCGCGGCGGGGATCCCGGTGCTGGGCATCGAGCCGGCGGCCAACGTGGCCGCGGTGGCCGAGGAGCGCGGCATCCCCAGCCGGGTGGTCTTCCTCGGCGCGGAGTCGGGCGAGGCGATCGCCGCCGCGACGGGCGGGGCGAGCCTCGTCGCCGGCAACAACGTCTTCGCGCACGTCCCCGACATCCGCGGCTTCACGGAGGGCCTGCGGCGCCTGCTGCGCCCCGACGGCGTCCTGACGCTCGAGTTCCCCCACCTCCAGAGGCTGGTGGAGGGCAACCAGTTCGACACCGTCTACCACGAGCACTTCTCGTACCTCTCGTTCGGCACCTCGCGGGCGATCCTGGAGGCCCACGGCCTCGTGGTCTTCGACGTCGACGAGCTGCCCACCCACGGCGGCTCCCTGCGCCTCTACGCCCACCGCGCCGACGGCCCCGCGCGCCCGGTCGCCCCGGCGGTGGCGAACCTCGCGGCGCGCGAGGAGCGGCTCGGCTACCGCACCCTGGCGCCCTACGAGGGCTTCGGGCAGCGCGTCGCCGCGACTCGCCGGGACCTTCTGCGATTCCTGATCGACGAGCGGGAGGCCGGCCGGAGCGTCGTGGCGTACGGGGCGCCCGGGAAGTCGGCGACCCTCCTCAACTACTGCGGCATCCGGCCGGACCTCCTCGCCTACACGGTCGACCGCAACCCGTACAAGCAGGGCCGCTTCCTGCCCGGGACGCGCATCCCGGTCCACCCGCCCGAGCGCATCGCGCAGACGCGCCCGGACGTCGTGCTGATCCTGCCCTGGAACCTCCGGGCCGAGATCGGGCGCCAGCTCGCCTACGTCGGGGAGTGGGGCGGGCGGCTCGCCGTGCCGATCCCGACCGTGGAGGTCTTCGACCCACCGGCGGCGGAGGCGGCGGACGGCGCGCGCCCGCGGGAGGCCGTGGCGTGAAGGTCGTCATCTTCTGCGGGGGCATGGGGCTGCGCATGCGCGAGGCCTCGCAGCTGGTCCCCAAGCCGATGGTGACGATCGGCGGCCGTCCCCTCCTCTGGCACCTGATGAGCTACTACGCCCACTACGGCCACCGCGACTTCGTCCTGTGCACCGGCTACAAGGGCGAGGTCATCGAGGCGTATTTCCGCGACGCCGTGGACGGCTCCACCGAGGTCTACGTGCTCGACGACGGCAGCGAGCGCATCGAGATCGAGCGCCCCGACATGAGCGGCTGGAGCGTCACCCTGGTCAACACCGGCCTCGAGGCGAACATCGCCCAGCGGCTGCTCGCGGCGCGCCCCCACCTGGAGGGCGAGGAGATGTTCCTCGCGAACTACGGCGACGTGCTGTCGGACGTGGACCTGGACGCCCTGGTGGCGGCGTTCGAGGACTCCGGACGCACCGCCGGCCTGGTCTGCGTGCGGCCGCCGCACACCTTTCACGTCGTCGAGATGGGCGCGGCGGAGGGCATGCTCGCGCCGGTCACCACCCTGGGCGAGTTCAGCCGCGCGGACGTCTGGATCAACGGGGGCTTCTTCACCCTCCGGCCCGCGGTGTTCGATGCGATCGAGCCCGGGGAGGAGCTGGTCGAGCGCCCGTTCCAGCGGCTCGCGGGCGCAGGTGAGCTGCTCGCGCACCGGCACGACGGCTTCTGGGTCCCCATGGACAGCCTGAAGGACCGCCAGCACCTGGAGGACCTCTGGGAGGCGGGCGCTGACGTCTGGAGCGTCTGGCGCGGGCAGGAGCCAGAGCCTCGGGCGGAGGTCCTCGCGCGCTGATGCTCGAGCTGGGCCTGGGAGGCCGGGGGCCGATGACCCTGCTGGCGGTCGGCTGCCACGCCGACGACCTCGAGATCGGGTGCGCCGGCGCCGTGCTCGAGCTGGCGGCCCGCGGGGCGCTCGCCGAGGTCTGGTGGGTGGTGCTCAGCGGGTCGGACGGCCGCGCCGACGAGGCGCGCGTCGCCGCCGCCGACCTGCTCGACGGCATCCCCCACACGGTGATCGTGGAGGGGTTCCGGGAGAGCTTCATGCCGTGGCAGGCCGAGCGCGTGAAGACCTTCTTCGAGTCGCTCCGGAGCCAGGTCGAGCCGGGCCTCGTGCTCACCCACCAGCGCGCCGACCTCCACCAGGACCACCGGCTCGCGGCGGAGCTCGCCCTCAACACCTTCCGCGACCACCTGCTGCTGGGGTTCGAGATCCCCAAGTACGACGGGGACATGGGAGCGCCCAACGCCTACATGCGCCTCTCGGCGGAGGTCGCCGACCGCAAGCTCGAGCTGCTCGCGCGGCACTTCGCGAGCCAGCAGGACCGGCCGTGGTACGACGAGGAGGTCTTCCGCGGCCTCCTCCGCATCCGCGGGATGGAGTGCAACTCGCCGAGCGGGTACGCCGAGGCGTTCTACGCGAGCAAGGTGGTGCTGTGACGGCGTCCCTGCGCAGCCCGGGACGGCCGCCGGCTGCCCCGGACCTCGCCCGGCTCGGCGACGAGATGCACGCGCTGCTCGTGCGCCTGTTCCCGCTGTGCCGCAGCCTCACCGGCGACGGCGTGCGCGAGACGCTGAGGATCCTCGGCGAGGACCTGCCGCTGGCCGTCGCCGAGGTCCCGACCGGCACGGTCATCAACGACTGGACGGTGCCCCGCGAGTGGAACCTGCGGTCGGCCTGGATCGCGGACGCCGACGGCGCCCGCGTGGTCAACGCGGCCCGGAGCAGCCTGCACGTCGTGTCCTACAGCGCGCCCGTGCGGGCCCGGATGAGCCTCGACGAGCTGCGGCCGCACCTGCACACGCTCCCCGACCGGCCTCGGCTGGTCCCGTACCGCACCTCGTACTGGCACGAGACCTGGGGGTTCTGCCTCGCGCACGAGACGCTGGAGGGGATGGCCGACGGCGAGTACGAGGTCGTCATCGACTCCACCCTGGAGGACGGCAGCCTGACCTACGCGGAGGCGGTGCTGCCCGGCCGCTCGGACGGCGAGGCCATCGTCGTCACCCACGTCTGCCACCCCTCCCTGGCCAACGACAACCTCTCCGGCGTCGTGGTCGCGGCGGCGCTCGCGCGGCTGCTTGCCGGTCGCGAGCTGCGCCACACCTGGCGGTTCCTGTTCTGCCCCGCCACCGTCGGTTCGATCGCCTGGCTCGCGCGGAACCCCGCGCTCCTGCCGCGCCTGCGCCACGGGCTCGCGTGCGTCTCCGTCGGCGATCCCGGGCCCCTCACGTACAAGCCCAGCCGGCGCGGCGACGCCGAGGTCGACCGGGCGGCGCTCCACGTGCTCCGCAACCGCCCCGGCGAGCACCGCGAGATCCCCTACGTCCCCTGGGGCTGCGACGAGCGCCAGTTCACCAGCCCGGGATACGACGTGCCCATGGGCGCGCTGATGCGCACGCCCCCGGGGAGCTACCCCGAGAACCACACCTCGGCCGACGACCCGGGCTTCGTGCGCCCCGAGCACCTGGCCGACTCGCTCGGGGCCTACCTCGAGGTCGTCAACGTCCTCGAGCGCAATCGCACCCTGGTGAGCCTGGCGCCCTACGGCGAGCCCCAGCTCGGGCGGCGGGGCCTCTTCCGCACCTCGGGGGGCGCGGGCATGGGCGGCGGCGCCGACGAGCGGGCCCTCATGTGGGTGCTCAACCAGGCCGACGGCCGCACCTCGCTGCTCGACGTGGCCGACCGCGCCGCCCTGCCCTTCGCCTCGATCGAGGAGGCGGCGGCGCAGCTCGAGGAGGCCGGTCTCGTCCGGCCCGCCCCCGCGGAGGGCGGCCGTGGCTAGCATCGCCCATGTGACCGCACCGGCTCCGCTGCCGAAGCTCCAGCGGCCGGCCCTCGCATGGGTCCGGGGCGCGCTACGGCCGTGGGACGAGGCCTCGCTTCACGTGGGCACCGAGGCCTTCCAGCGCGGGGTCAGCGCCTTCGAGGGGCTCAAGGGCCACCGGCAGCCCGACGGGCGCGTGGGCCTGCTCCTGCTCGACCGGCACTTCCGGCGCCTGGAGCAGTCGGCGCGGCTCCTGCGCATCCCGATGCCCGTGTCGGCCGCCCGCTTCCGGTCGGCCTGCGTCGCGCTCGCGGGGGCCCTGCAGACGCCCGGCCGGGACGTCTACGCCCGCGCGACCGTCGCCGTCGTCGAGGGGCACTGGGGCGAAGGCACGGTCGCCGACCTCATCGTCCTGGCCTACCAGCAGGAGCCGGCGGGTCCGGCGCCGGTCAACCTGGGCGTCAGCACCTGGCGTCGCAGCTCGGACCTCTCGATGCCCGCCCGCGTCAAGACCGGGACCAACTACCAGGTGGGCCGGCTCGCCCGGATCGAGGGCCGCGAGCGGGGCATGGGCGAGATGATCCTGCTCAACGACGCGGGCCGCGTCGCCGAGGCCTCCGCGGCGTGTGCGCTGATCGTGCGCGACGGGCGCGTCATCTCGCCGCCGGCGTGGGAGGGGGCGCTCGAGAGCATCACCCTCGAGGTGGTGGAGCGCATCTGCGCCGAGCTGGCGGTCCCCTTCGAGCGACGGCCCGTCGAGCGCACCGAGCTGCTCGTCGCCGACGAGATCGGCCTCTGTGGGACGCTCGCCGAGATCACGCGGGTGCGCTCGATCGAGGGCGAGCCCCTCGATCCGGCCTGGCCCGTGCTCTCGCGCGTGCTCGCGCGCTATCGCGACGCGGTCCGCGGCCTGGAGCCGCTGGAGGGCGTGGCGATCACCCCCGTACCGCTCCCGGACGACGAGCCCGCGCTCGCCGGCCATCCCCCGACCGCGCGCCCGCACGGCGCGCCGACGACCAAGGAGTCATCGTGAGCTCGCTGTTCCTCGACGTGGAGACCGACGACGGCGCCCGGCGCGGGCGCCTCTACGGGGGAGACCTCGTCGTGTGCTCGCCGCGGCCCGCGGCCCGGGCCCTGTGCGACTTCGCCTTCGAGCTGGCCTCCGAGGCCTTCGCGCCCCTCGACCCCGAGACGGCCCAGGACCACCTCTCGGTCGAGCGCTTCGCCGAGATCCTGTCCGGCCTCAAGCCGCGGTTCATCCACCACGAGAGGTCGAAGGAGCTCGTCGGCGCGGCCCTCGCGGAGTGGGGGTGCGACCCCGAGACGACCTACTTCGACGTGCCGCGCCTGCGCACCTCGACGCACGGCGGCTACCTCACCTCCGGTATCGCGTACGCGTTCCACCCGCACCGCGACACCTGGTACTCGGCACCGCAGTGCCAGATCAACTGGTGGCTGCCGGTGCGCGACGTGCAGCCGGACAACGTGATGGCGTTCCACCTCCGCTACTGGGACGCGCCGATCCGCAACGGCTCCCACGACTACGACTACGAGGAGTGGACGCAGGTCGGGCGCAAGAGCGCCTCGAGCCAGATCGGTACGGACACCCGCCGCCAGCCGCGCCCGGAGGAGCCCTTCGAGCTCGACCCGCAGCTGAGGGTGATCTGCCCCGTGGGCGGCGTGATCGCGTTCTCGGCGGCCCACATGCACTCCAGCGTCCCGAACACGACCGACCGCACCCGGCTGAGCATCGACTTCCGGACGGTGAGCATCGACGACCTGCTCAGCGGCGCGGGCGCGCCGAACATGGACTCGGAGTGCACCGGCACCAACCTGGGGGACTTCCTGCGCGTCTCCGACCTCGCCCCCCTGCCCCCGGACGTGATCGAGGCCGGCAAGGCCCGCAGGATCCCGCTCGCGGCCGTCGCCTAGCGGGGCTCAGGCGGAGGGGCGGCCGACCGCGGACGCGGCCAGGGCGATCGCGGCCGGCGCGCCGGGGTCGTCCAGCTCGACGACGGGCACGCCGGCGAGCCCCCGGCTCGCGAGCTCGTCGCGCACCTCGCCGCTGTAGGCGGAGTTCGTCACCAGGACCACATCGGGGGCGAGCCCGGGCACGGCGTCCGGCCCGACGATCGGCCGCGCCGACACCGGGAGGTACCGCCCCTGGCGGGTCGGGCTCACGTCAACGACGGCCGCGACCTCCTGCCCGGCGCCGCAGAGCGCCAGGAAGGAGATCGCGCGGGCGCCGCCGCACCAGGCCACCACGCGGCCCCCGGACGCCCGGACGCTCGCCAGCGCGTCGCGCCACTCGTCCACGCGTCCGCCGGCGCGCGCCTGCAGGCCGCGGACGTCGCCGGCCAGGTCGCTGGACCACCGGTTCAACGGCCGGCGCGCCGCCGCCGGCGCGGGGCCGCGCCTCGACGGCGAGGAAGCGCTCGTGGAACGCGGGTTCGACGGCGAGGGGCTCGAAGCCCGCGACCTCGAGCAGGCGGGTCGCCGACTCGACGGTGAAGTAGCTGCGGTGCTCGTAGGTCACGTCCCACGGATCGCAGGCGCGGAGGGTCGCCTCCTGGTTCATCAGCTCGAGGTAGACCGGCGTGCCCCGGCCCGCGAGGGAGTCGCGCACCGTGCGCAGGAAGGCCACCGGGTCGTCGAGCAGGTAGAGCATGTGGCGGCACGAGAGCAGCGCGACGTCGTCCGGGAGGAGCTCCGGGGCGAAGTGCTCGCGGATCATCGTGATCCGGCGGTCGGGCGGCTCGTGGGCCGCGGGGTCGATGCCCACCCCGGCCGCCATGCCATGGTCCACCAGCTCGCGCAGGAAGTCGCCCCGGCCGCACGCGACGTCGACCGCGGTGCCGCCGGCGAGGCCGTGGCGCCGCACGAGGCCGGCCGCGGTGGCCGTCACGTGCGCGGCGAAGCTCGGGGAGTGGCCCAGGAAGGTGTCGTAGCCGGGCTCGTAGACGATCTCCTCCACGCGGGGGGCGACGTCGAGGGCCATCCCGCACGCCGAGCAGTGGCCCAGCTCGACCGGGCCGCGCGGCGCCGCGAGGGCCGCGGCGGCCGTGGTCGCCAGTCGTCCCTCGTCGACCGGCACGCCCTCGAGCCGCAGCACCCGCGCGAACGCGCGCCTCCCGCAGACCGGGCACGCGGTCGCGGTCACGCCGTCGCCCGCGCGGGCTCGGCGGCCGCGCCCACGCCGACCCTCCGGTAGCGCACGGCCTCGGGCCAGTCGAGGTCGGCGAGCGCGTTGCGGGCGTCGAAGACGACCGGCCGCGCCATCAGCGCGGCGAGGGCGCCCCAGTCGAGCCGCCGCAGCTCGGGCCAGGCCGTCGCCACGACGGCGGCGTCGGCGTCGCGCAGGGCCTCCTCGGCGCCGGAGGCCAGCGCGACGGAGGGGTGGAGGCCCGCGACCGGCGCCCGGACGACCGGGTCCCAGGCGACGACGTCGGCCCCCCGGCCCGTCAGCGACGACGCCAGGGCGATGGCCGGCGACTCGCGCACGTCGTCGGTGCCCGGCTTGAAGGCGAGGCCCAGGAGCCCGATCCGCCGCCCCGCCAGCCCGTCGAGCTCGCGCGCGATCATGTCCGCGACGGCGCCGGGGCGGGCCCGGTTGACCTCCTCGACCGCGTCGAGGAGCGGCGTCGGCGCGCCGGCGCCGCGCGCGTACGCCCGCAGCGCCGCGGTGTCCTTGGGCAGGCAGCTGCCTCCGTAGCCCGAGCCCGCGCGCAGGAAGGCGAGGATCCCCGGGCGGACGACCCGGCCGTCCTCCCGCGGCGAGAGGTTGCGGTCGAGGTGCAGCACGTCCATCACCTTCTCGACGTCGGCGCCGGGCGTGGCCTCGCACACGGCGGCGATCTCGTTGCTGAAGGAGATGAGCGTCGCCAGGAGGGTGTTCGACGAGTACTTCACGATCTCCGCCTCGGCCGGGGAGACGCGCACGACCGGGGCGTCGAAGGGCGCGTACAGCGCCTCCAGGAGGGCGGCGGTGCGGTCGTCGCCGCACCCGACCACGATGCGGTCCGGCTCCATGAAGTCGCGCACCGCGCTTCCCTCGCTGAGGAACTCCGGGTTCATCGCCAGGCCGAGGCCGTCGCCCACCACGCGGCCCGACGAGCGCTCCAGCGCCTCCCGCACGGGGCCGTCCGTCGTGCCGGGCACGACGGTGCTCTTGACCACGAGCGCGTGGTCGGCCCCGCCGGCCAGCGCGGCGCCGACCGCCTCGGTCGCGGCCAGCACCGCGCCGAGGTCGATGACGTCGTCGCGCGTCGGCGTCCCGACGGCGAGGAAGGTCATCTCGGCGGCGCGGACCGCCGCCGCGAGGTCGCCCGTGACCTCGAGCGCGCCGGCGGCGAGCGCCCGGCCGACGACCCCGTCGAGCCCCGGCTCGTGGAAGGGGATGCGCCCGGCGCGGATCTCCGCCACGCGGACCGGGTCGATGTCGACGCAGGTGACCGAGTGGCCCCGGTCGGCCAGGCAGGCGCCCGTCACCAGGCCCACGTAGCCCGTCCCGGCGACGGCGACCCTCATCGGACCGAGACCTCGCCGGCCGCGACCGCCTCCTCGGCGGGCGGCTCGCCGCCGAGGGCCTGCGCGTGCGACGCCAGGGTGCGCCGCAGCCCCGTGAGCAGGTCCACCTCGGGCGACCAGCCCGCCACCCCGCGCAGCCGGGCAAGGTCCGGGCAGCGCCGGTTCGGGTTGTCGGTGAGGTAGTCGGGGTCGGGACTCGTGGCGTGCTCGACCGGAAGCTCCGGCGGCCCCGCGGCGGCGGCCACGGCGCGGGCCAGCTCGGCCATCGACACCTCGGCGTCGTTCCCGACGTTGTAGGCCGTCCCCGGCTCGCCCGCCACCAGGGCGCAGAGGATGCCCGCCGCGGCGTCCCGCGCGTAGCAGAACGACCGCGTCGGCCGGCCGTCGCTCAGCAGCACGAGCGGCCGGCGCTCGATGGCGGCCGAGAGGAGGTCCGGGACGACGCGGCCGTCGTCGAGGCGCTGCCCCGGCCCGTAGACGTTGAACGGCCGGATGCTCACGACCCGCGTGCCGTGCATGCGGTGGTAGACGGTCGCGAGCGTCTCGCCGATCCGCTTGCTCTCGTCGTAGCAGGCCCGCGGCCCCGTGCACGAGACGATGCCGCGGTAGTCCTCCGGGGTGGGGATGGCCGCGGGCTCGGGATCGCCGTAGATCTCGCTCGAGCTCATGTAGATCATCCCGGCGACGTCCTGCGCCCGGGCGAGCTCCAGCAGCCAGCGGGTGCCGGTCACGTTGACGTCGATCGTCTCCAGCGGGAAGCGGCGGTAGAAGGTCGGCGACGCCATGGTGGCGCCGTGGACGATCCAGCGGACCGGCTCGCCCGGGTCGAGCGGCTGCGCGACGTCGTGCTCGAGGAAGCGCACGTCCGGGCGGGAGACCAGGTGGGCCACGCGGTCGGCCAGCCCGCTCGAGAGGTTGTTGACGGCGATGATCCGGCAGGGGTCGCCGCCGCGCAGGTCGTTCGACGCGGCGACCACGTCGAGCACGTAGCTCATGAGGAAGCCGCTGGCGCCGGTCACCAGGACGGTCGTCCCGGCCAGCGGGTCGAGCGTCTCGGCGTGACGCCGCGCGACGTGGCGCGCGTCGTCGAGGATTGTCGGGGTGACTCGCATGGGGCTCCTCGGGCGGTGTTGCGGACGATCCGCGAGCCTCCGGAGGGTGCCCCAGGGGTCCAGCCGGCACAACCCTCGCACGGCTAGTGTCGGGCCCCGATGCGGGCGCCCGCGGGGGGCTAGCCTTCCCGGTCGCCATGCGCCGCACGACTCCCCGACGACGCCCGGTCCGGCCTCCGCCCGCGACGGTGGCCGTGTTCGGCAACTTCGGGCCGCGCAACCTGGGCGACGAGGCGACCCTGGCGGCCTTCATCGGCGGGATGCGGCCCCGCGGGGTCGAGGTCGTGGCGCTGTCGTTCGACCCCGACGACACCGCGCGCCGTCACGGCGTCCGCGCGGTGCCGCTCGTCCCGCCCGGCGGGCTCGCGCCGACCCAGGCGGAGGCGGCCCTCGGGGGCGGCGGCCTGCGCGCGCGGCTCGAGCCCCGGCTGCGAACGGTCCCCGGGCTCCTCGGCCTGGCCGAGGCGGGCGCGCGCGGCCTGCGCGGGGCGCGGCGCGCGGCCCGCGAGCCGCGCCACATCGCCTGGTCCGTGCGCTCGCTGGCGGAGGTCGACGCCCTCGTGTTCGGGGGCGGGGGGCACCTGACCGACCTCTACGGCGGCGCTTGGGGCAGCCCGTGGCTGCTGCTGCGCCTCGCGGCCGCGGCCCGGGTGTCGGGCGGGCGCGTCGCCTTCGCGAGCATCGGCGCGGGGCCGCTGCGCGCGCGCACCAGCAGGGCCCTCGCGCGCGGGGCCCTCGCGCTGGCCGATTCCCGCACGTTCCGCGACGAGGCGTCGCTGCGCCTGGTGCGGTCGATCGGCGCGCGCGGCCCGCTGCGCCTCGCGCCCGACATGGCCTTCTGGCACGCGCCGCCGGCGCCGGCGCGCGCGGCCGGCGGACGCATGCGCCCCACGGTGGGCCTCAACCTCTTCCCCCACGAGGACCCCCGGTACGTGCAGCAGCCCCGGCCGGGGGTCTACGAGGCGTACGTCGAGGCCGTGGCGGAGGCCGCGGCGGGTCTCATCGAGGACGGCGTCGCGCTGGTGCTCATCCCGACCCAGCTCCGGGCCGACCCGCCCGTGGGGGACGACGTCCGCGAGGCGCTCGCCCGCCGGGCGGGGGCGGAGGCCGCCGCCGCGCTCGCCGCCGCGAGGCCCGAGACGGTGGACGATGTCCTCCGGGCGATGCAGGAGACCGACGCGATGGTCGCGGGGCGGTATCACGGCATCCTGCTCTCCTGCGTCGCCGGCGTGCCGGTCGTGGCCACGCCGACCCACTCGCGGATGCAGGCGCTCGCCCGCCAGATGGGCTTGGAGCACTTGGCGGTACCGGCCGACGGCGCGACGGGCCAGGCCCTGCGGCGCAGCGTCCACGCCGCCCTGGACGCCCGGGAGGAGCTGCGCGCGCGCCTGCTGGCGGCGGCCGCCGGGCGGCGAGCCGCGCTCGAGGCCGAGTTCGACCGCCTCGCCGGACGGAGCCGGTGACGGGAACCGAAAGAGCCTTGTTAGCTTTCTGCGACCCGCGGGGCGGCCCTGGGCGGCGCTGTTAGGGTCGTCCGCGAGTCGATTCCGGCGGTTTGCCCAACGATCCGACGCCGGAGCTCCCGACGAAGGGGGAACCCTCCCGTGCGCACTCCACGCGTGCTCCGCGTCGGCGTCCTCGCGCTCGCCGCCGCCTCCGCCGTGCTCGCGGTCGGCTCGACCTCGGCCGCGGGAGGGCCGTCCGGCGCCGGCGAGCCGGCCGCGCGCCCGGGCGCGGCGTCGCTGATGGCCACGGGCGGGATGAGGGTCGTCATCACCTCGCCCCCGGCGGACAGGGTGCTCAGGGGGAAGGTCCCGATCCGCGCCAAGGTGCTCGGGCGGCGCGCGATCACGCGGGTCCAGTTCTACATCGGCCGCAGGCTGCGATGGACCGACAGGACCGCGCCGTACACCTTCAAGGGCGCGCGTGGCCGGTGGAACACCGCCGCGTTGAAGCCCGGCCGCTACCGGCTCACCGTGGTCGCCTACGACCGGGCCAAGCGGCGCACCGGCACCAGCCGGGTCGTCCGCGTGGGCCGGGCGCGCAACATCCGCCGCACGGCGCCGCCCCCGGGCGCCCCCGGGCCCCGCGGTCCCTCGCAGTCACCCTTCGCGCCACCCTTCGTCAACGGGCCGGCCAGCGTCTTCGTCGCGACGACCGGGTCGGACGCGGCCGCCTGCACGGCCACGGCGCCGTGCCGGAGCTTCGACCGCGCCTACCGCCGCGCCCAGCCCGGCCAGATCGTGGAGGTCGCCGGCGGCACGTACCCGGCGCAGTCGATCCCCGTGGACCCGAGCAAGACCTCGGCCGCGTACGTCATCCTCCGGCCGAAGGCCGGGGAGGCGGTGCGCCTGGCGAGCGGGTCGAGCTCGAACGACGACCTCGCGGTGCGCGGCAGGCGGGTCGAGGTCCGCGGCATGACCCTCAACGACGCCTTCTACGTGCACCCGGGCGCCGAGGGCGTGGTGCTCCGCGACCTCGACGTGCGCCGCTTCTTCGTGACGTCGGCGACCAACGTCTACGTCGTCGGCGGCGACATCGGCCCGATGCACGAGGGGGCGTCCGCGATCAAGGCCGAGAGCGCGACCTCGGCGAAGCCCCGGAACGTGGTCGTCAACGGCGCGTACTTCCACGACTACACGCGCGACCCCGGCGGGCACGTGGAGTGCCTCCAGGCCTGGTCCATCGACGGCTTCGTGCTGAGGAACTCCGTCTTCACCCGCTGCGCGGTCTTCAACGTCTTCGTCGCGAACCTGTTCCAGGAGGTGACGAACAACGCCCTCATCGAGAACAACTTCTTCGACGAGACGATCCCGGGGACCGGCGGCCAGTCGGTCCGCATCGCGGCCACCAACTCGACCTTCCGCTACAACTCGGTGCTCGGCTACGTCTACGTCAACCCCGACTACAGCAGCAACGTGCGCCTGGTCGCCAACGTCGGCCGCCTCACGGGCGGGTGCGAGCCCGGCGTCGCCTACGAGTACAACGTCTGGCAGGGCGCCAAGTGCGCTCCGACCGACGTGAACGCCGGCTCCGGCTTCGCCCGCCCGCAGATCGGGAACATGGACCTCCACCTCGCCGCGGGGGCGGCGGCCATCGGCCGCGGCAAGCCCGGCGACCACCCCGCGACCGACATCGACGGACAGCCGCGGCCCCAGGGCGCGCCGGACGCGGGGGCCGACGAGCGCTGACGGGCGGGTCGGTCAGGCCGCCGCGGCTGCGCCCGATCCCCCGCCCAGCGCCACCGCCAGCGCGCGCCCCTGAGCCGACCGCGCCGCGCGCGGCGCGAGGGGCCACCGCAGCAGCGCGCCGAGCCCGATGCCGAGCCGCTCGAGCGCCTCGGCGCGCCGGCCCCCGTGCTTGCGGGCGTAGCGGATCCGGCTCCGGACGTGGATCGGCAGCAGGCTCGGCCGCGGCGCCGACGCGCCGCCGGCGTGCGCGCAGACCGCGCCGGGCTCGAAGCGCAGGGCCCGCCCCAGGTCACGGATGCGCAGGCAGAGGTCCGCGTCCTCGCAGTAGAGGAAGAAGCCCTCGTCCAGGCCCCCGACCGCCTCGAGGTCGGCGCGGCGCACCAGCAGGCAGGCCCCGGACAGCCAGTCGGGCGCGCCGGGGGCATCGTACGCCCTCGGGTCCCGGATCATCTCGTCGGTCCAGGCGGCCGCCGGCAGGAGGCGGTGGAGGAAGAGCGCCACCGCGAACGTCGATCGCGGCCGGGGGAAGCGCCGCTGGGAGAAGTCGAGGGCGCCGGCCTCGTCGAGGATCCGCGGGCCGACCGCGCCGATGCGGGCATCGTCGTCGAGCACGCGCACGAGCCGGTGCAGGGCGCCGCCGTCGATGCGGGCGTCGGGGTTGAGGAAGAGCACGTAGGGGGCGGCGCCCGCGCGCCAGCCCGCGTTGCACCCGTGGGAGAACCCGCCGTTGCGCGGGAGCGCGATCGTCGTGACCGGGAGGTCGGCGACGGCCGCGAGGCTCCCGTCACCGGACGCGTTGTCGGCGACGATCACGTTGATCCCGTCGGCGCCCGCCAGCGGCTCGACGCAGCCGCGCAGGCGCGCGGCGCTGCGGTACGAGACGACCACGACGTCGACGCGGGCGGCGGGCGGCGGACTCATCGGCGCGGCAGGCTAGGGACGCTCGCTCGCGCCCGCGTCGGCCCCGTCGCCCTGGGGGCGGGAGACGCCGTCGATGTCGGTCGCGGGAACGGCGTCGGGATCCGCGTGGCCGATGGCCGCGGCACCGTCGGCGAGCCGCAGGTCGAAGGCCTCCCCGTTGACGTAACCCTCGGGCGCGCTCGTGTCGGTCGGGTCGCAGGCGCGGCCGTTCCAGACGTTGTGCCGGAAGCTCTGCCCCGGCACGTCGCAGTTGATCCCCGGGTCGGGGCCGACGTTCGCGACGATCTCCACCCGGTCGATGGTGGTGCCCTCGGGGTCGAGCGGCGAGAAGCCGTGACCGCGGAAGGAGTTGTTGCGCAGCACCAGGCCGCTGACGTACCCCCACGCGACGTTGTAGCGGCAGTCGCCGACGCGCGCGGCGCAGTCGAGCCAGTTGTTCTCGATCAGCACGTCCCGGGCCCCGTCGGGGTCGTGGAGGCGGTCGATCGAGATCGCGAAGACCGCGCACGTGCGGAAGCGCGAGTTGCGGATGATCAGCCGGTCCACAGACCAGGCCTGAAGGCACTCCGTGTGCTCGCCCGGATCGCGCGTGTAGTCCTGGAACAGGACCCCGTCGAGGGTGATGTCCGAGGGTCTCGGGAATCCCTCGTCGTAGACCTTGATCGCCGACGCCTCGTTGTGCGAGGGGCCCACCCGCCCGCCGAGCACGGCCACGCGGCGCGCGGAGCTGACGAGCATGCGGGCGGTGTTAACGTTCCGCATCACGACGTCCTCGGCGCCGGGACGGACGTACCAGCTGACCGTCGCCGTGAGGTCGCGCACCTCGATCGCCCGGCCGGCGATCTCGAGGTCGGCCACGGTGACGGCGGCGCCCGGCGCCGCGGCGTAGACGACGGGCGCCTCGGGGGTGCCCCCGGTGCCCTCGGGGACGCGCTGGGGGGGATACGCGCCGCCGGCGATCTCGACCAGGTCGCCCGGCAGGGCGATCTCGGCGGCCCGCGCCAGCGTGCGGCACGGGTCGCCGACGGCGCAGAAGCCGGTGTCGTCGCCGTCCGGCGCGACCGACAGGTCGGGGGTGGCCGCGGGGGCCGGCTCGGGGGTGGCCGGCGCGGGGGCCGGGTCGGGGGGGTAGGGGGGTCGGCCGGGGTCGGCGCCGCCTTCGACCGTTGACATCGCGACGGCGGCCGCGGCGGCCGCGACGGCGACGGCCGCGGCCAGCGCGCCGAGCCACACCCACCGCCGCCGTGCCTCCCCGCCCGCCATCGCACCCCCTCGGCTCCGCCTCCGCGACCCGCGCCCACGCACGCTAGTAGGCGCCGTCCTTGGTCAGGACCACCCGCGCGGTCCGGGCGACGATCTTGGCGTCCCACCACAGCGACCAGTTGGTCACGTAGAGGTAGTCGAGCCGCTTCATCTCCTCGTAGGAGAGGTCGTTGCGGCCCATGCTCTGCCACAGGCCGGTGATCCCGGGGCGCATGTCGAGGCGGCGGCTCGCCCAGCCGGTGATCTGGTCGGCCTCGTGGACGACGAGGGGCCGCGGGCCGACCAGGCTCATCTCGCCGCGCAGGACGTTCCAGAGCTGGGGCAGCTCGTCGAGGCTCGTCCGCCGCAGCAGGCTCCCGACGCGCGTGACCCGGGGGTCGCCGTCCTTGAGCTTGAACAGGGGCCCGTCCACCTGGTTCAGGCTCTGGAGCTCGTGGCGCCGCGCCTCTGCGCCGACCACCATGGTGCGGAACTTGACGATCTGGAACGCGCTGCCCTCGCGCCCACGGCGGGACTGCCGGAACAGCACCGGGCCGGGCGAGTCGATGCGGATCGCGACGGCGATGACGGCCAGGGCCGGCGCGAGGACCAGCAGGACGGCCGCGCTCAGCACGATGTCGGCCGCGCGCTTGACGATGCCCGCCCCGAAGCCCAGGCGGACCGCGGGCATGGTGAGCACGGGGATGCCCTCGAGGTCGTCGACGCTCGCGTGGGAGGGCAGGACCTCGAAGTGGCGGGGGACGATGGAGACCTGGATGCTCGGGTTGCGGACGCTCCGGACGAGGTCGAGCACCTGCTCGTCGCCTCCGTCGGGGTCGGCCAGGAGCACCCGGTTGACGTCGAGCTCCTCGCAGAGCCGCGCGAGGTCCGCGCAGCCGCCGAGCCGCTCGTAGCCCTCCAGCTCGCGGCCCGCGTCGTCGAGGTAGCCCACCACGTCGATGCCGTAGCCGCGGTGCCGCCTGAGCTTCGCCGCGATCAGTCCGCCGACCGGGCCGCTGCCCACGACGACGGTGCGCTCGGGCCGGTTGAGCCCGGGGATCCGCAGGCTGTTGAGCGACAGGCGCGCCAGCGGGACCAGCACCGCCGCCAGCACGAGGAAGGTCCCGACGGTCGCGGGCTCGGTCAGTCCCGGCCCGAAGGCCTGCGTCAGAGGCTCCTGGCCGAGCAGGACGACGAGCCCGCCGATGATCAGCGGGTGGACGACCTCCTTGAGGCGGGCGCCGAAGCTGCGGGCGGAGATGCGCACCCGCCGGCGCCGGTAGGCCCCGTGGAGGGCCAGCAGCCCCAGCCAGAAGGCGGAGAGGACGAGGACGCCGGCAAACAGGCTCGCCATGTCGTCCCGCTGGTCGGTGAAGAGGTTGGCCGTCAGCGCGAGCGCCGCGCACTGGGCCACGAGCACCGCCAGGAAGTCGGCCCCGGTGGCGACCAGGACGACGTAGCGGAAGCGGGCCCGGCGCACCCACGTTCGCGCGACGGGAAGGACGTGCTCGGCCTCCATGCCCGCAGCGGTCGTGACGGTGCGTTCGGCGGTACTCATCGTGCGTGTGGCCCTCGTTGATCGGGGTGAACCTGTCGGGCGATTCTCTGGCTCGGGAGCCCCCGCGGCGACTGCCGAACGGGGGGTTTTGCAGGGTTGCGGAACTAGCCGATCGACCGCCCCGACGCGCCGAGCGGGCGGCGCCGGCGAACCGGCCACGCCGCCTGATGGCGCGACCGCCCGGGCGCGCCGCCGCCGCGCAGCCGGTCCGCGGTGCGCGACGACTGGCCGTCCGGCCAGTGGTCGGCGGGCCGGGTCTGCCGGGATGGGGAGGGTGCTCCCACGGCCCGCCGGACTACTGTCGTCCCGTCGTCGCCGCCCCGCCTGGGGCGCGCCCCCACTCCCCGAGGCTCGCCCGCATGATCGTCCACGTCGTCGGGGCCCGCCCCAACTTCATGAAGGCCGCCCCCGTGATCGCCGCCCTCGCCCGCGCGGGCGACCGCTCGCAGATGCTGGTCCACACGGGCCAGCACTACGACCACCGCCTCAGCGACGTCTTCTTCCGGGACCTCGACCTGCCGGAGCCGGATCGTTACCTCGGCGTCGGCAGCGGGAGCCACTCGGGCCAGACGGCGCGCGTCATGCTCGGCTTCGAGGAGGTGGTCGAGGAGGTCCGGCCCGGCGCCGTCGTGGTCTACGGCGACGTGAACTCGACGTTGGCCTGCGCCCTCGTGGCGGCCCAGGCGCGGATCCCGCTCGCCCACGTCGAGGCGGGGCTCCGGAGCTTCGACCCGTCGATGCCCGAGGAGCTGAACCGCGTCGTCACCGACCGCGTCGCGAGCCGTCACTACATCCACTCGCCGGAGGCCGAGAGGTACCTCGCCGCCGAGGGGTGCCCGCGCCAGTCTGTCGTCTTCGCCGGCAACACCATGATCGACACGCTCGACCGGTACCGGGAGCAGGCCGAGGACCAGGCCCCCTGGCGGCGCTTCGGCGCCGGCCGGGGCGACTACGCGCTCGTGACCCTGCATCGGCCGGGCCTCGTCGACGCTCCGGGCTCCCTCGGGGGGGTCATGGCGGCGCTCCAGGAGCTCGCCGACGGCTGGAGGCCCCTCATCTTCCCCGTGCATCCCCGGACGCGGCGGGTGCTCGACCTGCTCGGCTTCGTCCCCGGCGAGCGGCTCGTGCTCTGCGAGCCGATGGGCTACCTCGAGTTCCTTGGGCTCGAGCTCGGTGCGGCTGCGTGCATCACGGACTCCGGGGGGGTGCAGGAGGAGTCGGCGGCGCTCGGCGTCCGATGCTTCACGCTGCGGCGCAACACGGAGCGGCCGGTGACGCTGGAGTGCGGCAACCGCCTCTTGGGCGACGAGCCCGGGGCGATCGCGGCGATCCCCCGGCTCTGCGAGGAGCCGCTGGCGTGGCGGCGGCCGCGCGGGTGGGACGGTCGCGCCGGGGAGAGGGTGGCGGCCGACCTCCGCGCACTGGTGGGCGTCCCGGCGCTTCAGGGGTCGCTGGGGTGACGGGCGCGACGAGCGCCGCGACGGGCTCGCTGGTGATCGGCCGGCGCCGGCCGATCCTCGGCACCTTCGTCAACTGCCTGACGATGGACGAGACCATCGGCGAGGTCGAGCGGCTGGTCGAGACGGGCGGGCCGCACCAGCACGTGGTGCTCAACGCCGCGAAGCTGGTGATGATGGACGAGCGCGAGGATCTCAACGCGATCGTGTCGGCATGCTCGATGATCAACGCCGACGGGATGTCGATCGTGTGGGGTGCGCGCCTCCTCGGAGCCCCGGTGCCGGAGCGTGTCGCGGGCATCGATCTGTTCGTGCGGCTCGTCGGCCGATGCGCGGTGCGCGGGTGGAAGCCGTACTTCCTCGGGGCGCGACCCGAGGTGGTCGACGCCGTCGTCGCGAGGTTCGCGGCGCTGCACCCGGACCTCCGCGTCGCCGGCCACCGCAGCGGCTACTGGGAGCCCGGGGAGGAAGCGGCCGTCGTGTCGGCCATCGCGGCCTCGGGCGCCGACATGCTCTTCCTGGCGGTGCCGAGCCCGCTCAAGGAGTACTGGCTCTCGCGGCACCTGGAGGACCTCGCGGTCCCGTTCGTCATGGGCGTGGGGGGAGCCTTCGACGTCTGCGCCGGCGTCACGCGGCGGGCGCCGGCGTGGATGCAGCGAGCGGGCCTCGAGTGGCTCTACCGCTTCGGCCAGGAGCCTCGGCGCATGGCGCGCCGCTACCTGGTCGGCAACCTTCGGTTCGCCCTTCTCCTGGCCCGCTGCCGACTGCGCTCCTGACGCGACTCCGCCGTCAACGGAGGGCGACGACCTTGGAGAGCGTGCGCACCTTGCCGCCGCGGGCGTCGCGCACCACCAGGCGCACGCGGGCGCGGCGACAGCGTCCGGCCCGCGTCCGGGAGAACACCACGCCGAGCTCGACTGGCTGCGAGCCCGGGCCCCTGATGGCCTTGGACGACAGCGGCCGGCGGGCGGTCCTTCCGCGGCTCACGCCGAGGAGCTTCACGGCGCCGACGAAGGCCCGCGACGAGCGCAGCGTGGTCCGGACCCGGCCGAACGTCCGCGTCAGCGTCACCTTCGCCCCGAGGATCTTCACCTTCGGGGCGGGCCGGAGCGCCCCGGCCTTCCGGCCGCCGCCCGCGCTCGGGCCGGGGCCCGGCGCCGCGCCGGGCGGGGCCGGCCCGCCGCCCGCCCCGGGCCGGGGCCCGGTGCGCCGCCCGCCCCCGGGCCGCCGCCGGCCGGCATCGGCGCGTCGGACGGGTCGGCGATGCCGTTGTCCAGGCGGATCACCCGGCCCGGCGAGACGGCGCCCGCCGAGTTGACCAGGAAGAGCTGGTAGTAGCCCGGGGGGGCGGCGGTGGGGTCGGCGGGGGCGGTCGCGGCGAGGCCGCCGGCCGCCGCGGAGAACGGCAGCGCGAGCAGGCGCTGGTCGACATCCAGGGCGTGGGTCGTGGCGCCGAGCCGGAGCAGGCTCACCTGGACGATGCCGGGGTCGCCCGTGCCGAGGCCGAACGACGCGCCGTAGGGCACCCCGGCCGGCGCCGACGCGATGGCCGGGCGGGCGCCGCGGTAGAGGTAGGGAGGCGAGTAGAACTGGTAGGTGCGGGCGGCCGTCGGCTGGTGCTCGGAGCGGTCGTCGCCGGCCGACACGACCCGCCCGTCGGGCAGCAGCACCGAGGTGGAGTGGTAGGTGCGGGCGTCAACCTGGGCGTCGACCTCGGTCCAGGCGCCGGTCGCCGGCGACCGCAGCTCCGCGGTGTAGACCGGCCCGGGGTAGAGGTTCCCGCCGCTGCTGCCGAGGCCTCCGCCCGTGGCGAGCAGCGTCCCGTCGGGGAGGATGGTGGTGTTGAGGTGGCTGCGCGCGCGGACGTTCGACGGGGCCGCCTGCCAGAGCCCCGGCGCCGTCGGCGTCGCCAGGAGGGTCGGGATGTCGGCCACCAGGCTGGTGGCCGTCGCCGGGGCGTTGGAGTAGTCGACCGCGGTGTTCGACCCGCCGTTCAGCAGGATCTTCGCCGGCCCGCCCGCGCCGGAGGGCAGGAGCGTGGCCGAGCCCCACTCGCGGCGGAAGGGGAGGTTGGTGACGTCGCGCCAGGTCCAGCTGCCCGTGTCGAGCAGCGCGGTGTCGCCGGGGCCCGGACCGGCGAGCAGGAGCCTGCCGCCCGGCACGAGGAGCAGATGGGGGTAGAGGCCGAACGTCCGCGAGGCGCTCGCCTTGCGCTCGATCGAGCCGACCCCGTTCCGCGCCGGTGAGGGGGTGAAGACCTCGACGTCGGCGTTCTGGCTGTTGCCCGTGCCGCTCGAGTCGAGGCCGCCCACGATCACGACCCGCCCGTCCGGGAGCAGCGTGAGCGTCGGGTACCAGCGCCCGTCCCGCATGTCGGGCTGCTTCGTCCAGGTCTCGGTGAACGGGTCGAACGTGAGCACCACGTCGAGGCCCTTGAAGTCGCTCGTGCCGTCGTACTGCAGGTTGCCGCCGGCCACGAGCAGGCGGCCGTCGCGCAGGAGCGTCTGGCCGCTGCACCAGATGTTGTACGGCCTGCCGGTGCGCGGGTCAACGGGCGCGTCGCGGCGCACGCTGCGGCCGGTCGCCGGGTCCCAGATGTACGTCTGGCTGTAGTTGATCGACTCGCGGTCGGCGACGGCGAGGTACTTCGGGTTCCGGGGGTACGCGAACCACATCACCTTGCCGGTGGGCAGGAGGATGGAGTTGATCGCCAGCGAGTCGGTCTGGCCCCGGCCGGTCCAGCGGCCGATCTGCGACGCGGCGGCGTGGTCGAAGGCGCGCCGCGTCGGCGCCCGGGCCGGGCAGCGGTGCGGGTTGCGCAGCCGGTAGGCGGCCTGGGCGCAGCGCACGCGCTGCGTCCGATCGGCGCGCGCGTCCACCGCGGAGGGCCAGTGGGGGTGGCCGGCGCCGTTGTCGTAGCTCGCCTCGAGGCTTGCGATGCGGTTCGCCAGGCTCCGCTCGCCCGAGCTCGCCAGCAGGGGGGAGAGCGCCAGGAGGGCGGCGGCGGCCAGCGCCGCGGCGATGCCGCCCGCCACCCGGCCCGGCCGCCGGAAGCCGTTCACGCGGCCCCGCTGTCGGTGCGCCCCCGCACGACCCGATGCTCCCGAGCGACGGCCCGGGTCGCAACTGGCCTACCGTTTAGGAGCGGATCACCCGGCGAATCGACACCGCCGCGGTGACGGCGCCGCCGGCGATGCCGGCGACGACGAGCGCGAGGGCGGCGGTGCGAGCGGGCTCCACCGCGCTGAGCGCGAGGCCCAGCGCCACCGCGACGCCGGGCAGCCGGCCGGGCACGAAGGCATCCCGGGGCGGCGCGGCGGCGCGGGCGAAGTACGCGACCGCGATCAGCAGCGGCGGCGCCAGGTAGCGGAGGGTGACGAGGGCGGCGGCCCAGGCCGGCAGCCACCCCTCCGCGGCCGCGGTCCAGGCCGCCGAGAGGGCGAAGCAGGTGTCAACCGCGCCGTCGCCGGGCCGAGGGCGTCGCGGCGGGCGCCGTCGAGGCCCTCGACCATGCCCAGGTGCCACCACAGCATCGCCGCGACCAGCGCCCACCAGGCCAGCCCCCACGCCGCCCGCGGGTCGAGCGCGATCGCGCCCGCCCAGACCAGGCCGCCGGCCGCGCCCCAGACCAGCGCCTCGCGGGCGAGGTCGGGCCGGCGGCGGGCGTCCTCGCCGAGCGCCGCATCGAGGCCGCCACGAAGGCGGCCCAGGCTCCCGGGGCATAGCCGGCCGCGCGCAGGTCGCCCAGCGCCTGGCGCGTCCACGCCTCGCCCCCGGTCAGGGGCCGGGGCGGGTCAGCCGGGGCGGTAGACGTTCTCCCCGATGTCCTTGCGGACCGCGTGCACCGGGTTGCCGGCCGCGTCCCACTGGTAGTACGAGCACGCCGGGCCGAAGGCCGGCTCGTAGACGTCGACCTTCGGGTTGCGCCCCACGTCGCGCGCCGCGGCGGCATGGCGCAGCAGCGCCGGGTCGTCGCCCTCGGGCCAGACGATGATCAGGTGCGCGGCCGTGAGGAAGTTCGCGACGAAGCCGCAGCCCTCGGCCGGGCACGGCCACGGGTCGGTGCGCACGCAGTGCCAGCCGCTGTAGTCCTCGCCCGAGTCGTCGGTCCAGAGCTCCTCCTCGACGACCACCTCGTCGTCGAGGACCGGCTGCGGGGGCGCGACGACCGGCGCGCCGACGTCGGTGCCGGGGCGGGGGGACTCGGGCATCAGCGCGCCGCCGCCGGGTCGAGGGCGGACACGCCGTCGCGCCAGCGGGTGGCGCCGTCGTCGAAGACCGCCTGCTTCCAGATCGGCGCCCGCCGCTTGAGCTCGTCGATGACGTAGCGGCACGCGGCGAAGGCCGCCGGGCGGTGACCCGCCGACGCGGCCACCGCGACGCTGGCCTCCCCCACCGCCACCCGGCCCACGCGGTGCGCCACCGCAACGCGGGCGCCGAAGCGCGCCCCGGCCTCGGCGGCGACTGTCGCCATCTCGCTGAGCGCGAGCTCCTCGTAGGCCTCGTAGAACAGCTCGCGCACCCGGCCCTCGCCCTCCCCCCGCCGCGTCGTCCCGAGGAACGCGGCGGTGCCGCCGTGGTCCGGGTCGGCGACGGCCGCGAGCAGTGGCCCCAGGTCGAGGGGCTCGGGCGAGAGGGCGATCATCCGCCCGACACCGGCAGCACCACCGCCACCTCGTCGCCGTCGCGCAGCGTCGCCCCCGGCAGCGTCCACTCGTGGTTGAGGGCGAAGCGGGCCCCGTCGGGCAGGCCGGCCTCGCGCACGGGCCCGGGCAGGTGGCCCCAGACCGCGCCCACCGGGGTCCCGGCCGGCACGCTCAGGCTCACCCGGTCGGCGCCGGCCACGTCGCGCAGCGAGGCGAAGAGGCGGACCGTGACCTGGATCTCGGCGGGCACCGGCCGAGTGTAGCTCGGCCCCCGCCGGCCGCCCCCCCGGCTCGAGCTTCGTCAGGTGGCTCACACATCCCTTACGGCGACCCTGCCCGAAGGTCGTGGTGGACCCCCCCACGTTCAGTTCAGACGGGGGCGGCCAGCCCGTAGATTGCGAACGGTGACTCGTGCCCCTCGCCGCCGATCGATCCTCGCCCTGCTCGGCGTCGCCGGAGCGGCGGCCGTCGCGCTGCCGATCATGGCCGCCACGGCCGGCCCGGGCGGCACCAACCCCGACCTGCGCGCCGACCCGGTCGAGGGCATCGAGGGGCCGCAGGTCTACTTCACCTCGCGGCCTCGGCGCCAATCAGCTGCTCATCCGGTTCGAGGGCTACGTCACCAACGTCGGCGCCGGGCCGCTCGAGGTCTCGGGCAACCCCCAGGTGGGCGGCGGCGTCCAGCAGCGGCGGTGGAGCGTCCCGGACCAGGGCGGGTTCGCCTCGCAGGCCGTTCAGCCCGTGCCCGTGAGCTACGAGACCGGCGACGGGCACAACCACTTCCACCTCAACCGGGCGATGCGCTACTCGCTCTGGAACCTGGCGAGGACGGCCCAGGTCGCCCCGGGCCAGAAGGTCGGGCTTCTGCCTCTACGACATCGAGTTCGCGCCCGCGCCGTCTCCGAGCCCGGATCCCGAGGTCTACTCGGGCGACGTGACCCAGTTCTGCGACCCGGGCAACCCGGTCTCGACCGATCTGCGCATGGGCACGTCGTCCGGCTGGCGCGACGTCTACGACAAGTCGCTCGCCTACCAGTGGATCGACGTCTCCAACACGGCGCCGGGCCAGTACCTGGTGGGCGCCGAGGCCGACCCCGACAACACCATCTGGGAGGGCGGCGGCGGCGCCGAGAGCAACGCGCCGGCCTTCGCGTCCCAGCAGGTGACCATCCCCGGCTGGACGGCCCAGCCGGTCAGCCTGCCCCAGACGGGCGCGGCCCAGGCCATCCCGCTCGTCGGCGATGAAGTTCGGCACCCAGGGCAACTCCAACCTGCGCTACCGCGTGACGTCGGCGCCCGACGACGGGCACGCCTCAACATCGCCGGTGGGCCAGGACTTCACCGCCTCCACGCAGCTGGTCTACACGCCGCCTGCCGGCTACCTGGGCGGCGCCACCTTCACCTACATCGCGCGCTCGACGGCCTCGAGCTTCCCCCTCAACCCGCCGTCGGCGACGGTCTCGCTGACCAGCACGGCCCCGTCGGTCGCCATCTCCGGCGCCCCGGCGAGCCTGGTGGCGGGCACGAGCGCGCAGCTCACCGCCTCGCTGAGCAACCTGCCCGGCGGGGTCTCGTGGACCACCAACTCGGGCGCGATCTCGGCGACCGGGCCTCTACACGGCGCCGGGCACGCCGCCGGCCGGCGGCGCCGCCACGATCCGCGCGACCAGCACCGCCAACCCGGCGATCGCCGCGCAGGTCGCCATCGGCATCACCCCGAAGCCCAAGCAGACGGCCAAGCCCGACCCCTTCGGCAAGCTGACGGCCGGCAACCGGCTGCTGTCGAAGCTCGCGATCCGCAAGGTCAGCAACCGCGTGATCGTCGGCAAGGTCGTGACCGGCCGCAAGGGCGGGCGCGTCACCATCACCACGACCTTCGGCAGGAAGGTGCTCGGCCGGTGCTCGGCGCGGATCGGCGCCCGCAAGGGCTTCACCTGCAAGGTGACCCTGAAGCGGGCCTACCCGCTGAAGAAGGTGCGGATGACCGCGAAGTTCACCGCCAAGAACGGCGGCGGCACCGCGGTGCGACGCACCTTCGTCATCCGCTAGCCCCGCGCCGGCCTCCCGCACGGCGTGTGGTAGCGTCGCCGCCGCAGTGGGCGACAGCAACGCCGGCACCGACCGCGACGTCCGGGCCACCGAATCCGGCATACCGGTCGAGCGGGTCTACGACGAGGGCTCGGTCGCGGACCTCGACCTCGGCGAGCGGCTCGGCGAACCCGGGGCGTTCCCGTTCGCGCGGGGCATCCACCCCACGATGTACCGCGAGCGCCCGTGGACGATGCGCCAGTACGCGGGCTTCGCCACGGCCGAGGAGACCAACGCCCGCTTCCGCTACCTCCTGGCCGCGGGCGCCCCGGGCCTGTCGACCGCCTTCGACCTGCCCACCCAGCTCGGGATGGACTCCGACGACCCCCTGGCGGCCGGCGAGGTGGGCCGGGTCGGGGTCGCCATCGACTCGGTCGAGGACATGGCGCGCCTGTTCGAGGGGATCCCGCTCGACCGCGTCTCGACGAGCATGACGATCAACGCCCCCGCGGCCGTCCTCCTGCTGCTCTACCAGCTGGTGGCCGAGGAGGGCGGCGCCGACCCCCGGGAGCTGCGGGGGACGATCCAGAACGACGTGCTCAAGGAGTACATCGCCCGCGGCAACTACATCTTCCCGCCCGGCCCGTCGATGCGGCTGACCACCGACACCTTCGCCTACTGCGACGCCGAGCTGCCGCGCTGGAACACGATCTCGATCAGCGGGTACCACATCCGCGAGGCCGGCTCGACCGCCGTCCAGGAGATCGCCTTCACGCTGGCCAACGGCATCGCCTACGTCGAGGCGGCGCTGGCGGCGGGCCTCGAGGTCGACCGCTTCGGGCCGCGCCTGTCGTTCTTCTTCAACGCCCACAACGACCTGCTGCAGGAGGTCGCCAAGTTCCGGGCGGCGCGCACGCTCTGGGCCCACATCATGCGCGAGCGGTTCGGGGCCACCGATGAGCGCGCGATGACCCTGCGCTTCCACGCCCAGACCGGGGGCAGCACGCTCACGGCCCAGCAGCCCCACGTCAACGTCGTGCGGGTCGCGGTGCAGGTGCTGTCGGCCGCGCTCGGCGGCGCGCAGTCGATCCACTCGAACTCCTTCGACGAGGCCCTCGCCCTGCCCACGGAGGAGAGCGCCAAGCTCGCCCTGCGGACGCAGCAGGTCATCGCCGCCGAGGCCGGCATCACCCGCACGGTCGATCCGCTCGGGGGCAGCTACGCGGTCGAGCGGCTCACGGCCGAGCTCGAGGAGCGGGCGCGTGAGCTGATCGAGGAGATCGACCGGCGCGGGGGCGCCACCGAGTGCATCGAGTTCATGCGCGAGGCGATCGCCGACGCCGCCTTCCGCCACCACGAGGGGGTGCTCTCGGGCGAGGTGCCGGTGGTGGGCGTCAACGTCCACCGCGAGGACGACGAGGCCCCGGTCGAGATCCACCGCATCGACCCGCGCATCGAGGCCGACCAGGTGCAGCGGCTGCGGGCGCTGCGCGCCGCGCGCGACCAGGCGGCGGTCGACGCCCGCCTGGCCGAGGTGCGCGACGCCGCGCGCGGGCCGGCCAACCTCCTGCCCCCCGTGCGCGAGGCGCTGCGCGCCCGGGCCACCGTCGGCGAGGTCTGCGGCGTGCTGCGGGCCGAGTTCGGCGAGTACGACCGCGTCCGCGCCGCCTAGAGTTCCCGGCGTGTCCACCGAGGACAAGCGCGAGCGCCTGCGGGCCCTGCGCGAGGAGGCCCTCCACGCCGGCACCGAGGCGGCCGTCGAGCGCCAGCACGCCCGGGGCAAGCTCACCGCCCGCGAGCGCATCGACCTGCTGCTCGACCCGGGCAGCTTCACCGAGCTCGACATGTTCACCCGCCATCGGGCCCACGGGTTCGGCCTGGAGGACAACCGCCCCTGGGGCGACGGCGTGGTCACCGGTCACGGCACGGTCGACGGGCGCAAGCTCTTCGTCTTCAGCCAGGACTTCACGGTCTTCGGCGGCAGCCTGGGCGAGGTCTTCGCCGAGAAGATCGTCAAGGTCATGGACCTCGCGGTGCGGATGGGCTGCCCGATCGTCGGCATCAACGACTCCGGCGGCGCCCGCATCCAGGAGGGCGTGGTGAGCCTGGGCGGCTACGCCGACATCTTCTTCCGCAACGTCCGGGCCAGCGGCGTGATCCCCCAGATCTCGGTGGTCATGGGCCCCTGCGCGGGCGGCGCCGTCTACAGCCCGGCCATCACCGACTTCATCTTCATGGTGCGCGAGACCAGCCACATGTTCATCACCGGCCCCGAGGTCATCAAGACGGTGACCGGCGAGGACGTGACCATGGAGGAGCTGGGCGGCGCCCAGAGCCACGCCACGCGGTCGGGGGTCGCGCACTTCGCCGCCGACTCCGAGCAGGACTGCCTGGAGATGGTGCGGGAGCTGCTCGGGTTCCTCCCCCAGAACAACCTCGACCCACCGCCGTTCGTCCCCACCGCCGACCCACGCGACCGGATCGCCCAGGAGCTGGCGACGATCGTCCCCGACCAGCCCACCAAGCCCTACGACATGACGCGCGTGATCGAGCTGGTGGTGGACGACGGCGACTTCATGGAGGTCGCGCCCCTCTACGCCCAGAACATCGTGGTGGGCTTCGCCCGCCTGGCCGGCCACGCCGTGGGCGTGGTGGGCAACCAGCCCAAGGCCCTGGCGGGCGTGCTCGACATCGACGCCTCGATCAAGGCCGCCCGCTTCGTGCGCTTCTGCGACGCCTTCGGCATCCCGCTGGTGTCGTTCGTGGACGTGCCCGGCTTCCTGCCCGGCACCACCCAGGAGTACGGCGGCATCATCCTGCACGGCGCCAAGCTGCTCTACGCCTACGCCGAGGCCACCGTCCCCAAGCTCACCGTCATCACGCGCAAGGCCTACGGGGGCGCGTACGACGTCATGAGCTCCAAGCACGTCGGGGCCGACTTCAACGCGGCCTGGCCCACGGCCGAGGTCGCGGTGATGGGCCCCGAGGGCGCCGTGAACATCGTCTTCCGGCGCGAGCTGGCCGAGGCCGAGCGCAACGGCGGCGACGCCGACGCCCGGCGGACCAAGCTCATCGAGGAGTACAAGGAGCGCTTCGCCAACCCGTACATCGCCGCCGAGCGCGGCTACCTCGACGACGTGATCGAGCCCGAGGAGACGCGCGCCTGGCTGGTGCGGGCGCTCGAGGTCTCGCTCACCAAGCGCGAGAGCCCCCCGGCCCGGAAGCACGGGAACATCCCCCTGTGACCGCGCGGCTGGTCATCCGGGCCGGCGGCGAGCCGGCCCCGGCGCAGCTCGCCGCGCTGACGGCCGCCGTCGCCGCCCTGCTCGACCGCGACCGGGCGCCCGCGCCCGACCCCCTGCCGCCGGCCTACCGCTCCCGCTGGCGGCGCGCCGGGCTCGAGGCGGCCGTGCGGCGCGGGAGCGACAGCTGATGTTCTCGAAGGTGCTCGTCGCCAACCGGGGCGAGATCGCCATCCGGGTGATGCGGACGCTGCGCGAGATGGGCATCGCCTCGGTGGCCGTCTACAGCGAGGTCGACCGCGAGGCGCTGTTCGTCCGCCACGCCGACGAGGCCTGGCTGCTCGGCCCGGGACCGGCGGCCGAGAGCTATCTCAACGTGCCCCGGATCCTCGAGGTCGCGCGCGAGTCGGGGGCCGAGGCCGTGCACCCCGGCTACGGCTTCCTGGCCGAGAACGCGCCCTTCGCGCGGGCGCTCGGCGACGCGGGCATCGTCTGGATCGGACCGCCTCCGGACGCCATCGACGCCATGGGCTCCAAGACCGGCGCCCGCGCCCTGATGGACGCCGCCGGCGTCCCGATCGTCCCCGGCGTCACCGACCCCGTGCCCGACGTCGCCGCAGCCGGGCCGGTGGCCGAGCGGATCGGCTATCCGGTGGCGGTGAAGGCCGCGGCCGGGGGCGGCGGCAAGGGCTTCCGGGTCGCGCTCACCCCCGCCGGCCTCCAGGACGCCTTCGAGGGCGCCCGCCGCGAGGGCGAGCGGTTCTTCGCCGACGGCACGGTCTACCTGGAGCGCTACCTGCCGGAGCCGCGCCACGTCGAGATCCAGGTCCTCGCCGACTCCCACGGCAGCTGCGTCTGGCTGGGCGAGCGCGACTGCTCGGTGCAGCGCCGCCACCAGAAGCTGATCGAGGAGACCCCCAGCCCCGTGGTCTCCGACGACCTGCGCCGGCGCATGGGCGAGGCGTCGGTGCGGGCGGCGGAGGCCGTCGGCTACACCTCGGCCGGCACCCTCGAGTACCTCGTCTCGGGCGACGAGTTCTTCTTCCTCGAGATGAACACGCGCATCCAGGTGGAGCACACCGTCACGGAGATGGTCACGGGGCTCGACCTGATCCGGGAGCAGGTGCGGGTGGCCGCCGGCGAGCCGCTGTCGATCACCCAGGCCGAGGTCGCCCCGCGCGGGCACGCCTTCGAGTGCCGCATCAACGCCGAGGACGCCTCGGCCCGCTTCCTGCCCTCCCCCGCCCTCATCACGGCCTACCGCGAGCCCGCCGGGCCGGGGGTGCGCGTCGACTCGGGGGTCATGGCCGGCTCGGCGATCCCCGAGATCTACGACCCCATGATCGCCAAGCTCATCGCCTGGGACGTCAACCGCGAGTCGGCCCGGCGCCGGATGCTGCGGGCGCTCGACGAGTACGTCGTCGAGGGCCCGGCCACCCTGATCCCGTTCCACCGCTTCCTGCTGGCGCAGCAGGAGTTCATCGACGGCGGCGCCTGCCACGCCCTGCTCGCCCGCATGGCCGAGGAGCCGACGCCGATCCCCGACGCCGGTGGACCGGCGCTGCCGGCCGACGCCGCCCCGGACGAGGAGCCGATGGCCGAGCGCCGCTTCACGGCCGAGGTCGGCGGCCGGCGCTTCGAGGTCTCGCTCCGGTTCCCCGAGAGCGAGGCCGGAGGCGGCGGCAACCCCGGCCCGGCGGCGGCGCCCAGGAAGGCCAGGCGCGCGAAGCCGGGCGGCGCGGCGAGCCGCGACGGCGCCGCCCCCGAGGTCGTCGCCACCCCGATGCAGGGCACCGTCCTGCGGGTGCTGGTGGAGGTGGGCCAGGAGGTCGCCGCCGGCGACGTCGTCTGCATCGTCGAGGCCATGAAGATGGAGAACGAGGTCGCCGCCCACCAGCCCGGCACGGTGCGGGAGCTGCACGTCGCCGAGGGCCAGGCCGTGAACGCCGACGAGCCGGTCGCGATCATCTCCTGACCTTCAGGACGACGACGATCCACGGCCTGCTCGCGTAGGAGGATCGATCGCCGGACCGGAAGCCACTCCACACCACGAGGTGGTAGACGCCGGGGCGGAGGAGCCTGCCGGGGACCGTCTGCCGGGGCCGGACCGGGAAGGTCGAGAGCTGGAGGCGCCGCACGACGGCGTTCCTCTGCGTACGCGCCCGATAGAGCTGGACGTTGTAGAAGCTCGCGCGCGGGTTGGGGCGCCAGGTGAGCCCAGTCGTCCGACGCGCGGCGAGCCCGGTCAGGCGCACCGGTGTCAGCAGCCGCCCCCGGCCACGCGTCACGATCCCCTTGCGGTCCCCCACGAACACCGTGAAGGTCGCGGTCGCCGCGTTGCCCGCCCGGTCGCTCAGCCTGAGCGTGCCACGGTACGTGCCCACCCGGGCATACGCGTGCCGGACGATCACCCCCTGGGCCACCGAGCCGTCGCCGAAGGCCCAGGAGAAGCCGGCCGGGTCGAGCCCGCTGTCGGCCGGCCCGCCGACGCCGTCGATGCTGCGGCGCCCGCCGAGGGCGAGGGGGACGCCGGCCCTCCCGGTGGGCGCGCTCAGGCCGACCCGTGGGTTCGGCGGATGGCGGTCGAGCAGCACCGTCGCTCGGGCCGCGGCCGAGACGTTCCCGTCCTGGGCGGGAGGCGTGGGGCCGGCGGTGACGGCGCCATCGAAGGCCCTCACCGAGACCGTCCGGGGCCCGTCGGGGCCGGGGGCGAGCGTGATCGGCACGCTGGGCGCGAAGGGGATCCTGCAGTCGGCGCCGCCGGGGGCAGAGCACGAGAAGGCCTCGGCCTGGCTCAGCTCCAGCAGCGCGCACACCGCTGGCCGGCCGGCCCGGTGCGGCCGGGTCCTCGGCGGACACGTCGACGACCACGGCAGGGTCATTCGTGAAGGCCGCGCCGCCGTTGATCTGGGCCGCCACGACCGGAGCGGTGGCGTCGACGCGCGTGGTCCGAGTCTCGCTCGGCGGCCCGTTCGTGTTGGCCGTGTCGCACACGCCGGGCGCGACGCACTCGCGCTCCTCGGCCACCACGCGGATCGCGTACTCGCGGGCGTCGAGGAGGGTCAGCGTCGTGTTGGAGGACGACGCGGGCACGACCAACGAGGCCAGGCCCGGCATCGTGACGTCCTGCACGGTCACGCGGTACTGCCGGCCGACGCTGCCCGGCGTGAACGCGGCCGGCTCCCAGCTCACGAGCACCTGGGGGCCGTTCGAGAAGGCGGGCAGCGCGTGGATCGAGACCTGCCCCGGTGCCGCCGTGGCCCCGGCCGGCAGGGCGACCGCCGTCGCCACGGTGAGCCCGAGCCATCGCCGCCGGGGCGTCATTCCCCGATGATGGGCCGTGCCCGGGGACCGGTCAAGCCGCGCCGCCTGAGCCCGGCAGGCGGCTACCATGCCGCGGTCATGGCGAGCGCGAACGACATCGCCGGCCGGGTTGCCGAGAAGGGCACGCGCGCCGGCCAGTATGTGAAGGCCTACACCAACTGGCCGACGGCCCTGGCGATGAAGGCCCTGGCCGGGATCGGCGCCGACGGAACGCGGGTGGTGCGGGCGCGCAACGGCATACGCGTGGCGGTGCGGCCGAGGACGTCGGACATGTACATCGTCTCCGAGGCGCTCGCCTACGGCGCCTACCGGGCGCTGGCGCCGATCGTCCTGCGGGGGTCCGGGCCGCGGGCGGTCATCGACCTCGGGGCCCACATCGGCGTCTTCAGCCTGCTCGCCGCGCGCACCGCCCACCAGGTGCGCGTCGCCGCCTACGAGCCGGGGCCCGACAACGCGGCGCTGCTGCGGCGCAACCTGGCACTCAACCCCCTGCTGGCGCCGCGCATCGAGCTCCACGAGGCGGCGGCGGGGCGCCAGGCCGGCACCGCGGTCTGGCAGCTCGACGCCCGCGACCCCAGCGGCAGCCGCCTGGTGGACGGCGACGGCGCCGGGGGGCACGAGGTGCGGCTGGTCGGCCTGCGCGACGTGCTGGGCGCCTGCGACCTGCCGGTGGCGGCGATCAAGATCGACGTCGAGGGCAGCGAGTACGACCTGCTCGACGGGTCCGAGGAGGCCGACTGGCGCGACGTCCCGGCGGTGCTGGTGGAGCTGCACCCCGACCCGGCGGGCCGCTCGTCGCCGGAGGAGTGGATCGCGCGGATGCGCTCCTACGGCTACGAGGAGCGCGACCGCAGCGTCGAGACAGTGGTCCTGGTCCGTCCATAGCCGTCAGGCGGCGTCCTCCTCGGGCTCCAGCTCGAACGATCCGTACTCGAGCGCCCCGGCCCGGCGGTAGGTCTGGATGACGACCCCGGTGGCCGAGGTCGCGCTGTCGGCCAGCTCCAGCCCGGCCGGCAGGGTGCCCTCGCCGAAGAGGCGCTTGCCCGCCCCCAGCACCAGGGGGAACACCCACAGCACGAACACGTCGACGAGGTCCGCGGCGAGCAGCGACTGGATGAGCGTCGCGCTGCCGGTGACATGGATCTCGCCCGTCGATCCGCTCCTTGAGGCGGGCGACCGCCTCGGCCACGTCGCCCTCGATCAGCGTCGAGTTCCGCCAGTCGACGGAGGTCAGCGTCCGCGAGGCCACGTGCTTGGGCATCGCGTTGAGCTTGGCCGCGATCGGGTCGTCCTCGGGCATCCGCGGCCAGTGGGCGGCGAAGATCTCGTAGGTCCGCCGCCCGAGCAGCAGCGCCTCGGCGCGCTCGGTCTGCTCGACGATCGTGCGGCCCATCTCGTCGTCGAAGTACGGCACCAGCCAGCCGCCGTGCGCGAAGCCCCCGTCGCGGTCCTCGTCGGGGCCCCCCGGCCCCTGCATGACGCCGTCGAGCGTCACGAATGTCCCCACCACGAGCGTGCCCATCGGATCCTCCCTCGTCGGGTGCCGTTCACAGGCGCGACGAGCGGCCGGCGCCGAGATCGACATCGGCGCAGCCGAAGGGACCGCGCCGAGGCGGGAATTCAGCGGCGGAGGAGCGGCGCGAGAGCTGGGCCCGGCGCTCGGGGGAGAGCCGGGCCGCGAGCTCGGCGCCGCCCCCAGAGCGCCGCGGCCACGGCCGGGCGCAGGGGAGACCGGCGTGGGACGGCGACGAGCAGCGAGGCGACGCGCTCGCGCTGGGCGTAGCGCCGCTTGTAGTCGCTCTCACCCATGCCGAGGTCGGCCTCGGCGACCCCCGCCTCCATGGCGTCCTCGAGCGCGTGGGCGAAGAGCACGATGCCCACGCCCAGCGCGGCCCGGTCCGGGTGGAAGCCGCTCTGGTAGTGCAGCTGGCGCTCGCCGATGCGCCAGGCCAGCTCCGCCGCGGCGCGGTCGCCGTCGATCTCCAGCAGCCACAGCCGCAGCCACCCGCGCGCGGCGGCCGCGGCCGCGAACGCCGAGAGCACCGTCCGCGGTTCCTCGCCCGCCAGGCTCGACCCGCCCCGGTCCTCCCAGCGCATGTCGTGGAGGCGGAAGAGGGTCGCCATGCCGTCCTCGACCTCGCCGGGCTCCTCGAGCGTGCGGTAGGAGGCGCCGGCCTCCAGCGCCCGGCGCTCGAGGCGCCGGGTCTCCTTGCGGTCCTTCCGCTTGAGGGTCGCCAGGTACTCGGCCCAGTCGCCGGCCGACAGGTCGACCCAGGGGCGCACCACCTCGCCGCGGCGCAGGGCCACCGCCCCGCCGAGGCCGTCGAGGAAACCGGCGAGCCAGGGCGCGCCGGCGTCCACGTAGTAGAGCGCGATCGCGTCCCAGCCCACCCCCGAGGCGGCCAGGGCGCGCCCCGCCAGGCGACCGACCTCGGCGGCCGCGTCGCCCGGCGCCACGAGCATCGTGTAGGTGTCGCCGAGGCCGTCGCCGGGGAAGCGGAGCCGGCGGAACGGGCCCGACCCGGTGCGGATGAGCGGCAGCACGCCGCGCAGCGCGCCGTCGTCGGACCTCACCGCGACCACGACCGGCCGGGCACCCTCGCGCGCGCGGCAGGCCGAGTGCCATTCCGGCGTGAGGTAGGGGTTGCCGGCGGCCTCGGCGAGCCGCCGCCAGTCGTCTTCCAGCGGCCCGAGGAGCGCCGGGTCGCAGACGACGGAGACGGCCGGCATCGCGCCGCATCCTATCGGTGCCCGGCAGCGCCCCCGCGCTCAAGTCCTCCCGGGCGCCGGTCGATGGGCAATCGCAGGCTGCGGACCGCCTCACTGAGACGGCTAGGTACGGACTAGACCATCGGGTGATCCGGCTCATTGCGCGGCTTGTAAGACTCGTGACCGCGGGTGGAGCCGTGGTGCGAACGACGACGGAGGATCTGAGGAGCCCATGCCGAGTTTCCGACCCAAGGGCAACCGCCGGAAGCGGTCCGCGGAGGAGCGGCTGCACCTGCCCGCACTCGCCGACGTGGTCACCCTGATGGAGTACGAGGTCGCGCGCGCCCGGCGCTACCGGCGCCCCCTCTCGCTGATGGCCGTCCCCGTCGATACGATGCTCGCGTCGCGCGTCACGCTCCGCTTCACCGACCTCTTCGCGCTGACGCCCGACGGCGACACCGTGCTGATCATGCTGCCGGAAACCGACGCAAGCGGCGCCGACGGGCTCGCCCGGCGCATCCAGGTGGCGAGCCGGACCGAGGACGAGATGCCGGTCGTCGGCTTCGCCGAGGACGGCGTGACCCTGCACGACCTGATGACTCAGGTGCTCGAGACGCGCCGGGGCAGCCGCACGGTCGCGAGGGCCTCGTGAGGGTCGTCCTCACCGGGGCCGCCGGATTCATCGGCTCCCAGCTCGCGGAGCGCCTCGTGGCCGACGGCGTGGAGGTCACGGGCATCGACGCCTTCACCGACTTCTACGACCGCCGCGCCAAGGACGAGAACCTCGTCGGGGTGAGCGCCTCGCCGCGCTTCTCGCTCGTCGAGGCCGACCTGCGCTGGGACGCCCTCGACGGTCACCTCGAGGGCGCCGACGCCATCGTGCACCTGGCGGCGCAGCCGGGCGTGCGCGACAGCTGGGGCCGGTCGTTCGACGTCTACGTCGGGCACAACGTGCTGGCCACCCAGCGAGTGCTCGACGCGGCCGTGCGCACCGGCGTGGACCGCGTGGTCTTCGCCTCGTCGTCCTCGATCTACGGCGCCGCCGAGACCCTCCCCACCTACGAGGAGATCGCGCCGATGCCGATCTCGCCGTACGGGGTCACGAAGCTCGCCGGCGAGAGCCTGCTGGGCGCCTACCGCCAGCTCGGGATCTCCAGCGCGGCCCTGCGCTACTTCACGGTCTACGGCCCGCGCCAGCGGCCCGACATGGCCATCCGCCGCTTCATCGCCGCGGCGCTCACCGGCGAGCCGGTGCCGCTGTACGGCACGGGGAACCAGCGGCGCGACTTCACCTTTGTCGGCGACATCGTCGAGGCGACCGCGCGCGTGGTCGAGACGGGCGTCGAGGGCGCGTTCAACATCGGCGGCGCGAACCCGGTCGTCCTGAACGACCTGCTCGCGGCGATCGAGCGCGTCGTGGGCCGGCCCGTCCCGGTCGACCGGCGCCCGGCCCTGGCCGGCGATCCGCCCAGCACCTCCGCGGCCATCGGCCGAGCTGCCGAGGCGTTCGGCTACGCGCCGCGCGTCGGCCTGGAGGAGGGCATCGCCCGCGCGGCCGAGTGGCTGGGCGCCGAGCTCTCACGCGACGCCCACGTGGCGGCCGCGGCATGACGACCCTGCCCGGGGCCGACCCCCTCCTCTTCTCGCCGCCCACGGGCACCGCCGAGGGACGCCTCGAGGAGCCGCCCCAGGACAGGGGGCCGGTCTTCGGCTCGTCCGCCGCCTTCCTGCGCGCCCGCGCGAATTTCATCTCGGACGTCGCGGCGCTGCCGAAGCCGTCGCGGCGCTACTTCGCCGTCAAGCGCACGGTCAACGTGACCCTGGCGCTCGTCCTGGGCATCCTCACGCTCCCGCTCGCGCTGGCCATCGCGGTCGCGATCAAGCTCTACGACCGCGGGCCGGTGCTCTTCGCCCAGCAGCGCACGGGCCTCGGCGGCCAGCGGTTCCGCATGCTCAAGTTCCGCACGATGTGCGTCAACGCCGAGGAGTTGAAGGCCGAGCTGCAGCACCTGAGCCTGGTGGCCTACCCCGACTTCAAGATGGACGACGACCCTCGGGTCACCCCCATCGGGCGAATGCTGCGCGCGACCTTCCTCGACGAGCTGCCCCAGCTCATCAACGTGATCCGCGGCGACATGAGCCTGGTCGGCCCCCGGCCCACCTCGTTCGCCGCCAACACCTACAGCCTCTGGCACACGGAGCGGCTCGAGGCCAAGCCGGGCATCACCGGGCTCTGGCAGGTCCAGCGCTCGGACGGCGAGACCTGCTTCGACGAGCGCCTGCGGCTGGACGTCGAGTACCTTCGCACCAGGACGATCCTGGGCGACGTGAAGATCATGCTCGCGACCGTCACGAGCACCATCAGGCGCGCCGGCAAGTAAGCGCCGGCCGCCCGCGTGCGGGGGCCTTCGGATGCTGGTCCTGGGTTGGCACAACGTGGAAGGGACTCCGAGCTTCCCCTCCGGGCGCGGCGAGGGGCTCCAGGGATTCCGAGACCAGGTCGACTGGCTCTCGCGCTTCGCCAACGTCGTCCCCCTGCGCGAGTCGCTGCGCGCCCTCTCCGCGGGGCAGCCGCTGCCGCCGCGCGCGGTCGCGATCACGTTCGACGACGGCTACCGCGACAACCTCGACCTCGCCGTCCCGGAGCTCGAGCGCCGGGGCCTGCCCGCCACCTTCTTCCTGGTGCCGGGGCTGCTCGACCGGCGGATCGAGCCGTGGTGGGAGACCATCGCCTGGGCGGTGGCCGAGGCGACCGCCCCCGAGCTCACGATCGGCGGCGAGCGGGTCGCCCTGGGGCCGCGGGACGAGCGGCGAGACGTCCGCCGCCGCGCCGAGGAGCACCTCAAGCGCCGCGACCGGGCCGCGCGCGACGCCGCCCTCGCCGAGATGGTCGCCGCACTGGCGCCGCCGCCGCGCGCCGACCTGAAGGAGCTCTTCCTCGACTGGGCGGGGGCGCGCGAGCTGGCCTCCCGCGGCTTCGAGATCGGCTCGCACTCGAGCCACCACGCCATCCTGTCAGAGGAGCCCCCCGCGGCGCAGATGGCCGACCTCGCCGAGTCGCGCGAGCGCCTCGAGGAGGCACTGGGCGTGCCGGTGACGTCCGTCGCCTACCCCAACGGCGGCCGGGCCGACTACGACGAGGCCACCGTGGCCGCCGCCGTTGCGGCGGGGTACGAGAGCGGCATCACCACCCGGAAGGGCCTCAACGGCGGCCGGACGCCGCGCTTCGAGATCCGGCGCGTGGTCGTCTACCCCGAGCGGGGGACGCGCATCCTCCAGACCCTCGCCGATGTCGCGTGGAACCGCGCCCGGCGGCTGCGGGGGCGGCGCGCGCCCGCCCCTCCTGTGGGCGCGAGCGGGTCGCGGTAGGATGCGGCAGCTGACCATGGCCCGCCTCCGCCTGATCCTCGTACTCGCGGCTCTGCTGGCCATTCCGGTCGCCGCCGCGGCCCAGACGCCGCCGCCGCTCCCGCCCGCGCCCGACCTGCCGCCGCCCGCCGCGCCGTCGAACCCGGCGCCCTCGAACCCCGCCCCCTCGAGCCCGGCGCCCTCGAACCCCGCCCCCTCGAACCCGGCTCCGGTGGACCCTGGGCCCGTCGAGCCCGAGGACACCGGGCCGACCCCCGAGGAGCTCGAGGCCGAGCGCCAGGCCGAGCTCGCGCAGCAGCGGCGCGAGGCCGCGGCCCGGCGACGCGCGGCGGCCGCCCGCCGGCGGGCGGCCGAGCAGGCGCGCCAGGAGAGGCTGGAGCGGGAGGCGCTCGCGGCCGCGACGGCGGCCGAGGACGACATCGCCGGAGTCCTGCCGCAGGTCACCGCCAGCGCGCAGCAGGCCACCACGGCGGCCGCCGTGACGGCGACCGCGCAGGCCACGGTCGAGCGCGAGGGCTTCGCCCTGCGGCTCACCGCCCTGCTGATCCTCGACGCGGTCTTCCTGGTGGCGGTCTTCGAGGTCCTGCGGCGGCGTTACCGCGCCTACCGCGAGGGGCCCGCCGAGATCGGCCCCCGCCGCATCCCGGCCCGCGTCAGGCCCGGCCCGGCCGCCGGCCCGAGCTCCGACAACCTGCCCGCGATCGTCCAGGTCACCGGAACCCAGCTGGCCGTGATACGCGAGAGCCTCGCCCGCCGCCGCGCCCGCGCCGCCGTGGCCGTGATCGCCTGCGCCTCGAGCGCCCTCCTCGTCTACCTGATCGTCAACCCCTCGATCCTGGGCTGACCCGCCCCGGTCGCGGGCGCCGCGGCCGCCCGCGTGGGCGTGAGCATGGTCGCCGGGGAAAGCCTCCCTGCCGTTGCCCGCTTGGCCACTTGGCCGTTGCCCGCTTGGCCACTTGGCCGTTGCCCGCTTGGCCACTTGGCCGTCGCCCGCTTGGCCACTTGGCCGTCGCCCGCTTGGCCACTTGGCCTCCCTGGCCACTTGGCCGTCGCCCGCTTGGCCACGGCGGCGTCAGCGGCGCTCTCAGGCGAATCCGTGCGAGGCGGATTCGGCGCTCCCTCCGCGGCGTAGAATGCCGCGGGCTCAGCCCGGGGGCGTCCCCGGGGAATGACCGACGGGAAGGCGACGTGGACCTCTACGAATACCAGGGCAAGCAGCTGCTGGCCGGCCACGGCATCCCGGTGCCGTCGGGGCGGGTCGCGGCGACGCCCGAGGAGGCCCGGGCGGCGGCCGAGGAGATCGGCGGCCGAGTGGTGGTGAAGGCCCAGGTGCAGATCGGGGGCCGCGGGAAGGCCGGCGGCATCAAGCTGGCGGAGGACCCCGCCGAGGCGCAGGCGCGGGCCGCGGACATCCTCGGCATGGACATCCGGGGCCACACCGTCCACCGGGTCTGGATCGAGGCCGCGTCGGACATCGCGCGCGAGTACTACGCATCGGTGACCTTCGACCGGGGCGAGAAGAAGCCCCTGGTGATGCTCTCGGCCGCGGGCGGCATGGACATCGAGCAGGTCGCCGCCGAGCGCCCGGACGAGCTCGCGCGCCTGCACATCGACCCGCTCGTCGGCTTCCAGCCCCACCACGCGCGCTGGCTCGCCTTCCACGCCAAGATCGACCCCGAGGCCACGAGGGGCGTCGTTGACATCCTCGACCGCCTCTACCGCGCCTTCGTCGACCTCGACGCCATGCTGGTGGAGGTCAACCCGCTCATCTGGACGGCCGACGGCCGCGTGGTGGCCCTCGACGCCAAGGTCACGATCGACAACAACGCCCTCTACCGGCACCCCGACCTGGCCGAGCTGCGGGAGTCGGTCACCCAGGACCCTCAGGAGCGGATGGCCCAGGAGCGCGGCGTCACCTACGTCAAGCTGGACGGCGACGTCGGCATCCTCGGCAACGGCGCCGGCCTGGTCATGAGCACGCTCGACGTCGTCGCGCTGGCGGGCGGCCGGCCCGCCAACTTCCTCGACGCCGGCGGGGGCTCGAAGGCCGACGAGGTGGTGACGGCCCTCGAGGTGCTGCTCTCGGACGACAAGGTGAAGGCGCTGCTGGTCAACATCTTCGGCGGGATCACCCGCTGCGACGAGGTCGCCGAGGGCCTGCTGACCGCGCTCGACCGCCTCGGCACCAGCCTCCCCATCGTGGTGCGGCTCGACGGCACCAACGAGGAGGAGGGGCGCCGGATCATCGCCGAGCGCGCCCCGGCCAACGTGGTGGTGGAGCCGACCATGCTGTCGGCCGCCCGCCGGGCGGTCGAGCTCGCCGCGGGAGTGCCGGCGTGAGCATCCTCGTCGACGAGGGCACCAGGCTGGTCGTGCAGGGCATCACCGGGCGCGAGGGCGCGTTCCACGCGACCCGCAACAGGGACTACGGCACCGAGGTGGTGGCGGGCGTCACCCCCGGCAAGGGCGGCCAGGACGTCGAGGGCATCCCGGTCTTCGACACCGTGGCCGACGCGGTTGACGCGACGGGCGCCAACACCGCGATGGTGTTCGTGCCGCCCCGCTTCGCCGCCGACGCCATCTACGAGGCCGCCGACAGCGGCGTGGACCTCATCGTCACGATCACCGAGGGCATCCCCGCCCACGACATGCTGCGCGTCTACACCCACCTGCGCCGCGGCGGGCAGACCCTGCTCGGCCCGAACTGCCCCGGCGCGATCAGCCCGGGGGTCGCGTCGGTGGGGATCATGCCCACCCAGGTGTTCGCGCCCGGCCGGGTGGGCCTGGTGAGCCGCAGCGGCACGCTGACCTACCAGATCTCGAAGGAGCTGGCGCTGCTCGGCATCGGCCAGAGCACGGTAGTCGGGATCGGCGGCGACCCGGTGGTGGGCAGCTCGTTCATCGACATCCTGGACCGCTTCGAGGCCGACCCCGACACCGACCTGGTGGTGATGGTCGGCGAGATCGGCGGCGCCGAGGAGGAGAAGGCGGCCGAGTTCATCAGCGCGCGCATGCGCACGCCGGTCGTCGGCTACATCGCGGGCTTCCAGGCGCCCCCGGGCAAGCAGATGGGGCACGCCGGCGCGATCATCACCGGCTCGTCGGGGACCGCCCAGGCCAAGAAGGACGCCCTCGAGGCCCGGGGCGTGAGGGTCGGCACGAACCCGACCGAGGTGGCGGAGATCGCGCGGGAGGTCCTTGGCCCGGATTGAGCGCGGCGGCGGCTACGACCTCGCGCGCACGGGCGAGGTCGGTCCGCTTCTGGACGAGTGGGCCGAGCTGGCCGACCGCGTGGCCGCCCCGGCCGCCCTCCATCCCGGCTGCGTGCGCGCGTGGGTCGAGGCCTACTCGGCGCCCGGGCGGCTGCGGGTCGCCACGGCGCGCCGCGACGGCCGGCTCGCGGCCCTGATGCCGGCCGTGACGACGCCCCGGGGAACGTCGGCGGGCCTCTACCGCTACGACGTCGAGGTCGGCGTCGTCGCCGACGGCCCCGAGAGCGCCGAGGCGGCGATGACCGCGGCGCTGGGCCTGCCGCGGGCCCAGCTGCGGCTGCGGCCGGTGCCCGAGGACGGCCCCACCCACCGGGCCCTCGCGGCGGCCGCGGGGGACGCGGGCCGGCCGATGCTCGCCCGCGCCGTCGAGACGCAGTCGTTCATCGACCTCACCGGCGACTGGGACGACTACTGGAAGGCGCGCGGCTCCAAGCTGCGCAGCGACATCTCCCGGCGGCGGCGGCGCCTGGAGGAGCTGGGCGAGGTGCGGGTGGAGCCGTACGACGCGTCGGCCCTCGACGCCGCCCTCGACGAGGCGTTCCTCATCGAGGCGAGCGGCTGGAAGGGCCGGGGCGGGACGGCGATCGCCGACCGCCCGGCCGACGAGCGCTTCAACCGCGCCCTCGCCCGGTGGGCGGCCGGCCGCGGCTGGTTCCGCCTCTGGTTCCTGCGCCTCGACGGCCGGCCGATCGCGTTCCGCCTCGGCATCGAGGCCTTCGGGGTCTACTCGTCCCTGAAGATCGGCTACCTCGAGGAGTACGGCGCCCAGTCGCCCGGCAAGGTGCTGGAGGCGGCCGTCATCGAGCTGCTCCACCGCGGCGACTGCCGCCGCTTCGAGTACGCCGGGGAGCTGTCCGACCACAAGGCGCGCTGGGCGACCGGCACGCGCGAGCTGCTGGAGCTGACGGCCTTCCCGGGCACCCCGGCCGGCGGCGCTGGCTGGGCCGCGGCGGCGCTTCGCGCCCGCGCGATCCCGGTCGTCAAGCGCGCGAAGAAGCGCCTGCGCTCCATCAGGTAGGCGCGCCGGCCTCCCGGTACGCCGCGAGCATGTCGCGCGCGACGGCGTCCCACGAGAACCGGGTGCGCGAGAGCTCGGCCGCCCGCTCGCCCATGCGGGCCGCCGCGGCCGGGTCGTCGAGCAGGCCCACGATGGCGTCCGCGAGCCCGCGGGGGTCCTGGGGCGCGACCACGCGGCCGGTGCCGCCCTCCTCGATCACCTCCGGCAGCGCGCCCACGCGCGTGGCGATCACGGGCCGCCCGCACGCGTAGGCCACGTGCAGGACGCCGCTCTGGGTGGCGCTGCGGTAGGGCAGCACCACGGCGCGCGCCAGGTCCATCAGCGGGCGCACCTCCTCGTTGGGCACGTAGCGGCTGTCCACCGTCACGGCATCGGCCAGGCCCAGGGCGACCACCGCCCGCTCGACGCCGCCCTCGCCCATGTGCCGGGACGGGTGCCCGGCGATCACCAGCCGGGCGCCGGGCAGGCGCTCGCGCACCACCACGAAGGCCTCGAGCAGGTCCTCCAGGCCCTTGTTGCGGGCCAGGGTGCCGAAGAAGACGGCCACCGGGGCCTCCGGGGGAAGGCCGTAGCGCTCGCGCATGTCGATCCCGGCCCCGGCCGCCGGCGGCGCATCGCTGCCGTGCTCGATCGCGCGCAGGCGTCCCTGCGGAACGCCCGGGTAGAGCTCGCGGAACCGCCGCACGTTCGCCTCGCCGTGCAGGAACAGGACGTCGAAGGCGCGGTAGACGCCGCGATAGAGCGCCACGTTGACGGCCCAGCGCAGGCGCCGGTCGGTGCGGATCTCGGGCTCGTGGACCACCGCCGCCAGCACGGCGCGCCGGCGGCGCAGGGCCCACAGGAAGGGGCCCTCGATCGGGTGCTCGATGCTGCCGAACTGCACGACGTCCGGGTCGAGCGAGCGCAGGTGGCCCGACAACCGCCGCAGCTCCACCACCGTCTGCGCGCCCCGCGAGGCCAGCCGCCCCAGGCGGCGCGCCCGGCGGACGATCCGGTCGAGGGCGCCCGAGGGCGGCGACGCCGGCCCCGCCCGCCGGTTCTCGGTGCGCAGCACCCGCTGGACGGCGAAGGGACGCGGCTCGTCGGCCAGCTCGGAGCCGGTGCTCGTGACCAGGACGACCTCGGCGCCGGCTCCCGCCATGGCGGCGCAGAGGTGATGGGCGTAGTGGACCATCCCCCCCGAGCTGCGCGGCTCGACCACGACCACCCTCATCGCGCCATCGCCGCCCGGTAGACGTCGCGCAGGCGCGCGGCCTGGGTCCGGATGTCGTAGCGCTCGCGCGCCACCTCCCGGCTCTGCGCCCCCATGCGCGCGGCCAGCCCGGGCTCGCGCAGCACCCGCAGGCACGCGGCCGCCAGGCCGGCCTCGTCGCCCGGCTCAACCAGCAACCCGTTGCGGCCGTCGAGGCACATCTCGGGCACCCCGCCGACGCGGCTGGCCACGATCGGCAGCCCCGCGGCCGCGGCCTCGGCCAGCACGGTGGGCAGGGCGTCGAGCAGCGTCGGGTGGACGAAGGCGTCGCAGGCGGCCAGCACCCGGGGCACGTCGGTGCGGCTGCCGGCGAAGACCACCCGCCCGGCCACGCCGCGCCGTGCGGCGGCCGCCTCCAGCGCCGGCCGGTGGTCGCCGTCGCCCACCACCAGGTAGACGACGTCCGGCACCTGCGCGGCCAACGCGGCGAGGGCGGCGATCATGTGCTGGATCCCCTTGTCGCGCCGCAGCACCGACACGGTGGCGAGCACCGGCGCGTCCGGGGGGATGCCGAGCTCGCGGCGCACCGCGGGCCCCTCCCCCGCCGTCTGGTCGAATCGCGACAGGTCGATGCCGTTGCGCACCGTGACCAGCTTGCGCGCCGGGTAGGGCCGGTGGACCTGGTAGTGGCGCCGGGCCTCGTCGGACACCGCGATGATCGCCGACGCCAGCCGCCCGAGCGCGACGTCGCCGGCGCGGACCCGCCACCACGGGCGCGACCAGCGCGGGGGCTCGGACATCGTGTGCTGGGTTGACACGAACGGCAGGCGGGCGGCGGCCGCCGCCACCGACCCGAGCGCGTCGGCGAACTCGAGGTGGCCGTGGACGATGTCGGCCCCGCTGCCGCGCAGGTGTCGCGCCAGGCGCGGGATCGCCGTCGGGTCGCGCAGGCGGTCGACCGGGACGGTCTCGACCGGGATGCGCAGCGCGCTCGATCTCTGCGGCCACGGGGTTGCCGCTGCGCTCCTGCATCGTGCACACCACGGGGTCGAAGCCCTCCGACCGCAGGTGCGGCAGGTACTGCAGCAGGAGCCTCTCGGCGCCGCCCCATCCGAGCGAGTCGATCAGGAAGACGACGCGCGCCACGCGCCTATCCTGCCCGAGCGACCCGCCGGAGGTGACGAGCGACCCGCCGCGCGGCGCGCGGCGGGTCGCCGGGGGGATGTCAGCCGCGGGCGACGGTCAGCTTGATCGTCGCGGCCTTGGCCTTCGAGCCGCAGAGGGCGCTGACGGCGACGGAGCTGGTCTTCAGCCCGAGCGCCGCGCCGGCCTTGGTCTTGAGCTTGATGGCCTTGGTCTTGGCCTTGCCGCCGGCGATCGCGCCGAAGGTGGCCGTGATCTTGCCCTTCTTGAGCGTGACGCCCTTCTGGCCCTTGACGCAGCGTGAAGCCGGCCGGCAGCTTGAAGACGGCCTTGGCGGCCTTCGCGCCCGCGCCCTTGGTCTTGTTCGCGACCTTGACCCTGATGGTCGCGTTCTCGCCGCGCTCGCCGCGCTTGGCGCCGAGGATCGTCGTCGCGAGGTTGACCTTGGCGCAGACCGGCCGCGCGGCAGGCCCACCAGCGGCGGCGGCGGCGACCTGGCCCGGGCCGGGCGGCGGCGCGCCGCACCCGTCGGTCGAGGCGAGGTCGAGGCTCCAGCAGCTGCAGCGTGCCGACGTCGGTCCGGCCGTCGACGTCCGCGATGCGTCAGCGTCCAGGTGCCGTTCGGGTTCTCGCCGATGAAGGCGCCGAGCGCGCCCTCCGGAACCAGCGCGGGGCGAGTGCCCGGGTGCCCGTCGCCAGGAGCCCTCGCACGAGGACGAGTGCCGCCGCGGCCGAGTCGTCCCAGCGGGTCGCAGAGCGACCCGCGGAGCCGTCGCCGCGCCGGTCGGCTGATGAAGACCGTCGTGCCGGACGGGGAGGTGAGCTTGATCTCAAGGTCCCGGGCGCGAACTCGTGGCGGATCGTACGTGTTGAGGTCGAGGTCGGTGAGGTAGGTCTTGGCGCCCGGACACCTGAACCGTCCGGACGTCAGCGACCCGCCGGCCGGACCGTCGGGGATGTCACCGTTCCGCCCGGGCCGAGGAAGTTCTGCGTCACCGTCGCCGGCGAGGCTGGGTCGAACGTCTTGACGTCGAGCGTCCAGCTGTCGAGCGGCCCGTGTCGGCCCCAGCGGGTCGAGGTCCTTGACGCGTCAGCGTCCAGGTGCCGTTCGGGTTGCGGCCGATGAACGCGGCCATCGCGCCCTCGGGAACGAGGTTGAGCTTGGGCCCGGTGACGCCGAAGTCCTGCTCGGCTGACGATCGCCGAGCGCCGAGTCGTCCCAGCGGGTCCCGTTGAAGCCGTTCACGCCGGCCCGGCCCGGGAGCCGCTGCGTGACGAAGCGCACGGTCTTCGCGGGCCCGCCCGGCGGCGTGTGGGTGAGCTCGATCTCGAGCGTCGCCGTTCGTCAGGTGTGGAGATGCTCGTGATGACGTCGACGTCGCGGATCGTGCCGGTCTGGCCGGTCACGGTGATGCTCTGCGTGACGCCGGTGCGTGTTGTCGTCCGGGATCGCGACGGACGGCGTCGCTGTTCGCCGGCGAACTCTCCGGCAGCGCAGAAGGGAGGCGGGTCGGGCGAGACGGCGCCTGCGGGCCCCGCCAGGGTCATGCCGAGGGCGACGGAGGCCGCAGCGGCCCCGATCGCGGTTCCGAGATGTGTGCGCTTCATCCTCACGTCAGGTGCTCCCTCTCGACTATCCGGGTCGGGACGGATGATGTTGCGTTCGCGTGTCTACGTCGCCCGCCGTCCGGGGGGACTTGGACCCCCGACTTTCGGACCGGGCCGGTCGATGGTCCAGGTTCCACGGGAACATCGAGGGGGAACCGACTATGGTGCCGCGGCGTTGCCCGAGATCCCGGAACGCCCCGTGATGGTGGTGGACCTCGCCAAGCGATTCGGCGGGGCCGATGTGCGGGTGCTGCAGCTCGCGCAGGCCCTGCGGGACCGGGGGGTGCCCTGCACGGTCGCGGCGCTGGCCGGCTCGCCCCTGCACCGGCGCCTGGCGGCGGCCGGGCTCCCCCGCCTGCCCATCGCCCGGCGCCGCGGCGACCCGCGCATCGTCCTCGACCTGGCCGGCGCGCTGCGCGCCGGCGGGTACGGGGCGATCGACGCCCACAACCCCCAGTCGCAGCTGTGGGCGCTGAAGGCGGGCCTGCTGGCGCGGGTGCCGGCGCGCGTCGCCACCGTCCACTCGCAGTACCTGGCCGAGCACGGGGGGAGCGCGCGCGGCCGCTCCTACGAGGCGGTGCTGCGCCTCAACCGCCGGGCGGGGGCTCGCTTCATCGCGGTGTCGGAGGCCACGCGCGACTACCTGCGGTCGCTGGGCCTGCCCGACGACCGCCTCTCCCTGATCCCCAACGCCGTCGCCCCGGCGGCGCCCGAGCCGGGCGGGCGCGCGGCGGTGCTGGGCGGCTGGCCCGCCGACGCCTGGGTGGCCGGCATCGTCGCCCGGGTGGAGCCGGTGAAGGGGATCGACGACCTGCTCGACGCCCTGGCGGACGTGCGGCGCGACCGCCCGCGCGCGCGGCTGCTGGTGGTGGGCGACGGCCGCGCCCGGCCGGCCCTGGAGGAGCGGGCGGCCCGGCTGGGCCTGGACGGCGATGCCGTGCGCTTCACCGGCTTCCGCGACGACGTCGGGGCGCTGCTGTCGGGCCTCGACGCCTTCTGCCTTCCCTCGCACTCCGAGGGCCTCCCCTTCGCCCTGCTGGAGGCCACCGCCCACCGCCTGCCCCTGCTGGTGACCGGGGTCGGCGGCATGGCGGCGCTGCTCGACGACGGCGACACGGCCCACGTCGTGCCTCCCCGCGACCCGGCCGCCCTCGCCGAGCGCCTGCGCGCGCTGATCGACCGCCCCGCCGAGGCCGCCGCCATGGCCGGCCGCGCCCACGACCTCGTCCGCGCGCGCTTCAGCCTCGACGCCATGGTCGAGGCCACCCTGGCGGTGTACCGGCGGACCGCTCCGGCCTGAGGGGCGTCAGGCCGCGTCCCCGCTCGTGGCGGGCCGGCTGCCGCGGTCAACGATCCCGGCAAGCCGGGGGGACACCTTGCGCAGCAGGTAGAGGAGGGATTCGCGCGCGACGAGCCAGAGCAGCACCAGGTAGACGATCGCGCCGGCGACCGCGCCGGCGATGATCGAGGGCCAGGTGGAGTCGATCACCTGGACGAGGCCGTACATCACGAGCCCCGCGCCCGCGGCCGCGAAGGTCGGGGGCCAGACGGCGCCCAGCATGCCCAGCAGGCGCACGCGGATGATCCGCGCCGCCATCAGGAGGGCGATGGCCGCGAAGACCGCGGTGACCGCGGTGAGCGTCCACGCCACCGCGTTGATGCCCTGGTTCGCGAAGAGGGCGATGAACCCGAAGAGCGCGATCGTGCGCGGGATGGCCAGCTTCAGCAGGATCGAGGCCCGGCCGGTGACCTTGAAGATCGTGCCCCCCGGGATCTCCAGCGCCAGGCAGAGCGTGTAGAGGCAGATGATCTGCATCACCGTCGCCGACGGGCCCCACTGGTCGCCGAAGAGCCCCAGGATGATGGGGCTCGCCATCGCGATCAGGCCCGCGGCGAGCGGCGCCGCCACCACCAGCGTGTAGCGCAGCGACTGCAGGTAGGCGCTGCGCAGGCGTTCGCCCTCCACCTTGGTGTAGGCCGGGAAGAGGACGATGGCGGCCGTGACCGACAAGTTGACCACCATCAGCTGCGGCAGGCGGAAGCCGATCGAGTAGAAGCCCAGCGACGTCGGGCCGAGGACGCGCCCGATGATCAGCGAGTCGGCCGAGGTGGTGAGCCCGTGGAGCACGTCGACCCCGGTCAGGGTGCCGCCGAACGTGAACAGCTCCTTGGCGTGCGAGCGCTGCCCGCGGAAGCTGGGCCTCCATGGGATGAGCCGCCACAGCACGATGGCGAACACCAGGGCCCCGACGAGCTGGCCCCACACCAGGCTCCAGGCGCCGAAGCCCAGCAGCGCCAGCGTCACGCCCACGATCCCGCGGAACGTGACGTCGGAGAGCTCTGCCGCCGTGCGGGCGCGGAAGTTCATGCTCTTCTGGGAGAGCGCGTTGTGGGTCTGCCCCAGCGCCCGCAGCGGGAAGTTCAGCGACAGGGCCAGCAGCAGCGGCATGACCTCGGGCTCGTCGAAGAACCGCGCGATCAGCGGCGACAGGGCGATCGTGATGATCATCCCGCAGAGCGCGATGCCGAGCCCGTAGAAGAAGACCGTGTTGGACTTCGTCTCGAGCTCGTCCTCCTTGCTGACGATCAGCGCCTGGCTGAGCCCGAAGTCGCGGAAGGTCTCGAGCAGGGCGGTGAAGGTGAGCGCAAGCGCGACCAGGCCGAAGTCCTCGGGGACGAGGACCCGGGCCAGGATGGCCACGGAGACCAGCACCAGGAGGCGCCCGCCGACGTAGGACCCATAGGCCCAGAACGCGCTGCGGAGCGTCTTGGTGCCGAGGCTGGTGTCGGCCACGGTGGAGGGAGGCGTCTAGGCCGTCAGCGGACCGGGTCCCAGCGGATGCCCTGCGCCCCGCGCAGACCCCTCACCAGCCCCACGCCCACCGAGTAGTTGCCGAGCAGGAACTGGCCGCAGGCGCGCGCCAGCGTCCCGGCCGGCCCCGGCGGCCGCACCCCGGCGAGCGACGCCAGCCCTGCCCCGTAGCCGATCACCTGCGCGGCGGCCGCCGCGCGGTAGGGCTGGCGGCGCGCGAGGGCGAGCGAGGACAGGAGCACGACCGGCAGCAGCACCGGGAGGGCCAGGCGGCCGTACTTGTGCGACAGCACCCGCCAGCGGAAGCCCCAGGGCAGCCCCCGCAGCTCGGAGGCCATCTGCAGGCGGCCGGCGCCCATGCGCGACCGGCGGGCCACCTCGGCCTTCGTGCCGATCGCGGGCTCGGTGGAGCCCGCCTCGGGCTCGTAGACCGCCCGCCCGCCGCGCCGCGCCATCGAGCACAGCAGCCAGAGGTCGTCGACCACGGCGTCCTCGGGGAACGGGCGGTCGAGGTGCTCGCGCCGCACGGCCATCAGCTCGCCGGACATGGCCGCCACGCTCCCCGTGCGCGTCTCGAGCTCGCGGATCATCGACTCGTAGCGGTCGTAGGCGCTGCGCTCCTCGCCGCGCCGGCCGGCCACGGCCGCGATCGACGGGTCGGCGAAGTGGCGCAGGGCGGCCCGCAGGCTGCCCGGCTCGAGCAGGTTGTTGGCGTCGGTCATCAGCACCACGTCGCCATCGGCCGCGGCGATGCCCCGGTTGAGCGCCGCGGGCTTGCCGCCGCGCTCCTCGGAGAAGAGCACCAGCGCGTCGGGCCGCGCGGCGCGGGCCAGGTCGGCCGTCTCGCGGTCCTCGTCCACCACCACGATCAGCTGGAGCCGGTCGGCCGGGTAGTCCTGCTCGCCGAGCGAGCGCAGCTTCTCGGCCAGCTCCTCGCGCTCGCGGTAGGCGGCGATGACGACGCTGACGCTCGGCAGGTCGTCGTCCCCCTGCCGCCAGGGACGCCGGGGCAGCAGCGCAAGCGCCGCCGGGTAGCCCACGAGCACCCAGGCGGTCGCGGCGCCCGAGCCCCAGAAGAGGGCGCGCGCGAGGCTCACCGGCGCTCCGGCAGGATGCTCCGCATGCGGTAGCCCGAGAGCAGGAGGGCGCCCGCGGACAGGGCCAGCCAGAGCCACAGGTAGTGGGGGTAGGCCTGGTGCAGGAAGATGGCCGCCACGGCGTAGCCGACCAGCCCCGCGATGAGCGCGTCGCAGATGCCGGCCGGGCTGACCGCCCCCTGGGCCAGCAGGCGCGAGCGCGCCCGCACGGCGCACCACAGCCCGGCCGCGATCATGCCCACCCAGGCGAGCAGGCCGAGGGTGCCCGCCTCGGCGGCCTGCTGCAGGTAGCTGTTGTGGGCGCTGCGCTCGGCGCGGGAGTCGAGCCCGATGCGGGCCGCGTACGTGCGGTAGTTGGCGGGGAACTCGTCGGCCCCGACGCCGAGGACCGGGTTGTCGCGCCACATCCGGTAGGCGGCGATGTTCTCGCTCAGGCGGCCCCGGATCGATTCGGACTGGCTCGCCTCGTCGATGCTCCGCAGCTGCTCGAAGCGCTCGGTGGACCCGCTCAGCCCGAGGGCGAGCACGACGAGGACCGGCAGCCCGAGGATCGCGAGCCGGTAGCGGCCGCCCTGCAGCCACAGCCAGACGCCGGCGCCGATCAGCAGCGCGATGGCGCCGCCGCGGGACTGCGTGTAGACCACCCCCGCGCCGATCATCACCGCCGCCGCGCCGGCGCCCCAGCGCGTGAGGGTCGTCGGGCCGCGGCGGATCGACCAGAGGGCCAGCGGGAGCGCCAGCACCAGCGCCTGGGACCAGAAGTTGGGGTCGGCGAGGGGGCCGGTGGCCCGGTTCTCGACCTCGAGCGTGAAGCCGGCCCGGGCGCTGGCCCGCACCTGGTCGGGCGAGAGTGGGTTGTCGGTGGCGAAGCCGAACCAGGTGCCCCCCACGCCGAGCTGCTTCATCACGGTGAGCGCCGCCAGGAGGGACGCCGCGACGACGATCAGCTCGCAGGAGTGGCGCAGGCCGTCCTCGCGGGAGGCGGTGGCCTGGACGACCAGGACGATCGCCAGCCCGATGAGCATGTTCTGGGCCGTCTCCCAGACGTCGGCCGGGCCCGGGGCCTGGATCGACGACAGCACCAGGATGCCGGCGTAGGCCGCGAAGGCGAGCAGGAAGGGCGTCGCGCGCAGGACCTGTCCGCGCTGGCTCGGCGTCGCCACCAGCACGCCGAGCACCAGCAGCGAGAGGCCCGTCACGACGTTGGGGGCGCCGTAGTTGTCGGCGAGCACCAGCCCCGCGTTGGCGAAGATGATCGCCGGCAGGAATGTGGCGGCCGTCCACGGCCGCAGCACCGCGACCGTGAGGGCGCCGATCCCCAGGGCCAGCGCGAGGGCGTCAACCGTCCCGCCGTCGGCCGCGCCGGACAGCAGCCGGTAGCCGACCACCCCGGCGACGGCCGCGGCCCCCACCATCACCGCGAGGCGCCCGGCCGAGGCGGGCATCCTCGCGCCGTGGGCGGTCATGAGCTCTGGGTGACCTTCTGCCGCGCCCGCCGCGGGTTGATGGTCACGTCGCCGTCGGGAAAGCCGCCGCCCGAGCCCCCGCGCGGACCGCGGAAGATGCGCCCGAGAACGGCGGCGGTCACGAAGGCCAGCACGCCTGCCACCACGATCGCGATCAGCAAGAGGGTCACCGTGCCCGCGCCGGAGCGCGTGGCGGTGCCGCCGGCCGAGTCGTAGAGCTCGGTCTCGAACGCCGCGCTGTAGCCGCCCAGGTCGGGGGTGATCGAGGCCACGGCGTTGGCCGCCCGCTCGGCCAGCACCGGCTCGTCGGCGCTCGCGGTCACGAGCACGAACGAGGTGTCGGTGATGACCGACCCCGAGACGGAGACGCGGCTTGCCTCCTCGTCGCTGATCCCCGCCGCCGCGAAGGCCTCACTGCGGACGCGGCTGCTCCCGTACGCCTCGGCCAGCGTGTTGGTGACCGGCCCGCGGCTGAGCGTGTTGACCGCTCCGATGGCCTGGTCCGGGTCGTCGGTCTTCGGGGCGACGCTGACCTCGGCCGTGGCGTCGTAGGTCGTCGAGCGCGATGCGATGCCGAGGATGCCGCCGATGAGGGCGACGATCCCCACAAGGACGCTCGTCAGGATGATGGTACGTCGTGGCACGCGCAATCCTCGGTGTCGTCACGCCGCGGTGCCGGTGAAGGTATCACCGGCGACCCTGACCGGCTGGGGGGTTCCGCCTCTACCCATCGGCCGAGAAGACGCTCCTCTTGAGCACGCGGAACCGGTCCCAGGGGATGCCGGCCGTCGGGCCCCGGCCGAGCCCGTCGCGGGTCGAGTCCTCGTTGCGGATCAGGTGGCTGTAGGTGCCGAACCGCTCCTCGCCGACGATGCGGTCCCATCGGGCCGTGCGCGTGTTCTCCATCATCAGGATCAGGCCGCGGTCGCCGGTGCCGTCGACGGCGATCATCCCGTACTCCTGGAGCGCCCGGCAGATCATGCGCAGCAGGCGCGTCTCCGGGCTGGCGTCGGGCTTGCCCGGGACGGTGCGCCGGCCGCAGTCGACCGACGGGTCGAGCTGCAGGCGCATCCCCATGTCCATGGCGGTGCGGGGGTTGCGCGTCGTCGTGTTCTTCGGCTGGTCGGTCTTGACCGCGGGCGGGCGGAAGTCGTCGCTGAAGTCGCGCGCCGAGTAGGAGAAGCGCAGCGCGTGGCGGATTCGGCCCGCCCGCACCTCGGCCGGCCGGATCAGCCCGGCCAGGATCGACAGGCCCGACCCGGTCCCCTGGCCCGCGAAGGGGATCGAGAGGCTCGGCGAGCCGTCGGGGTTCAGGCGGCGCCCGTCGTTGTTGTAGTGGAAGAGGCCGGCGCCCTCCGCGGCGATCTCGCGGCGGTCGTGGCGGACGTCCGCCTTGAAGAGCCGCAGCTCGGTCTGGCGGCCGAAGTCGGGATGGTTGGGGTCGAGGATCACCAGCGGGTGGTCGGCCCCGCCGCCGGCCCGCGCCTCCGCCGGCACGCGGAAGCGCTCGGTGCCCTCGCCGACCCGCACCGAGTAGAAGGGGTCGGCACGCTGGGTCACGTAGACGGGCGGCACCCCGTCCGCGTCGAGGAAGACCTTGCCCGTGCGGTGGTTCGCGTCGAGCTGGCCGGTGATGGCGCGGCTGCGGGCGTCGAGCGCCGCACCCTCCGGGATCCGCTGCTTGAAGGCGAAGGACGGGTCGTAGGGGACCTGCGAGGCCGAGATCGGCGTGGGGCCCGCCGCGGCCGCCGGGTCGTCCGCGTCGCCCCCTCCGCACGCGCTCAGACCGGCGGCGATCGCGAGCGAGGCGGCGACGGCCGCCAGCGGCGCCCGTCTCCGGCCCCCGGGGGGACGGCCGGTCATCTGCGGCCGAGGCTAGCAAGGCACCGGCCGCGCGACGCCGGGTGCGGGCACGGGGCCGGCTGGGGACCCGGCATCCCTCATTCGGGGGTGGTGCGAGCGGCCCTATCCGCCGCCGGGTCGTGAAATTTCTGCGGTTGCCCTGGACGCGGCCGGGAGGCGCCGGGCAGACTGGCGCCCGCCCTGCCGAGTGCCCCGGCAGAGCAACACGCCACCTCGGTCGCCTCCGACTCGCCCGGTCGTGAGGCGGTGCCTGCCGTCGGCGGCGCCCGTCGTTCCCCCAGGGGGTGGAGATCGTGAGATGGTCCCGGCTCGTCCCGTCCCGTCCGGCGACCCGGCTCCTCGCCGCCGGCGTCGTCGCCTCCGCCGCGGCGCTGAGCGCCTCCGCGCTGCTCGGGCAGACGGGACCGGCCGGCGCCGGATCCGGCAACACGCAGACCGCCGACTCCCTGCCGGGCTGGACCGCCGTGAGCCGGGGGCCCGGCACCCAGGTGGCCTTCGCCGCCACCCGCACGGCGCGGGTGCTCCGCCTGGCCGATGAGCAGGGGGGCGGCTTCGCCGGCATCAGCCGCCTGCTGCGGGGGCCGACCCAGGTGACCGTCAAGGCGCGCGTCAACCTCACGCGCCACGGGCTGCGGCGCGGGACCTCGCGGCCGATCCTCTACATCGGCGGCGACGGCGGCCACAGCCAGCAGGCGGGCATCATCAGCACCCGCCGCGGCGTGCGCTGGGCCACCTGGCGCGTCACCCCCAAGGGCACGCGCGTGGACGTCGCCGTCAGCGGGCGCACCCGCGTGCACGTGGGCGTGTGGCAGACCATCTCCTTCACGACCAACTGGGGCAGCCGGGCGCGCTCGCGGCTCAGCACCGGCACCGCGGCCGTCGTCGGCAGCGGCCCCGCCAAGATCTCCGGCTCGCGCGCCAACCGCGCGACGCTCGCCCTGGGCAAGTCGTCCAAGCCGGGCGGCAAGGCCGTGCTGCTGGTGCGGCGGGCGAAGGTCGCCGCGACGGGGACGGCGCGGCGCGGCGGCGCCGGGCCGGCGGTGGTCCCGCCCAGCGGGCCCAAGCTCTCGCACGAGCTCGAGCCCTACGCGCCCACCTTCGCCTTCAACGAGCGCATCCCGCCCGGAACGCCGAGCGACGCGCGCAGCGACGCCATCGTCGGGCAGCTGGCCGAGAACGTCCGCCTGGCCAAGATCGCCATGAGTTCGGCCGGCGAGGTGCCCCCCATCTACGTCGCCAAGCCGACCGACCCCTTCTACTCGGTGAACGTCGGCGGGCGCCAGACTCGCTTCCGCGTTCCCCCGGGAGTGGAGGCCGGGGGCGGCAGCGACTCGCCGCTCATCATCCTCGACCCCAACCACCCCGACTTCGGGCGCCAGACCGAGCTGCGGCTGTGGCAGGCCTCGGTGGGCTCGGGGACGCTCTCGGCCGCCGGCGCCGGGCTCTTCCACTACAACAACGACGGCGGCATCGTGAACCCGAACGGGACGCCCAGCCACGGCATCCCGTTCCAGGGCTTCGGCACGGGATCGGGCCTCTCGTATCTCGCGGGGCTGATCCGTCCCGACGAGGTGCGCGTGGGCCGCATCAACCACGCTCTGCGCTTCGCGTACTCGGCGGCCGACTTCACCAGCAACTTCCGGGCGCCGGCGATCAAGTCCGACCAGCCCAAGGGGACCTCGACGCGGAACCCGGCGTCGGCCATCGACATGGGGATGCGCCTGCAGCTCGACCCGTCGGTCAACTGCGCCGCGCGGACGGTGCCCGGCAAGGCCGACAGCAGCCCGGAGACCCGCTACCTGAGGATCATCTGCAAGGCGCTCCAGGACTACGGCATGATGCCCATGGACGGCACCGGCGAGCGGCTCCTCTTCTTCCACATGGAGGACGAGTCGACCGCCCCCTGGTCGTCGATCATCGGCTCCAAATTCAACGGCACCTGGGGTTACCTGTTGCGCGACAAGACCACGCCGGGCGACGGCCTGAGCCGCAACGACACGTCCGGCATCCCCTGGAACCGCATGCGCGTGCTGGCCCGCTCGGACTTCTGAGCCGCGCATGAGCACGGCGGGCGTCGCCGCGACGCTGTACACGGTCTGCGACGCCCGCTACTTCCTCGGCCTGGTCGCGCTGCGCAACTCGCTGGCGCTGACCAACCCCGGGTTCGAGCTGGTCGTGCTCGACCGGGGCCTCACGGGCGACCAGCGGCGGCGGCTCGAGCCCTTCTGCCGGATCGCCCCGGTCGACCCGGCGATCCCGCCCTACACGCTGAAGACCCACGCGCTCGACCTCGACCCGCGCGGCGTGATCGCGGCGATCGACAGCGACATGATCGTCGTCGCCCCCCTCGACGACGTCATCGCGTCGGTCGAGGCGGGGCGCGTCGTCGCCTTCGAGGACGGCCATCCCGAGCGCTGGTTCGCCGAGTGGCAGGAGCTGCTCGGGCTGCCCGCCCCGCCGCGCCGCCAGCCCTACGTCAACACCGGCTTCGTGGCCCTCTCGGTGGACCGGCTGCCCGACCTGATGCCCCGCTGGCGCGACGCCTGCGAGCGCATGCCCGGCCGGGCGCCGGGCGCAGCGGCCGACTTGACGGACCCGTTGAACGACCGCGACCAGGACGCGCTCAACGCCGTCCTGATGAGCTCCTTCCCGCGGGGGGCCCTGGAGGTGCGGCCCGGCCGCGGAGCGCCCCTGATGGACGGCCTGCGCCGCACGCGGCTGGAGGACACGACGACCCTTCGTGCGACCCTGGACGGGGAGCGGGTGCTGATCCTTCACTGCGCCGGCCCCCGCAAGCCGTTCGCCGCCGCCCGGGTGGAGTGGAACGCCTACGCCCGGGCGATGCCGCGGCTGCTGCTGGGGCCGGACGTCCCGGTGAGGTTGGCGCGAAGGGAGGTGCCCCCCTGGCTGCGCGGGGGCCCGGGCGCAGGGGCGCTCGGCCGGAGTCTCGGCGCGCTCAACGACCTCGGCCGTGCCGCGGTCGAGCTTCTGCCGTCCGGCCTGGCGTCCCGGGCCCAGGCCGCGGCGAAGCGCCTGGGACGCTAGCTCAGGGCTGCTCGCACACCAGGTGCCCGACGGCCGCCCGCTCGGGGGCGTCCGGCGTCACCTCGGCGCCGGACTCGAGGTGGCGGAAGCGGTAGCCCAGGGGCGCCAGACGCTCGATGACGCCCCGCGCGTTGGCCGTCTTGCCCTCCCCGTCGGCCCCGTGGATCTCGATGAACAGCTGCGGGCGGGCGGAGGCGATGGTGTCCGCGGCCCCGTCCAGCACCGCCACCTCCAGGCCCTCGACGTCGATCTTCACGAAGTCGGGCGGCGCGAGGTCCATCTCGCTCGCCCACTCGTCGAGCCGCATCACGGGGACCTCGATCTCGATGGCGGTCCTCTCGGGGCCGAGCGAGCCCTGCAGCTCCGGGTCGAGGGTCGCGGCCAGCTCGACGCCGGAGCCCACCGTGGGGACCGCCATGCGGGCGACGCCGGTCTCGTCGCCGAGCGCCAGCGCGAACACGGCCACGTTGGCGAGCCGGTTGAGGGCGACGACGCGGGTGAGCCGGGCGAAGCTCTCGGGCTCGGGCTCGAAGGCGTAGACGCGCCCCGCCTCACCCACGCGGCGGCGCAGCGCCAGCGTGTGGGAGCCGTCGTTGGCGCCGACGTCGTACGCCACCCGGCCGGCGAGCTCGAGGCCGGCGAAGTACTGGTGCTCGACGATCGCCGCGGGATCGCTGAGGGGCCGCTGCAGCCAGGGCATGCGGCCGACGAGGCGGTACCCCTCCTCGAAGCCGTGACGCGCGGTGTAGACGTGGTCCCGGAAGACCACGTCGTGCACGGACCGGAGGACCTGCTTTGCGGGCATCGGCTTCCCTTGTCCTCGGGGACCGGCGGACCCTAGCAACGCCCCGGCCGATCCTCCGGGGGACCCGCCGAGCGGCTACGCCGTGCCCGTCCCCGGGTGGCCGAAGGGCCGCGCCGGGCGCGGGGGGGACTGCTCCTCGAGCGCGTCCTCGGCGACGTCGAGCAGCTTGGCGATGAAGGCCTCGGGGCTGAACTCGCGGCGCGCCGTCTCGCGGCCGGCGGCCGCGACCGCCGCGGCCTCGCCGGAGGTGGCGGGGTCGAGGGACCATGCGATCGCCTCGCGCAGGGCCGCGGCGTCGCCGGGGGGGACGATCAGGCCGGTGCGGCCCGCGTCGACGTAGTCGCGCACGCCCGGCGAGTCGCTGGCGATGATGAGCTTGCCCATGGCCATGGCCGTGATGAATGTCTCGAGGCCGGCCGTGCGGACCACGCCGGCCCGCATCGGGACGACCACCACCGACGCGCTGCGGATGAGCTGGATGTAGCGCTCGTGCGGCACCCGCCCCACGGCTGCGTTGCGCGGCGGCGCGTCCGGCCGGAACCGGGCGCTCGCGACGTGGAACGGCACCTCCGGCAGCCCGGCGGCCGCCTCGAGCAGGGTCTCGTAGTCGCGCAGGGAGTCGCCGCCCGAGAAGACGTGGCCCTCGGACGTGGGGACCTGGCCGAGCTCCTCGTCGGAGAGGTTGTAGTAGTAGGGGGTGAAGGCCATCTTGGCCGGGTCGACCCCCCAGGTGCGCGGGAAGTCCTCGAGCTCGGCGGTGGTGTAGACGCAGTACCGGGCCACGGCCCGGTCGATCATGCGCATGGCGCTCGCGCGGCCCAGCCGGGTGAGACCCGACCCGGGCTTCCAGTTGCAGTCGGCCAGCACCAGCGCGGGGGGGCGGCGGCGGCGCGCCATCAGCACGCCGGCCGCCACCTCGGGCGCCCCGCTCGAGGCGTCGAGGACGACGACCTCGTAGTCGCGGGCGACCGGGCCGGCGAGCGTGCGGATCATCTCCGACCGGGTCATCCCCGGGCGGTAGACGCAGTCGACCCGCTCGACCCACTCCGCCCGCCGGGGGTAGGCCTGCGTGCTCGCGATGCGGGCGCGGGCCTGCGGGACGGCCGACACGGCCTAGTCCAGGACCGACCGGAGGACGGTGAAGGCCTCGGCGTACTCGACCCCGATCTCGCTGCCCCGCAGGTAGGCGAGCGCCCGCACGTTCTCGGGCGAGCGGATGTGCGGGGGCTCGCGCAGCTGGGTCGGGTAGAGCTTCACCCCGTCGATCTTGTCCTCGATCGCGTCGCCGATGTCCACGTAGAACGCGGGCTTGAAGGGCGCGTCGGACCAGATGATCTTCGGGATCTCGTAGGTCCAGATGTTCTTGGGGAAGAACTTGTCGAGGTTCTGCGGGATGGGACGGGCCGCGGCGAAGGCGGCGCGGTACGTGTACCGGTGGTCCTGGTCGAAGTCGTCGTGGTGCGGCAGCAGCAGCAGGTCGGGCCGGTGCCGGTTGTACGCCTCCTCGAACAGGTTGACCATCTCGCGCTGGCTCACGGTGTCGAGCTGCTCGATGAGGTCCTTGCCCGAGTAGAAGATCTCGTAGCTGAAGCCGAGCCGCTCGGCCACGGCCTCGATCTCCGCGATGCGCTGATCGAGCGTCGTGACCTCCGGATGACCCCAGTGCTTGAGGCCGTCCACCGCCATGAAGATGGTGTGGACCTTCGCGCCGGCGCGGGAGGCCTGAGCCATCAGACCCCCCGCGCCGAGAACCTCGTCGTCGGCGTGCGGCGCGACGACCAGAAGGGACTTCAGGTTCTCAGAGGCGAGCATTCGCCCCGCGAAGGTCAGAGTGCGACTTGTAGTACGTGATCGTCTCCTCGATCAGCCAGTCCAGGTCCATCTGGGGCTGCCAGCCGAGGGCCGCGGCGTTCTTGAGCTCCGGCAGCTTCTCGAAGCTCTCAGCCTCCTCGTACTGCGGGCCGTAGATCTTCGTCGCGTCAGCGTAGACGATGTCCGACTCGCTGCCGGTCTTGGCCTTGATGCGGACGGCCAGGTCGTAGATCTCGGTCGTGTTGCCGGGGTTGCCGACGTTGTAGACCTTCGGGTCGTCGAACGCCTCGTCCGTGAGGTGCTCGTTGATGAACCGGCAGAGGTCGAAGACCGAGAGGAACGCGCGCCGCTGCCGCCCGGAGGCGAAGACGGTCATCGGGCGCCCCTCGAGGGCCTGCTGCACGAAGGTCGGCATCACGAAGCCGCCGTAGCGCGACTGGCGCGGGCCGGCGACGTTGAACGGCCGGATGGTGGCCGAGCGGAGGCCGTGGTGCTTGCTGTTGATGCACATGGCCTCGGCCGTGAGCTTGCCCAGGGCGTACTCGATGCGCGGGTTGAAGTACGGCGGGACGCGGATGTCGCCGTCCTCGCGCAGGATCCCGCTCTTGCCGTAGATCTCGGCCGAGGAGAAGTTGACCAGCGGGATGTCGGCCGCGACGCACTTCTCGATGACCTTGGCGGTGGTGCCCACGATCGCGGGGCCGAGCTGGCCGGCGTAGCCCAGGATGCTGGCCGGGCCGACGTAGCTGGCGCAGTGCACCACCATGTCGAAGTTGTCGAGGCTGCCCACCTCGACGAGGTAGTCCTCGACGGTCTTGGTGCTGACCTCGACGGTCCCCGAGGGCACCTGCAGGTCGTCGCCCTCGATGACGCTCGACACGCACGAGTTGACCACCGTCGCGGTGTTGCCGCTCGCGACGAGGCTCTCCGTGACGAACGAGCCGATGAACCCGAGCCCACCGGTGACCAGGATGTGACGGCCACCCTTTGCGGTCGTGTTGTCTGACACGCTCAACCTCCGTTGACGATTCGGTCACCCGGCGTGGGCCAGGCGGGTTCGTTCCTGCGACCCATCGGCAAGGTAGGTCAGGGTCTTGAGCCGGTCGCCCCCCGGCCGGTCAATCGGCGGTTGGCCGGACGGCTAGTTGGCGCGGGGCGTCAGACGGGCCGGGGGGTGCGACGCCAGGGGCGGGCGCTGCGGAGGCAGCACTCGTTCTCCACCAGCTCCACCCGCTCGCCGAGCTCGATCGCGCCCTCCTCGATCAGGGGCGCGAGGGTCTCCTCCGTCTCGTCGTCGGTCAGCCCCACCGGCGCCGCCGGGTCGTCGGGCACGTTGTCCGGCACGGTCCAGACCTCGCCCGCGCGCCCGCAGACCGGGCACGACGGCAGCACGGCCGCCTGGTCGGAGCGGCGGAGGGCCTCGAGGGCGGCGTGGACCTCGGGCGTCGGGTCCTGCCCCAGGGTGCCCTCGGCCCCCTTCCCCAGCAGCACGCTGACCGCCCCGGGCGTCAGGTAGTGCGGGGACTGCGACTGCAGCAGCCTGAGGATCGCGTCGGTCACGTCGGGTTCCTTGGTCGCCTCCGAGCCCCCGGGAGACTAGCGACGTCCGCTAGGGGAGGACGAGCGAGAGCGCGTCGGCGTGGAAGGCGTCGCCGGAGACGGCCGAGGTGTGGCTGAGACGGACCCCGAGGCGGTTGCCGGCCGTCGTGGTGCGCTGCACCGTGATCTGCTGCCACGAGTTCGTGAGCGTCGCCACCGGCGAGCTGGCGTCGGCGATCGTGGCCCCCGCCGGCGTCCGCTCGCGCAGGCGGAGCTGGATGGTCTTGCCGACCGAGGAGCTCGAGGCCGCCTTGACCCACGCGGTGGCGACGTAGGTGGCCGCGGCGGTCGAGGTGACGTTGTCGCCCGCGTCGATGGTGAAGTAGGTGCCGCTGGAGCGATTGACGCGCACGATCGCCGAACCGTTGGGCGCCCCGGTCACCCCGGCCTCGCGGGTCAGCGAGCCCTGGAAGCCGGCCCAGCCGACCGTGTTGACCTCGAACGAGGGGTTGGCGATCAGGTTCCCCTGGGGCGGCGCCCCGGTCACGGTCACCTGGCGGGAGGTGGTGGCGGGCGCGAGGTCGTCGTTGACCGACCGCAGGCCGACCGTGAAGGTGCCGGCCGTCGTGAAGGTGCGGGCCGCGGTGGCGCCGGTGCCGTCGTCGTATGAGCCGTCGTTGTCCAGGTCCCACGCCCGGGAGGTGATCGTCCCGTCGGAGTCGGTGGAGGTGTCGGTGAAGGTCACCGACTGCCCGGTCTGCGGCGACGTCGGAGAGAAGGTGAAGGAGGCCGTCGGGGCCTGGTTGGCGGGACCACCCGACGACACGGTCACCTGGCGGGACGTGGTCGCGGGCGCGAGGTCGTCGTTGACCGCCCGCAGGCCGACCGTGAAGGTGCCGGCCGTCGTGAAGGTGCGGGCCGCGGTGGCGCCGGTGCCGTCGTCGTAGGAGCCGTCGTTGTCCAGGTCCCACGCCCGGGAGGTGATCGTCCCGTCGGTGTCGGTGGAGGTGTCGGTGAAGGTCACCGACTCCCCGGTCTGCGGCGACGTCGGAGAGTGGGTGAAGGAGGCCGTCGGCGGGGAGTTCGACGGCGGTGCGGCCGAGACGGTCACCTGGCGCGAGGTCGTCGCGGGCGCGCCGTCGTCGTCGACCACGCGCAGGCCCACGGTGAAGGTGCCGGCGCCGGTGAAGCCGCGCGCCGCGGTGGCGCCGGTGCCGTCGTCGTAGGAGCCGTCGTTGTCGAGGTCCCACGCGCGGGAGGCGATCGCCCCGTCGCCGTCGGTCGAGGTGTCGGTGAAGGTCACCTGCTGGCCGGTCTGGGGCGAGCCCGGGCTCACCGCGAAGGCGGCGGTCGGCGCCTGGTTGGGCGTGGGGGTGCCCGCGCCGGAGGTGAGGGCGAACGCGTCGGCGTACATCGACGAGCCCGCGACGGCGCCGCCGAAGCTGATCCGGAGGCCGAGGGTGCCGCCGGTGGTCGTGGTCGTGCGGGTCACCAGGAGCTTCTGCCAGGTGTTGCTCAGGGTGACGGCCGGCGAGCCGACGTCGGCGACCTGCGACCCCCCGGCCGCGCGCTCCCGCGCCCGCAGCGTGACGGACTTTCCGACCGACGCGGAGCCGGCCGCCTTCACCCATGCCGTCGCCGTGTAGTCCCTCCCGGCCGTGGTCGAGGGCACGCTCCCCGCGCCGTCGTCGATGGTGAACGAGGTTCCCGAGCTGCGCGTCACCTGGGCGACGTAGCCGCCGTCGGGAGCGCCCGCCTGGGCGACGCGGGCCACGGAGGCCTGCCACCCACCCCATCCGACCGTGGTTGACTCAAAGGAGGGGTTCGCGATCAGGTTCCCGGGCGAGGGCTCGGGCGGCGGCGTCGGCTCGATGCCGATCACGACCTCGGCGAAGGCCGCGGGCGCGGCGGTGCTGGTGGCGCGCACGGTCACCGAGCCGCCCGGCGGCACGGCCGCCGGCGCCTGATAGAGGCCGGAGGAGGAGACCGTGCCGATCGTCGCGTTGCCGCCCGCCACCCCGTTCACCGACCACGTCACCCCCGGGGCGGCGTTGGTCACGGTGGCCGTGAGCTGGGCGCTGGCCCCGGCCTGGAGGGTCGGCGGCGCGCCGGAGATCGCGACGCTCGCCCCGCCGGGCTGGTCGCCGACGGTGAGCGAGGCCGACGCCGTCGCGGGCTGGCGCGGGTAGGAGCTCGTCGAGTCGAACGCCGAGAAGGTGAACGAGTCCGGCCCGGAGTAGCCCGAGGCGGGCGTGTACGAGACCGACGCCGACGAGACGACGCTGCCGGCGGCGAGGACGGTCGCGCCGGAGCGCAGCGTGCCGTGGGCCGGGGTGGTGACGATGCGGTACCGGATCGCCCCCGGCGTCACCCCCGGCTCGCCCCAGGCCGACCGGGCCGGGCGGACGAACGTCTGCGCCGCCAGGGTGATCGTTCGACGCCTGCCCGGACGGGACCTCGCCGCGGTTCACCGCCTGGGCGAGGTAGCCCGGGATGATCGAGTCCTCGCCCTCGAAGGTGCGGGTGTTGGCCTCGTCCGACTCCTGGACGATGTCGTCCTGGTTGACCTCGGCCGCCAGCCGGTAGGCGCCGGGCTGCACGTCGGACACGTTGACCCACTGGAACGCCAGGTGGCGACCGTAGATGTCGCGCCAGCCGGCCGAGATGCCCATCGTGACCGACGCGGCGGTGGGCTGGTTCTGGAGGCAGAAGTTCGTCGAGGCCGAGTAGACCTGCGACGAGGGGCCGTGGTTCTCGCGGCGCTGGCTGTCCTCCAGGCAGAAGCCCACCTTCAGCCCGGGCGTCACCTCGGCCGTGCGGGCCCCGTTCCACAGCGAGTAGCGGGCCACCTCCTTGAGGTGCCAGTGGTTGTGGCCGTCCTCGGCCTCGTACCGGATCACGGGCGCGGCGCCGATCGGGGTCAGCGCCTCGAGCGACCCGCCGGTGCGGCGGGCGTACTGCCGCGTCAGCGTCATGTTGACCCCGGAGCGGCTGGTGCCCCGCATCTCGAGCGGCCCGGCGCCCCGGTTGTGGACGAACCCGTCGAAGCGCAGCAGGAGCGCGTCGGTGCCGTTCGGATACGTGTACTCGGTGAGCTGCGGACGCTCGGGGGGATCGGCCACGAGGTCGGGCATGTCGAACCCCGGGCCGGCGAGCGCGCCGACGACCGGGAACGCGATGGCGGCGCAGGCGGCCGACGCGATCACGACGAACAGGGATCGCCGCCGCCCCAAGCGTCTCGGTTCCGCGCGCACTACCCTGAGTTTCGCCCGAAGCCGCCAAAAACCACAACTCCCTGAACGGGGGGTTCGTCGCGTCTCCCCCATCCGGCGCGCAGGAGCCTCCCCGCTCGTTCCGAAAATGCTGGGCGATTCGCGAATTCACGGATCGCCGGAACTGACATAGTGCTGCATCGTCAGGGCCGAACGGCCCATTTTCCGCAACCCGGCGCCCCAGTCCCCGTCCTCCGGAGGGTACTCGCCGTATGCAGCCAACATCGACCCGCGCGCTTCGTCTCGTGCCGCACTTGCTCGCCGTCGTGCTCGCGGCCGTCGCCGCGCTGCTGCTCCTCCAGGCCTCGCCCGCTGCCGGGGCGACGCTGACGCAGACCTTCATCGGCAACCAGCCGGGGACGCCGAACATCGGGCGGAACGACCTGCAGTACTTCCTGCCGAGCGGCGCCGTCTCGTCCGCCACCTACTCGGGGACCCTCGGCCTGGCGCTCGACGGCCGGCCGGCGGCGGTCTACTGCCTTGAATTGGGCAACCCTCGAACCTGGCACGGTCACCGCGAACGTGAACACGGTCGCGGCGTCCACCACCGACCTGCGCGCGTTGCTGTGGATCTTGCAGAACCAGCTCCCGACCGGCGCCGTCACCGCCGAGAAGCAGCAGCAGGCGGCGATCGCCCAGGTGGCCATCTGGGTCATGCGGGGCCAGCTGCGCGAGGCGTCGCCCACCAACGACCCGGCCGTCAACGCCGCCGTGGCGTCGCTGATCGCGACCGCCCGGTCGCAGAGCGCCGTCCCGGCCTCGCTCACGATGATCGGCGCGGCCGGCGGGCCCGGCAAGCCGGCGAGCATCGCCATCACGGCCAGGCCAGGCGCCACGGTGGCGCTCGCCGTCAGCGCGGGCCCCGGCTCGCTCTCCGCCACGTCCGTCACCGTCGGCTCCGACGGCAAGGCCGGCGTCACGGTGACCAACCCCGGCAACGGGACCATCGTCACCGGCACCACGGCCGGCGACGGGGCCCTCATCGAGGTCGACCCGGTTGACAACAGCCAGAACACGGCGGGCACCGCCGGCTCGGAGCTGCAGGGCAGCGTCGCCGTCTCCGAGACGGCCGCCACCACGAGCTCGCAGGTGCACGGGTCGCTCCGCATCTCGAAGAAGGCCCCGGCCCGCGCGAGGGCCCTGTCGCGCGTGAGGTACACCATCGCCGTGCGCAACCCGACCCGGGTCGTCGTGCGCAAGGCCGTGCTGCGCGACCGCATCCCCAGCGGGATGTCGTTCTGCGGCTCGAACCGCGAGGCCGACGTCGAGAGCGGCCGCATCCGCTGGTCGCTCGGCACGCTCAGGCCCGGCGCCCGCCGCGTCGTGACGGTGACGCTGTGCGCCAGCGCCGCGGTGAGCGGCGTGCGCACCAACGTCGCCACCGTCTCGGCGACCGGCGTGCGCTCGGTGCAGGCGCAGGTGAGCACGTTCTTCCAGGCCGTGCAGCGACAGACCCGCCCGGCCGTGACCGGATAGGTCGCGCTCCGTGACCCGGGCTCCGCGACGGCGCCCGGGTCACAGCCTGTTTACACCCGGCCAAACCCTGTTTACAGACACCCGGGGACGGGTGGATCTAGGATCGCAACCCATGGCCGCCTCGCGCATCCGGTCACGGGGCTGCGCGCGCGTCGGGCTCCTGGCGCTCTCGCCGGCCTCGCCGTCGCGGCGCCGGCGGCGGCCGTGCCGCTCGACCCGACCTCGCCCGACGCGGACGCGGTGGTGGGCCTCAAGCCCGACCTTCAGCTGGGAGGGCCGCTCGATCGGCCCGACGCGCTACGAGGTCATCGCCGAGCTGCCCGGCGGCGACGTGAAGGTCGCCGAGACGGCGACCGGCGGCGCGACGAAGCCACCGCAACCGTCGCGCTGCCCGACGACGGGCGGTGCGGTGGTTCGTGAGGGCCGTCGGGGGCCTCGGCGGCGTGACGCCCACGGGAACCCGCAGGTTCGTCCGGTCGCGACCTCGCCCGGCCCGCCGGCCGTCACGGCCTCCCCGCCGGCCATCGGGAGGAACCCCTCTCCGGTCTTCGCCTGGAGCGGCAACCGGGTGTCGTCGCGGTGGTCGATCCTGAACGCCCCGGCGTGGCGGTGCAGAGCGGCACGGTGCGGGCCGCGAGCGGCCAGGTGGCCCCCGCGGCGCTGCCGGACGGCAGCTACCAGTTCCGGGTGGCGCAGCGGAACCTGGTGGAGCGTGGAGGGCCCTCCCGCGGCCGCGGGCTTCTCGGTCGACACCGTCGCGCCGGGCCCGCTGACCCTGCGCCGGTCCACCGCGCGACCCGACTCGCGCAACCGCCCACCTACACGTGGAGGGCCTCGAGCGGGGTGCCGTCGTCCCTGGCGGTGCTGCGGGCGAGCGGCGCCGACGTCCAGGGCCCGGCAGCGGCCGCGCGGCCAGGCGCGCTGGCGGGCTCAGCCCGGGTCGTACGTCTTCGAGGGCGCCCCACCGACCTCGCCGGCAACAGCGGGCCCGCTCGCGACCGACGCCTTCGTGGTGCTGCCCCGGCTGGCCGCCGGCGTCCGCCTGCCGATGCGACAACGGCAGCGGCTGACCCCCGCGGTGGGCGCCACCGTGCCCGCGGTGCGGCCCACGCTGCGCTGGACGGCCGGGCCCAAGGGCACCCGCATCTACAACGTTCAGGTGTTCCGGGTCACCAAGAAGGCCAAGCTGCGCGAGGTGCTGTCGGCCTTCCCCGCGCCGGCAGCGCTTCGTCGTCCCCGCCGCAAGGCCCTCGCACGGGGCCAGTGCTACGTGTGGCGGGTGTGGCCGTTCCGGGGCAGCGGGCCACGCCGAGCCCCTCGGCGTGAGCCACTTCTGCGTGCGCCCGAGGTAGGCCACCGCAGCCCCTCCGCGGGCGCCCCCCCGATCGGGCGGTCGAGGACTGGCCGGACGGGGAGTCGTCGAGCCTGCGAAAACCTGTATCGCGGCAATAGACTGCGGGACCACCGTGCCCGCGAGATCCCCATCCATCCGGCGATTCACGACTGTTCGCGCTGCGGTCGCGGCGTCTGCTCGCCGTGGCGTCGTCCGCACGGCGCGACGGCGCCGGCGGTCTCCACCAGCACGGGGCCACCACCAACGCGGCATCGGTCACCCTCTCGTGGGGGGCGGCGCGCCCGACCCGGGGTTCGCGTTCGTCCGCTACCAGGGCGGCCTGGGCGGCGCGAACGGGGACCTGGGCGCCGGCCCGGGGTCGGTGGGCGTGCTCCCGGCGGCGGGCGCCCACACCTTCCGCGTCCGGGCGTGGAGCGCGGCGGACCCCTGCCCCTCGAGATCCCCGGCCCGAGGCACGGTGACGTCATCATCGACCGGACGGCGCCGGGGGCGGGGTCCGGCTTTCGCCGGCCGCGCCCAACGGCGACAACGGCTGGTACCGAAGCCTCACCGTGGTTCTGGACGTGCGGCGACGGGGGGTCGGGCGTAGCGTCGTGCCCGGCCGACGAGGCCGTCAACCACCAGGGCGCGGGCCAAGCCGCACGGGCCGGGCCCGCGACGGCGCGGGCAACCTCAGCCCCGTCGAACGTCGCCGGCGTTCAACTTCGACGCCTCGCGCCGAGCACGGGCTCGATGCTCACCCCCAGCCCGGGCGCGACGTCGCCGCCGAGCCGACCTTCACCTGGCGCCAAGCGCCCGGCGGCGAGACGTCCGGCTTCAACCGCTATGAGGTCATGGTCCGGATCGGGGGCACCTACCGGCCCGTCGCGCGCGTGGCACGGCGCGCCGGGACCGGCTCCAGTACGCGTCCGCCCGTAACCCGCTGGTCTGGTCGCAGCCCCTCCCGGCGAACACCGACCTGCGCTGGTACATCCGCACCTTCGACAACGCCGGCAACGCCGGCGGCGGCGAGAGCCAGTCGCGGTCCTTCCGGATCGACTCGACGGTGCCCGGGCCGCCGACCATCACCGGGGGCCCGAGCGGGCCCACCAACGTCGCCGGGCCCACCTTCAGCTGGAGCGGCACCCAGCCCTCGTACGCGTGGACGTGTCCGTGGCGGGCACCGAGACGGTCGTGCTCGGGAAGCGGGCCGCAGACGCAGGCCTCGCTGTCGACCCTGCCCGACGGCGACTACACGTTCGCGGTGTCGCAGGTCACAGGCCCCGGGGCCCGCGGCGCCGAGGCGACCCGCGGGTTCGAGGTCAACACCGTCGCGCCGCCGGCGCCGGTCATCACGGCCCGGCCGGCCTTCCCGACGTCGAGCGCGAGCCCGGCGTTCGCCTGGACCACCGAGCCCGGGGCGTACTCGCGCTGGCGGGTCATCGGCTCCGGCGGCGGGACGCTGCAGAGCTCGGACACGCCGCTCACCCGACCGCGGTCGGGCCCTTCGTCTGGCGCCTACAACTTCCGCGTGACCCAGGTCGACGTGGCCGGCAACGAGTCGGCCCCGGCCCTGGAGCCGTTCTCGATCGTCGGCGCGACGGCCGGCCGCCGGACGCCCCTCGCGCTGCCGCGCCAGAACGCCGGCCGCCTGCGCCCGCGGGCGGGCAAGATGCTGCTCACCCGGCGGCCGGTGCTGCGCTGGACCGTCGGGCCGCGGGGCACCACGCGTGTACAACCTCCAGGTCTTCCGGGTCCTGCGCAACCGCACCGCCGGCCGGGCCACCCCCTCGGTGAAGAAGATCTACTCGGTCTTCCCGGCGAAGCGCCGCTACAAGATGCCGTCGGTGAAGATCCTGCCCGGCACCTGCTACGTCTGGCGGATCTGGCCCTACGTCGGCAGCCACTTCACCGGCACGCCGCTCGGCGTGAGCAACTTCTGCGTGGCCAGCGCGAAGCGGCTGCGCCAGAAGGCCGCGGCCGACGCCAAGCGGCGAAGCCGGGCGCGTTGACGCGCCGATCTTCCCGCTCTGAGCGGGCGGTCTGGCCGTCCGGACGAGCGACGACCCCCCGAACGGAGGGGGCGTCCCGGCGATCCGCCGGATATCCCATGCGGAGCATGGATCGGGCGACCCCACGACGACAGCTCCTGCGCCTTGCGGCGTTCGCCGCGGTGGCCGTCGCGGCCGCGCTGGCCCTGGCGTCCACGGCGGCCGCGGCCCCCGGCCCGCCGGGCAACCTGGCCTCCACGCCGGCGAGCCCGATGACGTCCTCCACCCCGACCATCACCTGGAGCGAGCCCGCCGCCGACCCGGGCGAGAGCATCGTCGGCTACGAGGGCGGCTTCGGCGCCGCCCCGACCGACCCCGTCGTGCCGGGCGCGGTGGGCCCGCTCGGCGACGGGTCGTACGTCTTCAGCGTCCGGGCCGTCCAGAGCGACGGCAGCCGCAGCGGCTACGCCACCCTCCCCCTCATCGTGGACAACGCCGGGCCCACGATCGGCGTGCAGCTCGCCGGCACGCCCAACGCGGCCGGCTGGTACCGCGTCCTCGCGCTGCAGCTCTCGCCCTGCCAGGACCCGCTCGCCGGCCTCCCGCCGGGCGCCTGCGCCGACCGCGTCCCCACGCAGGGCCCAGTCCTCCCGGCGACCGACCCGATCACGAGCAGCGTCTCGGTCTCCGACGTCCTGGGCAACACCAGCAACGCCCCCAGCCCGCCGTACAGGTTCGACTCGGTCGCCCCGACCGTCGCGGGCGGCCTGCCGTCGGCGCCGACCTCGGGCGCGCTGGTGGCGCGGGAGCCCGAGTTCCGGTGGACCCAGGGCGTGGACGCCACGTCGGGGCCGAGCCGGTACGAGCTCGAGTGGCGCACCGAGACCGAGGACGATGGCAACGACTGGCAGGTCATCGCCCGCGTGGACGACACCGGCCTGGGCGACTACACGGCCCGCCGTGACCCCGCGCTGCGCGCCGCGCCGCTGCCCGAGCAGGAGCTGCTCGAGTGGCGGGTGCGGACCCATGACCGCGCCGACAACTCGCGGGCGTCCACCTCCTACCGGCTGACCATCGACTCGACCATCCCGCCGCCGCCGCTCATCACGGGCGGCCCCAGCACCCCGATCCGCTTCACGTCGCCCACCTTCACCTGGACCGGCACCGAGGAGACCTTCCTCTGGGAGCTCACCATCCCGGGCCGCCAGAACCCTGTCCGCAGCGGCGGAGGGCCGGCGACCGAGACGACCCTCAACTCGCTCGCCGACGGCGACTACACGTTCACCGTGAGCCAGGTGACGGAGTTCGGCCAGAAGAGCGAGGCCGCCAACCGGTCGTTCAAGGTCGACACCACCCCGCCCGCCGCGCCCGCGATCACGGTGCGGCCGCCCTTCCCGGCGTCGGGGACGATCACCTTCGGCTGGAACCAGGAGCCGGGCGCGTTCTCGCGCTGGCAGGTCATCGGGGCCGGCGGCGCGATCCTCATCGGCCCGACCGACACCCCGCTCAACAGCGTCTCCATCGTGAACCTGGCCGACGGTGCCTACAGCTTCCAGGTGCTCCAGGTCGACCCGGCCGGCAACGCCTCGGCCACGACCTCCGAGCCCTTCACCGTCACCACGCCGCTCGCCCCGGGCCAGACGGGGCCCCCGAGGGTGGAGCCCGAGTTCCTCCTGCCGACCCAGAACGCCTTCAGGCTGCGCCCGAAGGCCGGCAAGACCCTGCCCACCCGGCGGCCGGTGCTCGGCTGGCGGAAGGGCCCGCGCGGCACCAAGCTCTACAACGTCCAGATCTTCAAGGTCGTCCGCAAGCGCGCGGGCGCGGCCCCGACGGTCAAGAAGGTCTACTCCGCGTTCCCCACCACGCGCCAGATGCGGGCCCCGCGGTCCAAGATGCTCCCGGGCACCTGCTACGTCTGGCGGGTCTGGCCCTACACCGGCACGCGCTTCACCCCGAAGCCCCTCGGCATCAGCAACTTCTGCGTCGCCAAGGCGTCGGTGCTGAAGAAGAAGGCCGCGCAGGCGGCCGCCCGGCGCAGGGCCGCCCAGCGCCGCTAGCCGCGGCGCCCCGCCGGCGGCCCTCGGCCGCCCCCCTTCCGTAGACTCCGCCCCCGTGCCGACGACGATCTCCTTCGCGCGCGGAGCCCCCTGCCCCGAGGCGCTCTCGGCCGACCTGATCGCCGAGTGCGCCCGCGCGGCCCTGGCCGAGGACGGCGTGCGGGTGCTCTCCTACGGCACCGGCCACGGCTACCCGCCGCTGCGCGAGGTGCTCGCCGCCGAGCACGGCGCGTCGCCCGACCAGGTGCTGGTGACCAACGGCTCCCTGCAGGGCTTCGTGTTCCTGCTCGAGACGCTGCTCGCGCCGGGCGACCTCGTGGCCGTCGAGGCCCCGACCTACGACCGCGCCCTCCTGCAGCTGCGCCTGCACGGCATGGAGGTGCTGCCCGTCCCGGTCGAGGACGACGGCATGGACGTCGAGGCCCTGCGGGCGGAGTGCGCCGCGGGACGCGTCCCCAAGCTGCTCTACACGATCCCCAACTTCCAGAACCCCTCCGGCGCCACGCTGTCGGCGGACAAGCGCCGGGCGCTGGTGGAGGTGTGCGACGAGCACGGGGTGCTGATCCTCGAGGACGATCCCTACGGCAGGCTGCGCTTCGAAGGCGAGGCGCTGCCGGGCCTGCGCGAGCTCGCCGCGCCCGGCCGCGTCATCTTCACGTCGTCGTTCTCCAAGACGGTCGCGCCCGGGCTGCGGGTCGGCTACCTGGTCTCGCCGCCCGAGGTCGCCGGGCCCCTCGCCGCCGCCGCGTCGCGCACCTACATCTCGCCGGCGCTGCTGGCCGAGGCGGCCGTGCACCGGCTGGTCGCCGGAGGCCACCTGCCGGGCAACATCGCGCGCGTCACCGCGCTGATGCGGGAGCGCCGCGACGCGATGATGGCCGGGATGCGCCACATGCCCGAGGGCACCCGCTGCGTGCCTCCGGCCGGGGGCTTCTTCTGCTGGGTGACCCTCCCCGAGGGTCTGTCGGCCGACGCGCTCTTCGGCCCGGCCCAGGAGGCCGGCGTCGCCTACGTGCGCGGCTCCGACTGCCTGCTCGAGGGGGGCGAGCGCACCCTGCGCCTCGCCTACAGCGGCGTCGGCCCGGCGGAGATCCAGGAGGGCATGGAGCGCCTGGGCCGAGTCTTCCGCTCGGCCGCGGTCGCCGGAGCCGCCTGAGGGATCAGCCGGCCGCGGCGCGCTCGGCGGCGGGGGCCATGTCCAGCTCGGTGACGATCTCGATGGCGCCCTCGACCGAGCGCGCGTTCGGGCAGTGGCGCGCGTGGTGCGTGTGGGCGCGCTCGGCCGCCGCCCGGTGCTCCTCGTCGGCCGCCAGGTGGTAGACGATGCCGATGCGGCGCAGGCGCAGGACGCCGTCGGGGTCGACCACGACCTCGCCCGTCGCGTCGGCGGTGAGCCGGCCTCCGCTCGCGTCGATGCCCCGGGCCTTGAGGGCGCCGCCCAGCGTGCCGATCAGGCAGCCACGCGACGGAGGCCACCAGGTAGTCGAGCGTGCCGGGGTTGTCCTCGGCGGTGCCGGGGGGGAAGCCGTAGTGCGCGCCCTGCCATCCCGGTGTGCCGAAGGTGACGTCCTCGCCGGTGATGGCGAGGTGGGCGCGGCGGATCGGGGGACGCTCGCGGGTGAGGTGGACCTCGACCAGGTGGACGGTCTCGTCGGGCATTGTGGCCGCTCCTCGGCTCAGGGACGGGGTGATGAAGGGTACCGGGAGGCGCGCGTACGTTGCAGCCGAGGCCGCCGATCCGGCGTCCTGATGAACGCCACCTGACCTTGGCGGCGCAAACCTCCCCGGAAGTCCAGTTCCTCACAAAAACGCACAGAATACCCTGGGTCCATGGCCACCGATCTGCAGGCGGACGTCCGGCCGTCCCAGCGTCCGGCGCTGCGGACCGTGCCGCGCGTGGACGGGACGGTGGTGCTCGTGCTCTGGGTCGGCCACCGGCCGGGCCCCTGGGCGTGCCGCGCGCTCGAGCGCGCGGGCTACCGCGTCGTCCGCGCCCACCCGGAGGGGGCTTCGGGAGGCCGCACTCCCCGGTGCCCCTCGCCGCTGCGCTACCCGTCGGCCACGGCCGAGCCGGAGGCCTTCCGGCGCTTCGTCACCGAGACCTGCCACCGCGAGCGGCCCGCGACCGTGCTGCCCTTCGACGAGGACATCGTCCGCCTGCTGGCGCAGACGCCGCCCGACCTCGCCGGCGCCGTCGTGGCCGGGCCCGACGCCGCCCAGTACGAGGCGCTCTGCGACAAGGGCCGGCTGGCGCAGACCGCGGCCCGGGCGGGGGTTGACCACCCCCGGACGGTCGAGGTCGACGGCCTCGGGCCGGCCCCCGCGCTGCCCCCCGCGCCCTGCATCGTCAAGCCGCGCATCTCGGGGTCGAGCGGCCTGTGGGAGAAGCCCATGCTGGCGACCACCGACGCGGAGCGCGACGAGGCCGTCGGCGCCCTGGTCGCCGCCGGCATCCCCGCGCTCGTGCAGGAGCGCCTGAGCGGGCGGCGCTGGGTGGGCCACTGCGTGCGCTCCGCCACGGCCTTCGACTTCCTCGGGTTCCTGGTCGACCGCGACTACCCCCGCCTGGCGGGCCCGGCCTCGGTCATGCACACGGCGCCGGCGCCACTGCCGGTGATCGACGGCACGCTGCGGCTGCTCGACCTCGTCGGCTACCGCGGCCCCTGCAGCCTGAGCTTCATCGAGCAGGACGGGCGCTTCGTGGTGCACGACGTCAACCTGCGCCTCGGTGCCACCGTCGAGGCGTCCATCCGCGCGGGCTTCGACATCCCCAGCCGGGCCGTCGAGGCCGCCCTCGGGCGCCCGACCCGGCCGCTCCGCCGGGTGCGGCCGGTGCGCTACGTGCGCTTCGACGGCGAGATCCGCGAGCTCGCCCGCGCCGCGCGCGGCCGCAACGGCGACTCGCCCACCCGCCTGGCCCGCTGGATCGCGGGCGGCCTGGTCACCCCCGGCACGGTGCTCGACCCCTCCCCGTACGATCCCTCCTGGGCGCCGAGCGTGGCCGCCAAGCGCGCGGCCCGGGCGGCCCGCGCCGCCCGGAAGCGCCTCTCCCCCTAGCCCTCCGGCCGGACCCGCGTCAGGGCCGCTTACGCCGTCGTTGATCGGACGGACCGCAAGCACATAGCGTTACCCCGGGATGCCGGACCTCACGGCCAACTCGGCGCTCGACGTCGTCATCGGGCTCGCCTTCGTCTTCTTCACGATGAGCATCGTGGCCTCGGCGATCAACGAGGTGATCGCGGCGGCGCTCAACATGCGGGCCCGCACGCTCGAAGCGGGGCTGCGCGAGCTGCTCTCGGGCCGGCCTGGTGATGCGGAGAGGCCCGATGAGATGTCCGAGGAGAAGTGGGCGGCCCTCAGGGAGGATCTCGCGGCCGGGAAGAACGTCGAGAGACCCCCGCAGGTGGGCCCTGACGAATGGCCCGCGCTGCGCGATCGGTTGCGCAGCTGGTCCAAGTGGGACGACTTTCGCGGACAGGTTCGCTGGACGGCGCTCAAGACGCCCAAGCTGCTCCCCCTGCTCACCCTCGGGAGGAGGAACGGACGGTGGTCGCTGAGAAGGAGCGATCCTCTCCGGCGTCCGTCGTACGTGCCGCCGCGGGTGTTCGCGATGACGCTCCTCGACATGATGGCCCCGTCCACCAGGGCCGCGGACACCGCCACGATGAAGGAGGCCAAGAAGGCGACCGACGGCCTTCCGGACGGCTATCTCAAGCGCATGATGACCGACGCCCTCGAGACGGCGGGGACGGAGCGCGACCGCTTCGTCGCGGAGATCGAGGGCGCGTTCGACGAGCTGATGGACCGGCTCTCCGGAAGGTACAAGCGCTGGTCGCAGGTCGTCTTGATCGTCATCGGCCTGGCCGTCGCCGGCGCCCTGAACGTTCAACAGCTTCTCCATCGCCGACCACCTCTACACCAACCAGGCCGTGCGCGAGGCCGTGGCGTCCGAGGCGGCGCAGGCCGTCGAGGACGGGGCGATCGACCGGTGCGTCGACGAGGCGACGACGGAGGGCGGCGAGACCGACGGGCCAAGCACGGCCCAGCTCGCCGCCGACTGCGTCGCCGAGGTCAACCAGCTCGGCCTGCCGCTCGGCTGGGCCGGGGAGAACACGCCCGACGACGCCTGGGGCAGCCTCGGCAAGGCCCTCGGACTGCTGGTCACGGCCTTCGCGATCACCCTGGGCGCGCCCTTCTGGTTCGACCTGCTCGGCAAGTTCGCGCGCCTGCGCGCCACGGGCAAGCGCGAGGGCACCGGCAAGAGCGGCGACCGCGCGGCCGTGGACCGCGACGACCGCAGCAGCGCGACGGTGCGGCGCCGCGACGGCAGCGGCGGCGGCGAGGACGGCGACTGACCGCCGCCCCAGCGGGGACCAGATCAGCCCAGCATGGCCTTGACGGTCTCGCGCTCCTCGACCAGCTCCGCGTTGGTGGCGGCGATCTTGGCGCGGGCGAAGTCGTCGTGCTCGAAGCCCTCCCGGACGACCTCGTAGGCCCCCGGCGAAACCGTGCGGACGGGGACCGAGGCCCAGACGCCCTCGTCGAAGCCGTAGGAGCCGTCCGAGCGCACGGCCACCGAGTGGAGCTCGGGGCCCGGGGTGTGGAGCGACCTCACGTGGTCGATGGCCGCGTTGGCCGCCGACGCCGCCGACGACAGGCCGCGCGCGTCGATGATGGCCGCGCCGCGCTTGCCGACGGTGGGGAGGAACTCGCCCTCGAGCCACGCGTGGTCGTCGATGACCTCGCGAGCGGGCCTGCCGCCGATGCGGGCGTTGGTGAAGTCGGCGAACATCGTCGGCGAGTGGTTGCCGAAGACGATGATGTCCTCGACCTCGGCGACGTGCACCCCCGCCTTCTGGGCGAGCTGGGTGCGGGCCCGGTTCTGGTCGAGCCGGGTCATTGCCGTGAAGCGCTCGGGCCCGAGACGGCGGGCCTGGGCCGCGGCGATCATGCAGTTGGTGTTGCACGGGTTGCCGACCACCACGACGCGCGCCTCGTCGGAGGCGACCTCGTCGATCGCCGACCCCTGCTCCACGAAGATCCTGCCGTTGTCCGTGAGCAGCTCGGCCCGCTCCATGCCCGGGCCGCGGGGCTTGCTGCCGATCAGGATGCACCAGTCGGCGCCGGCGAAGGCCTCGCGCGGGTCGGCGCTCAGGGTCATGCCGGCCAGCAGCGGGAAGGCGCAGTCGTCGAGCTCCATCGCCACCCCGCGCAGGGCCTTCTGCGGGCCCTCGGCCGGGATCTCGAGCAGCTGCAGGACGACCGGCCGGTCCTTTCCGAACGCCTCCCCCGCCGCGATGCGGGGGAGGATCGAGTAGCCGATCTGCCCCGCGGCGCCGGTGACGGCGACGCGCAGCGGGGCCGTCAAGCGGCGACCTTCAGCTTCTCGATGATCGCGTCGGCCACCTCGGAGGTGCCGACCGCCGTCGGGTCGTCGCGGTGGGGCTTCATGTCGTAGGTGACGTTCTCCCCTTCGCGGATGACGTCGGCGATCGCGCCCTCCATCCGGTCGGCCGCCTCGGTCTCCCCGAGGTACCGCAGCATCATGACTCCCGACAGCATCATCGCGATCGGGTTGACCTTGTTCATGCCGGCGTACTTCGGCGCGCTGCCGTGGGTCGGCTCGAACAGGGCGGCGTGGGTGCCGATGTTGGCGCCCGGCGCCACGCCGAGGCCGCCGACCAGGCCGGCGCCGAGGTCGCTGAGGATGTCGCCGTAGAGGTTGGGGAGCACGAGCACGTCGTACAGCTCGGGCTTCTGCACGAGCTGCATGCACATGTTGTCGACGATGCGCTCCTCGAACTCGATGTCCGGGTAGTCCTTGGCCACCTCGGTGGCGACGGCGAGCCAGAGGCCGTCGGTGTGCTTCATGATGTTGGCCTTGTGCACGGCCGTGACCTTCTTGCGGTCGTTCTCGCGGGCGTACTCGAAGGCGAACCTGACGACGCGCTTCGTGCCCTCCACCGAGATCGGCTTGATCGAGATGCCCGAGTGCTCGTTGAGGTGCACGCCCGGGGACAGCTCCTCGATCTTGGCCGCCAGGGCCAGCTCCTCGGTGGTGTCCTTCTCGAACTCGATGCCGGCGTAGAGGTCCTCGGTGTTCTCGCGCACGATGACGAGGTCGATGCCGTCGTACTTCGAGCGGACGCCGTCGTAGCTCTTGCAGGGGCGTACGCAGGCGTAGAGGTCGAGGGCCTTGCGTAGAGCGACGTTCACGCTGCGGAAGCCGCGGCCGACGGGGGTGGTGATCGGGCCCTTGATCGCGACCGTGTTCCGCTTGATCGACTCGATCACGGCGTCGGGCAGCGGCGTGCCCGCGGTCTCCATGATGTCGACGCCGGCCTCCTGGACGTCCCAGTCGAAGTCCACACCGGTCGCGTCCAGGACGCGCTTGGTGGCCTCGGCGATCTCGGGTCCGGTGCCGTCGCCGGGGATGAATGTGACGCGGTGTGCCACTGGGGCAGCTCCTTCGATGGCGCTTCGCTGACGAGCGGCCGCCCGAGGGCGGCCGCAACCCACGGGATCATACCGGAGCCCGGGGTCCGACCCCCCGACTCCGGACGGGCTCAGCGCAGGGGCCAGGCGATCGGGATCACGACCAGGGACACGATCAGCATCACGATCACGAGCGGGAAGCCGAGCCGCGCGAAGTCGCCGAAGCGGTAGCCGCCCACGCCGTAGACCATCGTGTTGGTCTGGTAGCCGATCGGCGTCAGGAACGACGACGAGGCCCCGATCGCCACCGCGAAGGCGAAGGGCCGGGGATCCAGGCCCGCCGACACCGCGGTCGCGACGGCCACGGGGAACAGCAGCGCGGCGGCCGCGTTGTTGCTGATCATCTCCGTCACGACGATCGTCGCGAGCATCACCCCGGCGAGCAGGCCGACGTCGCCGAACGCCCCGAAGGGCTCGATCAGCGTGTCGGCGAGGGTGTCCGCGAGCCCGCTCACCTGGATCGCCTGGCCCAGGCCGAAGCTGGCGGCGATCACCACGATGACGTCCAGGTCAACCGAATCGCGGGCCTCCGTCGGCGAGAGCACCCGCAGCGCGACGACCGCGAAGGCGGCGAGCAGCGCCGCCGGGAGGATGTCGAGGACGCCGGTGCCGACCAGGACGAGGAGGGTGACGATGACCAGGCCCACGACCGGGGCCTTCTCCTCGCGGGGCGGGCCGTCGCCGCCGAGCGGGGCGATCAGCAGGAAGTCGCGCCGGTCGAGGGCCCGGGGACGGAAGGCCGGCCCGGCGAGCACGAGCAGGACGTCGCCCGGGCGCAGGCGCACCTCGCCGAGCTTGCCCTCCACGCGCTCGTCGGCGCGGTGGATCGCGATGACCGCCCCGCCGTAGCGGCCGCGGAAGCCGGCCTCGCGCAGCGTGCTCCCGACCAGCGCCGAGCCGGGGGCGACCACGGCCTCGTAGAGGCGGCGCTCGATCGTCGAGCCGACCGCCGCGAAGTGCCGCTCCTGCACGGAGACGAGGCCGCGCATCTGCTGCAGGTCGAGGATCCGCGCCACGTTGCCCGCGAACGTGAGCCGGTCGCCTGCGGACAGCACCTCGTCGGGCCGCACGGACGAGATCCGGTGGCCGTCGGGCCGCTCCACCTCGACGAGGTAGACGCCCAGCAGGCTGCGCAGCCCCCCCTCGGCCACGCTCTTGCCGGCGATGGTGCCCTCGGCGGTGACCTCCATCTCCACCGTGAACTCGCGGGCGTCGATGTCCACGCTCTCGCTGGGGGCGCGGCGGTCGGGCAGCAGGAAGGGCGTGACCGCGAGCATCACGAGCACCGAGAGGATGGCCAGCGGCAGGCCCACCGCCCCGATCTCGAAGAGCCCCATCGGCTCCTGGCCCGCGTCCTCCATCAGGCCGGACACCACGAGGTTGGTCGAGGTGCCGATCAGCGTGATGGTCCCGCCGACCACGGCCGCGAAGCTCACCGGCATGAGGAAGCGCGAGGGCGAGCGGCCCGTGCGCCGGCACCACGACAGGACCGGGGGGATCGCCATGGCGACGATCGGGGTGTTGTTGAGGAAGGCCGACGTGGCGGCCGTCGGCACCACGATCCGGGCCAGCGTCCCGCGCTCCCCGGGCTCGCGGGCGGCGGACGAGCGCGAGGGCAGGCGCGATGCCACGAGCTCGAGCACGCGCGTGCGGCCCGCCGCCGCGGCGAGCACGTAGAGCGCCGCGACGGTGAGCGGCGCCGAGTTCGAGAAGCCCGAGAAGGCCTCGTCGGCGTTGACCACCCCGGCCACGAGCAGCACGACGAGCCCGCCGAGGATCGTGAGCGCGGGCGACAGGCGCTCGGCGACCAGCACGCCGAGGACGCCGAGGATGACGAGCAGGGTGAGGACCTCGTCGAAGCTCACGAGGCGGCATCATGCCGCCCCGGGAGGGCCGTCTGTACCTGGGGGGCCCGGATGGCCGTCCGGTAGGCTTCTGTCGAGAAGTCGTCGAGCCCGGGGGTCGTCGAAGGTGTTGAGCCATGACGTCGTGGTGGTGGGAGCCGGCCTCGCCGGGATGCGGGCCGCCATCGCCGCGCACGAGGCGGGCGCGGACGTCGCCCTGGTGACCAAGGTCCACCCCGTGCGCAGCCACTCCGGCGCGGCCCAGGGCGGCATCAACGCGGCACTCGGCAACGAGACCGACGACAGCCCCGACAACCACACCTTCGACACGGTCAAGGGCTCCGACTACCTGGGCGACCAGGACGCCATCGAGATCCTCTGCGAGATGGCGCCGGGCGAGATCATCCAGCTCGAGCACTGGGGCGCGGTCTTCAGCCGCCACGAGACGACGGGCAAGATCGCCCAGCGCCCGTTCGGCGGGGCCGGCTTCCCGCGCACCTGCTTCGCCGCCGACCTCACCGGCCTGGTCATCCTCCACACCCTCTACACGGTGTGCGTGAAATACGAGATCCCGACCTACGAGGAGTGGTTCGTCACCGAGCTGGTCAAGGACTCCTACGGCGGCTGCTGCGGCGTGGTGGCCTACGACATGGTCCACGGCGCCATCCAGACGGTCGGCGCGAAGTCGGTCGTGCTCGCCACCGGGGGCGCCGGGCGCGTCTACCGGCCATCCACGAACTCCCACTCCTCGACCGGCGACGGCATGGGCCTCGCGCTGGCGGCCGGGGTGCCGCTGAAGGACATGGAGTTCATGCAGTTCCACCCCACGACGCTCAACCCGTCCGGCGTGCTCGTCACCGAGGGCGCCCGCGGCGAGGGCGGCTACCTGCTCAACAACGCCGGCGAGCGCTTCATGAGCAAGTACGCGCCCAACAAGCTCGAGCTGGCGTCGCGCGACGTGGTGTCGCGCTCGGAGGCGACCGAGATCCTCGAGGGCCGCGGGGTGGACGGCTCGGTGATGCTCGACCTGCGCCACCTCGGGCGCGAGAAGATCATGGAGCGGCTGCCGCAGATCCGCGAGCTGGCGATGGCCTTCGCGGGGGTCGACCCCATCGAGGCGCCGATCCCGGTGCGGCCCGGCGCCCACTACCACATGGGCGGCGTGCACGTGGACTCGTGGGGGGCCGCGCCGCACATGCCGGGCCTGTTCGCCGCCGGCGAGTGCTCCTGCGTCTCGGTGCACGGCGCCAACCGGCTGGGCGGCAACTCGCTGCTCGAGGCCGTGGTCTACGGCGCCCGCATCGGCGCCGCCGCCGCGCGCTACGCCACGGACGTCTTCAACGGCCGCGCGCCCGAGGCGACCCCGGCGGCGGCCTCCGACTACGAGCGGCGGCTGCGCGAGCTGCTGGAGCGCCAGCGCGGCCCGCGCCAGCACGAGATCCGCGACGAGCTGGCAGACACGATGCAGGAGCAGGTCGGGGTCTTCCGCACCGGCGACGAGCTGCGCGCGGCCCAGGCCACCGTCGAGCGGCTGCGCGAGAAGTACAAGGGCGTGATCGTCACCGACAAGGGGCGCAGCTTCAACCAGTCGCTGATCCACACCATCGAGACCGGCTACCTGCTCGACCTCGCCCTCACCATGGTGACCGGCGCGGTCGAGCGCACCGAGAGCCGCGGCGCCCACTCGCGCCTCGACTTCCCGGAGCGCGACGACGAGAGCTGGATGAAGCACACGCTGTCCTACCTCGAGGACGACCAGATCCGCCTGGACTACTCCGAGGTCACCATGACGACGTACGAGCCCCAGGTGAGGTCCTACTGATGCCGACCACCACGTTCGACGTCTTCCGCTACCAGCCCGACACGACGCCGGAGCCCTACCGCCAGGCCTTCGACCTGGAGCACGGCGAGGACCTGACGCTGCTCGACGCCATCCTCGACCTGCAGAACGAGCAGGACGGCTCCCTGGCGGTCCGCTACTCGTGCCGCAGCGCCATCTGCGGCTCCTGCACCTGCAGGGCCGACGGCAAGACCGTTCTGGCCTGCATGACCCAGGTCGAGGACGTCAAGCGCGAGTCGGGCAGCGACACCGTGGCGGTCGATCCGATGGGCAACTTCGCCCCCCTCAAGGACCTGATCGTCAACCTCGACCCGTTCTGGGAGAAGTTCCGGTCGGTCAAGCCCTACCTGATCCCCGACGACCCGCCCCCCGAGGGCGAGCGCATCGTCCCCAAGGAGGCGATGCAGAAGATCTACAACGAGAGCAAGTGCATCCTCTGCGCGGCCTGCTACTCGGAGTGCAACTCGTTCGCGGCCGACCCGGAGTTCGTGGGCCCGGCGGCCTTCGCCTGGGGCTACCGCTTCGCCGGCGACGTGCGCGACAGCCAGCGCAAGCAGCGCGCCAAGCTCTACTCCGGCGACCACGGCGTCTGGGACTGCACCCGCTGCATGTACTGCAACGAGCGATGCCCCAAGGGCGTGGACCCGCGCGACGCGATCGAGAAGCTCGGGGGGATCGCCTTCGCCGAGGGCGTCACCCGCGACAAGGGCGCCCGGCACGCCAAGGCGTTCCTGATCTCGATGCGAACCGGGGGCAAGCTCAACGAGACCCTGCTGGTGCCGTACACCGACCCGATCGGCGCCCCCCTCGACACCCCCTTCGCCCTGCGGATGATCCGCCACGGCAAGGCCCCGTCGCCGATCCCCCACCGCATCAAGAAGCTGAACGAGGTCAAGACCCTGATGAAGAACGTCAAGGAGACGATCTAGTGCGGCAGTTCGCGTACTACCCGGGCTGCATCGCCGAGTTCAGCTCGAAGGAGCTCGACACGACCACCAAGCACCTCGCGCCGATGCTCGACATCGAGCTGCTCCCGCTCCCCGCCGCGACCTGCTGCGGCGCCGGCGACATCGCGGAGGCCAAGCCGAACCTGTACCTCACGCTCAACGTGCGCATCCTCTCCCAGGCCGAGGAGATGGGCGTCAACGTGCTCACCATCTGCAACGTCTGCACCCTCAACCTGCGCCGGGCCAACAAGATGGTCACGGATGACCCGCGCCTGCTGGAGCAGGTCAACGAGGAGCTGGTGAAGGCCGGCGCCCGCCCCTACGAGGGCACCAAGGAGGTCACCCACCTGCTCTGGTACCTCGCCACCGAGGAGGGACTCTCCCTGCTCGAGGCCCAGGGCCCGCGCGGGCTCAACGGCCTGCGGGTGGCGCCCTACTACGGGTGCCAGCTCCTGCGGCCGTCGTCGGTGATGGGCTTCGAGGACCCCGACCGGCCCCAGTCGCTGGAGCGCCTGATCGTCGCCCTCGGCGGCGAGGTGGCCGACTACGAGGCCAAGTCGAAGTGCTGCGGATTCCCGATCATCCTGGCCCGCACCGAGGTGGCGCTGAAGGAGTCGCACGTCGCCCTGTCGCAGTCGCGCGACGCCGGCGCCGACTGCATGGTCACCCCGTGCCCGCTGTGCCACCTGGCCATGGACGCCTACCAGCGCAAGGCCGAGGCGGCCAACGCCACCGAGTACAACATGCCCGTGCTGCACCTGCCCCAGCTCATCGGGCTGGCCCTGGGCATCGACAACGAGATCATGGACTTCAAGCGCCACCTCGTCCCCGTGGACCGGGTCCTCGCGACGGTGGGTGCGTAAAGCCGGGCTAAGCTCCGGGCATGGTCCTCTACGACGCGCCCGATTGCTGGAAGTGTGTCGAGGTCAAGGACGAGCTCGACCGGCTCGGCCTCGCCTATGAGGCGGTGACGGTGCGGGGCGATCCGCAGGCGCGGGCGGCTCTGGTCGCCGCGCAGGGGGAGCCGCCCCAGGTGCCGATGCTCGTCGACGGCGGGCTGGCGGTGTGGGACCGGCGCCGCATCCTCGCGTACCTCGCCCAGACCTACGCCGGCGAGACCGGCGGCACGCCCTTTCGCGAGCTGCCGTCGTACGTCGGCGGCGTCTGCGCGGTCGACCGGGAGGCGTGCGCGTGACGTCGGTCAGCCCGCTCACGTCCTCGGCGCGGCGCGGCCTGCCCCGGCCCTGCGTGAGCTGCGTCTTCTGGCAGCACGACCGGATCGTCAGCGACGAGCGCCGGAAGGAGGCCTGGGCCGAGGGGTTCGAGCGCCGTCACGGCGCGTTCGGCCGGGTGCTCCACGACGGCGGCTTCCGGGGGATGATCCAGTACGGGCCGTCGGGGTCGTTCCCGCGCGCCCTTGCGCTGCCGGCGGGGCCGCCGGGCCGCGATGCGGCCCTCGTGACATGCACCTTCCTCGAGACGCGCGACCCCGCCGGGGCGTGCGAGCGGCTCATGCTGGAGGCCCTCGCCGACCTCAAGGCGCGCGGCTTCCCCGCCGTCGAGGTCTTCGCGCTGCGCTACCCCGAGGAAGTGGGCGCCGACGACCGCTTCGCCGGGCACCACACGCTCTTCGACCGCGACTTCCTCGAGGGGCTCGGCTTCGCCCAGGTCCGCGCCCAGGGCCAGGTCGCCCTGATGCGGCTCGCGCTGGGCGGCCTCGTCGCGGGCCCGACCCTCGCAGAGCGGGCGCGCCAGGCGATCGCGCGCGCCGTCCCGCCCCCCGGCCACCCGGCGCCGGCCTGACGGTGGCGGCGCGGGCCGCGGCGGCCGCCGCGCTCGCCGCGCTGGCGCTGGCCGCCGGGGCTCCGGCCGCGCGCGCCGCGGACCCCGCCGCCGAGGCCCTGCGCGACGGCGACGTCTACGCGAGCCCGCGGGCGCTCGGTCCCGCCGCCCCGGCCGCCGAGGCCGAGCTCCAGGCCGCCGCCGACCGGCTCGGCGCCGGCGAGCAGCCGGTCAAGCTGGCCGTGGTGGCCGGCCCGGCCGGCGCGCCCTCGATGCGGGTCTACGCCCGGCGGCTCGCGGAGGCCGTGGCCGGCGAGGACGACACCGTAGTGGTCACCGCGCCGCGGCGCCCGGCCGTGGCCGTGGGGCCGCGGCCCCCGGCCGAGACCACGCGGCGCTTCCGCGCCGCTCGGGTCGGCGCGGTCGACGATCCGGTCGACCGCGTCGTGCGGGCCGCGGAGCTGGCCGTGATCGAGCCCGCCGACGAGGGGTCCGGGACCCGCGCGGTCCTGATCCTGCTGGGGCTCGCGGCGCTCGGGGCGGCCTGGGCCGTGGCCTGGGGGGCGCGCCGCGAGGCGCGGGTCGAGCGCGAGCGGATGCTCGAGGCCCGGGCCGCCGCCGCGGTGCGCCTCGACGCGGCCTCCGCGCGGGCCGCAGCGCTCCAGGAGCGCCCCGACCTGCCACCCGCCGCCCGCGCCGAGGTCGAGCGCGCCGCCGCGGCCCGCGACGCGGCGGCCGACGACCTCCAGCGCGCCCGCAGCGTCGCCGACGTCGACGCCGTGGCGCCCCGCGTCCGCGAGGCCCTCGACGACCTGGCGCGCGCGGCGGCGGCGGTCGGCCAGGACCAGCCGGCCGACGACCCCTTCGCGGGGCTCTGCGCCGCCGACCCCGCCCACGGCCCGGCCGTCGCCGAGGCGGCCCTGGAGGGCGCCGGGGAGCCCGCCCGCGTCTGCGCGGCGTGCGCCGAGCGCGCCGAGGCGGGCGATCCGCCCCGCCCGCGCCTGGTCCCCGTGGGCGGCCGCCCGGTGCCGTTCACGGACATCGGCGAGGATGCCGGCCGCCCCGGGGGCGGCGGATGATGGCGGGGGCGGCGGCGGCGAGGCCGGCTACCGCTCCCCGACCGGACCGAGCACGGGCTTCAGGTCGAGGATCGGGGTCCCGTCGAGCGCCTCGAGGCCGCTGACGCGGACGCGCGCGCCGTCGATCGCGAGCACCCGGACGCGGTGGAGGCCGATCGGGTTGGGCCGCTCCGGCGAGCGAGTGGTGAAGACGCCCTGCCGCGGCCGCGACCGGTCGTCGCGCGGGTGGACGCGCAGCACGTCCCGGCGGGCCCGGTCCAGCCAGGTCAGGACGATGACCTCGTGCCCGGCGCGGAGGCCGTCGAGGCCGCCGGCGACCGCCTCGTCGAGGACGAGCCAGGCCTCGGGCGCCCCCTCGTCCCCCTGCCGCGGGGCAGCCTCGCGGTCGGTGAGGGGCGACTCCACCCACCCGATCGGCCGCAGCTCGATGGGCCCCGCCGTCAGAATCGCGCCCTCCCGTCGTCGTGACGACGACAATTCACGCGACGTGCACCGCGACGGTCAACAGGGCGGCGGCGCCGAGGCCCGCGAGAGCGCGGACGTGGTTCATGCCGGTCCACTCCCGCAGGTAGGTCGTCCAGCGTCCCGCCGCGTCCGGGGCTCCCGCCTCCAGGCGGTCGAGCGCCTCGTTGCGCGGGACGTTGTAGGCGATCGTCGTCAGGATCGCCCCGAGCAGGTAGAGGGCGCCCCCGCCGACGATCCACGGCGAGCTGTCGTCGTCCCACGACACCGCCGCCGCGACGATGAGGGCGGCGCAGGCCGCGGCGGCGCCGAAGAGCGCCGTCATGAACGCCGGCGTGACCGCCGCCCGGTTGATCGACTGCATCGCGGCGATGCCCTGGGCCGGCGGGAGCCGGCCCAGGGCGGGCATCACGAAGGACGAGAACGCGAAGAACACGCCGCCGTTCAGGCCGCAGGCGACGGCGGTCGCGATCGTCGCCGCGGCCAAGCCGTCGCTCATCGGGCGACCGCGGCGCCGGCCGACCACACGCCGGTCGCGGCGGCGGCGCGAACGTAGTCGGCGAAGTCGCGCGGCTCGCGGCCCAGGGCCCGCTGCACGCCGTCGCCGAGGCTCGCGTTGCGTCCGTCGAGCACCTCGCGGAACAGGTAGGTGAGGAGCCAGACGTAGTCATCGGGGACCCCCGCCGCGCCGAGCCCGGCCGCGAAGTCGTCGTGGGAGATGCGCACCAACCGCACCTCGTGCCCGGCGGCGCGCGAGATCTCCTCGAGCGCGTCGGCGAAGGTCAGCAGCCGGGGGCCGGTCATCTCGTAGACCTGACCGGCGTGGCGGTCGTCGGTGAGCGCGGCCACCGCCACGTCGGCGATGTCGTCGGCGTCGACGAACGGCTCGGGCACGTCGCCGGCCGGCACGGCGAGCTCGCCGGCCTGCACGAACTCGGTGAACGCCCCCTCGTTGAAGTTCTGGTTGAACCAGCTGCAGCGCACGACCGTCCACTCCAGGCCCGAGTCCATGACGGAGAGCTCGGCGCGCTGGGCCTCCTCCTCGCCGCGGCCCGAGCACAGCACCAAGCGCTGCACGCCGCTCTCGGCGGCGACGCCCGCGAGGGCCTCGATCGCCGGCAGGGCCCCCGGGACCGCCACGTCGGGGTAGTAGGACACGTACACCGACCGCGTCCCCCGCAGGGCGGGGCCCCAGGTGGCCTGGTCGGTCCAGTCGAACGGCGGGGTGCCCGAGCGCGAGCCGACGCGCGCGGGAACGCCCGCCGCCGTCAGCCGCTCGGCCACCCGCCGGCCGGTCTTGCCGGTGCCGCCCAGCACCAGGATGCTCGGATCGCTCATCGCTCCTCCTGTTCAGCTCGTCGACGGGGTTGGACCGTCCCGGCGTGCGCTTCTCATCGGACGGCTCTCGCGCCGGCGGGCGATGGCGACCACCGGCGCCAGCAGCAGCCGCTGGACGCCGGTGCTCAGGAACGGCGCATGGGCCACCTCGTCGTAGGTCCGCGCCAGCACGGCGAAGTCGAGGGGATCGCTCGGCAGCCCGCGGGCGTCGAGCCGGCCCGCGTGGGCCATGGCCACGACGTCGGCCAGCATGCGCTCCATGGTCAGCGCCGGCCGCACCTCGACGCGCACGCGCGCCTCGTCCGGGCCGGGGTTCGCGAACGAGTGCATCACCCCGGGGGCGACCTCGACCACGTCGCCGGGGCCGGCCGTCACGCGCCGCAGCCCGACGCGGAACCGCATGGTGCCCTCGACGACCTCGAAGCGCTCGGTCTGGACGGGGTGGACGTGGGGGATCGGCACGGCGCCGCCGGCCCGCAGGCCGAGCTCGAACGCCAGCAGCTCGCCGCCGGTGGTGGCGGACGTCTCGATGAAGGTGAAGCGCTCGCCGGTGACGGGGTTCTCGAGCGTCCGTCCCGGCTGGATGAGGTCCTGCGGGTTCGTGGTCATGGGGGCCAGTCAAGCGGCCCTGGACGAGACGCTCCATGGGTGGATCGCTCGAAGTCATGTGCGAGCGTCTACAATCGGCCCATGGACGCGGTCGCCGGACTTCTGGACGGCCCCCGGGCACGGGGGGCGTTCCTGCTGCGCGTGAGCATGGACCGGCCGTGGTCCCTGAGGATCCGCGACGAGGCACCCCTCACCCTGTTCGCCGTCGCCGAGGGCGAGGCCTGGGTGGTGCCGGACGACGGCGGGCCCGTGCGCTTGGCGCCCGGCGACGTGGCCGTCGTTCGCGGCCCTGATCACTACACGGTGGCCGACGACCCGGCCACGCCGCCGACCGTGGTCGTCCACCCCGGCCAGCGCTGCACGACGCCGGCCGGCGAGGAGCTGTCCGGGGCGATGACCCTCGGCGTGCGCGCCTGGGGGAACAACCCCCACGCCCCGGACGTTCAACTCGTCGGGACCTATCAGGTGGACGGCGAGGTCAGCGGCCGCCTCCTGCGTGCGCTGCCGCCGCTGGTGGTCGTGCGCGGCGACTCGTGGAAGAGCCCGCTGATCCCGCTGCTGGAGGAGGAGATCACGATCGACGACCCCGGCCAGGAGGCCGTCCTCGACCGTCTGCTCGACCTGCTGCTGATCGCCGTGCTGCGCGCCTGGTTCGCCCGGCCCGAGGCCGAGGCGCCCGGGTGGTACCGCGCCTACGCCGACCCGGTGGTGGGGCCGGCGCTGCGGCTGATCCACAACGCGCCCGAGCGCCCCTGGACCGTCGAGGAGCTCGCCCGCGCGAGCGGCGCGTCACGCGCCGCCCTCGCCCGCCGCTTCACCGACCTGGTCGGCCAGCCGCCGATGGCGTTCCTGGCCGAGTGGCGCATCGCGCTGGCCGCCGACCTGCTGCTGGAGCCCGGCGCGAACCTCGGATGGGTCGCGCGCCAGGTGGGCTACGGGAGCCCGTTCGCCCTCAGCGCCGCCTTCAAGCGCGTCCGCGGCGTGAGCCCCCAGGAGTTCCGCGCCGCCGCGGCGGCATAGGCGCGTCCAGCTCGCGCTCGACCTCGTCGACCAGGTCGAGGTGGAGTTGGAGCTGGCGTCGCAAGAACCCGGTGACGAGCAGGAGGTACTTGCTGCGGTGGGGCAGGCTCGCGGCGCCCGCCTCGGTCTCGGCGACGCGCTGGGACAGGTCGGCGATGTCCTCCCGCAGCGCGGCGATGCTCTCGCGGGTCGGCGCCTCGCCCACCAGGTCGGCCACCAGCAGGCGCAGCAGCGGCTCGCTCTTGAGCGGCGTGTACCGGGCGGGGGTCCGCCCCCACTCGCGCAGGGCCCGCAGGCCCTTGTCGGTGAGCGTGTAGACGGTCCGCTCGCGGGTCACCCCCGGCTCCTTGTGGGCGTCGAGGTAGCCGAGCCGGGCGAGCCGCTTCGGCTCGACGTAGTACCGGCTCTCGCCCGCCCAGTCGAGCATCCGTCCGCGACGCACCATTTGCCGCAGGTCGTGGGGCCCGGCGCCGCGGCTGCCGACGAGGCCCAGGATCTCGTACGAGAAGAGTGAGAGCTCTGCGCTTGACATAGCTGCGTTCCACAGTTTATTCGTCTGTGACGCCGACAAAGTGTGATCCACAGTTTTGACGGAGGGAGATGCGATGATCGTGGTGACCGGCGCCACCGGGACCGCGGGCTCGGAGGCCGTGCGGGCGCTGCTGCGCCGAGGCGCCCCCGTGCGCGCCTTCGTCCGCGACCCCGACAGGGCACGCGGGCTCTTCGGCGACGCCGTCGAGGTGGCGTGCGGCGACATGGCCGACGCGCGGTCGGTGCGCGCGGCGCTGGAGGGCGCGGAGGCGCTGGTCCTCTCGTGCGCCGACGACCCGCGCCGGGTGGGATGGGAGACGGGCGCGATCGACGCCGCGGCCGCGGCCGGCGTGCGCCGGATCGTGAGGCTCTCGACGATCGGGGCCGCGCCGGGGGCGCACGTCGCGTTCTGGGACTGGCACGGCCAGGTGGACGAGCACCTGCGCCGGGCGCGCATCGCCGCCGTGATCCTGCGCTCGGGCCCCTACATGTCGAACCTGATGGCCGGAGCCGAGATGGTGGCGCGCGAGGGGCTCCTGCTCGCGCCGGCGGGGGAGGCGCGGATCGCGATGATCGATCCGCGCGACGTGGGCGAGGCGGCGGCGGCCGCGGCGACGACCGACGCGTACGACGGGACGACCCACCTCCTGACCGGCCCCGAGGCCGTCACCCACGCGCAGGTCGCCGCAGAGCTGTCCGCCGCGACCGGCCGCGAGGTGCGCTACGTCAACGTCTCCGACGCCGACGCGCGGCGCGCCATGGTCGAGATGGGCCTGCCCGCGCCGGCCGCCGAGCAGATCGTGCGGGTCTACGCGATGCTGCGCGGCGGCGCGGCCGAGCAGACCACCGCGGCGGTGGAGTCGCTCACCGGCCGGCGGCCGCGCGACGTCGCCGCCTGGGCGCGCGACCACGCCGGGCTGTTCGCGCCCGCCGCGGTGAGGGCCGCGCGATGACGCCCGACGCCGACAAGGCCCTGGTCAGGCGGGTGTTCGAGGAGGTGATCCCCGCCGGGGACCCGGCTGGGATGCGCGACCTGGTTGCCCCGGACTTCCTCGACCACGACCCGCTGCCCGGGCAGCCGGCGGGCGGGGAGGGCGCGGAGTACGTCGTGTCGACGATGCACACCGCCCACCCCGACCTGCGCTTCGCCATCGACGACCTCGTGGCCGAGGGGGACCGGGTCGTCATCCGCTGGACGATGCGGGGCACCAACACGGGCCCGATGCTGGGCCGGCCGCCCAGCGGCCGGCCGGTGGAGCTCGCGGCCATCGTGATCTTCCGCGTCGCCGACGGCCGGCTCGCCGAGCGCTGGGCGGGTTGGAAGCCGGGGAAGGCCCCTACAGCCAGCCCCTCATGACCAGCGACTCGGCGATCTGGACGGCGTTCGTCGCGGCGCCCTTGCGGAGGTTGTCGCTGACCACCCAGAGGGCGAGCCCGCGCGGGTGCGAGGCGTCCTCGCGGATGCGGCCCACCAGCACCTCGTCGCGGCCGGCGGCCTCCCGGGGCAGCGGGTAGCGCGAGGCGGCGGGCTCGTCCACGAGCACGACGCCCGGCGCCGCCATCAGCAGGTTGCGGGCGTCGTCGGCGGTCAGCTCGTCGGTCGTCTCGACGTGGACGGCCTGCGAGTGGGCGTAGAGCACCGGCACGCGCACGCAGGTCGCGCTGACGCGCAGCCCGGGGAGGCCGAGCATCCTGCGCGTCTCGTCGGCGACCTTCTGCTCCTCGCCGGTGTAGCCGTCGTCGGCGAAGTCGCCGATGTGCGGCAGCACGTTGAACGCGATCGGGTGCGGGTAGACCGCGGGCTCGGGCTCGTCGCCCGCCAGCAGGCCGGCCGTCTGGTCGCGCAGCTCGGCCACGGCGGCCTGCCCGGTGCCGCTGACCGACTGGTAACTCGACACCACCACCCGCTCGAGCCCGACGGCGTCGGCGATCGGCTTGAGGGCCACGACCAGCGGAGCGGCGACGCAGTTGGGATTGGCGACGATGCCGCTGTGGCCCTCGAGGTCGCCCTCGTTGACCTCCGGCACGACGAGGGGCACGGCCGGGTCCATGCGGAAGGCGCTGGAGTTGTCGATCACGACCGCCCCGGCCTCGACGGCGGCGGGGGCGAAGTGGCGCGACCGGGTCGCCCCGGCGGAGAAGAGCGCGATCTGGATGCCCTCGAAGGCGTCGTCGGCCAGGGTCCGCACCGTCTGCGGGCGCCCCAGGTAGTCGAGCTCGAGCCCCTCGCTGCGCGCCGACGCCAGGGGGCGCAGCTCGGTGACCGGGAAGCCCCGCTCCTCGAGCACCCGCAGCATCGTCCCGCCGACCGCCCCGGTCGCGCCGACGACGGCGACGTTAAACATCGGCCCCCGCCACCTCGCGCCGCGCGGCCTCGCTGGCCAGGTCGAAGGCCTCGTGCAGCGCCCGCACGGCCCGCTCGACCTGCCGGCGATCGATGACCACCGTGAGGCGGATGGTGCTCGTGTCGATCATCTGGAGGTTGATCCCCTCGTCGGCGAGCACGCGGAACATCTTGGCCGCGACGCCGGGCTCGGACTTCATGCCCGCCCCGACCAGCGTCACCTTGCCGATCTGGTCGTCGCTCGACAGCTCGCGGAAGCCGAGCTCCCCGCGCATGCCCTCGAGCGTGTCGAGCGCGGCGGTCAGCTCGTCGAGGGGGACGGTGAACGAGACGTCGGCGCCGTGCGCGGCGCTCTCGTTCTGGATGATCGTGTCGACGTTGAGGTTGCGGTCGGCCAGCGCCGTGAAGATGTGCGCCGCCACGCCGGGGCGGTTCTCGACGCCTGAGATCGTGACCTTCGCCTCGTCGCTCTTGTGGGAGATGCCCGAGATGATCGCCTTCTCCATGCCGGGTGTCTCCTTCGTGATCCAGGTGCCCTCCTCCGGCAGGAAGGAGGAGCGCACGTGCAGAGGGACGTCGTGGCGGCGGGCGAACTCGACCGACCGCAGGGCGAGCACCTTCGAGCCCGTCGCCGCCATCTCGAGCATCTCCTCGTGGCTGACGAGGGGGAGCTTGCGCGCCCCCGGCTCGATGCGGGGATCGGCGGTGAACACGCCGGTCACGTCAGTGTAGATCTCGCACACGTCCGCATCGAGCCCTGCGGCGAGCGCCACGGCGGTCGTGTCCGAGCCGCCCGGCCCAGGGTCGTGACGTTGCGGTCGGTCGACATGCCCTGGAAGCCCGCCACCAGCACGATGTGCCCGTCGGCCAGGGCCTCGCGCAGCCGGTCGGCGCGGATCTCGAGGATCTTGGCCTTGGTGTGCGAGTCGTCGGTGAGGATGCCGGCCTGAGAGCCGGTGAACGACCGGGCGTCGTGGCCCAGGTCGTGCAGCGCCATCGCCATCAGGGCGCAGGAGATGCGCTCGCCGGTGGACAGCAGCATGTCCATCTCGCGCGGGTCGGGCCGGTCGGAGATCTCGCGGGCCATCTCCACCAGGCCGTCGGTCGTCTTGCCGCGCGCGGAGACGACCGCGAGGACGGCGTCGCCCTCGTCGCGCGCCTCGGCGATGCGGCGCGCCACGTTCTTGATCTTGTCGGCGTCGGCGACCGAGGAGCCGCCGAACTTCATCACGCGCAGGCCGATGCCCGTCCCCTTCCTCCGCTGCGACCGGCGACCAATGATGCTGGACTGGCGCCGAGGGTCAACTGGTCAGAGGTCGCGGCGTCCGAGCAGGGCCCGCCCGAGCGTGAGCTCGTCGGCGTGCTCGAGGTCGGCGCCGACCGGCAGGCCGCTGGCCAGCCGGGTCACGCGCACGCGCCCCCGCACCCGGTCGGCCAGGTAGAGGGCGGTCGCCTCGCCGGGCATCGTGGGGTTGGTGGCGATGACCAGCTCGGCCACGCCGTCGGCGTCGATGCGGGCCACCAGCTCCTCGATGCGCAGGTCCTCCGGGTCGACGCCGTCGATCGGCGACAGCGCGCCGCCCAGCACGTGGTAACGGCCTCGGTACTCGTGGGTGCGCTCGATCGGCAGGATCGCCGAGGGCTCCTCGACCGCGCACAGCAGCGATGCGTCCCGGCGCGGATCGGCGCAGATGGGGCACAGCTCGGCCTCGGCGAAGCTGAAGCAGACCGCGCACGGGCGCAGCCGCTCGCTCATGTCGGCGATCGCCTCCGACAGCGCGCGCGCCCGCTCGGGGGGGGCCTTCATGAGGTGGAAGGCCAGGCGCTGGGCGCTGCGGGGGCCGATGCCCGGCAGCCGCGACAGCTCCACCACCAGCCGCTCGATGGAGGGGGTGAGCAGGAGCCGCCCCGCTCCTAGAGGCCCGGGATGCCGAGCCCGGACAGGCCGCCGGCGACCGACCCGAGCCGGTCCTGGGCCAGCTGCTGCGCCGCGCGCATGGCCTCGTTGACCGCCGCCACGATCACGTCCTGCAGCAGCTCGAGGTCGTCGGGATCGACCGCCTTGGGGTCGATCGTGATCTCCAGCAGCTCCAGGCCGCCGCTGACGCGCGCCGTCACCGCGCCGCCGCCGGCCTGCGCCGTCACCGACTCCTGCTGGAGCTCGGCCTGCACGCGGGCCATGTCCTCCTGCATCTTCTGCATCTGCTTGAGCATCTTCTGGGGGTTCATCCCGCCCTGCGCCACGGGTCATCCTCCTCGGTCGGGGCGCTCGCCCTCCTCGACGGCGCTGAACATGGACTTGAACTCGGCCAGGAGCGAGTCGTCGTCGAGGGGCTCGGCCTCCTCCTCCGGGGCCTCCGGCGCCGCGGCGCCCGCGGCGAACTCGAGGGCCAGCGGGCGGCCGGCCACCGTCTCGACGGCGATGCGCACGCGCTCGCGGTGCTCGGGGCGCCCGAGCATGTCGGCCCGCAGCCCGCTGGTGACGGCCACCACGAGGCGGTGCTCGTCGATCTCCGCGGGGCTCGAGCCGTCGAGCAGGCCCCGGGTGGGAGGCGCGTCGCGCTCGAGCGCGTCGAGCACCTGCGACCACACCCGGCGGGCGTGGTCGAGGTCGGCGGGCATCGGCTCCCCGGCCGGCGAGCCCCGGTCGCCGCCGAGGGCGACCGGGGGCGACGAGGCCTGATGGGCCGCCTCGGCCGGCGAGCCCGGGCCGCGCGGGGCGCCGGCCTCGAGCGCCTCCACCCGGGCCGCCAGCGCGGCGGCGCCGGCGTCGAGCGCGGGGCGGCTGAGGCGCGCCGCCACCAGCTCGAGCTGCAGCCGCGGGTCGGCGCCGCCGTGGCGGATGCGCACCTGGGCGTCGGCGAGCAGGTCGAGCCCGCGCACCACCTGGGAGGCGGGCAGCTGGTTGGCCTGGGCCTGGAGGCGCGCGATCTCCTCGGGCGAGAACGCCCACTCGTCGCGCGGCCGCGCGCCCTGCTGCAGCAGGCAAACGTACCGCAGGTGCGCGACCAGACCGCGTATCGCCTGCTCGGGGTCAACCGGGCCGTCGAGCGTGCTCTGGAGCAGCTCGAAGGCGCCCGCCGCGTCGCCGCCGGCCATCAGATCGACCAGCTCGAACACCGACTCGCGCGAGACCGCCCCGATCAGCTCCAGGGCGTCGGCGACCTCGACCCGGCCGCCGGCGTAGGTCGAGATCTGGTCGAGCAGTCCCAGGGCGTCGCGGTAGGAGCCGTCGGCCGCGCGGGCGAGGATGTCGAGCGCCTGCTCGCCGGCCTCGATGCCCTCCGCCCGGGCGACCCGGTCCATCACCTTCACCAGGGCCGGGAGGCCCGGCTTGCGCAGCACGTAGTGCTGCAGGCGCGAGCGGATCGTGCCGAGGATGTCCCAGGGGTGCGTCGTGCAGAGGATCACGACCAGGTGGGGCGGCGGCTCCTCCAGGGTCTTGAGGAGGGCGCTGGCCGCCTGATCCTGGATCTGGTGCGCCTCGTCCATGATCGTGACCCGGTAGCGGCTGGCGACCGGCGCGTAGCGGACGGTCTCGAGCCACTCGCGCATCTCGTCGATGCGGCGCGCGCTCGAGGCCGCGTCGACCTCGACGACGTCCAGCCAGTCGGGCTGGCCGGTGCGCCGGCACGAGTCGCAGTGGCCGCAGGGCTCGGCCGTGGGCCCCGGGCTGGACTGGCAGTTCAGGCAGCGCGCGAGGATGCGGGCCGTGGTCGTCTTCCCGGTGCCGCGCGGGCCCGAGAAGAGGTAGCCCTGGGCGGGCCGCCCCGACCGCAGGGCGTTGCCGAGCGCGCGGGCCACGTGGTCCTGGCCCACCATGTCGGCGAACGCGGCGGGCCGATGGCGGTTGTAGAGGCTGGCCGACCCCGTCATGCCGGACGAGCGCCGGCCGCCGTCGAGAGCGGCCGAGCGCGAGGAGGGCGCCTCAAGGAGATGTGACCGTGCACCCGTCGTCGAAGCGCGATGTGAGGGCGGACGCCGAGCCGCTTGCTCCGGCGAGGTTGCCCCACTGCGCGTGCGCGGATCCGCTTAAGGCTGCTTCCTTCCGGACCTGACCTGGTTCGCGGACGCGCACCGAATGGGACCTCGCCATCGTTGCCGCTCTGCTCGACGCCGTGCCGCTCGCACCGGCCCCTCGGACGGGGATTGAGCCCCGCTGTAGCGGATTGCGGGTACAGGGCACCGCTAGCTCCCCGCCTAGCACGGTCACCCGTCGAGGATAGTCCACCCGGGTGGGATCCGCGAGACGGCTACCGGTCGCGGCGGCGGCGGAAGGTGGGCGACACCCGCTCCCCCCGCTTGCGGGCCCAGCCGGCCCCGAAGATGGCGGCCACCCCGCCGCCGATCATGGCCAGCGTGATCGTGAGGTAGGCCCAGCCCCGGACGCCGCTGTCGCGGCCCGCGAGCTCGAAGATCAGCCACATCACCGAGCCCCACGCGGCGCCGAGCACGATCCCGGTGCCGAGAACCCGCAGCCGGGAGGGGGGGGCGGGCGTCGAGGTGTCGGACCCCTTGCTCACGCCCGGAGTCTAGGGCACCCGCCGCGGGATCGGCGGGGCGGTGATCCGGCCCCCGGTGTCGAGCGTAGCCAGGGGTGAGCCGCCCCGCCGGGGCGCCGGACCTCCCGGAGCGCAACGTGCGACGACCCGCCGTTCTCCTCGCCATCACCGCAGCCGGACTGGCGATGCCTGCCGCCGCGGCCGCCGACGTCAACATCGACGTCCCGCGCGGCCTGCTGGGCGGCCCGATCGCCACCGCCCTGCCGGCGCTCACCCCCGACGGCATCGCCCCGGGGCCCGGACGGCCCTCGCGCGCCGCCGGGGCCGCCGTGCGCTGCATGGGGCCGACCGCCGACGACTGCGTCGTCTGGGGCCCGCTGGCCGACGTCGAGCCGGCGCCGCTCCCCCTGCCCGGCCCCGGCGGGCTCGGCATCGCTCCCGACGACGGCGTCGGGGTGGAGGACCCGCCCCCCGACCAGGACACCCCCGAGGGCGCGGTCGAGCAGGCCGTCCGCCCCCGGCCGGTCCCGGCCGTCGCGCCGACGGACGCCGAGCTGGCCGCCGCCTTCGGCGGGCTCATCGGCCCCAAGGCCTCGGACTGGCTGCCCTGGCAGCGCACCACCCTGCGCTGGAGGGCCTACCCCCGGGCGACCGACTACAACGTCCAGATCTTCCGCGGGCAGCGGCGCGTGCTCAACGCCTGGTCGAAGGACACGCGCCTGCCGGTGCCCATGGGCGTCCTCAAGCAGGGGCGCACCTACGTCTGGGTCGTGTGGCCGGCCAACGGCCCGCGCCGGGCGGCCAGCTTCGCCCTCCCCGTCGGCCGCTCGACCTTCGCCGTCACCCTGCGGCCGCGGATCGTCTTCCGCACCGCCGGCCGGCGCTCGGTGAGCGCCGAGGTGCGGCCCCACATCCCCTTCGGGACCCTGCGGCTCCAGCGCCCCGAGGCGCTGCGGGCCCGCGTCCCCGTCGGTCGTGACGATCAACAGCCGCGGCCGCTTCACCCTTCCGATCTCGAAGCGGGCCGCCGAGCGGCTGGGCGCGGTCCTCGCGGACCGCGGCCCCGAGCCGCCGGTGGGCCTGCGCGGGCCGGGGCGTCTCTGAGCCCCGTGTGATCCACCAGGGACCGGCTCCGGCGGCATCCGGGGCCGTGCTCCACCACCAACCCAACCCCACCCACCGAAAGGACCACTTCCCGTGCGATCACGAGCACGACAGCGCTGGCTCGTCGCGGTGCCCATGGCGGCAACCGCTGCGGCCCTCGCCGTCGCTCTGGCGCCGCCCTTCGGCGGAGCCTCCTCCCACCGGGAGGCGCCCTCGATCTCGCAGGACCCGACGGCCGACAACACGGACGTCTACGCCTTCCGCTCGCCGGACGCGCCCGACACCGCGACCCTCGTCGCGAACTTCGTGCCGTTCGAGGAGCCGGCCGGCGGTCCGAACTTCTACCGCTTCTCGGATGACGTGAAGTACGAGATCAAGGTCAACAACACCGGCGACGGCAGCGAGGACACCACCTACGAGTTCCGGTTCAAGACCAAGATCAAGAACCCGAGCACGTTCCTCTACAACAGCAACACGATCACGTACGACGCCAAGAAGGGCGAGTACACCAACCTCAACCTGGTCCAGACCTACACCGTCCGCAAGATCTGGACGGACGGCAAGCGGACCCACGTCAAGACGCTCGGCCGGGATCTCCTGACCCCGCCGAACAACGTCGGCCCGCGCTCGACTCCGAACTACGAGTCGCTCGTGGCGCCGGCGATCTACACCGTCAAGGACGGCACCAAGGTCTTCGCCGGTCAGCGCGACGACCCGTTCTTCGTCGACCTGGGCGGCACGTTCGACCTGCTCGGCTTCCGCAGCGCGCCCCCCGGCGCGTTCAGCATGGGCGGCGTCAACGGCCTGAAGGGCTACAGCGTCAACTCGATCGTCATCCAGGTGCCGATCAAGCAGCTGACGCGCACGAACAGCATCCCCAAGGACGCCAACAGCACCGCCGGCGCGATCGGCGTGTACTCGTCGGCCTCTCGCCCCGTCATCACGAAGGGCGGCAAGACCAAGTGGCAGCAGGTCTCGCGCCTCGCGGAGCCCCTCATCAACGAGGTCGTCATCCCGCTCGGCAAGAAGGACCTGTGGAACCGCAGTGACCCGGCCGACGACAGGCAGTTCGAGAAGAACTACCTGAAGCCGGAGCTGGCGGGCATCCTGAACGCCCTCTACGCCATCGGCGCTCCGACGGAGAACCGGATCGATCTGACCACGGTCCTCCTCACGGGCATCCCGGCCAACAACGGCCTGGGCCTCCCCGTGACCGCCATCAGCAGCAAGCCGGCGAAGGCCGACCTGCTGCGGGTGAACCTCGGAGCCTCGCCCACCCCGTTCGCAGAGCAGAACCGCCTCGGCCTCCTGGCCGGGCAGGCGGACGGCTTCCCCAACGGCCGTCGTCTGATCGACGACGTCGTGGACATCGAGGAGCGTGCGGTCGCCGGCGTGCTGGCGCCCGCCTTCGGGCTCCCGGCGCCGAACGGCACGAACGCCGCCCTCGCGCCGCTGCTCGGGGACGGCGTCAACGCCAACGACGTTCCGTTCCTCACGCAGTTCCCGTACGTCGCAACGCCCGGGTCGGGCTTCGACTCGGTGCCTCACGGCAACTGATCCATCCGCGCGCCGGGGGGCCTCGCGCCCCCCGGCACGCACCCTTCCTCTTTCATGACCCTCAAGAAGACACCCACCTTCATCGTCGCCCTGCTGATCGCCGTCGCGGTGTTCGCGGTGACCTCGTGGGTCGTCGGCGCGACCCGGGGGGACCCCCCCGCGTCGGCCGAGACGACCGCCGAGGGGTACGCCCGCAGCGCCTCGGGCACGATCGAGCGGGCCGACGCCGCCCTCGCCGAGGATCCCCGCGACGCGGCCGCCCTGTCGGCGCTCGCCGAGGCCTCTCTGGTGCGGCTGCGCGAGACCGGCGACCCCAGCTGGCAGACCCGCGCCGACGAGGCCGCCCGCCGCGCCCTGGCCGCCGAGCCGCGCAACTTCGCCGCGATGGACGTGCTCGGCAGCCTCTCGCTGACGCGCCACCGCTTCGCCGAGGCCCTCTCCTGGTCGCGGCGCAGCCTGGCCGCCGCCCCCGGGCGGGTCGCCCCGATCGCGATCGCCGCCGACGCCCAGCTCGAGCTCGGCCGCTACCCGCAGGGCTTCGCGGCGGTGCAGCAGCGCCTTGAGCTGCGGCCCGACCTGCCCTCGTACAGCCGCGCGTCCTACGCCCGCGAGCTGCAGGGCGACCGGACAGGCGCACTCCGCCTGATGGAGCTGGCGGCGGGCGCGGGCGGGCTCGGCAGCCCCGACCGCGCCTTCGCGCTCGTGCAGCTGGGCCTGCTCCGCCTGGGCCAGGGCGACCTCGCCGCGGCCGAGCGCCAGATGCGCGTCGCCCTGGCCGAGCGCCCCGACGACGCCCCGGCCACCGCCGGGCTGGCGCGCGTGCTGGCGGCGCGCGGCGAGCTGGAGCGCGCTGCCGAGCTCTACTCCCGGGCCATCGACCTCCTCCCCCTCCCCGAGTACCCGGCCGCCCTGGCCGAGGTCCACCGGGCCCTCGGCGACGACGCCACGGCGCGCGAGGACCTCGCGCTGGCCGAGGCGATGCAGGACCTCCTGGCCGCCAACGGCTCCGACATCGACCTCGACGTCGCCCTCGTCCGCGCCGACGCGCGCGTGCCCACGGCGGCCGACATCGACCTGGCCCGCCGCGCCCGCGAGGGCCGGCCGGGCGTGATCGGCGACCAGGTGCTCGGCTGGGTCCTCACCCGGGCCGGCCAGTGCGCGCAGGGCGACCGCTACGCGACGCGCAGCCTGCGCTTGGGCACCCGGGACGCCCTGATGCTGTTCCACGCCGGCATGGCCGCGTCATGCGCCGGGAACCCCGGCGCGGCGCGCGAGCGCCTGTCGGCCGCATTGGACCTGAACCCGGCCTTCTCCGTCCGCTGGGCGCCCGTCGCCCGGCGCGAGCTGGCGAGGCTGCCGTGAGGCGCGTCCTCCTCGCGCTGGTCGTCCTCGGCGCGCTCGTCGCCGCCTTCGCGAGCACGGCCTCGGCCCACCCGCTGGGCAACTTCACGGTCAACAGCTACCTCCGCGTGGAGGCCAGCGGCGGCGAGCTCTACCTGCGCCAGGTGGTCGACATGGCCGAGATCCCGACCTTCCGGGAGCGCTCGGCCGTCGACGCCGCGGGCGGCCTTCCGGCCTACGCTGCGGCGCGGGCACGCGAGCGGGCCGCCGAGATCGAGCTGACGGCGGGCGGGCGCCGCCTGGCCGTCGAGCCGGTCTCCCAGACGGCGGCCCTGCGCCCCGGGCAGGGCGGCCTGCAGGTGCTGCGCTACGCGGCCTGGTACCGGGCCGCCGGCGCCGGCGACGTCTCGGTCGGCGATGTGCCCGTGGAGGTCAGCGTGCCGACCTACCGCGACCGGCTCGGGTGGCACGAGCTCGTGGTGCGGGGGTCCAGCGGGGCGGGCGTCGCCGGCGCGACCGCGCCCGACGAGGACGTCTCCGGCGAGCTGCGGTCCTATCCCGAGGGCCTGCTGTCGGATCCGATCACGGTCTCCGAGGCGAGCTTCTCGTGGAGCCCGGGCGAGGGCGCCGGCGCCGTCGGCCCGCTGACCGCCGACCCCGAGAGCCAGGTCGAGGCCGAGTCGCCCGGCGGCCTCGCCGGCCTGGCCGACGACGAGCTCTCGTTCGGCGTCGTGCTCGTCGCCCTGCTCCTCGCGATGGGCTGGGGGGCGCTCCACTCGCTCTCGCCGGGGCACGGCAAGACGATGGTCGCGGCCTACCTGGTCGGCACCAAGGGCAGCGCCCGCCACGCGCTCATCCTCGGCCTGTTCGTGACCGTCACACACACGATCGGCGTGGTGGCGCTCGGCCTCGTGACCCTGTTCGCCTCGCGCTACATCCTGCCCGAGGACCTCTTCCCCTGGATCAACCTCGTCGCCGCGCTCATGGTCGTGGCCGTCGGTGTCTGGGTCGGCTGGGGGCGCTTCGCCGGAGCCCGCCGGCGCCTCGCCCACCGCCGCGCCCACGCCCGGGGGCTCGCCCATGCGCACGGCCCCGCCCACTCGCACGACCACGACCACGACCACGGGCGGGCGCACGATCACGGGCACGCCCGCGCCCGCGCCCACGCCGGCGCGGCGGTCCCGGCCCTCGCCGTCGCCGGCGCGGCGGTCGCGCACGATGGCGGCCACTCCCACGGCCACGGCCACTCCCACCACGGCCATGGGCACCACGACCACAGCCACCATCACGGGCCCGGCGGCCACACCCACGAGCCGCCCGGCGACCTGTCCATGCGCAGCCTGCTGGCCGTCGGCGCATCGGCGGGGATCATCCCGTGCCCGTCGGCCCTCGTGCTGCTGCTCGGCGCGATCGCCCTCGACCGGGTGGGCTACGGGCTGGTCTTGGTGCTGGCCTTCTCGGTCGGCCTGGCCGGCCTGCTGAGCGTCATCGGCCTGCTCGTCATCTACGCCCGGCGATTCATCGACCGGCTGCCGCTCGACGGCCGCGTCGCCGCGGCCATCCCCGTGCTGTCCGCGCTGGCCATCGTCGCCATCGGCGTCGTGCTGCTGGCCCGCGCGATCCCGCCCCTCCTCTAGACCACACGAGGCCACGATGAGATTCTCCACGTCCGTGTCTGCAACTCACTCGCATCTGCGAGCCGTTCGCCAATCTCTGACCCGGCGCCGCCCCGCGTCCCTCGCCGCGCTGCTGGCCGCCGCCGCCGTCCTGCCGGCCGTGGCGGCGTGCGGCGACGACTCGTCGGCCGACGCGGCGGGGGCGGACCGCCTCCAGGTGGCCACGACCGTGGCGCCCATCACGAGCATCGCCGCCAACATCGGCGGCGACCGGGTGGAGATCACGGGGATCGTCCCGGAGGGCACCAACTCGCACACGTTCGAGCCCAGGCCCAGCGTCGCCGAGCTCCTGTCCTCGGTCAACGTCGTCTACATCAACGGCCTGGTGCTCGAGGAGCCCACCAAGGAGCTGGCCGAGCAGACCCTGAAGGACGGCGCGGAGATCGTGGAGCTCGGGACGCTCGCGATCCCCGAGAGCGAGTACGTCTACGACTTCTCGTTCCCCGAGTCGGGCGGCAAGCCCAACCCGCACCTCTGGACCGACCCGACCTACGCGCTGAAGTACGCCGCCACGATCCGCGACGACCTCTCCGAGCGCGACCCGGAGAACGCCGGGTACTACGCGGGCAACCACGACGCGTTCGCGGCCATGGTCAACGAGTTCGACGCCGCGATGCGCGAGTCGTTCGCCACGCTCCCGCGCGCCGACCGCAAGCTGCTGACCTACCACGACGCCTACGCGTACTTCGCGCAGACCTACGACTGGGACGTCATCGGCGCCATCCAGGTCGAGAGCTTCGAGGAGCCCACGCCCAAGGAGGTCGCCTCCCTCATCGACCAGGTGGAGGCCGAGGGCGTGCCGGCGATCTTCGGGTCCGAGGTCTTCCCCAGCCCGGTGCTGGAGCAGATCGGGCGCGAGGCGGGCGTGGAGTACGTCAACGTGCTGCGCGACGACGACCTGCCCGGCGCCCCCGGCGACCCCGAGCACTCGTGGGCCGGCCTGATGCGCTTCGACTACATCACGATGACCGAGGCACTGGGCGGCGACGCCTCCGCCCTCGAGGCCTTCACGCCGCGCGACGTCGCGCCCGACACGGCCGAGTACCCTCAGTGAGCGACACTGGTCATCCGCCCGCTCCTGCGACAGAGTCGCAGCTACGGGCCGCGCAGGAGGCGGGGGATGCCGCCGCCGCCCTCCTGCGCCGAGCCGGATGCCGTCCCACCGCGCAGCGCCTGCTGGTCCTTCAGGCGCTGGGCGGCGGGGGGCACGTCAGCGCCGACGATGTCCTGGCGCACGCCCGCTCCCGCTACCCGGCCATCAACCCGTCGAACCGTCTACCGCACCCTCGAGGCGCTGGTCGCCGCGGGGATCGCCCGGCGCACCGACCTCGGCGCCGACCGCCTGTACTACGAGGTCGCCCGGGAGCACCGCCACCACCACGCGGTCTGCCAAAGCTGCGGGGCGGTCGCGCACCTGCACGACGCCAGCCTCGGCCCCCTGGCGGAGGCCCTGCGCGCCGAGACCGGCTTCGAGCTGACGCCCGACCGCGAGGTGGCCATACCGGGGCTCTGCCCCGCCTGCCAGGAGGCGAGGTGATCCGATCGGCTCCCCCGCGCGCATCTGCAGGTGAGTCGCACGTCAGCGTGGACCACCACGGGGAGCCGCGGCGATGGGCGTAGAGGGATGACCGGATCGGAGCTCGTGCGCCTCGAGCGCGTCTCGTGCCGCTACGGGCCGGAGCCGGTGCTCGACGGCATCGACCTCGCCATCACGCCGCGCGAGTTCACGGGCATCGTGGGCCCCTCCGGCTCGGGCAAGACCTCCCTCCTGAGGGCGATCCTCGGCACCCTGCACCCCTCGGCCGGCCGCGTCGTTCGACGCGAGCGCCTGCGCGTGGGCTACGTGCCCCAGGTCGAGACCGTCAACTGGAGCTTCCCCGTCACCGTCGGCGAGTGCGTCCTGATGGCCCGCGCCGGCCGGCGGCTGCTGCCCTGGGCCAGCCGCGCCGAGCGCGCCGAGGTGGCCGGGGTGCTGGAGCGCCTGGGCATCGGCGATCTCGTCGGGCGCCACATCCGCGAGCTGTCGGGCGGCCAGCAGCAGCGCGTGTTCATGGCCCGGGCGCTCCTGCAGCGGCCCGAGCTGCTTCTGCTCGATGAGCCCACGTCGGGGGTCAACGTGAAGCTGCGGCACGAGGTGCTGCACCTCCTGGACGACCTCAACGCGAGCGGGGTCGCGATCGTCCTCACCACCCATGACCTCAACGGCATCGCCGCCCACCTGCCGCGGCTCGTCTGCCTCAACCGCGAGGTCATCGGCGTCGGCCCGCCGCGCGAGGTGCTCACCGAGGAGGTGCTGGAGCAGACCTTCGGCGCCAGCATGGAGGTGCTCGAGCACGGCGGGATGGTGGTGGTGGTCAACCCCTACGGGCGCGACCACGCGCCCCACCCCCACGCCCGCCGCACCGGGGTGGCACCGTGAGCGAGCTCCTGGTCCCCTTCGGGTTCGAGTTCTTCCGCAACGGCCTCATGGTCGCGACGATCGCCGGCGCGCTCTGCGGCCTCATCGGTGTCTACGTCGTCCTCAAGGGGATGAGCTACATCGGCCACGGGCTGTCGCACGCCATCTTCGGCGGCTTCGCCGCGAGCGCGCTGCTCGGCGTGAACTTCCTGCTCGGCGCCGGCGTCTGGGGGGTGGCGTCGGCCCTGATGATCGGCGGCGTCACCCGCCGGCGCCTGATCAAGTCGGACGCGGCGATCGGCGTCATCACCACGGCGTCGTTCGCGCTCGGCCTGGCGCTCTTCGCCCTCTTCGGCAGGAGGGGGGCCAGCTTCGACGCCGCCCTGTTCGGGAGCATCCTCGGCGTCAGCACCGAGGACGTCATCGTCATCTCGTGCGTCAGCGTCGCCGCCGCGGCGTTCGTCTTCTTCCGCTACCGCACGCTCCTGTTCACGACCTTCGACCCCGAGGTCGCCGAGGCGTCGGGCGTCCGGACGGCGCGCATCGACGCCCTGCTGATGCTGGTGCTGGCGGCCTCGATCCTCGCGACGATGCAGGTGATCGGGGTCACGCTGATCGCGGCGATGCTCGTCATCCCCGCGGTCGTCGCGCGGATGCTCACCAACTCGTTCAGCGTGATGCTGTGGTCGGCGACGCTGATCGGCGCCGCCTGCGGCTTCGTCGGCATGAACCTCAGCTACCACCTCGACGTCCAGTCGGGGCCGACGATCGTGCTGGTCGGAGCGGCGCTGTTCGCCCTGGTCTTCATGCTCACCGGGCCGCGCCGCCTGCGCCGCCGCGCGGGCGTCGGGCGGCCCAGCCCCTCGCGGGCGTAGCCTCGCCGGGGTGGCACCCCGGCGACCCCTCGGCCGCAGCGGCCTCGAGCTCTCCCCGCTCTGCCTGGGCGGCAACGTCTTCGGGTGGAGCGCCGACGAGGCGGCCTCGGGCGCCGTGCTCGACGCCTACGTCGCGGCCGGCGGCAACGCGATCGACACGGCGAACATCTACTCCGGCTGGGTGCCGGGGAACCGCGGCGGCGAGTCGGAGGCGATCATCGGGCGCTGGCTGGCGGGGCGCGCCGACCGCGACGCGCTCGTCATCGCCACCAAGGTCGGGATGGCCGGCGGCGAGCACCCCAAGGGGCTGGCGCGCGACCACGTCCTCCGCGGGGCGGAGGGCTCGCTGCGGCGGCTCGGCGTCAACCGCATCGACCTCTACTACGCCCACGAGGACGACCCCGGCGCCTCGCTCGCCGAGACGCTGGCGGCCTTCGGCGAGCTGATCGACCAGGGCCTGGTGCGGGCGATCGCGGCCTCGAACTACTCCGCCGGGCGCCTGGCCGAGGCGCTCGAGATCAGCGCCCGCGAGGGGCTTCCGCGCTTCGAGGGCGTGCAGGAGGCCTACAACCTCCTCGACCGCGACCGCTACGAGGGCGCGGTCGAGGACCTCTGCGCCCGCGAGGGGCTGGGGGCGGCGGCCTACTTCGCCCTGGCGCGGGGGTTCCTGAGCGGCAAGTACCGGCCGGGCGCGCCCGTCCCGCAGAGCCCGCGGGCGGCCGGCGTGGCCCGTTCCTACCTCAACGAGCGCGGCTTCGCCGCCCTGGCCGCGGTCAACGCCGTCGCCGAGGCCCACGGCGCGACGGCGGCCCAGGTCGCGCTCGCCTGGATCATGGCGCGCCCCACCATCACCTGCGCCGTGGCCAGCGCGACCTCGGCCGGCCAGGTGCGAGAGCTGGCGGGCGCGATGGACCTGGAATTGGCGCCGGAGGAGATCGCCCGGCTCGACGCCGCCGGGGCGCCCGGCTAACGGAGGCGCCGCGGCAGCACGAGCATGGCGTCGCCGAACTCGTGCCAGAGGTAGCCCTCGCGCACGGCCTCGGCGTAGGCGGCGTCGACGAGCTCCCGGCCCGCCACGGCCTCGAGCAGCAGCAGGTGGCTCGCCTCCGGCTCGTGCAGGCCCGTCACCAGGCCGGTGACGACGCGCGCGTGGCGATCGGGGCCGAGCACCAGGTCGGTCCACCCGGAGGCCGGGCGCACCGCGCCGTCCGGGCCGGCCGCGCTCTCCAGGGCCCGCGTCGCGGTGGTGCCGACGGCGACGACCCGGCGGCCGGCCGCGCCCGCGCTGTTCGCCAGTCGCGCCGTGTCCGGCGGCACCGCGAAGCGCTCGGCCTGGGGTGGCTCCGGGCGCTCGGGGCTCGACACCCCGGCGTGGAGGAGGACCGGCGCGACCGTCACGCCGCGGGCCATCAGGCGCACCAGCAGGGGCGCCGTGAACGGCCGCCCGGCGCTCGCCATCTCGGCGCTCCCCGGCGTCGTGGCGTAGACGTTCTGGCGGTCCGAGAGCGGGAACCGCCCGGCCGACGGGCCGTATGCGATCGGGCGCCCGTGGCGGGAGAGGTAGCCCGGCAGGCCGGCGGCCGGCCGCGGGCGGGCGCGCCAGAAACGCGACCAGCGCGCCGCGGGATCGGGGTGGGGAGCCCGCAGCCGAAGCGCACGCCCCCCGGGCAGCGCCAGGCGCTCGCCGCGGACGGCGTCGGCCGCCGGGCCGCCCCCGTCCGGGCGGCGTAGCTCCACGACCCAGTCGCCGTCGTCGAGGGCCGTCGCGATGTGCAGCGCCGCCGCCCGCCCGTCGGCGCGCCGGGCGTCGAGGGCGGCCGGGAGGGTCGCCGACGTGTTGACCACGAGGAGGTCGCCCGGGTCGAGGTGACCGGGCAGGTCGCGGAAGCGGGCGTGGTCGACGCCGCCGGGGCGGACCACCATCAGGCGCACGCCGTCGCGCGGCACCCCCCGCCGCTCGGGCGGGGCGTCCGCGTGCGCCCCCTCAGGGACGGCGAACCGGGCCGGCGCGGCGCGCAGGGGGGCCGAGACGCTCACGCGGCCACGGGAGCGAGGAGGTCGGCGGCGCGGTAGCGGCCGCTCGGCAGGCCGCCCGCCACGAGGCGCAGCAGGGCGGGCGCGACGCTCTCGGGCGACGGACGGTCGCTGATGTCCTCGCCCGGGAACGCCCGCTGGTGCATGCCGGTCGCCATGTCGCCGGGGTCGAAGGCGTAGATCCGGAGCTCGGGGTGCTCGGCGGCGGCCACCGCGCTGAGCCGGTCGAGGGCCGCCTTCGAGGCGCCGTAGCCGCCCCAGCCCTCGTAGGCCTCGACCGCGGCGTCGGACGACACGTTCACCACGGCGCCGCCGCTCTCGCGCAGGCGCGTCACGAGCAGCTGGAACAGCGCGAGCGGCGCCGAGACGTTCACCGCCATCAGCCGGTCAAGCTCCCAGAGCGGCAGGTCGGCGAGGGGCGGCAGCGGGCTCGGCCCGAGGTGGCTCGCGTTGTTGACCAGCAGGTCGAGCCGCCCGGCCTCGCGGACGGCGGCCGCCAGCCGGGCGCGGTGGACCGGGCTGGACACGTCGCCCGGCACGGCCACGGCCGCCTCCGGCCGGGGCATCCGGCCCACCGCCTCGGCCAGCCGGCCGCCGTCGCGGGCGTCGATCACGACCCGCCACCCCCGCCACAGCAGCTCGGCGGCCACGGCGCGGCCAAGGCCCTGCGACGCCCCGGTGATCAGGGCCACGCTCGTCTCGTCGGCGTTCACGGTTGCCTCCTCTCGACTCGTGGCGCTACGGTAGAAGCTCAAGTGAGCTTGATGTCAAGGGGAGGCGTGATGGACGGCGGCGACCTGCTCCCGATCGGCGAGGTGGCCCGCCGGGCCGGCGTCGCCGCGTCGGCCCTGCGCTACTACGAGGAGGAGGGCCTCGTGGCGGCCGTCCGTCCGCCGGGGGGCCGGCGCCGCTACCCGCGCAGCGCCCTGCGGCGGCTGGCCTTCATCCGGGCGGCGCAGAACGTGGGGCTCACCCTCCCGGAGATCCGCGACGCCCTCGCCACCCTCCCCGAGGGCCGCACGCCGACCAAGGCGGACTGGGCCCGCCTGTCGCGCGGCTGGCGGTCGCGCCTCGACGAGCAGATCACCGCCCTGGAGGCGCTGCGCGACGGGCTCACCACCTGCATCGGCTGCGGCTGCCTGTCGCTGCGCGACTGCGCCCTGATGAACCGCGGCGACCGGGCCTCGGCCCGGGGCCCCGGGGCGCGCTACCTGCCGGCAGCGCTCCGCAAGGCGCCGCGCGAGCCCGCCCGGTGAACGGCTACGACGCCGTCGTCGTCGGCTCGGGCCCGAACGGGCTCGCGGCCGCGATCACGCTCGCCGGGGCCGGCCGCTCGGTCCTGGTGCTCGAGGCGGCCGAGACGATCGGCGGGGGCTGCCGCTCGGCCGAGCTGACGCTGCCCGGCTACGTCCACGACGTCTGCGCGGCGATCCACCCGCTGGTCGCCGCGTCGCCCTTCTTCCGCTCCCTCCCGCTCGCCGAGCTGGGCGTGGAGCTCGTGCAGCCGGGGGCACCCGTCGCGCACCCGCTGGCGGACGGCACGGCCGTGACGCTTGAGCGCTCGGTCCTCACCACGGCCGCCGGCCTGGGGGCCGACGGCGAGGCCTACCGGCGCCTGGTGCAGCCGCTCGCCCGCTCCGCCGCCGCCCTCATGGACGGCGTCCTCGGCCCGCCGCTGCGGCCGCCCCGCCACCCCCTTCTGCTCGCCCGGCTCGGGCGCCACGGGCTGCGCTCGGCCGTCGGGCTGGGGCGGCGGTTCGAGGGGGAGCGGGCGCGCGCGCTGCTGGCGGGCATGGCCGGCCACGCGATCCGGCCCCTCGACGCCCCCCTCACCGGCGGGTTCGGGCTGGTGCTGATGGTGCTCGGCCACGTGGTCGGGTGGCCCGTGGTGCGGGGCGGGTCGGGCCGCGTCACGGACGCCCTGGCCGCCCGCCTGACCCAGCTCGGGGGGGAGATCGAGACCGGGCGCAGGGTGACCTCCCTCGACGAGCTGCCGCCCTCGCGCGCGGTCCTGCTGGACGTCACGCCGCGGCAGGCCGCGGCCATCGCCGGTGCGCGCCTGCCGGCCTCCTACCGGCGCCGGCTCGAGCGCTACCGCTACGGCCCCGGGGCCTTCAAGGTCGACTGGGCCCTCGCGGCGCCCATCCCCTGGCGCGCGCCCGAGGTCGCGCGCGCCGCCACCGTGCACCTGGGCGGGACGATGGCCGAGATCGCCGCCGCCGAGGCCGCGGTCGCCCGCGGCGGGCACCCCGAGCGGCCCTACGTCCTGTTGGCCCAGCAGACCGTCGCCGACCCCGGGCGCGCCCCGGAGGGGCGCCACACCGCCTGGGGCTACTGCCACGTCCCCAACGGCTCGCCCGTCGACATGACCGACCGCATCGAGCGCCAGGTCGAGCGCTTCGCCCCCGGCTTCCGCGACCTCGTCCTGGCCCGCGCCGTCCGGGGCCCGGCGCGGCTGGAGCGCGAGAACGCCAACTACGTGGGCGGCGACATCACCGGCGGGCTTCAGGACCTGCGCCAGACGCTCGCCCGCCCGGTGGCGCGGCCCGACCCCTACGCGACGCCCGCCCCGGGCATCTACCTCTGCTCGTCATCGACGCCCCCCGGCGGCGGCGTCCACGGCATGTGCGGCCACCTCGCCGCCCGCTCGGCGCTGAGGCGCGAGTTGGGCGGCGGGTGACCCGGCGCGGCTATCCGTGGACGCACGCCGGGGCGAACGAAACGGCCGCGGGCGTCAGGCCCCTCCTCGGCCCGCCTCCCCGGTCCCGGGCCCGCCGAGGGCCCCCTTCAGGTCGCCCCGTCCCGCGACGCCGAGCTTGCGGTAGACGCGCCCAAGGTGGGTCTCGACGGTCTTGCGGGTCACGAAGAGCGCCTGGGCGATCTCGGGGTTGCTCCACCCGCCGGCGGCGAGGTCGGCGACGCGGCGCTCCGACGCGGTCAGCTGCTCGACGCCCGTGCCGTCCGCCGCGCTCGACCGGCCCCCGGCGGCGCGCAGCTCCGTGCGGGCGCGCTCGGCCAGCGCCCGCGCGTTGCAGCGCACGGCGCGGTCGAGGCCCTCCTCCAGGGCGGGTCGCGCGTCGGCGCGGCGGTTGGCGCGCCGCAGCGCCGCGCCCAGGTCGAACCAGCGCCCGGGCGTGCTCGAGCCGCGCCGGAGACCCCTCGAGGGCCGCGACCGCCTCGCGGAGGCGGGGGACCGCCGCGTCGCCGCCCTCGGCGAGCGCGCAGGCGCGCAGCGCGACGCCGATCCCGCTCGCCGTCCCCCACCGCCGGGCCCGCTCGAGGTCGTCGAGGGCCATCGCGCGCGCCTGCGCCGCCTCGCCGAGAGCCGCGAGCGCGAGGGACGCGCGGGAGCGCCATCGCGAGGCGAGGGGGTTGGCGCCGCCCCAGAGCTCGTCGCGGCGCCCGAACTCCAGGAGGTCGTCGAGCCCCTCGGGCGTCCTGCCCTGCGCGATCCGCAGCAGGCCGCGCGCCTCGAGGAGGTCGTTGACGGCCATGCCCGGCGGGATGTCCCGCCCAAGGCCGCTGTCGTCGAGCGCCCGCGCGGCCTCCTCTGCCTCCCCGGCCTCCAGCAGGGCCTCGACGAGCAGCGCCAGCGCGTACGCCGCGCCGAGCGTGATGCCGCGTCCGGTCAGCAGCTCGAGCGCCGTCCGCGCGTCGGCCTCGGCGTCCCCCACGGCCCCACGCCGCAGGGCGACCCAGCCGCGGAACTCGATCAGATAGGCCATCGCGGGGATCGACGACCGGTCGCGCGCGTCGGCGAGCGCCTGTGCGATGCACGCGTCGGCGACGTCGAGCGCGTCGGTGGCGAGCAGCGCGACCAGCAGCAGGTAGAAGGTGCCGGCGACGTCAACCTCCTGCTCGCCCAGCAGCCGTCCGCCCGCGAGCGCGCCCTCGAGGTGCCCGACGGCCTCGGCGGCCGACCCGCCCTCCCGCGCCCGCTCGAACGCGAGGCTGGCCAGCACCAGGCGCTCGCCGGGGGTGGCCCCCGTCAGGCCGGGGCGCCGCCCCAGCCGCTCCGCGGCCCACGCGCGCCGTTCCAGCCGGGCCTCCTGGGCGTGGGCGGCGAGCTCGGCGTCGAGCAGCAGGGCGCGCTCCCGGTCCTCGGGCTCGACGGCCGCGACCGCCGCCTCGAGGGCGTCCACGGCCCGGTCGGCGCTCCCCGACATGGTCAGCGCGATCGCCAGCCAGCGCGCGGCCGTGGCGAGCCGCCCGGGGTCCGTGATCAGCTCGACCGCCTGGGCGAGGTGATCCGCGGCCTCGGGCGCCCCGAGCCGGTACTCGGCGGAGCCGAGCTCGAGGAGCACCTCTCCGCGAGCCTCGGGTGGTGGTGGCTCGGCCAGCGCGCGGCCGAGCAGCGCGGCGGCGGTCGAGGGAGCGCCGCGCGCGAGCGCGTCGGCCGCGACGCGCCGCAGCAGGTCCACCCGTCCGGGGTCGCCGATCGGCGCCGACGCGGCGATCTGGGCCGCGATCCTCTCCTCCGGCGCCCCGGCGGCGGCCAGCTGGGCGGCCGCGCGGGCATGGGCCTCGGCGCGCGCGTGCGCGCCGATGTCCGAGTAGACGGCTTCCCGCACGATCGGGTGGGCGAACTCCAGCCCGCGCGCCGCCCGCAGGATTCCGAGCGCGATCAGCAGGTCGGCCGCGCTCGCTCCCTCGTCGTCGGGGATCCCCGCGAGCGCCGCCGCCTCGCCCAGGGTCGCGCCGTCGCCGAGCACCGCCACGCCGCGCACCAGGGCGGTCACCGCGGGGGGCCGCCCCGACAGGCGCAGGAGCAGGGCCTGAGCGACGGCGGCCGGCCCGATGCGCCGCACACGGGACGCGTCGCGGGCGTCGCCCGCGAGCCCCTGCTCGGCCGCGTCGCGCAGCAGCGCCTCCAGGAAGAACGGGTTGCCGCCGGTGGCCTCGCGGCAGGCCGCCGCGAAGTCGTCGGCGACCTCGGCCCCGAGGGCGCGCTCGGAGAGGGCCCTCGTCGCCGCGAGGGTCAGCGGCGCCGGCCGCAGCACCGTCGTCTCGGGGCCGGCCGCCAGGCGGGCGAGGTCCGGCGTGACGTTCTCCCCGCTGCGCGCCGAGGCGAGCACGGCGAGCGGGAGGCCGTCCAGGCGCGGTGCCAGGTAGTTGAGGAACCGCAGCGACTCGGCGTCGGACCAGTGGAGATCGTCGACGACGAGGGCCACCGGGCCCGCCGCCGCCAGGTTGTTGAGCAGCCAGTAGAGGCCGTGGAGCATCGAGAAGGAGCTGTCGGCCGGCGATGAGGGCGCCGGCGCGCCGGCCGGGGCGAAGAGGGGCCGCGCGAGCGCCGCGGCGCCCTCGAACAGCGCGTCGGGGCCCGTCTCCCCCCCGGCCACGGGCTCGAGCAGCTGGCGCACGCAGCCGTAGGCGAAGTCACGCTCGAGCTCTCCGGCGCGGGCGCGCAGGCACGTGAAGCCGGCGCCGGCCGCCGCCGCCGAGGCCGCCCGCAGCAGGCTCGTCTTGCCGATCCCGGCCGGGGCCTCGACCAGCACCGCCCGGCCGCGCCCGCGCCCGGCGTCGTCCAGGGCACGTGCGACCGCGCTGAGCTCGCGCCCGCGCTCGAGCAGCCTCTCCGCGTCTTCGACGGCCACCCGCACCCCACGAACGTCGGCCCGACGGAGGTCACCCTACCCGGCCCGCGGATCGGGGACCGATGTCGGGGAGGTCCCCGACGCGAACCGCGCGGCGGCGCTCCTACGGTGGTCTCATGGACGAACGCGATCGCCCCGGCGCGGACCGCATCCTCAGCGTGCGGCTCGACGTGTGCCTCGACCGCGAGCCGATCACGGGGCGGCTCCGCACCGAGCGGGGCGCAGACGAGCGCTTCGTGGGCTGGCTCGGCTTCGTCGACGCGCTCGAGCGGCTCCACGAGCAGGAGGCCGGCGCCGGGCCCGATCGCGGAGGACGGCGGTGACGACCGCCGAGACCGCTGTGGTCGAGCGATCCATCGAGCAGCACCGCGTCGCCCTGACCGGTCACTGCACCCGGATCCTGGGCTCGCGGTTCGACGCCGAGGACGCGGTGCAGGAGGCCCTCGTGCGCGCCTGGCGCGGCATGGACCGGTTCGAGGGCCGCGCGGCGCTCGGCACGTGGCTCCACCGCATCGCGACGAACGTCTGCGTCGACATGCTCGACGGCCGGGCGCGGCGGCCGCAGCCGGTGGACCTCGACCCGGACGCGTGGCCCGGCGTCGCCGGCGTCCCTCTCGTGGTGACCGAGGACGACCCGGTCGAGGCGGCGGCGGCCCGGGAGGCGACCCGGCTGGCCCTGAGGGCGGCGCTGCACCGCCTCCCGCCCCGCCAGCGGGCGGCCCTGATCCTCTGCGAGGTCCTGCGCTGGACCGCGGCCGAGGCCGCCGAGCTCCTCGGCACGACCCCGGTCTCGGTGAACAGCGCGCTCCAGCGGGCGCGCGCGGCGCTCGCGGACGGCGCCGACGCCGACTCCCCGCACCCGCTGGGCCGGGCCGATCGCGACCTGCTGGCCCGCTACCTCGAGGCGTTCGAGCGCCACGACATGGAGGCGCTGTCCGCGGTGGTCCGGGAGGACGCCGCGTCCGCGGCCTGACCTGCTGTTGACGATCCGGCGGCCGGGTTCGCCCGCTACCCGCCCCGGGCGGGGGCCGCCGCCCCGAGGGTGTCGTCGAGCCAGTCCAGCGCCCGGCGGTTGAACAGCGACCGGTTGCGGAACTCGCAGTGCTCCCCGGCGCCCTCGGCCGCGGTGAAGCGGATCAGTCGCTTGGGGCAGCGCAGCGCGTCGAACAGCGCCTGGGCGCCGGCGCCGAGCGGGTCGTTCTCGGCGCAGGTCAGGAGCGTCGGGCAGCGGATCGACTCCGCGCGGCCGTCCAGGGTGTACGGCTCCATCGCCGCCATGAAGTCGCCGAGGTTGTCAACGCCCTGCACCCAGAAGCCCCGCTGGATGATCTGCCAGCGCATCGTGCGGTTTCCCTCGATGACGGCCTGCGCCTGCGCGAGGGTCTCCGGCGTGGGCGCGCCGCCGCCGGGCATCACCCGCGCCACGAACGCGGCCATGCTGGTGGCGGGGCCGGGATGGCCCGGGTCGGCGATGAGCGCGGCCAGACGCGGCTCGCCCGAGGCGCCGCGCGGCGCGAGGTAGCCGCCCAGGCTCCATCCGTGCAGCGCGATCCGGTCGGGGTCGACCAGCGGCAGCGCCAGGGCGAAGTCGACGACCGCCCTGATCACGGTCTCCCAGTCGGCCCGCATCGGGACGCCCTGCACGTAGAGCATCTCCCCCTGCCCCGGCCCGTCGAACATCAGCACGTGGTAGCCACGGCGCAGGGCGGCGACGCCCGACCCGAAGTACATGTCGGTGATGGTGGCGTCGTAGCCGTTGGTCAGGATCACCAGCGGGCGCACCTCGTCGGCGTGGTCGAAGGCCGGGACGAAGTAGGCCGCCATCGCCGCGCCGTCGAGCGGGATGCGCGCCGGCGCGACCGGGGGATCGCCCAGGCCGAGCCCGCGGTCGAAGGCCTCCACCTGCTTGCCGAACGCCGCCAGCAGCCGCGGGTCCACCGGCGTGCCGTAGAGCGGGTGGAGCGAGGCGGCGTAGAAGACGCCGGCCCGCAGGAGCAGGTCGCGGGCGCTGCCCCGGTGGCCGGCGGCGAGCGCCCCCTCCGCCTCGGCCACCATGCGGTCGCCGGCCGCCACGAAGGCGTCGTGATAGACGCCGTCGTCGCCATCGCCCACGGCGTGCGCCACGGCGGTCACCTCGCCCACGTCGGCGCCGCCGTACGGGATGTAGGCGAGCGGCCAGGTCCCGAACTCGTCGTGGAAGTCGTCCTGGAAGATCAGGCCCACCGGCCCGATCATCCCCCGGCGGTCCCCGCGCGTCCAGGCGCGGCCCAGCCGGCTCTCCGGGACGACCGCGTACTCGGCGAGCGCGCCGAGGCCGGCCATGAAGGAGGTGCCGAAGACCTCGTCGCCGGGCCGGAGCGCCCGGACGTTCGCGCCGGGGGCACGGCGGCACCGCCCGGTGCGGTCACCGGCCGACCTCCGTCGCCGCCGCGGCCGCGGCCGCGGCCGGAGCCCGCCCGCCGGCCACCAGCAGCATCGCCCCGGCCAGCAGGGCCGGCACGATCAGGAAGCCGGCGTGCACGCCGACGCCGTCGGCGAGGGTGGCCAGCGCGTAGGGGGCGGCGAGGATCGCCAGGCCGCCGGCCAGCGTGGCGCGCGCGCTGGCGCGCTCGGGCGCCCGGGGCGCGGCCGCCATGGCGAGGGCGAGCGACATCGGGAAGAGCAGCGCCACGCCGAGCCCGACCACGAGCAGCCCCGCCACGCTCACGGCGGCGACCTCCGTGCTCCACAGCAGCGCGAAGCCCACGGCGGCGACGCCGAGCGACACCCCCAGCAGCGTCCGCGGGTCGCGGGCGACCGCCATCCGGCCGCCCGCGAAGCGGCCGATCGTCATGCCGGTCACGAAGAGGGCCAGCGACGCGCTCGCGGCGCCGCGGCCGAGGTCCGTGCGCTCGCGCAGGAGGTCAGTGGACCAGAAGACGATCGAGAACTCGACCCCCACCACGAGCACGATCAGGAGCCACCAGCGCCAGAAGGCCCGGGGCAGGCGCCGAGGCGGCGGCGCGGCCTCGGCGGCGGGCGGAGGGGGGTTGCTCAGGCCGCGCGCCACGACGATGAGCCCGGCGATGGCCACGAGCACGATCGCCAGGCCCGGGCGCCAGCCGGCCCCGACGGCGATGCTGAGCCCGATGGCCGCGGGCGCCACGATCCCGGCGGCGCTCGCCCCCATGTTGGCCTCGGCCAGGGCGGCCGCCCGCGCGGCGCCCTGGCGCTCGTCGATGACCAGCGGCACGGTCACGAGGATCGCGGTGCCGGTCGCGCCCAGCACCAGCGCCGCGCCGATCACGGCGGGCAGCGACGAGGCGGCCACCAGGCCGAGCGTCGCCGCGCCGAAGCCGGCCAGCGCCGCGCAGAGAACCGCCCGCAGGCCGAAGCGGCGCAGCGCCGCCGGCGCGCCGAGGGCGGCCCCCACGGCGGCGACGGCGAAGGCGCTGCCCGCCAGGCCGATGGCCCGACGGCTCACGTCGTGCTCGTCGCGCAGGGCGTCGAGGGCCGGACCGAGCCCGTAGAGCACGTATCCGTAGATCGCCAGGGCGACGTAGATCGTCCAGGTCAACCGATCGCGCACGGGAGCCACGGGACGAGGGTACGTGGATTGACGCGCCTCCCGGTCCCTGAATGAATGGCCCCCCGTCCGCGTGGAGCGTCGGGGACAGAACCGGGCGGGCGTCTCGTCGGAGGTCTGATGGCGACGTACGACGCGTCGATCAGGAGCGCGCGGTCGTCGCAGGACGACCTCAAGAAGCGCCCCGAGCACTGCTCGGCCGATCCGCTGAGGCTCGCCTCGATCGGGCGCGCGGTCGGGCACCAGGTGCGGATCAGGCGCGACCGTGACCACCAAGGCCTCTACACCGTGAGCGAGCCCAGCCCGGAGAGCCCCGACGACGTCGTGCGCATGGGCGCGGGCGGCCGGCGACGGCTGGGCACGGAGGGTGGGTTCGCGGGAGTGGTCAACTCGCGGGTGCCCCATCCGACCATCTCGGAGGAGGGGGCAGAGGACGAGGGCGAGTTCATCGAGCGGCTGCGGGACGACGGCCGCCAGAGCGGGCTCATCGCCATCGCGCCGCACGGCGGGGGCATCGAGCCCCACACCGATGGGCAGGCCGAGCGCGTCCGCTCGCGCCTGGGCGCCGGGGCTGCCAGCGCGTGGCGATGCAAGGGCTGGAACGGGGAGGGCGGAGCCTTCGCCCGCTGGCACATCACCTCGGTCAACATCAACGAGGCGAGCTTCCCCCGCCTCGATCGTGTGATCTCCCGTGGCTTCAGCCACGCGGTCGCGTTCCACGGGTTCGACGAGGCCGAGGTCCTGGTCGGCGGCACGGCGCCCGGCGCCCTGAAGGAGGAGGTACGGTGCGCCCTCGTCTACGCGACCCTCGGCTCGGGGATCCCGGTGCGCATCGCCGAGCCCGGCGAGGAATTCGGCGGCGACGATCCGTGCAACATCGTCAACCGGCTCAGCGCCGGCGGCGCCGGCGGCATCCAGATCGAGCAATCCCTCCCGGCCCGGGAGGACCACTGGCGCGCCATCGCCGACGCCGTCGCCGAGGTGTACCGCCCCAGGCTGTGATGCCCTCTCCCCGGCGGATCCGCTACGCCGACAGGCGTTGCAGCGCGAGCGCGGTCAGCGCGGCCCGCTCGGCGAGGCTCTCGATGAGGGCGTATTCGCCCGGGCCGTGAAGCTCCCCGCCGACGACGCCGAGGCCGTCGAGGGTGGCGAGGCCCGTCTCGGCGAGGATGTTGGCGTCGGATCCGCCGCCGACGTCGGTCCAGTCGAGGGAGATCCCGATCCGCGCGGCGCAGCCCCGGTAGACGGCGAACAGCTCCTCCGTCCCCGAGTCCACGGGCTTGGGGGGCCGGTGGACCCCCCCGGAGACGGCGATCGTGACCCCGCGGGAGCGCTCGACCGAGCGCGCCAGGGTCCGGACGGCGTCCATGACCCGGCGCGACTCGGCCGCCCGCTCGGCGCGGACGTCGATCTGGGCGCGGGCGGCGCCGGGGATCACGTTCGGCGCCGAGCCGCCGGCGACGGTCGTCGCCGCGACGGTCGTCCCGGCGCGGGGATCGGCGAGCGCCTCGACGTGCCCGACCAGATCGGCGATCGCGGCGATGGCGCTGCGCCCCCGCTCGGGGTCGCGCCCCGCGTGGGCCGGCCGGCCGGCGACCTCGATCGTGACGGTGCCGACGCCCTTGCGCGCCCGCACGAGCCGGCCGTCGGGGAGGGCCGGCTCGAAGACCAGCGCGGCGCGGGCCCCGGCCGCCGCGTCCCTCAGCACCGCCCGGCTCCAGGGCGTCCCGAGCTCCTCGTCGGGCACCGCGACGACCTCCCATGGCCCGGCTCCGGGCGCGTGGCGCCCGATCAGCCGGAGCGCGTGGAGCATCACCACGAGCCCGCCCTTCATGTCGGCCGCGCCGCGCGCGACCACCCGGTCGGCGGTGACGGCGACCTCGGGGTCGGCCCCGGCCCCGTCGTGGGGGACGGTGTCGTAGTGACCCACCATCAGGAGGCGAGGGCCGTCGTCCCGGGCGGAGCGGACCCGCACGGTGGGCCCGGGGGCCGGCCCGGCGGGCTCGAGGGTCACGGCGCCCACCTCGGCGAACCCCTCGGCGAGCGCGGCGGCCATCCGCTCGAGCCCGCCCGGATCGCCCGACGACGAGGGGATCGCGCACCAGGCGGCGAGCGCGGGCGACCATCCGGTCGCGGTCGGCCCGGGCGTCGGCGAGGACGCTCATCCCGGGGCGCCCTGAAACTCGTAGACGCTGCCCAGGCCGAGCAGCCCGGTGAGGTCGTCGAGGGCGGCCCTCGACTCGTCGAGCAGCGCCGGGTCGGCGAGGTCGGCGGGCGCGAGCCGGTCGCGGTGGTGGCGGCCGACCCACGCCTCCAGGGCGTCCAGGCGCGCCGGGTCGACCAGGGCCGAGGGGAGCATCGCCGCCCGCTCGTCCTCGGTGACCGGCACCACCAGGCGCAGGCACGCCGGCCCGCCCCCGTTGCGCATGCTCTGGCGCACCTCCACCACCTCGACCCGCTCGATGGGGCTGCCGGGGTCCGCCTCGTGCCGATCGAGCCAGGCGGCCACCGAGGAGACCACCCGGCACTCGGCCGGCACGATCAGCGTGACGCGCCCCCGGGAGTCGCTGACGAGCTGGCCGTTGAAGAGGTAGGAGGCCACCGCGTCGGCGAGCGGCACCTCGGCATCGGGGACGACCAGCGTCCGCGTCGCGCCCAGCGCCCTCAGGGCCTCGGCCTGATCGGCCAGGGCCCTCTCGTGGGCGAGCAGGACGTCGCGGTGGCCCACCATGACGACGTCGTTGTGGAAGGCGCCTGCGGCGAGCGCCTCGGGGTGCTGGCGGGCGAACACCGCGGCGCCGCCGTCGAGGCCGTGCCGGCGCGCGACGGCCCGAGAGGCCTCCTCGGACTGGCGGCCGCCGTGCACGAGCAGGTGACGCGCGGGCCCTCCGGCTGGGCCGAGGCGGACGTGGTTGGCCGCGCCCTCGTCGGCGAAGCGCGGCGTCGCCGGCATGGGGTCGTGGACGACGAACCGCGACGGGTCGGCGAAGATCGCGCCGAGCACCCGCCGGGTGGTGGGGGCCTCGATGGCGCGGTGGGGGTGGGTGAGCAGGTTGGCCGGCGTGAGGTGCAGGAGCCCGTCCGGGGCGTCGGCGCTCGGGGTGACGGTCGCCGCGTTGGCGGCCCACATCGCCGACGCCGAGGAGCAGACGGCGAGCAGCTCCGGGGCGTCGCGCGCGGCGGTCCGCAGGATCCGCGCGTCGGATCCGCCGAAGCCGAGGCGGCGGAGCGTCGGCAGATGGGGGCGCTCGTGGGGGGGCAGCACCCCCTGCGGCACCCCGAGGCCGACCAGGGCACGCATCTTGGCGATGCCCTGGAGGGCCGCGGCCGCGGGGTTCGACGGCCGGGCCCGGCTCGCCCGCGACGCGACGTTGTCGGCGGAGAGGCCGGCGTAGTTGTGGGTCGGCCCGACCAGCCCGTCGAGGTTGAGCTCGGCCGGCCCGCTCATCGGCCGCGGGGGATGAGGCGCGCGAAGGGCTGCTCGGGGAGGGCGGCGAGGGGATGCTCGATCGAGGCCACGGGATAGCTGCAGTAGTCGGCCGCGAAGAGGGCGCTCGGGCGGTGGTTGCCGCTGCGGCCGACGCCGCCGAAGGGGGCCCGGCTGGAGGCGCCCACCAGCTCGGTGTTCCAGTTGACGACGCCGGCCCGGACCCCGTCGGCGAAGCGCCGGTAGGCGGCCTCGTCGTCCGTGACGATCCCCGCGGCCAGCCCGTAGGCGGTGTCGGCGGCCTCGGCGACGGCGGCGTCCAGGCCGGCGACACGCACGAGCTGCAGCAGCGGCCCGAACACCTCGTCGTCGGGCCGGTCGGCGACCTCGGTGACGTCGATCAGCCCGGGGCCCAGCAACCCCGTTCCCGGCGCCAGCGGGCGGGCCGCCACCAGCGCGCGGCCGCCCCGGCGGAGCAGGCCGTCCTGGGCGGCCAGGACGGCCTCGGCGGCCTCGGCCGAGATCACCGGCCCCATGAAGGGCTCGGGCCGGTCGGTCGGGGGCCCCGCGCTCACCCGCCCGACCATCGCGACCAGCTCGTCGAGGAAGCGCTCGCCGCCCGCTCCCTCGGTCAGCACGAGCCGCCGCGCGCACGTGCAGCGCTGGCCGGCCGTCAGGTAGGCCGATCGGACGGTCAGGTAGGCCGCGGCCACGGCGTCGGCGACGTCGTGCACCACCAAGGGGTTGTTGCCGCCCATCTCCAGCGCCAGGATCCGGTCCGGGCGCCCCGCGAAGCGCCGGTGCACCGCCTCGCCGGTCGCGGCCGAGCCGGTGAGGAACACGCCGTCGAGCTCGGGGTGGTCGAGCAGGGCCTCGGCGACCGCCCGGCCACCCTGGAGCACGGTGAGCACGCCCTCGGGCAGGCCGGCCCGTGCCCAGAGCCGCGCCACCAGCTCGCCGACCGACGGGGCGTGCTCGCTCTGCTTGAGGACGACGCAGTTCCCCGCGAGCAGCGCCGGGACGACGTGGCCGTTGGGCAGGTGGGCCGGGTAGTTGAAGGGCCCGAGCACGACGCAGACCCCGTGCGGCCGGAACCGCGTGACCGCCGGCCCGGAGGCGAACCCGGCCCGCCGGGCGGCGAGGGCCTCGATCGAGATCTCCACCTTGGCGGCGACCAGGTCCACCTCCTGGGCCGCCTCCCACGGCGGCTTTCCCACCTCGGCGCTGATCGCCGCCGCCAGCTCGGGGGCGGCGTCCCGCGCGGCCGCGCCGAACGCCCGGACGATCTCCTCGCGAGCGCTCTGCGGGATGCGCGACCAGCCGGCGAACGCCGCCCGCGCCCGCCGCATGGCCGCGTCGCACTCGCCGGCGCTCGCGGCCGGGCCGCTCCAGACGACGGCGCCCGTGGCGGGGTCGCGCGATGTCAGGGTCTCAGCCACGGAGATCCTCGGCGAGGATGACGCGGGCGCCGGCCACGATGCCGAGCCGGTCGGCGGCGGGCCGGGGGAGGACGACTCCGGCGCCGTCGCGGGCCGCCGCGCTGCGCGTGGCCCGGAAGGGGCCGTCCGCCGTCGCCACCAGGCAGGGGACGCCGCCGGGTCGCCCGTCCACCCGGGACACCACCGCCCTGCGCGAGCGCGCGACGGTGGCGATGCGGGCGGTGGGGCACTCCAGGATCGGTCCGGCGTCGAAGATGTCGACCTCGCGGGAGGGGACGAAGCCCTCGGCCTCGAGCATCCTCATGGCCGCCACCGCCTCGGGGTGGGGCACGCCCACCGTCGCCCGCACCTCCGGCCCCAGCAGGTCGAGGTAGATCGGATGGCGGGGCATCAGGTCCTCGACGAAGTCCTTCTCGCCCAGCCCGGTCAGCATGTCGGCCTCCGCGAACTCGCTGGGGGCGAGGAAGACGCGGCCGACCGCCTCCCAGAACGGCGACCGGCCGCCCTCGTCCTGGTAGCCCCGGATCTCGGCGATCGTCCGGTCGGCGAAGCCGCCGGGATGGAGCGCGACGAACAGAAGCCTGCCCTGGGACGCCAGCCTCCCGAGGCCGGCGCCGCGGCGCGCGGGATGGACGACGAGGCTGCACAGCTCCGACGGTCCCTTGTGGTCGCGCTTGAGGTGGAGCACGTCGATCGATCGGTCGACGCCGAGCGGGGCGTGGGCGACCCGCTCCGACCGGACCTCGTAGGTGTAGAAGGGGTCGAAGCCGCCGACGCGGGAGACCATCGCCGAGGTGGCGTCCACCCGCCCGCTCGCGTCCTCCACCACGAAGACGTACTCGTCGCCCCTGAGCTGCGGTTCCGCGCGAGCGAAGGCGACGACCGACCGCTCCAGCCGCTCGGCGAGATGGCCGCGGTCGGGGGGCAGGGTGGTGACGCCGGCCGCCGACCGGGCGAGCTCGAGGAGCCCGTCGAGATCGTCCTCGCGCGCCGGGCGCAGGAGCGGGCCGGTCATGGCCGATCGGCGGTGGTCCGAGGCGACGGCATCCGGGCCACTGTGACACGAGGGGCCGCCTTCAAGGGCCACGGGCCCGCTCCGCCGTCGGGCCGCGCTCGCGCTCCTGCCCTACGACGTCGGCGAGCGCACCACGGCGACTCTCGTCAGCGAGGTCGGGGTCTCACGGCCGGCCCGAACCCGCTCACGCGCAGGCGCCGACCCGTCCGGCGGACGTCACGATCGCCGGGGCGGCGCCGTAGCGGTCGACGTCGGTCGCGCGGGCCAGGTGCTTCTGGGAGTTGACCAACTCCAGGCGCTCGGACAGGGCGCCGCGCACCATCACGTGGGCGTCCGAGCCCAGCAGCAGGCGCCGGGGCGGCTCGTCGGCGTCGGCGGCGATGATCATCATCCTGGCCATCTTGCCCGGGTCGCCGGGCCTCGCCTCCAGCGGATGGTCCTGCACCGCCCGGGCCGGGTTGCCGGCGTACGCCGGCGCCGGCTCGGCCGTCTCGGCCGATGGCGAAGGCGAAGCCGGTGCGGGCGAACCCGGGCTCGACCAGGATCGTGTCGATGCCGAAGGGCGCTACCTCGGCGGCCAGGGACTCGTAGAAGCCCTCGATCCCCCATTGGGTGGCGTGGTAGATGGACAGGCCGGGAAAGGCGATCTGGCCGCCCATGCTCGACAGCTGCAGGATGCGCCCGCCTCCCTGGGCCCGCAGGTGCGGCACGACGGCCCGGGCGAGCTGGATCGCGCCGGTCAGGTTGGTGCGCACCTGACGCTCGATCTGCGCGTCGCTGACCTCCTCGGCGGCCCCGAACAGGCCATGGCCGGCGTTCGAGACCACGACGTCGATGCGGCCCAGCTCGGCGAAGGCCGCGTCCACCACCTGGCGGATCTGCGCCGTGTCGGTCACGTCCAAGGCGCGGATCCAGAGCCGGTCGCGGTAGCGCGCCGCGAGCCCCTCGAGGCGCTCGGGCCGGCGCAGGGTGGCGGCGACGCGGTCGCCGCGGGCGAGCAGCTGCTCGGTCAGCTCGCGGCCGAAGCCGCGCGAGGCGCCGGTGATGAGCCAGGTGGAACGCACGGGCATCTGCTTTCCGTTCGCCGGTGCCGCCACGCGGGCCGGTTCGTTCAGGCGCTCGGCGGTGGCCCGAGCGCGCCTGCGTGCGACGCCGATGACGTCCCGGACGGGTCGCTCCGAGCTCTGAAGCTGTCGGACGTGCGGGTACATCGCCGCCTCAGCTCGCCTTCGTGGTCGTCACCCGCTCAGCGTACGACGCGTCGAGCGGGGCCGGTGAGGCGGAACTCCCCGCCCAGCGGCGGCGCCGGACGAAGTCCTGAGGGTGGATGTAGTCGCCCGAGGCGGTCTGGATCATCTTGGTCATCGGGTTGCCCCCTTCTCGGATGGATCTGGCTTGCGGCAGGGTGCTCCCTCCCTCACGGGCTCGCACCGGGGGGACCCCCCTGACTTTTCTCCGGGGGGCGCCTACGTGTTGACCGGCGCCAGGGCCTCCGACAGATCTCGGCGCGCCGAGACGCCGAGCTTGCGGAACACCTGGGTCAGGTGGCCCTCCACGGTCCGGGCCGTCACGAACAGGGCCTGGGCGATCTCGCGGTTGGTCAGCCCCTCGCGGGCGAGGTCGGCCACGCGCCGCTCGCTCGCCGTCAGGGCGTCCAGCCCGCTGAGCGTGACCCGGCGGGGCCGTGCGCCCGTCGCCCGGAGCTCGGTCTCGGCGTGCGCGGCGATGGCCCCGGCGCCGGCGCGATGGGCCCCGTCGAGCGCTGCCCGGAGGTGGTCGCGCGCCTCGGCGCGACGGTTGGCGCGGCGAAGGTGGGCGCCGAGGTCCGCCTCGGCACGGACGTACTCGACCGGTGACTCGCTCTGGGCCAGCAGATCCACCGCCTCGCGCAGGAGCTCCTCGCCGCGCCGCCCGCCCGTCGCGAGGCCGGCCGTCCTCAGCGCCACCCCGAGAGCCCGCGGCGTGCCGAAGACCCGCGCGAGCGCCAGGTCGTCCTCGGCCAGCGCCAGCGCCGCCTCACGATCGCCGAGCATGAGCTGCGCCTCGGCGGCCCCGGAACGCCAGGGGAGGATGCTCGGCGATCGGGCACCCGACCGGTCGGCCACCTCTCCCACGGCCGTGAAATCGGCGAGCGCCTCGGCCATGCGCCCCTGCGCCGCGCGCAGGCGCGCGCGGGCCAGCCGGAGCGCTGCGGCTCCGACGGCCGGGGCCTCGGTCCACCCGTCCACGGTCGCCATGACCGCGGCGGCAGCCTCTGTATCGCCCCGCTCCACGAGGGCGCCGACCAGGATGCTGCTCGCGATCAGCCGGTAGAGCAGAGGGAGGGGGAGATCGGCCGCCTCGACGCCGGTCCTCGCGTCCACCTCCGCGCCGCGGAGGTCGCCCCGTCGCAGGGCGAGCCAGGCACGGTAGGTCAGGGCGGTGGCGAGGTTGTGGCCGGCTCCGGCGGCGCGGTACTCACCGACCGCCGCGTTCAGCAGCTCCCCGGCCTCGGCGTACCGCTCGGCCCAGACCAACACGATCGTCGCCAGCGAGAACCAGGTCGAGGGCAGGTCGCCGGGCTCGGGGATGCGGCGAGGGCTCGCCCTGAGGGCCCGGCGCGCGAGCTCCACGCCGGCCTCCGCCGGCTCGTTGCCGAATGCCGCCGCCCACGCGGCCACCGCCAGAACCTCCCGCGAGGCGCCCGCGTCGCCCTCGACCCGTCGGCGCAGCGCCGCCGAGCGCGCGGCGACACCGGGCGCGAGGTGCGCATCGAGGCTGCCGGTGGCGACCGCCATCGCCTCCAGCAGCCCGCCGATGCGCTCGTCCGCGCCCGCGAGCTCCCGCGCGACGCCGTTGACCAGTTCCATCGCCTCCGCGGGGCGCTGCTCGCGCAGCAGGGCCTGCGCGGTCGTGAGGGCCGCCGACGCGCGCGACCAGGGGTCGCCGGCGATCGCGATCGCCGCCTGCATGTGCGCGTACCAGCCCTCCTGGCCCGCGTTCGCCTCGGCCATGCCGCAGTCCAGGAGCAGCCGGAAGGCGTCGCCGGCCGGCGGCTCTGCGAGGGCGCGACGCAGGAAGGCGGCGGCCGACTCGGGCGCGCCGCTGGCCGCCGCCCGCCCGCCGGCGTCGGCCAGCCGCTCCGCCACCCAGCCGTCGCCCGCCGGGTCGGTGGCCAGCAGGTGCTCGGCCACGCGCTCCGGCGCCGCGCCCGCGTCGTGCAGCAGACGGGCCGCGGCGCGGTGGGCGCGCTCGCGCGCGGCCGGCGAGAGCTGCCCGTAGAGCCCTTCCCGGACCATCGGGTGGGCGAATGTCAAGGGTCGGCCATGGGCGACGATGTCGGCCGCGGCGAGCGCGTCCGCGGCAAGGGCCGCCTCGTCGGCGTCGAGGCCCGCCAGGGCCGCGGCCTGGGGAAGGTCGGCCACCTCGAGGACGGCGAGCGCGCGCGCCAGGCCGTCGGCGGCGGGGGGCAGCCGGCCCAGGCGGGCGACCGTCCAACGGCCGACCGCCGGGCCGCCGAGGCGCCCGATGAGCGGCGCGGCGGCGTTCGTGGGCGCCACCTCGTTCTCGCGGAGCCGCGCCACGACCTGACGGACCAGGAACGGGAGTCCGCCGGTCGCCCGGTGGCAGGCTTCGGCGAACCCCGGCTCCGGGGCCTCCCCGAGCTCGAGCTCCAGCAGCGCCGCGACGCCGGCGACGCTCAGCGGGGCGGGGGCGATGGTCTCCGCCACGGCGGCGGCCACGAGTGCCTCGAGCACCGGGGAGTGCGCGAGCGCCTCGCGGAGGCGGGCCGCGACCAGCAGCGTCACGGGGAGCTCGTCGAGGCGCGGCGCCAGGAAGCCCAGGAAGCGCAGCGAGGGGAGGTCGGCCCAGTGGACGTCGTTGACGATCACGCACAGCGGCTGCCGCTCGGCGAGGTCGGCGCACAGCCAGTAGAGGCCGTGGAGCAGGGCGAACGACGAGTCGTGGTCGGCGACCGACGCTCCCGCGCGCCCCTGCGAGCCGGGCAGCCCGAGCAGGCTCGCGGCCACCCCGGCGGGCCCGCTGTAGAGCGCCGCCGGGTCGTCCATCCCGCGCAGGGCCGGCTCGACGAGCTGGCGCACCACGCCGAAGCCGAACTCGCGCTCCAGCTCCGCGCCCCGGGAGCGGAGGACCAGCATCCCCCCCGACTGGGCCATCTCCCGAGCATCCGCCAGCAGGGCCGTCTTGCCGACGCCCGCGGGCCCCTCGACCACGACCAGCGTTCCACGCCCATCCCGGGATCGAGCGAGCGATCCGTAGATCCGAGAGAGGTCGTCCTCGCGTTCCAGCAGGTCGCTGGGCGATGCCTCGGCGCGCATGTCGGCGAAGTCCAGGATCGGAGCAGCCGGGCCGTGAACGGACCGACGCTATTTCAGCTCCGCGACGATGTCTACGCCCGACCTCACTGCAGCTCTGCGTCGAGCGGCGTGGCCAGTGCTCTGGGCGTCAGTGGTGGAGGACGGTCACGTCGAGCTCGCGCAGGCGCGCGGGATCGGCGAGCAGATCGAGAAGCTGCGGCGGTTGCGAACGTGGCGATTTCCTCCGGACCGGTAGAGGTTGGGGGGCCAAGATCGCCGCCGTCGTCGCGTGCCGGGCTGCGGCTCATGACCAGGAGCGGCACGCCGGCGCCGATCATGCTGGTTGTCCAGCCATCGCGCTTGCCGCCCGTTGGGACGGCGTGCGACGCCCGCCCTCTACCAGGGAGGGCTCTTCCAGCTCCGCCCGGTGTCCGTAACCTCCCAACTCTCCACAGCCCTGCCCCCGGCGAAGCGCGTGAAGACCATCTCCGGCCACGTCGCCCGTTCGCCGGTGGGCGCGTGGGTACCGCTGAAGGTGAGGCGTACGGCGACCATATCCCCCTCGGCCACGATGGACTCGATGTTGACCCGGACGTCGGGGAACTCTTCGTGCAAGCCGGCGAACGCCTGCTTCATCCCCTCGGGACCGCGACCGACGCCGGACGCTTCAGGGTGAAGCTCGTGCTCTTCGGAGTACAGCTCCTCGGCCAGATCGAGATTCTTCCGATTGATCACCTCGTTGACGATACGTCCCAGGACGGCCTTGTTCTCCGGGGTTCCCAATGAGAATCCTCCTCGCTCGAAGGTCCCGCCGAGTCCCACGTTACTGAGCACGTCACCCCACCGATGTAGCCGGGGCGCTGGAGGTCGTCGACGAGGTACTGCATGGACTGCTTCGTAAGCAGCGCAGCCCTCATGGGCAGTGCTGGAGTCGAACCAGCCGCTTCCCGGAGGCGGCGCGGTCAATCGCGGGCGGCGCCCGTACGATCTCGCCATGGGCAGTACTGGGATTGAACCAGTGACCTCCCGCGTGTGAGGCGGGCGCTCTCCCGCTGAGCTAACTGCCCCGGGCGGCCAGGATACCACCGGGTTTTCGGCCGACCCCGTGCCGCCGGGCTATCCCGGGATCAGGCCCTCCTCGCCGTCGGCGCCGATGCCGGCCAGGTCGGCGAGCGTCGAGTCGGCCGGCGGCACGACCACGTCGGAGGGGACCAGCTCCTGGTCGGGGACCGGGTCGCCCGTCTGGACGATGACGTCGATCAGGTCGCTGAGCGCGACGCCCAGCGCCCGGTCGTCGCCGGCGGCGATGGCCGCCTCGACCGCCTCGTCGGCCGCCTGGACGGCGGGCAGGTCGTCGGCCTCGAGGCGGAACTGGCCCAGGCCGAGGATGCGCACGATCACGACGCACCACCCGCGCCGATTTGGCCGGACGGGGCCGAGCCGGACCCGAGCTGCTGCTTGAGGGCGGCCAGCTCGGCGTCGACGGCGCCCTGGGAGGAGATCTGGGCCAGCTCCTTGTCGAGCGCGTCGCCGCTGGAGGTGAGGTCGTCGAGGGCGCCCGACTCGAGCAGCTCGTCGATGGCGCCCGCGCGGGCCTGCATGGTCTCCACCTTGTTCTCGGCGCGCTCCATGGCCAGCCCGATGTCGGCCATGTCCTCGCCGATCCCGCTGAGCGACTCGCCGATCTTGGTCTGCGCCTCGGCGGCCGTGTACTGCGCCTTGATCGTCTCCTTCTGCACGCGGAAGGCCTCGATCTTGGTCGACAGCCTCTGCTCGGCCACGACGAGCTTGTCCTGCTCGACCTGGAGCTGGTCCCGCTGCGCCTGGATGCTCGTGATCTGTGCCTGGACGCCCGCCTTGCGCTCGAGCGCGACGCGGGCGAGGTCCTCGCGGCCGGCGCCGAGGGCCTGCTTGGCCTGGCCCTCGAGGTTGGCGGCGCTGGAGTTGAGCTTCTCGAGCTGGAGGTCGAGCCGCTTCTTGCTGGTCGCGACGTCGGCGACGCCCCGCCGCACCTGCTTCAGCATCTCCGTCTGCTTCTCGAAGCCGAGGTCCAGCATCTCGCGCGGGTCCTCCGCCGCGTCGAGCGCCTTGTTGGCCTTCGCCTGGAAGATCGCCTTCAGGCGACTGAAGAAGCTCATCATCACCCCTTGTCGTGTGAGCCCGGCCGGGCCAGCCTACGCAACCGCGCGCGCCCGGCGGTAGGGGTGCGAGCGGGCGGTCGTGCGCAGGGCGGACGGGGCTATGATCCATGGACTGTGAGCCTCCCGGGCCGCCTGGCGGCCGTCCTCATCGCCCTCGCCGCGGTCCTCGCGGTTGCGGCGCCCGCCCTCGGCCAGGTCGACCCCTCCCAGCTGCGCCAGACCGACGTGGCGATCGAGGGCGGCGCCGACGTCAGCGACGACGACCGCGCCGCGCTCGAGGAGTCGGCATCCCGGCTCGCGCAGGCCGGGAGCCCGACCAAGTACGTGGTGCTCGAGAGCCGGCCGGACGACCCGACCGCCTACGCGCGCTCGGTGCGGGAGGCGGTCGGCAGCGAGTGGACGGTCCTCGTGCTCTCCCCGAGCAACCTGCGCATCGACTCGTCGCTGCCGACCTCGACCGAGCAGGCCGCCTTCGACTCGGAGGTCGAGACCCTGCGCGAGGACCCGATCGCCGGGACGATCGCCGTGGCCGAGCGCCTGTCGGACGAGGCGGGGAACCCGGTGTCCGGCGGCTCGTCCGACGACGGCGGCAGCGACACCGGCGGGGTGGCCGGCCTGGCCGTCATCGGCGGGCTGGTCGTGATCGGCGGCGGCGGCGCGTTGCTGCTGAGCCGGCGCGCCCAGAGGAAGCGCCTCGAGCGGACGGCCGCGGCCGGCCGGGCCGAGCTCGACCCGATGGTCAACGGCCTCGCCGCGCAGATCGCCGACCTCGACGACGAGATGGAGATGGGCGGCGAGCGCGCCGCCGCCGCCAAGGCGGACTACGAGGCGGCCACCCTGGCCTACGGCGAGGCGCGCGAGGTCCTGGCGCTGCCCAACCCGACGCCGGCCCAGGTCGACGCCGCCGGCGACACGCTGGAGAAGGGCCTGCGCGCCGCCCGGCGCGCGCGGGCGGAGCTCGACGGGCGCCCGGTGGAGGATGCCGACGAGGAGCCGCTGCTCGAGGGGCTCTGCACCTTCAACCCGCAGCACGGCAAGGCCGTCACCAGCGTCATGGTGGCCGGCCCGGACGGGGACCAGGCCGAGATCCCGACCTGCCAGGACTGCGCCGACCGGATGAACGAGGGCCGTCAGCCGGACTACCGCGAGGTCGAGACCGCCCAGGGCCGGGTGCCCTACTGGCAGACGCCCCGCATGGGCGGCCGCGGAGGCATCGGCGGCCCCCTCATCGGCGGCGCGCTGCTGGGCCTCCTGCTCGGCGGCACGCTGGGCGGGGGCTCCGCGTACGGCTCACCCGGCGAGGGCGACGGGGGGGGCTTCGACGGCGGCGGAGGAGGCGGCTTCGGCGACGGCGGGGGCTTCGGCGGCGGAGGCGACTTCGGGGGCGGCGGGGACTTCTGACTCTCCGCGGCCCCCGCCGCACGAACGGAGAGGGAGGGATTTGAACCCTCGAGGCGAGAGATCCCGCCTACGCGATTTCCAGTCGCGCTCCTTCGGCCGCTCGGACACCTCTCCCGAGCGGCGATGCTAGCGGACGGCCGGCCGCCACCCCTTTGGTAGCCTCGGCCGCGGAGGGGTGGCAGAGCGGTCGAATGCGGCGGTCTCGAAAACCGTTTCGGGCCTCTGGGTCCGACGAGGGTTCAAATCCCTCCCCCTCCGTTGGTCCTCTGATTCCGGCCTACGAGTCTCAGCGTTCTATGGCCGGCGCTGCGCCACCGGGGACCGCAGGCCGTCAGCGAGATCGTTCACTCGGATAACTGCCACGCGTGGCGCCCCGACGGCGCCACCCAGACGTTCGTGAGCAGCACGTCGCCTTGGAAGCCCAGATCGAGAGGGCGCCGTTGGCGTAACGGGTCCCGCGGATCGCCTGGCACATCGCTCGCTTCTCACTGAGGAGGAGTACGTTCTGACGCATGGACGACGACGAGATCCGCGCCGTGGTCAAGAGGCTGTCGCGGCCTCATCCCTCCGGTGGCGAGGTCATTGAGCGCGTCGCCATCGTCGCGGCGGGCGGTGACTTCCAGGCCATCATGGCGTGGATCATCGCCCACGACGGCCGGGCCGAGGCGGCGGTGCCCGCGGCTCCTAAGGGTGGCCTACATGGCTCGCGGCTCGGGTACGACATCGGTGCGGACGTCCCGACACCGGTTCGCTTCGTGCTGCCGGCCGGCGCGCTCGCCTGAGACTTCGCGCGCGCTGGGCGGGGGTGGTGTGACGAGGAGATTTCACCACATCATCGCCATCTCGGGGTCTATGCCCCGTAGCCGCTCCACCTCGGCGATGAGGGCGGCGATGTCGCTGGGGGCGTGGGCGATGAGGTCCGCGTCGGCTGGGTTTGTCCACATTGAGGTCGCCGAGCCCGCGGTGCAGATGGCCTTCGTGAGGCCGCGGAGCAGATCGCTCCCGACAGGCTCATCCGATGCGAGCGTGTAGGCGCTGCGCTCATGGTCCACGGGTGGATCGCCCCAGTCCTCCCACCGCCACGGCCCGGGTGACGCCGCCTCCAGGCGCGTGCGGATCGGGTCGAGGTCGAGGGGCTCGGTCATCTGCGCACTCTCCTTCTACTGCGTGACCAACCGTTCACCGGTCAACCATCGGTGCGAGGGTTCGAATCCCTCCCCTCCGCTCGGCGTTCCTGTCGGGCCACCGTGGCCGCGCCGTCCGGGCGGATCAGCCTCGGTCGACCGGACACCTGTCGACGAAAGTGAGGTAGCTCCAACTCCACCCCCGAGGAACAGAAGCATCTCCGGGAGCCCGGGGTTGCCCGCGTCGGGTCAGCCGCGGCCGAGGGCGACCACCAGGTCGTCGGTCATGTTCGGCGCCGAGTGCTCCTCCTGCTGCCAGCTCAACACCGTGAACCCCGCCAGCACGCGCGTCAGCCACACCTCGGGCGTCCACACCTGGCGGAAGATGTCGTCGCGCTCGAACAGCCGCACGTTCTTCGGGGTCCCGACCGGAACGTCGAACACGACCAGCGGCGCGAGCCTGAGCTGGGCCTCGATCGACTCGCGGATGGCCTCGGCTGACGGGAAGTGCTCCATCAACCCTCCGTGGGTGATGGCATCGAAGCCGCCCTCCGGGCGGGGGAGCGCGTCGAGGCCCAGCATGTCCCCTGTCGTGAAGGAGACCGCGGCGGAGGGCGCTACCTCGCGCGCATTCCGTCTGGCCTGCTCGACGACGTCAGGGTCGATGTCGATCCCCCGCACCCTGAAACCTTGGAGTGCGGCACCGATCCCGTGCCGGCCGGGTCCGCAGCCAAGCTCGAGGATGTGCCCTCCGGCCGGGACGAGCTCGCGAAGGAAGCGGAAGAAGGTCGGGTTGCGCTCGACCCAGTGCGTCACGTCGTCGGCCGTGAGCCGCCAGACCTTCCGCTGTATGAAGACGCCGACCCAGTCGCCGCCGAGTGCATCGGTGCCCACCTCCGCCCCTTTCCCGCCGGCCCCCGCCGCTTCGCCGGCGAGCCTTACTCGAGGTCGATGTTGACGAGGAGGATGTCCCGCTCCCCGCGGCCGAGCGTAGACTGGATCGGGCTGACCTCGTGCTCGACTCGGCGGTCGTCGATCACCACCGTGTCCAAGGGCTCCCGCATCGTGGTAACGAGGCACGGCTGGGGTGCGCGGCCCTGGTAGACGCGCGATATGCCCCCGGTGCAGTTGCGCCTGCCGATGAGGTGCATCGCGATGTAGCTGTGGCCGTCCCGGTGGCGGCCCTCCGGCGCAGGGGCGACCTGCTCATCGGAGGCCGCGATGACCCGGACCATGTGCAGGCCGACCCGACAGGGAGGCCGTCGGCCCTCCGCCAAGGTCACCAACTCGAGGTCGTAGCCGACCAGCGCACGCAGCGCCGGCGCGGAGAGCGTGCGCGCGTGGATCGGGGCGAACTCGCGTGCCTTGCCGCCGTACAGCGGGATCAGCTCGGCGGGCTGCCGGAACGGCGCGGAGGGCAGCGGCTGGAGGCGGTAGCCATCGTCCACCGGCCGGGCGGCCAGGCGGCCGAAGCGCCGGAATCGGAAGGTGGCGCGTCGAGGCAGGTGCTCGTCGAGGGGTAACCCCTCCCAGGCCTCGGCCAGCTCTGACCATGCGCGTTCCGGTGCGAGGCCCGCGAGCGACGCGCGCGCCAAGACGGCAGCGCCCTCGCGCATGAGCAGATCGGCGGCGGCCTGCAGCGTGGCCGCGGTTCTCGTGGGTGTTGGAGACTCTCTCGCGGCCATGACCTCGACTCCTCGCCTCGAATGGCATCACAAGGTCAGCGGTCTCTCACTTTAGCTTCACCGCTGTCCCATCCTGTCACCCACGGCGACACTGAGGTGCCAGCTTTGTAGGGAGAAGCTCGCCGGTAGAGGGTGTCTCGAAACCGTTTCGGGCCTCTGGGTCCGACGAGGGTTCAAATCCCTCCCCCTCCGTATTCTCGGCTTGGCGAGTGGGATGCAGCCGAGCCATGCCAGCGTCGCCGCCCCGCCTGGGACCGCCCAGATCCGCGACTCGGGCATCGCGCACGTCCCCTGCCTGGCGGGCAAAGCTGTCACGCGGACGGCTTGCCCGTCATTAGACTGACGCGATGGGCGCGACGCCCTACGCGCCCGGATGCGCAGGCGGCCCGACTCGTCGGATGCTTCGCGCTTGTCCGCCCGAGGAGAGGAGGCCCCCACCGTGACCACCCCACGCACCCCCGACGCGCTCGTCGACCTGGAGCCGCTGCGCCGAGAGCACTCCGGACCCGTCCTGGCCCCCGCCGACGCCGGCTACGACGAGGCGCGCCTGGGCTGGAACGTCGCCGTCGAGCAGCGGCCGGCCGCGGTGGCGGTCGCCGCTCGGGACCAGGACGTCGTCGCGGCGGTGCGGTACGCCGCTGCGCATGGGCTCGGTGTCCGGGTGCAGGCGACGGGCCACGGCGCGACGGACGACCTGCGCGGCGTCCTGCTCGTTCGACACCTCGCGGCTCGACGCGGTGACGGTTCGACCCGGAGCGGCGGGTGGCGCGCATCGGGGCAGGCGCCCAATGGGCGGCGATCACCGCGGCCGCCGCCGAGCACGGGCTGAGCGCTCTGAGCGGCTCGGCCCGGGACGTCGGCGCGGTGGGCTACACGCTGGGCGGCGGCGTCGGCTGGCTCGGACGCCGCTTCGGGCTCTCGTGCAACAGCGTCGCGGCGGCGGACGTCGTCACGGCCGACGGGCGGCGCCGGCGCGTGGAGCCCGGCCGCGACGACGACCTGTTCTGGGCGATCCGCGGGGGTGGCGGCAGCTTCGGCGCGGTCGTCGCCCTCGAGCTGACGCTGCACCCGGTGGCCGAGGTGTACGCGGGCAACCTGATCTGGCCGATCGCCGACGCCCCCGCGGTGCTCGAGGCCTTCCGGGAGTTCGCGGCGAGCGCGCCCGACGCGTTCACGACGAGCCTTCGGCTGCTGCGCCTGCCACCGCTTCCGATCGTGCCGGAGCCCCTGCGCGGCGGCGAGTGGGTCAACGTTCTCGGGGCCTTCACCGGCTCGCCGGAGGAGGGCGAGGCCCTGCTCGAGCCGCTGCGCACCGCCGCCCCGGTCTTCCTCGACGACTTCGGGCCCATGTCACCTGCGGATCTCGGGACGATCGCAGCTGAGCCGGAGGAGCCGGTCCCGGCGCTGTTCCACCACGCGCTGCTCGACGGCCTGCCCGCCGACGCGGCGCAGGCGCTGCTCGCGACCGCAGGCCCCGGCTCAGACACGCCGCTCCTCCAGGTCGAGCTGCGCCATCTGGGCGGAGCGGTCGCGCGGCCGGCTCCGGGCGGCGGAGCGCTCGACGCCATCGACGGCGAGTTCCTGCTCTTCGGGATCGGCATCCCAATGGGCCCGGCGACGCCCGCCGCGATCCAGGGCGGGCTGGCACGTCTGCTCGAGGCGCTCCGGCCCTGGGCGAACGGCCGCGGATACCTGAACTTCGCGCCCGGGGGCACGGACAGCCGCTCGCTGTTTCCCGCCGACGTGTACCGGCGGCTCGCAGAGGTGCGCCGGGCGGTGGACCCGGAGGGTCTCTTCCGGGCGAACCACTCGATCTCCGGGGAGGGCTGACACCGCCGATCCCACGCGGTCACGATGGATCGCTACGGCCACCTCATGCCGCGCAACGAGAACGGCTGCCACGGCACCTCGGCGAGCGACCCCCCGGGGCGGATCCCAGGCATTCGCGAACGACCAGGTGGGTCGCCGCCGGAACGGCGGCCTTCACGGGCGCGCTGAGCCGGCCGGCGAACGCGCGGATCTCGCCGGCCTCCGCGCCGATCAGGACGATCTCGGGCGCCGCGCGCCCGGTCGCGCCGAGCGCGGCGACCAGATCGTTCACCCCGACGTCGTGCAGGCTGAAGGTGGCGACCGCGGGCGCGAGGTCGGGCGCGGCGAGGCGATGCACGGTGCCGACGCGTCCGCCCGACCTCACCGCGTTGACGATCACCGCCTTCGCGCAGCCCTCGAAGTAGGGGAGCGCGGCGAGGCCCGCGACGCCCGCATCGAACGCGCTCACCAGATCGGTGAAGGCGCGCCACGCCCGCAGCCGCCGGAAGACGTGCAGCCCGAAGCCGTCGTCGCCGTGCCAGGGATTGCCGAAGCACACGACGTGCACCCGGGGCGGAGAGCTCACCAGAAGGTGAAGTCCCTCCGCCTGCCCCCGGTCGCGAAATGGACCGTGCACACGAGACAGGCGTCGTGCGAGCGGACGACATGGAACAGCTCGACCGGGTTGTCGGGGTCGCTGCGAGCTCCAAACCCGACGAAGCTCTCCTCCCAGTGCCCGCGGCGCCCGGCCTGGTCGCGTGGAGAGCCGTTCCACGACGTCGGCGTGATGATCTGGTAGTTCGCGATCTTGCCGTCCCTCACCCTGACCCAATGCGCGAGGCTCCCGCGCGCGGCGTTGATCGCGCCGAACCCATCCCCGTCGGTCAGCGGGTCGGCGGGGATGAAGGTGGGCTCGTGGACGTGCGCGCGCAGCTCGCCCACGGTCCGGCGCATGGCCTCGAGCGTCCTGACCGGCCGGTGCAGGCGGGTGAACTGACGTAGCCAGGTGCTGGCGCCCTGCGCGCGGAAGAGGGAGAGGACGAGCGGATCGCCGCCGAGGACCATGTCCGAGAGCGGCCCGAGCTGCGCGACGCGGTCGTCGTACCGGGTCGCCTTCGCGTAGCTGTACGGCTCGCCCCGGGCGTCGTCGGGCACCGTCTCGCTGTCCCACGGGTGACGGGCGGCACCGGGATCGACGTAGCGGGAGTACCGCAGGTGCTCGGACACGGACCAGTGCGAGAAGGGCTCGACCGCGTCGCGCTCGCCGTCGTAGAAGCCCCCGGGTTGCAGGCAGGGGCGTTCCTCGAAGGGCGGCTGCCATCGCTCGGGGTCGTAGTAGCAGCCGGTGCTCAGGAGATTGGGGGCTCCGCGGCCGAGCTCGTGCAGCCCGATCGACCGTCCGAAGCGGGCGAAGACGCCGAGCGCGCCGTCGCGGTGGGCGGGCACCTCCAACCAGCGGTCGAAGTCGTCCGCCGTCTCCAGGGCGAGCCACTCCTCGCACGCGCAGCCGAGCACGGCGCGCTCGTACCACTCGGTGTAGGCGTCGATCGCGCGGGCGCACTCGGTCAGGCGCGCGTCGTTGACGGGGCAGGTCACGCCCCCGGGCATCATGTAGGTCGAATGGGGCCACGAGCCGCCGAAGGCGATCACGATCCCCAGGATCCTCTTCGTGTTGTCGACGGTCTCCCTCGCGATGCGACCCTTGAACGGCGGCTCGAACAGCGTCATGACCTCAGGGCGCAGAGGGTGGTCCGCGTAGGCCCGATTGCAGAAGTCGGGGGTGAACATCAGGAAGGTGTGGCGGGCGTCGCTCATCACCGACTCCGCCATCAGGCAGAGGTTGCGGATGCGGGTGCCGTTGGCGGCGATCGCGGCCCCGGACGCCGTCTCCAGCGCCGAGGTCGCCGCGTAGAGCTGCGACGTGCTGCAGATGCCGCAGATGCGGGGGGCGATGACCAGGGCGTCGCCGGGGTCGCGCCCGAGGAGGATCTGCTCGAAGCCGCGGTACATGGTGCCGACGCACCACGCGTCGGTGACCGTGTCGCCCGCGAGCTCGAGACGGACCTCCATGTCCCCCTCGACCCGGTTGAGCTCCATGCGGATCGTTCGCCGCTCCGCCGGGCATCGCTACGCCGCCTCGCGGTGCCGGAAGAGCGGCTTCGAGAGCGGGAACTTGGCGCCGATGCAGCCGTAGCAGGCGTAGCCGACCTTGTCAGCCGTGCGACAGCGCTTCTCGAGGGGATCGGACAGGCACGGCTTCTGCATCGAGGGGCGCCCGAAGCGATCCAGCTCGAGGTCGCGCCCTTCGATGATCGCGCCCATCGTCGTCGTCATCGTCTCCCCGTCAACCGGGCAGGCGCTGAGGTTCACGACCGGCGACCCGGCCCGCGAGCGCCACTCCGGAGCCAGGAGACCGCCCGGCCGGCCGTCGCGCCCATTGGAGCCCGGTGGACTCCGAGGGGTTGGGCGGCGCGGCCGGGATCCCGCCGAAGGCCGCGCAGCTGCCCATGGCCAGCACGTAGTCGGCCCGGTTGCAGAGTGCGGCGACGATGTCGCGCTTGGGACGGCCCTCGAACGTGTCGAACCGCCCCGTGCCGTTCGGGCCGTGGATGATGCTGCCCTCGACGCACAGGAGCGTGAGATGGTGCTCTCCCGCGACGATGCGCGAGATGAGCCCGGCCACCTCCTTGGGCGGCTCGAGCGACAGCGACGGATGCCAGAGCAGCTGGACGCCGTGGCGCTCCAGGAAGTCGGGCAGGGTGTCGCCCCGCTTGCCACGACCCTCGGCGCCGAGGATCGCCATCGACTCGCCGCTGCACGCGCCGCATTCGATCCAGAGCAGCGTCGGCGCGGCATGCGTTGGGCGGTCCATCGGGGTGTCCTTTGGCTCGGGTGGCAACCACATGTCCGCCGGTCGGCGCCGTCCGGTTCACTGCGCAGGGTCGGGTGACGACGGAGGCGCAGGATCGCCGCGAGGAGAGCCTGCTGGCGGACGCCTGACGACCGGTCCGGGCCCGCCGGCGCCGGAGTCGCCCGAGACGCGGTATTACTGGACCCTGCAGTAGCCGGGCTGAGTAGGCTGCCGGCGCGGGGGACATGGCAGCCGACCTGGTCATCGAGATCGAGAACACGCCCGGAGCGCTGGCGGAGGTGGCGGCCGCGATCAGCGACGCCGGGGTGAACCTGGCCGCCGCCACGTGCGTGGGAGGAGGGGAGCGGGCCGAGCTTCACATCCTCGTGCCGCACGCCGAGGCCGCGCGGCATGCGCTGGCGATCTCCCATGTCGCCGTCACACGCGAGCGCGAGGTCGTCGTGGTCGACGTCGCGGACCGCCCCGGCGTGCTGGCGGACCTCACCCGGAAGATCGCCGGGGCCGGGGTCGACCTCGATCTGGTCTACGTCGCCACGCGGAACCGCGTGGTCTTCGGGGCGGCCGATCTCGCCGCTCTTCGGGCCGCGCTGGGCATCGCGACCTGACGGCCCTCGCCAGGGTCGTAAGCGCCGGGTAGGTGACCGCCGGGAGGCTGTTCTCGTCACGCCACCGCGTCACGAGGCCCCATGCGACCCCAGCCCGCCATGAACCGCTTACAGATCGCCCGCGCGGTCCTCGGCTTCCTCGCCGCCGTGGCGATCGAGCTGGCGATCCCCCGGCCCGGCCGCCCGGCCTGAGCCTGAATCCCTCGCGCCGGGCCGGCCGCGGAGGCGGCCGGCCGCGACGCGCGGCGCGGTCGGGCCTAGGACGACCCGTCCGCCGCCGGCTTGGCCTTGATGATGGCTGGTCCCAGCGGCGGGAAGGCCGGCCCGCCGAGGGACAGGTTCATCACGGTCCACGAGAGCCACATCCCGAAGCCCGCGAACACGAACACGATGTAGCCGGCGACCTTGAGCAGGTCGGTGTCCACCGGGGTCATGAGGTACGCGGCGGCCACGAAGCAGAGCGCCACCACGACCAGGCCGAAGATGATCGTGTAGACGATGGGCAGCCGCAGGCTCGCGAGCGTCAGGAAGAAGAAGAACGACGCGAACGCGATGGCGAAGACCGCGACCGTGCGCTGGATGTCCCCGGGCGGGATTGCGAACCACCCGTGGATGAGCGCGAGCACGAGCACTCCGTATCCGAGCCAGAATCCGCCGAACGTTCCGGCGAAGCAGGCCACGAACGACTGTCCGGCCGCCGCGGCCCAGATCGTCGCCACGACGAGGAAAAGGCCGGTGCAGGCCAGGATGATCGCCAGCGGCGCGCCGACGGCGGCCTGCCCCACGTAGTTGACGAGCTGGAAGGCGAGCGCGATCGAGCCGATCGTGAAGACCGGCGCGGCCACGAGTTGCGGGTCGCCCCTGTCCATCTGGTCCTCCTTGGTCGAGGGCGGAATCCGCCCGGGACACGACGTGCCGCCCGCGGGGAGGAATGGGCCTGCGGCGTCCCCGGCGCGCGGGCTCGATCGCCGGCGCTCAGATGCTCTGGCGCACGGGTGACGAGATCGACGCGGAGGCACATGGGGCCGAGCAGCTCCTCGACCGGCGGCGGCGCCCCTTACCTTCCCACGGGTCGGCCCGCGAGATCCAGCGCCCGGAGCTCAGGCGGGGACCGGCGCGCTGACCACCCTGCTCGCCACGCCGTCCTCCCCGTAGGCGGTGGCCCGGACGACGTAGGCCCCCTCGCCGAGGGGCAGGGGGTGGGCGACGACGCCGTGGGCCGCGCGAACGGGGAAGGCGTAGGTCGCGGGCGGCAGGCCGTCGTCCCGGCCCTCGACCGCGATGACGATCCAGGCCGGGAGGGCCGCGCCGGAGCCCAGGCGGGCCGGGAAGCGGTAGTCCACGACCGCGCGGTCCTCCAGGCGGTGGGCCGTGATGCGGGGGGCCGGGGGCGAGGGCGGCGGGGGCCCGGGGGCGGGCGCCGGCCCGCTCTCGGCGTCCTCGATGGCCCGGTGGAAGCCGCCGGGATCGGTCCACTGCCGCTTGGTGACCGGGCCGCGCGGGCTGGTGCCACTGGAGCCCCAGAGGCCCGGCCAGCTCGCCCACGCCGGGGCGGAGTCGCCGATGATCTCGAGGCGCGGCCGCACGCGCTCGCCGCGGCCGTCGGCGTAGTCGGGCGGCACGCCGGGGAAGGGCGCGTGCGTGCCGGCCCGCGCGAACGAGGCGTGGGATCCGCGGCCGACGAACACCACCGGCACCGGATGCCCGTCGGCGTTGCGCCGGTCGAGGTCGGTCCAGCGGAACGCCTGCCCGGCGCTGTGCTGGGCGTAGGTGGCGACGCTGGGGACCGTGTCGGCGCCCAGGCGCAGCTGGATCATCTCCCAGTCGCCCTCGTGGGCCCCGTACCCGAAGTAGGTCTTGTCGTTGAAGTAGTAGAAGAACCAGTACTGCAGCCACAGGGCGCCGTCGCGATCGTGGGCCGCGCTGCCGTAGCAGACGTCGGCGTGGCGGGGATCGGCGTGCATGCGCCGCGCGTCGGCGACGTAGTCGCGCCCCACCGCGTCGATGAGGTCGTCCCGGCGCACGGTGGTGGCGTCCGCGTACCGGCCCTCGCCGAGGAAGCCGAGGGTGAGGGCGGCCTGCCCCGGCCTCGGCCGGGCGGCGGCGAGCACTGTGCCGTCCTTGCGCCGCAGCACGTTCGAGCCGCTCCAGCCGGCGCCCCCCGGGACGACGTGCTCGGGCAGGACCGCGGCCGAGTCGGCCCGGAAGCTCTCGAGCGAGTCGTACCGCAGGTACGGGGCGTAGCGGCGCAGGAGCGTGCGCACGTCGACCGCCGGCATGCGTCCACCCTACTTCGCCGGCCCGGGGGCGGTCACGGCCCTACCTGCTCCTGGCGCCGCGACCGATCGCGGCGGGGTGGTCGCCCCGGCCCCGCCGACGTAGGGTCGGCCTGTGCCGGTCCTCGCCCGACTCGACACCCCGGGGCGCCTGCGCGACGTCTCCGACGCGCCGCGCCTTGGACGGTGGAGCCGCGAGCAGTCGGCGCGCTTCGACCGCGCCGTCGCCGGCGTCCGCCGCCCCGGCCACACGCCCCAGTTCTACAACCCGGCCCGCGTCGCGACCGCCCCGCGGCCGGCCAAGGCGCTCATCACCTGGCCGGGCTTCCCACGGGCGCTGCTGCTGCGGTTCGGGGCCGACCGCACGCGCGCCTACAGGGCGGCCGAGCGCCTGCAGGGCTCCGGGCGCGACCGCTTCCGCCCCCAGGACGAGTACCTGGAGTGGCACGTGCACCGCGACCCGGCCACCGGCAAGATCACGCGGGTCGACCTGACCTGCGAGGGGCCGGAGTACTGGGACTTCCTCGCCCGGGTCGCGCCGGACGTGCTGCTGGCGCTCTACCGCCGCCACGTCAGCCCCGAGGCGACGATGGCCCAGCTCATGCCGGGCGGCGAGTACAACCCCGGCAACGTCTGGAACACCGCCCGCGGCGCGATGCACCTCAGCCACCCGGCCAACAGCCTGGGCGCGGAGATCAAGCTGGCCGCCGACGCGACGGTGCTGCGCCGGCGGGGCGCCCGCATCCTCACCGACGCCGACGAGCTCATCACCTGCGCCGGCTTCGGCGAGCGGCTGCGCTCGAGCGACCCGCGCATCGGCGCCGACGTCAACGCACTCGCCCGCCAGGGCTACGCCATCACGCTCCAGGACCCGGTGGGCCTCTACATCGTCCGGCTCGAGACCCAGGGCTGGCGCAAGCCGGACGGCAAGCCGGTCGGGAACTACCTCAGGATCGTCCGGGGACGGCGGGGCCAGGCGCTGCGCGCCGTCTATGAGGTGCCCCCGCGCGCCCGGGCCGCCGGCCGGCCCTTCGTGGTCGGCGACATCGAGATCGGCGGGCGGCCGATCGAGTGGGGCGGGCAGATCGCCGAGCGCGTGACGATGGGGCTCACGGGGCTGGCCAGCCGCAAGGGCGGGATCTCGAACCCCGCCCTGGCCTGCGCCGGCTTCCGCAGCGTGCCCGGCCGCACCATGCCCCACGGCTGAGCGCCGTGGCTCCCGAGCCGGTGCTGCGCCTCGGGCGCATCCAGGGCAACAGCGTCGCGGGCTTCCGCCAGGACCACCAGGCGTTCGTGTTCGGGCGCATCACCCGCGGGCCGGCGTTCCGGGAGTGGCTCGCAGCGCTGGTGCCGAGCATCTCCACGGCTCGGCACGTGCTCGACCACAACCGGCGCTACCGGGAGCTGCGCGAGGCCGCGGGCGGCGAGCCGGCCGAGCTGGTGGCGACCTGGCGCAACATCGCGTTCTCCGCCGCCGGCCTGCGCCGCCTGGTCGGGGCCGCCGCCGTGGAGGCGTTCCACGACGAGGGCTTCCGCGAGGGCCTGCCCGCGCGGTCGGGGCTGCTGGGGGATCCGCACAGGGGCCCGGGAAGCCCCGCGCGCTGGCGCTTCGGGGGCACGGCGGCGACCGAGCCGCACCTGGTCGTGACCGTCGCGAGCGACGACGCGGGCATGCGCGACGCCGAGGTGGACGCCCTGGTCAACGGCGCCCGCGGCTGGCGCCCGGTCTGGGTGCAGCCCGGCGACGTGCTGCCCGGGGACCTGGTGGGTCACGAGCACTTCGGCTTCCGCGACGGGATCTCGATGCCCGGCCTGCGCGGGCGGGGCACGCGGGGCGCCGCCGACCTGGTCACGCCGCGCGACCCGGGCCTCTCCCCGGCCCTCGCGCGCCGCTTCGCCCGGCCGGGCCAGCCGCTGCTGTGGCCCGGCCAGGTGGTGCTGGGCGCGCCCGCCCAGCACCCGCTCGACCCGGTGCGGCCCGGCCCGCGGCGCCCCCTGCCCGGCCCCGCCTGGTGCCGGGACGGCTCGTTCCTGGTGGTCCGCCGGCTGCGCCAGGACGTGGCCGGCTTCTGGGCGCTCGCCCGGCGCATCGGGCGCGCCACCGGCCGCGACCCGATCGCGGCGGCGGCGCGCCTGGTGGGCCGCTGGCCGAGCGGGGCGCCGCTCGTCACGAGCCCGGACGCCGACGACCCGGACCAGGGCCGGCGCAACGACTTCGTCTTCGAGGCGACCGATCCCGACGGGCGCCGCTGCCCGCTGGCGGCCCACATCCGCAAGGTCAATCCGCGCGACGTCACCACCGAGCAGGGCGGCGCCAACGACACCCTCACCCGCCTGATCGCCCGCCGTGGCATCCCCTACGGCCGGGCCGTGCCCGAGCCCTGGCGGATGCGCCGGGACGACGGCGCCGACCGGGGGCTGGTCTTCGCCGCCCACATGGCCTCGATCGTCGACCAATTCGAGTTCCTGCCCCAGAACTGGACCAACGACCCGCTCCAGCCCGAGGGCGGCGGCCACGACCCGCTCATCGGCCAGGAGGACGCCGCCGCGCGCCGCCGCTTCGTGGAGATCCCGCGCGCCTCGGACGGCGCCCCGGTGCGCATCCGCATCGACCGCGAGGTGGTGGTGCCGACCGGCGGCGGCTACTTCTTCGCCCCGTCGGTCACGGCGCTTCGCAACGCGCTGGCGGCATGACGCCGGAGGACGCCCTGCGCCGCGCCGACCCCGTGCTCGCGCGAGTGATGGAGGAGGTCCGGCCCGTGGCCATGGAGGCCTGGCGGGCGCGCTGGGCGCCCGGCGACCGCTTCGGGACCCTGGCGCGCGTGATCGTGGGCCAGCAGATCTCCGCGCGCGCGGCCGCCGCGATCTTCGGCCGCCTGCGCGGGCTGATGGGCGACGAGGCCCCGGCGGCGGCGGTCGCAGGGGCGTCGGACGACGCGCTGCGCGCCGTGGGCCTGTCGCGCAACAAGATCGCGTCGCTGCGCGACCTCGCCGAGCGCACGCTCGACGGGCGCCTGGCCCTCGACGACCTCGACGCGCTCCCCGACGACGAGGTCGCCGCCCAGCTCGTCGCGGTGCGCGGCATCGGGCCGTGGACGGCCGACCTCTTCCTGCTGGGGGCGCTCGGCAGGCCGGACGTGCTGCCGGCGGGCGACCTGCGCCTCCGCACCGTCGTGCGCGACGCCTACGGCCTGGCCGAGCTGCCGGGCGAGGGGCAGGTCCGGGAGCTCGGCGAGCGGTGGCGACCCCACCGCTCGCTCGCGACCGCCTACCTTTACTCCTGGAGGAGGGACGCGATCCCCTGAGCCCGAGGAGGCGGCATGACCGACGAGGAGATCCAGGAGCAGATCGAGCGGCTCGTCGCGGAGGAGCATGAGCTGCTGCGGCGCGGTGAGGGAGTGGGGCTGGCCGACGACGACCACCGTCGCCTCGAGGAGGTGCGGGTGGAGCTCGAGCGCCAGTGGGACCTGCTGCGCCAGCGCAGGGGCCGCGAGGAGTTCGGCCTCGACCCCGACAGCGTCCACGAGCGCGACGCCCGCACCGTGGAGGACTACCAGCAGTAGCCGGCGGTCAGGACCGCGCGCCGGGACCGCCGAGTCGAGCGCCGGCTTGGCCGAGCCCTTACCGCTGGGGGATGGCGCCGCGGGGCCGGCCCGTCGTAACGTCCCCGCATGGACACACGGCCCATCGACGGCATGCGACGCCTCGTCGTCGTCCGGTCACTGCTCGGCTTCGTCGCCGCCCTCGCGATCGAGGTCGTGGCGCCCCGCCGCACCGGGGCCGCCCGCTAGGTGTAATCACCCGGACGCGGCGGGTCTAGTCTGACGCCCCATGGGCGTCGTGCTGGTCGTGAACGCCGGCTCCACCAGCGTGAAGCTGAGCCTGGTCGACGACGCGGGCGCCGCCGAGCGGATCGACGCGCTCGACGCGGTGCCCGCGGGCCTGGAGACCGTAGGCCACCGGATCGTCCACGGGGGCGAGCGTTTCCGCGAACCCACGTTGCTCGACGACGCCGCGATGGAGGCCCTGGAGGGTCTCTCCGCGCTGGCGCCCCTGCACAACGGGCCCGCGCTGCGGATCGCAGCCGAGGCCCGACGGCGCCTCCCCGACGTCCCCCACGTCGCCGTCTTCGACACGGCCTTCCACGCGACGATCCCCGACGAGGCGTCCGCCTACGCAGTGCCCGTGGAGTGGCGCGAGATGGGCATCCGGCGCTACGGCTTCCACGGGCTGTCGGTCGAGTGGGCCGCCGGGCGGGCCGGCGGAGATGCTCGGGTCGCTGCCGCCGCGCATGGTGGTGTGCCACATCGGCGGCGGGGCCTCGGCCACCGCGGTCCTCGAGGGCCGCTCGGTCGACACCACCATGGGCTTCAGCCCGCTGGAGGGGCTGGTGATGGCCACGCGGGCCGGATCGCTCGATCCCGACATCCCCCTGCACCTGATCCGGCGCCGAGGGATGGCCCCCGGGGCCGTCGAGCGCGCGCTCAACGACGAGTCGGGGCTGCGCGGGCTGGCCGGGACGGGCGACATGCGGGAAGTCGAGGCCGCGGCAGCGCGGGGCGACGCCGGCGCCTCGGCGGCCCTGGCGGTGCACGACCACCGCCTGGCCGGCGCGGTCGCCGCCCTGGCCGCGGCGCTGCGCGGGCTCGACGCGCTCGTGTTCACCGGCGGCGCCGGCGAGGGGTCGGCCCGGCTGCGCGCCGAAGCCGCGCGCCGGCTGGCGTTCCTGGGGGTGGCGGTCGACCCCGGGCGCAACATCTCCGCCGAGCCCGACGCCGACCTCTCTGCTCCCGGGGCGGCTGTGCGTACCCTGGTGGTGCGCGCCTGCGAGGAGATCGTGATCGCACGGGCCGTCCGCCGCGCGCTCGCCGCCGCCCCACCGGGAAAGAGAGGGTCATGACCGACGACGAGTTGCGCCGGCTGCACGCCTGGTGGCGCGCCGCAAACTATCTATCGGTGGGCCAGATCTACCTACTCGACAACCCGCTGCTCCGCGGGCCCCTGCGGATCGAGCACGTCAAGCCCCGCCTGCTCGGCCACTGGGGCACGAGCCCCGGGCTCAACTTCGTCTACGCCCACATGAACCGCGTCATCCGCGCGCGGGACCTCGAGGCGATGTACGTCATCGGGCCGGGGCACGGCGGCCCTGCGGCGGTCGCCAACGCCTGGCTCGAGGGGACCTACTCCGAGGTGTACCCGGAGGTCTCGCTCGACGAGACGGGCATGGGCCGCCTGTTTCGCCAGTTCTCGTTCCCCGGCGGGATCCCCAGCCACGTGGCGCCCGAGACGCCGGGCTCGATCCACGAGGGGGGCGAGCTGGGCTACGCCCTGTCGCACGCCTACGGCGCGGCGCTCGACAACCCCGAGCTGGTGGTGTGCTGCATCGTCGGCGACGGCGAGGCCGAGACCGGGCCGCTGGCGACCGGATGGCACTCGAACAAGTTCCTCGACCCGGCCGGCGACGGCGCGGTGCTGCCCGATGCTGCACCTGAACGGCTGGAAGATCGCCAACCCGGCCGTGCTGGCCCGGATCCCCGGCGACGAGCTGCGCCGCCTGCTGGAGGGCTACGGCCACCGGCCGATCTTCGTGGAGGGCGCCGAGCCCGAGCGCGATGCACCGCCTGATGGCGGCGGCCATGGACGAGGCCGTCGACGAGATCGCGCGCATCCGCCGGGCGGCACGGGAGGACGGCGACCGCCGCCGGCCGGCCTGGCCCATGATCGTGCTGAGGACGCCGAAGGGCTGGACCGGCCCGGCGAGTCGTGGATGGCGTGCCGGTGGAGGGGACCCACCGCTCCCACCAGGTGCCGCTCTCGGGGCTGGCGGACCGCCCGGACCACCTGCGGATGCTCGAGGAGTGGATGCGCTCGTACCGCCCCGAGGAGCTCTTCGACGGGGGCGGTGCGCCGGTCGCGCAGATCGCGGACCTCGCCCCGCGCGGCGAGCGGCGCATGAGCGCCAGCCCGCACGCCAACGGCGGCCTGCTGCTGCGCCCGCTGGCCCTGCCCGACTTCCGCGACTACGCGGTGGACCCGGGCGGGCGCGGCGGCGCCGACGCCGAGGCGACGCGGGTGCTGGGCGGCTTCCTCCGCGACGTGATGCGGGCCAACGAGGGAGAGCGCAACTTCCGCCTCGTCGGGCCCGACGAGACCGCATCCAACCGGCTCGGACGCCGTCTACGAGGCCACCGACAAGGACTGGGTCGCGGAGGCCGCCCCGGGCGACGAGCACCTCGCCCCCGGCGGGCGCGTGATGGAGATGCTGTCCGAGCACCAGTGCCAGGGCTGGCTCGAGGGCTACCTGCTCACCGGCCGCCACGGCCTGTTCAGCTGCTACGAGGCCTTCATCCACATCGTCGACTCGATGGTCAACCAGCACGCCAAGTGGCTGAAGATCACGCGGGGGCTGGCCTGGCGGCGGCCGATCGCCTCGCTCAACTACCTGCTGACGTCGCACGTCTGGCGCCAGGACCACAACGGGTTCTCGCACCAGGACCCCGGCTTCATCGACCACGTGGCCAACAAGAAGGCCGAGATCGTGCGCGTCTACCTGCCCCCGGACGCCAACACCCTGCTCTCGGTGGCCGACCACTGCCTGCGGTCGCGGGACTACATCAACGTCGTCGTCGCCGGCAAGCAGCCCGCGCCGCAGTGGCTGGACATGGACGAGGCCGTGCTCCACTGCACGCGCGGGCTGGGCATCTGGGAGTGGGCCGGGCACCGACGACGGCCAGGAGCCCGACGTCGTCATGGCCTGCTGCGGCGACGTGCCCACGCTGGAGACGCTGGCCGCCTGCGCGCTCCTGCGCGAGCACCTGCCCGAGCTGCGCGTGCGGGTGGTGAACGTCGTCGACCTCATGCGGCTGCAGCCCGACCGCGAGCACCCGCACGGGCTTCCCGACCACGAGTTCGACGCCCTGTTCACGATCGACCGGCCGGTGATCTTCGCCTACCACGGCTACCCGACGCTGATCCACCGGCTCACCTACGGCCGGGCCGGCCACGACCACTTCCACGTTCGCGGCTACCGGGAGGAGGGCACGACCACCACCCCCTTCGACCTGGTCATGCTCAACGACCTCGACCGCTTCCACCTGGTGATGGACGTCATCGACCGCGTGCCGGGCCTCGGCGCGCGCGCGGCGGGCGTCCGCCAGGAGATGGCCGATGAGCGCCTGCGCATGCGGGCCTACACGCGAGAGCACGGCGAGGACCACCCCGCCGTGAGCGAGTGGCGGTGGTCGCCGGAGCAGCCCCTGGACTAGCCTTCCCCCGCGGGCGGCACCCACCACCAGCGGAGGAGCGAGGCGTGGCGACCTTCACGGTCTGGAAGTTCCACACCGCCGAGGGGGCGGAGAGCGCGCTCGGCACCCTCGAGCGGCTGCAGGGCGAGGAGCTCATCACGGTCCAGGATGCGGCCATCGTCACCTGGCCGGAGGGGACGAAGAAGCCGAAGACCCGGCAGCTCCACGACCTCACCGGGGTGGGCGCGCTGGGCGGGGCCTTCTGGGGCTTCCTGTTCGGGCTGATCTTCTTCGTCCCCCTGCTCGGCCTGGCCGTGGGCGCGGCGACCGGCGCCCTCGCCGGCTCGCTCACCCACGTGGGCATCGACGACGACTTCATCAAGGAGGTGCGCGAGAAGGTGACGCCCGGCACGTCCGCGCTCTTCGTCATGACCAGCGACGCGGTGCTCGAGCGCGTGCGCGACGCGTTCCCGGCCGCCGACGCCGAGCTGATCCACACCAACCTGTCCACGGAGGACGAGGACAGGCTCCGCGAGGCGTTCTCCGAGGAGGACTGAGGGCGGACGAGGGGCCGGGGCGCCCCGCCGCCGTGCTCGAGGCCTTCCTCTGGGGCGCCTTCGCCGCCTCGTCGCTGATCATCGGCGGCGCGATCGCCCTCTGGCGGCCGGTCCCGCCGCGGGTGCTGGGCCTCGTGCTCGCCTTCGGCGCCGGCGTCCTCATCTCCGCCGTCGCCTACGAGCTCGCGCTCGAGGCCTTCGAGACGGGAGGGTGGAGCGGCGGGCCGGCGCTGGGCTTCGTCGCCGGCGTCGCGGTCTTCTACGTGGGGGACTCGATCATCGACCGCCGCGGAGGGGAGGGTCGCAAGAGCATGGACCCCGGCATGCGGGCGGGCGGGGTCGCGCTGGCGATCGTGCTCGGCATCGTGCTCGACGGCGTGCCGGAGTCGGCGGTGATCGGCATGACCCTGCTCGAGGGAGGCGTCAGCGTGGCGGTGCTGGTGGCGGTCTTCCTCTCGAACCTGCCGGAGGCGTTCGCGGCCACGGCGAACCTGCGCGAGGGCGGCTGGAGCGGCCGCCACGTCATGGGCCTCTGGACCGTGATCGCGGTCGTCAGCGGGCTCGCCGCGCTCGCGGGCTACGCGCTGCTCGACGGGGCATCGCCCGGCGTGACGGCCTTCGTGCTCGCCTTCGCGGGGGGCGCGATCCTGACGATGCTGGCCGACACGATGATGCCCGAGGCCTTCGCGAACGGGGGCAAGCTCGCCGGCGTCGTCACCTCGATCGGCTTCGCGCTCGCCTTCGTCATCTCGACGCTGGAGTAGGGTGCCCGGCCGTGACCAGGATCGACCGGGCCACCCTCCTGCGCCGCGCCGGCGGCGCGGTCGCCGTCGCCGCCCTGGCGGGAGGCGGCGGCACCGCCCTCGCCGCGCGGGCGACGGCCCGCAAGCCCCCGCTCTCGGAGCTCGCCAAGGCGACGACCGGGATCCTCGTCACGCGCGGCAGCGGCGCCTACCCCGCGGCGAAGCGGGAGGTCAACACGCGCTACTCGGGCGTCCGGCCCCTCGCGATCCTGAGGGCGCGCACCGTGTCCGACGTGCGGGCGGCCGTCCGGTGGTGCGCGAAGTACGACGTCAAGATCGCCGCGCGGTCGGGCGGCCACAGCTACGCGGGCTACTCGACGGTGCAGGGCGGGCTGGTGGTCGACCTGTCGCGGATCAAGGGGGTCAGCGTCGCGGCCGGGGGGCGCCACGGTGCAGGTGGGCGCCGGCAACCGGCTCATCGACATGTACTCGGCGCTCGCCGCGCGGGGCCTCACCGTCCCGGCGGGGTCGTGCCCCACGGTGGGCATCGGCGGCCTCGCGCTCGGCGGCGGCGTCGGCCTCGCCGGACGCGCCTTCGGCACGACCTCCGACAACATCCGCTCGCTCACCATCGTCACCGCCGACGGCGCGGCGCAGACGGCGAACGGCCGCCAGAACGAGGACCTCTACTGGGCCTGCCGCGGCGGCGGGGGCGGCAACTTCGGCATCGTCACGGGCTTCACGTTCACGACCCACGCCGTGCGGACGGCGTCGTACTTCTTCGCCAGCTTCAGCTGGGACGACGTCGAGGACGTCGTGGGCCGCTGGCAGCGCTGGGCCCCGAACGCCCCGCCCGAGCTGTTCGCGCTCTGCACGCTCAGCACCGGGTCGGGCAGCCCCACGCTGAACGTCTTCGGCCAGTACATGGGGTCGTCGGCGGCGCTGCGGCGCGTGCTCAACGGGCTCACCTCGGCGGCTCAACCGCGCAGCCTGCAGGTCGGCACGTCGCCGTACATCGACCTCATCCTGCGGTGGGCCGGGTGCCTGAGCGAGTCGCCCGCCGAGTGCCGCCGGCCGCCCTACGAGCCCTTCGCCGCCAAGTCGAGCTACGTGCTGCAGCCGATGTCGGCGCGCGGCATCGCCACAATGGCGAGCTGGATCGAGCGGCGCCAGCGTCAGGGCGGCGGCACGGGGGTGATCATCCTCGACTCCTACGGCGGAGCGATCAACGAGGTCGCGGCCGACGCGACGGCCTTCGTGCACCGGGACGCCCTCTACTCGTGCCAGTTCGCCGCCTACTGGGCCGGGGAGGGGACGCAGGCCGCGGCGCTCTCGTGGATCCGCGGGTTCTACGCGGCCATGCGTCCCTTCGTCTCGCCGTACGCCTACCAGAACTACATCGACCCGGATCTCACCACCTGGCAGAACGCCTACTACGGGTCGAACCTCGACCGCCTCAAGGACGTGAAGACGCAGGTCGACCCGGACGACCTCTTCCGGTTCCGGCAGAGCATCCCGGTCTGATCGGCCGGGGGCGGCGGGCGCCCACCCGGGGGCGCCCGCCGGAGGATCGCGCTAGTTGGCCAGCGTCGAGCGCAGGTTCCCCTGGATCGGGCGCCGCGCGACCGCAACGAACGAGTTGTAGCTCGGCTTCTTGCCGCCGCCGGCCTTCAGCAGGCCGCCGGGCCAGTTGCGGTTGTCCTGGAGGTTGAACCAGACCACCGCGGCGATCCGGGGGCCCTTGACCTTGGGCAGGTTGAAGAGCTCCTTCAGGTTCTTGTTCTGCACCGCCGGGGTGACCTTGACGGTGCGGAACGGCGTCGCGGCCGTGGTGTAGCCGGCCTCGGTGACGTAGAGCTTCATGCCCTTCCGCTTCTTGTCGAGCGCCTCGAAGATCGTGTCGAGGCTCGCGTCGCTCCATGTCGGGAAGACCGCGTCGTACGCCGGCGAGTCGAACTTCGGGCTCTGCGTCGGATAGATGTGCTGCGAGTAGGCGTCGAACTTCACCGACTTGTCGCTGACGAGGCCGTTCATCCACTTCTTCGCGCCGACCCCGTTCCTGCCCCCGCTGCTGGTGGGCCCGCCGACGCCGGCGATGACGACCGTGTTCTTGTTGGCGGCCTTGATGTTCGTGTACGCCTGCTTCACGAGGCCCTTGTACTTGCCGAGGTTGCTCTTCTGCCCGAAGCGGAAGAAGTTGGCGATGTTGGGCTCGTTCCAGATCTCGAAGTGGCGCACACGCGGCAGCGTGGTCGGGCCCGAGCCGGGCGACGGGTCGACGTAGGTGCCGCTGTAGCGGGTCGCGACGGCCTTCATGAACTGGCCGAAGGCCTGCGGCACCGGCGCGTTGGGGTTGTACGCGCTCGGGAACCTCGTCTTGGGGCCGGCCACCGCCCAGGACGGCGTGCTGTAGGTGCTGACGATCGGGGTAATGTTGGCCTGGTCGAAGCCGATCAGCACCTGGTCAACGCGCGTCCAGTCGTAGGCCGGGTCGTCGGGGTTGGTCGGGTTGACCGGCTGCGTGGGGGCGACGAACGACCACAGGATGTCGAAGCGGGCGACCTTGGCCTTGGTGTTCTTCACCAGGGTCAGGCGCTGCGGGATCTCCGTGATCGGGGCGGTCGTGAGGACGTCGTCCTGGATCGCGGCGGCTCCGCCCAGGCCGGTGGACGGCAGTGCGAGCGCGGCTCCGGCCGCGGCGGCGATCGCGACGCCGGTCAGGGCGCGGCGCGTGCTGATCGGCTTCTTCACAGGCTCATTCCTCCGACGGGGTCCGGAAAGCGGCGGGATGGTACCAACCATCGGCCGGGGTTCCGCAACCCTGAAGGGTCCTCACAGGAGACTTACCGCCCCTTAAGACCCGCTAACGCCGATCGTCGAAGAAGCTGCGCAGCAGCGAGAGGGCCTCGGTCGCGAGGACGCCGCCCTGCACCTCCACCCGGTGCAGCAGCCGCGGGTCCTGGAGCGGGTTGACGACCGTGCCGGCGGCGCCGACCTTCTGGTCGGGGGCGCCGAAGACCAGGCGGGTGGCGCGCGCCTGCTGGATCGCCCCGGCGCACATGGGGCAGGGCTCCAGGGTGCAGTAGACGACCGTCCCGAGCAGCCGCCAGCCCCCGAGGTGCAGCGCGGCCTCGCGCAGCGCCAGCACCTCGGCGTGGGCGGTCGGGTCGCCGCGCTGCTCGCGCTCGTTGTGGGCCGACCCGACCACCTGGCCCTCGCGCACCACGACGCAGCCCACCGGCACGTCCCCGTGCTCGGCGGCCAGGGCCGCCTCGCTCAGCGCCACGCGCATGAAGTGCTCGTCGCGGGGAAAGACTCCGCGCATCGCCCCGGACCCTATCCCCGGCCAGGGCGATACCCTCAACCCCGTGAGGATCGTCTCGGTGAACGTGGGTCGCCCGGCTCCGCTCGAGTTCGACGGGCGCACGGCCACGAGCGCCATCGTCAAGCGGCCCGCGGAGGGCCGCGTCATGGCCCGGGAGACGAACCTCGACGGCGACGGCCAGGCCGACCTGCGGGTGCACGGCGGCCCCGACAAGGCCGTCTACGCGTACCCCGTCCAGCACTACGGCCACTGGGCCTCCGAGCTCGGGCGCGACCTGTCCCCGTACGGCTACTTCGGCGAGAACCTGACCGTCGAGGGCATGGACGAGGCCGAGGTGCTGATCGGCGACGTCCTGCGCGCCGGCGGCGCGCTGCTGGAGGTGAGCCACCCCCGCGTGCCGTGCTTCAAGCTCGCCATGCGGATGCGCGACCACGCCTTCGGCAAGCCGTTCCTGGCGAGCGGGCGGGTGGGCTTCTACCTGCGCGTGCGGGAGGAGGGCGAGCTCGGCGCCGGCGACGCGATCGAGCGGGTGCGCCGGGGCGAGGGCGGGTTCAGCGTGCGGCGCATCGCGTGGATGCTGCGCGAGGCCACGCGCGAGGACCTCGAGGCGGCGGCGGCCCTGCCTGCGCTGGCAGCCGGCTGGCGGGACAGCTTCACCGAGCGGGCCGAGGTGATGTGGCGCCGGGGCGCGGCTACCGGCTGACGCGCTGGGGCGGCCGTCAGTCGCCCGACCAGCCGGGCAGCGGCTCGGCGTCGCGGTTGTCGTCGCTGGGCGCGCCGAAGGCGAGCACCTCGGCGCCGGCCGGGCCGCCCTCCAGGCACCGGGCGGCCTCCGGGCTGACGCGCACCGCGTCGAACGGCCCCATCTCGACGATCACGTCGCCCACCCGCAGGCGAGCCGTCCCCGCGATCACCACGTAGACCTCCTCCTGCACCGAGTGCCGGTGCCCGAACGGCGTGCGGAAGTCGGCGCCGAGGCGGAAGTGGCTGAGACCGGAGCTCTCGAGCTGCAGCGGCTCGCGGGCGAAGCGCGACTCGAGGCCCGGCGACAGCCCGAAGCGGGGCGCCATGTCCTCCACCTCCCGCAGGTTGACCTTGGTGAACTCGGTCACGTCGACCTCCTCGATCGCGACACTCCCTCGTCACATTCATTGTGCATGCTATGCATGTATTCCGCTATCGTGCGGCATGGCCAACGTGCAGATCAGAGGGGTCCCCGACGACGTGCACCGCCGGCTCAAGTCGCAGGCCGCACTCGCGGGTCAGTCCCTCAATGAGTTCCTCCTTGCCCGGATGGCGGACGTCGCACTCCTGCCGACGATCCCCGAGCTCACCGAGCGCATCCTTTCGCGCGCGCGTTACGACGGGCCGTCGACGGCCGACGCTCATCCGCGAGGACCGCGACCGCCGGTGATCGTCGTCAACGCGTCGGTCCTGACGGACTATCTCGTCGGGCGTCCCGAGGCCGTGAACGCGATCGCCACGGCCCTCGACCACAGCCCCCAGCAGCCGCTCCACGCCCCCGACGTCGTCGAACCCGAGACGCTCAATGCGCTGCGGCGGCTGGTGCTCGCGGGGCGCGTCAGCGAGGAGCGGGCGAGCGATGCGGTGACCGACCTGGGCGCCGCGCGACTGATTCGGCACCCGCACACCCCGCTGCGCCCGCGCGTCTGGGACCTCCGGCACGACCTCACCGCGTACGACGCCCTCTACCTCGCCCTCGCCGAGGCTCTCGATGAGCCGCTCCTGCTCACCGCCGACAGAGGGCTCGCCCGCCGCGGCCGCCGGTCGCTCGGCGACGACGCGGTCGTGCTGGTGCGCTGACTACCGGGCCACCTCGAGGAGGATGATCAGGGCTCGCCCCCGACGGCCATCTCGACGATCTCCTCCGGTGAGTCGGACATGCGGAAGAGGTCCATGTCGCCCCGGCTGATCAGGCCCTCCTCCATCATCCGGGCCTGCACCCAGCGCACCAGGCCGGCCCAGTGGGCGGTGCCGCAGAGCACCACGGGAAAGCTCAGGGCCTTCTCGGTCTGGATCAGGGTGAGCGACTCGAACAGCTCGTCCATGGTGCCGTAGCCGCCCGGGAAGACGATGTAGGCCTCGGAGTACTTCACGAACATCGTCTTGCGGACGAAGAAGTAACGGAAGGCCACCGCGAGGTTCACGTGCTCGTTGACCGACTGCTCGTGGGGCAGCTCGATCGTGCAGCCCACCGACATGCCCCCGGCCTCGGCCGCTCCCCGGTTCGCCGCCTCCATGATCCCCGGCCCCCCGCCGGTGATGACCGCGTAGCCGCGCTCGGCCAGCAGCCGCCCCACCTCGCGGGCCAGCCCGTAGTGGCGGTCGCCCTCGAGCAGCCGGGCCGACCCGAAGACCGACACCGCCGGCCCCACGCGCGCCAGGGCGTCGAACCCGTTGACGAACTCGCCCAGGATCCGGAGCGCCCGCCAGGGCTCGCTGTGGATGAAGTCGGGGTCGGTCGGGCGCGTCAGAAGGCTCGCGTCGGCGTGGCCGATCGCCTCGCGGGCCGGACCGCGCGCGTCCAGCCGCCCGGGCCGGACGATCCTCACGGCGCCGGTGCCCCGACGCGGCGCACGAGCCCCTCCAGGGGCAGGCGGCGCGCCCGGCGGCTCCAGGCCTCGGCCGACCGCCGCCCCGGGTCGCGCGCGACCGCCGGGGGCCCGAAGGTGAGGACCACCACGGCCCGCTCGGGCTCCTCGATGCCCAGCGTTCGCCGCAGCGCCCCGGGGTCGGCGATGCCGTTCGGGCACGACGCGATCCCCTCTGCCCAGCCCGCCAGCATCATGCTCTGGGCGGCGCGGCCGGCGTCGAAGTCGACCAGCCCCCCGCCCGGGCTGACGACCACCGCGACGACCAGGCCGGCCCCGAGCACGTTGCCGGGCGAGTAGACCGCTCCCGCCACCGCGTCGCGGGCCGAGCCCTCCGCGACCACGAACCTGCAGGGCTGGCGGTTGCGGGCGCTCCCGGCGAGGCGCCCCGCGTCCAGGATGCGCCGCTCGGCCTCGGACGGAACGGCCTCGCCCGAGTAGGCGCGGACGTCCCGCTTGCTGGCGAGGGCGAGGTGGACGTCCATCGCGAGACCCTACCCGCCGGGCGCGGGGGCGCGCCGGGGGCGGAGGTCAGGCGCCTACGCCGCCGCGGGGCGCGGGCTGTGCGACACGCAGAACGGAGTCCCCCAGATCGGCTCCCGGCCGCAGGGCTTCCCCTTGCGGTTGAGGGCGGCGCAGCGGGGGCTGACGTCGAGGCCCTGGACGCCGCGCTCGACCTCGAAGTAGCCGCGCGCCCGGGCCAGGTGCCGCTCGATGATGTGCGAGGCCAGCAGCTGGTCCTGGGCCCGCATCAGCGAACGGGCGGCCGAGAAGAGCGTGCGCGAGGCCATCGGCTCCGAGCGGGGGTCGGCGGCGAGCCGGGCCACGCTGGCCTCGCACGCCTCCAGGAGGTACCGCTCGGACCATCCGGGGCGGCGCGGGTCGGGCATGAGCGAGGGCTTCAGCGCGCGCCACAGGTCACGGGTGAAGCGCAGCATCGCAGTTGCCCGGTCACGGCCACTGGGCGCTCGCTCCCGAACCTGGTTGATCACGTCCTGAAGAAAGCCAAACTCGCGCCGTTCTGTCAAGAGTCTGTCGAGAGTCTTGGGGCCTGTCTCTTTCCCATGGGATGTCGGTAGCGGCAGCCACGCGCCGTCCGCGCGGCGGGATACCCTGGACAAGTTGTCCAGCTTTGAGTCAGCATCGTCGTGATGATCGCCAGGCCGACACCCGATGGCCCCGCGCTCCTGCGCATCGGCGAGCTGAGCCGGCGCCACGGGGTCAGCCCCGACCTCCTCCGCGCCTGGGAGCGGCGCTACGGCCTGCTCCGGCCCGAGCGAACGTCCGGCGGCTTCCGCCTCTACACCGCCGGGGACGAGGTCCGGGTGAGAGCGATGCGCCGGGGCCTCGCGCAGGGGCTGTCGGCGTCGGTCGCCGCGCGCATGGCGCTGCGCGAGCCGGCCCCGCCCGACGACGCGGGCCGCGCCCAGGCCCTCGAGGCCGCCCGGGCCGAGCTCGGGGCGGTGCTCGAGTCGTTCCGCGACGTCGACGCGCAGGCGATCCTCGACCGCCTGCTGGCCGCTTTCAGCGTCCCGACGGTCCTGCGCGACGTGGTGCTGCCGTACCTGCGCGACGTCGGCGAGCGCTGGGAGGCGCAGGAGCTGTCGGTCGCCCAGGAGCACTTCGCGAGCGGGATCATCCGCGGCCGGCTGCTCGGGCTCGCCCGCGGGTGGGACACGGGGGTGGGGCCTCGGGCGCTGCTCGCCTGCCCGCCGGACGAGCACCACGACCTCGGGCTGGTGTGCTTCGGCCTGGCGCTGCGCGAGCACGGCTGGCGGATCACCCACCTCGGCAACGACACGCCCATCGACACCCTGCGCGACACCGCCGCCGACCTCGAGCCGGCCGTCATCGTGGTGTGCGCCGAGCGCCAGGGGCCCATGGAGGAGGCCATCGACGAGATCGAGCAGCTCGCACGGCGCTTCGACGTGGCCCTCGCCGGGCGTGGCGCGACCGCCGAGCTGGCCCACCGAGCCGGGGCGCGGCTGCTGCAGGACGCGCCGGTGGCCGCGGCGGCGCGGATCGCCGAGGGCAGATAGCGCGGCCCGCCCCGGGCGGGGTAGCCTTCCGCAACATTCGCGGCGGGGGGGCGCGTGGAGGAGTTCCTGAACACCACGATCAACGGCCTGTCGAGCGGCGGCATCTACGCGCTCGGCGCCATCGGCCTCTCGCTGGTGTACGGGATCCTCAAGCTGGTCAACTTCGCCCACGGCGACTTCATGACCCTGGGCGGCTACGTGGCCTTCGCGATCAACGTCAGCGCGGGGGCGCCCCTCGCCGTCGCGTTCCTCGGAGCGATCGCGGCGGTCGCGGCCCTGGGGCTGGTGCTGGAGTTCTCGATCTGGGCGCCGATGCGGCGCCGGGGCGCGGGCGTCATGCAGCTGCTGCTGCTGTCGATCGGGCTCGCGTTCGTCCTGCGCAACTTGATCCTGTTCCAGTGGGGCGGCGACGACCGCGCCCTGGACGTTCGACCAATTCCAGTCGTGGACCATCTTCGGCGACGTGACGATCACAGCCATCCAGGTGACGGTGATCCTCACCGCCGGGGTGGTGCTGGTGCTGGTGGCGACGATGCTCCGGGTGACCCTGATCGGCAAGACCATGCGCGCCCTGTCGGACAGCTTCGACCTCGCCGAGGTCTCGGGGGTCAACACGCGCCGGGTGGTGATCTACACCTGGCTGCTCGCGGGCAGCCTGGCCGGCCTCGCCGGGGTGCTGGCGGCCATCTACACGACGCTGACGCCGAACACCGGCTGGTTCCTGCTGCTGCCGATCTTCGCCGCCGTCGTGCTCGGGGGGATCGGCAACGCGTACGGCGCGCTGCTCGGGGGGCTCACGATCGGTCTCGTGCAGGAGTGGTCGACGATGTTCATCCGCCCGACCTACAAGGAGGCGATCGGGTTCCTCGTGCTGATCCTGGTGCTGCTGGTCCGGCCCCAGGGCATCTTCGGCCAGGCCCGCACCGTCTGATGGACCCGGTCCTCGCCTTCGGCTTCTGGGCCTTCGTCCTCACCTTCGCGGGCATCTACGCGATCTTCGTGCTGGGCCTGCAGCTCGAGGTGGGCGACACCGGCCTGATCAACTTCGGCCACGTCGCGTTCATGGCGATCGGGGCCTACACGATGGGCCTGCTGGTCACCAACGACGTGACGATCTGGGTGGCGATCCCGATCGCGATCGCAGCCGCGGCGGCGGGGGGGCTCCTGCTGGGGCTGCCGACGCTGCGATTGCGGGCCGACTACTTCGCGATCGTCACGATCGCCGCCGGGGAGATACTCCGCATAACCATCCAGAACGAGGAGGGGACGACCGGCGGCACGCAGGGCCTCCGCAGCGCCAGCGGGCCGTGGCGGGACGCCAACAACGACATCCTCGACTTCTTCTCGGGCATCGGGCTCGAGCTCGACCGCCGCGTGCCCCTGCTGGTGCTGGTCTGGGTGGCGGCCGTCCTCGTCGGGCTGCTGCTGGTCTACCTGGGCCGCTCGCCCTGGCGCCGCGCGCTGCGGGCGGTGCGCGAGAACGAGGAGGCCGCCGCGGCGACGGGCAAGCCGGTCTTCAGCTACAAGCTGCAGTCGCTGGCCCTGGGCTCGGCGATCGCCGGGCTGGCGGGCGTCTTCTTCACGCTCTTCTCGACCACGCTGTTCCCCGAGAACTTCGAGCCCATCTTCACCTTCGTGGGCTTCGCCATCCTGATCCTCGGCGGGATCGGGAGCTACTTCGGCGTCGTGGTCGGCTCGGTGCTGATCGCCTTGATCGTCTCGGGCACGCGCTTCCTCGATTTCCCGCTCGACTCGGACAAGGTGGCCGCGCTGCGCTTCGTGGTCATCGGCCTGATCATCATGGGGATGATGGCGTTCCGGCCGCAGGGCCTGTTCGGCAAGAAGGAGGAGCTCCATCTCGACGCCTGACGGGACTCTGCTGGACGTCCGCGACCTGAGCGTCCGCTTCGGCGGCCTGCGCGCGGTGGACGGCGCGAGCTTCGCCGTGCGCGAGGGGAGCGTCACTGCGCTGATCGGCCCCAACGGCGCCGGCAAGACCACGGCGTTCAACCTCCTGACAGGCTTCATCAAGGCCGAGAGCGGGACCGTTGTCTTCGCCGGCGAGGACATCACCGGCAAGAGCCCCGACGCGATCGCCCGCCACGGGATGGTCCGCACCTTCCAGCTCACCCGGGTGCTCGCGAAGATGAAGGTCGTCGAGAACGTCATGCTCGCGGCTCCCGCGCAACCGGGCGAGCACCTGGGGACGGCGCTCTTCCGGCCCCGGCGCTGGCGGCGGCGCGAGGCCGAGGTGCGCGAGCAGGCCATGGAGATGCTGGGCGAGGTGGGCATCCACACCCACGCCGACGAGTACGCCGCGACCCTGTCCGGCGGCCAGCGCAAGCTGCTCGAGCTCGCGCGGGCGCTGATGACCGAGCCCCGGCTCGTGCTGCTGGACGAGCCGATGGCCGGCGTCAACCCCACCCTCGGCCACCGCCTGCTGGACTACCTGGCCGCCTGCGCGAGGAGCGCGGCCTGACGGTGCTCTTCGTCGAGCACGACATGGACGTGGTGATGGGCGTCTCCGACGAGGTCGTCGTGATGGCGCAGGGCAAGGTGATCGCCCATGGGACGCCCGACGAGGTCAGGAAGGACGCGGCCGTGATCGACGCCTACCTCGGGGCCGAGCCGGCCGCGGCGTGAGCACCGCGACCCCCACCGAGCCGGTCCTGTCGGCCGACGGCCTGGTGGGCGGTTACGTGCCCGAGGTGGACATCCTGCGCGGCTGCACGCTCAGGGCCGGCGCGGGCGAGCTGGTGGTGGTGATCGGCCCCAACGGCGCCGGCAAGTTGACCCTCGCCAAGGCCATCTTCGGGCTGGTGAAGCTCCGCGAGGGGCGGGTGGTGCTGCGCGGCGAGGACATCACCGGTGCCCACACGCACGAGGTCACCGCGGGCGGGATGAACTACGTCCCCCAGGTGAACAACGTCTTCGGCTCGCTCACGGTCACGGAGAACCTGGAGGTCGGCGGGGTGCTGCGCCGCCGCGAGACCCGGGAGCGGATGGACCGGATGATGACCCTCTTCCCCCGGCTGGGCGAGCGCCGCCGCCAGCGCGCCGGCACGCTCTCGGGCGGCGAGCGCCAGATGCTGGCGATGGCCCGCGCCCTGATGCCCGACCCGGCGGTGTTGCTGCTGGACGAGCCCTCGGCCGGGCTCGCGCCGCGCGCCGTGGGCGAGGTGTTCGAGACGGTCGCCGACATCAACGGCTCGGGCGTGACGGTCGTGATGATCGAGCAGAACGCCCGCCGGGCGCTGTCGCTCGCGGACCGCGGCTACGTGCTGGAGGGCGGCCAGAACCGCTTCGAGGGCGCCGGCGACGCGCTGCTCGCGGACCCGCAGGTCGCCGAGCTCTACCTGGGTGGGGCGGCGGCGCGGGGACGGCAGGAGCCGCCCCCGCGCGAGACGCCTACCCGCTCGTGACCGGGATCACCTCGGTCGTGTCGACCAGCTTCCCGCCCTTGTAGCTCCAGGTGCCGTAGTTGGCGGCCGAGGGGTCGCCGTTGTCGTCGAGGTCGATCGGGCCGGACGCGCCCTCGTAGTCGATGTCGTCGCCGTTGGCGGCCGCGTCGATCGCCTCCTGCAGGTTCTCGAAGGTGTACTTGTCGCCGGGCGGCCCGGAGACGCCCTGCAGGTTTTCCGCGATGGCGGCCGGGTCGCTGGAGCCGGCGGCGGCGGCGGCCAGCGCGATCAGGACCACCGCGTCGAAGTTCTGGGCGTCGTAGGTCTGGCGCGGGTCGCCGACGTCCGACTTCCAGAGCGCGTCGAACGCGGCGCCGGCGGGCGCGTCGAGCGAGGTCGGGGCACTGCCGCGCATCCCCTCGGTGGACGGCTGGCCGGTCGCCTCGGGAAGGTCGTTCGAGCGCAGGCCGTCGCCGGTGAAGGTCAGCGCCGGGTCCCAGTTGCCGGTCCTCACCAGCGCGGGGCCCATCTTCGCCCAGGTGTCGGGGTAGTCGATGATCATCCAGCCGTGCGGGATTGCCGTCGGCGATCTGCTGGGCCTCGGAGTTGAGGCTCGCGGCCTCGGGGTTGTAGGGGACGTTCTTGGCGACCGTTCCGCCCGCCGCCTCCCAGGCCGTGGTGAATTCGCTGACCAGCGCCGTCCCGTAGGAGTCGTTGCGGTTGGCCGTGTTGACGGTCGCGTCGGCGCCGATGGCGTTCGCCATGATCTGGGCGATGACCCTGCCCTGGATCGCATCCGACGGCGGCGTCCGGAACACGAGCCCGTCGTCGTCCAGCGAGGTCAGGTCCGGCCCCGTGGCCGACGGGGTCACGATCGGGATCCCGGCCGGGATGGTGACGTTCTCGGCGGTCGGGATGAGGTCCGGCGTGCCCCAGGGGCCGGCGATGGCGCTCACGCCGTCGCTCTCGATCAGCTTGGTGGCGGCCTCCTGAGACGCCTGCGGGTCGGTCTTCTCGTCCTCGGTGATGAGGGTCATGGTGAGCCCCGAATCGCCGGCCTCGGCCGCCGTGTTCACCTGCGACGCGGCGAGCTCGGCCGCCTTCGCGCCCGGTCCGCCGAAGGGCGAGAGGTCGCCCGTGAGGGGCGTGATGACCCCCACCTTGAGCTCGCCGACGTCCCCTCCGCCGCTATCGTCGTCGCCGCAGCCCGCGGCGATGCCCCCGACGCCGAGGGCTCCGACCGCGAGGAGTGACGCCATCGTGCGCCGTCGAATCATTCGCGCCCCTTTCGCATCCGCTTCGGCCCACCAGGCCGAGAGGGCGGCAGCCTACCCGTACGGCATAAGCGGCGCCACCTCGTGAGTCGGGACCGTGCGGCGCGCCGAGGACGCCGAGATCGGCGGCGCCATGGCGCTCCGCCACCGCGTGTTCTGCGGAGAGCAGGGTGTTCCCGAGGAACTCGAGCGCGACGGGCACGACGCGACGGCGCTCCACCTCGTGGCCGTCGACGGCGGGGTGGTGGTCGGGACCTGCCGGCTGGTGCGGCGCGGCGACGCGATGGTGCTCGGGCGCATGGCGGTCGACCGCGCGGCGCGGGGGCGCGGGGTGGGCGCCCGCCTGCTCGACGCCGCGCACGCCGAGGCGGCGGCGGCGGGGGCGCGCGAGGTCGAGCTGCACTCCCAGGTCGAGGCCTGCGCCTTCTACGCGCGCTCCGGCTACGTCGCCGACGGCCCGCAGTTCATGGAGGCCGGCATCGCCCACGTGGTCATGCGCCGGGCAGTGCCCTGATGGCGGCGGTGACGGCCATCGCGACGCCCACGACCACGAGGAAGGGCGCCCGGCGCCAGGCGGCCACGGCCGCCGCGCCGACCCCGGCCGCGCGCGCGTCGAGCACGAGCTCGCCGCCGTCGACGAAGGTGTCGACGACGACGAGGGCGGCGAACACCGCCGCCGGCAGCAGGGTCGCCACGCGGTCGAGACCCGGCGGAAGCGGCCGGCCGCCCAGCAGGAGCGGCCCGGCGGCCTTCATGGCGTAGGTCCCGGCGGCCAGGGCGAGGATCGCCGCCCAGCTCACGCGTGGCGCGCCTGGACGGCCAGGCCGGCGACCACGCCGAAGGACGCGGCCAGGATCGGCACCCCCGCGGGCGCGACGGGCGCGAGCGCGAGGGCGATCGCGCCGCCGGCGAGGGCCGTCGCGGCCGACGCGCGGTCGCGGAGCCGCTCGGCCAGCAGCGCCAGGAACAGCGCGGGGATCGCCGCGTCCACCCCGAGCGTGCGGACGTCGACGGCCCCGGTCAGCGCCCATCCCGCGGCCGTGCCGGCCAGCCAGAGGACGAGCACCCAGACCCCGGTGAGCCAGAACGCGCGCCAGGCGCGGTCGCGGGCCGGCTGCGCAAGGGCCGCCGCGGCCGACTGGTCGATCACGAGCTGGGACGCCCAGGCCCGGTCGGCGAGCCGGCGCGGCAGCAGCGGGGCGAGGGCGACGCCGAAGGCGATGTTGCGCGCCGACAGCAGCAGGCCGGCGACCACCGACGCCCCCGCGGTGCCCCCGTCGGCGGCGACGCCGACGGCCGCGAGCTGGGCGGAGCCCCCGTACACCAGAGCCGACAGCGCGATGGCCTTCGCGAGGGACAGGTCCGCGTCGGAGGCGATCGCCCCGAAGCCGATGCCGACGGCTCCGACGGCGAGCGCCATCGCGAGGGCGTGGCGCACGAGTGGATCACGAAACGAACGCATCGTTCGATATGCTAGACCACCATGAGGTCCCGATGAGCGCGGCGGTTGAGCTCTCCGCGGTGGTGGCCGACAACCTGCGCCGCCACCGCGGCCGGGCGCGACTCTCGCTCTCCGAGCTGGCGGCCGCCGCCGGCGTGGCGAAGTCGACGCTCTCCCATATCGAGGCAGGCCGGGCCAACCCCAGCATGGAGACGCTGTGGTCGGTCGCCACGGCCCTGGGCCTCCCCTTCGCCGAGCTGGTGTCGCCGCACGCCCCCGAGGTGCGGGTGCTGCGTGCGGGCGAGGGCGTGCGGGTTGACTCGGCGGGCGCGCCCTTCCTCGTTCGGCTGCTCGCGGCGACGGGGCGGCGCGGGCCCAGCGAGGTCTACGCGATCGCGTGCGAGCCGGGCGCCGCCCGGCGCGCCGACCCGCACCCGCCGGGCGTGCGCGAGCACCTGCTGGTCACGGCCGGGCGGATGGAGGCCGGGCCGCTCGACGCGCCGGCCGTCCTCGGGCCCGGCGACCTGGCCACCTTCGCGGCCGACGTCCCTCACGCCTACCGGGCGCTCGAAGGCGGCACGGCCGCGGTGCTCGTGATGGACTACCCCTGATGCCGGTGCCGCTCCTCCAGGTCGACGCCTTCGCCGACCGGGCGTTCGCCGGGAATCCGGCGGCGGTGTGCCTGCTGGACGGGCCCGCCGACGAGGCCTGGATGCAGGCCGTGGCCGCGGAGATGAACCTCTCCGAGACCGCCTTCCTTCACCGCGACGACGGCGGCTACGCCCTGCGCTGGTTCACCCCGGTGGCCGAGGTGGAGCTGTGCGGGCACGCCACGCTCGCCGGCGCGCACGCCCTGTGGGAGACCGGCCGCGAGCCCGGCGGCGCGGCGGTGGCGTTCTCGACCCTCAGCGGCGCCCTGTCGGCCGAGCGCCATGGCGACTGGATCGTGATGGACTTCCCCGCCACGCCTCCGGAGCGGGCCGCGGGGCCGCATGGGCTGGCGGAGGCCCTCGGGGTGGCGCCTCGCTGGACCGGCCGCAGCCGCTTCGACTGGCTGGTCGAGGCCGGCTCGCCGGCGGAGGTCGAGGCCGTCCGGCCGGACATGGGCGCCCTGGCGGCCCTGGGGGGCGGGGGGTGATCGTCACCGCCGCCGGCGGCCGCGACGGCGCCGACGTGACCTCGCGCTACTTCGCCCCCTCCTTCGGCATCCCCGAGGACCCGGTCACCGGCTCGGCCCACTGCGCCCTGGCGCCGTTCTGGGGCGGACGGCTCGGGCGGGACCGGCTGGTCTGCCACCAGGCCTCGGCGCGCGGGGGGATCGTGCGAACGGAGCTGCGCGGCGACAGGGTGCTGCTGGGCGGCCGCGCCGTGACCGTGCTCGAGGGCCGGCTGACGGCGGGGCCCTGACCGAGCGCGCGGAGATGGTCGGCGGTCGCCGCGAGCTGAGGGCGCTCGCCCTCTGGCTGGCCCTCGGCGCCGGCGCCGGCGCCGCGGCCGGCGTCCTGTTCGGCGGCATCGGCGGGCGGATCGTCATGCTCATCCTGCGCGAGCGGTCCCCGGACGCGGTCGGTCTCACCTCGGACGACGGCTTCGAGATCGGGCAGGTGACGGTGGCGTCGCTCAACCTGCTGCTCTTCGGCGCGTTCGCCGGGGCGCTGTTCGGCGTGCTCTACCTGGTCGCGAGGCTGGGCGTGCCGCCCGTCGCGCGGGTGCCGGTGGCGGCGCTGCTGGGGGCGACCGTCGGCGGGGCGGCCTTCATCGTCCCGGACGGCATCGACCTGCTCGTGCTCGAGCCGCTCTGGTTCGCCGTCGCGTCGTTCATCGCCCTGCCGGCGCTCTCGGCGCTCACCACAGCGGTCGTCATCGAGCGGCGAGCCGGGCGCCTCCCCCACCTCGCCGCTCGACTCACGACCGCCCGGCCGGCGCTCGCGCTCGCGGGGCGAGTCGCGATCGGGGCCGTCGTGGTCATCCTCGTCGTCACCCAGGGGCTCACCCTGGCGGACGATGTCGCCCGGGTGCTCTAGACGATCAGGCTCACCGGCTCCTGGGCGCGCGAGCCCGCTCCCGAGTAGATCTCCCAGGCGGCGGCCAGGCGCCGCACGGCTTCGGCGATCACCTCCGGGTCGTGGACGAACGGCAGGCGCAGCCGGTCGGCGTGGCGCCCCTCGGCCGACAGCACCTGGCCGGGCACCACGCTGACGCCGCAGCGCTGCGCCACCTGGGAGAGGCCGCGGGCATCGCCGGCCGGCAGCCGCACCCAGAGGGTGCAGCCGCCGCGCGGCTCGTCCCAGCTCCAGTCGGGCAGGTGCTCGGCGAGCGCCGCCGACAGGGCCTGGTGGCGGTCGACGAGGAAGCCGCGGCGCTCCACCACCGCCTCCGCGAAGCGGGGGAGGAGCGTCGCCGCGAACGTCTGGTTGATGACGGGGCTCCCCATGTCGGCGCCCATCTTCAGCTTCATCAGGCGCTCGATCACCGGGCGCGCGGCACGGATCCACCCCACCCGCAGTCCGCCCCACAGCACCTTGCTGACCGACCCGATGGTCATCGAGGACGCATCCGGGGCGTGGGCCGCGATGGGGGCCGGCAGCGGGATCTCGTCCATCTGAAGGTGCTTGAGCGCCAGGTCCTCGACCACCGGCACGCGGTACCGCGCCGAGAGCTCGGCCACCCGCCGGCTGCGGGCCGGCGACAGCACCGACCCGGTGGGGTTCTGGTGGGGCGGGACGAGCTGGACGAACGCGGGCCGGACACGCCCGAGCAGGTCCTCGAGGGCCTCGGGGACCACGCCCTCGCGGTCGAGCGGCACGCCCACCGGCCGCATCCCGAGCCCCCGGGCGACGTCGAGGACGCCGGGGTAGGTCGCCTCCTCGACGAGCACCGCCTGGCCCGGCTCGCCGAGCATGAGGGCCGCCAGCCCGATCGCCTGCTGCGCGCCCGTGGTGACGATGACCTCGTCGGGCCGCGTCGGCAGGCCCTCGAGCGACATCTGCTCGGCGATGCGCTCGCGCAGCGCCGGCAGCCCGGCGGGCACGTATCCGGCGCCGGCGACGTCGCCGGCGAGGTCCGCGCCCGTCGTCTCCGCCAGGGCCAGCGTGACCACCGACGAGGGCGGCGGGCAGGCGGCCGTGAGCTCGATGATGCCCGGCGGGACGGCGCCGATGAGCCCCCCGTAGAGCTCGGCCGAGAAGGGCCGCTCGGGCGCCGGCCGCGACGATGGCGGCCCCGGGACCCAGGTGCCCCGCCCCTGGCGGCTCTCCAGGCGGCCCTCGCCCTTGAGGGCCCCATAGGCGCTCACCACGGTCGTGCGGCTCACCGCCAGCCGCGCGGCGAGGTCGCGCTCGGTGGGGAGCACGGCGCCGGGGGGCAGCTCGCCGCGCTCGATGGCCTCACGGATCGCGCCGGCGAGGCGTTCGTAGAGCGGGCCTGAAGCGGCGGCCCAGGGGCCAAGCAGGGAGGCAAGGGCGTCGGGTTGGACCTTGATCACGGACCAATGTTCTCTGATTGGCTCTTGATGTGCAAGTCGGACTGGCGTTTGCTGAGTCCAATGTTTCGATCAGGTGCCAATACGGGTCCAATCCGGACTAATTGGACTCTCACGACGGGGGTGCCCCGATGATCGACGTCCACTGCCCCGACTGCGGCCGCGTGCTGATCGGCACGCGCCAGATCCTCTCCGTGTCGCGCGGAGAGGCCGGCATGGAGATCGCCTACGTGTGCGGATGCGGGCGCCTCGGCGCCGAGGTCGTGGCCCCGTCCCGCCGCCGCGCCGCCGGGCGACCGGAGCGGGAGTTCGCCGACCCCGGGAATGACTGGCGCCCCGCGGGCGTCTTGAGGTGACATGCAGAACATCCTTCACACCGCATCGTCGCCTGGGCCGGGCGACGCCTTCCGGGCTCGCCCCGGGCGGCTACGGCGCCGGCGGGCCCGCCGGCGCGGGCACGGCCCGCTGCCACGAGTCGAGGCGGTTGAGCCCGTCGAGGGCGGCCGTCTTGTCGCACTCGGCGAGCGTCGGGTAGTTGAAGACCGCCTCGACGAAGTGCTCCGCTGAGCCGCCGTAGGCCATCACGGCCTGCCCGGCCCCGGGACAGGGCCCTGGGGCCGAGGTGACAGGCGTTGACCAGTCGCCGGGGACACCTCGACCTTCGGCCGTTGCCGTTCGGGGCGGCACGTCGTAGCGTCGCCGCGTGCTGAAGAGGCTCGGGATCGCGGTCGCATGCGCGGCGCTGCTCGCGCTGCCCGCGGCCGCGCAGGCGGGCTTCAGCCCTGACGTGCTGAGGATCTCGGCCGACTCCGAGTTGAGCCTCCTCCCGCGGGCGGCCGCGAACGCGGATGGCGCAGCCCTGATCGCCTGGAGTGAGCGCATCGGCGCGCAGAGCCTGCTGCGGTTGCGGCGGGCGCGCCCGGACGGCTCGCTGGGGCAGATCGTGAATGTCTCCGACGGGACGATGATCCCCCGCCAGTGGGAGCTCGCGTTCACCCCCGGAGGCCGGGCGCTGATCGTCTGGACCGAGAGCGTCACCGGGGCCGCGCCCCTCTTCGTGCGGGGCCGCTGGATCGAGGCCGACGACTCCCTCGGCGCCCAGATCACCCTCCGCAACGCCGGCATCGCCGCCAGCGGGGAGAGCCCGGAGGTGGCCGGGACGACCGACGGGGACGCCGTCGCCGTCTGGCGCAACACCCTGAGCACGCCCATCAACCAGACCGAGGCGCGCGAGGTGACCGCGGCCGGGGTCCTCGGGCCGCTCCTGCAGCCGCCCGAGGGGCCGGGCTCGAGCACGGTCGCGGTCGCGGCCAACGCCGCCGGCGGGGCGCTGCTCGCATGGGCGGGCCCGCCGACGATCCGGACCATGCCGGTCGAACGCGGCCGGCGCCGCGGGGGCCGTGCAGACGCCGGTCGCGGCCGGCGTGATCGCGACGCCGCGCCTGACCACCGATGGGAAGAGCCGGTTCCACATCCTCTGGGAGCCGATCGCGGAGGCTGACCAGCTCGCCACGCTCGTGCTCGACGCGACGGGGGCGGCCAGCGGGACGCGCCAGTCCGTCGAGTCGGGCGTGGCGCAGGCGGCCTTCCCGCGGATGGCCACCAACGCCGCCAACCGGTCGCTCGCCCTCTGGGGCCGCAACCAGACGGTCGCCGCCTCCCGCTTCATCGGGGCGAACGGGCTCCCGGAGGGCGCCGCCCTGAGCGCGCCGGCCGAGATCCAGTTCGCCGCGGACGTCGCGCTGCTCGACGACGACACCGGCATCCTCCTGTGGAACCAGGGCCCGCTGGGCAACGTCAGCCAGCTCTGGGCCCGGGTGATCGGGCCCGACGGGGCGCCCGCCGGTCCCCAGCTGATGGCGCCGAGCACCGCTTCCTTCGGCACCCTGGCGATCTCGCCGAAGGGGACCGGGCTGATGGCCTGGCAGCAGGGTGCCCCCGGTGCGGCGCCTCGCTTCGTGGCCGCGCGCCAGTACCTGCCGCCTCCGGCCTGCCCGGAGGCCTCGGCGACCGTCGTGCAGGGGCGCCCCACGACGGTGGCGCTGACCTGCTCGGGGCCTCAGCTCACCGCCCCGCAGGTGCTGACCGCGCCGGCCAACGGCGCGGTGGGCGCGGTCAACCCCGCGACGTCGAGCGTCGTCTACACGCCGCGGCCCGGGTTCCAGGGGGTCGACTCGTTCACCTTCTGGGGCACCAACAAGGGCGGCGTCGGGCCCGTCCGCACCGCCCGGATCACCGTCGGCAAGGACACCGTCGCCCCGGTCGTGCGGCGCTTCGCGCTGAACCGCCCGCGCGTGCGCCTGGCGACCGCCTTCCGCCCGCGCACCCGGCCCAAGCCCGCGTTCGCCCTGCGCTTCTCCGAGCCCTCGACCGCCCGGATCACGATCCAGCGGCGGGTCGGGACCCGGTTCCGCACCCTCGGGCGCCTCTCGCTGGCGACGGCGCGCGAGAACGGCTCGGTGCGGCTCACCCGGCGGGTCGGGAAGCGGCGCCTGGTGCCGGGCGCCTACCGGGCGACGATCGTCGCCACCGACCTCGCGTTCAACCGCTCGGCGCCGAAGCGCGTCCGCTTCCGCGTGACCCCGCGCTGAGGCCGGTCCCGCCTAGGGCCGGGGACACGTCTGTCGCGCCTGTCGTTGCAACATGTTCAACCAGCGTCTCCCCCACCAGGTCGAGGCTCTGGGCGGAGACCTTGTCGAGGGTGTCGCTGGGCTTGTGGAAGTGCGGGTAGTCGAAGTCGATCAGGTCGATGGCGCGCACCCCGCGGTCGGTGAACGGGGTGTGGTCGTCGTAGATGCGGCCCTGCGCCTGGGCCGGGAAGGCGTCGATCGCGCCCACGCGGCGGGCCGACGCGCGCAGCTGTCGCCAGAGCCCCGCGTCGGAGCCGGTCTCGCGCGGGATCGAGAGGTCGCGGTCGCCGACGAAGTCGACGACCACCACGGCGGCCAGCTCGTCGGCGTGGGCGGCCGCGTAGGCCCGGCTGCCGCGGAGCCCGTCGCGCAGGAACTCCGAGTCAGGTGAGCCCCGCGGGCTCTCCTCGCCGTCGAACATCACGAAGCGGATCTCGCGCTCGCAGGCCCGGCGGCCCGCGCGCAGCACCCGCGCCAGCTCGAGGGTCGTGGCCGCACCCGAGGCGCCGTCGTTGGCGCCCACGAACCCCGGAATGTCCTTCGTGTCGTAGTGGGCGCCCACCAGGATCGGCCTCCCGCGCCCGGGCAGCGTGCCCACCACGTTGCGCAGCCCGCCGGGCACCGCCTCGAAGCGGGCGTTCGGCAGGCGCGCCCTCAGGCGCTCGGCGAGGCGCCGCGACGCGGACGAGCCGGCCGGGCGGGGCCCCAGCGCCACCTGGGCGCGGAGGTCGGCGAAGGCCCGGCGCGCGTCGAAGCGGTCCTGGCTCGGGCTGGCCGTGGCCGAAGGCGCGCCGCTGTCGCAGGCCGCCAGCGCCGCGGGCGCGAGGGCGGCGGCGAGCAGCGTCCCGATGATCCGGCGGCGGCGCATTGGCGCCGGAGTGTCGCAGCGCCGCCGCCGGTCGGAAAGCGGCCCCGGTCAGGCGCCCCAGCGCTTGACGCGGACGGCGCCCGGGTCGTCGCCGCGGCGGATGGCGTCGGCCACCTCGGCCTCGGCGATCTGCGGCGTCGGCGCGGGGGCGGTCTGGCGGGCGCGCACGGCCTCGCGGGCCTCGTCCCAGTAGCCGGGTCGCCGGTAGTGCTCGTAGATGGACCGCTCGCGGTCGGCCGTCATCTCCTCGTCGTCGCCGAAGGTCGGCGCCGCCTTGAGGATCTCGGCCGAGTAGGGCACGACGACGCAGGCGTCCTCCTCGACGTAGGTCACGTCGTCAACCGGCACGATGTGGGAGCCGCTGAACCAGCCGGTCTTGACATCCAGGTACCGGACGTAGCGCGCCTCGGAGTCGAGGTAGACGTCGCGCACCGTGCCGACCTTCTCGCCGTCGGTCGTGCGGGCGTCCATCCCGCGCAGGCGGCCGAGCGACGGCAGCCGGGTGCCCTCGGGGTAGCCCTCGGGCCCGATGGTGGCGTCGTCGTCCTCCAGGGTCCGGTCGTCGTCGCGGGTCGGGTCGTCGTGCAGGTGCCGGTCATCGTCGAGCGTGCCCGACGCGGCGGTGGAGCGCGCCGCGGCGTCAGCCTGCTCGGAGCGATCGTCGCGGGCGACATCGCGGTCGCCCAGGCGGTCGCGGTCGTCGCCGCTCATGTCGCGGTCGCGGACGCGATCGCGCTCCTCGTTCGGGGACATCGGCCTCTCCTTTGGCTCGGGTTCCGTCCCCGAACTACCCGGATGAGCCCCGGTTCACTCGCCCCGGGGACTCTCACGGGACGGCGCTGCCGCCGATCTCCGGCTCGCCGGCCGGCGTGGCCTCTCGTCCGATCAGGCGCGAGCCCCGGCCGCGGGTGAGGAACGAGAACGACCACCGCGTGAGCACCAGGACGCGGTTCTGGAAGCCGACGAGGTAGGCGACGTGCACGCCGAGCCAGGCGAGCCACGCGAGCGGGCCCGCCAGGCGGACCGGACCGAACTCGGCCACCCCGCGCGCCCGGCCGATGGTCGCGAGGCTCCCCTTGTCGCGGTAGCGGAAGGCCGCCGCCGGAGCGCGCCCGGCCAGGCGGTCGCGGACGACCGAGGCGGCGAAGCGGCCCTGCTGCATCGCGACCGGGGCGACCCCGGGCAGCGGGCCGCCGCGGGGGCCGGCCAGCGCCACCATGTCGCCGAGGGCGAACACCTCCGGACGCCCGGCGAGCGTCAGGTCGGGCTCCACGCCGATCCGGCCGGCGCGGTCGAGCGGGGCGCCCGACGCCTCGGCCAGCATCGCGGCGAGGGGCGAGGCGGTCACGCCGGCCGCCCACACGGTCGTGCGGGCGGCGATCCGCTCCGGCCCTCCGTCCTCGCGGCCGAGGGTCACCGAGCGGTCGTCGAGCTCGACGACCTGGCGACCCGTGCAGACCGTCACGCCGAGGCGCTCGAGCGACCGCCGGGCCGCCTCCGAGAGCGCCGGGTGGAAGGACGTCAGCGGCCGCCCGGCCGCCTCGACCAGCATCACGCGGGCGCCGGCCGGGTCGATCGAGCGGAAGTCGCGGCGCAGCGTCTCGCGGGCGATCTCGGCGATCTGGCCGGCCAGCTCGACCCCGGTCGGGCCCGCGCCCACCACGACGAAGGTGAGCCAGGCGCGCCGCCGCCCCGGGTCGTCCTCGGCCTCGGCGGCCTCGAACGCCAGGAGCACGCGCGCGGCGGATCTCGAGGGCGTCCTCCAGCGACTTGAGCCCGGGGGCGGCGTCGCGCCACTCCTCTCGGCCGAAGTACGAGTGGCTCGCGCCGGCGGCCACGATCAGGGTGTCGTACTCGATCTCGCGCCGTCCGCCGCCGTCGCCGACCGGGCCCACGACCAGCCGGCGCGCCGCGAGGTCGAACCCCTCCACCTCGCCCATCAGGGCGCGGGCGTTCGCCTGGCGCTTGAGGATCGCCCGCAGCGGGGTGGCGATCTCGCCGGCCGACAGGGCGCCGGTGGCCACCTGGTAGAGCAGCGGCTGGAAGAGGTGGAAGTTGCGCCGGTCGATGAGCGTCACCTCGACGGGCTCGCCGGCGAGGCCGCGGACGGCCCGCAGGCCGCCGAAGCCCCCGCCCACGACCACCACCCGGTGGGGCCGATGGCCCGCCGGGGGGCGCGGCGCCAGCGCGGCGGCGATCTCGGGGGTGGGGTGCGGATGGCCCATCGCGGTGCCTCCCTTCAGGCGGCGCGGGCGGAGTGCCCGCACGGGATCTCGTTCAGGCGGTTGGCGGCGTCGAGGGCCGCGACCTTGTAGGCGTCGCTGAAGGTCGGGACGTTGAACACGGCCTCGACGAGGTAGTCGACCGTCAGCCCGCCCGCCATGGCCGTCTGGCCGAGGTGGACGAGCTCGGTCGCCGCCGTGCCGAACACGTGGACGCCGAGGATCTCCCGCGACTGGGCGTGGACGAGCAGCTTGAGCAGCCCCGTGCGGTCGCCGGCGATCTCGCCGCGGGCCAGCTCGCGGTAGCGGCCGCAGCCCACGACGTAGGGCACCGCCGCCTCGGTCAGCTCGCGCTCGCTGCGGCCCACGAAGGAGATCTCGGGAATGGTGTAGATCCCGTAGGGCAGCAGCTCGGGCATCGGGCTGGCCGGGACGCCGAACGCCGCCAGCGCGGCGAGGCGGCCCTGCTCCATCGAGGTCGCGGCGAGGCTGGGGAAGCCGATCACGTCGCCGGCGGCGAAGATGTGCGGCTGGGCGGTGCGGTAGTCGGGGCCGACGGCGATGCGCCCGCGGGCGTCGGCCTCGAGGCCGGCCGCGGCCAGGCCGAGGCCGTCGGTGGCGCCCTGGCGCCCGGCGGCGTAGAGGACGATCTCCGAGGGGATCGCCTTGCCGCTGCGCAGGTGGGTGACGGCGCCGCCCTCCTCCAGGCGCTCGACGCCGGCGACCTCCTCGCCCAGCCGGAGGACGAGCCCCAGCCCGCGCAGGTGGTACTGCAGGGCCTCGGCGACCTCGTCGTCGACGAACTCGAGGATCCGCGGGCGCCTCTCGACGAGCGTCACCTTCACGCCCAGGGCGGCGGCGATCGAGGCGTACTCGAGGCCGATCACGCCGGCGCCCACGACGGTGAGCGTGCGCGGGATGTGGCTCTGGCCCGCGATCCCGTCCGAGTCGAGCACGGTGCGGTCGTCGAAGTCGACGCCCGTCGGGCCGGGCCGGCCGTGTGCCGACCGCGATGACGATGTTGTCGGCCCGGACCGTGCCGACGCGCTCGCCCGAGGCGATCTCGAGCGTGTGGGGGTCGACGAACGAGGCGGACCCCGACAGGATCGCCACGCGGTTGCGCCGCAGCTGGTCGTGGATGACCTCGCGCTCGTGCTCGATCACCTGGCGGGTGCGCCAGAGCAGGTCGCCGATCGTGACGTCGTCCTTCACGCGATAGGCGCTCGCGTAGACGCCGTGGGACTGGCCGGTGAGGTCCACGACCGCGGCTCGGAGGGTCTTCGAGGGGAGCGTGCCGGTGTTGGTCGAGACGCCCCCGAGCACCGGCTCGCGCTCGATGATCGCGGCGCGGCGGCCGAGCTTGGCGGCCTGGATGGCCGCGCGCTGGCCGGCCGGGCCGGACCCGATGGCGACGAGGTCGTAGATGCTCGGTGGAGGTCATGGTGGCTCCTGTGGTCAGGCGGCCCGGCGGAGGCCGGCCAGCTCGGGGCGGACGGACAGCTGCCGCAGGGCGGCGGCCTCGATCGTGCGGACGCGCTCGCGCGAGATGCCGAGCTCGCGGGCCACCCCGTCGAGCGTGCGCGCCTCGCCGTCGATGCCGTAGCGCAGCTCGAGCACCCGCCGGGGGCGCTCGCCGAGCGCCCGGACGGCGCCGGCCAGGCCGGCCCGCTCCTGCGCCTCGGCGATGCCGGCCGCGGGGTCGGGGGCGCCCTCATCGGGGATCAGGTCGCCGAGGGTGGCGTCCCCATCGGCGCCGGCGGGCTGCGAGAACGAGGAGGGGCGGTGCTCGGCGCGCCGGAGGTCCTCGACGACGTCCTCGCCGACGCCGGCCTCGCGGGCCAGCTCGGCGGACGTCGGCGGGCGGCCGAGGCGCTGCATGAGCTCCTCCTCGACCCGCCGGACCGCGGACATGTGCTCCACCACGCGCAGCGGCAGCCTCACCGCGCGCGAGCTCGTCGACAGGGCGCGGCAGATCGCGCGCCGGATCCACCAGGCGGCGAAGGCCGCGAAGCGCAGCTCGTGGGGACGGTCGTAGCGCTCGGCCGCGGCCATCAGGCCGAGGTTGCCCTCCTGGACCAGGTCCACGAGGTCGAGGCCCTGGCCGCGGTAGCGGCGGGCGATGGCGACGACGAGCCGGAGGTTCGACTCGATGAGGCGGCGGCGAGCCGCCTCGTCCCCGTCCTGGGCCCGCCCGGCGAGCCGGATCTCCTCGGCGCGGCCCAGGAGCGGGTAGCGGGAGGCGTCGTCGTAGTAGCGGGCGAGCGAGTCTGAGGCGGCGCTGGTGGTGATCATGTCGCCGAGTGTCGCCGCGACCCGCGCGCGTCGCATCGGCGAAATCGCCGAACCGTCGCCTAGGCGCCGCTCCTCCAGGTGCAGGCGCGCGAGCTGGGTCCGAGAGGTCACGCCCAGCTTGGCGAAGGCGTTCCGCAGGTGCGCGTCGATCGTGCGCGGCGACAGGTAGAGCTGGGCGGCGACCTCCTTGTTGGAGAGCCCCTGGGCCACGAAGCGGGCCACCTGGCGCTCCTGGGGGGTGAGCTGGGAGACGGCGCTCGGGTCGCGCTTGCGCGACGGTCTCGCCGGTCGCCCGCAGCTCGGCGCGGGCCCGCTCGGCCCAGGGGGCCGCGCCCAGGCGCTCGAAGCGCCTCGATCGCCGCGCGCAGATGCGCCCGCGCGTCCGCCCGGCGCCGCTCCCGCCGCAGGTGCTCGCCGAACAGCAGCCGGATGCGGGCCAGGTCGAAGGGGCGGGCGTCCTCGCGCCAGCCGCCAAGGCCTCCTCGAAGTGCGCGCGTCGCCTCGTCGCCGTCGGCCAGCAGCGCGCGGAAGCCGGCCAGGCGGACCTGCGCCCAGGCCGCGCCCGACCCCGCCGCCCAGGCCTCGAACGCGGGCAGCAGCGACAGCGCCTCGCTCGCGCCGGCCCGCCCGGACCGCCGCCTCGATCGTGTCGGGGAGGGCGATCACGGCTAGCAGGGCGTCGCCGTGGCCGGGCCGCACGTCCGCCATGGCCTCCAGCCGCTCCAGGGCCTCCGGCCAGCGGCCGAGCGCGAGGTCGAGCTGCGCGAGCGCCCAGGTCGCCATCGCGGCCTGCCGCGCGAGCCCGTGGACGGCTCGCGCGCTCCATCGTCTCGGCCGCGCGGCGGGCGGCCTCCTCCTCGTCGCCCCGGATGGCCGCGACGGCGGCGAGCACGTTCGTCGGCAGGGTCGTGAAGTTCTGCGCGCCGAGCTCGCGCGCGAGCTCGGCCGCCTCGGCCGCCGCGAGCGGCCGCCCCGTCGAACCGCTGGGCGAGGAAGAGCTGCAGCGATCGCACCGCGAGCGACTCGGCGAGGATCCCGAGTGCCCCTCGCGCCCGGGCCAGCCCGATGGCCCGCGTCAGCAGCGCCCCCCACGCGCGGTCGTCGCCGAGGAAGATGGCGGCCACGCTGCCCCAGAAGACGAGCTGCTCGTCGTCGGCGGTCGCGGCCCAGGCGACGGCCGCCTCGAGATGCTCGGCGGCGCGGGCGCTGTCGCCCTCGCCCATCGCCCCCCAGCCGACCAGCACCCGCCGGATCAGGGTGCCCTCCTCGTCGCCCGCATCCGGGGACGATCGCAGTCGCCAGCCGGCAGGCGTCGAGGATCGCCGCCGGCTCCCCGCCCTCGCTGCCCGCGGCGGCCGCGTGCAGGAGCAGCTCGAGCGCGGTTCGCGGGGCGGCGGCCGTGACCCGGCGCGCGGCCTCGAGGAGCGGGTGGACGCGCGTCCGCCGGCCGGCCGCGCCGTCGCTCGGCGATCCCGGACACCAGCGCGAGCTCGGCGAGCAGAGGGGGTCGTCGACGAGGGGCGCGCCTGCCGGGCGAGCGCGGCCGCGCGCTCGTCGGCGCCCGCGAGGCTCGCGGCGCGCGCGGCGCCCGCGAGCCGCCGGCCGCGCGTCGGGCCGTCGGCCGACAGCTCGGCGGCGCGCTCGAGCGCCCGGGCGGCGGCGGCGTGGCCGCGCGCGCTCGGCGGCGCGCGCGGCGGCCTCCTCCAGCGCCGCACGGCGTCCTCGTCGGCGCTCCAGCGCCGACGCGGCCAGGTGCCAGGCGCGGCGGTCGGCGTGCTCGTCGTCGCCCTCGAGCGCCGGCGCGAGCGCGCCGTGCGCCGCCCGGCGCTCCGACGAGGTGGCCGCCTCGTACGACGGCCGAGCGCACCAGCGGGTGGCGGAAGGCAAGCCGCGGCCGCGCACCGGGACAGGAGCCCCGCCTGCTCGGCGTCGTCGAGCGCGTCCGGCCCGGCGCCGAGGCGGGCGGCGGCCGCGCGCGACGACGGCCGCGCGCTCCGTGTCGTCGGCGGCCGCGACGAGCATGAGCCCCTGCGCCGCGCCGGCAGCCGGCGCACGCGCTCGAGGAAGGCCCGCTCGATCTCGCGCGTCAGCGGCAGGGCGTCGGGCAGCGGCGCGGCGCCCGGCGAGCTGCGCCGCGCTGAGCACCGCCGGCAGCTCCAACAGAGCGAGGGCGTTGCCGCCCGTGCGCTCGACGAGCCGGTCGAGCACCGGCGCGGCCGCCGCGACGCCCGCGTCGCGGGCGAGGAGCACCGCCGCATCGGCGTCGAGCCCGGTCAGCGCGAGCGACGCCACGTCGGTCGCCTCGAAGCGGCGCACGTCGCCCTCGCGGGCGGCGAAGAGCAGCACGACGCCCTCCGCGCCGAGCCGGCGCGCGACGAACCGCAGCGCGTCGGCCGAGGCGGCGTCGAGCCAGTGCGCGTCGTCGACCAGGCACAGCACCGGCCGCCGCTCGGCGAGCCTCGGACAGCAGCGACAGGCACCCCGCGAAGACCAGGAAGCGCTCGGGCGGGTCGCCGTCGGCCAGGCCCGAGCGCCGACCCGCAGCGCGGCCGCCTGGGGCGGCGGCACGCCGTCGAGGCCGCCGAGGGCCGGGCGCAGGAGCTGGTGAAGGGCGGCGAACGGCAGCTCCGACTCCGACTCCACGCCGCGCGCGCTCAGGATCTGCATGTCGCCGGCCCGCTCGCGGGCGTCCTCCAGCAGCGCGGTCTTGCCGATGCCCGGCTCGCCCCGCAGCACCAGCGCTCCGCTGCTCGACTCCCGGGCGGCGTCGAGCAGCTCGCCGATGACGGCCCGCTCGGGATCGCGGCCGTAGAGCACCCGGCGATCCTACGACGGGGGAGGTGATTCGGCGATCTCGCCGATGCGAGCGCGGGCCCGCGCGCGGGGACGTGGGAGGCGTCCAGATCCCGCCCGAAGGAGCCCTCATGCCCTCCGCGCGTCCCGCCCCACCCCCGACCGCGCCCACCGGCGCCCTGGCGCGCATGGTCCGTGGGTGCGCCGAGCACCCCTGGCGCACGATCTCGGCGTGGCTCGTCGTGATCGTGCTCGTCGTCGGCGCCAGCAACGCGTTCGGCGGCAAGATGGATCAACCAGGTCGTCATCCCCGGATCCGACGCCCAGAGCGCCATCGACCTGCTCGAGGAGCGCTTCCCCGAGCGCGCCGGCGACTCCGCGCAGATCGTCTTCGCCTCGGATGACGGCTTCGCCTCGGCCGTCGCGCGCGAGGACATCGCGGCCGCCTCCGAGGCCGCCGCGGGCGTCCCCGGCGTGATCGGCGTCGGCGACCCCTACGCCGGCACGGCCGGCGCCATCAGCGAGGACGAGCGGGTCGCCTTCATCGACGTCCAGTACGACTCCCCCGCGGCCGAGGTCGAGACCTCGAGCATCGACGCCCTCGAGGACGACGTCCGTGCCGCCGTGGGCGACTCCGACCTCCAGGTGGAGTTCGGGGGGCCCGTGGTGAACGGCAAGCAGGCCTCCGCCCACACCAGCGAGATGCTCGGCTTCGCCGCCGCCATCGTCGTGCTGCTCGTGGTGCTCGGGACCGCCGTCGCCATGGCGATCCCGATCACCCTCGCGCTCGTCTCCGTGGGGCTCGGCATGTCGCTGCTCACGCTCGCGGCCGCCTTCACGGACTTCAACACGATCACCCCGATCCTGGCCGTGATGATCGGCCTCGGCGTGGCGATCGACTACGCGCTCTTCATCGTCACCCGCTTCCGCCAGGCCCTCGCCGAGGGCCAGCGCCCGGTCAACGCGGCCGTGACCGCGGGGACCACCGCCGGCCGCGCCGTGATCTTCGCCGGGCTGACCGTCGCGATCTCGATCTCGGGCCTCATGCTCATCGGGATCCCGTTCGTCACCAAGCTCGGCCTCGGCACGGCCATCACGGTGATCGTGGCCGTGATCACCGCCGTGACCCTGCTGCCGGCGATCCTGGCCAAGGTGGGGCACCGCATCGACCGCGGCCGGGTCCCGTTCCTGAGCCGGCGCCGCGAGACCGCCGACCCGGACTCGGGCGCCATCGCCCGGCTCAGCCGCGCGGTCGCCCGCCACCCCAAGGCAGCCGCGCTCGCGGTGGTCGGCGTCCTGTGCGTCTTGGCCATCCCCGCGCTGTACATGCAGCTCGGGACCGCCGACGCCGGCACCGACCCGTCGCACACCACGACCCGCAAGTCCTACGACCTGATGGCCGAGGGCTTCGGGCCGGGCATCAACGGCCCGCTGCTCGTCGCCGTGGACCAGGCGAACGACCCCGAGGCGTCGAACGCGCCTCGTGGCCGCCTTCCGCGAGACCCCGGGCGTCGCCGTCGTCACCGACCCGATCCTCAACGAGTCCGGCGACACGGCCCAGGTCGCCGTCTACCCGGCCACCTCGCCGCAGTCCTCCGAGACCGCCGACCTCGTGCATGGGCTGCGCGCGGACGTGATCCCGCCGGCCCTGGGCAAGACCGACGCCGTCGCCTACGTCGGCGGCACCACCGCCACCAACGAGGACGTCGCCACCAAGATCGGCGACCGGATGTTCCTGTTCCTGCTGTTCATCGTGGGCATCACCTGCCTGGTCCTGACGATGGCCTTCCGCTCGATCGTGATCGCGGTCAAGGCCGCCGCCACGACCCTGCTGTCGGCCGCGGCCGCCTTCGGCGTGCTCGTCGCCGTCTTCGAGTGGGGCTGGGGCGGCGACCTGATCGGCCTCGACCGCAGCGGCCCGACCTCGTCGTTCCTGCCGGTGATCATCATCTCGATCCTGTTCGGGCTCTCGATGGACTACGAGGTGTTCCTCGCCAGCCGCATCCGCGAGGAGCACGTCGCCGGCGTCGGCCCGCGGCGGGCGATCACCGACGGCGTCAAGGGCGTCGGCCGCGTGATCGTCGGCGCCGCCGTGATCATGGGGGTGGTGTTCTTCGCCTTCGTGCTCGGCGATGACCGCGTGGTCAAGTCGTTCGGCCTCGGCCTGGGCGTGGCGATCCTGGTGGACGCGCTGCTGGTCCGCCTGATCCTCGTCCCGGCGGTGATGCACCTGCTCGGCCGGCACGCGTGGTACATCCCGCGCTGGCTCGACCGGGCCCTGCCGAACCTGACCATCGAGCCGCCGTCCAGCCGGCCGCCCCGGCGCCCGGCGCGCCGGCGTCAACCCCGCCGGCCCACGCCCCGAGCGCATCTCGGCCGTGACCGGCTCGTGACGACACGGTGAGAACCGCCGTCGAGGATCTGCGCCATGGACGGAGTCATGGCCAGCCTCGACGGCGGCGTTTCGCAACCCCCTCGTCGCCGGGACGACCGCTCCGGACCATGGGGCCTGGTCTGGGGGCCGCTCGTCTCCGTATCAACTGTCGTGACCGCGAATCACTTCCTCATCGACCTCGGCGCGGGCCTGGCCGTGACCGCCGCCGGCCTCGTGGTCGGCCTGGCGCTCTCGCGTAGGGCGATCTCGCCCATGCGACCAGCGCGGCGCACGGAGAGGCTCACCCCGTCGAGCATCTCGACCGGAGGTCGCTGAGATGGCCGCCGCCCGCACCACCGATCGCACCGCCCCCGCGCAGCCAGCTGTGACCTGGGCCCCCTGCCCCACCTGCTGGGGGCAGCGCCGCATCTGGACCCGCACGCCGGCCGCCAACGGCGAGGGCATGATCCTCGTGGCGTCGGCCTGCACGTCGTGCCTGGGCGTCGGCGAGGTCGCCGCCGCCTGACGCTGGGGCGGGCCCCAACCCGCCCTGGTACGCCTGGTCGGGGACGGTCAACAAGAGCACGCCCGCCGGCTGCGCCTGGACCGACCCGCCCGCCCAAGGAAGGCGCAGGAGGCCTCGGCGCCCTGGCCGGCCAGCACCTCGCAGTAGGCGATGCGGCCGTGGTCGTTGACGGCCACGTGCAGGTGCTGCCAGCCCGCCCGGGGCGAGCGCTGGACCCCGTCGCGAAGGATGCGCTTGCCGACGGCGTGAAAGCGCCCCAGGCGCTTGGTGTCCAGGTGCAGCAGCTCGCCCGGCCGCTGGCGCTCGTAGCGCACGACCTCCTGGCGCCGTGCTCGCGGGGCCCGCGAGACGCCGGCACGCCGCAACACCTTGCCGAGCGTCGAGGCCGGGACGCCGAGGATCGCCCCCAGGCGCGCGGGCCCGTCGCGACTGGCCGCGCGGGCGGCCAGGATCCGCCCCTCGAGCTCGGTCGAGCAGCGCCGTGGCTGGCGATGGGGCACCGGGGGCCGGTCGCCCAGCGCCGCCCAGCCGCCTGAGTCAAAGCGGGACAGCAGACGGTAGGCCGTCGAACGGTGCACGCCGCAGCTGGCGGCGGCTCGCCCGGGGCTCATGCCCTGCAGGCGCACCTTGGCGACGATCTCGCAGCGGCTCTCCCACGAGAGCCGCTTTCGTCGGGGCCGGCTCGTTAGCGTGTCGCATCCGGATCTCCTTGGAGGTAGGGCGGTAGCACCCCAACCCTCTCGGGAGATCCGGACGGAACGATCAGGTGTCGCGCAGGTGTGTGGTCAACGCACCTAGCCGTTCTGGATCGCCGAGACCGGCTCGACCACGGCCCCCGGCGGCATGATCTCCCCAGGGGCCGTGGGAGGAGCGCCGGTCGATCAGGCGTGGGCCAGCGCGGGCTCCTGCCGGGTCGCCCGGCGCCGCCGGAGCAGCGCGCCTGCCCACATCGCGCCGAGCCCGATCGCCGTCCAGGCGAGGAGGACGGCCAGGTGCCGGCCCGCGCCCGCGCCATCGAAGAACGCCGTGCTGCGCAGGAGGTTGCCCCCGGCGCCTGGCGGAAGCAGCTGGCCCGTCTGGCCGATCCCGGTCGGGAGCAGCTCCGGGGCGGACGAGATGCCCGACCACGGGTTGCCGATGAGGATCATGGCAACGGCTCCGAACGCCAGGCCGATGTGCCCGGCGAGCGCGTTCAGGCCGGCCAGCAGCGTGGCGACGGCCGCGACGGTGAGGGCCAGGACGCCCGCGTTCGCGATCCAATCGCCCTCGAGGACGCCGAGCCAGCTCTGGACGAGCGCCGTCGCGACGAGGCCGCCGGCGAGGGCCGCGCCGCCGATGGCGACGACCTGGACCCACCCGGGGCGCCCGAGCACGGACACCATCACGCCCGCGATGACGCTCGCCAGGACGAGCGGCAACACCAGCGAGCCGAAGGCCGCGCCCCGCGGGTCGTCGGGGTCGGCGGGGACCACATCGACCGCTCGCGCGCCGCCGGACGCCTGCGGAGGAGCGACGGCCTGCTCGAGGAGGCCCGCCACGACGGGGCTCGCCCCGGAGGCGGTGAGCACCAGCGGCCCGCCGGGAGTGGCGACGACCGCGCCGTACACGTCACGGTCCTCGATCGCCCGGCCGGCGGCCTCGCGATCGGGGTAGTGATGGACGTCGAAGGCGCCCTCGTGCTCGGACAGGCGCTCCTCGATGGGCTGGGTCAGCTCCGCGGGACCGGCCACGCCGATGGGCAGGTCGCGGGGAGCGAGGTTGGCGCTCGGCCAGGCGAAGGTGAGGATCGCGATGGCCAGGACGACGGGGACCGCGACGATCGCGATCAGCGCGCGTTCCCCTCGCAGACGGGTGCTCGTCGCATGCATGGAGACCTCCGATCGTTGCGGGATGCGACAGGGACCACGATCCCCCGGGGGGCCCGGTCCCCGCATCGGGCAGATCGCCTAGGTCACCGGCAGCCGGAATGCCCGGCGAGTTGACGCGCGAGGGGCGGGGCCGTCACGATTGGCCCCACCGATGCCGACGTTGACCACCACCGGGGGCCGGGCACCCGGGAGCGAGCCGTCCGTCCGCGGGGCGATCCTCCGCTTCGCCGTGGCGGGGCTGGTGGCCCTGGCCGCGCTGGTGATCGGCGGCGGGCTCGTGCTGCGCGACCTGGCCGAGTCGGAGGCGGTCGACGACGCCCGGCGGGTCGCGACCCTGGCCGGGAGGGGCGTGGTCGAGCCCGCGTTCACCGACGCGGCCTTCGCGGGGCGGCCGGGGGCGCTCGCGGAGCTCGACACCGCCGTGCAGGAGCGGGTTCTGAGCGAGGACGTGGTCAGGGTCAAGATCTGGAGCCCCGAGGGCCGGATCCTCTACTCCGACGAGCCGCGGCTGATCGGCCGCCGCTACCCGCTGGGAGCCGACGAGCGCGAGGCGCTCCGCGAGGGGGCGACCGAGGCCGAGCTGAGCGACCTCGACGAGCCGGAGAACGCGTTCGAGCGCGACGAGGGCTCGCTGCTCGAGGTCTACCTGCCCATCCGCACCGCGGACGGCCGCCTCGCCCTGTTCGAGCTCTACCAGCGCCAGAGCGCCATCGACGCGAGCGGCCGCGACGTCCTGGTGGCGGTGGCGCCCGTGGTGGTCGGCGCGCTGCTGCTGCTGTGGCTGATCCAGCTCCCGCTCGCGTGGTTGACGGCGCGGCGGCTGCGCGACGGCCTGCGCGAGCGCGAGCGGCTGCTCGAGGCCGCGCTCGAGTCGTCGTCGGTGGAGCGCCGTCGCGTCGCGGGCGAGCTGCACGACGGGCCGGTGCAGGACCTCGCGGGCCTCTCGTTCACGCTGGCCGCCGCGGCCGGACGCGCGCCCCCGGGCACCGACCCGGCCACGGTGGCCGCCCTGAGCGGCGGGGCCGACGCCGCGCGCGAGGCCACGCGCCGCCTGAGGGCCGCGGTGGTCGACATCAACCCGGGCCGGCTCCACGACGAGGGGCTGGCCGCCGCCATCGCCGACCTGGCCGCGCCACTGACCGCCGGCGGCGTCGCGGTGGACGTGGACGTGCCCGAGCCGCTCGCCCTGCCGCGCCCGGTCGAGGACCTGCTCTACCGCGCCGCGCGCGAGGGGCTGCGGAACGCCGCCGCCCACGCCGGGGCGGCCCGCGTGCGGGTGACGGCCGGGGTCGAGAACGGCGCGGCGCGGCTGCGCGTGGCCGACGACGGGCGGGGCTTCGACGCGCCCACGCGCGAGCGGCGGCGCGAGGAGGGCCACCTGGGCCTGACCCTGGTCGAGGACCTCGCGGCCCACCTCGGGGGGCGGGCGGAGGTGCGATCCTCGCCCGGTCAGGGAACCGTCCTCGAGGTGGAGGTGCCGGTGTGATCCGCGTCGTCGTGTGCGACGACCACGCCGTGGTCCGGGCCGGCCTCGAGCAGCTGATCTCCACGTTCGAGGACGTCCGCATCGTCGCGGCCGCCGACGGCGGGGAGGCCGCGCTCGCGGCCGTCGAGGGCGACGAGGTTGACGTGGTGCTGATGGACCTCGAGATGCCGCCCCCGGACGGCATCGAATCGACGCGCCGGCTCCGCGCGGCCCACCCCGGGGTGGCGGTCGTCATCCTCACCTCGTTCTCGGACCGGGCGAGGATCCTCGAGGCCCTCGACGCCGGCGCGGTCGGCTACCTGCTGAAGGACGCGACGCCGGCCGAGCTGGAGAGCGGCATCCGGGCCGCGGCCCGGGGGGAATCGCCCCTCGACCCCCGCGCCGCGAGCGCCCTCCTGGCCTCGCGCGCCCGCCCCGCGCCCGCGGCCGGGCTTTCGCCGCGCGAGCGCGAGGTGCTCACCCTCGTCGCGGAGGGGCTCCCCAACAAGCTCATCTCCCGGCGCCTGGAGATCAGCGAGAAGACCGTGAAGGCCCACCTCACGAGCATCTTCCGCGCGATCGGCGTCGACGACCGCACCCAGGCCGCCCTCTGGGCCGTCCGCCACGGGCTCGTCGATGGGGGCGACGGCCCGGGGTCCTAGGACCGACGTCCGATTGCCGCCGGCCCGGCGAGGCGCGATCCTCAGCGGCATCGTGCTCAACCGGTCACGCCTCGCCATCGCGCTCGCGGCGCTCGCCGTCGCGGTGACGGCCGTGCTGGCGGCCGGTCCCCCCGCGCGCGCCGACGAGGCCGGCGGCGACCGCGCCGAGGCGCGGGTGGAGGGCGTCTGCGGCACGGGCAGCAGGTCGGAGCTGCGCCTGCGCGGAGACGGCGACGAGATCCGCGTCGAGGCGCGGGTGCGCACGGGCAAGCGCGGCGTCTGGCGCGTGTCGGTGTTCCACGAGCGCCGCCTCGTGGTGCGCGCCCGCGTGCGCTCGACCTCCGGAGGGCGGGGGTTCCGCTACCGCGCCGTCCTGCCCGACTTCGAGGGGCCCGACGCGGTGCGCGTGCGCGCCACGGCGCCGACGGGCGAGACCTGCACGGTGGGCGCCACGCTGCCCGGGTCGTAGGACCCATGTCGCATTGAGACCCCGACCGGCGATCGGGGACCGTCTCGACATCGGCGCCACAAGGGGCGCCGCGAGCGTGGAGGTCGGGATGCGCAGGGGACTCAGGTCGGCGATCGGGGCGACGCTCGCGGTGGGGCTCATGGTGACGGCGCCGGTCGCGCTCGCGCGCCACGGCGCGGACGACCCGCCGGGCGACGACAACGTGGCGCGCGGCGGCGGCGAGACGGCCCGCGGCGGGGGCAACGACCGCGACGTCCGCGTCGCCGGCTCGTGCACGCTGCGCAGCTCGGCCAAGCTCAAGCTGAGCCCCGAGGACGGCGGCGTGGAGGTCGAGTTCGAGGTTGACGAGAACCGCGTCGGCAAGACCTGGGGCGTCACCGTGAACCGCAACGGCGCGCGGGTCCTGTCCCGCAAGGCCGTCACCCGGGCCCCCAGCGGCTCCTTCGAGGTCCGGACCGTGGTGAACCCGGGGAGCCCGCGCACCACCGTCACGGCCGTCGCCAGGCGCGCCGCCACGGGCGAGGTCTGCCGGGCCACCGCGAGGCTGTAGCCGCCCGCACGGGCGCCGATGGCGAGCGTCCTCCTAGTCGAGCAGACCGACCAGCGCCCGTGCGCCGCTGCGCACCGCGGCGCCGCAGGTCAGGTTGACCACCGATCCGGTGATCGCTCCCGCGCGGTCCGATGCCAGGAAGGCCGCCGTGTCGGCGACCTGCGCCAGCGTCGGCAGCCGCCCCAGCAGCGTCTGGTCCTCGCCCCACTGCGCGAGCATCTGCTCGACGCTGACGCCGGCCGCCGCCGCCAACGGCGCGAACAGCTCACCCGTGTAGGAGCCGTTGGAGGCCGCGTCCGCGATCGCGGTCGGTCGCAGGCAGACGACGCGGACGCCGCTCGGCCCGAGCTCGACGGCGAGCCGCTGGGTCATCTGCTCGATCGCCGCGCAGGTCGTGCCGTAGCCGAGATTCCCCGGTCGCGCGAAGCGGGCGCCGGCCGTCGAGAGGGTCAGGATCACGCCCCGCCCGCGTTCTGTCATCTGCCGCGCCGCGGCCTTGGCGGTGATCAGGTTGGTGCGCAGGAAGGCATCGATCGGATGCATGACCTCCTCGACGGCCAGCTCGGCGAGGGGGATGGAGCTCACGTGCGGGAAGGACACGGCGTTGAGCGCGATGTCGATTCCGCCCGCCTCTGTCGCCACGGCGTTGACGTGCTCGAGGACGGCGTGCTCGTCGAGCGCGTCAACCTCCGCCACCTCGGCGGCATCGCCGATGTCGTTCGCCACCGCCTCGAGCCGGGCCCTGCTGCGCCCGGCGAGGTGGACGTGGGCGCCGGCAGCCGCGAACGCGCGCGCGACGGCGCCGCCGATCGCCCCGCCGCCGCCGTGGATCAGCGCGGTCTTGCCCTCGAGCATCATCTCGATCTCCTTCGATGGTGGGAGCTGCACCTATCGAGTGAGAGCGGCCTCGGGGTCCCAACTCATCGGTGGGGCGCGAGGATCTCCCCCGGCCGAAAGCGTCCGAGCACGCCCGGGCCGAGGAATGCGGTCATCGCCGCGATGAGCTCACCCTCGAACGTGAGGACCGTGAGCGCGACGAGCTGGTAACGCCCGCCGTCGGGATTTCGCCGGCGGCCGGCGATCGCGGGCTGTCCGCTGGCGCTCGTCGCCTCGAACCGCCAGGTCGAGCGGAAGGTGCGCGCGCTGAGGAAGGCCGCGATGTCGTCCTTGCCCCGGAACCAGGCCGGCAGGGGCGGCATCGAGAAGCTCGCGTCGTCACTCAGCATCGCGACGATCGCCGCGACGTCGGCGCGGTTCCAGGCGTTGACGAAGCGGGCGACGAGCTCGCGGGAGCGCTCGTCGCCCAGCGCCCGCAGCGTCTCCTGCTGGGAACGGGCCGGAAGCTCCCGCTCGAGCTTCGCGCGGGCCCGCTGGAGGGCGCTGTTCACCGAGGCGACCGAGGTCTCGAGGATCTCGGCGGTCTCCCGGGCGCTGAAGCCGAGCACCTCGCGCAGGATCAGCACCGCGCGCTGGTTCGGCGGCAGGAGCTGGAGGGCGGCGACGTAGGCGAGCTCGACGCCCTCCCGGTCCTCGTAGCCCAGGAGGTCGTCCGGATAGGGCTCGATCCAGACCGATTCGGCCAGCGGCTCGGCGAGGGGGCCGCGCGGGTCGTCCCTGCTGCCGGCGCCCCTCGGCAGCTCGCGCCGCGTGCGCCCCTCGAGGATGCGCAGCGAGGCGTTGGTGGCGATGGTGTAGAGCCAGGAGCGGAGCGAGCTGCGCCCCTCGAAACCGGACAGCCCCTTCCACGCCCCCAGCAGCGCTTCCTGCAGCGCATCGTCGGCGTCGTGGACCGAGCCCAGCATCCGGTAGCAGTGGGCGTGGAGCTCACGGCGGTGCGGCTCGATCAGCTCGGCGAAGGCGTCCTCATCGGGCCGTTCGGGTGGCGCTACCTGCGGTCTCCCTCTGAGGGCTCGGAGATCGCCTCGACGAGCTTGCCGGTCTTCGTCTCGTCCTCCTTGAGGGCGATGTCGGCCTGGGCAACGATGCCGACGAGCCTGCCGTTCTCGACGACGGGCAGCCGCCGAACCTGGTGGCGGGCCATGAGTTCGAGCGCCTCTTCGAGGTCGTTGCCGGGCTCAACGCTGATGAGGTCCCGAGAGCAGACGTCCCCGACCGACGTCACCTTGGGGTCTGCGGCCTCGGCGACCACTCTCGTGGTGATGTCTCGGTCGGTGATCAGCCCGACAAGCTGCTCGTCGTCGGTTATCGGCAGCGAGCCGATGCGCTCCTGGCGCATCAGTCGCGCGGCCTCCACCACCGACGCCGATGCGCCGATCGAGCGGGGATCCTCGGTCATCGCGTCGCGGACACTCGTCGCCATCGTGCCTCCTCCTCGTCACGTGGGATCTTAGTCCTGTTGCCCTCAGCTCGAGGCGGACCTGAGCCCGGCGACGGCGGTCTGGATGAGCTCGGCGACCGCCGCCGGGTTTGACACGTAGATCGCGTGATTGCCCTCGGTCTCGACAACCCTCGAGCCCGCCCGCTTGGACATGAATCGCTGGAGATCGGGCGGGATGATGAGGTCGCCGGTGGCGAGGAGCCACCAGCTCGACCGTGATCTCCAGGCCGGCTCGCTCACCTCCGTGGTGATCGCGCTGAGTCCCCACGGCACCTGGGAGTCGGCCATGAAGGCGGCGTGCTCCGGGTCCACGTCGGCCGCGAATGCGGCGGGGAACTTCTCCTTGTCGAGGAAGAGGAAGCCGTCTTGTGGCGCCAGGGGCGCCACGGGCGCGTCTGGCGGCGGGTCCGCGATCAGCGTGTTGATCGACTCGCCCGCGTCGGGGGCGAAGGCGGCGATGTAGACGAGCCCGGCGACGTTCGGATCGGTGCCCGCCTCGGTGATCACCACCCCGCCGTAGGAATGGGCGACCAGGACGACCGGGCCGTCCTGGGCCGCGATCGCCAGCTTGGTCACGGCGACGTCGTCCTCGAGGGAGGCGGTCGAGTTCTGGACCACGGCGACTGTGCAGCCGGCCGCCTTCAGGATCCGGTAGACCCCCTCCCACCCGGATCCGTCCGCGAAGGCTCCGTGCACGAGTACCACGTTGGGCTTTTCCAACTTCGGTGCGGGACCCGCCACGACGTCCTCCTTCGCCCAGACTCCGCCGGAGCGGCGACCCTAGCCCGACCCGGTCGCGGACACCACCACGCATTCATGACCGCTCATTCGGGCCCGCGCACGAACGCGATCGCCTCACGTTGAGTGAGCTCGGATCCGGCCGTGAAGGCGTCCGTGAAGACGCCGGGCTCCATCTCCTGGGCCACCAGGGTGGCGAGCTCCGCCTCGCCGGGCCGCATCGAGGGCCACGCCCGCAGCCCCGCGCGCTGCCGCAGCCCATCGGCCGCACCCAGGGCCGTCGCCGCCCGCCGTGCATCCCCTTCCGCCAGCGCGAGCTGGGCAACGGCGACGAGCGAGAAGGCCACGGTCTGGGTGCTGAGCTCGGCGTCCTCGCCCGCCTCCACCGACTCCACCAGCCGCGCTCGAGCCTCTTCGAGCCGGCCGGCCCTCACGGCGAGCGAGGCGAGCTGGCTTCGTGCGGCCGACTCGAGCCACGTGTTGCCGAGCTGCCCGCCGAGCTCTTCGGCCTCGGTGAGGTACTCGCGCGCGGCGTCGTGTCGGCCGAGCGTCATCTCCAGCAGCCCGACGGTCAGCGCCGCCCACCCCCGGAACGGCTCGTTCTGCCGGCGGAAGCCGTCGAGCGCGGTCGAGGCCGCCTGCAGCGCGCCGTCGAGGTCGTCGACGATCGGCAGGGTCCACGAGACGGCCAGCTGCGCCGCGCTCTCCAGATACGGATCGTCGATGCGCCCCTCGAGTCGCTCGATCCCCTCGAGCGCGGCCTGTGCGGCGTCGTCGTCGCCGACCTCGACGGCGGTCACGGCCGCGATCAACAGCACCTCGGCGTGCGCGCGATCCTCCAGCTCGTCGGCTCGGAGCATGAGCTCCTGGATCAAGGCCCGGCCCTCGGCCATGCGCTCGCGCATCTGCCAGAACAGCCAGAGGATGACGAAGATGTGCGGCAGGGGCGCGATGTCGTGGGTGAAGAACCACCGGACGGCGACCCCGAGGTTCCCCTCCTCGGTCCGCAGTCGCTCGCCCCACTCGGCCTGTCGCTCGGCGGGCCACTCGGCGTTCTCCACGAGCGCGCCGAAGTACTCGGCGTGCCGTCGCTCGACGTCCGGCAGGTCCGCGTCGGCGGCGAGCCGCTCGGCGGCCAGCTCCCGCACGGCCGCGAGCATGCGGAACCTCGGCCCGGCATCGGTCGCATCGACGCTCACCAGGCTGTGCCCCGCGAGGGAGTCGAGCAGGTCGAGGGCTCGGTCCTCGGGCAGGCCGGAGACGTGCACGGCCGCCTCGACCGTCCAGCCGTCGACGAAGACCGACATGGTGGCCAGCATCTGCTGCTCGGCGTCGTCGAGCAGCCCGACGCTCCACTCCACGGTCGCGCGCAGGGTGCGCTGACGCTCGGGAAGATCGACCGGTCCGGTCCCCAGGGCGTCGAGGCGACCGGCGAGCCGGGCGAGCAGCGCATCCGGTGTCAGCAACCGGGTGCGCGCCGCCGCAAGCTCGATGGCCAGCGGCAGACCGTCGAGGCGCCGGCAGATCTCGACGATCGCGGGCGCGTTGTCGTCGGTCAGCGCGAAGTCGTAGCGGACGGCCTGGGCGCGATCGACGAACAGCTGGACGGCGGGCAATGAGGCCAGCTCCTCGAGCGGAGCGGGCCCCGCCAACGCCGGCACCGTCAGCGGGCCGACCGGGTACTCGCGCTCGGCCCGGAGCCGGAGCACGGTGCGGCTCGTCGCGAGGATGTCGAGACCGGGGCACCGGGCCAGCAGCTGGTCGAGGTCGGGCGCGACACCAACGACCTGCTCGAGGTTGTCCAGCACGAGCAGGGTGGGCGTCTCCGCGAACCGCTCGACCAGGACGTCCACGGGCGGGCGCACGCCCTCGATGGTCGCGCCCACCGCGGCGGCGACGCGCGGCAGCACCAGCTCGGGCTCAGCGACCGATGCGAGCGGCACGAACACCGTCCCCTGCGGGTAGCGATCGTCCAGTTGCTCGCCCACGGCGATCGCCAGCCGCGTCTTGCCGACGCCGCCGGGACCGGTGAGGGTCACCAGCCGGACGTCCGGCTCGGCGATCAGCTTCGAGACCTCGACGATGTCCTGCTCGCGCCCGATCAACGACGTCGACGCCACCGGCAGCGAGCGCGGGCCCCGCCGGTCGCTTGTCGGCGCGGGCGACGCCGAATCCGTCGGCCCGGCTCGTTGCGGCGGCGAACCGCTCGCTGAGGAGCAGGGCCAGGTCTTCCCGCACCAGTCGCCCGAGCTCCCGCGGGGTGCGGAACGAGCGGTAGGACACGGTCCCCTCCGTCTGGAGCTCCTCGATCATCGCCGTCAGCCCAGGCTCTCGGTCGGGCGCCGGTCCCTTGACGTACAGCAGCCGGGGGAGCGAGTGGGAGAGCCGGAACTCGTCCTCGAGTCCCGAGATGTCCATGCCCGGCCCGACCCAGCCGTACCGCTGCCAGTAGAGGCCGATGAAGATGTCGGACTGCGCGAGGTAGGCCCGGTACAGCTCGCGAGGTGGGTGCGGTCGGGCACCGAGCTCGAACAGCACCGGCGTGAGCCGCAGGGCCGAGATGGCACGGGCTACGGCGGCGCGCTCTTCGGCGAGCTCGGCCAGCGTGGAGCTCACGAAGACGCGCAGACGCTGGTCCGGGGTGCGGATCGCGACGTTGCCCGGCTGTTCCTCCGTCATCTGACCCTCAGGCTCTCCACCGTCGAAATCGTATGGCAGGCGCCCGGTCGGGGGAGAGCATCCGGCGCGTTCGCGCAGCGGACGCCTTTCGAGGCCGGTCGTCAACCGATCAGTGGTGCGCCAGATTGTTGACGGAAGGCCACCGACCCGTGGACGCCATGTCGAGACGGTCGGTCATGGCCCGACGCCACTCCGGGGTATCGAAGGGCTTGCCCCAGTAGTCGGTGACGCGGACGGCCTTGCCGTCTTCGATCTCGGCGATCGTCACGTTGCGGTAGACGGCGCCGTCCCCATAGTCGTTGCTCCACTCGACAACCAGGAGATCCCCGAGGCGGTGGCGTGCGCCCACGGCCAGGGTGAGCTCCTCGAAGTTGCCCTCAATCCTGCCGATCAGCTCGCGGCCGCGCACGATCTCGCCCATCTGCGGCCACTGGCGCACGACGTCGTCGGCGAGCGGGACGCCGAGGATGTAGGCGAGGCGGGTCTCGCCGTTGGAGGTGGGTGAGTCGTTCATGCTCGTGATCTCCGATACGTGGTGACCGTCTCTCCGTCAGCGGCTCGACGACCACGACCCTTACTTCAGGGCGTCAGGAGCGGCGGGGCGCTCGCCACGCAGGAGCGCCTCGAGTCCGTCGAGGTCCTCCCGGCAGGCGGCGCAGTCGCGCAGGTGCGCGGCGACCTCGGGGAGGCGACCGGCGGCATCCTCGCCCCCGGCCCGCAGCTCGGCGTACTCGTCCATGACCTCGAAGCAGGCGTCGCAGCCCGGGTCACGGCCACTGTGCCCCAGCAGCCTCTGGATGGTCGCGCGCTGCTTCATCTCTGGACCTCGAAGCCGTCGTGGGCAAGGGTGACGCGCAGCTTCCGTCTGGCGTCGTGCAGGGTCTTGTAGATCGCCCCGCGGTTGCTGCCGAGTCGCTCCGCGAGCACGTCGATCGGCACCTCCCGAAGGGCGGCGGCTTCGAAGACCGTCCGCTGATGGTCGGTGAGCCGCTCGCGCACCGCCCGCCTGATCGCCGCGAGCAACTCGCGCTGCTCGGCCGGCTCGTGGGCGGTCGCCCGGTCGGGGACCCGCTCCCAGGCCGCGTCGTCGAGCGCGACCGACCGCCCGCGCCAGGCGTGGCGGCGCAGCCGCACCGAGGTCTCGAGGAGGGCGAACTTGTAGGCCCAGGTCGTGAAGCGGCTCCTGCCCCCGAAGGAGTCGAGCTTGGCGGTGACCGCCATCAGCGCGTCATCGGCGGCCTGCAGGCAGAGGTCCTCGAGGTCGGCGCGCACCGGGTCGGGCAGCGATCCGCGCCGGCGCCCCGCCTCGGCGTGGGCGGCGCGTAGGAGCAGGCCGTGCAGATCGGCCAGGGCGCGCTCGCGCTCGGCGCCCGTCGCGCGCAGCCGGCGTAGCCATGCCTCGGATTCCGGATCGAGGCGCCGCCCCGAGGAGGCGTCGCGGCGGGCCGGGCGGTCGGCGACGCCGTCGGTCACGAGCCCGGAGCCGACGCGGGGATCAGGCCCGCGTCCGCGAGCACGCGGCGGCGGCCGTCATCGAGCTCGACCACGGCCGCGGGGTCGCCGACGCTCACGATCCCGGGGGCGATGACGGCGCAGTTCAGGGCGAGCGTGCCCTCGAAGCGCCGGCGAATGTCGCGCAGCACGTCGACGTCCTGCTCGAGCGTGTCGGGATCGAAGGTCGTCACGACGCAGCGCGCGCGCAGCGAGTGCAGCAGGATCAGCACGGTCCCGACGACGAGCACGCGGCCTTCCCAGTCCCGCTCGGCAAGGCCCTCGACCCCGCCGATCACGATGTTCGGCCGAAGGCGGCGCCCATCCCTGCCGAACGCCGCGATCGCTCCGTCGGTGGCCACCAGCAGCGGCAGGACGTCGAAGCGAGCCGGCTCGGGTGACGGGACGAGGCCGGCGTCCCGGCCGGCCGCCTGCCTGACCGCCGCGCCGGCCCGCGCCCCCCACCACGGCGCGCCGTCGACACCCACGACCCCGCTGTCGCCGAGCGTGCCGCTGAGGCCGAGCAGCCCAGGGCGGGTGCGGGCCGTCACCAGGCGCCCGCCGTCACGAACCTGGACCAGCCGGTCCCCGTCGATGCCCTCGGTCCGGATCTGCGCGCGCTGCAGCGGCTGGCCGCGCATCGACTTGACCGGGTAGCGCCAGAGCTGCGAGACAAAGAGAGCGCTCATCCCACCGTTCGCGGCGCACGCCGCGCGGTTCTTACCGCTACAGATCGAGGTCCACCTCTCCCGCCGACCGCCAGCAGCACGGCAGCGCGTTGCCTCGGCCGGCGGGTCGAGGGGGGATCGTAGGTGAGCGCCCCTCCATCTGCTCGATCATGAGGCCGCGATCTGTCACGAGGCCGGACGGACGCGCTCGTCGTAGAAGCGCGTGATTCCCGAGGCGATCTGCTCCAGGCAGTCCTCCACGGCGAAGTGCCCGGAGTCCAGGCGCACCAGCTCTGCTTGGGGTAGGTCGCGCAGGTACGCCTCGCCGCCCTCGGGAGTGAAGAAGATGTCTCCCTGACCCCAGAAGATCAGCGTCTTGGGCTGGCGCTCGCGCAGCGCGGCTTGCCACTCCGGGTACAGCTCGGCGTTCTTCCGGTAGTCGTAGAAGAGGTCGAGCTGCACTCGGTGGGCGTTGGGCCGCGCGAGGAAGAAGAGGTCGGTGTTCCAGTTGTCGGGGCTGATCTTGCTCGGGTCACTGTGGCCGGTGGTGTAGATCGCCTTGACGGTGTCGGGCTGAAGAAACGCCTCAAGCGGCGCCTCGGTCTCCGGCGAGCGGTTGACCCAGAGGGCGTTGCGAATGCCATCCCAGGCCTCGGTGAAGCCCACTTCGTAGGTGTTGGCGTTCTGGATGACCTGCCACTGCAGCCAGTCGGGGTGGCGCTCGATCAGGCGGTTACCAATCGGTCCGCCGTAGTCCTGCATGAAGATCCCCATCGGGCCGGTGAACCCGACCTCGTGGAGCAGCCCGTCCACGATGTCGGTGAGGTGATCGAACGTGTAGTCCCACGTCGCGGGGTCGGGCAGGCTCGTGTTCCCGAAGCCTGGGTAGTCCGCCGACAGGACGTGGAAACGGTCAGCAAGTGCGGGGATCAGGTCGCGAAACTGGTGCGACGACGATGGGAACCCGCCGAGGAGCAGCAGCTTGGGCGACGCCGAGTCCCCGGCCTGTCGGTAGAAGACGTCGAGTTCCTCGACTCGTGCGGTGTGAAACGTAGTCATCGATCCTCCCGATCTGTTGAGGGTGATGACCCGTCCGCGACCGGATGGCTGTGCGTCTTACCCCAGGCGCAGAGTTTTTTCTGAGATCCCGGCGAGCCATCCCCACATCCTTCGGCGTCCAGGTCGAATGGCGGGCGCGGCTGGGTGACCGGCGCGGGGTGCTCAGCAGGCGATCTTCATGGCCGCGTGCATGGGCGTGGTGCGGGGCGCGTAGGCGCCGGCGAGGCGGGCGCTGACGCATCGCAGGTTGCCGTCGCGGGACGCGTACGCGAGCTGGCGCAGGGCGCCGTTATGCCGAGCGAGCTGGCGCACGAAGGCGAGCTCGCGCTCGCAGCGCAGCCGACGGGCATGGGGGCGGCAGGCGCCGAGGATCTGCTCGAGTTGCTCCATCGCCGGGACGCGCTGGCCCGAGCGCGCGTCGATCAGGAGCGCCGCCATGCCGTCGCGCGCGGCCAGGAAGCGGTTCTCCTCGATCAGCTCGGTGGTCCGCGGCTCGGGCCCGGGATCGTCGCGCCGCTCGAGCTCGACGCTCGCGAGCGCTTGGACGAGCGCGGCGATCGCAGCCACGTCCTCGACGGTGGTCTGCCCGTCCATGATCCGCACCTCGACGGTGCCGTAGCGCGGCTGTAGGCGCACGTCCCACCAGAGGAACGAGGGGTCTGGGATTGCGCCCGAGCGCAGCAGGCGCTCGACGGTCGCGACCCAGTCGGCATAGTCGCGGAAGCTGCGCGGCAGCCCGGAGCGCGGGAACGCGTCGAAGAGCGTCGTTCGCGTTAACGCAAAGCCGGTGTGCCGGCCCTGCCAGAAGGGCGAGTTGGCCGAGAGCGCGAGCAGCAGCGGCAGGTGCGCGCGCAGCCGATTGAGGAGCCGGATCGCACGGTCTGAGCTCGACACGCCGACGTGGATGTGGGTGGCCAGCGTCGGCTCGCGGCGCGCGAGCACGCGCATCGAGTCGCCGATCTCTCGGTAGCGGGGATGGGACGAGAGCACCGTGTCGCCCGCCTGCGCGCACGGATGCGTGCCCGCGACGGCGGCGCGCAGCCCCTGCGCGGGCAGGGCGCGCGCCACCCGGTCGCGCAGCTGGACGAGCTCGGTGACGGCGTCCCCGATGCGGCGGTGCACGCCGGTCGCGATCTCCATCACCGCTGCGTGCGTCTCGAGCGTCACCCGGTCGCGCAGCTCGGCCGGCAGCGCGGCGAGCACCTCGTCCGAGCGAAAGGCCAGCGACCAGCGGTCCGGCTCGAGGAGCATGAACTCCTCCTCGATGCCGATCGTGAGCTCGCCGCAGGACGCGCGATTCCTCCAAGCCGCCCACGCAGGAACGTTCGTCACGACCGGGCCGCCGAGCGAGCGCGGTCAGTCGCGAGCGGAGGCCGAGACGCCGGCCAGCGCGGTGCTCGCGGTTGCCAGCGAGACAAGCGCGGCCCCCGAGGGTGTCGGCGCGGTACGAGGCAGACCGGAATGGGTTCCTCCTCGGGGGTTGCGCGAGCGGCCCGCCCCGCCGCGGCCGGGTCCAGACGGCGGGTCTGCGAGCCCGCTCGTCGGGGTCGTGCCGGCTATCTGTACGCGCGCGGCCCCGAGCCTGGATCACCCGGCCGCTGACCGCATAGCCTTGCTCCGGAGAACGATGCTGCGGTCAGTCCTCGCGCCGCATCCAGAAGGCGGGACTGTCGGCCCAGGCCAGGGCCAAGGCCTTGAAACGTTGCCCTGTGGCCCCCTTCCGAAGAGTGCCACGAGACCACCGACAGACCGAAAACCCTTCCCTTCCTGCGTCTCAGCGATGCGCCAGACAGGACTCGAACCTGTGACCTTCGGTTTCGTAGACCGACGCTCTATCCGCCTGAGCTACTGGCGCGCGGAGGCGAACGAGGAGGTTACCAAGGCCCGGCCGGGGCGCCGCTCCCGCTCAGCTGCCGATGACCGGCGCCAGGAGTTGCTTCTTGCCCTCGAAGGCGAACATCAGCAGGTTGACCATGGTGAAGGTGTCTGGGTTCGGCCCCAGGGTCGGGCGCCATGCCGGGTCCTTGACGATCGAGATCAGGCTGCCCTCCATGCAGCGATGGAAGGTCTCCGAGAGCAACCGCCCGCCGACGCCGGTCATGCGGCCGCCGTTGAGCTCGGCCTCGCGCATCACGTAGAACCAGAGCGGGGTGTCGCGGGCCACCGCGTTCTTCTGGTTGGCGTCGAGCGCGCTCAGGTCGGCGCCGCCGCCGCCGCCGCCGCCATTGAGGATCTTGGCGCGCGTGAGGGTCGCGATGTTGAGGCCCTTCTCTCGCATGAGGGCCGCCATCTGCTGGCCCGTGGCGAGCTGCAGCATCCGCGCGCGGGTGAGGTTGCGGAAGGCCAGGTTGCGCCGCGCGGCCTGGGGTTCGGGGCCGCCCAGCGAGCCGGGCGGCAGGTCGGCGAGCGGGTTGGTGAGGCGGGTGTCGATGCGCCGCGCCACGTTCCGACGCAGCTTGCCGCGGCGGCGCGGTTGCAGGTCGGGGCGGTTCGACGGGAAGCGATAGAGGCCGCGCCAGTCGGCCACCCAGTTGGACGGCAGCGTCGGGTCGCCGACGAAGTCTCCGCTCGTTCCCGAGAACTCGAACAGCAGCCCGAGCGACGCCGCCCCGGCCTGCCCGGTCTCGAACACCCCGTTCCACTCGTAGGACGGCCGCACCATGCTGTGGCCCAGGCGGTAGGCGGCGACCGAGAACTCCACCGGCATCGTCGGCGAGTCGGCCGGGTCGGGCGCGGGCTCGACGATCCTGCGCCCGCCGGCGAACACGCCGTTGAGCTGGGCCTTGTTGGTGAGCCGCGGCAGGAAGTCGGTCCGCAACATCCACTGGTAGTGGCGCACCACCAGGTCGCGGGCCATCCCGAACCGCTGCCCGGCCGGCACGCCGTCGGCGGCGAGCTTGTCCACCACCCGGTTGTGGAAGCGGATGAACGCCAGGTGGGTCTGGGCGACGGCCAGGTTCTCGTCGTTGCGCCGATCGGGGATGAGGGCGGTCTTGTTCGGCCGCCGCGGCAGGTCGAAGCCCGGATTGTTCTTCTCGATGAAGCCGTCGGCCGGCTCGATCGCCGAGGTCGTCGTCCCCGTGAGCAAATGGATGCCGTCGGCTGCGTAGAACTCCGGCGTCATCGCCGGCCCGAGGCCGTAGAGCGAGTCGAGGTCGAGGCTCGGCGAGCGGCCCTGGACGAGGTCGATCACCGGCACGGTCGCGTCGTCGCGCAGCCTGCTCTTGTCGAAGGTCAGGTCGTGGTCGACGAACTGGGCCAGGTAGGTGTAGCCCGCCGGGATGTCCGATTCCTGGGAGTCGCCGGTCTTCGTCATGGCGGTCGCGATCTTGCGCCGGTTCGGCGTGCCCAGCTGCTTGCCGTCGCCCTTCGGGCCGACCCGCGAGAACCGGAACGCGCGCAGGTCGATCGACATCGACGTGTGGAGGGCTGCGCCCTCCGGCGCGTCGTCCGTGCCGACGAGGCCCTCCCCGACGACGAAGTACGCGGGCCTCGAGTGGCGCTCCATGGCTTCCCCCCATCGATGCGGCAGGCGGTCCGAGCCTAGGCCGGGCGGCGTCCGGCGATCAAGCGGCGACCGACGGCTTCGGCGTTTCGGTGGGACCGCGGCGCGGTCTTCGCGCTGGTCGGCGCGTTCTTCATGCAGGCCGCCGTCGAGTTCGACCCGAGCGAGGCCGAGGGCCTCGACGGCGCACTGGCCCGGCTCGCCGACCGGCCCTTCGGACCAGGTGCTCCTCGGACTCGCCGCCGTGGGCCTGCTGGCCTACGCGGCGTACTGCGTCCTCGACGCACCTTACCGGGACTCCTCGCGCGTCTAGACTGCGGCGGTGAGCATCCTCGTGGGGTTCGACGGCTCCGACGCGTCGGGGCGGGCGCTCGACCGGGCCGCCGCCGAGGCGCGCGGATCGGCGTCCTACCTGATCGTGCTCGCGGTGCTCGAGCTGCCGGTTGACCCCCGCGACCCGCAGCAGTTCGGCACGGCCGGCGACAGCGCACCCCTGACCGGGCCGTTCCCGGAACCGCCTGAGATCGCCGAGATCCTCGCCGCAGCGCGGGCGCGGCTGGAGGGGACGGGCGTGAAGGCGGAGTACGACTGGGCGCCCGGCGAGCCCGCCCGCCTGATCGTCGACGCCGCGCACGACCGGGGCGCCCGCACGATCGTCGTCGGGCACCACCACCACGGCATGCTCGGGCGGCTGTTCGGCACCGACGTCGCGGCCGACGTGCAGCGGGCCGCGAACTGCGAGGTCATCGTCGTCGAGTAGCGCGCCCGGCTTCGGGGGCTTCTCCGACGTCGACCGCACCGGCGAGGCGGGCGGCTACGCCGCCCTCCTGGACCTGGTGCGCGGCCTGAGCGCGGTCGCGGACTGGAAGGAGCGCACCATCGCGTCGCTCGAGCCGCGCCCCGGCGCGGTGCTGCTCGACGTCGGGTGCGGGACGGGCGAGGACGTGCTCGATCTTGCGCGCCGCGTCGCTCCCGGCGGCCGCGCGATCGGGGTCGACGCGAGCGGGCAGATGATCGCCGAGGCCCGCCGCCGCGCGGCCGAGGCCGGGCCGGCGGCCGTCGAGTTCCGGCACGCCGACGCGGCGGCGCTCGACCTCCCGGACGACGCCGTCAACGGCGCCCGCGTCGAGCGGGTGCTCCAGCACCTCGATGACCCGGCCGCGGCCATCGCCGAGATGGTCCGGGTGGTGCGCCCGGGCGGCAGGGTCGTCGCCGCCGAGCCGGACTGGGGGACCCTCGTCATCGACTCGGGAGAGCCGGCGATCGCCGGGGAGGTCGCCGCGGCGGCGGCGGGCCGGCTGCGCTCGGGCCTCGTGGGCCGCCGCCTCCGGCGCATGATGCTCGACGCCGGGGTCCCCGAGGTCGAGGTCGCGGCCCGCACCCTCCTGATCACCGACCCGGAGCAGGCCTCCGCGGTCTTCGATCTGCCCGACGCCGCCGCCCGCGCGGCCGCCGAGGGCCCGCTCACCCAAGCCCAGGCCGGCGAGTGGCTCGACGGGCTGGCGCGCGACGGCGCCGAGGGGCGCGTGCTGGCCGCGATGACGGCGTTCCTGGCGGTGGGCCGGGTGGCGTGAGCACCGGGCATGCGCGTGGCCGGCGGATAGCTTCGGCTACCCACCGGCGACGCGCTCAGCCGCGACGGTGGTTCGGGCTCTAGAAGTAGAGGACCATGTGAGACGAGACGCGGTCGTTCCAGCCGAAGGGCACGAGGCTCGGGATCCAGGAGCGACCGAAGAACCAGGTCCAGCTCCCGCCGAGCAGGATGTGCTCGGCCAGGACGAGCATCGGCTTGTTGCCGCTCAGCATGGAGTCGATGCTGGTGACCCGGTCGTTCGCGTCGCGGTACCACCAGAGGGCGCCGCAGCCGAGTGCGCGGTAGTCGCGCACCGTCTTGCGCTCCCACTCGAGCAGGCGCCAACTGCAGCCGCCGAAGTCCTGGTGCTCGTACAGCTCGACGTAGCCGCCGTTGGGGGGCACGCCCCCGGGAGGGCCGTTGCTGCCGCCGGCGATCGGCAGGAGCGCCCCGTCGGCGTCGAGCTCCGGGTCGCGCAGCCGCACGATGGGCTCATCCGGCGCCTCGGGCTCGTCGAAGATCAGGTCCTTGACGTGCTCCTCGGCCCCCTCGCGGTCGGTGAAGACGTGGAGGACCTCGCCGGCCAATGCGTCCTGGTCGACCACGGTGTGGAGGGCACGCCCCGTGTGGCGACGGATCGCCGTGGGGTGTGCGCGCTTGCCGTCGATGACGATCGGCAGGCTCGGCACGCGGTGGGTCAGGTGGTGCGGGAGGGGGGTGGCATCCACGCTGCCGGGCCGCATGCCCGGGGTCTCAGGGGCTGCGTAGGCGGGCCATCGTCCGTGATCGCTCGTCTGGTAGCACATGTCAGGGGCTCCTTCCGTGGTCGCGTCATCGGGCGACCGGGAGGTTCCCGGACGCCGCTAACGCCGCGATCACGAGCGGGGGAAGGCTCCGCGGCTACCCGCTGATCCGCCCCGGCCGGAGGGGCCGGACGTGCTCGCGCACCTCCTGGAGCATCTGCTTCAGCCGCTCCAGGTCGCGCGCGCTGAGGTGCTCGGTGAAGTGGCGCCGGATGCCGTCGCGGTGCACGCGGCGCGAGGCGTGGAGCGCCTCGAGCCCCTCCGGCGTGGCGCGGACCAGAACCACCCTCCGGTCGCCGGCGGGGCGCTCCCGTCGCACCAAGCCCTCTTCCTCCATGCGGTCGATCACGCGCGTGAGGCCGCTCTTGCTGGCCAGGATGCGGCTGGCGATCTCGTTCATGGGCACCCCGTCGGGCTCCTCCTCGAGGTGCACGAGGACGTCGTACCAGCGGAACGAGAGCCCGCCGGCCTCTTGGAGCTCGGCGTCGAGGATGTCGGGCAGGGCGAGGGCGCACTCGAAGAACACGCGCCACGCGGCGAGCGCCTCGGGTGTGGGGCTTGACAAGTTTTGTTCTGATGTGGAAGATTCGTTTTGCAACTATCGTATCTCGGTTATTTGAGTGAGGGACCGATGCGGAGCGTACCACCGTCGCCGCATCGGCCGCCGAGGACCCACCCGAGCAGGAGGCGGTTCCATGTCGCAGCGTGCGAGCCTTTTCCACCGTCCCGAGGGCGAGGGGCCGTCGTTCTGGGGGCCCGGCGACCTCTACACGTTCCTCGTCACGGGGGACGAGTCGGACGGGGCGTACTTCTCGATGCTGGCCGTGGTGCCGCCGGGGGGCGGGCCTCCGCCGCACACCCACGCGCGCGAGGACGAGACCTTCTTCGTCCTGGAGGGCGCGCCGACCTTCCGGCTCGGCGACGAGCGGATCCTCGCGGGCCCGGGCGACTACGTGAACGTCCCCAGGGGAACGCTCCACTGCTTCCGCAACTTCAGCGACGCGCCGGTGCGGATGATCCTGACCTTCACGCCCTCCGGCATCGAGCGGTTCTTCGAGGAGACCCTCGAGCGGGCATACGACCTGAGCGCGGAGCCCCCGGACAACCTCGAGGAGGTCGGCGCCCGCTACGCGGAGGCGGCGCCCCGCTACGGGATGGAGTTCTTCGTCGAGGCCGCGGCCGCCTGAGCCCGCTGCGTCGCGGCCGGCCGCGACCCGGACCCGAAACGGAGAGGGAGGGATTCGAACCCTCGAATCGGGTTGACCCCGATTAACCGCTTAGCAGGCGGCTGCCTTCAGCCACTCGGCCACCTCTCCGCGAGGGGCCGTATCGTAGCGGCCGACCCCGCGCCCGTCGCGCGGGGCTCCGCCCCGGAGGGGTGGCAGAGCGGTCGAATGCGGCGGTCTTGAAAACCGCTGCCCGGCGTTCGCCGGGCCGTGGGTTCGAATCCCACCCCCTCCGCTCATCCTGTGGATAACGCGGCGTCCTTCCTGGCATCCGTGATGTTCCACTGGGGAGTCTGCGCATCCAGGAGAGGTGCGACGTTCAAGACCCTTGAGGTCCCGCCCGCGGGGGATAGTTCACCAGCGCATCGACGGCCCACAGCGACGCAACCGATCGTGGGCCCGCACGGCTACGGGAGTCGCTCACCCCCGGCCGCGCTGCTAGGTTCGCTGCGTGGGGTTCGACGTCGCCGCAGATGCCTACGGCCGGTTCATGGGCCGGTACTCGGTGCCCCTGGCGCCCCGGTTCGCCGACTTCGCCGGGCTCGCCTCGGGAGCGAGCGCGCTCGATGTCGGCTGCGGGCCGGGCGCCCTGACCGGCGAGCTGGTCACGCGGCTCGGCGCTCGATCCGTGTCGGCGATCGACCCGTCACCTCCCTTCGTCACGGCCGCGCGCGAGCGACACCCGGGGGTGAGCGTCCAGCTGGCCGCCGCCGAGCGGCTGCCGTTCGCCGACGGGCAGTTCGACGCGGCCCTGGCGCAGCTCGTCGTCCACTTCATGGCCGACGCCGTCAAGGGCATCCGCGAGATGGCCCGCGTCACCCGGGTCGGAGGTGTGATCGCGGCGTGCGTCTGGGATCACGCGGGCGACCGTGGGCCGCTGAGCGCGTTCTGGAACCCGGCGCGGGCGCGCGACCCGGATGCCCACGACGGGTCGCGGCTCGCCGGCGCACGCCGGGGACATCTCCGGGAGCTCTTCCGGGAGGCCGGGCTCGACGACATCCACGAGACGGGCCTCTCGGTCACGGTCGAGCACCCGAGCTTCGAGGAGTGGTGGGAGCCGTTCACGCTCGGCGTCGGTCCGGCCGGCGGGTACGTGGCCGATCTCGACCCCGAGGGAGTGGTCGATCTTCGCGACGCGTGTCGTGCCTCGTTGCCGGACGCCCCCTTCGCGCTGACGGCCGTCGCGTGGGCGGCGCGAGGGGTCGCGGGAGTGCCGTAGGGCGCTAGGCACCGGTCGCCGTGACCGGGTCCTCGACCGCGGGCGCCGGCCGGCGAAGGCGTGCATGACGCGGATCAGTCGTCGCATCGTGCCGCGGCGCGTCCCGAAGGTCGAACAACGAGGCCGCGTGGTGCTTGGCGCGTCGAAGGAGCTCGTGGACTCCGGGACGTCTCCAGGGCACCTACGGTCGGGTGCCGGCCTGGCCGCGGCGAAACTACCTGACTCGGCAGGCCACCCACTCGCGTGGGTTCAGGTTCAACTTCAATCCCGCCAGGCCCGCTATCTCGCTATGGCGAGCGCGATCTCGCTCTCCTCCTGCGGCGCCCCCCGGGGCGATCACGCGGGCTTGCCGTAGGCGTCGTGGTAGTTCCACCACCGGTAGGGCGGGGTCTGGGGGTAGCCCTCCGGCGAGTCCTCCCATTCCTCCTGGCGCCCGAGCGCGGTGATGTCCAGGTAGCTCCAGGTGCTCCCCATCGCCTCGTCGCCGCGCGCGTCGATGGAGTAGGTGCGGAAGATCCGCTCGCCCTCGCGGTAGAAGGCGTTGGTGCCGTGCCACTCGTCGACGCCGAAGTCCTTGTCGAAGTCGTCCGTGATCGTGTACCAGGGGATCGGCTCCCAGCCCATGCGCTCCTTCAGGCCCTGGATCTCGGCCTGGGGGGCGCGCGAAACGAACGCGAGCGTCGTGCCCCGCGCGTTCAGGTGGGCGGGGTGCGCGACCTGGTCGGCGACGAGGGAGCAGCCCACGCAGGCTCGCTCCGGGTATGCGCCGCCCCCCTCCGGGTAACTGGTGACGTCGGGCTCGTAGAAGGCGCGGTAGACGATCAGCTGGCGCCGCCCGTCGAACAGGTCGAGCAGGCTCGCTGGGCCGTCCAGGCCCTCGAAGCGGTAGTCCTTCTCCACCGCCATCCAGGGCATCCGGCGGCGCTGGGCGGCCAGCGCGTCGCGGGCGCGGGTGAGCTCCTTCTCCTTGACCAGCAGCTCTTGGCGTGCGGCCTCCCACTCCTGCGGCGACACGATCGGCGGCATATTCATTGCGGCCCCTCCTCCCTCAGGTACTCGTCCAGGACGCCGAGCAGGCGCCCCGGTGGTGGATGTTCGTCGAGAGGGTCACAGACGTGCCCTCGCCAGCTCTACTGGGTTTGGACACCACTCGAGAGGAGGCGCGGGCTCACGGGATTGATGGACGGCCGCCCGGGGTAGGGCCGAACCCACCCGAAGGAGCCCCGTGAGCGATCGAACCACACCCGACCCGCGCGGCGCGGCGCCGCTCTTCAGCCGCGCGATCGTCGCCCTGCGCCACGTCGTCGTGGTCGGGTGGATCGCTGCGGCGGTCGCCATGGCCCTGACTCTGCCCGGGCTCGGGGGGTCGGCCGACCTGGACCTCCCGCTGCCCGACGATGCCGCGCCCCTCGCCGCCGAGCAGCGGTCGGCGGAGATCTTCGGCGCCCCCCTCACCTCGCGCACCCAGGTCGTGGTGAGCCGTCCCGACGGGCTGGGCGCCGACGAGCAGGCGGCTCTCGGGCGGTTCGCCCTCGACGTGAGCCGTGGGGACGTCCCCGGCCTCGAGGAGATCGCGGCCGCCGTGCCGCTCACCAGCGCCGGCGGCGTGGCGCCCGGCGCCCTGCCGGACGCGGGCCGGGGCGCGATCATCACCTACCTCGCGTTCGAGGAGTCGGCATCGATCGCCCGGCAGGAGCGGCTGGGCCGGGACTACATCGCCGCCGCGCCGGTCCCGCAGGGCGCGAGCGCGGGGCTCACCGGCTCGTCGGCCGCCCGCCAGGAGCAGGTCGAGACCATCAACGACCGGCTGCCGCTGGTCGTCGGCGTCACGCTCGCCCTGATCGCCCTGGTCGTGGCGGTCGTCTTCCGCTCCCTGGTCGCCCCGCTCGTCGTGCTCGGGACGGTCGCGATCGCCTATGTCGTCGACATCCACGCGATCGGGGTGATCGCCGACGCGACCGGGATCGCCGCGAGCCGCGACGTCGAGCCGGTCGTCTCGGCGCTGCTGATCGGTCTCGTCACCGACTACGCGATCTTCTACCTCTTCGCAATGCGCTCCCGGCTGCGCGAGGACGGTCCCCGCGGGGCGGCGGCGGGGGCGAGCGCCCACATGGTCGCCATCGTCCTGACCGCCGGCCTCACCACGGCGCTCGGGACGGCGACGCTGCTGGTCGGCGACGTCGACTTCTTCCGCGCCTTCGCTCCCGCGCTGGCCATGACGGCGGTCGTGAGCGTCGTCGTGTCGGTCACGCTGCTGCCGGCGCTGCTGGCGATCCTCGGGCGCGGCGCCTTCTGGCCCGGCCGGAAGCTGCCCGGCGCCGATGCCGCCGCGCGGGAGCGACGGCCGCCGGTCGCCGCCCGACTGCTCACCACCCGGGCCGTCGCGGCGCTCACGGTCGTCGTGGTGGCGGGCGGCCTGCTCGTCGCGGCCTCCCCGCTGCGCGACCTCGAGCTCGGGCTGGGCCTGTCGGACGGTGGCTCGTCGTCCTCGCGCGCCGTGGAGGCCGGCTTCGTCCCGGGCGTCACGGCGCCCACCGAGGTGCTCGTCGAGGGCCCGGGCGCCACCGACGTGGCGGCCCTCGGGCGGCTGCGCGACGGGCTGCGCTCGCAGCCGGGGGTGGCCGACGTCGTCGGCCCCGCCGATCCCGTGCCGCGTCTCGCCCCGTCGGCCTTCGTCTCGGGCGAAGCGGACGCGTCGCGCACCCTCGTGGTGCTCGACTCCGAGCCGACCGAGCACGCGGCCATCGAGCGGCTGGACGCGATCGAGGAGGCCCTGCCCGGCCTGCTCGCCGAGTCGGGCGCGCCGGGGGCGCGGGCCTCGCTCGCCGGCGACACGGCGATCGCCGGCGCCTCGGTCGACGCGATGCGCACGGAGCTGGTGCGGGTCGGGATCGCGGCGCTGGTCGTCAACTTCCTGCTGCTCGCGGTGTTCCTGCGGGCGCTGATCGCGCCCCTCTACCTGCTGGCCGCGAACGCGCTGGCCGTGGCCGCGACGCTGGGCATCGCGACCTGGCTCTTCCAGGACGCGCTCGGCCAGGGGCAGCTGGTCTACTACGTCCCCTTCGCCACCGCCGTCCTGCTCCTGGCCCTGGGATCCGACTACAACATCTACCTCGTCGGGGGCATCTGGCGCGCCGCCCAGCGGCTCGGGATCGCCCAGGGGATCCGCACCGCGATGCCCGCCGCCTCGCGCGCCATCTCCGTGGCCGGGCTCGTCCTGGCCTCGAGCTTCGGCCTGCTGGCGCTCGTGCCGCTCGACGCGATGCGCCAGTTCGCCGTCGTCATGGCGCTCGGCATCGCGCTCGACGCCTTCGTCGTCCGCCCATTGCTGGTGCCCGCCCTGATCACGCTGGTGGGGCGGCGCGGGTTCTGGCCGGGCACGCCCGCGCCCGCGTGGCGGGAGAGCTCGCAGCCGGGGGCCACCGGCACCTGAGACGAGGGCCCGGCGCGCGAGGTGCTACCTGCCGCCGCTTGACCCCTTCGAGCCGCGGGATGTCTAGCCCTCGACGAGGATCACCAGGGTGTCGGGCAACACGCCGTCGTGGTCCATCGCCGCGGCGGCGCCTTCTGTCTGCATCGCGGCCATCAAGGCGCCCATGTCCGCCACGTCCATGAGCAGCGCCACGTGGGTCGGGTTCTGCGGATCGACGAACGTGCGGACGTTCGTGACCCCGAGCGGCCCGAAGAACTCCTCGCGCTTCGGCGACGCGAGCCAGTGCTCGGTGTCCTTCACGTCGTGGTGAGCGATGACGGTGGGCATGGTCCCTCCTCGTTGTGCGGGCCTGGCCGGTCGGCCTTGCCCGGGCGACCCTACGACGAGCCGCGGCGGCGCGCCATCACCGAGAGGGCGCGCGCGGCCGCTGGTGGTGGACCTCGACCGCCTCGATCTGGCGCTGCCCGTAGGACCCGGTGAACACCGGGCCGGCTGCGCTCACCAGCTCGCCGCGCCTGGGGAGCCGGCGCGGCCGCAGGTCGCGCCCCACGTCGATGACGGTCACGCCGGGCGCCGTGACGTCGCCCCCGGCGAGCACGTAGTGGGCGTCGCCGTCGCCGTCCGAATCGACCGCCTCGACGTAGACCACGCGCCCGGTGACGGCCGCGCAGTTGGCCGCGCCGGGGTCGCAGCGGGCGCGGCGGACCGTGGCCGGCTCGGGGGCCTCGGGCGGCGCCTCACGCGTCGCGCTCGGGCGCGTCGGCTCGGCGGGCGCGGAGGCGTCCTCGCCCCCGCCGCACCCGGCCGCGAGGACGAGCGCGGCGATGACGACCGTGGCGCGCAGCATCCGGGGGATCTTGGCAGCGATCCACGAGGCCCCGCCGTCGGAGCGGTGGCGGCGGGGTCGGGGCGCGGCCGGTGCTACTCGGCGGCCTCGAAGTCGTAGTGCGACGCGATGCGGGCCATCTCGGCGGGGTCGGCCACCCCGCGCAGGGCCACCTCGCGCAGGTACCCCTCCAACCCCGCGGGGACGAAGATGTTCAGCAGGCGCGCCGGTGCGTCGTGCGGGTTGGAGAAGGTGTGCGCCGTGCCCGGCGGCACGCACACGAAGGCCCCCGGACCGAGGTCGCGCACCTCTCCCCCGAGCCGGAACCGCACCGTCCCCGACAGGACGTAGAAGAGGTCGTGCATCTCGCGGTGGCGGTGCAGCAGGGGCCCCGGGTAGCCCGGCGCCAGCTCGGTCTCGGCCACGGTGACCGCGTGGCCCGCGTCCGCGCCGGAGGCCTTGTACGTCGTCGAGGTGGGCCCGAACTGGAGGCGCTCCCCATCACCGGGTTCGAGGACGATCGACGGCACGCCGGCAGTATCGCCGATCGGCGCGTCGGGAGGCGCGGAGAGGCGTGAGCGCCCACGATCCGCTGCCGGGGCGTCATCCCTCGCCCGCCGGCCTCCGCGCAACGGCGAACAGCTTGCAGTAGTCGTAGACGAACCCCTCCGGCCCGGACGCGGCGTGCAGCGCGGCCTCGATCCGCTGATCGAGCTCGCTGAATCCCCCGGGCGGGTTGCCGAGCAGGTGCCCGGCGACCGAGCGGGTGCGTGCCATGAACGCATCGGGGGCCGTCGCGCGGCGGCGCCGCTCCATCCAGATGTCGAGCGGCTCCAGGCCGGCGGCGCGCAGGTCGGCTTCGATCTCGTCGACGTCGCGCTGGTTCTCGGCGAACCAGCCGGTCCACTCCGACGGGGCCCCGATCCTCTCGAGCAGAGCGCGCCATGCGTCCTCGCCGCCGCGACCGGCGGTGAGGATTCCCATGACCCCGCCCGGCCGGAGCGCCCGTGCCATCCGCGCGACGGCCCCGGGCTTCTCGGGGAACCAGTGCAGCGCCATCGCCGAGATCACCGCGTCGAAGGCGCCGTCCGCCACGCCCATCTGCATGACGTCCTCGGCGCGGAGCTCGACCCGGACATCGGGGAACTCCCCGAGCTTGCCGGCGAAGACCTCGAGCATGCCCTCGGCGGGATCCACCCCGACGAGCGTCGATACGTCGAAGCGGCGGAGCATCGCCACCGACGAGAAGCCCGTGCCGCACCCCACGTCGAGCACCCGCGCGTAGTCGCCGTCGGGCAACGACATCACCAGCCGCTCGGAACCGGCGATGTTGTGCCGCACGGCGGCGTCGTACGACTCGGCGCCCTCGCTGAAGCCCTCGGGCGCGCCCTTGCTGGTCGTCATCGCGTCGTGGCCCCTGGTCGTCGTTCGGCCGGCGCGGGGCAGTCTGCCGGATCCGCGGGCGCAGGCCGACGGCGGGCGGCGGGCCGCGGGTCGCGTCAGGATGGCGCCAACGACCGGGAGGGATCAGACGTGGACGTCGAGGGCGCGAAGGGCTTCATCCGCGAGCACCACCGGGGCATCCTCGCCGCCCGCGGTCCGGGCGGCCGCGTCCGCATGTCGCCCATCGCCGCGGCGGTCGACGACTCCGGGCTGATCGTGATCAGCTCGCGCGAGACGGCCTACAAGGTGCGCTACCTGCGCGACGACCCGTGGGCGCAGGTCTGCATGTTCACGGACGCCTTCTACGGGCCGTGGGCATGGGTGGAGGGGACCGCCTCGATCCTCTCGCTGCCCGATGCCATGGAGCCCCTGGTCGCGTACCGGCGCAGCTTCGACGACGCCGGCGGCATCGACTGGGACGACTACCGCGTGCGGATGGAGCGCGAGCGGCGGGTGCTGATCCGCATCGACGCCGAGCGGGCGGGCCCCGGCAGGCAGGGGTAGGCCCGCGCGCGATAATCGGGGCGTGGCCTTCGTCACCACCGACCGGCACCTGCTGCGCGCCCGCGACCTGGCCGACGCGCGCTACTCCGAGCCGCTCACGGTCAACGACCTCGCCCGCGCCGCAGGGCTCTCGCGGGCGCACTTCAGCCGCGAGTTCCGGCGCGCCTTCGGGGAGCCGCCCCACGTCTACCTGCTGACGCGCCGGCTCGAGCGCGCCGCCGCGCTGCTGCGCACCACCGACCGCCAGGTGGCCGACATCTGCTATTCGGTGGGCCTGCGCAGCCTGGGCTCGTTCACGACCAGCTTCACCCGCACCTACGGCGTGTCGCCGACGGCCTACCGGGCCGCCTTCCCCCCGGCCGCGAGCAGGGTGCGGGTCCCGTGGTGCGTCGTGCGCGCCTACGGCCGCCCGCGACGGCGCACGTTTCGAGAAGACGGCGCGCCGCCCCCGGCGTAGCGTCGCGGTCAGAACAGTTCCGCCGACCGAGGAGTCTCCGATGTTCAAGATCAGCTACGCGCACCTCTGGGTGCACGACCAGGACGAGGCGCTCGCCTTCTACACGGGCAAGCTGGGCATGGAGCTGCGCGCCGACGTGACCATGGCCGAGCTGGGCAACTTCCGCTGGGTGGTCGTCGGACCGGTCGGGCAGCCCGACGTGGGCATCGCGCTGATGGCCATCCCCGGGGCGCCGATGATGGACGACGCCACGGCCGAGCAGGTGCGCAGCGTGATGGCCAAGGGCTGCGCCGGGACGGTCTTCCTGACCACCGACGACTGCCGCGCCGACCACCGCGACCTGGTGAGCCGGGGCGTCGAGTTCGTGGAGGAGCCGGAGGAGCGGCCCTACGGCATCGACGCGGGCTTCCGCGACCCGTCGGGCAACCACCTGCGGCTCACTCAGGCGATCGAGGTGGCCTCGGTGTGATGAGCTCCGGGGGGATCGGGGCGGGTTGACGCGCCGGGGCGCAGCGTCTAGCCTCAATCAAACGTTCGTTCGGTCGAGGCCCACCCGCCCCCTGAGGAGTTCGTGACCACCCGCTCCCGCGAGGCCGAGCTGCACCAGGCCGCCACGCGCCTGTTCCGCGAGCGCGGCTTCCACGCCACCTCGATGCAGGACCTGGCCGAGGCGCTCGGGATGAACCGGGGGAGCCTCTACCACTACATCGAGTCGAAGGACGACCTGCTCTGGGCGATCGTCGACGAGGGCTTCCGGGCGCTCGAGGAGCGCGTGATGCCGGTGCTCGACTCGGACGCCCCCGGCGCCCAGCGTCTGGCCGAGGCCGTCGAGGCGCACCTCGCCGTGGCCGCCGAGCGGCGCGACGAGCTCACCCTGCTCCAGATGGAGCGGCGCGCCCTCTCGCCGGAGCGCCTGACCGAGATCATCCGCCGCCGTGACGCCTACGAGGCCGGCTTCCGCCGCGCCGTCCGCGACGGCGCGGCGGCCGGCGACCTGCGCCCGGTGGACGAGCGCATGGCCTCCATCGCCCTCCTGTCGATGTGCAACTGGTTCACCCAGTGGTACCGGCCGGACGGACCCATGACCCCGGGGGAGATCGCCGACGTGTTCACCAGCCTCTACCTCGACGGCCTGCGGAGTGCGGCCGTGATCGCCCGCCTGTCGTCCGCGACCGTCCTCGGCGCCGGCACGATGGGCGCGCAGATCGCCTGCCTGCTGGCGGGCGCCGGCGCGCGGGTGCGGCTGCTCGACCTCGACGCCGACACGGCCCGCTCCGGCCTCGGGCGGGCGCTGAAGCTGCGGCCCTCGCCGGTCTACCGGGCGGCCGACGCCGCCGCCGTCGCGACCGGCGGCTTCGACGAGCTGGCCGACGCGGCGCGGGAGTCGGACTGGGTCATCGAGGTGGTCGTCGAGCGGCTGGAGCCCAAGCGCGACCTGCTCGACCGCCTGGAGGAGGCCCTGGCCGGCCGCGCGGCCGGCGAGTGGCCCCTGGTGTCCACCAACACCAGCGGCATCCCCATCGCCTCGCTCGCCGAGGGGCGTTCCGACGCCTTCCGCGCCGCCTTCATGGGCACCCACTTCTTCAACCCGCCCCGCTACGCGCGTCTGCTGGAGCTGATCCCGCTCGCCTCGACCGACCCGGCCCGGGTGGCCTGGGTCGAGGACTACGGGTCGCGCCTGCTGGGCAAGGGGACGGTGATCGCCAAGGACCGGCCCGCCTTCATCGCCAACCGCCTCGGCGTCCACGGCCTCATGACCGCCCTGTCGCTCGCGCAGGAGCTCGGCCTGGGCGTCGACGAGGTCGACGCTCTGACCGGCCCGCTGATCGGCCGGCCGCGCAGCGCCACCTTCCGCACGCTCGACCTCGTGGGCCTCGACGTCGCCGCCCACGTCGCCGACAACTGCCACGCCGACCTGCCCGACGACCCCCGCCGCGACGACTTCGTCGTGCCGCCGGTCATGCGCGGCCTCATCGAGGCCGGGGCGCTGGGCGAGAAGGCCGGGGCCGGGTTCTTCCGCCGCGAGGGCGGCGAGATCCTCGCCTTCGACCTCGAGACCGGCGACTACCGGCCCCGCCGCTCGCTCGCCTCGGGAGCGGTCGAGCTGGCCCGCGGCGAGGCCGACCTCGGCGCCCGCCTCGCGCTGCTCACGTCGGCCGACGACCGCGCCGGCGAGTTCATGCGCCGCCTGATCGGCTCGGGCCTGGAGTACGCGGCCCAGGTGGGGCCCGAGATCGCCGACTCGGCGGCGGCGGTCGACCGCGCGATGCGCTGGGGCTTCGGCTGGGAGCTCGGCCCCTACCAGACCGCCGAGGCCCTGCGCGCCGCCGGCCGCGACGCCCCGGCCGTCCCGTTCGCCGACGCGGGCGCCGCCGAGCCCGCCCGCCCGGGCTCGCTCGACGTCGCCGCGCTGCGGACGCCGGGCCACGGCGACCTGCCGGGCAACGCGGCCGCGACCCTGGTGGGGCTGCCCGACGGCATCCTGGCCCTGGAGCTGCACGCCAAGCTCAACCTGATCGGCGAGGACACCCTCGCGATGATCGAGCGCGCGATCGCCGTCGCGGGCGAGCGCTACGACGGCCTGGTCATCGGCACCTCGGCCCCCGACCTGTCGGCCGGCGCGAACCTGGCGCTGATGCTGATGGAGGCCGAGGAGGGCGAGTGGGACGAGCTGGGGCGGATCGTGCGCCGCTTCCAGGGCGCGATGCGGGCGATCCGCTACAGCCCGGTGCCGGTGGTCGTCGCGCCGCGCGGCCGGGTGCTCGGCGGCGGCGCGGAGTTCTGCCTCGCGGCCGCCCGGCGGCAGCCGCTGGCGGAGACCTACATCGGCCTCGTGGAGACCGGCGTGGGCCTGATCCCGGCCGGCGCCGGCACCACCGCGCTCGCGCGCATGGCCGCCGAGCGCGCCGCCGACCTGCCCAACGACCACTTCTCGACCTTCCGCACCGCGCTCGAGAACACCGCGATGGCGAAGGTCTCCACCTCCGCCGCCGAGGCGTTCGACCTCGGGCTGCTGCAGCCCGGCGACCTGGTCACCGCCGACCCGGACCGCCTGTGGGCCGACGCCGCGCGCCAGGCCCGGACCCTCGCCGAGGCCGGCTGGCGGCCCCCGGCCGAGCGGCCGATCCCGGTGCTGGGGCGCCGCGGCGTCGCGGTGGCCGACTCGATGACCTACAACCAGGTCGCCGGGCACCAGATGAGCGAGCACGACCGCACCGTGGTGATGGAGCTGGCGCGGGTGATGGCCGGGGGCGACGTCGCCGAGGGCACCGAGGTGTCCGAGGGCCACCTCCTCGACCTCGAGCGCGAGGCGTTCCTGCGCCTGCTCGGCCGGCCGCTGACCCGCGACCGCATCCGCCACACCCTCAAGACCGGCAAGCCCCTCCGAAACTGACTGGAGCGACGATGCGAGACGCCGTCATCGTGAGCGCCGCGCGCACCGCCGTGGGGAAGGCCCCCCGCGGCGAGCTGTCCGAGACGGCGCCCGACTCCCTCGGGATGGCCGCGGTGCGGGAGGCGCTGGCCCGCGCCCCGGGGCTCGACCCGGCCGAGGTGGAGGACGTGGTCATGGGCTGCGCGATGCCCGAGGGCGGCCAGGGCCTGAACATCGCCCGCCAGGTCGCGCTCGGGGCGGGCCTGCCGGTCTCGACCGCCGGCATGACGGTGAGCCGCCTGTGCGCGTCGGGCCTCCAGGCCCTCGCGATCGCCCACCAGTCGGTCGTCACCGGCGCCACCGACGTGTCGGTCGCCGGCGGGCTCGAGTCGATGAGCGCGGTCCCCATGATCGGCTGGCACTACGCGCCCAACCCGGGCCTGGCGGAGCGCTGGCCGGAGGTCTACCTCGGCATGGGGCTGACCGGCGAGGAGGTCGCCCGGCGCGAGACGTCGACCGCGAGGCCCAGGACGCCTGGGGCCTGCGGAGCCACCAGCGCGCGGCCGCCGCCCAGGACGCCGGCCTCTTCCGCGACGAGATCGTGCCGCTCGAGGTGGAGCGACGCGGGTCGAGGACGGCCGCCCCCACGTGGAGATCGTCCGCTTCGAGGCCGACGAGGGCATCCGCCGCGACACCGACGAGGCCCGCATGGCCGGGCTGCGGCCCGCCTTCGACCGCAGCGGCACGGTCACGGCGGGCAACAGCTCCCAGATCAGCGACGGCGCGGCCGCGCTGGTGGTGATGGAGGGCGAGCGGGCGAGCCGGCTGGGCCTGGAGCCGCTGGGCCGGCTGGTGTCGTTCGCCACGGCCGGCGTCGACGCCCGAGGTGATGGGCATCGGCCCGGTCGAGGCCGTGCCGAAGGCGCTCGCCAAGGCGGGCCTGACCCTCGACGACATCGGCGTGATCGAGCTGAACGAGGCCTTCGCCGCCCAGGTCGTGGCCGTCGTGCGGCGGCTCGGCCTCGACGAGGAGCGGACGAACGTGAACGGCGGGGCGATCGCGCTCGGGCACCCGCTCGGCGCCACCGGCGCCAAGCTCACCGTGCAGATCCTCTCCGAGCTCGCCCGGCGCAAGGAGCGCTACGGGTTCGTGACCATGTGCGTCGGGGGTGGCCAGGGCGCCGGCGGGCGTCATCGAGTGGCTCGGCGGGCGCCAGCCCGCGGTCGGCCGCGGAGCGCAGGATGGAGGAGGCAGCCTGATGACCACGGCCCAGACGACACCGCCGGGCGGCGGGTTCCTCGTCGCCCCGACCGCGCCGGAGGCGGTCTTCACCCCCGAGGCGCCTGAGCGCGGAGCAGCGCGCGATCGGCGGGGCCGGTGCGAGCCAGTTCGTCGAGACGCAGGTGGGCCCGCGCGCCGAGGCCGTCGAGGGGCGGACTACGCGGTCCACCGCGAGCTGCTGGCGCGGCTCGGCGCCGACGGCTTCGTGGGCATGGACGTGCCCGAGGCCTATGGCGGCGCCGGGCTCGACACGGTCACCTCGGTGATCGTGAGCGAGTCGCTATCGGCCGCCGACTCGTTCGCGGTGACCTACCTGGCGCACGCGGGCATCGGCACCCTGCCGCTGGTCTTCTTCGGCACCGAGGAGCAGCGCGCCCGCTACCTGCCGGGCCTGGCGGCCGGCACCACCGTGGGCGCCTACGCGCTCACCGAGCCGGGGTCGGGCTCCGACGCCCGCGCCATGCGCACGACCGCGGCGAGGCTCCCGGACGGCGGCTACCGCCTGGACGGGACCAAGCAGTTCATCACCAACGCCGGCTTCGCCGACCTCTTCACGCTCTACGCCCGCATGGAGGACGGCGGCATCGCCGCGTTCCTGGTGGAGCGCGACGCCGACGGCCTGAGCGTGGGCGCGGAGGAGCACAAGATGGGCATCAAGGGCAGCTCCACCTGCCCCGTGGTGCTCGAGGGCGTCGAGGTGCCGGCGCAGGCCCTGCTGGGCGAGACGGGCAAGGGCCACAGGATCGCCTTCAACATCCTCAACGTCGGCCGCTTCAAGCTGGCCGCCGCGGCGCTGGGCGGCATGAAGCGCTCGCTCGACCAGGCGCTGGCCTACGCGAGCGAGCGCGAGGCCTTCGGGCGCCCGATCATCGGCTTCCCGCTGGTCGCGGCCAAGATCGCCGGGATGGCGAGCCGCACCTACGCGGTCGAGTCGGTGACCTACCGCATCGCCGGCATGCTCGACGCGCGCCTGCACGCCGCGGGCGACGGGGCGGGCCCCGAGGCCTTCCGCGCCGCGCTCGAGGAGTACGCCGTCGAGTGCTCGATCGCCAAGGTGCTCGGCAGCGAGGAGCTCGACTGGACGGTCGACCAGCTCGTGCAGGTGCACGGCGGCTACGGCTACACGGCCGAGTTCCCGGCCGAACGGGCCTACCGCGACGCGCGCATCAACCGCATCTGGGAGGGCACCAACGAGATCAACCGCCTGCTGGTGCCGGGCACCCTCGTGAAGCGCGCCATGCAGGGCCGGCTCGACCTGCTGGGCCCGGCCAAGCGCGCCGCCGAGGCCCTGCTCGGCGGCGACGCCGGCGACGCGCCGGCCGACGGGCCCCTGGCCGCCGAGGCGGCGCTGGTCGCGGGCGCCCGCACGGTGGGGCTGCTCTGCGCCGGGGCCGCGTTCCAGCGCTTCGGCACCGGGCTCGAGGAGCAGCAGGAGGTGCTCGCCGACCTCGCCGACCTCTCGATCGACCTCTTCGCGGCCGAGAGCGCGCTGCTTCGCGCCCAGGCGGCGGCGGGCCGCGACGACGCCGCGGTCCACGCCGACCTCGCGCGCGTCGTGGTGCACGAGCGCGCCGCGGCGATCGACGCGCGGGCCCGCGCCCTGGCCGGCTCCCTCGGCGAGGGCGACGAGGCGCGCATGCTCCAGTCGGGGGTCCGCCGCATCATGCGCGCCGACCCGGTCGACCGCGTCGCCCTGGTGCGGCGGGTCGGCGAGCGGGTGGTGGAGGCCGGTGGCTACCCCGTCTAGCGCCACGCGGCCGTGGCTGGCGCGCTACGACGCCGGCGTCGCACCCGAGATCGAGGTCCCGCCGGGCACTCTCGACGCGCTCGCCCGCGCGGCCGCCGAGCGCGACCCCGACGGCGTGGCGACCGACTTCCTCGGCGCCCGCATGACGTTCCGCGAGCTCGACGGCGCGATCGACCGCTTCGCCCGGGCGCTGACCGGCCTGGGGCTGCGCGGCGGCCAGCGCGTGAGCCTGCACCTGCCGACCTGCCCGGCGTTCATGGTCGCGCTGCTCGGCACGATGCGGGCGGGCGGCATCGCGGTGCCCATGAACCCGCTCTACACCGAGCACGAGCTGGTGGGGCTGATGGGCCAGACGACCCCGGCCCTCTCGGTGACCCTCGACCTGGTGCACCCACGGGTGGCGGCGGCGCGGGCCGCGGTCAACGGCGGGGCCGCCGAGGCCCCGGTCGTCTGCGTGGGCATCCACCAGATGCTGCCCGCGCCGATCCGCTGGCTCTACCCGCTCAAGGCGCGCCGCGAGGGACGGTGGAAGCCGCTCGAGGACACCGCGGCCACGCCGTCCCTGCCGGACCTCCTGGCCCGGACCCCGGACGGGCCGGTCGCCGCGGCCGGCCGCCCCGAGGACCCGGCCGTCCTCCAGCCGACCGGCGGCACGACGGGCGTGCCGAGGTTCGCGACGCTGAGCCACCGCAACCTGCTGGCCAACGCCGCTCAGGTGCGCGCGTGGCTCGCCGTCGAGCCGCAGCCCGGCGACGCGATGCTGTGCGCCCTGCCCCTCTTCCACATCTACGGGCTCACGGTCGCCATGAGCTTCTCGCTGATGACCGCCATGACCCAGGTGATGCTGCCGCGCTTCGACGCCGGCCAGGTGCTGAAGACGATCGCGCGCACGCGGCCGCGGTTCTTCCCCGGCGCGCCGATCATGTACGGCGCGGTGGCCGACCACCCCAAGGCCGGGGCCTACGACCTCACCTCCATCGAGTGCTGCATCAGCGGCTCGGCGGCGCTCGACCCCGAGCTGCAGCGGCGCTTCGAGGCCGCCACCGGCGCCCGCATGGTGGAGGGCTACGGGCTCAGCGAGGCCAGCCCGGTCACCCACTGCAACCCGCTCGACGGCGAGCGGCGTGCCGGCTCGATCGGCCTGCCGTTCCCCTCGACCGAGGCCCGCATCCTGGACCTCGAGACGCGCTCGCGCCCGGTGAGCCCGGGCGAGCCGGGCGAGCTGCACGTGCGCGGCCCGCAGGTGATGGACGGCTACTGGGGCCGCCCGGAGGACACCGCCGCGGCCTTCCGCGACGGCTGGCTGGCCACCGGCGACGTGGCGACGATGGACGACGACGGCTATTTCCGGATCGTCGACCGGCTCAAGGACCTCATCATCGTGGGCGGCCTCAACGTCTACCCGCGGGAGGTCGAGGAGGTGCTCACCGCGCACCCGGCGGTCGACCGGGCGGCGGTCGTGGCGATGGCCGACGAGCGCCACGGCGAGGTGCCGCGGGCCGTCTGCACGCTGAGGCCGGGCGCGTCCGCCACCCCGGACGAGCTCATCGCCCACTGCGCCGAGAGCCTGGCCCGCTACAAGGTGCCGCGGCGGGTGGAGCTGCGCGACGAGCTGCCGGTGACCTTCATCGGCAAGGTGCTGCGGCGCGAGCTCAGCGAGGAGACGCCGGCGCACTGAACGCCGGGCGCCCGTCGCCGCCGGCGACGGACTCGGCCCGCCCCAGCGCGGCCAGCCGCCGCAGGTGGGCAAGGGCCTCGGCCATCGCGAAGCTGCGCTGGCCGGCGTCGAGCTCGGCCGGCCAGAGGTCGAGCGAGACCTCGTAGGCGCTGCGCGGCTCCGGCCCCAGGGCCGCGGCCGCGCGGTCGAGGCGGTCGCGGTGGTGGGCCGCGGTCTCGCGGGCGCGCCCGGCCGGGTCGGCCACCGGGTCGCCGTGGCCCGGGAGCACCACCCGGGGCGCGACAGCGGCGATGCGGTCGAGCGTGTCCAGGTACAGCGCGAGCGGGTCGGGGTCGCAGCCCGGCCAGACCCCGACGCTGGGGCTGATGTCGGGCAGCAGGGCGTCGCCGCCCACCAGCACGCCCTCGCGGAGCAGGCCGATGTGCCCGTCGGCGTGGCCGGGCAGGGCCACCACCTCCCAGCCGTCGACGCGGTCGCCGGGGTCGAGCGGCTGCGACGGCGCCGGCCGGGCCAGCGATGCCAGCGCCCGCCACGACGCCTCGGCCGCCGCCGCCTCGGCGGGCGGCGTCCCGTGGGTCGTCGCGTGATCGCGCAACGACACGGGCCAGGCGCCGTCGCCGTAGGCCGCCGCCGCCTGGTCGCGGTCGAGCCGGCCCTGCAGCACGGGCCCGGCGGCCAGCGGGGCGACGTCGGCGGCGGCGCCGATGTGGTTGACGTGCATGTGGGTGATCACCACCCGCGCAAGCGGCGCGTCGAGGCCGGCGACCACCTCCCGCCAGGCCGCGGCGGCGCCGGGCACGCCCAGCCCGGTGTCAACCAGCGTCCAGCCCGTCGCGCCGCGCAGCAGGTAGCAGTGGACGTGCCCCACGCCGACGACCTCGTGGAAGGTCACCCGGCGGACGCCGGGGAGCACGTCGGCGAGGGAGGGCGTCACCGTGGGCATCTCCCGCGACGCTATCAAACGAACGTTCGGTTGACATCGCCGCCGCCCTTTGTCACGCTTCTGCTGTGAGCCGGAAGGGCTACATCCTGCTCGGCGTCGGAGTCCTGGTGGTCGTCCTCGTGGTCGGGGGCTTCCTCTTCTGGCGCACGCTCGACGACACCGACCCGGTGACGGCCTCGGACGCCCTCACCGAGTACCGCCAGGACCCGGGCAGCGGTCAGGCCGACGCGGCCGTCGGGCTCCCGGCACCGGGCGTCTACGAGTACGACGTGACCGGCTCGGAGCAGCTGGCGCGCGGCCCCGTGAGCATCGACCGGGAGCTGCCGGCGGTGGCGCCGATGATCGTTCGCCACGTCGGCGGCGGCTACGAGACCGACCTGCGCTACTCCGACGGCCACACCGAGCTGTCGCGCTACGACCTGCGGCCGGCGGGGGCCTACGTGACCTTCGCCCGCACGGTCGTCGAGACGCCGCTCAGCACCACGACCCGCGACCGCGAGTGGACGCCTCCGCTCCTGCGCTTCCCCGTCCGGCCGAAGGTGGGCCAGGACTGGGGCGGGCCGTTCACGGCGGGCGACCTCCAGCTGCAGATCCGCAGCGAGGTGCTGCGGTTCGAGAAGGCGACGATCGGCGGGCGCGCGGTCAACGCCTTCGTGATCGAGTCGCGCCAGCAGATCACCGGCGAGTACACCGGGCAGCGCACCGAGACCTTCTGGTACTCGCCCGCCACCGGGCTGGTGGTGAAGTACGCGATCGAGTCGAACCCTCGACGGGCCGACCGACTTCGACATCACGGCGGAGCAGACCCTCCGCTCGCTGGAGCCGCAGGTCTAGCGACCACCGTCAGGGGCGCGTCGATCAGCGCGCGGTAGGCGCGCCGGTCGCGGCGGTAGTAGTAGAGGTCGTAGACCAGCAGGTTCACGGGGACCCAGAGGATCACCCACGAGGCGACCGACAGCCCAGCGGCGATGGGATCCCACTCGTCCTCGATGCTGCTCGCCAGGCCGTTGAGGACGATGACGGCCACGAAGCCCCAGACCAGCGCGCGGAAGCCGAAGCGGCGCGTGTCGTCGATCTCGTCGTCGAGCAGGTCGATCTTGCGGCGGCAGTAGCGGTCGATCGCGGCCCGGACCCGCTCCTGGAGATCGGCCGGGGGGTCCGGGCCGGGGAGCTCGACCGTCACCGAGGCCGTCGCGCCCTTCTTGGCGGGCCGCAGCGCGGCGAGCATCTGCTCCACCCCGGAGCGCTCGTCGTAGCCGGCGTGGTCCTCGCGGAACGGGTCCAGCTCCGGCGGCCGGAACAGGTCCTCGGCGCGCAGCAGGCGCACGCGCAGGTCCACCCGGTCCGGGCGTCTGCTCCAGGGCCGGCGGCGGCCCGGTTCGCGGTCGGAGGTCATGGCGGGGCGACCCTACCCCAGCCCGCGGAACCGTCCGCGGGCAGTCCTCGAACCCCCCTCAAGTCGGGGCGGGCTCCACGAGGGAGAGGCGCACCGCGACGCGGGCGCTACGAAGCTCGGGCTCGGGTCGCAGCTCACCGAGGGCCTCCTCGAGCTCGTCCGCATCCATCGGCATCGCCCGCTCGGCGAACATGCGGGGGCCCTCGTCGTCGAAGTCCGGCGCCGGCGCGCGCTCCCCGATCGAGACGATCGGGCCGACGCCGCGCCCCGGCCGCGGCGGCGAGGCCCGCCGCCCGCGCCAGGGCGTCCCGCACGGCCTCCTGCTCGAGCTCGTCGCGCGTGCGCCTCTCGAGCTCGCGGCTCACGGTGAAGCGCGGCGTAACCCGCTCGGCGTCGGGGTGCGAGCCTGCCGACGCGACGATCTCGGCGGCGCGGGCCGCGTCGTCCTCGATCACGATCTGGCAGAGGCCGGTGTAGCCGGCCACCTCCCAGCGCGTCTCGGTGCGCCCGGGGCGCTCCTCGGCCACCGAGCGCTGCTCCTGCCGGGTCGTGACGCGGCCGTCCGAGACCCGGGTGCCGGGCAGCCCGGCGGCGAGGTGGTCGAGCAGGCGCCGGCGCGCCTGCGCCGCATCGGCCAGGGCCTCCTGCGCGGTGGGCAGCACCGGGGTCTGGACGCCCACCGCGACGGCCACCCGGTCGGGGGTCACCTCGCGCTCGGCGTCGCCGACGACCATGAGCGTGGGGACGGGCATGGCCGGGACGCTACCGGGCGCGGGCGGCGTCCCCCAGCAGGTCGCGGGCGATCACCAGCCGCTGGATCTCGCTGGTGCCCTCGTAGATCTGGGTGATGCGGGCGTCGCGGTAGAGGCGCTCGGCGGGGAATTCGGCCGAGTAGCCGTAGCCGCCGAGCGTCTGGACGCACATGTCGGCCGCGTCGACCGCCACCTGGCTGGAGACCAGCTTGGCCTTGGCGCCGGCGGCGGAGTGGGGCTCGCCGGCGTCGCGCAGGCGGGCGGCGTGCATCGTCAGCAACCGGGCGGCGTCGAGCCGGGCGGCGATCTCGGCCATGGGGAACTGGATGCCCTGCAGCCGCGCGATCGGGCCGCCGAACGCGGTGCGCTCCCGCGCGTAGTCGACCGCCACCTCGAGGGCCGCCCGCGCGATGCCGCAGGCCTGGGCCGCGATGATGATCCGGCCCGAATCGAGGGTGGCGAGGGCGACCTTGAGGCCCTCGTTCTCCACCCCCATCATCGCGTCCGGCCCGAGGCGATAGCCATCGAAGGCCAGCTCGACGGTCGACGAGGTGTGCAGGCCGAGCTTGGGCATCTCGCGCCCGACCGTGAAGCCCTCGCCCGGCTCGGCGAGGAAGCACGAGATCCCCTTCGCGCCGGGGCCCCCGGTGCGCGCGTAGAGGATGAAGATGGCCGCGAAGCCGCCGTTGGTGATCCACTGCTTCGCCCCGCTCACCCGCCAGCCGTCACCGTCGGCGGTCGCCGTCGTGCGGATGTTGGCCGTGTCGGAGCCGGCGTCGGGCTCGGTGAGGGCGTAGGCGGCGAAGCGCGCGCCCGTGGCGAGATCGGGGAGATGAGCCTCCTTCTGGGCCTCGGTCCCCGCGCGCAGGATGGGCGCCGCGCCGAGCGAGTTCTGCACCGCGACGCCCGTCGAGAGCCCGGCGTCGGCGGCCGCCACCTCCTCCATCACGATCGCCAGCGACGCGTAGCCGAGGCCGGCGCCCCCGTACTCCTCGGGGATGATCACCCCGAGCAGCCCGATCTCGGCCATCCGCCGCAGCACCTCGACCGGCACGTGGTGGGCGTGGTTCCACTCGTGCGAGTGGGGGGCGATCTCGCTCCGCGCGAACTCACGCACCAGCCCCTGGATCTCGCGCTCGGTGTCGGTGAGCTCGGCGACGGCCACGGCCGGCCCACCGTAGTCGTTGGACGTCCACGTATCAACGCGCCCGCGCGTCGCCGGGGGGCCACGGCTCGGGGATGCGGGCGGGCCCGGGGATCGGCTCGGGCACCGGGTCGGGGGAGGGCTCGGGGATGGCCGGCGGGCTGGGCTCGGGGATGTCGGGCGGGCCGGGCTCCGGCACCACGGCCGGCCCCGGGACGGGCTCGGGGATCGGTTGAGTGGTCATGCGACCTCCCTACCCCGCCCGGGCGGGTTCCCATCGCCGCCGCCGCGTGAGATCGTCGCGGCCCGTGCCGCGCGTCCCCCTGCTCGCCCTCGCGCTCGCGGCCGCCCTGGCCGCGCTCTGCATCCCCGCCGCCGGCGCGCGGGCGCAGGTGGCGCTGGTGTACGCGCCGGCCGACGCCGCCAACGCCATCCACGACGGCGCCCAGGGCGTGCCGGGCCTGACGACGGCGCTGCGCCAGTCGCCGATCTACGACGACCCCCGTTGGCCGCTCGACCGGCGCGTCGGCAAGGTGACCGGCCGCCAGCTCGCCCCGCTCAGCCCGGCGGGGGTCGCCGACGCCCTGCGGGCGGCGTGGTCGCAGCCCGACGCCGGCGGGCGGGTGGCCATCGACGAGTTCACTCCCGGCCAGTGGACGGAGGCCGGGGCGGCGGGCCTGGCCCAGGCCGTGCGGTCGCTGGGCGCCGACGCCGAGCGGGTCTACGTCTACGCCAGCCCGGCGCTGGTCGCCCAGGTGACGCGGGTCGACCCGCGCGGGCCGCTCACGGGCCGCATCGCGAGCCTGTTCGCGGCGACGGCGGGGGCCGGGCGCGCCTACCTCGAGGTCTACACGGGCAGCCTGGAGCCGCTGCCGGCCCGGGACATGGCCATCTCCCTCACCCGGTGGCGCGAGCGCTGGCCGGCGGTGCGGCGCGACCGCCTGAACGCGCTGATCGGGCCGGGCGGGGCGACCGGGCAGGCCGAGATCTGGAGGCGCGTCCGCGCCAGCCCGGCCGGCCGCGAGATCCTGGCCAACGGCGCCGGCGCCTACGGCCAGCCCACCGCGGCCGACGGGCTCGCCTGGCTCGCGCAGTACCGGGGGTTCCTGGCCGCCCCCGGCGCCGTCCCGCCGGGGGGCGACACCCCGGTGCCGGCCGGCGGCGACGTGACCCTCACCCTGCCGCGGGGCGGCCGGACGCTCGCGCCAGGCGCCGCCATCTCCGTGCGCTTCAGCCGCGGCGGGAGGGCGATCGTGCGCCTGATCGACGCGCGCGGCACGCGCCGGGTGCTCGGGGCGCGCACGATCCCCGCGGCCGGCGGCGTCTTCAGGACGACGCTCCCCCGGCTCGCCCCGCCGGGGCGCTATCGCCTCGTGGTGACGCTGGTCGGCGGCGGGCTCACCGACACGCTCGAGCGGGCGATCCGGATCGGCCGCGCGCGCGTCACGGCGCAGGTCTCGGCCCGCCTGACGCCCGCCGGCTGGGCGCTGCTGGTGCGGCCCTCGGCGGCGGCGCGCCTGACCGGACGGCTCGAGGTCGTCGGCGCCGACGGGCGCTACTCGCGACTGCGCGGCCTGCCGTCCCGGCGCCTGGCCGCCCGCCGCCGGGCGACGATCGCCCTCGGGGCGCTCCCGCCCGGCGGCTACCGGGCCGTGGTGCGCCTGGACGGCGGCCCGGAGATCACCCGGGCCTTCCGCGTCCCCGAGGGGTAGCACGCCCGAGGGTACGGCCGGACCGCTTGGGTATCATCCGTCCGTGGACACCACCGCGGACCGTTGACGAACGCGGTCCAGATCGTCGCGGCGCTTCTCCTGGTGCTGCTGAACGGCTTCTTCGTCGCGGCCGAGTTCTCACTGGCCCGGGCGCGCACCACGCGGCTCGAGCAGCTGGCCGACCAGGGGCGGGGCGGCGCCGTGCTCGCGCGCGGCCAGGTGCAGCACATCGACCGCTACCTCGCCGCCTGCCAGCTCGGCATCACCCTGGCCAGCCTGGGGCTCGGGTGGCTCGGCGAGCCCGCCTTCGCTTCGCTCCTCGAGCCCGTCTTCGAGTCGGTCGGCCTCGGGTCGGCGAGCTCGACGCTGACGGCGGTGATCCTCGCCTTCGTCATCATCACCGTCCTGCACGTGGTGTTCGGCGAGCTGGCGCCCAAGTCGATCGCGATCCAGAGGGCCGAGAGCACGGCGCTGGCCACCGCGTGGCCGCTCGAGCTCTTCCGCAAGGTGATGGCCCCGTTCATCTACCTCCTCAACGGCGCCGGCAACGCCGTCGTGCGGGCGCTCGGGGTCGAGCCGGCGACCGAGAGCGAGCTGGCGTCGACGCCGGAGGACCTCCAGATCCTCATCGCCCAGAGCGAGGAGGGCGGGGCGCTCGAGCCCGAGGAGGCCGACATGCTGGAGGGCGTCTTCGGCCTGGGCGACACCCTGACGCGCGACATCATGACGCCGCGCCCCGAGGTCACGACGCTCGCGGCCGAGGCGCGGGTGCGCGACGCCCTCACGGAGGCGCTGCGCACCCGGCATAGCCGCTTCCCCGTGCTGAACGGGGACGGGGTCCTGGGCGTCGTCCACCTGAGCCAGCTCGCGCGCGGGCTGCTCGAGCAGGGCGAGGGCGCGCCGGCGCGGTCGCTCGCCGGGCCCGCGCTCTTCGTGCCCGAGACCCAGCCGGTCAACGAGCTGCTGCGCCAGCTCCAGGCGCGGCGCGCGTCGATGGCCGTCGTGCTCGACGAGTACGGCGACTTCACCGGGGTGGTCACCGTCGAGGACGTGATCGAGGAGATCGTCGGCGAGATCGACGACGAGCGGGACCGGGCGCCGGCGGTCGATGCCCAGCCCGATGGGCGGCTGGTCGTGCGGGGCCACGTGTCGCTCGAGGACCTGCGCGACCACGGCGTCGAGCTGGTGGACGAGACCGTCAACAGCGTGGGCGGCCTGGTCTTCACGCGCCTCGGGCGCCTTCCGCGCACGGGCGACTCGATCGAGGTCAACGGCTGGCGCCTGACCGTCGAGGCCACCCGGGGCACCCGCGTGGTGCTGGTGGCCATCGAGCCCGGCGACCGGCCGGCCGAGGCCGGCGAGGCGGGGGCGGACGGCCTGCCCCGGGCGGGGGCGGAGGGCCGGCCCCGGGAATAGCCCGTCGCCCTCCGGTGTCTTCAGGGTGAGGAACCGACCCGCACGACATCGGGGGGATCATGAGGGACCGCAGACCGGAAACACGACCGCTGAGGCGCCTGCTCGACCGGCTGAGCTACGCCAACGTGGCCGCCACGCTTGCGCTGTTCATCGCGCTGGGCGGCACGGCGGCCGCCGTCACGACCCTTCCCGCCGACAGCGTCGGGGCGCCGCAGATCCGGACCGACGCGGTCCGCTCGCCGGAGATCCGGACCGACGCGGTGCGCAGCCCCGAGATCCGGGCCGACGCCGTGCGCAGCTCCGAGATCGAGGCCGACGCGGTCCGGAGCTCGGAGATCGAGGCCGACGCCGTGCGCGGCCCCGAGATCCAGGCCGACGCCGTGCGCAATTCCGAGATCGAGGCCGAGGCGGTGCGCAGCTCTGAGATCCGCGACGAGACCATCGTGCTCGCCGACATCGCCACGGCCGCCCGCACCGCGCTCGACGCCCCTCGCGTCGTGGTCGCCCAGGCAGCCTTGGCCGACGCCCCGACCTGCCACGACAGCCCCCTGACGTCGTGCGCCAACCTGCTCTCGGTCGTGCTGCCCGAGGGGAACTGGCTGGTTCAGGCCGCGTTCACCGCCCGCGACAACGGGAACGAGAACATCTTCGCCGGCTGCGGCCTCGTCCAGAGCGACACCACCCTGCTCACGTCGCTCGGGATCGAGTCGCTGGGCCAGCGCGCCTCGGTCGCCAGCAGCGAGACGGCCGTGCTCACCCACGTGGTGACCGGGGTGCCGGCCGGCACGAGGGTCGCCCTGCGCTGCACGGAGGACTTCGACACCTCGCTCCAGGTGGACGACATCACGATGACCGCGATCGAGGCCGGGACCGTCACCGGTCCGTGACCTCACGCGCGCGCTCGTCGAGCTGGGCGGCGAGCGCGCCGCGGCCGGTGAGGCAGTGGGCGCCGCAGCGGGCGCCCAGCGCGAGGGCCCCCTCGAGCGAGAGGCCTCGCCCGAGGCCGACGGTGAGCCCGGCGGCGAACGAGTCGCCGCAGCCGTAGCTGTCGACGGCCGGGCCGGGGAGCGGGGCCGGGTCCCAGCGGCCGGCGGCCCCGGCGGCGGTGGCGTAGCGCCCGCCGCGGGCGCCCTCGGTCCAGACGATGGCCTCGGGGGCGACGGGGAGCGCATCCGGGTCGACCGCCTCCGAGGGGTCGCTCGCGCTGGCGATCAGCACGTCGGCGCGCGCGCCGCTCTCCACGAGCTGCGCCAGCCTCCGCGTGGTCACCACCAGGGCCCGGGCGCGGCGGGCGGCCGCGACGGTGGCCGAGTCGTGGCCGGTGAAGTAGGCGGCGTCGCAGGCCGCGAGGTCGTCCCAGGGCAGGGGGTCCTCGATCCGCGCCGAGGTGGGGCCGCCGACCACCAGGATCGCCCGGTCAGCGCTCGCGTCCACCGCGCTGACGCCGCGCGTCTGGGCGCCCCCGTGGACGGCGGCGAGCACGGTCACGCCGATGGCGCCGAGGCGGGCCGCCGCCTCCCGCCCGGCCTCGTCCGACCCGAGGGCGGTGTAGAAGAGGGCCTCGGCGCCGAGCCGGGCGACCTGGGCCGCGCTGACGGCGCCGCCCCCGGCCGGCTCGTCGAAGGGGTCGCCCAGGTAGCGGATCTCGCCGGGCCGGGGGAAGGTCCCGGCCCCGTGGGTGATCCACTCGACGTGGCCCACGACCGCGACCCGCGGGCGGGGCGGCGCCGTCACCGCGGGACGATCTCGGCGGGCGCCCCGTGGGCCCGGAGGGCGGCCGGCAGCGCGACGGTCCCGTCCTCGCGCTGCCCGTTCTCGAGAAGGGCGATGATGGTGCGGCCCACGGCGACCGCGGTGCCGTTGAGGGTGTGGACGGGCTCGGTGCCCGACCCCCGCCGCACGCGCGCCCGCAGGCGCCGCGCCTGGTAGTCGGTGCAGTTGGAGCAGGAGGTGACCTCGCGGTACGCGCCCTGGCCCGGCATCCACGCCTCGGTGTCGAACTTGCGCGCCGCCGAGGCCCCGAGGTCGCCGACCGCGATGTCGACGACCCGGTAGGGCACCTCCAGCGCCCCCAGGATCTCCTCCTGCACGCCGAGGATCCGCCCGTGCTCGGCCGGCGACTCCTCGGGGAGGGTGAACGAGAACATCTCGACCTTGTCGAACTGGTGCACGCGGAAGATGCCGCGGGTGTCGCGGCCGGCGGCGCCGGCCTCGCGGCGGAAGCAGGTGGACACCCCGCCGTAGCGCAGCGGCAGGTCGCCGGCGTCGATGATCTGGTCGCCGTGCAGGCCGGCGAGCGGGACCTCGGAGGTCCCCACCAGGAAGAGGTCGTCGTCGGCCGCGCGGTAGATCGAGGCCCGGTCCGTGGGGAAGAAGCCCGTGCCCCACATCGCCTCCTCCCGCACCAGCACCGGCGGGACGACGGGCGTGAAGCCCGCCGCCTCGACGCGCTCGAGCGCGAGCGCGACCAGCGCCATCTGCACCCGCACCAGCGGCCCCAGCAGGTAGGCGAAGCGGCTGCCCGAGACGCGCGCGGCGGCCTCGAGGTCCAGCGCCCCGGCGGCCGTGGCCAGCTCCACGTGGTCGCGGGGGGCGAAGCCGAAGGCCGGCGGCTCGCCGACCCGGCGCAGCTCCACCGCGTCCTCCTCGCCGCCGTCGGGCGCGTCGTCCGCTGCGAGGTTGGGCAGCGCCAGCAGCAGCGCGTCGCGCTCGGCCTCCACCTCGCGCAGCTCGGCCTCGAGCGCCGCGAGCTCGTCGCCCAGCCGGCGGGCCTCGGACTCCTCGTCCGCGGTGTCGCGCCCCTCCCGGCGCCCCTGGCCCACGGCCTTGCTCACGCGCGCCCGCTCGGCACGGGCCGACTCGACCGCCGTCCGCAGGGACCGGGCGCGCTCGTCGAGGGCCAGTAGCCGCGCCACCTCGTCGCCCGCGCCGCGCCGGGCCAGGTTCGCGGCCACGCGCGCGGGCTCGGCCCGGATCAGCTTGAGGTCGAGCAGGCGGGCCCCGTCAGGCCGACGCGGCGTCCGGGCCCTGCGCGAGGGCGGCGGCGACCGTCTCGAGGTCGTCCCCGAACACGAAGGCACGGCGCAGCCCGGTGATCTCGAAGACCCGGCGCAGGCGGCGGTGGGGGCAGATCAGCCCGAGCTGCCCCTGGCCCGCGCGCGCGCGGTTGAGCAGGCTCACCAGCGCCCCGAGCCCCGAGGAGTCGAGCAGCGTCACCTCGGTGAGGTCGATGACGAGCTGCGAGGAGGCCGGGTCGAGCGTCTCGAGGTCCTGGCGGAAGCTGCCGACCGTGTAGATGTCGAGCTCGCCGCCGAGGGTGACCAGCGTGAGGCCGTCCCGGGCCTCGGTGGTGACGTCCAGGCTCATTGCCGGGATGCTACCCGCCACCCCCGGGGCGCGCACACGGGCCGCGCTACTGGATGCTCACCACGTAGGCGACGACGTTCTCGAGGTCGGCACCGCTGACCAGGCCGGCCGGCATCGGCGGGCGCCCGTTCGTGACGGTCTCGGTGACATAGGCCGCGTCGAGGCCCTGGCCGGCGAGCTGCGGGCCCACCCCGCCGGCGTCCTGGCCGTTGTTGAGGTGGCAGCCGGTGCAGACGCTCGCGAAGGTCGCCTCGCCAGCGGCGGCGTCGCCGGCCCCGCCGTCCTCGCCGCCGCCCTCGGGACGCTCGACGTCGCCTTCCTGCCCCGCCCCCGAGGGCGGCGCGGTGACGAAGTTGCCCTCGGAGTCGGTCTGCACGGCGCTGTTCGCGACCGTCGGAGCCGTCGCCGGCGTCTGGGCGTCCTCCTCGCTGCTCTCGACGCAGCCCGCGGCCAGGCCGAGCGCGGCCACCGTCGCCACCAGCGAGAGAGCCGCCCACAGCCTGCGCACGATTGACACCCCCGGTCGGTGGTCCGAATCCCGCGAGAGCATATGGGGCCGTCGGGGAAAAACAACGCGACGAGGAGCCTGATTCCGGGGTGTCGATGAGCCCCGCCTGACGGGCCGCGCTACCCTGGTCGGGGTCGGGGGACGCGCCGGGAGGAGTGGTGGTGGCGAGCAGGGTCGAGGCGGGGGCACTCGGTGCGCTCGACCCGTCGCGCTGGCTCAGCCGGCTCGCCTCGGTCGCCGCCGCCGAGCTCCCCGCCGCCCTCGACGAGATCGCCGAGCGCATCCACGAGGTCTTCGCCGTGGACGTCGTCGCGGTCCACGTGGCCGACGAGTCGGACCCCGAGGAGGTCACCCGGGGCTACTGCGTGGGGCCCTCGCCGGCGGCCCAGGCCCTGGCCCCGCTGCTCACGCCCGACGGGCTCGACCCGATCGGCATCGGCGACGCGGCCGTGGAGGCCGACGCGCCGGTCGTGTGGCCGCGCATCGTCTCCGAGCCGAGCGAGATCGAGCGCCTCGCCCGCCTGGCCGAGGAGGGCGGGCCGGCCGGGGCGTTCCACCGCCTGATGCTCGACGCCGGCGGCATCGCCGTCCCGCTCGGCACGCCCCACCAGCCGGGGCTCGGCGCCGTCGCGCTGGTGAGCCTCACCCGCGAGAGCCCCGTGCCCGAGGCGTACGTCGACGACCTCCTGGCCCTCGCGCCCCAGATCGCCCTCACCGCCCGCAACCACCAGCTCGCGGCGCGCACCCGGCGCACCCGCCAGACGCTCGAGGGGGTCATCTCGTCGAGCCGGATGGGCGTGATGGTGAGCGACCTGCGCGGGCGCCTCTCGCTCGCCAACAGGGCCGCCGGGGAGATCCTGGGGCTCGACCTCGAGCCGCTGGTGGGCCGCCCGATGCGCGAGCTCGTCTCGGAGCTGATCAAGTGGCGCTTCACCAACCCCGACGAGTACGGCGAAAGGGTGCTCGCGATCCACGACGACCCCTCGCGCGAGTCCCTCGACGACGCCGAGACGGTCGACGGGCGCTCGGTCGAGCACTCCTCGTCCCCCGTGCGCGACCCCTCCGGCGCGCTGGTGGGCCGCGTCGACATCCTCACCGACGTCACGCCCGCCCGCAGCGCCCTGGCCGAGGCGCGCCGCCTGGCCGCCGAGCGGGCGGAGCTGCTGGAGCGGGAGGAGCGCCGGGCCCAGGAGGAGGTGGCCCTCTCCCGCGCGGCGCACATGATGGCCTCGGCCCTCACGCCGTCGGACATCCACGACCACCTGCTCGAGCAGGCCCACCGCCTCACGCCCGCCTGCGACAAGAGCGCCGTACTGGCGGTCAACCGGCGGGGGCTGGCGGCCCCGGTCGCCACGCGCGGCTTCGCGGAGGAGACCCTCAAGCGCATGGTCTTCGCGGTCGGCGAGGGCGTGGTGGGCGGCGCGCTGGCCGCCCGGCGCCCGTTCGTCTGCAACGACGCCGAGGCCGAGCAGCGGATCTCGCGCCGCATCACCGGGCCCGAGGGCATCCGCTCGTTCATGCACGTGCCGCTGGTGCTCGGCGACCGCGTCTACGGGCTGCTGAGCGTCAACAGCACCGAGGTGCGCGCCTTCGGCGAGCGCGACCTGCGCGTGATCGGCGAGCTGGCGCGGCACGCCGCCAGCGCCCTCCAGAACGCGCTCCAGTTCGAGCAGGAGCGCCACATCGCCGAGACCCTGCAGCAGGCGCTGATCGCCGAGGAGCTCCCGTTCAACCGACGGCCTGGAGCTGGCCGCGCTCTACCAGGCGGCCGCCGGCTCGGAGGTGGGCGGCGACTTCTACAGCGCCTGGCCGCTCTCGGACGGGCGGCTGGCGCTGCTGGTGGGCGACGTCTCCGGCAAGGGCGTCGAGGCGGCGGGGACGACGGCGATGGTGCGGTACATGGCCGAGGCCCTCAGCCAGAGCCGCAGCGAGCCCGCCGACATGATCGCCGAGCTGAACGCGATGCTCCACTCGCGGCTGCCCGACGGCGGGCTGGTCACGCTGGTGCTGGCCCTGATCGACACCGCCGCCGGGGAGCTCTCCTGGTGCAGCGCCGGCCACCCGCCGCCGGTGCTGATCGACGCCGCCGGGGGCCAGTTGACGCTGGAGGACCCCGGCCCGCCCTGCGGCGCCTTCGCCGACGCGGCCTACGCGGGCCACCGGGAGCCCTTCGCCGAGGGCGACGTGCTGGTGCTCTACACCGACGGCATCATCGAGGCGCGGCGCCAGGGGCGCGAGTTCGGCGAGGAGGGCCTGCGGGACGCCCTGAGCGACGCCGCCGGCGAGAGCCCCTCCCAGCTCGCGCGCTCGGTCTACGCGGCGGCCCGCACCTGGGCGGGGGGCCGCCTGAGCGACGACGTCGCCGTCGCCGTGGCCCGGAGGGCGCCCGCGGCCTGAGGCCGAATCAGCGAGTGCCCTCCGACAGGAGGGCGAGGTAGCGATCGTCGGGCGTAGACCCGGTCGCGGCGGCGACCGGTGATCTCGCGGAGGATCCCCAGCTCCTCGAGGCTTGCGATGGCGCTTGCGGCCGTCGGCCGCGTGATCCCGAGCGCCGTGGCCGCCTCGCCGGCCGTCACCACCACGTGCCGCATGACCAGCTCGTGCACGCTCAGCGCCACGGCCGCCCGGCGCCCGAGGGCATGGATCGCCGCGCGATCGCCGCGGTCGATCTCCGCGATCCGGCGCGTCGTGGCGGCGGCCTCCTCCGCGACCTCGCCGACGCCGTCGAGGAAGAACGCCGTCCAGTCCTCCCACGCGCCATCGGTGCGCACGCGATCGAGGAGGTCGTAGTAGACGCTGCGGTGGCGCTTGAAGTAGAGGCTCAGGTAGAGGGCGGGCTGCGACAGCAACCCCTGTCGAGAGCATCAACGTGATGAGGAGGCGCCCGACGCGCCCGTTGCCGTCGAGGAAGGGGTGGATGGTCTCGAACTGCACGTGGACCAGTCCCGCCCTGACGAGTGGCGAGCCGTCGCCCGAGGGCTCGTTCAGGTGGACCTCGAGGGCCCCCATGGCGGGGAGGACCTCCTCCGGGGGCGGCGGGACGAATCGCGCGTTCCCCGGCCGAGCCCCGGGTCCGGGATCCAGTTCTGGACCGGCGGAACTCGCCGGGAGCCCTCCGGAACAATGCCGTGCTCTTCCTGGTGCAGTTCGCCCTGGTCGGCACGACGGTGTCGGCGCATCTTCGTGCAGGACATCCTCGGCTTAAGCAGCATCGAGGCCGGGATCTCGATGCTCGCCGTGACTCTTCCGCTGCTGGTGCTGGCGCCGATGGCCGGCGCATCTACGACCGCCTCGGCCCGCGCGGGCTGGTCACCCTCGGCTGCGCCATGGGCGGCGCCGGGCTGGTTTGGACGGCGACCGTGCTCGTGAAGGAGAGCTATCCCTGGATCGATCCCCGGCTACGTCCTCATCGGCGCCGGGATCGGGCTCGTAGATGAGCAGGCTCGACGACCGACGCGATCGGTAACGCCGAGCGGCGGCGGAGTTCCGCGCCCAGGCCGCAGGGCGTCATCCAGACCATGCGCCAGGTCGGCGCGACGATCGCCGCCGTCATGCCGGTGGTCGTGGCCCAGGTCGTCAGAGCTCCCGCCTCGAGTCGAGCCTCGGCCCGCTCGGACGCCGCGCAGCTCGGAGTCCCGAGGTCAGAACGTTCTGTCGAAGGCCGGCGGCACCGGCCAGGAGGAGGCGCTCGCGAACGTCCCGGCCTCCGAGCGGGCGGCGGTCGTGGACGACGTGACCGAGTCGGCCATCGACGGCATCGCCGCCGCGCTCTACATCGGCGGCGCCGCCCTGCTGGTGGGCGCCGTCGTGGGCTTCCTCGTCCTACGCCAGGTGCGCTACGACGACGACGCCGCCCCGGCGATGGCGCGGCGGGCTGACGCGCGCTTACAGGGCGGCGGCGAGCCCCTCGACCAGGAACCGCGTGTGGGCCTGGACGACCACCGCCTGGCCGATGCGGTTGACGGCGTCGGGGCTGGCGATGGCGTCGGGGCCGCCGCGGTCCATCTCGGCGCGCTTGGCGCGGCGGTCCATGGAGAAGATCGTGTCGGCCAGCAGGGCCTGGTGGTCGCCCATCCAGGCCAGCACCGCGGGGGCGGCGGGAGCGGCGGGCGCGCGGGCCTCGTCGAGCGCGCCGAGGAAGACCCGGGTCCAAGCCGCGATGCGCACGCGCCGGTCGAGCACCGCGCGGTTCGCCGGGTCCTCGCCGGCGTCCCCTCCGAACTGGAGCCCGGCCTCGAAGGCGTGGGCCTCGCCGACCAGCCTCATCTCGCCGTCGATGCGGTCCTCCCGCGCCTCCAGGGTCGCGGGGAGGTCGCGCGCGAAGGCCTCGAGCCCCGCGGCGGCGCCGGGGGCCGCCGTCGCCGCGAGCGCCTCGGCCACGAAGCGCAGGTGGGCGCGCACCGCGGGGTCGCCCGCCGGGCCCAGGTCGCCCGTGTCGCGGGCCTCGTCGTCGAGCAGGTCGCGCAGGCGGGCAGGGTGGGCCTGCATCCAGGCGAGCATCCCCTGCGCGGCCGGGTGGCTCGCGCGCGTCGCCACCGGCGCCCCGCTCAGGTGATCGTGTACTCGGGCCCGCTGCCGCCCTCGGGCGGGGTCAGCCGCCCGCCCTTGGCGGTGATGGCGCCGCACTGCACGCAGTTCGACGGGCTCAGGTGCACGGTCACGGTCCCGTTCCGGGGCTCGTCGGCGATCTCGTAGACCTTGGCCGGGCACATCCACTCCCAGGCCGTCGCCAGCTCCAACGGGACCTTGGTCTGGACGCGGATGTGGCTGGGCTGGTCGTCGCGGGTCTGGTTGCCGCTGGCGAAGACGCTGCCGAGCTTGTCGAAGACGTACCGGCCGTCCGGCGCCGGGTAGCCCGCCTTCTTGTCGCCCAGGAAGATGGGCTCCTTGGCGTCGGTCGTGAACCGCACCCGCTTGCGCGGCGCCTTGCCGAACGAGGCGGTCTGCATGCCGTGGACCATGCCGCCGTAGAGGAAGCCCTTCTGGAAGGCGGGGCGGATGTCGCGGACCTTCCACAGCTCCTTCCAGATGGACGAGTCGCGGATGCGCGTGGTGTAGCCCCACAGGCCGGCCGGGGCCGTGGCCTTGCCCGCCTTCAGCGCCTCGTAGATCGCCTCGGCGGCCAGCGTGCCGGAGTGGATGGCGTGGTGGACGCCCTTGAGGGCCATCATGTCCACGAAGCCGGCGCTGTCGCCCACCAGCACCGCCCCGGGCACGTGCATCCGGCTGGGCAGCCCGTAGAAGCCGCCCCCGGGGATCGTCTTGGCGCCCCAGGCGAGCCGCTCGCCGCCCTCGATGATGCCGTGGATGAACGGGTGGGTCTTGAACTGCTGCAGCAGGTCGTGCGCCGACAGGGTGGCGTCGGCGTAGTCGAGCCCGACCACGTAGCCGAGCGAGATCATGTCGTCGCCCATGGGGTAGATCCACGAGCCGCCGTACTCGCGGTACTTGGTGCCGAGGCGCAGCGGCCAGCCGAGGGTGTGGACGACCTTGCCCAGGGGCGTGGCGACCCGCCAGACCTCCTTGACCCCGAGCTCCCAGATCTGGGTCAACTGGCGATCGAGGTCGAAGCTGCTGCGCACCAGGCCGGTCAGGTGCCCCGGCGTCCCCTCGGCGAGCACCGTCACCTGGGCCTGCACCTCGGCGCCGGGCTCGAAGGTCAACAGCTCCTCGCCGTCGCGCCCCCGCCCCTTGTCGCCGGTGACCACGCCCATCACCCGGCCCTGGTCGAGCAGGAGCTTCTGGCAGTCGGTCCCGGGGAGCAGGTACGCGCCGAGCTCCTCGGCCTGGTCGCTCATCCAGCGCGCGAGCCGGCTGATGGAGACGACCCAGTTGCCGTGGTTCTTCATCTGGGGTGGCGTCGGGATGCGGACCTTGCCCTTGGGCCGCATGAAGTAGACGGCCTCGCCGGTGACCTCGCCGTAGCGCGGGAAGTCGCCGTCGGCCACGTCCGGGAAGAGCGCCTTCAGCGGGCCCGGGCGCATGACCGCGCCCGACAGCAGGTGCGAGCCGGGCGCCTTGCCCTTCTCGGCGACCGCGATCGGCACCTCGCCGAGCTGCTCGGCCAGCGCGGGGTCGTCGCCCAGCAGCTGGCCCAGGCGGACGGCGGTCGCCAGGCCCGCGGGGCCGGCGCCCACGATCAGCACGCCGACGTCGATGCGCTCGTCCTCGGCCGCGGAGGGCAGGACCACGTAGTCCGAGGTCCTGAAGGGGGGCGGGTACTCGGCCGGGACGGTGCTCATGCGGGCGGCTCGCTGGTCGTCGGAAAGGGGTCCCGACGATCCTACCCCGGCGGCGCCGGGACGGATGCCCGACCGCCTAGAGGCTGATGGCGTCCTTCTGGCCGCTCACCTCGGCCGAGAGCTCGCCGACGACGGCCTTGGCGTCGCCGAACACCATCTGGGTCTTCTCGTTGAAGAAGAGCTCGTTCTCGATGCCGGCGAAGCCGGCGCGCATGCTCCGCTTGACCACGAAGATCGACGCGGCCTTGTTGACCTCGAGGATCGGCATGCCGTAGATCGGGCTGCCGGTGTCGTGGCGGGCGGCCGGGTTGACGACGTCGTTGGCCCCCAGCACCAGCACCACGTCGGTCTGGGGGAAGTCGGCGTTGATCTCGTCCATGTCGAGCAGCTGCTCGTAGGGGACGTTGGCCTCGGCCAGCAGCACGTTCATGTGGCCCGGCATGCGCCCGGCCACCGGGTGGATGGCGAAGCGCACCTCCACGCCCTCCTTCTCGAGGGCGTCGGCCAGCTCGCGGACCTTGTGCTGCGCCTGGGCGACGGCCATCCCGTAGCCGGGCACGATCACCACCGAGCGGGCCAACTTCATCAGGTCGGCGGCCTCGTCGGTCGACGCCGTGCGCACCGTGCCGAACTCGGCCGGATCGACGCCCGCGCCCACCGCGTTGACCGCCCCGAACGCGCCGAACAGGACGTTGCGGAACGAGCGGTTCATCGCCCGGCACATGATGATCGCCAGGATGATCCCCGACGCGCCGTCGAGGGCACCGGCCACGATGAGCAGCTTGATGTCGAGCACGATGCCGAGAGCCGCGGCCGACAGGCCGGCGTAGCCGTTGAGCAGGGCGATCACCGTCGGCATGTCGGCGCCGCCGATCGGGATGATCAGGAAGACGCCGAAGGCGAGGGTGAGCACCGCGATCACGGGGATCGTCCAGCTCTGCCCCGGGTCGGCGACCGTCACCAGCACCAGGGCCAGCGCGACGCCGAGGACGGCGAAGTTCACGACGTTCTGGCCCGGGTAGACGATCGGCCGCTGCGGCAGCCACTCCTGCAGCTTCCCGGCGGCCATCAGGCTGCCGGTGAACACCAGGAAGCCCAGGCCGATCTCGATGCCCAGCACCAGGAGCGAGAACTCGTTGATCTCCTCGCGCTCGAGGTAGAAGTGGGCGACGCCGACGAGCGCCGCGGCCAGCCCGCCGAAGGCGTGCGACAGGGCGATCCGCTGCGGCATCGCCGTCATGGGCACCAGCAGGCCCAGCGGCACGCCGATCGCCGACCCGATGAGGACCGCGACCGCGATCAGGACGTAGCCCTCGGTCGTCATGTCGGGCCAGAAGAGGGTGGCGAGGATCGCGATGCCGAAGCCGATCTCGCCCGCCAGCACGCCGCGCCGGGCGGTCTTGGGCGAGGTCATCCACTTCAGGGAGAAGACGAACCCGAGCGCTCCGACGAGGTACGCCAGGTTGATCCAGTCCATCCGGCTCACGGGGCGGCCCCGTCGTCGGAGGGCGGCGCCGGGCGGGGGCGCTCGCGGGGCCGGAACATCTTCAGCATGCGGTCGGTGATGAGGAAGCCGCCGACCACGTTGATGCTCGACGCGACGACGGCGATGAAGCCGAGCACCTGCGCGTAGGTCGTCTCGGACTGGCCCAGGATCACGATCGAGGCGATCAGGGCGATGGCCGAGAGCGCGTTGGTGAGGGCCATCAGCGGCGTGTGCAGCAGCTTCGGCACCCGCCGGATCATCTCGTAGCCCAGGAAGGCCGCGAGCGTGAAGATGAAGATGCTCGTGATGATGATCTCGTTGGTCACGACGCCACCCCCTCCTGGGCGCCGAGGGCGGCCCGCACCCGCTCGTCCACGATCTCGCCGTCGCGGCAGACCGCGCATCCCGAGACCAGGTCGTCGTCGAGGTCCGGCGCCAGGGCCCCGTCGCGCACCAGCAGGGCGACGAAGTTGGCCACGTTCTTGGCGTACATCAGGCTCGCGTGGTGGGGCGCGCCCGACAGCACGTTGACGGGCCCGATCACGCTCACCCCGCCCACGTTGACCGTCCGGCCCGGCAGGGTGGCCGCGCAGTTTCCGCCCTGCTCGGCGGCGAGGTGAACGATCACCGAACCGGGGCTCATCGCCTCGACCATCTCGGCGGTGATCAGCACCGGCGCCTTGGCGCCCTGCACCTGCGCCGTCGTGATGACCACGTCGCTCGCGGCCACGGTCGCGAGCATCAGCTCGCGCTGGCGCGCGAGGGCCTCGTCGCTCATGGCGCTGGCGTAGGCCCCCGAGCCGGACCCCTCCTGGCCGGTGTCGAGCGGCAGCTCGACGAAGCGCGCCCCCAGGCTCAGCACCTCCTCCTTCGCCGCCGCGCGCACGTCGTAGGCGTCGACCACCGCGCCCAGCCGCCGCGCCGTGGCGATCGCCGACAGCCCGGCGACGCCGGCGCCCACCACGAAGACCCGCGCCGGAGGGATGGTGCCGGCGGCCGTGGTCAGGAGGGGGAAGACCTTCGGCAGGGCCTGGGCGGCGATCAGCACCGCCCGGTAGCCGGCGATGTTGGCCTGCGAGCTCAGCACGTCCATCGACTGCGCGCGCGTGGTGCGCGGCAGGAGCTCGAGCGAGTAGAGGGCCGCGCCCCGGGAGGCCACGGCCGCCGCTACCTCGGGCGCCGCGAGCGGCGCCGCCATGCCCACGACGGCGTGGCCGGCCTTCAGCTTGCCGAGGTCGGGGCTGGCGGGGTCGGCCCCGAGCACCCGCACGCACGCCACCACGTCCGCCGCGAGCGCCTCGTCGCGGGAGCCGATGGCGGCGCCCTTCTCCTCGTAGGCCGAGTCGGGGAAGCCGGCGGGCTCGCCGGCGCCCGCCTCGATCACGACCGTGGCGCCCAGCTTCTGGTAGCCGGCGATCACCGCGGGCGTCGCCGCGACCCGGCGCTCGCCCTCGCGCCGCTCGGCGGGAACGCCGATGGTGAGCGGGCGTGCGGCGGGGGCCCCGTCGCTGGGGCCTGTGGAGTTTTGGGACACGTGGCGGGGATCCCGGGACGCTCAGGAGGGGGTGGCGCTGTTTACCGGACGGACCGGGGGAGGTCAACGCCCGGCGCGCGGCGCGCGGCTCCCGCGGCGCCGCCGCGAGCGCCCGCTCCCGTGTCGGCGCCGAACGCAAAAAGCCCCGCACGGGCGGGGCTTCGGCGAGGTGGAGCATAGCGGATTCGAACCGCTGACCTCCTGGGTGCGATCCAGGCGCTCTCCCAGCTGAGCTAATGCCCCCCGATTGCGGTGACAACTGTATCGCGCGTCCGAAACTCCGTCATCCCGGCCCCTGGACGGCGTGTCGCGGCGTTACTGTCACACGAGGTGATCGACCTCCACGCTCATCTGCTGCCGGCGATCGACGACGGGCCCGCGTCCCTGGCCGGGTCGGTCGACATGGCCCGGGCGGCCGTCGCGGCGGGCATCGGCACGGTCGTCTGCACGCCCCACATGATCGACCGCTACCCGACCGACCCCGGGCGCGTCCACTCCCAGCTCGAGCTCCTGCGCGAGGCGCTCGACATCGCCGACGTCCCGCTGACGATCCTTCCCGGCGGCGAGATCGCCCTCCCCTACCTCGCCCGGCTGGACGACGACGATCTGCGCCTGGCCAGCCTCGCCGGCCGGGGGCGCTGGCTGCTGCTGGAGATGCCCTTCCAGGGCTGGCCGCTGACCCTGCCGCAGCTCCTGGCCGACCTCGAGATCCGCGGCTACGGCGTCATCCTCGCCCACCCCGAGCGGGCCGAGTCGATCCAGCGCGCGCCCGACCGCATCCGCGACCTCGTGGGCGCGGGGCGCCCTCGTGCAGCTCACCGCGGGCTCGTTCACCGGCGAGCACGGCCCCGCCGCGCGCCGGGCGGCGCTGATGCTGCTGGCCGGCGGCGTCGCCCACTTCCTGGCCAGCGACGCCCACACTGCCGGCCCCTGGCGCCCGCCCGAGCTCGAGGAGGGCCTCAAGGCGGCGGCCGACGGGATCGACGTCCACCCGCAGACCCTTCGCTGGATGGTCGAGGACGGCCCGGCCGCCGTCATCGAGGGGCGGCCGGTGCGGCCGCCGCGGCTCACGCCGCGGCGAAGGCCCCGGGTGGGCGTGAGCCCGGCGCCCGCCGGGCCGCGGCGACCGACTCGAGGGTGAGCCGGAGGCCCTCCTCGAGGGGCGTCTCCGCGCTCCAGCTCCACACCCGCGCGGCCATGGACGGGTCGAGGGCGCTGCGCTGCACCTCGCCCAGGCGCGCGGGCAGGAACTCCGGCTCGCCCTCGTAGCCGAGGCCCTCGATCAGGTCGAGGACGGTCACCTCGCGGCCGACGCCGACGTTGACCGTCAGGCCGGCGGGCCCGGCCTCGGCCGCGAGCAGCGCCCCCACGACGTCGCCCACGTAGACGTAGTCGCGCGTCTGGAGGCCGTCCCCGAACACCTTCGGGGCCCGGCCGTCGAGGATGCAGGCCGCAGAAGATGGCGACGACCCCGGCCTCGCCGCGGTGGTCCTGGCGCGGGCCGTAGACGTTGGCCAGCCGCAGGGCGACGGCCTCGGTGCCGTAGAGGCGCCCGTAGAGGCCGAGGTACCCCTCGCCCGCGATCTTGCTCATGCCGTAGTGCGACAGCGGCCGCGGCTCGGCCGTCTCGGGGGTGGGGATCGTCAGCCCCGGGTCCTCGCCGTAGGCCGCGCCGCCGGTGGAGGTGAACACGACGCGGGCGCCCACCGCGCGGGCCGCCTCGAGCACGCTCAGGGTGCCGACGATGTTGACGTCGGCGTCGAAGCCCGGGTCCTCGAGGGCCTTGCGCACGTCGGCCTGGGCGGCGAGGTGGAAGATCGTCGCCGGCCGGGTCAGCTCGACCAGGGCCGCCAGGGCGGCGGTTCCGCGCACGTCGATCGCGTGGAGGTCGGCCTCGTCCGGCACGCGGATCGCCTGGCCGTTGGAGAGGTCGTCAACGACGTGGACGGCGCGCCCCTCGGCCACCAGCGCGTCTGCGAGGTTGGACCCGATGAAGCCCGCGCCGCCGGTGATGAGGGCGGTGGTCACGCTGATACCTTTCGGCCGATGGACGACGACACCCGAGGCTCGGAGCATGCCACGAGCGGGCCCGGGGGCAACGGCGGTCCGGGGGGCGACGGCCGGGGGGTGCACGCCCGCCTGGCCAGGGAGGCCGAGGTGCGCTGGGCGCCGCGCACCCCGTCCCGCGCGGCGCGCTGGGCCGGGTGGGTCCTGTGCGCCGCCCTGGCGGTGACCGTGGTGGTGGCGGCGGCGCGGGTCGGGCTCTGGTAGCGGCCCGCTTCATCGCGCTGGAGGGGGTCAACGGCAGCGGCAAGACCACGCAGGCCGGCCTGCTGGCCGACGCCCTCGAGGGGCGCGGCCTGCGGGTGACGCGCACGCGCGAGCCGGGCGGGACGCTGCTGGGCGAGCGCGTGCGCAAGGTGGTGCTCTCGGGCGAGCCGGGCCAGCTGACGCTGGTGGCCGAGGCCCACCTCTTCGCCGCCGCGCGCGCCGAGCTGGTGGAGCGGGTGGTGCGCCCCTCGCTCGCCGCCGGGCGCTGGGTGGTGAGCGACCGCTTCGTCGACTCCTCGCTCGCCTACCAGGGCTCCGCGCGCGGGCTGGGCGTCAACTGCGTGCTCGACATCAACCGCACCGCCGTGGACGGCTGCCTGCCCGACCTGGCGCTCGTCATCGACACGCCCGTCGGCGCCGCGGCGTGGCGGCGGTCCGCTGCCCACGACCGCATCGAGGCCGAGGGTGCGGGCTTCCAGGGCCGGGTGGCCGCCGGCTACCGCGAGCTGGCCGAGCGCTTCCCCGAGCGGGTGCGGCTGGTCGCGGGCGACGGCTCGGTGGACGAGGTGCACGCCCGCGTGATGGCCGCCATCGGGCCGATGATGTGATCGAGGTCCCCGGCCAGCCGCTCGCGGAGCGGATCCTGCGCGCCGCCGTCGCGGGCCCGGGGCCGGCCCAGCAGCTCCTGCTGTTCGGCCCGCCCGGCACGGGCAAGCGCCGGGCCGCCCTCGACGTCGCCTGGGCGCTGATGGACCCCGAAGGCGCCCACCGCCGCACCGGCGAGGCCCTCGACCTGACGGTGGTCGAGGCGGCCGGCCAGCAGATCCTGCTCCGCGACCTCGAGGCCGCGATCGCCGAGATCGCCAGCCGGCCGACGGTGATGGCGCGGCGGGTGATGATCGTGCAGGGCGCGGAGCGGCTGCGCGAGCAGGAGGGCGCTCCCCGGCTCCTGAAGACCCTGGAGGAGCCGCCGCCGCTGTCGCATGTGGTGCTGGTGAGCGACAGCCCGGCCGACCTGCTCGACACGATCCGCTCGCGCTGCCTGCCGGTGCCCTTCCGGGCGGCGAGCCGGCGGGCGGCCGCCGACGCCGGCGAGCCCTTCGACCGGGCGATGCGCGCCATCGGGGTGGAGCTGGCGCTGGCCGCGCTGGAGGGAGGGACGGCCTCGCCGGGGCGCCTGGTGCGCGAGCTGCAGGGGCGCATGGAGGGCGCCGCCGCGGAGGACGAGAGCGACGAGCTGAGGGCGTTGCGCGCCGAGGCCGCGACCCTCGACGGCAAGCGGGGCGGGCGCACGGCCGCCAAGCGGGCGGAGGACCAGGAGAAGCGCGAGCGCCGGCGCAAGGTCACCGACGGGTGGACGCTGGTGCTCGACTCGGCGGCCGCGACCGCCGGAGACGCTCTGGCCGTCGCCGTCGGCGCGGAGGGGGCGGTGCGCCACCCCGAGCGCCTCGACGAGCTGCGCGCGGCCGGGCGGCCGGAGCGGCGCGAGTTCCTCGAGCGCGCCGTGGCCGAGATGCAGCTCACCCGCTCCGAGCTGGTCCTCAACCCGAGCGCCGACCTGGCCGCCGAGGCCCTGCTCGTGCGCCTCGAGGCCGCCCGCCACGGCCAGGCGCCGGCCCGGCTGGTCGGGCACGGGCGACTGCCGTTCTGAGTTTGTAAAGAGGCTCAACCGGAGGCCTCCCGGGCGCCGTACCTCCCGCGACCGATGCCCACCCATCACAGGAGGTGCCCATGAGGTCCCACCGGCCCGTGTGGCTGGCGGTGCTCGCCGCCGCTCTCGTCGCGGCGCTGGCGCTCGCCCTCGTCCCGGGCGCGCAGGCCACCGACAAGGACGCGAAGGCGGCCGGCACCGACACCCTGCTCTATCGCGGCGCCACCACCGTGGCGCTCGACCCGGCCGCCGCCCGCGCCCTCGAGTCGCTCGGCGTCACGGTGTCCCCGGTCCGTCCCGCCTACGCCGGCAAGTCGGGGATCAGCTTCCCGATCACGCTCGGCCTGGTGAGCTCGGACACCCTCGAGGGCCAGATCCGCCACGCCGGCGGCCTGAAGCTCTCGGCGGGCGACACCAAGGTCTACCTGACCCGGTACTTCATCGACATCGACGAGGAGCCCTCGCTGAGCGGCATCGTCGGCGTCGGCCAGAAGAGCGGCGACCGCGCCGAGCTCTTCACCCTCGACCTGGCGAACCTCAAGGTCGAGCCGGGCACGAACTCGATCAAGCTCTCGGGCATCACGCTCAAGCTGACCGCCGGGGCCGCCGCGGCCCTGAACGGCGCCTTCGGCGTGACGGCCTTCACCGAGGGCCTGGTCATCGGCACCGCCACCGTCCACGCGAGGACCCTCGCGGTCCCGAGCTGGGGCTGGTAGCAGCACCGCGGTGACGCCGGGCCCGGGGCTCCCCGGGTCCGGCGCCCACGGATGGGACGCTAAACTGCGCGGCTCGCGGCCCCCCCGGGGGCCCGGGCCGACGTAGCTCAGCTGGCAGAGCACTTCACTCGTAATGAAGGGGTCCCCGGTTCGAGTCCGGGCGTCGGCTCTGGGATCTCGGAGCGTCCTGGGCCCATTGGCCACACAGATGGCCCACGAACGTCAGGTTCGACGGTCCTGACCACGTCTGTGAGAAGGCGGGAGGCGGAGCGAGGGGGCCATTTCCTCTCCAGCCGGGCCGCCATTAACCGTCCATGCATGTTCCCGAGGTCCACTCGTGGCTCCCGCAGTGCCGGCCAGACATACCGCGACCTGGCTCAACCTGCCATTCCTCGCAAGGTCAGCGGCCAGCATTCTTGAGCAGACCCTCTCGCGCTTGCCGGAGACCTCTCCGACCAGGGTCGCGTTCGAGGCGGGCGATCGGAACGCGGATGTCATCTACGAGAGCGTCGTCGATCTGTGGGAAGCGGGCGTCGGAGACCTTCTGACCGGCAGCGTTCGTGCCGGCGGGTTGAGGCGGGCCAGGGAGGGGGATCAGTCCCCTCGCCCTCAATGGGGAGAAACCCTCCCACTTCCGCTTCCTCCACCACCCTTCTCCTGCTCCCTCAACTCCCCCGACCCAGCTGCACACCTTTCGGGTTCGCATCGAGCGGGGCGACGGCGGGCTCGCGCCAAAGCTTATTCCCTACACCCCGTGGGCCCGTCGGTCAGCCTGATACATCGCCTCATCTATCTCCGGTAGGTCGGTGTTCCGGCCTTCGACCACCGCAGTGATGTGCTTCAGCGCACGGTAGGTGAGCACATCATCGGAGAAGAGTCCGATGGACTTCTCGGTCAGCCAACGCTTCATGATCGCGCTACCGACCGGATCGCCGAGCCGCCGCACGATCCCGGTGAGGAAGCCGTACGCCTCGTTGAGGAATGGCTCGTCGATCCGCACTGAGCGCTCACTGAGGGCGGGCGCTCGCATTCGGTAGGCGTCATGGTTCGTCACGAAGCCGGCGTTGTGGGCAACCGAATGCCGGAGAATCCACAGCCGCTCAAGCGTGTCGGCCTCGGCGTTCGACAGCGGGGAGGCTGCAAAGAAGTCGCTGTACCGCCCCTGGAGATTCGCCGTGTCGTGCCATCCCTGCGTCGGGTGGATGAGAATCGCACCGATGCTCGCAGTCGCCTCCCGTTGAGCGAGGAGCCGGGACTTCTCGACCACGATCCACTTTGCGTCCTCCACCTTGTCGTCGAAAAGATCCGTGGCGTCGATTACTTGCGCAAAGAAGTCCTTGATACACCACTCGAACGCGGCCATCATCTGGCCGAGGGTCGCGCTTTGAATTCGATGCCGGTGCTTCGCGGCGACTGCGCTGTAGCCGCCGGCCAGCCGGTCGTCGGTGAAGTAGGTAGCCGCGAGCACCTGACTCCACGAGCGGCTGAAGAAGAACGAAGGCGGGCTCGCGGTCCGCTTCGACTCTTCGCGAGCGATGTCGGCTGCGTCCGAACTGTAGGACGCTGGGATCGGGAAGGGCACGCCTCAGAGTTCGCCCTATCCGGGCAGCTCCCTTGCGCCTGACACCACGAGCCCCGCTTGCTGGACCGGCTTCGGAGGCGCGTACCACAACATGCGGCGCCTCCCATTGCGAGCCGCTGCGGGAGGGGACCCGGACGCGAAGGCTGGCGGGCGCGAAGGCGGGCGGCCTCTCGCGGAGGAGAGCTGGTGCCGGGGCGTGAGGAACCCTCTCGGTAGCGGCTCTGCCAAGCGACGCGGGTCGGGCACTGGATCACGAACCGAAAGTGTGACCCCTGCTCACGGCTGGGACGCCGCCGGTAGAGCTCCAGGTTGAGCCCCGAGGAACGGCAGCCGGAGCCTGCGGCCGCTCCCATGGCGAGGGCGTCGATGACCCTGCGGCCAGGCGGCGTGGGGAGTCGGAAGCGCGCGGGCCGGCCCCGGCCGTCTCTGAGGTCTCGGTGCGTGGTCGGCGCCATTGGCCACCAGTGTCCACGAACAGATGCTTCTTCCACTCGGCCACGCGGGTGGCTGACGGGCTGGAAGCCAGCCGATCAAGGAGACGTCTACGTCGGGCCCCTTGGAGGATGAACCTGCCGCGAGCTCCTCCCATGCCGAGCTTGGCCGAGCCCGACCGGCCCGTTGACGAACGCACGCACCTCGCCGAAAGTTCCCCGATGACGCGGATTGGTGGAAGCGATGCGGCTCGCCCAGCCTTTGCTCGCCGTGAAGCTGGAGATCGCCAGCGAGGCAGGACCAACCGAGGGCGTCGCTGCGCTCGTCACTGCTCGACAATCACTGGGGCCGCCGTCCCGACGTTCCACTGCGAGCAAGACATCCTCGGGGCCTCCCAAGATCTGGCGCACTGGAGCCCCTTCAACTCGGGGCTTGTTCCGGAGCGCCCGAGGTGAGCTCCGTCGAGCATGTCAACCAGGTTCCAAGGGTGGGCATGTTCGCCACGGTCCGGAACCGTCGCGGGATCGTCTCCGCGGTCGAGCCGTTCGACGGCCAGGACGGGCGGCTGCATCTCGTCCAGCTCGAGTACAAGGACGACCAGCTTCCGGTCGAGGAGCAGCTCCTCTGGGAGCTCGAGCCGCGGAAGGCTGCTGCTCGAGCCGACGGCTCTTCCGGACTTCGCGACGATCCGACGCCGATGCCGACGGAGGACTTCGAAGCGCTGCTTCGCGCGTCGCGCTGGACCGCGGCCGCGCCCTTCCTCGACCCCGACGGCGAAGGGCCACTCGATCGCCTCCCTATCTCGAGCCCCTTCCACGGCGCCGTCCAGATCGAAGACTTCCAGCTCGTCCCGCTGCTCAAGGCACTGCAGATGCCGAGGGTCAATCTGCTCATCGCCGACGACGTCGGCCTCGGCAAGACGATCGAGGCGGGCATGATCCTGAGCGAGCTCCTGCTCCGCCGCCGGATCCAGCGCGTGCTGATCCTCACGCCTGCCTCGCTGCGGCTGCAGTGGCGCGACGAGATGTGGGAGAAGTTCGCTCTGCCGTTCGACCTCGTCGACCTGGACGCGACTCACGAGCTCCGCAAGCGGCTCGGAATGGACGCCAACCCGTGGCGCTCGTTCAGTCGCATCATCGCGTCGTACCACTACCTGCGCTGGCGTCGGCAGGTAGATGCGCTGGGCAGCCTGTGTTCGGACTCGCCCGGATGAAAATCGTGGGTGAGACCACTCGCTTCTAGGCCACGGAGGCTACGCCGGCGAGTCGGCAGGGCGAGCCCAGTCGTCCAGCTCGTACTGGTTGGGCAAGGCGCGCATGCGCGACAGGTTGAGTATCGAAGGGCGGCCATCCTGCGTTCGACCTCGGTCATCGCATCGGCGACGGCTCGAGTGGCTGGTGGATCGCCGTAGAGGCCCAGCGGCCCTCGATCGCCTCGGGGGCGCACTGTCTCGCGAGGAGGCCCTTCTGGTTCCGGCCCGTCCCTGTCCGGACCGCGGGGCCTACGGCGGCGCGGCTGAGCGAAGTCCGCACCGGTGACGTGCCGAACGACTTGACCGAAGAGGTGGTCGGGGACTGCAGCGCCTGAACCTGGATCGTCGTCTGGAGCTGCTCCCCTGGCTGCTTCCCCGAGGCTGCGGGTAAGATCGACGGCAGAATGGACATCATCCCCGACAAGCGGCGCGTCGTGAGCCTTGTGGAGCAAGCGTACGAGGGAAAGATCTGCCTGCCGAACTTCCAGCGAGACTTCGTCTGGACGCGCGAGGAGGTCGCCGACCTCGTTCGCTCGATCGTGCGCGGCTACTTCATCGGCTCGCTTCTGCTCCTTCGCTGCGACCCCGCCAAGCCCCCGTTCGCTCCGATATTTCTGCGCGGCGCGGAGCCCGTCCCACCGTGAGCCGCGGCCGGAGCTCCTCATCCTCGACGGTCAGCAGCGGCTCTCCTCCCTGATCTACGCCCTAACGGCTCCCGACCTCTCCCTCAAGGACTCGAGCAAGCGGCGCTGGTTCTTCATCGACCTCGACCTGTTGCTGATGCGAACCCGGACAACGACGAGGTCGTCTTCGATCGCGCGAAGCGTGAGCTACGGGGCTCGACGAGCCGCGAGCACGCAATACGAGCAGCACGTTCTGCCATGCACCGAACCTCCTCACCTCTGCGCGTTTCCTCAGCTGGCGGGACGGGTTCGAGGACTGGCTTCGAGCCAACCGACCTGACGAGCTCGATCTCTTCCGAGCCGAATGGCGGAACGGCTGGACCGAGGCCGCTAATGGCTTCCAGAGCGTTCGAGGCGCCGCTGGTCGAGCTGCCGCGTGATCGACGAGGCAGACGGCGAGGCGATCGGACGCGTTTGCGCGATCTTCGAGAAGCTGAACTCCACCGGCGTCGATCTCTCCGTCTACGACCTTTTGACCGCTCGGCTCTACCGGTCGGGAATCAAACTGCACGACCTCTGGGACGAGGCGTGCAAGGAGCATGCGCGGCTCAGGCGCTGGTCGAGCGGCAAGGCCGACAAGAACAAGTTCGGTGTGCTCGTCCTGCGGACGCTTGCGCTGCTGCGGGGACTCGACCCGAAGCCGAGGATCCTGATCGACCTCTCCCCGACGGACTTTGAAGTCGACTGGCGTCGAGCCGCGGCCGCGATCGAGCGAGCCCTCGAGCTGATTACGCATGTCGGCCCCGATGGCTTCGGCGTCTTCGATGAGAAAGTGGCTGCCCGGATTCGGTCTCATCCCGGTCCTCGCAGCGCTCCGGGCTGAGATCGATGACCGCAAGCTCGGCGAGGAGGAGCGGGCGGACCTGCGCCGGTGGTACTGGTGCAACGTCTTCATGGAGCGCTATTCAAGCGCGGTCGAGAGCAAGTCGCGCAAGGACTATGCCGAGATGACGCGCACTGGTTCGAAGGTGCGCCGCGAGCCTGATGTTCTCAGCGAAGCAAGCGACTGGATCGGTGCGCCCGGGTTTCCGCATTCGTGGCTCGGCCAGCTACGCGAGCGCGGTTTACTGCGGCGTGTTCTGCCTACTTGCGATCCGCAACGCGCGCGACTGGCGCCGCGGCGAGGACCATCCAGCTTCAAGAACTCCAAGATCACCACATCTTCCCGCAGGCATATCTCAAGCGCCACGGCATTAACAAGAGAGCAGAGCTCAACACGATCGCAAACCGCACGCTGATCTCCGATGAGACCAACGGGAAGATCCGCGACAAGGCGCCGGCGGACTACCTCGCCGATCCCGAGATCTTCCCCTCGGGACCGCTTCCAGAGCTGCTCGAGCCGCACTTTGTCGCCGGGCCCACAGTAGAGGCGATGGCAAAGGCCGGCGAGGCGCTCGATAATCAGCAGGCCGCCGCAGTCTACGAGCATTTTCTCGCGAGACGGGAGGCGGCGATAGTCGCGACGATCCGCCAGACTTGCGGAGTCCCCGGTGGCCCGGCGGCCATCTCCGCGGAGGCTGACGACGACGCGGCCGACGACCTGGCCGCCGACGCTGCCGAGGCGGAGGTTGAAGATCCGGCTCTCGCCGACCTTCTGATAGACCTGAGCGCCTGAGGTTGGCCGCAGACTGACCGGCGGCGATTCGGCCTCGGAGCGCGAGTCGGGACCACCCCGAGACCTTCGGCAGAGTCCTATCGGCAGGCGGCGCTAACTCACCGCAGCCGATTCCCCGCCTCGTCCGTCGCAGCCGCGAGCACTTCCTATGGGCTGCCTGTCAGCGCGGCGCCTCGGACACCATCGTCGCCCTCCTGCGCAGACTTTTGATCGCGAACGTGTTCGTGCCCCTACAAGGCGGGTCGCGGCAGATTCCGCCGTCCCAACCGTTGTCATGCGAAGAACAGGCGCAAGGAGATGTGGCGTCGTCATCATTACGCCCCTACGCCCTCAGTACGCGCTCGCAACCCCGACCTCGCGCCAACCTTCGCCAAAGCCATCGAGGCGCCTAGCCTAGCGCGGACTTCGCGGCCGGCCAACTACCTCTAGCGGCGGAAGAGCGGGGTCCAATCCTCGGACTCGCCCCATAGGATAGCCAGGGAATTGTTCGGGCACCGAGCCTCGAAGCAGACTGCCGCTTGAGACTCCTCATAGCCCAGTGGCTGCTTCTTATCCAGCTTCACCCCTTGCTCCCAAGCAATTTTCCGAGCACGCTCGCGATCGCCCATGTCCGGGAAAATGCGTGACTCCTCCGAAAAACACCTATCGCCATCATCCAATACATCTGCGGCGTTCACCCGCCCAGTCCACCCGAGACGCGCACTCGCCGCGCGGACCCGCTCCAGCCCGTCCTCGAATCCACACGCCGCCATCACATACACCTCGACTTCGGCCGGCCACGCCGACTCCTTTGTCCACTCGGAGTGCAACGCCTCCAGTCTTCGCTCAGCTGTCTTTCCGGTCGCGATGAAATCCTCGAGAATGATCACGGCCTTGGTGCTCCCCGACGTGTCGCGCAGCACATTGCGCACATGCGCGGAGTCCACTGCACGTTGGGAGAAAATCCCGTTCTCGTCTCTGTACGGCTTCACCAAGTGCCCGGCGCCACTGCCTCCACCCTCTAGGCCGCACACCACCAAGTCGCTGCGGACGCGCTCCTTGCCCTTGAAGGTGTACGCGTAACCGTTCGCAGCAAGGTCACGGATAACGAACTCGTGGAGTTGCCGCAGCCGCTCGCGAAGATAGTCGGCCCGATAGTACCTAAGCCGCTGCAAGAGCTTTAACATCAGCCGCTGATCGCCGGGGGGGCCGAATTGCTCCAACCATCTAGCGATCCGGTTGGGGCTGATAACTTCCCCAGCGTAAGTCCGCCAGCGCTCGGCCAATGCCTCCAACTCGCTCGCCTTCGGCCGCTCTTCCTCCTCCCGCCGCTGGCGCTGGATGAGTGCATCGTCGTCGCCCATGCTCGTGATGATCTCGCGCACGCCGACGTCGGCAAGCCACCTCGCGAAAAGCGGAACCCGAAATGCCACGATCCCGTCCTCGCCCGAGACCACAATGCGCCGATCCTTGAAGCCTCGAATGACATCACGGGCCGCCGGTTCGTCCACAGCGAGCGATCGCGCTTCTGCGCAGATGTTCTCCTCGGTCAGGCTCGACCGGGCGCGTAGACACTGCGCGATGGCCAGAAGGACGCGGCGGCGCATCAGCGACACATAAGTCTTCTCGTCGCCCTCAGCCTGGATCGCGTCGTCCCAAAAATGCTGGAAGCTAGTTGCACTGAGTCTCGGTATGGCTGCTTCCACCGCATCCTGCATATCGCAGAGAGTCACATGCCCATCTCGCGTTAGTCGGTGCCGCTCAAACATCTCTCTCGCCACAAGATGGGTGATCCACGGATTTCCAGCGGTCTGCCGGTGCAGGACTTCAACGGCCTCATCGTCAATAATTAGCCAGTCTCGCACGGGCACGCGCACGAGGTCTGCAAAGTCACCATTCTGATCGCCGTTGAAGTAGTCAACCGCGACCTCGACAAACTTGTTCAAGGCCAAGCCGTGCGTCGAAACGACAAAGCGCATTCGCTCGCCGCCCACAAGCAGGACGCCTACGTTCCTTTTGGTACCTAGACTTTGCAGTGTCTGAAAGAACGGGCTGGCAACTGGGCCCGGTTGGTACAACTCGGGATGTTCCATGGCGTCGAATTCATCGATGACAAGAACAAAACGCTTCTCCGGAGTCAGCTGCGCAATGCGGGCGAAGACCTCGGTCAGCGGGCTCAGGCCGCTCGAAAACTCCGGAGGCCGGATCTCAGAGTATCGCTGGTCCGACTCAAGGACGTCGGCCGCGATACGTTCGCCCAATCGCCGAACCGTCTCCTCGGGGCTATTAGCGCCGAAGTCCCCGGACTGCAAGACGACGAAATGGAACTGGCCCGGGCGCATGTCGTTTACGCTAGACATGACAGCGTGTGCGATTGACGTCTTTCCAACCCGCTTTTGCCCAACGACTCGGGCATTCCCAGGGCTCTGGGACGCCACCAGGAGTCGCATAAGGCTTCGAACGACGGCCGCGCGCCCAACGAATTCGCGGGATCAGTAACGGCTTGCAGAGGGTACGGGTCCTCGAAGTCGAGACTGTCCCAGTCCACGTCACCCGCCTGGGCGGGGAGGGTCAGGATCTCTTCAGTCTCGCCTTGGCTATCGTCAGGGTTGCGCCAAGTCACCCGAGCTAGTACGGCGTCGCCCTCAAGTCCCTCCTCGACGACAACTCCCGGAAATGCGACACGGATTGTCCCCGCCGGCAGGAGGCCGATGTGACGCTCGGCATCCGCAAAGACAACGCGTCAACAGCCGCCGATTGAGATTGAGACGTCCCGCGCCTTGCCCGTGCCGACATTCTCGACATCAAGACGCAGAAGGATCGGGTTACCCTCGCGAGTAAGCGGATAGCGCTTCTCGCGGTTGCGAAGTCGGAGGTCGGCGGGGTCAGCCAGGCCGCGAGCTTTGACGCGGTCGCGGACGAGTGAGATCAAGGTCGTAGCCAAGCTGCCGAGGAAGGACGTCAGGTACGGGCTATCGGCGACGGCGGTGCGAAGTGCAGCGCAATGGTCGGTTGCGATAGCTGCACGCTCCAAGAGCGCCTGGTCATCCGCGTGGACCACGTCTGCGGCAGCGGCAATAGCGTCTGAGATGCCTTTTGCGTTCACGCTGCTCGGCAGGAGGGGTGTGAGGATAATCTCGGTCAGGGGGTCATGGAGAAGCCGGTTTGCCTGACTGCGCCACGCCGGCACCGCGTCAACTGACGTCAATGAGTTCAACTGACTCTGCATTTCGATCTCAATGTTGGCCACAGCTGCCCTGAGCGCCTCGCGCTTCTCAAAGGCCTGATCCTTGGTAGCGATGCCCAACTTGGGATACAGGCGCGCCGAGAGGTGTCTGTCGAAGAACTGGCTGGCGTGGCGGAGGCGACCATCCTCGCGAAAGACGTCGTCGTCCTGTACGAGGAGACGGAGGAGCGCGCTGCACGCAAGATCCTCACATGCACGCTCTGAGAGCACCGCCGCAATAAGATCGTCCGACGACGAGAACGGGACTGCGGCAGCCCGCAGGACGGCCTCGGCGAGAACGGCTAGATGCGCCTGAGTATCCAGCTCAGATCTGTGACCTCGCGATGCACCTATAGCAGCGAGACTGAGATCCAATGCGAGAATCGGGGTCCGCTTCAACTCCTCCTTCGCGCGGTCGATTGGTTGCGGCTTGGCCGTCTTGCTCGATGTCACGTCCACTGTCCTTCACGGTTGTGTCTGAAAGCACCAGATTTTCGCAGGGCTCGCAGAATCGGGGGCTATCCGAAGGTCGAGTTCTTCCGTGGACTCGAGACCGTCCAGGATGTCTTGACGACGCGATCGTCACACCGGCTGGCCTATCCCGAGAGGCGGGCGCCAGTCAGCTGACCCCACTCACTGCACCAGCCCCTAAGAGCCAATCGGCTGGGCGTGCGGCCATCTTGAGCAGGAGCCCGGTCGCCTCCGGAAGATCCTTGAAGTCGTGGGCCTCGCCGGGGCGGAAAAGTGGCCCCACAGGTGGCCCACGCAACCCACCGAGATCAACCGAAGCGTCGGAGGTCAGCGCAGCCTTCGATGGCACCCATTTGCAGGAAAAAGCCAGCCGGTCCGAGATTCGGCGAAGTATGCTCAGACCCCTCGTAATGAAGGGGTCCCCGGTTCGAGTCCGGGCGTCGGCTTGGGGAAAGCTCGCATTGAGCAGGGGTTAAGGTGCGGGCGGAGCCGTGGACGCCCGCCCGCCAAGCCTCCCAGGGGGAGCCGGCGCTACGGCGAGCGGTAGGCGTCGGCTCGGTGGCTGACGACGAGGACCTCGACGAGGCGCTGTTCCTCGTCGAGGCGGTAGATGATGCGGTAGTCGCTCCTTCGGGCCGCACGGCAGCCGCCCATGGCTCGGCCAGCTCCTTGCCCAAGCGGTGCGGGTTCACGACGAGCGGTCCGGTGATCAGCTCAAGGACGGCGCTCGCGATGCGGGACGGAAGGCGCTCGAGGTCGCGAGCGGCGCGGCGCGAGACCACGAGCCGCCAGGTCGGCGGCTCGCCGGATACCACCTACTCGCCGCGCTCGGGCGCCGGGTGGCGGGCGTGAAGCGCTTCCGGCGAGACTGTGCGGCCGGCGGTCAGGTCCTCGCGCGCCTCGTCAAGGGCGAGTTGCTCAGATTCGGTGGGCGGCCGATCATCCGGCTCCCACTCGTCGGCCATGAACCTGACCTCGTCCCAGCGGGCGACCAAGCGCTCGGCCGCCTCGGGCTCGAGGCCGTCAACCAGCTGGTGAAGCCGCTCGCGCGTGGTCACATCGCAGAGGGTAGGGAGGCCGGGCTCAAGCCGTCAAACCCTCGCGCTCGCGCACTCGAACCCCAAGGCAGGGAGCCGGGGGAGCGGGCTGACCCGGGCAGAACGTAGCGATCGGTGACCACCGGTGCCCAGCGAAGTGGACCCCAACATGGACACCCAGGGCTCTGAGTCCAAGCCAGAATCAACTCGATTGCAGGCCCTTAACACTCGATTGCCCATGACTCGTAATGAAGGGGGTCCGGGGTTCGAGTCCCGCGCCGGCTCCTCAGAAGTAGGGGGGTTAAGCAGGGATTAAGCGGTGGCAGTCTGGGCCATTGCATGCTCAAGAGAGTGCACCCGAGGCCACGGATCATTCTGGGGGTCCGGTGAGCCGTCGAATCGTGGCGGGTTGGGGCCGGCGTCGGAGATCGTGGCGGGGCGGGGATACCTCCGACTCTGCAGTCCCGCACGCTTCGGGGAGTTGGGCGTCATCAAAGTGACAAACGCTGCGGGGGGCCGCATGTGCGGCTCCGCCCGCGTGCCAGACCCACGGTAGAAGAGTCGCCGTACCGTGCAGGGCCATGCGCATGAGAACGGTCTCATCCCCGGCTCATGGGCGTCTCACGCGCCGCTCCTACCGTCCTCTCCAGCACATGGTTCAAAACGAAAGGAGGGGACACCATGGCTGCCCAGTTCACCACGATCGTCCCCGCGGCACGGAGCTACAGCTCGCACTCCAACAGCAACAGCTCCAACGACGGCCGTCGCAGGCGCCGCCGCGGCGGCGGCGGCGGCGGAACCGCCGGCGTCGCGGCACCGACACCTGAGCACGACGGTCCAGGACGACCTGGGACGGCCCCGCCCCCGGCGGGGCCGTTCGCGCGTTCCGTGACACGCCTCCGCGCTCATCTGCGCCGCCTCCTCGTGCCCGGCGGCCACGGCCCCCAGCTCGTCGCCGCCGCGCCGAGCGTCCGCGTGCGCGACATCTTCCGGCGCTTCTGGCCGGACGTGCGCCCGTACAGGCGCTGGATCGCGCTCGGGCTCGTGTTCGCGGTCATCGTGCCCGCGATCGAGACGGTCGAGATCTGGATGTTCAAGCTGGTCGTCAACGAGGTCCTCGTGCCGGGCGACCTCGGGCCGCTGGGCTGGATCGCCCTGGCGTACGTGGGGTTGACGCTGCTCGGGGCGGTGATCGGGTTCGCCGACGACTACCTCGCGGCGTGGGTCGGCGAGCGCTTCGTCCTGAACCTGCGCACCCGCGTGTTCAGGCACATCCAGCGGCTCTCCGCCGGCGACCTCGACAAGCGCCGGGTGGGGGACCTCGTGAGCCGGATGACCGGCGACGTCGCGGCGATCGAGTCGCTCGCCCTCGCCGGCGTGGCCGAGTTCCTGTCGGCGACCTTCCGGATCCTCTTCTTCGCCGCGGCGCTGATCTACCTGGAGTGGAGCCTGGCGCTGGTCGCGCTCGTCATGGCGCCGCTGTTCTGGCTGACGGCGCGCCGCTTCTCGCTCCTGATCAAGGGCGCCGCCCGGGAGAAGCGCCGGCGCAGCGGGTCGCTCGGCGCCGTCACCGAGGAGAGCCTCGGCAACGCGTCGCTCGTGCAGGCCTACAACCGCCAGGACGGCGAGGTCGCGCGCTTTCGCCGCGAGGGCGAGGGGATCATGGAGGCCGAGCTGGCGTCCACGCGCATCCGGGCCCTGTTCACGCCGATCCTCGACATGCTCGAGCTCGCCGCGGCCCTGCTCGTCATCGGCCTGGGCACCTGGGCGGTCACCGAGGACCGGCTGTCGATCGGCGGGCTCCTGGTGTTCCTCGCCTACCTCACCCAGCTCCTGGGGCCCGTGCGCGAGTTGAGCTCGCTGAGCAACTCGGTCTTCTCCGCGGCCGCCGGCGCGGAGCGGGTGATCGAGCTACTCGACGAGGAGCCGCGGGTCGCGGACCGCGAGGGCGCGACGTCGATCGGCCGGGCACGCGGGGTGATCGAGCTCCAGGACGTGACCTTCCGCTACCCGGGCGCCGACGCGCCTGCGCTCGACGGGGTGACGCTGCGCGTCGACCCCGGCGAGACCGTCGCCCTCGTCGGCCCGAGCGGGGCGGGCAAGTCGACGCTGGCGAGGATGATCCTGCGCCTGCACGACCCGGACGCGGGCGTCGTTCGCCTGGACGGGCGAGACGTCCGCGAGGTGACGATGGCCTCACTCCGCGACAACATCGCGGTCCTGATGCAGGAGACGCTGGTGCTGCAGGCCTCGGCCGGGGAGAACATCGCCCTCGGGCGTCCCGCGGCGACCGACGAGGAGATCAGGGCCGCGGCGCGCGCGGCCGGCGCCGACGAGTTCCTGAGCGCCCTGCCCGACGGCTACGACACCATCCTCGACGCCCGAGGCCGCAACCTCTCCGGCGGCCAGCGCCAGCGGGTGGCCATCGCGCGGGCGCTCGTGCGCGATGCGCCGGTGCTGATCCTCGACGAGCCCTCGACGGGGCTCGACGAGCTCGCGCGCCGCCGCATGGCCGAGCCGCTGCGGCGTCTCGTGCAGGGCCGCACCTCGATCGTGATCTCCCACGACCTCCTGACCGTGCGCGACGCCGACCGCGTCGTGGTGCTCGACGGTGGGCGCGTCGCGGAGGTGGGCGCCCACGAGGAGCTCATCGCCCGCGGCGGCCTCTACGCCCGCCTCTTTCGCGAGCGGACGGCCGCCGCCGCCGCGGTCGCGGCGGCCGCTCGATGACGGCGGGCGGCCCCCCGGCCGAGGCGCCGGGCGTCGAGATCGCGCCCGGGTACCGCGTCATCGAGCACATCAGCCGCGGCAGGGCCCTCGACGTCTACGACGCCTGGAGCGACGCCCGCGGCACGCGCTGCATCGTCAAGGGGCTGCGCCCCGACCGCGCCGGCGAGGCCGGCGCCGCCCGCCGCCTGGTGGCCGAGGGCCGGCTGCTGCTCCGGCTGTCGCACCCCCACATCGTGCGCGCCTACGCGGTCCTGACCGAGCCCCGCCCGCTCGTCGTGATGGAGACGCTCACCGGCGAGACGCTGGCGCACCTCATCGACGAGTCGCCGCGGCGCCTGTCGATCGCCGAGGTCGCCCACCTCGGGCTGCACCTCGGCTCGGCGATCCGCTACCTGCACGGCGAGGGCTGGCTGCACCTCGACCTGAAGCCGAGCAACGTCGTCGCCGAGGCGGGGCGCGCGAAGCTGATCGACATGAGCATCGCGCGCCGGCCCGGCCGCAGCCGCGGCGGGGTCGGCACCTGGTGCTACATGGCGCCCGAGCAGGTCACGGGCGGCGACCTCGGGCCCGCGGCCGATGTCTGGGGGCTCGGCGCCGTGCTCTACGAGGCGACGGCCGGGCGGGCGGCCTACGACCCGCCCGGCCGCGATGACGGCGAGGCGGGCGACGGCAGCACCAGCGACTCGGGCCGGCGCGCCGAGCGGCACCATCCCCAGCTCGACGGACCTCCCGTCCCGGTGCGCCGGCTGCGCCGGACGGCGCCCGCGCCCCTCGCGGCGCTGATCGATCGCTGCCTCGCCGCCGAGCCGGCACGGCGCCCCCCGGTGGAGCGGGTGCTGCGCGCGCTCGAGCCGCTGGCCGGGGTGCCGCCCCGTCTGCGGCGCGTCGCGCGCGCTGGACGCGCGGGCTCCTAGAGCCGGCCGCTCCGCGGCAGGTTCGCCGTGAGCCAGCCGGCGCGCGCCCTGATCCAGCTCATCAGCCGGCTAACCTCGGCCCGGTAGGCCGTGCGCAGGGCGGCGTCGATCGCCCCGGACCTCGGCAGCCTGCCGCTGACCGTCGGGCTCTGCGCGATCGCGCTGGCGACCGCCGCCGCCGTCGACCACCCGCGGATCCTGCGGCCCGCGCGCACCCTCGAGGTCACGCTCGAGGCGGTCTTGGCCGATGAGGCGCCGCTGCGGTCGCACCTCGAGGAGCGCCTCGTTGTGAGCGTCACGGAGGTCTCCGTGCTCGAGGTCGACTACGTCCGCGAGATCACGCGCGTTCGCGTCGCGTGCCGGGACCGGCCCTCGACCGACGTTCGCCCTCTCGCCGATGCCCATCGAAACGGCTCCGTCGACGCCCGCGTTCGCTGAGCTCCTCGGGCCGATCGGGCTGGGGGAGGTCGCGGCGTCGCCCGCGGCGCTGCTCGAGCGCGTCGACTGCAAGTACATCGTCCCCGTGGAGACGGCGGAGCGCCTGGCGCGGCGGCTGCGGGACACCCACCGCCTGCTGACGATCGGCGGGCGGTCCTCGTTCCGCTACCGGACCGTCTACTACGACACGCCCGACCTCGCCTCGTTCCGCGAGCACCTGCAGGGACGCCGTCGGCGCTTCAAGTGCCGCTCGCGGGTCTGCGCCGACAGCGGCGAGCACTGGTTCGAGGTCAAGCTCAAGGGACCGCGGGCCGTACCGACAAGCGTCGCCTGGCGTGCGATCCCCCGCCGCCCGGGGCCCTCTCGGGCCCCGCCCTCGGGTTCCTGCGCGCGTCGCTCGAGGACGCCTACGGCCGCCCGGCGCCGATCCTCATGCGGCCGAGCGTCTCGATGGCGTACCGGCGCTCCACCCTCGTGGCCACCGACCTCGGCGAGCGGCTGACCTGCGCGCGTTGCTCGCGCTCGGCGCGCGGCCGGTGGGGGACTGCAGCAAGTACTGCCTCGGGGTCGCGCTCAGCGTGCCGGGCGCGCGCGACAACCGCCTTCGGCCGCTGCTGCGCCGGTACTTCACGCGGTGAGTCGCGAGGCTTGGCGAGAAAGCACCGCGACCGGCCGATGGCGAAGGGGCCCGCTCCTGCGGGCCCCTTCGGCCTTCCTCGTGACGCCTGGCGCTCCATCTCAGGTGTCGCCGCCGCCCCCGCTGCTGTCGCCGCCGCCGTATGCCGGCGCGGGCGCGACGTAGGTGTTGTCGCCGCCGCCGGTGCCGTCGTTGCCGTACGTGCGGTCTCCGTCGCCGGTGTTGTCGCCGCCGGAGGTGCCGTCGTTCCCGGCCGTGCGGTCGCCGTCGCCGGTGTTGTTGCCACCGTTGGTGCCGTCGTTTCCGGCCGTGCGGTCGCGGTCGCGGCTGTTGTCCCCGCCGTTGTTGCCGCCGCGGGTGCCGTCGTTGTCGCGGGTGCGATCGCCGTCGCCGGTGTTGTTCCCGCCCTTCGTGCCGTCGTTGCCGGCGGTGCGGTCACCGTCGAGGCTGTTGGCGCCGCCGTTGTCGCCCCCGCGCGTGCCGTCATCGTCGAGCGTGCCGTCGCCCGTCGGGTCGGGCCCGCCGGCCGCGACATCATCGTCCTCCGCGATGTCCTGCACCGCCACCGGATCCTCCTGTCGGGCCTGCTCAAGGAGCAGCGCGTCGGTCGTGCTCACGGCCGACCGTCGTCGTCCGTGAGGGCGCGCCGCCGCCCAGGCGCCGCCGATCACCGCAAGGACCAGCGCGATCACTCCAATTCGTCCCGGACTCATTCCCTTCACCTCCGGAAGTCGCTTCTCCACGTCCCTGCAAACCGAGGCTAGGCAGGCCGCCTGAGGCGACGATGAGGCGGGCATGAGATCGCTCTTAGGCGAGCCGCTGGAGGCGGCGGCGGCCGCCCGGGCGGAAGAGCCCGAGGCGCGGGCGGGGAAGCGCGTTGACGACCGGCTCGAGGTCTGCGGCGAGCTCGGCCGCCGTCGGCCGGTCCCCGGGACGCCGCTCGAGGCAGGCCCGGATCGCGGCCGCAACCGGCGCCGGTGTCTGTCGGGGAAGGGGAGCGGGGTCCCCGGCGAGCTGGGGGTAGCGCTCGGCGAGACGCTCAGCGTCCGGACGCGGATCGGCGAAGGCGCGGCGGCCCGCCGCCAGCTCGTAGACCGTCGCGCCGAGGCCCCAGACGTCGGCGGCCGGTCCGATCTCGGCCGCGCGGCCGGGATCGCACTGCTCGGGCGCCATGTAGGCCGCGGTCCCGATGGGGCCGGCGGCGCGACGGGCCTCCTCGACCGGGCGCGCCACGCTGAGGTCGATCAGGCGCGGCGGGCCGGCCATGATGACGTTGCGGGGCTTGACGTCGAGGTGCACCCACTCGCGTCGCCCCACATAGTGCAGGACCGACGCGAGCTGGAGGGCGAGCGACAGCACCTGCTCGATCGCGACGACCTCCCGGCGGATGTAGGTCGAACAGGCGCGGCCCCTCGAGGAACTCCAGGACCAGGTGCGGCCGCTCGCCGTCGAGCACGGCGTCGAAGCCCCGGACCAGGGCCGGGTGCCGGAGGGCGTCCAGGGCGCGCGCCTCCCCGGCGAGCCCGTCGAGCGTGCCCCGGTGGCCGAGGCGCGCCGGGCGCACCACCTTGACGGTCACCAGCGAGTGGAGCTCGTCGTCCCAGGCGAGGTAGGCCTCGTAGCGCCTGCCGCCGCCCAGCAGCCGGAGGGCGCGGCGCCCCGGGGCGATCTCGTCGCCCTCGGCGAAGCCCCAGGACGACCTCGGAGATGCCACGCCCGTCAGCCCAGGTCCCGGCCCAGGCAGTACCCCATCCCCCGCACGCTCTGGATGAGGTCCTTGCCGAGCTTGCGCCGCAGGTAGCCGACGTAGACGTCGACGACGTTCGAGCGCGGGTCGTGGTCGTAGCCCCACACGTGGTCGAGGAGCTGCTCCCGCGAGAGCACCTGCCCGCGGTGGCGGAACAGCATCTCCGCGAGGGCGAACTCCCGGGCGGTCAGCTCGACGCTCCGCCCGCCGACCTGGGCTCTGCGGGTGCGCAGGTCGAGGCTGGCGTCGCCGGCGCGCAGCACGGTCGGCTCGTCCGAGCGGTCGCCCCGGAGCCGCGCCCGGACGCGCGCGAGGAGCTCCTCGAAGCGGAACGGCTTGGTCACGTAGTCGTCCGCCCCGCCCTCGAGCCCCTCGACCGTGGCCCGCACGCCGTCGCGAGCAGTGAGGATGATGACCGGCACCTGGCTCGCGCGCTCGCGCAGCCGGCGAAGGAGGGCCAGGCCGTCGAGGTCCGGCAGGCCGAGGTCGAGGATCACGAGATCGAAGCGGCCCGTGCTCGCGAGCGCCAGGCCGCTCATGCCGTCGCCTGCGACGACGGTCGCGAAGCCGTTGGCCCGGAGCCCCTTCTCGACGAAGGAGGCGATGCGCTCCTCGTCCTCGACGATCAAGACGCTGCTCATCCGCGCCCCCCTCGCCGGCGGTCGGCCCCTGGGCGGATCCAGCGGGAGCTCGAGGGTGAACCTCGCCCCCTCCCCGGGTCGGCTCTCCAGCTCGACACCGCCGCCGTGCGCCTCGGCGATCGCGCGCACGATCGCGAGCCCCAGGCCTGCGCCCTCGCGGCGCGCGGCCGTCCCCCGCCCGAAGCGCTCGAAGATCCGCTCCCTCTCCGCGGCCGACACCCCGGGGCCCCAGTCGCGCACGGAGAAGCGGGCGCGCCCCTCGGTCACCGACGAGGAGAGCGCGATCGAGTCGCCCTCGGCGGTGTGCTGGACCGCGTTCTGCGCCAGCTGGACCAGCGCCTGGGTGAGCCGCTGGCGGTCGGCCACGATCATGCCGCGGCCCACGGCGCCGAGCTGCCAGTCGCGCTCGGCGAGGGCCGCCGCCTTGGCGAAGACCTCCCGCGACAGCGTCTCCACGTCCACGGTCTCGAGGTCGAGGAAGTCCGGCTGCTCGGCCTTGGCGAGCGTCAGCACGTCGTCCACCAGCCGGCTCATGCGCTCGAGCTCGTCCGTGACCAGCGCGAGCGTCTCGCGCCGCTCCTGGGGATCGTCGCCCATCAGCTCGAGGTGCCCGCGCACGATCGTGATCGGCGTCCGCAGCTCGTGGCCGGCGTCGTCCAGGAACCGGCGCTGGCCGGCGAAGGCGGACTCGAGCCGGTCGAGCATCTCGTTGAAGGTGTGCGCCAGCTCCGCGACCTCGTCGTCGCCCTGGACGGGGATCCTGCCGGCTGAGGTCCGTCTCCGTGATCTGCTGCGCGGTGCGGGTGACGTCCTGCATCGGGGCGATCACCCGCTGCGCGCCGCGCCAGGTCAGCACCGAGCCGATCAGCAGCACGGCCACCCCGACGCCCGCCAGCGCGCCGGTGATGGTGCCGAGGTCGCCCGTCTCGAACTGCCGGAAGATGGCGACCACGAACACGCCGCGGGTCTGCCCCCCGGCCTGCAGGGGAACGGCCAGGAACTCGATCTCGCCGCCGGGGGTCGAGACGTGGCCGCGGTCGCTGCGCTCGATCGCGCCCCAGCGCCGCACGAGCTCGGGATCCTCGTCGAGGCGGTAGGGGACCACGCGCGCGCTGCGCAGGTACGGCTCCCCGTTGACGAAGGTGAGGAAGGCCTCCCCGCGCGCCGGGACGTTGCGCTCCAGGTAGAGGTCGAAGATGCGCCGCACGCGCTGGCCGAGCGGGCGCCCGGTCTCCGGGTCGCCCCCGGCCTTGAGCCGCTCGAGCTCGGCGACCTCCTGGGTGAGCGCCGCGTCGATGCGGTCGTCGATCTGGGCGACGATCACCTGGCGGGCCACCAGGATCGAGCCGGCCGTGGCGAGCGCGAGCAGCACGACGTAGCGCACCAGCACCCGGACCCGCAGGCTGGACATCCAGGCGCGGGAGCCCTGACGGGCGACGGGGACGCGCCCCTCCTCAGTCGTCATCGTCGTCATCGTCGTCCACGTCGTCGTCGTCGTCCACGTCGTCGTCGTCGCCATCATCGTCGTCGTCGTCCGGCTCGTCGTCCCTCCGTCGCCCGGCGGGGGGAAGGGGGCGGCCGGAGCGGGTGCCGGAGCGGCCGGGGCCGGTGCCGGAGCGGCCCGGAGCGGTGGCGGCCGGGCGCCGGAGCGGCTTCAGCCGGCGCCGGCGCGGCCGGAGCGGCCGGAGCCGGCGCCGGGGCGGGCGCGGGGGCCGGGGCAGGCCGAGGCGCCGGTTCCGGCGCGGCCGGAGCCCTGTCGCCGCGCCGCTCCGGCGGCCGCGTGGTCGCCGGGGGAGCGGCGGAGGGCGTGGGTTCGGTCAGCTCGATCGGGGTCGGGACGGGCTCCGAGCCGCCGCCGAAGGCGAGTGCGACGACCGCCGCTGCCAGGCCGGCGCAGAGCGCCACGAGCGCCCAGAGCGCCACGTCCCGGCGCATCAGGAGCGGCGATCGAGCGTCATCCCGGAGGTCGGCGCGTCGGACCGGTCACAGCCGCCTGCACTGGTCCTCCTTGTTGCCCCCCACGACGTTGGCTCCGCCTCCGGGCGCGGGCCGGTTCTCCTTGCACTGGAGGTTGCCGTTGATCCGATTGCGCCGGAATGTCTGCGTCCCGTCGTTCTCGAAGGACTGGAGGTCGCCCGTGATCCGATTCCTGCTCACGTTGGCCGCGCGGCCCTGCACCAGCTGCACGCTGCCGCCGACGCGGCTGGACACCAGCGTGACCGCGCGGTGGTTCTCGGCCTGGACGTTGCCGACCACGCGGACCTCGCGCGCGACGAGCCTCGCACCGCTCTCGACCTTGATCGTCCCCTTGGCGTAGGTGCGCGTCAGCGTGCACCTCGCCCCGTCGGGCACCCGCAGGTTGTCCACCGAGACGGCGCCGATCGATCCGCGGCAGACCCGCTCCTCCGCCATCGCCGGGCCGGCCGCCGCGAGGCACCCCGAGGTCGCGCCGGCCGCGAGCGCCGCTGCGATCAACCTTCTCATCGATCCTCCCGTCGTCGAGGCCGCTGGGCGCGAGGCTGCCCGACGGGGGTGAGCCGGACATGAGAGGAGCGTGAGATTCCTCTCATGTTCGCTTTCACCGTTATGCGGGCGCGTCCCCGGCGATCGGCAGGCGAAGGGGTGCGGCCGCCCCGCCCCAGTCCCCAGCGGGTGCTCTGAGCGTCCATGGGGCCTGCCCGCGGCCAGGCATCGGCCGAGACCGGCATGGCCATGGGCAGGAATCCCGATGACGACGAGGGGCCAGCTGTCCTGTATGGGAACGGCGAGGACAGGCGGGCCAAAACGGGCTGCCTCCGCCGACAAGAGTGCACCCGAAAGTGCACCCGACGACAACGAGCCTAGCGCAGAACTAGGCGCTGAGCAGGCATTTATTGGTCCTCAGCGGGTGACTCGTAATGAAGGGGTCCGGGGTTCGAGTCCCCGCGTCGGCTCTGGGTTCTCGGCATGTCTTGCACGTTCACACGAGTGACGTGCACGCGCGGTGACGACGTGGCGATGGAGTGGGACTGGGCGGTGGACCCGCAACGGTGGTGCCGGGCGCCGGCGCCCGGCACCGGACCGGCTTGGCCCAGGCGGTCGGTGTGGCCCTGCGCGCGGCGGCGTGCCGGGTGAACGACGGCATGCGAACCGCGAGCGCGAATCTGTGGTGCGCCGGCGACCAGCCGCCGGGCCGGTGTGCCCGCCGGCTGGCCGGGACCCCCGGCTTCTGGTTCACCCTCGGGTGGCGGACCCCCAAGTACGGCAATCCTCTTTGCCGGCGGCGCCCGGTCGCCTTCATCGATGGACGTCTGAGCCGCGGCGTGCGATACATACGGCACAAGCCACGGGGGTGAGAGGGAGGGCGCGATGTACGAGAAGGCTGGCGAGAAGTACTTCGTCTTCGACAGCCACCTGCACTTCTGGGACGCCAGCCCGGCGAACTGGAAGCCGGGCGCCGAGGAGTACGCCGAGGGCTGGATCAAGTGCTTCCACGCCTATCAGGGGCTCGGGCCGGCGGACACCCACTGGAGCCTCGAGCACTTCCAGAAGTACTCGGTGGACGACTTCGAGAAGGACGTCTTCCAGGAGGGTCACGTCGACATGGGCGTGTTCCAGTCGACGTACCTCAAGGAGTGGTACACCACGGCTTCAACGACATCGAGGCCAACGCCGCCCTGCTCGACCGCTTCCCCGGCAGGCTCCTCCTCAACGGCCGCTGGGATCCGCGCGAGGGCGAGGCCGGGCTCCGCCAGCTGCGAGGCCGACCACGAGAAGTACGGCATCCAGGGCGTCAAGCTCTACACGGCCGAGTGGTACGACGGCTCGCGCGGCTGGAAGCTGACCGACCCCGAGGCGGTGCCCTTCCTCGACAAGTGCGTCGAGCTCGGCATCAGGAACATCCACGTGCACAAGGGCCCGACGATCTGGCCGCTGGACAAGGACGCCTTCGACGTCTCCGACATCGACCACGTGGCGACCGACTACCAGGACCTCAACTTCATCGTCGAGCACGTCGGCCTGCCGCGGATCGAGGACTTCTGCTTCATGGCGACGCAGGAGCCGAACGTCTACGCCGGGCTGGCCGTCGTCATCGGCGGCCTGATGCACGCCCGGCCGCGGTTCTTCGCGAAGGTGATGGGCGAGCTCCTGTTCTGGGTCGGCGAGGACAAGATGCTCTTCGGCTCCGACTACGCGATCTGGGAGCCGAAGTGGCAGGTCGAGGGCTTCGTCGACTGGGAGATGCCCGAGGGCGACGACTTCTCCGACTACCCGCGGCTCGACGTCGCCGGCAAGAAGAAGATCCTTGGCCTGAACGGCGCGAAGCTGTACGGCGTCGAGGTGCCCGAGGAGCTGCGCCTGCCGGTGGGCGAGGGGGACGCCCGCCGACCCCGCCGACGCCCAGCTGGTGGAGGGGTCGGCGTGACCCTCCAGGCCCGGGCCCTCGACGCCCTGGGCACGGTCTACGACCCGGAGCTCGACGAGCCGATCACCGCGCTCGGCTTCGTCGGCTCCTGCGTCGTGGGCGCGCACGACGAGGTCGAGGTGCGCCTTCGGCTTCCCACGCCGCAATGCGCGCCCAACTTCGCGTACCTCATGGCGGCCGACGCGCGTAGCGCCGTACGCCGGCTGCCGGAGGCGGGCGAGGTGACCGTCGTGCTCGAGGATCACTACACGGGGGAGGAGATCAACGCCGCCGTCGGCCGGGATGCGGGCTTCGACGGGGCGTTCCCCGGCGAGACGGCCGGCGACCTCGACGCCCTGCGCCATCGCTTCCAGCGCAAGGCGCTCCTCGCCCGCCAGGCGCGGATCTGTCAGAGCCTCCTGGGCGACGGCGCGAGCCACGAGGAAGTGGCCGCGCTCCGTGTGGGCGACCTGCCCGACTCGCCAGAGGTCCGGCGCAGCGTCGCCCTCCGGGCCGCACTCGGGCTGCCGCATGCCCCCGACGCCCCGGCCCTCGTGGCCGACGACGGGGAGCCGATCGCCGCCGACGCGCTGCCGGTGTGGATGCGCCGCGCGCGGCTCGTCAGCCTGAGCCTGGAGACCAACGGCGGCATGTGCCGCGACCTGCTCCGGGTCCGGTACGGCGAGGAGGTGGCCGGATGAAGGCCGCGCGACTGCACGCCTACCGTGAGGCGCTCCGGCTCGACGACGTCGACGAGCCCGGGGCGGTCGGTCCCCTCGACGTCGTCGTGCGGATCGGCGCGGCCGGGCTCTGCCGCACCGACCTCCACATCCAAGAGGGGCAGTGGGCCGAGAAGTCCCAGGTCGTCCTGCCCTACACGCCGGGGCACGAGAATGCGGGCTGGATCCACGAGGTCGGCTCCGGCGTGACCAACGTCGAGGTCGGCGACACGGTCATCGTGCACCCCTTCATCACCTGCGGGCTGTGCCTCGCCTGCCGCCGCGGCGACGACATGCACTGCGCGAACGGATCGTTTCCCGGCATCAGCCGCGACGGCGGCTTCGCCGAGTTCCTCCAGACGAGCGCCCGCTCGGTGGTGAAGCTCGACCCGTCGCTCCACCCCACCCAGATCGCCGCGCTCGCCGACGCCGGCCTCACCGCCATCCACGCGGTGAAGAAGGCGATCCCGGTGCTCGGGCGCGGGCACGCGGGCGGTCGTCATCGGCGCCGGCGGCCTGGGTCACATCGGCGTCCAGTGCCTGCAGGCGATGACCCCCGCCGAGATCATCGTCCTCGACCCGAGCGAGAAGGCGCTGGCGCTGGCGGGCGAGCTCGGCGCTGACCGTACGGTGCGAGTCGACGGCGGGCAGCGCGACGCCGTGGCCGAGCTCACCGACGGGTTGGGCGCCGAGGTGATCATCGACTTCGTCGGCGAGAAGGGCGCGATCGAGGACGGCATCGCCATGCTCCGCGACGGCGGCTTCTACTACGTGATCGGCTACGGCGAGAACCTGGACCTGCCGACGATCGACATCATCTCGCGGGAGATCTCGTTCATCGGGAACCTCGTCGGGCACGTACGTCGACCTGCAGGAGCTGATGACGCTGACCGCGCAGGGCAAGGTGACCCTGCACACGAGCACCTACCCGCTCGACGCGATCAACGACGCGATGGCCGACCTCGACGCGGGTCGCCTACAGGGCCGCGGCATCCTCGTGCCCGGCTGAACCGCGCGACGCGACCGGGGTCGCGCGCGAGCCGCGCGGCCCTCGGTCGGGGTCACCCTGCCCTGAGGTCCAGCGGCGGGACGATCGGCTCGAGCGGCTCGGATAGCATCGCGTGTCACCCAAGATCCAGGAGGATCCATGCCCGCGGAGCTGATCCACACCATGATCCGCGTCGTCGACGAGAAGCGCTCGCTCGACTTCTATCGCGCCATCGGCTTCGAGGAGCGCGGGCGAAACCGGGTCGGCGGCGACACGGCGACCGTGATCTTCCTCGCGCTGCCCGGCGACGGGGCGCGCCTCGAGCTGACGCTCAACGACGGTCGTACCGAGCCCTACGAAATCGGCGAGGGGTACGGTCACATCGCCCTCACCCTGACCGACGGGATGGACGCGGAGCTGGCGCGGCTGGCCGAGCACGGCATCTCCCCGGAGAAGCCGCCCTACGCGCCCTATCCCGGCGGCCCGCAGATCTGCTTCCTGCGCGACCCCGACGGGTACCGCATCGAGCTGCTCGACCGGAACCCGGAGGACGAGCTGTAGCGGGAAGGCGCGCCGCGGTCTGACGAGCCGGCGGGACGCGTCGTCAGAGGCGGCGCGGGAGCGGTGGCGTGAGGCCGACGGGGAGGAACTCGAGCCCGACGTACCCGTCGTAGCCGAGGCCGTCGAGCTCGTCGACCAGCCTCCAGAGATCGGTCGTCCCCGTGCCGGGAGCCCCCCGACCCGGGCAGTCGGCGTACTGGACGTGCCCGAGGAGGGCGCCGACGCTGCGCGCCTCGGCGATGGGGTCGAGGCCGGCCATCGCCGCGTGGTAGGCGTCGAAGAGGAGGCGCACGGCGTCGTGGTCGACATCGGCGACGAACTCCGCGGCGGCGGCCGGCGTGGGCAGCAGCGGGCGGACGACGTCTCTCGCGTTCAGGTGCTCGACCACGATCCGGGCTCCGAGCTCGGCGGCGGCGTCGGCCGCCTCGCTCACGACCGCCCGGGCCGTCGCGAGCTGCGCGGCCTCCGGCCGGTCCGGCACGAAGCGGCCGACGAGGAGGTTGACGACGTCCCCGCCGGCGGCGCGCGCGATGCGCGCCGCGGCCCGCGTTGACTCGACCACCTCCTCGGCACGCTCCGGCCGATTGCAGAAGCCGCGCTCGCCGGCGGCGAGGTCGCCCCCGTCAGCGTTCACCAGGACGGCGCGGACTCCCGCGGTCCGCACCGCCTGCGGCCAGGCGTCCGGATCGGGGGCCGGTGGCCACCATGCCTCGACCGCGCCGTAGCCGGCCGCGCGCGCCGCCGCCGGGCGCCGGAGGGGGGCCAGCTCCTGGAAGAGCGTTCCCAGGTGCGCCGAGAGCTCGATCACGCCCCGAGCTGCCGACGCCGCTCCGCGATCCGCCTGCCGGCGACCAGGGCCTCGGCGCGCAGGGTGGCGATCGACTCGCCGGCGACAACCGTCCACGGCGCCAGCGGCTCGCCGCCGCCGGCACGCTCGACCAGGGTCGCCGGCACCTCGTGGCCGTCCGCGAGCTCGGGGAACAGCTCGCGGGCGACGGCCGCGAACGTGTTCAGGCCCCCGAGGTCCGCCGTGGCGAGCGGTCCCGCCGCCACCCACCGCGGAGCGAGGCCGTCCGAGACGGCCGCGTCGATGTCGTCCGCGCTCGCGACGCCCTCCTCCAGCATGTGCAGGCACTCGCGCAGCACCGCGAACTGGATCCGGTTCCAGACGAACCCCGGCAGCTCGCGACGGATCACGAGGGGAGTCTTTCCCATCCGCCCGGCGAGCTCGCGAAGCGCGTCGATGGTGCGGGGCGACGTCTCCGGCCCGGGCACGAGCTCGACGACCGCGGTCTGGTGCGCCGGCTTCAGGAAGTGCAGGCCCGCGAACCGGTCCCGGAGTCTCGAGGGTCCCCGCCAGGTCGCCGACCCGCAGGCTCGACGTGTTCGTGGCGATGATGGTCTCAGAAGGACACCACCCCTCCAGTCGGGCGAGCAGATCGCGCTTGACGCGCCGGTCCTCCACGACCGACTCGATCACGAGCGCCGCGCCGGCGAGGCTGGCGGGCTCGATCGGAGCCGCACCGATGCGCCGCTCGTCCCCCCGAGAGCGACGGCACGAGCGCGGGCTGCCTCCGCCCGTTCCCTCGAGCGGCCGGCGATGACGGTCCGCACTCCCGCCGACGCCAACGCGGTGGCGACCTCGGGCGCCATGGAGCCGGTGCCGAGCACGACGGCGGGACCATCGAGACGGGCGGTCACGCGACGAGCCCCTCGAGGACTGAGGTCGGTGTGATCACGCCGGAGCCGCCGCCGACAGAAGCGTTCGGGCGGCCCGCCGGGCCTGGGACGCCGACTCGGTCGTGCCGAGGATGGCGGCCGTGACCATGGCGCCCTCGGCCAGCAGCAGCAGCTCGTCCGTCAGCGAGGGGGAGACGCCGGCATCGGCGACCAGGCCGTCGAGGTAGGCCCTGAAGCGCTCCTTGTGGTGGCGCGCCTGGGCCGCGACCGCCGCCGAGACGCCCCGAGCTCCCCGTACGTGTTGATCCAGGCGCAGCCGCGGAAGCCGGGCTCCTCGAACCACGCCCGGAGCCAGTCGAAGACCGCCAGCAGGCGCTCCTCGGGGTCGTCAACGGCCTCGACGTGGGCGGCCAGGCGCCCCCGCCACCGTTCGTCCCGCCGCTCGAGGAAGGCCACCACCAGGCCCTCCTTCGCGGGGAAGAGCCCGTACAGCCGCCGCAGGGAGAGGCCGGAGCGGTCGCGCAGCTCGTCCATGCCCACCGCCTGGATGCCCCGCGCGTAGAAGGACTCCTCGGCCGCGTCGAGCGCCAGCGTGCGGGCCGCGTCGTCGTCCATCCCCTCCCCTTGCTGCGAGAACGATGGTTCTCTACGGTAGCGAATCGACCCATCGAGAACGAGCGTTCTCAGACGAGGGAGAGCCGCCGATGCCCGAGAGCCGCCCGCCGTTTCCGCCCTTCAGCCCCGAGACCGCCGCGCAGAAGGTCCAGGCCGCCGAGGACGGCTGGAACACCCGCGATCCCGAGCGCGTGAGCCTCGCCTACACGGTGGACTCGGTGTGGCGCAACCGCGACACGTTCGTGACCGGGCGTCCGGGGATCGTGGAGTTCCTGGCGAGCAAGTGGGCCCGCGAGCTCGACTACGCGCTGCGCAAGTCGCTGTGGTGTGCCGACGGCAACCGCATCGCGGTGCGCTTCCAGTACGAGTCCCACGACGAGGCGGGCCAGTGGTACCGCAGCTACGGCAACGAGCTGTGGGAGTTCGACGAGAACGGGCTCATGCGGCGACGGGAGGCGAGCATCAACGACGACCCCATCGACGAGAGCCAACGGTGGATCTTCGGGCCGCGGCCCGCCGAGGAGCACGGGGTGGACTTCCCGGTGCGTTGAGCCCGTCTCGCCGTCCGGTCAGGTCGTTCGCTCAGGTCCCTGACGCTGCCCCTCGCCGCGGCATGCGGCGCTTGCGCGGCAGCGTGATCTCCGGGGCGGGCGGCGCGGCGACGGTCGGGCGGATCTTGGCGGGTGCCTTCGGGCGCGGCCCGCGGGCCGGCGCCTCGGGGACGGGCGGCGCGGACCGCGCCCCGTCCGGGAAGCCCACGGGCTCCAGGGGCGCCAGGCGCGGTGCCTCGATGTCGGCGCGACGGGCCGTGAGGCGCCATCCGAACCGCCCCGCGGCCTTCTCGTCCACCGAGCGCACCTCGAACGCCTCCCGGTCCCGCCGGGCGACGTAGAGGGCCACGGGCGCGTACGGGGTGACGGCGACCTGGTAGCTGTCGGTCTCCAGGAAGGGGTGGAGGTCGGGGTCGATCGTGATCACCGCCCGCCCCTCATCGAGGTCGGCCTCCCCCATGTCCTCGATCCACGCCTCGGCGGCCTCCACGCAGTACACGCGCCGGCCGGCACGGCCGTCCGCGGTGAGGACGGCCGACTTCGCGCCCCCGACGATCAGGTCGCCGCGGATGTTCACGTCGCCGCCGATCCGCATCGCCTCCCCGAACCTGCCGTTGGGCAGGAACGGCCCCGTCACCAGGACCGGCAACCCGCGGCGCCCCTGAGCGTCCATGCCGGCCTCGACCTCCAGCCCCACCCCGGTGGTGGTGACCGCCCGGACCGCGGTGCCGGCCGGGGCTTCCGCATCGACCGCCGTGCCCCCGTCGGCCTGGGCGAGCAGGCCGGTGTGACCGTCGGTGAGCGCCCGCACGCCGGCGCGCCGGAAGTTCAAGGGGTTTGACCCGAGCGCGATGCCCGTCACGCCGGTGGAATCCCGGGAGAAGCCCACCACCGCCGACAGGCGGGCGACGGTGTAGATCCCGTCTCCCTGGTCGGCCTCCACCGTCACGGCGCGGGTCTGCCGCGACCGGGCGTAGAGCGCGGTGCCGGCCTCCGCGAGCGCCATCACCCCGACCGACCCGCCGCCGCCCGTGCCCTGGCCGGTCACGCCGGCGCCGGCGCTGCTGCCCACCACCCCCTGGGACGCCCCCGTCCCCGTGACGCCGGCCGCGCTGCCCGGGCAGTCGCCCACCACCCCGCCGCCGCGGCCGGTGGCGCTCACGCCGAGCGACGAGGCGCCCGTGCCCTCGGCGACCACCGCCGCCTTCGCCGCCCGGGCCGAGACCCCGATGCCGTCGCCGGCGGAGGCCTCCGCGCTCAGGCCGACCTTGATCCCGCGCAGGCGCCCCGCGGTGCCCCCGCCATCACCGACGACGGCGATGCCCTGCGGATGCGCCATCGCCAGCAGTGCCGGGGTGCCGAACGCGCGCGAGTCCGCCTCGACCGCCGGCCCTCCCGTGCCCCTCACGCCGGGACCGGCGAAGAAGTCGTTCGATGCGCCCCAGACCCCGGCGCCCTGCCGGTCGGTCCCGTCGTTGATCTGCCCGATGATCGCGCTGCCGTTGGTGTTGTTGCGCTTGACGACGATGAAGACGGTTCGCAGGGCGCCCTTGGGGAAGCCGAGCAGGTGGGTCGAGCCTCCGAACGAGTCGTCCTGGTTCCCGTTGGAGATCAGGATGGGGTCACCGGTGGCCATGGCCTCTCCTTGCGGTCGCGGTGCCGCGCTTGACGGCGGCAGACCGACCCTCCGCCCGGCCCGGGCCCCGGTCAACCCGCGGAGCGGCCCGCCCGCGGCGTCACGATGGCGCCAACAATCTCGGGATAACCAGGGACAATGTAGGCTTTCGCGAAACAACCCCGTCGAACCAGGAGCACACCATGAGCACCACCGACGTCCCGGTGGACAACGGCGTCAACGTGGAGGCCCTGCTCGGCGTCCGCGCGGCGCTGGCGGACACCCCCGACATCGCGCAGTTCCAGTGGCGCGCCACCACCTCGTGGGTGCGGGGCACGCACAGCCAGTCGAGCATCGACACCTTCTACGGCTTCGGCGCCGAGCAGCAGCACAAGGCCGCCTTCACCTACGACGCCGACCACCCGCTGGCCTTCGCCGCCGAGGACAACGGCGCCGCGCCCGTGGAGCTCGTCCTGGTGGCGCTGGGCAGCTGCCTCACGGCCGGCGTCGCCGCGATCGCGCAGCAGCGCGGGATCCAGCTCCGCTCGGTGAGCGCGACGATCGAGGCCTCGATGGACCTGCACGGGATCCTCGGCGCCGACCCGGACGTGCGCAACGGCTTCAGCGAGATCAGCGTCGCGTACGACATCGACGCCGACGCGAGCCCGGCCGACCTCGAGGCCCTGGTCGCCCAGTCGCAGAAGCGCTCGGCGGTCTACGACGTCCTGACGAGCCCGACCAACGTGGCCGTCAGGGTCAACTGAGCTCCGCGCGAGGAGCGTCGCGCGTGCCGCACGTCCCCGTCGTGGTCGTGGGAGCCGGCCACTCCGGGCTGGCCATGAGCCGCTGCCTCGCCGAGCGCTCGATCGACCATGTGGTCCTCGAGCGCGGCGAGGTGGCGAACTCGTGGCGCACCGAGCGCTGGGACTCCCTGCGGCTGCTCACGCCCAACTGGCTCACCCGGCTGCCGGGATTCGCCTACGCGGGGCCCGACCCGGACGGCTACATGACCTCCGGGGACGTCGTGGGGCTGGTCGAGGCCTACGCCGCCGACGGCGCCGCCCCGGTCCGGACCCGCACGACGGTGACCTCGGTGCGTCCCGCCGGCGACGGTGGCTACGCGGTCGAGACGGACGACGGCAGCTGGTCGGCCGACGCCGTCGTCGTCGCCTCGGGCGCCTGCAACATCGCCTCGGTCCCGGCGGTGCGGGAGGCCGTCCCGGACGGCATCACCTCCCTGACCCCGATGGACTACCGGAGCCCCGACCAGGTGCCCGAGGGCGGGGTCCTGGTGGTCGGCGCCGCCGCGAGCGGGGTGCAGATCGCCGACGAGCTGCTGCGGCACGGCCGCGCGGTGACCGTCTCGGCCGGCGAGCACGTGCGCGTGCCGCGCCGGTACCGCGGGGCGGACATCCTCTGGTGGATGGAGGCGGCGGGCGTGCTCGACGAGCGCTTCGACCAGATGGACGACCTCGTGCGCGCGCGCAGCCTGCCCTCGATGCAGCTGGCCGGCTCGCCCGGGGGCGACGCGCTCGACCTGAACGCCCTGGGCGCCCGCGGGGCGCGGCTCGTCGGCCGCCTGAGCGCGATCCGCGACGGGCGCGCGCTCTTCTCCGGGTCGCTGCCGAACGTCTGCGCGCTGGCCGACCTCAAGCTCGGGCGCCTGCTCGACACCCTCGACGCGTGGGCGGATGAGTCGGGGCTCGACGTCCCGGAGCCCCCCGAGCGGTTCGCCCCGACCGCGGTGCCCTCCCCGCCGCCGATCGAGCTCGACCTGCGCGCCGGCGAGATCCGCACGATCCTCTGGGCCACCGGCTACCGCCCGCACCTCGCCTGGCTCGAGGTCCCCGTGTTCAACCCGCGCGGGCGGCTGGTCCACGACGGGGGGGTGACCGCCTTCCCGGGGCTCTACCTGATGGGGATGCCCTTCCTGCGCCGGCGCAAGTCAACCCTCATCGACGGCGCCCGGATGGACGCCCCCGAGCTGGCCGCGCACCTCGCCGCGCGCCTGGCTCAGCCGCGCCGTCGCGCGATGGCGAAGGTCTTCACGAAGCGGTAGCGGTAGGCGCCGTCGCCGTCGGCCCCGGCGGCGAAGAGGGCGTTCATCCGCTCGAGGACCGACGCCTGCTCGCCCGGCGGCAGGTCGGCCCAGAGGTGGGTGGCCACCGCCTCCATGCGGGCGCCGTAGGCGGCCGGGGTCGTGACGCGGCGACGCGTCTCCGTCCAGACGTCCTCGACATCGAGCCCGGCCGCGTCCAGGTGCCCGGCCAGGACGTCCGGGTCGATCTCGTTGTCCTCGATCGAGTCGGCCAGGCGGACGAGCACCGGGTCGCCGGTGGCGCGCACGAGCGCGACCGTCTCCCGGTCGTGCTCCGGCCCCGGCGCGAGCAGGGCGAGCACCCCGCCCGGCCGGAGCGCCCGGCCCATGCGGGCGACGGCGGCGGGGCGGTCGGTGAACCAGTGGAGCGCCATCGTGCACAGCACCAGGTCGGCGCTCGCGTCGTCGGCGCGCATCTCGAGCACGCCGCTCGCCTGCAGCTCGGCCCGGACGGCCGGGAACTCCCGCAGCCGCTCGCGGAACACCTCCAGCATGGGGGCCGAGGCGTCCACGCCCACGACGCGCTCGACCCCGAGCCGCGGGATGGCCTCCAGCGTGGCGAAGCCCGTCCCGCAGCCGACGTCGAGCAGGCGCGGGTAACGGCCCTCGGGCACCGACGCCACCAGCCGGCGCGCTCCCGAGCGGTTGACCGCGACGTGGCCCTCGTAGACGCCGGCGCTGCGGTCGAAGCTCCCGGACGCGGCCGCCGATGCCTGTGGCCGCTTCACGGCCGTGACGCTAGCGGACCTCCGCCACCGCGGTGGCCCGGACGGCGTGGCGCCGGAACGCGCGCAGCTGGTGGCCCCAGAACCAGCGCACCAGGGGCTTCAGGGCGCGGGCGCCGGGGCCGTCGAAGGTCTCGGACATCTCCACCATGCAGCCCCGTGGATGGGGCAGGAAGCGGAAGGTGTGGCGGGCGTCGATCCCGGCGCCGCGGCTCCGCCAGGTGACGGTCTCGGGGAGCCGCGCCTCGGTCAGCGTGCAGTCGAAGGCGAACGGGCGGTGGCCGACGCGCAGGCGGGCGCCGACGGTCCACGGCTCGCCCTCGAGCCAGCGCGCGCTCGCCGAGCCGATCCAGTCCCACCGCGGCCAGTCCTCCACCCGCGACCACGCCGCCCAGGCCTGCTCCGGGGGCGCCGGCACCGGCAGGGAGCCGACCACACGCAGGCGCGACATGGGCCAAAGCTACGGGACCGTCCGCACCAGCCGGGAGCGCAGGTAGCGGGAGCCCGCCGCGGTGAAGGGCCTCGTGACCACGACGAGGCGGTGGCCGAGCCGGGTGCGCGGCAGCGCGATCGTCTGGCGCGGGCGCAGGGTGACCCTCCGCACGGCCGGCGCTCCCACGGGCCCGAGCCGGCAGCCCGCGCCGGGCCGGCAGACGCGGCCAAGGCGCTGGGTCGCGATGCGGGCCGGGCGGCCCGAGGCCTCGGCGCCGAGCAGCGTCACCTTGACGCGGGTCGGCGTCCGCACGACCCCGGCCACCTGCAGGCGGGGCCGCCGCGGCGGACCGGCCACAACCTCGCCGGTGCGGAAGCTCCAGGAGACGTCGAGCGGGTGGATCCCGCCGTAGAGCAGGGCCGCGCGCGCCGTGTAGCGGGCGGCGGGGCGCAGCGGCGCGACCGGGATGAGTATCCCGCCCTCCAGATAGGCCCCGAGGGCGCCGGTCGTCTGGTCAACGGTGCGCACCTCGACCAGGCCGTCGGGGCCCGTGAGGGAGGCCGCGACGATCCGGGTCGGGCCCGTGGCCTCGCCGGCGTCGAGGCCCGGGACCTGCCCGAACGGCATCACCATGATGTGGGGCCCGGTGAGGGTGCCCTGCGGCAGGCCGACGAAGTCGCCCGGCACGAAGGGCCGCTCGGAGGCGGCGTGGCCGGGGTGGATCGACGACCCGGGCCCGGGGTAGGTGAACACCTTCACGTCGTCCGGCGACGGCCGCGGGACGGTGGGCGCCGTCCACAGGCAGCCGGGCGCCCAGCCGGTCTGGGCCAGGGCCGGGGCGAGCGTATCCATGAGGTGGATCGGCGCGTCCTCCCACGGGTTGCCGGGCGCCCAGCTCGACGACGGGCCGCCCAGCACCGACGAGCGCGCCGCCTGGTCGCCGAGCGCGGTGTACCCCGGCCTGGCCGGGTCCTCGGCGTGGGGCGCGGCCGGCGAGCGCCCGTTGATCGCCTCGTAGGCCATGTGCTGCCGGCACCCGAGCGAGTAGTCGGGGTTCTCGACGAGGTCGGCAGGGATGCCGTGCGCGGCCCGCTGGGCGTTGAGGGCCGCGATCGCCTCGGCGGGCGACGTGCCGGCCTGCGCCGCGGCGGCCGCCGGGAGCGCGAGCGCGAGTGCAGTGGCCGCCGCCGCGGCCCCGCGCGCCATCGCTCTCCCGGTCGGTCCCCGCATCCGCGGCGCAGGCTATGACGGCGGCGGCGGCGGCGGCACTCCCCCTGAGGTCAGTCCCGTCTCGCGCGCAGACGTGCTATCGGCATACGATCGCCCCGTGGCCGCCGAGGTGTCGGAGCCTCTCGCCGCCGGCCAGGCGGCGCTCGCCGAGGGCCGCTGGGAGGCGGCGCGCGACGCGTTCGCGGCCGCCCTCGACCGCGAAGAGTCGCCCGAGGCGCTGTTCGGCCTCGGCGAGACCCTGCTGTGGCTGGGCGAGACCGAGCAGGCGATCCGCCTCGACGAGCGGGCCTACGCCGGCTTCCGCCGCCGCCCGGACCCTGTCATGGCGGCGATGGCCGCCATGAGCCTCTTCTACCTCCACCGCGTCAGCCTGGGCAACGTGGCGGCCTCGCGCGGGTGGCTCGCCCGCATGGAGCGCCTGGTGGACGGCCACGGGCTGGACCCCCTGCGGGGCTGGGCCGTGCTGCTGCGCTCCGTGGACCGAGGCGAGGCCGACCCGGAAGGCGGCGAGCGCCTGGCCCGGCAGGCCCTGGAGGCGGCGCGCGGCGGCGGCGACCTCGATCTCGAACTCTGCGCCCTCGCGCAGACCGGTGCGATGCTCGTGGAGGCCGGGCGCGCCGAGGAGGGGTTCGCCCTGCTCGACGAGGCGATGGCGGGCGCCCTCGGCGGCGAGGGGCGCAGCCTCGACACGGTCGTCATCACGAGCTGCCTGATGGTCACGTGCTGCGACCGGGCGGCCCACTGGCGGCGGGCGCTGGAGTGGATCCGCGTCGGCGACGACGTCGCCCGGCGCTACGGGTCGCCCCACGTCCACACGACCTGCCGTCTGCACCACGGCGCCGTCCTGGTCGCCACCGGCGACTGGCCCGGGGCCGAGCGGCAGCTCGAGGAGGCGATCCGGTCGTCGCGCTCGGCCGAGCCCGCGCTGTTCGCCGAGGCCCTCGCCAAGCTGGCCGAGCTGCGGGTCGCCCAGGGACGGCCCGACGAGGCCGCGGGGCTGCTGGCGGGCGTCGAGGACCGGCCCGCGACGGCGCCCGTCCTCGCCGCGATCCACCTCGCCCGCGGGGAGCCCGCCGCGGCGGCGGCCCTGGTGCGGCGGCGCCTGCGGGCCGTCGGCGACCCCTGCCTCGACGGCGCCGCCCTGGTGGAGCTGCTGGCGGAGGCGGAGATCGCCCTGGGGTCGGCCCGGAGCGCGCGGGCCCGCGCCCGGCGGCTGGCGGAGGCCGGCGCCCGGGCGGGCTGCGACCTGATGGTCGCCCGCGCCGAGCGGACGCTTGGACGCACGGCGCCGACCCGGGCGCGCGCCGCGGCGACCGGCCACCTCGAGCGGGCGCTCGACGCCTTCGGCCGCCTCGGCATGCCGCTGGAAGTGGCGCGCACCCGCCTGCTGCTGGCGCGCGCGCTCGCCGGGCGCGAGCGCGAGGACGCCGTGACCGAGGCGCGCGCCGCCCTCGCGGGCGCGGCCGAGCTGGGCGCCGCGCGCGACGCCGACGAGGCCGCCGCGTTCCTGCGCTCCCTGGGCGAGCGGCCCGGGCGGGGCGCGGGGGCGCGCGGGCCGGGGGTCCTCAGCCGGCGCGAGCGGGAGGTGCTGGAGCTGCTCGGGCAGGGCCTCACCAACCGCGCGATCGCCGAGCGCCTCTACCTCACGCGCAAGACCGTCGAGCACCACGTCCGCAGCGTCCTGTCCAAGCTCGGCCTCTCCAACCGCGCCGAGGCGGCGGCCTACGCCGCGCGCCACCTGGAGCGCGATTCCGCCACCGGTTAGGTGATGCCCCCGATGCCGCCCCGGCGGCCGGGGGCAAGGCTGGCGGGGAATCGTCCACCGCGCCACGGGAGGTCAGCCATGACGGACGCCGCCACCATCCAGCGGGAGATGTTCTCGGCGATCGAGCGCCGGGACCTCGATGCTCTCCGCGCCCTCTACCACCCGGACTACGTCTACACGGGGACCGACGGCGTCGAGCGCGCCGGGGCCGACGCGGGCGTGGCCGTCGCCGAGATGTTCACCACGGCCTTCCCCGACCTGAGCTTCGAGGTCCGCGCCGTCCACGCGCCCAGCGACGAGGTCGCGGTCCTGGAGATCATCGCCCGCGGCACCCACACGGGGCCGCTCGACGACCTCCCGCCCACCGGCCGGCAGCTCGAGGGCGTGGGCTGCAACGTCGTCGAGGTGCGCGACGGGAAGATCCACCGCGAGCGCGACTACTACGACACGCTCGCGCTCATGCGCCAGCTCGGCGTCGCCGAGCGCCCGCCCGCCGAGGCGGTCAGCCCGGCACGCTGATGCTCGACCGGCGCCGCGGCCCGGGCACCGCCTCGAGCGCGAGACCGGCCCCCACCGCCACGCAGGTGAGGGGGGAGTCGGTCACGTGCACGGCCAGGCCCGTGTCGCGGCGCAGCCGCTCGTCGAGCCCCGGCAGCAGCCCGCCGCCCCCGGCGAGCATGAGGCCGTGGGCCATGACATCGGCCGCCAGCTCGGGCGGCGTCTGCTCGAGGGTCTCGATGACGGCGCCGACCATCTGCTCGAGGGCCGGCTCCAGCGCCGGCAGCACGTCGTCGGGGTGCAGCATCACGGTCGACGGCATCCCGGTGGTGAGGCTGCGCCCGCGGATCTCGGCCGCCTCCGTGAGGGCGCCCTTGTGGGCGGAGCCCACCCGCATCTTCAGGTCCTCCGCGCTCTGGGCGCCGATCACGAAGTCGTGCTCGCGGCGCACCAGGGTGGCCAGGGCCTCGTCGAGCGTGTCTCCCCCCACCCGCGCCGAGGTCGACGCGACGATCCCGCCCAGCGCCACGACCGCGACCTCGGTGGTGCCCCCGCCGACGTCCACGATCAGGTGGCCGACCGGCTCGCCGACCGGCAGCCCCGTGCCGATCGCCGCCGCCATGGGCTCCTCGATGAGCGACGCGTTGCGCGCGCCGGCCTCGCGGGCGGCCTCGAGCACCGCCCGCCGCTCCAGCTTGGTGAGGCCGGAGGGCACGCAGACGATCACCCTCGCCCGGGCCCGCCGCCCCTCCAGCGCCCGGTCGATGAAGTGGTGGAGCATCTGCTGGGTCACGCCCACGTCGCGGATCACGCCGTCCCGCAGCGGCCGGGTGGCCGTGATCGAGGCCGGCGTGCGGCCGAGCATGCGGCGCGCCTCGGAGCCGACGGCGACCACGTCGCCGGTGCGCTCCTCGACCGCCACGACCGACGGCTCGGTCAGCACCACGCCCCGGCCGCGGACGTAGACCAGCGTGTTGGCGGTGCCGAGGTCGACCGCCAGCTCGAGCGGCTCGAACGACCGCGACGCGAAGGGAAGCCGCATGAAGGCCCAGCGTACGCCCCCCGCGCCGCGCCGCCCGGCCGCGCCGGTCAGGATGAGGCGGTGAAGATCGTCATCTGGCACGGCTACCTGCTCGGCGGGACCGGCTCGAACGTCTACACCCGCGCGCTGGCCCAGGCCTGGCGGCGGCTCGGACACGAGGTCGTGGTCATCTGTCAGGAGCCCCACCCGGAGGACCACGACCTGCTCGGCGCCCGGGTGGTGCGCCCGGACATCGGCCCCCTGCTGCCGGTGTTCGTGCTCGACGCCTACGAGGACGTCGAGGCCCGCCTGATCGGCGACATGACGCGCGCGCAGCTCGACCGCGTGGTCGCGGCGAACGCCGAGGCCGTGGCCGCGGAGCTGCCCGCCGACCTCGTGCTCGCCAACCACGTGCTGCTCGGCGCTCCGGTGGCCGCGGCGGCCGGCGCGCAGGCCGTCGTGAAGGCCCACGGCTCGGAGCTGGAGTTCGCCATGCGGGGGAACCCCGCCCTCTGCGCCTGGGCCCGCGAGGCCCTGGCTCCGGCGCGCGCGGTGGTGGCCGGCTCGGAGCACATCCGCGGCGTGCTGGCCGAGGTCCTCGGGCCGGGGCCCCACCTCGACCGCGCCGTCGTGGTGCCGCCCGGGGTGGACGTGGAGCGGTTCCGTCCCGAACCCCGCGACGCGGCCCTCGCCCAACTGGTTGCCGAATCACGCAACGACCCGCCGAACCCGGGCGGCCGCGACGATCGCCGTCCCGACGAGGGCAACGCGGAGCGCCTCGGGGAGTTCCTCGCGGGCGACGCGCCCACCGTGCTCTACGTGGGCAAGCTCAGCCGCGAGAAGGGCGTCCACCTGCTGCTGCACGCCCTGCGCGGGCTCGGCGCGCGCGCCGTGATCGCCGGCTTCGGCCCCGAGCGGGAGGCCCTGGAGCGCGCGGCCGGCGACCGGGTCCTCTTCACGGGCGCGCTCGAGCACCGCCACCTGGCCCACCTCTGGCCGCTGGCCGACGTGAGCGTGACGCCCTCGGTGTTCCCCGAGGCGTTCGGCATGGTGGCCGCCGAGGCGGCGGCCTGCGGGTCGCCGCCGCTGGTGGCGCGCCACTCCGGGCTCGCCGAGGTGGCCGAGGGGCTGGAGCGCGAGTACCCGGCGCCCCTCCGCGACCTGGCCTCCTTCGCTCCCGGCGACGCGGGCGACCTGCGGGCGAAGCTCGCGGCCATCCTGGCGCTGGGCGACGGCGAGCGGGCCGGCCTGGGCGCCGCCGCCCGGCGGGCCGCCGTGAGCCTGTGGAGCTGGGAGGGCGTCGCCGCCGCCCTCGTCAGAGCAGGCTCGCCGCCTGGATGAGCGCGAGGTGGCTGAACGCCTGGGGGAAGTTGCCCACCTGGCGTGCGCGGGGCACGTCGTACTCCTCGGCCAGCAGGCCGAGGTCGTTGCGCAGCGCCAGCAGGCGCTCGAACAGGGCGCGGGCCTCCTCGGCGCGCCCGTTCATCGCGAGGGCGCTGACCAGCCAGAACGAGCACGCCAGGAACTGGCCCTCGCCGCCGGGCAGCCCGTCGTCGGTGTGGGCGGTGGAGTAGCGCGCGACGAAGCCGTCGTGGCCCAGCTCCCGCTGGACGGCGTCGATGGTCCCCGTCACGCGGTCGTCGTCGCCCGGCAGGAAGCCGACGATCGGGATCATCAGCACCGCCGCGTCGAGCTCGGCCGAGCCGTAGTACTGCGTGAACGTGCGCCGCGCCGAGTCCCATGCCCGCTCGCACACCTCCGCGTGGATCTCGTCGCGCAGGCCGCGCCAGCGGTCGCGCATGGGCCCGCCGATCTGATCGGCCAGCCGCGCCGCCCGGTCGGCGGCGACCCAGGCCATCACCTTGGAGTGGGTGAAGTGGCGCCGCGGCCCGCGCGCCTCCCAGATGCCGTCGTCCGGCTCGCGCCAGACGCGCCCGACGTGCTCGATCAGCGCCCGCCAGCGCGGCACCACCCGCGGGTCGGGCGGCTGGCCCAGCCGCTCGCGCACCGCGTAGGCGGCGGCGACGACCTCGCCGTAGACGTCGAGCTGGAACTGCTCCGAGGCCGCGTTGCCGATCCGCACCGGGCGCGAGCCCTCGTAGCCGGGCAGGTGGGGCAGCTCGAACTCGGTCAGGCGCCGCTCGCCCCCGAGCCCGTACATGATCTGCAGGCTGGCGGGATCACCGGGGACCGAGCGGAACACGAACCGCTGGAACGCCTGGGCCTCCTCCACGTAGCCCCCGGTCAGGAGAGCGCTTCGAGCGTCAGCACCGAGTCGCGCAGCCAGCAGTAGCGGTAGTCCCAGTTGCGCGCCCCGCCGATGTCCTCCGGCAGGGAGGTGGTGGGCGCGGCCACCAGGGCGCCCGTGAGCTCGTGCGGTCATCGCCTTCAGCACCACCAGTGAGGTGCGGACCGCATCCGAGTGGGCGCCGTCATAGGTGCAACGCGCCGACCACTCGCGCCACCAGGCCTCGGTGCGCGCCAGCGCCGAGTCGGCGCTCTCCACCCGCGGGCTGGCCTCGGTGGAGGGGTGCCAGCTCATCACGAACGGCTCGCGCGAGCCCTCCACGGCCGTGAAGGCGGCCGTCGCCGTCGCGTCGGCGACGTGCAGCTCCCGCGGGGTGCTGAGGTGGAAGGCGTCGGGGCCCGCCACGATCAGCGCCCCGTCGGCCACCGTCTCGACCCACGGCGCGATGGAGCCGTAGTCGGGGCGCACCACGAGCTCCGAGCGCATCGGCACCCGGCCGTGCAGCCCCTCCACGATCCGCACCACCTGGGGCGGCCCCTCCCCCCGGCGGGGCATGAAGTCGATCACGCGCACGGCGCCCTCGGTCGTCTCGAGGTCGGTCTCGAGCACGAGCGTCCCGGGCCGGTAGCGCCGGGTGCTCGCCCGCACGCCGGTTGCCGGCGCAAGCAACCATCTCCCGTGCTTGGGCTCGCCCAGCAGCGCCGTGAAGCACGACGCCGAGTCGAAGCGCGGCAGGCAGAGCCAGTCGATCGAGCCGTCGCGGCCGACGAGCGCGGCGGTCTGGAGGTCGCCGATCAGGCCGTAGTCCTCGATGAGCACCGGGACAGTCTTCACGATCGCGCGGCGGGCTGCGAGGCTCCGCCCCGATGACCCGGCCGCCGCGCGTGCCCCTGGGGATGGTCCACGGGCGCTTCCAGCCCTTCCACACGGGGCATCTGGAGTACCTGGTCGCCGCGGCGGCGCGCAGCCGGCGCCTGGCGGTGGGCATCACCAACCCCGAGGGCTTCCCCGCCCGCCCCGAGCCCGACGACCCGGCCCGCCACCTGCCCGAGTCGAACCCGTTCACCTACGCCGAGCGCCGGCGCATGGTCGAGGCCGCGGCCGCGGAGGCCGGGGTGGGGCCGGTGGAGGTGTTCCCCTTCCCCATCACCGAGCCCGAGCTGTGGGACGATCACGTCCCGGCCGGGGCGGTGCAGTTCGTGCGCGTGCTGTCGCCGTGGGGCGCGTCCAAGCGGGGGCGCTTCGAGGAGCGCGGCTACGCGACGGTCGTGCTCGACGCGCCCGGCGGCAAGCGCGTGTCCGGCGCCCAGGTGAGGGCCGCCATGCGCGCGGGCGGCGACTGGCGCTCCCTTGTGCCCCCCGCCGTCGCGGCGGTGATCGACTCCCTCCCGCATGCGCGCGATCGTCGTCCTGCTGCTTGACGGCCTGGGCGACCGGGCATCCGAGGCGCACGGGGGGCGCACCGCCAACGAGGCCGCCTGGACGCCCTGCCTCGACGCCCTCGCCGGCGGCGGCTCCTGCGGCCTGCTGTGGCCGCTCGGCCCGGGGCGCGCGCCGTCGAGCGAGGTCGCCCACTGGGCGATGCTCGGCTACGGCGCGGCCGAGTCGCCCGGGCGCGCCGTCATGGAGGCGCTCGGCCACGGCCAGGAGGTCGGCGACGAGGAGGTGCTCGCCTTCGCCGCGCTGCGGTTCGCCGAGCGCCGCGGCGACGAGCTGTGGGCCACCGGCCGGCCCGGGGCGTCCGACGTCTGGACCGCCGATGCCCTCGCCGCGAGCGCCCCTCCCGCCCGCCTCGAGGGGCTCGGCCTCGAGGTGACCCCGCTGGGTCCGCCGGCCCGCCCGGGCGAGGGCATCCTGCGCGTCCGCGGCGGCGGCCGCGACGGGGTGACCGACTCCGACCCCTTCTTCCGCGAGCGCCAGCCGGTGATGCGCCCCCTGCCGCTGGTCCCCGAGGCCGCCGCCACCGCGCGGGCCGCCGAGGCCTGGACCCGGGCGACGGTCCGGCCCGCGCCGGGCGGGCGGGGGCTGACGGTCGTGACGCTCAAGTGGTGGGGGCGCCGCCGCCCGGCGCCGGCGTTCCGCGACCGCCACGGTCTGGACGGGACGATCGTGGGGGCGTCGCCCTTCCTGGCGGGCCTGGCCCGGGCCCTCGGCATGCGCTTCGTCCCCGCACCGGAGGGCGACGACCCCGCCGCGGCCCTGCGCGACCGCGTCGACCGCGCGCGCGCCGCCCTCGACGGGGGCGCCGGCTTCGTCCTCTGCCACCTCAAGGCGGCCGACGAGGCCGGCCACACCAAGGACCCGGCGGTCAAGCGGGCGACGGTCGAGCGCCTCGACCCGGCCGTCGGCGACGCGGCCGAGCGCCTGGGAGACGCGGTCCTGTGCGTCACGGGCGACCACGCGACCCCGACCGCGCCGGAGGTGATCCACTCGGGCGACCCGGTGCCCTTCCTGCTCGCCGGCCCGGGAGTGCGCGCCGACCGGGTGAGCCGGTTCGGCGAGCTCGACTGCGGCGCCGGCATCCTCGGCCACCTGCGCGGCGCCGACGTGATGCCCGTGCTGCTGAACGCGGCCGACCGGCCCCTCTTCCTCGGCTCGCGCCCGACCCCGGTCCCCGGCGCCCAGGGGTTCCCGGCCGCGGTCGAGGCGTTGCGCCTCGACGGGCCGTCGCCGAGGATCGCCGGGTGAGGATCCACCCCTCCTGGGGGCCGCCTGAGGACTCGCCGGCCATCCGCCGGCGCCTCGACCACGGCTCGCTCGTGACGGGCGTCGCCATCGACTCCGCCGGCCGGTCGCTGGTCTCGTCGTGCGCCGACGGCAGCGTGTGGCTCTGGCGGGCGCAGGACGGCGACGGGCACCGGATCTGCGCGCGCGGCCCGAGGGCCGACGCCGTGGCGATCGCGCCCGACGGCGCCCGCGCCGTCTCGGCCCACGAGGACGGGTGCCTCGGCGTCTGGGACCTCGTCTCCGGGCGCCGGACCGCGACGCTGGCGGGCCATCGCGCCCCGGCGACCAAGGTCCGCATGACGGCCGGGGGCCGGGCCCTGTCGGCGTCGCGGGACGACGGCTGCCTCGTCCTCTGGGACCTCGACGAGGGCCGCGAGCTCCGGCGCCATCCGAGGCCCGCGGAGGACGACTCCGGTCAGGTCCACTCCATCGCGCTCACGGGCGACGCGCGGCGCGCCGTGTCGGGCTCGTCGTTCGGCGTCGCCGTGTGGGACCTCGAGGAGGGGGTCCGGCGGGCGTTCTGGGACACGGGTGCGCCCGGCGCGTGGGGCGTCTGCACGATCGAGCGCGACCGCCAGGTCGTGGTCGCGCGCTCCGGGGGCGACCTGGACGTGTGGGACATCGACACGCCCACGCAGGTGGCGCCGGCGGCGGCGCCGCGGACCCTGGGCGCCGGGGGGACCCTCTGGGCGGTGGCGCCCGCCGGGGCGGGGCGGGTCGCGGTCGCCACCGACCGCGGCCGCGCCGAGCTCTGGGACGTCCGCGCCGGCACCCGGCCGGCCGCGGTGCTCGCGCACGGCGGAGTGGCGCTCGACATCGCGGCGTCCGCCGACGGCGGCGTCGTCGCGACCGCGTCCTGGGACGAGACCGTGGCGATCCTCGACCTCGCCGGGCCGTAGAGGGGCCGCCCGGCTACGCGCCCCCGGGGTCCTCCGAGGCGAGGCTCTCGGCGATCATCGCCCGCTGGATCTCGGTCGTCCCGGCCGGGATGCGCAGGTTGCGCGCCACCCGGTAGATCCGCTCGATGCCCGTGGCGCTCAGCAGGCCCCGCCCGCCGTGCACCTGGATCGCGCGGTCGGCGATGCGCGACAGGGCCTCGTCGCACCAGGCCTTGAGGGTCGACAGGTCGCGCCGCTCCGCCGCTCCGACCGTGCCGCCCCCCAGCAGGCCGGCGGCGTCCAGGCCCGCCAGCACCTCCAGCGACAGCGCGCGCATCGCGCGCCAGTCCATGTAGATGTCGCTCAGGCGCTCGGCCACCGCCCCGAGGTCGCCGATCGGCCGCCCGAACGCCCGCCGCCGCCGGCTGTAGGCCACCGCCTGCTCCAGGCAGTGCGCGGCCAGCCCGCTGCACATGCCGCCCCGGCGCGAGCGGGCCCAGTTGATCCACAGGAACACCAGGTCCAGTGCGGCGCCCTCGCGCCCGACGAGCGCGTCGGCCACCAGGCGGACGTCGCGGAACTCCAGCACCCCCGTCTGGCCGTCGGCCATGATCGTCTGCTGCACCGGCCCGCGCGACGCCCCCGGCGCGTCCATCGGCACCAGGAACGCGGTCAGCTCACTGCGGCCCGCGCCCTCGACGCGCGCGATCACCTGGGCGTGCTCCACGAACGGCGCCCCGGTGATGAGGTGCTTCACCCCGTCGAGGATCCACCCGTCGCCGTCGGGCCGGGCCGAGGCCTCGAGCGCCAGCGCGTCGGTGCCCGAGCCCGGCTCGCTGAGGGCGAAGGCGACGTTGGTCCGCCCCGCCAGGAACGCCGGCAGGTCGCGCTCCCGCGCGCCCGCGCTCCAGTGGCGCACCAGGTGGCTCGGCCCGTCGGTCCAGGCCAGCATCCACTGCACGCCCCGCAGCCCGTGGCGGTAGACCTCCTCCTGCACGTGGAAGGTGTCCACCAGCGACAGGCCCATGCCGTCGGGCGCCGGCAGGTGGGGGCAGTAGAGGCCCGCGCGCGCCGAGGCCTGCTGCACGCGGCGCTTGAGGCCGATCATCGGGCCGGCCAGCCGCCCGTCGGCCTCCAGCGCGAAGGCCGTGTCGCCGACCTCGGCCTCGACCTCCTCGACCATCGGCAGGGCCTCGCCGGCGATGAACGCCCGCACCCGCTCCAGCGCCGCCGCCCCGGCCGCCGACGGCGGGTACCCGGGCGACTCCGGTTGCGTGATCACGCAACCACCTCGATCGCGCCCGCCCGGCCCGCGGCCAGGTGGCCGATCCGGCGCGCGGCGACCCCGCGCGCGACGAGCTCGCGGTCGAGGAGATCGGCGCTCTCGGGCGCGACGGCCAGCAGCAGGCCCCCGCTGGTCTGGGGGTCGTGGAGCAGGTCGACCACCTCCGGAGGCACCCCCGGCGCCACGGCGAGCAGCTCGCGCGCGAAGTCCCGGTTGCGGGCCGCGCCGCCCGTCATGACGCCGTCCGCGGCCAGCTTGCGCGCGGCCGGCAGCAGCGGCACGGCGCCCGCCTCCACCCGCGCGGCGACGCCGCTGGCGCCCGTCACCTCGGCGAGGTGGCCGACCAGGCCGAAGCCGGTGACGTCGGTGGCGCAGCGCACGCCCGCGGCCAGGGCCGCCGCCGCCGCGGGGCCGTTCGAGGCCAGCATGGAGGCGGTGGCCGAGGCCATCGCGAGGGCGTTGGCCCGGCCGCTCATCTGCGCCGTGGTGATGACGCCCACGCCGATCGGCTTGGTGAGCACCAGCACGTCCCCCGGCCGGCCGGCGGCGTTGCTCAGCAGCCGGTCGGGGTGGGCCGTGCCCACGACCGCGAGGCCGTACTTGGGCTCGGGGTCGTCGATGGTGTGGCCGCCCAGCACCGGGCAGCCGTCGGCGATCGCCGCCTCGGCGCCGCCGCGCATGATCTCGGCGAGGTCGGCCGGGTCGCCGTCGGCCGGGTGGGCCGCCACGGCCAGCGCGAACGCCGGGGTCGCCCCCATGGCGTGCAGGTCGCTGAGGGCGTTCGTGGCGGCGATGGCGCCGAAGGTGGCCGGGTCGTCGACGATCGGCGTGAAGAAGTCGACCGAGGCGACCACGGCGAGGTCGTCGCGCACCCGGTAGGCCGCGCCGTCGTCGGCCGCCTCGAAGCCCACCAGCACCCGGGCGTCGTCGGGGGCCGGCATCAGGGCCAGGGCCTCGGCCAGCGCCGACTTGCCCAGCTTGCACCCGCACCCGCCGCCGCGGGCCATGGTCGTGAGCCGCGCCATTCATCCCCTCCGGGTCACCCGAAACCTAGCCGTCCGGGCCTGTACGCCGTTCGTCGCGCGGTCGTAGGCTCGGCGGGATGACACGGACCGCCGTCCGCATCGCGCTGGCCGGGCTCCTCGCCGCCGCCTGCTGGGCGACGCTCGCCGGGGGCGCCGCGGGCCAGGCCACGTCCGTCCCCGCGTGTCCGCCCGGCTCGCCGGCGCTGCCGGCGCCGACCGTCTCGGTGAGCGGCTCGCCGGCCACGCCCGAGAGGGTCGTGGCGGGACGGTCCTTCACCGTCGAGTACGACGCGCGCGACGTGGTGGTGCAGGACACCCTCGGCCCGCCGGGGACGACGTTCGCCTCCAACGACCCGACCGGGGGCCTCATCTCCCCGACCGTGCCGGCGGCCGGCCCGGCCGTCTTCACCGTGCGCTACTACGACATCAACGCCACGGCCGCGGCGGCGTGCACCCAGAGCACCACGTTCACGGTCAACGTGGAGCTCGGCGACCTCATCTCCGCGCGCATCGGCTACTCCGAGGGCCCGACGATCAAGCTCATCGGCAAGTACGCCCGGCTGCCGCGGCGGGGCGACCTCACGGGCGGGGCGCCCGTGGCCGGCCTCCTCTTCCCGTGCACGGACACGACCGCCAGGGTCCCCGTCGTCGCCGAGCTGCGGATCGAGCGCAACCTGCGCCGTGCGCCCTCGGTCACCTCGCCCCTCACCACCCTGACCCTCCCGGACCCGTGCGGGCCGAAGCCCTCGACCGCCCTGGCGCGCGGGGCCCGGATCCGCCACGCGAACATCTTCGACAGCAGCTGGACCGTGGCCGTGGAGCACCGCCTGACCGGCGGGGCGCGCTACTGGCTGCGCATCACGCAGGCCGGCCGGCTGCTCGGGCAGCTTCGCTACTACGCCGCCTTCCGGCCGGCGGCCACCCGATTCGCCGAGGTCTGGGTGATCGCCCCGGAGGCCGCCTTCGAGCGCGCACGCTGCCGGAAGCTGAGCCGCGGGGACCCCACCAATCCCCTCGGCTTCCGCAAGTTCCCCATCCCGCCCTGCCCGCGGTGACGCGGCGGCGGCCCCGGCGGTGGGTCGCGGAGGGCCGTTCGGGGTAGCGTTGCGCCGTGGGCCGCGAGATCGAGCGCGAGCGGTTCGGCGGGGCCGACTTCGAGCGCTTCTCGGAGCGGCTCGGAGACTGCCTGGCCGCCCTCGGGCAGCTCCTGGAGCGCCCCGGCTTCGGGGAGGGCCCGGCGACCCTCGGGGCCGAGCTCGAGATGGCCCTCGTCGACGCCGCGGGCCGCCCGGCCGGCGAGAACGTCGCCGTGCAGGAGGCGCTGGGGGGCGACGACGACGTGGCGCTCGAGGTGGGCCGCTTCTGCATCGAGAGCGCCACGGCCCCGGTGGCGCTGGCGGGCCGGCCCTTCACCGCGCTGTCGGACCGGGTGTCCGAGTCGGTGGAGCGGATCGCCTCGGCGGCCGCCGCCTCCGGGACCCGGGTGGCGATGATCGGCACGCTGCCGACCCTCACCATGGGCGACCTCGGGCCCGGCGGCCTCACCGAGTCGGCGCGCTACCGGGCGCTGTCGGCGGCGCTGGAGCCGATGAAGCCCGACCGGCGGGTCATCATCGACGGACCCGAGCCGCTCGACGTCGAGCTGCCGGGCATCGTCGCCGAGGCCGCCAACGCGGCCTTCCAGATCCACCTGCGCGTGGCCCCGGCCGACTTCGCCCGCACCTTCAACGCCGCCCAGCTCGCCACCGGCCCGGCCCTGGCCGCGGCGGCCAACTCGCCCACCTTCCTCGGCAAGCTCCTCTGGGACGAGACGCGCGTTCCGCTCTTCCACCAGGCCATCGACGGCCACCAGGGCGGCGAGGAGGTCTGGCGCCCCTCGCGGGTGACCTTCGGGCACGGCTGGGTGCGCCGGGGCATCCTCGAGCTGCTGCAGGAGAGCGTCGCCCTGCACGAGGTGGTGCTGCCGCTGACCGATGACGAGGACCCCCTCGACGTGGTGCGCGCCGGCGGGCTCCCCGAGCTCGGCGAGCTGCGGCTGCACCACGGCACGACCTGGCGCTGGAACCGGGCGGTCTACGACTCCTCCGGCGGCGGGCACCTGCGCATCGAGCTGCGCGCCCTTCCGGCCGGGCCCTCGGTGATCGACATGGCGGCCAACGCGGCCTTCCTCATCGGCGCCACCCTCGGCCTGGCCGAGGAGGAGTGGATGATCCCGGCGATGCCCTTCGCCCTGGCGCGGCGCAACTTCTACCGCGCCGCGCGGTTCGGCCTGGGCGCCGAGCTGCTCTGGCCCGCGCCCCAGGCGCCCTCGCCGCGCCCGATGCCCGCGGCCGAGGCCGTCGAGCGCCTGATCCCGGTCGCGCGGCGCGGCCTGGCCGGCGCCGGGGTGGACGCGGCCGAGTCGGACGCCCTGCTGGGCGTCATGGCCGAGCGCGTGGCCGCCGATGTCACCGGCGCGAGCTGGCAGCGCGCGACCCTCGCCGCCCAGGAGGAGCGGGTGATGCGGGGCACCGCGCTCGCCGCCACCCTGGACGCCTACATCGAGGCCCAGTTCTCGGGCCGGCCCGTGCACCGCTGGCCCCTCCCGGGCCGCCCCGGCTCGCGGGCCGCGGCCTAGGGAGGCCTACGCCGCCCGGGCGGCGGCGTCGAGCTCGCTCGCGTCCGGGGCCACGCGCACGCGGCCGGCCTCGAACATCCCGCCCCGCTCGTGCTCGGCCAGCGCCGTCGCCAGCCCCGCCGCGTCGTCGCGCGTGTCGGCGCCGACCAGCATGGTCAGGGTCAGGGGCGACGGCCCGCGCCGCCTCACGGTCACCTGGTAGGGGATCATCTGCTCACCTCCTCTTGTGGACGTCTTAGATGCAAGATGAGTACTAGCAGCACCGATCGCAGGAGACCAACGGCACAAGCGACCGTGTACAGATACGCCCATGGGGACCTCGTACCCACGGCCGGCGCCCGCCAAGGACCGCGCCTACGCCCACGTGAAGGAGCACATCCTCGAGGGCTTCTACCCCGGCGGCGAGATGCTCAGCGAGGGCGAGGTGGCCGAGTCACTGGAGATGAGCCGCACCCCGGTGCGCGAGGCCTTCCTGCTGCTGGAGGCCGAGGGCCTGCTGCGCCTCTACCCCAAGCGCGGCGCCCTGGTGGTGCCGGTGTCGGGGGAGGAGATCAACGAGGTGCTGGAGACGCGGCTGATCATCGAGCGCCACTGCGCCGAGCAGATGGCCCGCCGCGGGCCCGACGTGCTCGTGCAGCAGCTCCGGGGGCTGGTCGGCGACCAGGAGCGTCACGTGAAGCGCGGCAATCGCATCGGCTTCGTGGAGGCCGACCGCCTCTTCCACCGGGCCATCGTGTCGTCGACCGGCAACTCGATCCTCACGCGGCTGCACGACTCCCTGCGCGAGCGCCAGCGCCGCATGGGGGCGGCGATCGTGGCGCGCGACCCCTCGCTGCAGCGGCGCTACCTCGAGGAGCACCGCGGGATCGTCGACGCCCTCGCGGCCGGCGGCGACGCCGGGCCCCTGCTGACCGCGCACCTGGAGGGGGCGCGCCGCGACTACTCCCCCGCGGGGCTCTCGCCCGAAGGTTGACACGATCGTGATAGGGTTCTCAGGTGCCCCCGGACGCCCTCACGATCAACGAGGCGGCGGCGACGACCGGCTGGTCGGCGCGGATGCTGCGCTACATCGAGAGCATCGGCCTCGTGCAGCCCCGGCGCTCGGCCGCCGGCTACCGCCTCTACGGAGCCGCCGAGCTGCAGCGGCTGCGCACGCTGCGCGAGCTGCTCGACGGCCACGGGGTCGCCCTCGGCGAGGTGGGCTTCGCGCGCCGCCTGCGCGACGACCGCCGCCTGTCGGAGGCGGTCGACGGCTGGCTCACGGCCGCGCCGTCGCGCCCCGACGACGTCCCCGCCCACGACTGGCTCCGCTTCGAGCAGGCCAAGCACACCCGCCTGCTCGCCGCTTCCGCACCGACGACCTGACGGAGACCGCATGACCACCACCGCCCCGCCCATCGAGGCCGACCACAAGGTCGCCGACCTGTCGCTGGCCGAGTTCGGCCGCAAGGAGATCACCCTCGCCGAGCACGAGATGCCCGGGCTGATGGCGATCCGCGCCGAGTACGCCGACCGCCAGCCGCTGGCGGGCGCGCGCGTCACCGGCTCGCTGCACATGACCGTCCAGACGGCGGTGCTGATCGAGACGCTCACGTCGCTGGGCGCCCAGGTGCGCTGGGCCTCCTGCAACATCTTCTCCACCCAGGACCACGCCGCCGCCGCCGTGGTGGTGGGCGACGGCACCCCCGAGGCGCCCGCCGGCGTGCCGGTCTACGCCTGGAAGGGCGAGACGCTCGAGGAGTACTGGTGGTGCACCGACAGGGCGCTGCGCTGGCCCGACGGGGGCGGCCCCAACATGATCCTCGACGACGGCGGCGACGCCACCATGCTGGTGCACCTGGGGCGCGAGTACGAGGGGGCGGGCGCCGTCCCCGACGACGCGACCGCCGAGTCGGAGGAGTTCCGCGTCGTCCTGGGCCTGCTGCGCCAGAGCCTGCGCGAGGACCCCCGGCGCTGGACCCGCATCGCCGACGGCATCAAGGGCGTCACCGAGGAGACCACCACCGGCGTCCACCGCCTCTACCAGCTGGCCGAGAAGGGCGAGCTGCTGTTCCCGGCGATCAACGTCAACGACTCGGTCACCAAGTCGAAGTTCGACAACCTCTACGGGGTGCGCCACTCGCTGGTGGACGGCATCAACCGGGCCACCGACGTGATGCTGGCCGGCAAGGTGGCCGTGGTCTGCGGCTTCGGCGACGTCGGCAAGGGCTGCGCCGAGTCGCTCGGCGCCCAGGGCGCGCGCGTGATCGTCACCGAGATCGACCCGATCTGCGCCCTCCAGGCGGCGATGCAGGGCTACCAGGTGGCCACCCTCGACGACGTCGTCGAGACCGCCGACCTGTTCATCACCGCCACCGGCAACAAGTCGATCATCACCGCCGCCGACATGGCGCGGATGAAGCACCAGGCGATCGTGGGCAACATCGGCCACTTCGACAACGAGATCGACATGGCCGGCCTGGCCGACTTCCCGGGCGTGCAGAGGATCAACATCAAGCCCCAGGTCGACGAGTGGGTCTTCCCCGACGGCCACGCGATCATCGTGCTGTCGGAGGGGCGGCTGCTGAACCTGGGCAACGCCACCGGCCACCCCTCGTTCGTGATGTCCAACTCGTTCTCGAACCAGACGATCGCCCAGATCGAGCTCTTCACCAAGAACGACGAGTACGAGCGCCGGGTCTACGTGCTGCCCAAGCACCTCGACGAGAAGGTCGCGCGCCTGCACCTGGACGCGCTCGGGGTGCGGCTCACGATGCTGTCGGAGGAGCAGGCCGACTACATCGGCGTGCCGATGGCCGGGCCCTACAAGCCCGACCACTACCGCTACTAGCCGGTGGACCTGAGCCAGCGGTAGCCGTACCGCGGCAGGGTCACCTCCAAGCCGCCACCCGGCCGGGGCGCGATGCTCGCCCCGGCCGAGGATCTCCTCGAGGCCCTCGGCGTCGAGGTCGTCGGCGGCCAGGCTCGCGGTGGCCTTGGTCGCGCCCAGGTTGTGGAGGGCCAGCAGCGTGCGCCCGTTCCACGAGTAGCGGATGGCCAGCAGGGCCGGGTCGTCGGCGTCGAGCACCTCCCACGCGCCCCAGCCGATCTCGTGGCACTCGCGCCGGGTGCGGATGACGCGCTCCGTCCAGTTCAGGTGCGAGTCAGGGTCGCGGCGCTGGTCGGCCACGTTCACCGCCGCCGGCGCGTAGTCGGGGTCGTCGACCACCGGCCGGCGCAGCTCCTTCGGCTTTGCCGTCGAGAAGCCGCCGTTGGGCCGGCTGCCCGCCCACTGCATGGGCGCGCGCACGCTCAGGCGCCCGGGGATGTCCAGGTTCTCGGCCATCCCGATCTCCTCGCCGTAGAACAGCACCGGCGTGCCGGGCAGCGAGAACAGCAGGCTGTATGCCAGGCGCATGCGAGCCGCATCGCCGCCGACCATCGGCGGGAGGCGCCGGCGCAGGCCGCGGTCGAAGAGCTGCATCGACGGGTCCGGCCCGAACGCCGCGAACACCTCCTCGCCGCTCGGCCCTGCTGAGCTTGTCGAGGGTGAGCTCGTCGTGGTTGCGGACGAAGTGCGCCCACTGGCACGCGTCGGGGATCGGCGGCAGCTCGCGCAACGCCGCCGCGATCGGGCCGGCATTGCCGCGGGCGAAGGAGAGGTACATCGCCTGCATCACCGTGAAGGCGAACAGCACCTGCAGCTCGTCGCCCTCCCCCGCGCCGAAGTAGTCGCGCATCTCGGCCGGCGGCAGGTTCACCTCGCCCAGCAGCATCTGGTCGCCGACCCGCCGCGACGCGAACGCGCGCATCTCGCGGATCAGCTCGTGGGGGTCGCGGCCGGGGTCACTCGCCAGGCCGTGGGTCTCGATCAGGAACGGGACCGCGTCGATGCGGAACCCCGACAGCCCCTGCGCCAGCCAGTAGCCGATGATCTCCGCGATCGCGTCGCGCACCGCCGGGTTGGCGACGTTCAGGTCGGGCTGGTGGCGGTAGAAGTGGTGCAGGTAGTACTGCCCCGCCTCCTCGTCGAGGGTCCAGACGCTGTCCTCTGCGTCCGGGAACACCGGGGCCATCTTCTCGGCGCCCGGCGGCGGCTGCGTCGGCCCAGACGTAGAAGTCGCTGAACGGCGAGCTCGCGGTCGGCCCGCGCCGCCTGGAACCAGGGGTGCTGATCGGAGGTGTGGTTCACGACCAGGTCGGCGATCACCCGGATGCCGCGGTCGCGCGCCGTCGCGCACCAGCTCGACCAGGTCCGCCGGGGTCCCCAGGCCCGGGTCGACGCCCTGGAAATCGACGATGTCGTAGCCGTCGTCGGGTTCTGCGCGAGGGGTAGAAGGGCATCAGCCACAGGCACGTGACGCCGATCCCCGCCAGGTAGTCGATCCGCGCCGTCAGCCCGGGCAGGTCGCCGCAGCCGTCGCCGTCCGAGTCGAGCGAAGGTCTCGGGGTCGAGGCAGTAGACGATCGCGTTCTTCCACCACAGGTCGCCGGTCCGCTCGATCATCGGCCCCCCTCGTCGTCGCCGCCCAGGCGGATCAGCACGCCCTCGTCCATCCCCAGCTCCAGCCCGTCGGGGCCGACCTGCCCCTCTTCCCGGTCCGGGTCGGTCGAGACCACCAGCCGCCCGGCGGTTGCACGTTCGGCAGCGAGATCGGGGTTGCCTGATCACGCAACGACATGTTGAGGGCCACGAGCCAGCGCTCGCCGTCGCCCTCGCGGGTCCAGGCGAGCACGTCCGGCCCCGAGTCGAGCATCGTCTGATCGCCGAGCCGCAGCGCCGCCGAGCCGTCGCGTACCCGGATCAAGCGCCGGAACAGCGACAGCGTCGAGCGCGGGTCGTCGTCCTGAGCCGACCAGGCCAGCGTCTCGGCGTCGTCCACCAGCGGCAGCCACGGGACGCCCGTCGTGAAGCCGGCCCCGGGCCCGGCCGCCGAGGGCGGCTCCCAGGGGATCGGCGCGCGTTCGGGGTCGCGGTCGCTGACGTCGACGACCGCCTCGGGGGGAACCACCGCGTCGGGCAGGCCCAGCTCCTGGCCCTGGAAGAGGAAGGCGGTGCCGCGGAGGGTGAGGAGCATCATCGCAGCGACCCGGGCCCGCGCCGGTCCGTGGCCGCCCTCGTCGTGCCGGGTCGCGATCCGCGAATGGTCGTGGTTCTCGAGGCACCAGCTCGGCCAGGCCACCGGCCCGGTGAGCCGCTCGAACTCCTCGATCACGCTTCGGAGGGCATCGGCTCGCCAGGGGGCCCGCATGAAGACGAAGTTGTGGGCCAGGTGCAGGCCGTCGCCGGTCACCAGGAACGCGGCCAGCTCCTCTTGGTCGAGCAGGTAGACCTCACCCACGGCCATCCGCTCGTCGTACTCCTCGAGCACGCTGCGCACGCGGTGCAGCACCTCCGCGTCGAGCTCGTGGGCGACGTCGACGCGGAAGCCGTCGACGCCGCGGTCGAGCCAGAACCGCAGCGTGTCGAGCATCGCCTCGGCCAGCTTCGGGTTGGCCCAGTTGAGGTCGGGCTGGCCGGGGGTGAACTCGTGCCGGTACCACTGGTCGGTGGCCGGATCGTGGGTCCACGCCGGGCCCACGCGCTCGAAGCTCGGACGGTCGCGGTCGGGGGGCCGGCCGCCGGGCCGGCCGTCCCGCCAGACGTACCAGTCGCGCTTCGGGTCGTCGCGCGAGGAGCGCGAGGCCACGAACCAGGGGTGGCGGTCGGAGGAGTGGTTGGGGACCCAGTCGACGAGCACCTTGAGCCCGCGCGCGTGGGCCTCGGCGATCAGCCGGTCGGCGTCCTCCAGGGTGCCGAACACCGGGTTGACGCCGGTGTAGTCGGCCACGTCGTAGCCGAAGTCGGCCATCGGCGAGGGGTAGAAGGGCGACAGCCAGATCGCGTCCACCCCCAGCGAGCGCTCCGTGCCGTCGTTGAGGCGGTCGAGGCGCGCGATGACCCCGGGCAGGTCGCCGACGCCGTCACCGTCGGAGTCCTGGAAGCTGCGCGGGTAGATCTGGTGGACGACCGCCCCGCGCCACCAGCCGGGCTCCCGGGCGAACTCGGACGTGGCCGGGGCGGGCATCCCTTCGCTCGTTCCCCTCGCGGGGGTTCGCCACACGCCCCGGCTCAGGAGGTGGCGGGCGCCTCGGCCCGGATCGCGGGGAGGAACGCCAGCAGCCAGACGCCGAAGGCGGCCTGGGGCGAGAAGAGCGCGACCGGCACCGACGCGAGGAAGACGATGGCCGGGCCGAGGCCGTGCCACGACGAGACCGCCTCGGCGACGGGACGCAGGCCATCGCGCACGTGGCCGGCGCGGAGGGCGTAGCGGATCATCACCCAGGTGACGGTGCTCGAGAGCCCCACCACGAGCGCGTAGACGACGACGCCGACGGAGTCGTCGTCGTACTCGACCACCAGGTCGGTGGCGAAGGGCATCAGCACGATCAGCGCCAGGAACACGAGGTTCAGCGCGATCAGCGCGCCGTCCATGCGCTCGACGAGGGTGAAGGCCCGGTGGTGGAGGATCCAGAAGCGCCCGATCAGGGCGAAGCTGAGGGCGAAGGCCAGGTACTCGCGCCACTGGTCGCCGAGGGCGGCGGCGAGGTCCCCCTTGGCCACGTCCGGCGCCTCGAGGTTCAGCACCAGCAGGGTGATCGCCACGGCGATGACGCCGTCGCTGAAGGCGACGACGCGCGTGAACTCGATCTCGCCCTCGGCCCGCGACTGGACGTAGCGGCTCGACCGCCGCCGGAAGAGACGGCGGATCACGCGCCCGGCCCTCCCCGGGGCGCCCATGCCACACTCCCGCGATGCCCGAAGCCCGCCCCGCCGCGACGCACGAAACGACCGTACAGGCGGCCGGGGACGACACGGCCCCGCCGCTGCTGCGGCTCTGGCGCTACGCCGCCCGGCACCGGCCGCAGATCGTCCTGGCGACGACGCTGTCGGTGCTCAACAAGGTCTTCGACGTCTTCCCGGAGATCCTCATCGGCGCGGCGATCGACGTCATCGTCAACGCCGACGACTCGTTCATCGCCGACGTCACCGGCATCGAGAGCCAGTGGGGCCAGCTCGTCGCCCTCGCCCTGGTCAACGCCGCCGTCTGGCTGCTGGAGAGGCTCACCGAGTGGGGCTACCAGCTCGCCTGGCGCAACCTGGCCCAGACCGTCGAGCACGAGGCGCGCATGGACGCCTACGCCCACGTGCAGGAGCTGGAGCTCGGCTACTTCGAGGACCAGTCCACCGGCGGGCTGATGGCCGTGCTCAACGACGACGTCAACCAGCTCGAGCGCTTCCTCGACGTGGGCGCCAGCTACATGATCGCCACCGTCGTCAACGTCGTGCTGGTGGGCGCGGTCTTCCTGGTCGCCAGCCCGCTGCTGTTCCTGGTGGCCTTCGCTGCCCATCCCGGTGATCGTGTGGGGCAGCTTCCTCTACCAGCGCCGGCTCGAGCCGCGCTACCGCGCCGTGCGCGAGCAGGTCGGGCGGCTGTCAGCGGCACGCTCGCCAACAACCTCGGCGGCATCGCCACGATCAAGGCCTTCACCGCCGAGGAGCGCGAGACGGCGCGGGTCGCCGCGCGAGAGCGAGGCCTACCGGCAGACCAACCGCGACGCGATCCGGCTGAGCTCGGCCTTCGTCCCGCTCATCCGCATCGCCATCCTGATCGGCTTCACGATGACCCTGCTGGTCGGCGGCCGCCTCACCCTCGACGGCGCGCTGGCGGTCGGCTTCTTCTCGATCCTGGTCTTCATGACCCAGCGCCTGCTCTGGCCGCTCACGCGCCTGGGCGAGACCTTCGACCTCTACCAGCGCGCCATGGCCAGCACGCGGCGCATCCTCGACCTGCTGGCCGTCGAGCCGACGATCCAGGAGGGCCAGGCGCCTGCCCGAGCCGGTCGGCCGGCGCGGTCCGCTTCGAGGACGTCCGCTTCGCCTACGCCAGCGGCCCCGAGGTGCTGCGGGCCTCGACCTCGAGGTCCCCGCCGGCGAGACCCACGCCGTCGTCGGCCTCACCGGCGCGGGCAAGAGCACGCTCGTGAAGCTGCTGCTGCGGCTCTACGAGCCGACGGCCGGCCGCGTCACCGTGGACGGCGTCGACGTCCGCGAGCTGACCTTCGCCGACCTGCGCGGAGCCATCGGCCTGGTGAGCCAGGACGTCTTCCTCTTCGACGGCACGGTGCGGGAGAACATCGCCTACGGCGACCCCGACGCGAGCGACGAGCGCATCGAGGAGGCCGCCCGCCTGGCCGAGGCCCACGACTTCATCGCCGCCCTGCCCAACGGCTACGACACCCTGGTCGGCGAGCGCGGCCAGAAGCTCTCCGGCGGCCAGCGCCAGCGCCTCTCGATCGCGCGGGCCATCCTCCGGGACCCGGCGATCCTGGTCCTGGACGAGGCGACCAGCTCGGTGGACAACGAGACCGAGGCGGCGATCCAGCGGTCGCTGGAGACGGTCTCGCGGGGGCGGACGACGCTGGTGATCGCCCACCGGCTGAGCACGGTCCGCCACGCCGACCGGATCCACGTGCTGGAGGACGGGCCGGGTCAGCGAGGCCGGCACCCACGACGAGCTGATCGCGCGCGGCGGGCTCTACGCCGCGCTCTGGCGGGTTCAGACCGGGCGAGCGCGCCTCAATCGTCTGATCGGCCCCGCGCGATCGACCGCCGAATATCTCGTCGATCGCTTCGTCCGGAGCCTCCAGGGCTCGCGCCTCGGTCGAGCTGAAGCGTCTGGCTTGCTCTTGCCGGGGAGCCTGCGCTTCGTCGGAGCCGTAGGTCGCCAGCTGCAGCAGCACCCCCGACGCGGTCACGACCTCGGCCCAATCGCAGTTGACCTCGCTTGGGTGCCTACGGTTTGGTGATCCCGTCGCTCGACGAAGGCTGCGGACGACTGCCATCTCCTCTCCCTCCCGCCCATTGTGTGAGCTGCCTGCGGCTCTCCAGCCAGCGTAGAAGGCGGCCTCGCCGGCCGCCGCGACAGCCGAAGGTCAACCCCCTACCCGGTTATTGGCGGCCCCCGGCTTACGGATTACGCTGCGTCTCGACTCCTACCTGAGCGACGCTCACAAGGAGGCCGCGACAAGCGGCCAGGAGGGGACCCGTGAACGTATTCGCGCTACGCCGACGTCTGCTGGACGACTACCGCGAGTACGTCACCAGCTTCGTGCGGATCCGCGATCCGCGAATCCAGGAGCTGGTTGAGCGCGAGATCGAAGATGGTCTCCTCTGGCCGCCTGCGCGGATCCAGCTGAACCCGGCGTTCGCGCCTGGCGGGACGATCGATGAGCTTGGTGGACGCTGGCCGTACTCCACGCGGCGATGCCGGGCAGATCTTCCGACGTCGGCAAGACGCCGGAGCCGGCCGGAGCGGCTGGTAAGCCCTCCGGCTCCGCCTGCCACCAGCACCAGGCGGACGCGATCCGAAGCCGCGTCGACGGGAGCCATATACGTCGTCACGACCGGCACGGGCTCCGGCAAGAGCCTGACGTACCTGGTGCCAATTTACTCAGATGGATCTTGCGCGACGAACCCCTTAAGGCGCGGTCGGCGGCGTCCGAGCGATCATCGTCTACCCGATGAACGCCCTATCATCAACAGCCAGCGCCAGGCGAGCTCGAGAAGTTCCTGTCGTTCGGTGTGCCCGGACAACGCGGGCCCGGTGACGGCTACGCGCGCTACACGGGCCAGGAGGACGACGGCAGGAACGCGAGATGCGATCCTCGCCAGACCCGCCCGACGTCCTGCTCACGAACTACGTGATGCTCGAGCTGATCCTGACTCGCCGTACGAGCGTCGGCTGGTCGCAGCGAGCCGAGGACCTCCGGTTCCTCGTCCTCGACGAGCTCCACACCTATCGGGGGCGCCACAGGGCTGCCGACGTCGCGCTGCTCGTCCGGCGGGTGCGCGAGGCGAGCGGAGGCGGCCGGCCTCCAGGTGCGTCGGCACGTCGGCGACGCTGGCCGGTGGCAGGCGCACTGCCGACGAGCAGACGGCGGCAGATCGCCAATGTGGCGGGGCTGATCTTCGGCATGCGCGTTCCCGCAGAAGCTGTATTGGAGAAACCCTTCGGCGGGCGACGTTTGAACTCAATAAGAGACAATGCAAGCATCGCCCTCCCGGGAGTAGTCGAGGAGGGCGTGCCCGACAGCGCCTTCGCGCCGCAGTTCGTGGAGACGACTTCGGGGTGCTGGAGCCGGAAGAGAAGTCTTGGGTTACGAAGCTGCGAAAGCGCAACGCCGACGAGCGGGCAAGCGGACGAGGCGCGCTCACCTCTTCGATCGCGACGCGGCCGTCGCGGACCTCGTGGTCAAGTTTGGTGAGGTTGGGCGGATGCCCGACCACGATCTCGGTGGGCTTCTCGCCAAGGAGCTGAGCTATGCAGAGCTGCGGGACTCCGAAGACCTCCGCCGCCTGGCGCTGGCGGCCGACGCATGGGCGGCGGCCCCGACTCGCCGAGAAGCGGCAGGGCTGCGCAGCCATCACCCAGCGCGCCGTGGATCAGGCTCTCTCCGCGAGCTCCCCGAGGAGCTCGCTGGTGCGCTCGCCGATCTCCGCGACGAGTACCGACTCTTCCACTGGCATCTGGAGTTCCCCGACGTCTTCGCCCACGGCGGCTTCGACCTCGTCCTCGGAAACCCGCCGTGGGACACGCTGAGCCCTGACGTCAAGGAGTTCTTCGCCGTCTACGACCGACAGGTCCGGTTAAGGATCGCGAGGGCCAGCGGAAGATCGTGGACGGCTCCTCAAGTCGCCCGAGATCGCCCAAGGGTGGCGCCGCAGCTGCCGTGCGCTCTACGCCTCGGTGCACGCCTTCAAGAACGGCGGCCGCTACCACCTGTTCGCGCCCGGGAACCTCGGCAAGGGCGACTTCAACGTCTACCGGATGTTCGCCGAGACCGCGCTCGCGATCACGGAGAGGGCGGCTACACTGCGCAGATCGTCCCCGAGAATCTGGCCAATGGCGCCAACGCCGCGGCGATCCGTAGGGAGCTGCTGGACAACCGAAGGCTGATCTCCTGTTCACGTTCGAGAAACCGGCGGGGTCTGGTTCCGGGACGTCCACCGGAAACGAATTCTGTCTGTACGCCGCGCGCCGCAGGCGACGACTCAGGATGCTTCCGCGGCCGCGTTCCTCATCAACAGCCATGAGCGCCTGTCGCAGGCGATGGCAGCCGCTCCCGATCCCACGTCCCTCGTCGAGGGAGTTCTCGCCCGACGCCCTGGCGGTGATGCGGTTCTCGTCGCAGGCCGAGATCGACGCGGTGAGCAAGGCATATGCGCGGTGCCCGCGCTTCGGGGATGAGACGCCGGCGAGCCGTACCGAAACTACATGCGCGAGATCGACATGGGCAACGACCGCGAACTCTTCAGCGAAGACCTGACGGCCTGCCGCTCTACGAGGGGCGGATGGTGTGGCAGTTCGACCACCGCGCCAAGGGATACCGATCGGGCCGGGGCCGCGCGGCGGTCTGGGAGCCGTCGACCTTCGATGATCCCCCAAGTCGATCCAGCCGCAGTGGCGCATCCCGCGCCCGGTCCCCGCGAAGGCCGCGATCGGGTCCGGCGCTATCGGGTGGGCTTCTGCGACGTCGACGAGCCCCACGACCGAGCGATCGCTTGTCGCCGCGCTCATCCCCCCCGGGACGATCTGCGGCCACAAGGTGCCCTCGTTCACTACCCCGAAGGCTTCGAGTGGGCTACTCACGTCTGGTTGTGCGTTGCCAACTCGTTCGTCGCGTGACTTCATCGTCCGCAAGAAGGTGTCACTCACGATGGCGCTCGGCATTGTTGACAGCCTGCCCTTCCCTCGACCGTCGGCTCGGGACGCGTCGCCCGTCACTGGTTGCCCCTCGCTGCACGCCTCACGTGCACGAGCCTCGAGATGCTCGATACTGGGCGCTCCTCGCGCGAGACGGATGGGTCGAGCCGATGCCGCGGCGCGATCCCGGGCGAGATCGATGACGAGCGCCGCATCGAGCTGCGGCGCCGAGATCGACGCCATCGTCGCCGCCGAGGTGTACGGCCTCGACCGAGAGGAGCTCGAGTTCGTCCTGTCGGCCTTTCCCCCGCCGCCCGCTACGAGAACTAGCGATGGGGCGAGTTCCGCTCGGGCCGGCTCGCGCTCGAGGCGTTCGACGGGGTCGCGTCACGCGAGGTAGCCTCGCTCGACGATCATCGGAAGGCGAGGCCGGCTCAGTGATGTCGAAGACCTTCAGCGTTGCGTGAAAATGGGCAACGTCGCTCACTTCCCGATCCCAGACGAGCACGGCGAACGGCCCTCGCTTGTGCCGGAATCGTTTACGAGTGTCAACGCGTTCGTGGCCCAGTCGCAGGATGGCCCGGTGACAGTGCCTCCAAACACGCCAGTGCTCGAGGCCCTCGCAATCATGAGACGCAACGGGTACTCGCAGCTCCCGGTCGTTGATCCCGGCGGTGTCGTCCTCGGCCTGTTCTCGTACCGCAGGTTCGCGCTCGGGGCGGCCGAGATGGTGGGCGAGAGCTATCGA